>CAWHAX010000036.1:0-37716 GCA_963827365.1 uncultured Alphaproteobacteria bacterium | reverse complement strand
ATCTTCTCAAGACTACCAATGTCTCACTAACGGGATAAAGGCGAGCTATGACAGAGCTCTCCGCGGACCCACAAGTAGAAACACGCTTTGCCGCCGTGCTGACGCCGCACCGGTCGCTCTCGCCGAAGGGCTTCGCGGTGCTGATGACCCTAGTGTGCATCGTCAGCTTCAGCACCGGCCTCCTGTTCTATCTTCTTGGCGCCTGGCCGGTGGTGGGCTTCATGGGCCTCGACGTTGCCCTGATTTACATTGCCTTCAAGCTCAATTATCGCGCGGCGCGGCTCTACGAGACAGTGGACTTGACCCCGAGCGCGTTGACGGTGACGCGCGTGCAGCCGTCCGGAAAAGCGCAATCCTGGAGCTTCAATCCGTATTGGGTGCGGCTCGATCTCGAGGAGCGCATCGGCCGGTCGAGCGAGCTGTCAATCGCGAGTTACGGCAAGCGACTTGTGTTTGCGGCGTTCCTCACCGACCCTGAACGCGAGGATTTCGCGCAAGCCCTGTCGAAGGCGCTCTCCGCCAACAAGGCGCCGAGCGCGGCGTAGCACCTAAGCTGCGAGATCGCGCTTCTCGGCGACCGAGCCGTCGGCCCGGAGGCGATAGATCAGCGGCATGCCGGTGCCGATGCTGAGCTCCTTCACCTGCTCGGGGCTCAGGCGGTCGAGCTGCATGACGAGCGCGCGCAACGAGTTGCCGTGGCCGACCACGATCGCATTCTTTCCGCTCTTAATCTCCGGGGTGATGCTCTTCGAGTAAAAGGGAAGCACGCGCGCCGCGGTGTCTTTCAGACTCTCGCCGCCGGGAGGGGCGATGTCGTAGGAGCGCTGCCAGAGATGTACCTGCTCCTCGCCCCAGCGCTGCCGCGCCTCGTCCTTGTTCAGCCCGACGAGATCGCCGTAGTGACGCTCGTTGAGCGCCGCGTCATAGACGATGGGGAGATCGTCTTGGCCGAGCTCGCTCAGGATGATCTTGAGGGTGTTCTGCGCCCGCTTGAGCAGGCTGGTGAAGGCCATATCGAGATGCGCGCCCTCGGCCTTGAGCATGGCGCCGGCGCGATGGGCCTCGGCCACGCCTTCCTCGGTCAGGTCGACGTCCTGCCAGCCGGTGAACATATTGAGCCGGTTCCACTCGCTCTCGCCATGGCGCACGAGGACCAGCACGTTCTTGAGCGCGGGCGGCTCGCCGCCCACTTTGCGGACCGAATTGGCTTGCCCGTTCTTACCGGGGGTCTTGGCAGACCCTGGCTTCGATATGGGTGAAGGGCGCAACAAAGCTCGGCTAGCCTCGTTCCTTGGTCCGTTTCGCCCCATACGGCGAAAGAGGCCGGACTTTAGGGGCAGCTCCCATATTTTGCCAAGTGATCAACCAGAAACCGGTCGATGCCGCAAGGGTTAGAGGCGGAAAGGCAACAGGCTCTTAGTCTAAGCCGAAGGGTCACAGGCCAATGACGTCCCGCATGGAATAGAGCCCGGGGCCCTGGCCGCGCGCCCAAAGCGCCGCCCTGATCGCGCCCTGGGCAAAAATCCCACGGTCGGTGGCAATATGGACGAGCTCGATGCGCTCTCCGGGGCCGGCGAAGATCACCTTGTGCTCGCCGACCACGTCGCCTCCGCGCAAGGCGGCAAATCCGATATCGCCCGCGCGGCGGGGACCGACGTCGCCCTCGCGCACGCGCACACTGTGATCCTTGAGCGCGATGGCCCGGCCCGAAGCCGCGGCCTCGCCGAGAAGGAGGGCTGTGCCGGAAGGGGCGTCGCGCTTATGGCGGTGATGCAGCTCGAGGATCTCGATGTCGAAATCGGGGCCGAGCGTCTTGGCGACCCTATTGGTGAGCCCAGCGAGCAGATTGACCCCAAGGCTCATATTGCCTGCCTTGACGATTGCAGCGTGGCGGGCGGCGGCTTCGATCTTGGCCTGGTCCTCGGCAGAGAGCCCGGTCGTGCCGATGACGTGGACGATGCGCGCCTGCGCGGCGATGCCGGCAAAAGCCACGGTCGCCTTCGGCGTGGTGAAATCGAGCACGCCGTGCACCTCGGCGAAGACCGGCAGCGGATCGTCGGTGATGGCGATGCCCAAGGTCCCGAGCCCGGCGACCTCGCCAAAATCCTGGCCGATCGCCGGCGAGCCCTTGGCTTCGATGCCGGCGGCGAGAATGCAGCCCGGCGTCGCGGCGACGGCGCGGGCGAGCGTCTGCCCCATACGCCCTGCGGCGCCGAGCACTGCGAGCTTCATGTCGGACATGGCAAGGGGACCGTCGATGAGCCTAGAGGGTTGACGCGCCTCGACCTTCTAGGCCGTGGGTCGTCTGGTCACAAGTCTTGGATTGGCACGCTTGCGTTAGCAACTGACTAAGATCAGCTCCAGGCGAAGGCCACTTTGCGCAAGGAGACGTCGCCGAAGCGCTCGGCGCCTTCAGCGATCGGCTTGCCGCCAAGGCTGAGATAGAAGGAGCAGGCGCTGTCATTGTCGGCGAGGGCCCAGACCATGAGACCCTTCAGGCGAAGATCGAACAGCCGCTGGCGCGTGCGCTCGAACAGCTTCTCCCCAAGGCCAAGCCCTTGATAGACGGGATGGAGATAGAGTTCGAAGATCTCGCCCTGGAATGGCGTGCGGCCTGAGCGGCAACGGCCGTAGGTGGCATAGCCCGAGGCTGCGCCGTCGAAGTCGAGCACGAGCAGCGGGCGCCGCTCGGCAAGCGCGCACTTCCACCAGGCTTCGCCTCTCCTCGCGATCATGCGCTCAAGCGAGAGATGGGGAATGATGCCGCGATAGGCGCCGCGCCAAGCCTCGGCATAGACATCGGCTAGCGCCGCGGCGTCCTTTGTCCTTGCCGGCCTGATATGCACGACATCGGTTTCCATGAGATGAGGTTAGCGCAGACAAGCCCCGATGTGCAGAGGGGATCGCATAACTGCTCACAACCGAACGATTGCAGAAGCAAAGATTGGAGCCGCTCTAAGCCCGGAGCCTAAGCGGGCTCCATCGCCAGTTTCTGGCGCTCCGCCTTCTTGCGGTCGTTGGAGTCGAGGTGGCGCTTGCGCAGCCGAATCGATTTCGGCGTCACCTCGACGAGCTCGTCGTCCTGGATATAGGCGAGCGCGCGCTCGAGCGTCATGCGGATCGGAGGCGTGAGCCTCACCGCCTCGTCCTTCGACGTGGTGCGGATATTGGTGAGTTTCTTGCCCTTGAGCACATTGACCTCAAGGTCGTTGTCCCGGGTGTGCTCTCCGACGATCATGCCGGCATAGACCCGCACGCCGGGGTCGATCATCATCGGCCCGCGATCCTCGAGGTTCCACAGAGCGTAGGCAACAGCCTCGCCGGCTTCGGTTGAAATCAGCACACCGTTCCGCCGGCCCTGGATCTCGCCCTTGTAGGGCGCGTAGGCATGGAACAGCCTATTCATGATGCCGGTGCCGCGGGTGTCGGTGAGAAGCTCGCCCTGATAGCCGATGAGCCCGCGCGTCGGCACGTAAAACACGAGCCGCTGGCGGCCGCCGCCAGAGGGACGCATCTCTAGGAGCTCACCCTTACGCTCGGAGAGCTTCTGCACCACGATGCCGGAATGCTCGGCGTCGAGGTCGATGACCACTTCCTCGATGGGCTCGAGCAGCTCGCCCTGTTCGTTGCGGCGGAACAGCACCTTCGGCCGCGATACGCTAAGCTCGAAGCCCTCGCGGCGCATGGTCTCGATCAAAATGCCGAGCTGCAACTCGCCGCGGCCGGCAACTTCCATCGAGTCACGCTCATCGGATTCGGTGACGCGGAGCGCAACGTTGCCCTCGGCTTCGCGCAAGAGACGGTCGCGGATCATGCGGCTCGTCACCTTGTCGCCTTCGGTGCCGGCAAGAGGCGAATTGTTGACGCGGAAGGTCATGGAGAGCGTCGGCGGATCGATTGGCTGGGCTGGCAGCGGCTCGATGACCTCGGGCGCGCAGATAGTATGCGCAACGGTGGCGCTGGGCAGGCCTGCAAGAGAGACGATATCGCCGGCCGTGGCCTCGTCGAGCGCGAGGCGCTCAAGCCCGCGGAAGGCGAGCACCTTGGAAACGCGGCCCTGCTCGACCAACTTGCCGTCATGGTCGAGCACTTTGACTGACTGGTTCGGCGCGACGGTGCCGGAGGTGATGCGGCCGGTGACGACGCGGCCGAGATAGGGATTGGCCTCGAGGATGGTGCCGAGCAAGCGGAACGGTCCTTCCTCCACATGCGGCGGCGCGACGTGGCTGAGAACGAGATCGAACAGAGGCTGCATGCGCGCCTCCTTCGGGCCCTCGGGGCTTTCCGCCATCCACCCCTCCTTGGCCGAGCCGTAAAGGATTGGGAAGTCGAGCTGCTCGTCGGAGGCATCAAGGCTCGCGAATAGGTCGAACACTTCGTTGACCACCTCGTGCGGACGCGCATCGGGACGGTCGACCTTGTTGATGACGACGATGGGCTTCAGACCCATCTTCAGCGCCTTCGACACCACGAACTTGGTCTGTGGCAGCGGGCCTTCGGCGGCATCGACCAGCACCAGAGCGCCGTCGACCATGTTGAGGATGCGCTCGACCTCGCCGCCGAAATCGACGTGGCCTGGCGTGTCGACGATGTTGACGCGCGTGCCCTGCCAGAGGATTGAGGTCGCCTTGGCGAGTATGGTTATGCCGCGCTCGCGCTCGAGGTCATTCGAATCCATGGCGCGCTCCGCCACGCGCTGGTTCTCGCGGAACGCGCCCGATTGCTGGAGGAGCCGGTCGACTAGGGTGGTCTTCCCATGGTCGACGTGGGCGATGATGGCGATGTTGCGAAGCTGCATGGGGTCCTGAATTGCAAAACGCGGGCCTGAAGGGCCCGCGGTTCATATGACAGCGATAAGCGTCATTGGTTATGGATCAGCATGTTAGGCCTGGAAGGTAGCGTGGAGGTAACGACTAACGCTGCTGATCGTACGGCTGGCGAACTTTGAATTCATTTATCAGGAGCTGAGAGCGACGGTCAACGCTTCCCCTTCGGTCTCGGGAAGATACTGCCATTCTCACCAAGCTCGATGCGCCAACAGCCGCACCCCCGGCCGCTTGGCGTTGGCGCCGCTCCCAGGAGCCAGTAACTCTTTGCTCAATGAGGCATATATTGTGCAGAGCTGCTGGCAAAGTCTCCAGCGTCGGCGGAGTGGTGGGTCGTGTCTTGCGGGGGTGCGATAATCATCATCATGATCGACAGGACTATCGCTATCACTCCGAGCGCGATGAGCTTGGGAGGCATTGTGTCCTCCAAGAGGTCCGTTGATAACTTTTGCGCCAATTCAACGCGTCACGGGATCCTTGTGTTCCTGGCGTCCGCATTGGCTGGCCCCGGGCCGCGTGCCGTTGGTGAATTCCACATTCAAAATGCATCTCGTCACCCTTGTTATCGAGATGCATCAAATCCTATCCAGGCAAGCACCCCAGCAATAACGCCGACGACCCAACTTGCCCATAACGGGATTGAAGTTGTAGCACCCACAGTGATCGACCAACCACTGACCGCTCTAATCAGCTGCAACGCCGCAACGACGACAAAAATCAGTGCAGCCAAACGGCAATAGCTTGTGGCAGTCATCACGTCCTCCGGTCTCCGCGAGTGTTTCCACGACCATCCTTTGGCACGAAGCGCTCTCTAGTTGGCCTCGGCTCTCTTCTTCGCGGCCTCCGAGGTCATCGAATCGACTCGATGCAGGAGATCGAGGGCATAGACGAGCTGAGTGTCCTTGGCCTTGTCAGGATTTACATAGGACGAGCTGCCCAATTCTTCTTGCTTTCCCTTCGCGGTTTCGTCCTCATTCTTGAGATGGCCATGCAAGCTTGCCTCACTCACGACGTCCTTCGCTTCAGCTTTCTCTTTAGACTCACTCGGATTTTCCTCCGTAATAACGACGTCTGGTTCAATGCCCTCTGCTTGAATTGAGCGACCCGAGGGGGTGTAGTAGCGCCCGGTTGTGAGCCTTAACGCACCCTGGTTCGCAAGTGGAATGATCGTCTGTACCGACCCCTTACCGAAGGAACGTGTGCCCACGACCCTTGCCCTGTGATTGTCCTGGAGCGCACCGGCAACAATCTCAGAGGCAGATGCCGATCCGCCATTGATCAGTACAACGAGCCTCGCGCCCTTAGTGAGATCGCTAAGTTGCGCGTCATAGTGCTGCTCTTCTTTAGGATCGCGGACTTTTATGGCGACGATTTTTCCCTGATCGAGGAATGAAGCGGAGGTCGTGACCGCTTGCTCGAGCAGGCCGCCTGGATCATTGCGAAGATCGATCACATAGCCCTTGAGCCTGGGACCGATCTTCTCGTTGAGATCCTCGATGGCCTGTTGCAGGGCGGCAGCTGTCTGTTCATTGAAGGTGGTGATACGAAT
Organism: uncultured Alphaproteobacteria bacterium; assembly: GCA_963827365.1. GTDB lineage: Bacteria > Pseudomonadota > Alphaproteobacteria > Rhizobiales > Methyloligellaceae > Methyloceanibacter. Next base: position 31,341 of record CAWHAX010000036.1, on the reverse strand, counting down.
GTAGCCCACGTCATCGTCGGCTTCATATTTGACCGGATCGACGTGGATGACATCGCGCACAATCTTGATGTCGAAGGGTTCCGCAATTCCCTTGCGCACGATGGTGAGCGTGATGGGCGTGTGGGCTGATCCGCGCATCTTGTCGACCGCATCTTCAAGGGTGAAGCCCTGAATATCATCCTTATCAATTGCGGTGATAACGTCTCCAGATTGAATCCCAGCCTTTGCTGCGGGCGTGTCTTCTATCGGTGCGACAACCTTGACCGCGCTGTCCTCCATCGTCACTTCAAGTCCAATCCCGGCGAACTCGCCAGTCGTCTGGATCTGCAATTCACGAAACTGCTTTGGATTCAGATATCCCGAGTGAGGATCGAGTGCCGACAGCATGCCGTTTATTGCACCATCGACCAGCTTGGCATCATTCGGCTTCTCGACATAGTCGGAGCGCACGAGCTGAAGCACTTCCCCGAAAAGATCGAGCTGCCGGTGTATCTCTGAGGCGGATGTCGGCGTTGGCCGAATCCGCGCGTGACTCTCCATGGTTGAGCCAGCAACGAACCCGGCCAACAAAAGAATTACCCACGGCACATTTTTAAGTCTCCACATCTTCTCGCACCTTTCTGGCCATTTGACCCGCTTCCAGATGAGCATCACTTGAAAGATGTCTCGGCATCGAAGTTGACAGGAGAGATCTGTCTCCTGCCAACCTTCGTTTCAGCCCCGACTAACCGTGATGATGGGTCGTGCTGCGTGGATGGTGTTCCGCGCCCCTATAGCTAGGCGTCGCCGCATTTTGCTTGATCTCGCCAGGACATCCCTTTCCTGCAGGGTTTTCAACGCAAGGAGCGTAGTTGGCCATGGCGGGCGTAAGCGCGGCAGCACCGACCGCAAATGACGCTGCGGCAAGTGCGATTGCTGTCTTGCTAAACATGACAAGCCTCCTTTGTCGGATTGGCTTGCGTCAGGGGTTGAGGGTAGGGAATGACGCAGCGGCCATCCGGCAGCCCGAACGCGGGGCGCATTAATTGTTTCCCGACTAAGACGTCGCAGCCGTTTTTGTCGCAGTCGATTTTGTCGCAGCCGATTTTGTCGCAGCCGATTTTGTCGCAGTCCCGAGGCGCTCCTCAGACCGGAGGTGGAGATGACCCATGGCTCGTGGACACCGCGGGCATTGGTGCGGGCAAGGCGGAACGAAAGTGCCTGAGTGAATGTCCGCTATTGGTACTAAGCTGACGTGCAAACGCGCTGATGAATGTCCGCTTTGAGGGGAATATCGGACGTGACGCGATGTCTGCTCATGACCCATAGCGGACATGAGCGCTTCCTCGAAGAGACGATCTAGCCTGACTTGTTAGCCCAATCATGATTGAAACGGTAACGGTGGAAATGACTAACCTTCCCGCGGATCTGACCATGCCTCAACTGTGGGCCTTTCTGCACAAAACCTACGGAGGCGAAGCACTTCAACAATTCTTGCGCGAGGTAATCGACCTAAACAGATATGGGGACGTTCTAAGCCTGGAAAGACAACAGGGAAACCCTAAAGGAACTAAGAACCATGGGCCTCGATAACGTAGCCACAACGGTTGAAGCAGTACTCCCACATGAATGGGAGCTACCGCACCCTTACTCTGATCGCATATGGGATGACGGCCGCGAACAGCTAATCCTCAAATGGCAAAAGGAGATGGATGCCAAACGCACGGCATTCGAGGAACAAAATTCGCCTCAGGTATTAGGCAATACACCCGCCTAGTGCCTGGCTTCCCGATCCGCGCTGATCAAGGCGCTGACGAGTAGGATGATGTTCGCGGCAATCACTGCAAACACCGTCCAAAAAAGGATGGGGTCACTCATAACTTCCCTCTGCCTTCCTGTAGTTTCACGCAAGGCCGCTATGTGCGCGGTATGGTTAATTTCGAGTTAAGCCCTTTGGTTCCTGTCAAGACCGTTGGCGGGCCGGAAGCACTAGCCAGGCTTGCGCTGCTGGGTAACGCGCTGTGGGCCGCGACCGATGGCACTGGGATATTCAAATATCCAGAATCAGCCGCCTGGGTTGGTCCGCGCGAGAACACATCCCCCAGGAATCAGAACCGGCGGGGTCCCGCCGCACCAGGAATACAAACCTTGATGAACCTATCGCTACACGTAGGGCTAACCCAGGCGTGCCGACCGGATTCGCCCCACCTCTCAGCGCAAACCAAGCGCTAATAGCCGATTACAACGCCCGGACCCCACAGGGGAATGCCGGGGCCATAGTAATAGCGGGCGTAGCCATAGGGATCGAGCCCACCGTAATAATAGGGGCGGAAGGTATGGTGCCGCTTATAGTCGTACCGCTCAGGTCCACCTGAGGGACCGATTAACGAGTACCCACCCCCGAAATCGCCCTCATCATGAAGCGAGTTCGCAACAGCGGGAGCGGCAAAAAGCGCGACACTGCTCAATAAGGCGAGTGCCAACGCGCCCTGTTTCATGGTTTTTATCATGGTTTTCAGCCTCCTTTCGTTGGCTTATTCCCAGGGAAAACAACGGTTTCGGGCAGCGAGGGTTCCGGGGCTGCCTATAAGGGGCAGCGCGGCTCCAAATCGGGCGGCTTAACCACAGAGGCCGCAAGCTGGGCCGGTTGTGTCCGCGTTAGCCTGTGGCACAGCGACATCACCGGTAAGGATCATTACGAGGTGACTCTAGGACCTTGGCACGGTAATGGAGCCCCTACGAGGCTGATTGTCGTCTGTTTGCCCCCTGTGGCCCAGCCGCAACTCGCCTCCACCAATTTAGTGACCAATGCGCCGCTCCTCGGCACAAAGAGGGGGGCTCCGCGTTGCCACAACACTGCCACAAGCCGTCGCTCAGCTAACACTGCCTAGGACGGAAGTCGGAGATAGGGGGATAGCCTCATGCGCGATATCCGTAGCGACCTAGAAGAGCGTGCCCACATTATCCATGAGCAGCTCAGAGCTGCTGATGCCTGGTTTGAGAAGGTCATGCAGAAGCTGCAAAACGAGCGTGATGCGAAAGTCTCCGATCTGAAGGGGACGCTGGCAATGATTGACAAGCTCATTCAATTCGAAGCCCGCGCCATGGACAAAGTGGTGACGCTGGAGAATCCCCCGGCGCCGCAACGCTCGATCATTGACAGGATAGCGGCGGTAAACGCCAGCTAGTTACCGCGTGTTGTGACGGTAGCGTTGACCAACAACACTAGCTAGCGTTGACCAACAAGAAGGCCATTCACCTGTTCTCGGCGGTGTCGATACGCACCTCTTGCCCTAGACGAGCTACGCAAGCGCGGCGAGATATCGCTCGTCTATGCAGCTGGCATTCGCCAACCTGCCGGTCTAGGTCAAGGAAAATGCGCTGGTAAGGCCTGATTGGAGCAAGAGCGGGGATGCTGGCCGCAGTGAGGGCGACAAAGATAGCTGCCCCAACCAAACTTAGGGTTTGAGTGTGCGTCATGGTGAAATCTCCCTTCGAGCGTTCGTGCTCAGGACGATCTTGAGCTTGAGGGAGAGATTCTGGTTCGTCGCTGACATTGGCGCTGTGGTATTTGTCACTCGCTTGGCGTGGTGAGATCAAAGAGTGCCAAGCCGACGAGAGGCGCTAGGAGATCAGTGAGCTTGGCGAGAATGGCAGCGTGATTCCTAGGCCGAAGGGGAAGCCGCGAACCACCCGGCGGAGGGCATGGGGTAGGTCAAGGACGTCTTAAGGAACTTGCAGCGGAACCTTTCGAGCTATTCATAAGTTTGCGAGAGAGCATTTCCTAATTTCAGGCTGGAGAGTTGAAATGAGCAGTAGATCTCGATTGACTGACAGCCACCATTCAACTTTGCATGCGTTTTTCCTCGCAGCCAAAGAGAGTGGATATACGGAATTTGAACTCCGATTGCTCACGAGCCCAAAGGGTAGGGTTGAATTTTGTATAAGCCCGGTAGAGCACTCTGAAATCAGTGCCAATTTCGAAGTAAGGGGCAACATGGTTCGTACAGCCGCCAGCGATGCGAGCGTCGTCCTTGCAGAAGACACCCATGTCATAAACTATGGAGGCACGCGTTCAGGGGAGGGCAGCACTTCGGCGTACACCGAGCCCGGATTCTAGGCAGGGCGAACAGTCCGCACGTCCTCGCCTAAACGCGTTCATGTCTGCGGCTAAGTCATTGAGTAGGACCTTGGTTGCTAAGGCGCCACGGTCTCCGATCGAGTAAAGATGGTATCCACGCCGCGGCAGCAGGTTTGAGAAGGACGGTCAGACCTATGAAGGCGCTTCACGTCCTTTACCGGTCAATCTAGCGAGGGTTCATGTGCGGCTTGGCAGGTGTGATCGACCTCAAGGGTCGGAGGGAGCCGGATCGTGCGCAAGTCGCGCGCATGGGCGCGGCACTCACCCATCGCGGGCCCGACGAGATCGGCACCCTGTTCGCACCAGGCATCGGCGCCATCCAGCAGCGGCTTAGCATCGTCGGGCTTGGTAACGGCCAGCAGCCAATCCTCAACGAGGACCGCACCGTCGCCGTGATCTGCAACGGCGAGCTGTTCGACTATCCGGAGCGCAAGGCCGAGCTGCAGGCGCGCGGTCACGTCTTCCGCGGCGGCAGCGACTGCGAGCTGCTCGTGCATCTCTACGAGGAGCATGGCGAGGATCTATTACCGCATCTCAAGGGCCAGTTCGCCTTCGTTCTGTTCGACTTCGCCAAGCGCATCGTTCTGCTCGCGCGCGACCGCGTCGGAATTTGTCCGCTGCATTGGTCGCGGCAGGGCAATTTGTTCTACTTCGCATCGGAGATCAAGGCGCTGCTCGCCTCCGGCGCCGTACCGGCTGCGGTCGATGTGCGGGGGCTCGATCATCTCTTCACCTTCTATGCGCTCGGCACGCGCCGCACGCTGTTCGACGGTGTGCAGTCGATCCTGCCGGGCCACTATCTCAGGATCGCATTTCGGCAAGACGGCGCCGCCGCGGAAATCGAGGAGCGGCGCTATTGGGATTTCGACTTCCCTGATTGGGGCCATGAGCAGGATGCCGCCGACCCAACGGCGCTGATCGATGAATTCGAGGCGACGTTCCAGCGCGCCGTCGAGATCAGGCTCAGGGCCGACGTGCCGGTGGTTGGGTATCTCAGCGGCGGCGTCGATTCGGCGTACGTGCTCGCCACCGCCTCAAAGATCGCCGGGCGGCCGCTGCCGAGCTTCACCATTCAAGTGCCGGTTGCCGAGCTCGACGAGGCTCCGCATGCGCGCGAATCGTCGGACCATATCGGCGGCGCGGCGACCGTGATTGAAGCTGAGGCGAGCGTCATCGCCGACAATTATGCGGGGCTGATCCGCGCCGCGGAGTGCCCGGTCCTCGATACGTCCTGCGCAGCGCTGCTTGCGCTGTCACGCAATGTGCATGCACAAGGCTACAAGGCCGTGCTCACCGGCGAGGGCGCCGACGAGGCGTTCGCCGGCTATGTGTGGTTCAAGATCAGGGAGGCCGCGCGCAATCTCGATATTGGCGGCTTCCATCCGAGCACGGCGATCAGCCGGCTCGCGCGGAAGGTTGCCGCGCCAAACCTGAGCTTCGGCGAGTTCGCGCGCATCGACACGATGATCGGCGGACCGCATGCACAGTCTATCATGTACAATCTCGTGGCGACGTCACGGGACCGCTACTACAGCGCGGAGCTGAAGGAGCGGCTGGGCTCCTTCGTCGCCTATGAGGACCTCGTTCTCGATCTTGAGCGCATGCGCCGCTGGCATCCGCTGAACCAATCGCTCTATCTCGGGTACAAGATCCACCTTGCCGGACTGCTGATAACGCAGAAGGGCGATCGCGTCGCCATGGCGAACAGCGTCGAGGCGCGCTACCCCTTCCTCGACGAGGACGTGATCGCGTTTGCCTCGCGGCTTCATCCGCGCTGGAAGCTGCATGGGCTTCGCGGCGACAAATATCTGCTGCGCCAGGCGGCGGCGCGGCTCCTGCCGGAGGCGGTGGCGCAGCGCAAGAAGGCCATGTTCCGCGCGCCACTCGCCGAGACCTTCCTCGTCAAGCCGCCGTCCTTCGTGCGCGACCTGATCAGCCCCGATTCTCTCGCACGCACCGGCTATTTCGATGCCGCCGCGATCGCCCGCGACAGCGCGGCGCTGACGAGCGGAGACGGCAAGCTCGGCACGTTTGCGAGCCTCGGGCTCGGCGGCGTGATCGCCACCCAGCTCTGGCATCACCTCTATCTCGGCGGCGGATTGTGCGAACTGCCGCAGATCGAGCATCAGCGTGTCGGCGAAGCGCCTTCGGCGCAGCCGCCAAGCTCTCTCGCCGTGGCTTAGCCAACCTATTTATTTGGATTTGAAAGTCCGCGCAGCAGAGCGAGACTCTCGTCCGCGATGGTGCGGGTCAGGTCCTCGGCATTCATGTCGCGGCCGAGCGCGCTGGCCTCGCCTGACCAGAAGGACGAGAAGTCGCCTGAGCCTTGCTTCTCGGCAATCGTCCTCAGCGGGATCGCTGCCTGAGTGGCGAGCGGGAAGGCAGGGGCTTCCGCGTTGACCGGCCCTTGCTCGGCGATGAACCGGTCGAGAATCCCGCGCGCCGGGCGCCCGGTCAGCACATTGGTGATGACGGTGGCGGGCTCGGGCTTTTTCAGTGCCGCGCGATGCAGCTCTGAGATATGCGCCTCGGGGCAGCGAAGATAGGCGGTGCCGATTTGCACGCCTGAAGCGCCGAGCGCGAAGGTTGCGGCGACACCGCGGGCATCGGCAATGCCGCCTGCGGCGATGACGGGAACCTTCACCACATCGGCGACCTGCGGGACGAGCGCGAAGGTGCCGATCTGGGTGGCGACGTCGGTCTCCAGGAACATGCCGCGATGGCCGCCGGCCTCGGCGCCTTGGGCGATCACCGCGTCGACGCCGCGCTCGGCGAGCCAGACTGCTTCCTTGACGCTCGTGGCGGAGCTCAGGATTCTGCAGCCGGCAGATTTGACGCGCTGGAGGAGCGCTGGCGCCGGCAGGCCGAAATGAAAGCTCACGATTGCCGGCCTCAGCTCCTCGACCAGCGCACAGGCCTCTTCGCCAAACGGCTGCAACCCTGCCTTCAGCGGGAGCGAAGGCGGTGCGGCGCCGAGTGCCGTATAGTAAGGCGCAAGTCGCGTGAGCCAGGCCTGCTCGCGCGCCACATCCTCGGCGGGCGCTGCGTGACAGAAGAAATTCAGATTGAACGGCTTGTTGCTCTGCGCCCTGAACTCGGTGACGCCGGTGCGGATCTTGTCGAGAGAAAGCATGGCGCAAGGCAGCGAGCCGAGACCACCGGCCTTCGCCACGGCGACCGCCATCTCCACGCCGGTGGCGTTCGCCATAGGCGCCTGCATGATGGGAAGCTCGATGCCGAACAGGTCGATCAGGCGCGTATCGGGCCACATGGGTGCCCCCCATCAAATGTTAGCGCTTGCGCTTGCCGAGCAGCCGCAACCGCAGCGCGTTGAGCTTGATGAAGCCTTCGGCGTCCTTCTGGTCGTAGGCGCCGGCGTCGTCCTCGAAGGTGACGATCTCGCTCGCGTAGAGCGATTTCTGGCTCGAGCGGCCGATCACAATGACGTTGCCCTTGTAGAGCTTGAGCGTCACCTCGCCTTCGACATGCTCCTGGCTCTTGTCGATCAGCGCCTGCAGCATCTCGCGCTCAGGCGAGAACCAGAAGCCGTAATAGATCAGCTCGGCATAGCGCGGCATAAGCGAATCTTTGAGATGCGTCGCCTCGCGGTCGAGAGTGAGCGACTCAATGGCGCGGTGCGCGGCAAGCAGGATGGTGCCGCCGGGCGTCTCGTAGATACCGCGCGACTTCATGCCGACATACCTGTTCTCGACGAGATCAACGCGGCCGATGCCGTTGTCGTGGCCAAGCTCGTTCAGCCGCGTGAGCAGGCTCGCGGGCGAAAGCTTCTTGCCGTCGATGGAGATCGGATCGCCCTTGGCGAAACCGATGGTTACGGTCGTCGCCTTGTCTGGCGCGTCCTCGGGCGCGATGGTGCGCTGATAGACGTAAGGCGGCGGCTCTTGTCCCGGGTCCTCAAGCACTTTCCCTTCGGAGGAAGAGTGCAACAGATTGGCGTCGACCGAGAAGGGCGCTTCGCCACGCTTGTCCTTGGTGACGGGGATCTGGTGCTTCTCGGCGAACTCGATCAGGTCGCTGCGCGATTTGAAGTCCCATTCCCGCCAGGGGGCGATCACCTTGATGTCGGGGTTGAGCGCACAATAGGTGAGCTCGAAGCGCACCTGGTCGTTGCCCTTTCCCGTGGCGCCATGGGCAACGGCGTCGGCGCCGGTCGCCTTGGCGATCTCGATCTGCCGCTTGGCGATCAGAGGCCTGGCGATGGAGGTGCCGAGCAGGTAGACGCCCTCGTAGAGCGCGTTCGCCCGGAACATGGGGAAGACGAAATCGCGCACGAACTCCTCGCGGAGATCCTCGACGAAGATCTCCTTGATGCCGAGCATCTCCGCCTTCTTGCGGGCCGGCTCGAGCTCCTCGCCCTGGCCGAGATCGGCGGTGAAGGTGACGACCTCGCAAGCGTAGGTCTCCTGAAGCCATTTCAGTATGATCGAGGTGTCGAGCCCGCCGGAATAAGCGAGCACCACCTTTTTGATGGCGGTTGCCATGGGATAGGCCTCTTGGAGTGGGACGCGCGCCCCACCAGTAACAAATTGCGCCGGACTATAGGCAGGAGGCGTGGCGGCGCAAGAGCCGGGCGCGCGATGGGTCGCGCCGCTTACCGGTTGTTAAGGCAAATCGGAGATTATGATTTTCGTGACCCCGAGAGGTCACATCTCCAGGACGAGTAAAGTTTTGCGTCTCAGGGACCGGCCCTACACAAAAGGGGACCGGTCCCACCTGGTTTTAAGCGTTCCGCCCAGCCAGCAGCCAATAGACGAAGCCGCCGACGAAGCCCGCGGCGGCGAAGATCGTCATGTATTGATGGGCGGGCAATGACACCATCAGGTCGCCGGGCGCGACGGCGAGCTCGCCAGTAGCGCCGGCGAGGAGCGGCACGGCGAGCAGCGCCGCGCCATCGGCAAGCACGTAATACATCCAGGAACGGATATGCAGGGCTTCGCCGATGATAACGGCGACCAGCGCCGGCACTATGGTCAGAGCCGGCACCACGGTGAGGGCAAAGATCGCCGCGCCCACCCAGCTAGATCCGGTGGCAAGGACCGGGTCTTGTGGCGCCAAGGCGCGAAGCTCGTCGCCGACCCATAGCCCGCCGAGCAGGAACAGCACCCCAAGCGCCACCGCGAAGGCAAAGACAAACACGGTTGCCGCCCAAAGGACGCGGAAGATGGTGCGGGTAATCAAGTCTAGCCTCGTGCCACAGGGTCTCGCGCTGGAAACGCCGGGACTATAAGACAAGAGTTGGGCAGGCAAAGCGGGTAGATCATGGGCGGACTGGAGTTCTGGTACGAGTTCGGCAGCACCTATTGCTATCCAGCCGTCATGCGTGTCGAGCGGCTGGCGGCGGAGGCGGGCCTCGAGGTGCGCTGGAGGCCCTTCCTGCTCGGCCCGATCTTCCAGACGCAGGGCTGGAACGACTCGCCCTTCAATATCTTCGCCGCCAAGGGGCGCTATATGTGGCGCGACCTGACCCGCATCTGCGAAGCCGAAGGGCTGCCGCTCAAGCTGCCGCCGGCGAAGTTTCCGCAGAACGGACTGAAGGCGGCGCGCATCGCGCTGGCGGGAGAGAACGAGGGCTGGATGCCTGCCTTCACCCGCGCCGCGTTCACAGCCAACTACGCCGGGCAGAAGGACATCAGCGAGGACGCGACGCTTCGCGCGATCCTCGATGCGATCGGCGTCGATGCGGAGGTGGCGCTTGCAGTGGCGAACGCGCCTGAGAACAAGGACGCGCTTCGCCGTCAGACCGAGGAGGCCGCATCACGCGGGCTGTTTGGCGCACCGTCCTTCACCATCGGGGAGGAGCTGTTCTGGGGCAACGACCGGCTGGAAGCCGCACTTCTCCGGGCGCAACAATCATAGGTGGGGGCGATTGGGGCGCTGAGTGTACGCGTGCAAGCAGGTGTCATGATTGCCGCCGAGCCCGAAGCCGTTGCACAACCTCATCGGCACTCTTGTCGGGCGGAAAGACGGGGTAGAACACGCGCTAGATCACGTCGCTCCTGACAATCAGAGTTAGCCTCTTGAGCAGATGCTCCCCACTGACCTCGAAGGCCGGCAGGCGGAGCGCTGTCGTGACCCGAAGGCCGGAGTCGCTCAAGATCTCGAAGGGAAGATGCAGGCGCTCGGCCATTTCGCGCTGATAGTCGGTCGATTGTGTGCTCAGACCGAAGACCTGGGCGCCGAGATCGGCAAGCTCGCGGTGTTGATTGCGAAACGCGCAAGCTTGCGGCGTGCAGCCGCGAGCACCGGGTATTGCGTCCCCATCCATCGGGCATAGAATGCCCCGGCAAGCCCGTCTTCGGATAGCAGTAGAGCGCCGAGATCGACATCGCGTGCGGCCGTGGAGCGCAACGTCAAGCGGGGCATGCTCATGCCGGTCAGATGGGCGGCGGCGCCATCATCGACGGGCCGCGGCAAGTCGGCTGGAAGATTGGCGAACTCGCCTGTCATGGCGCAGGACTTCTCCGATGGTCCGTGGCAAGGATCTATGAACCTGCCGGGGTGGCCATCCGGGCGCTGGCGCGCTGCTTGATGCTCGCGCTCTTAAGCTGCCCGCAGGCTGCCATGATGTCCCGGCCGCGCGGGGAGCGCACCGGGCTCGCATAGCCTGCGCGATTCACCACTTCGCCGAATTTCTCGATTTGCTCCCAGTCAGAGCATTCGTAGGGCGCGCCTGGCCAGGGATTGAACGGGATCAGGTTGATCTTGGCAGGAATCTTGGCAAGCAGCCGCACCAGCTCCTTGGCGTCGGCGATTGAGTCGTTGACGCCCTTCAGCATCACATATTCGAAGGTGACGCGCTTGGCGTTGGAAAGTCCCGGATAGGCGCGGCAGGCGTCGAGCAGATCCTTGATCGGCCATTTCTTGTTGATCGGCACGAGCTCGTTGCGCAGCTCATTGCGCACGGCATGAAGCGAAATGGCGAGCATGGTGCCTGCCTCCTCGCCCCAGCGCGGAATCTCAGGCACGATGCCAGAGGTCGACAGCGTGATGCGGCGCTTGGAAACGGAGAGGCCCTCGCCGTCGGCGGCAATCGCCATGGCATCGCGCACGTGATCGAAATTGTAGAGCGGCTCGCCCATGCCCATGAGCACGACATTGGTGATCTTGCGGTCGGTGTCGGGGATGCCGCGCGGGTCTTCGGCTACAGCACCTGGCCAATCGCCGAGGCGGTCGCGCGCAACCATGATCTGGCCGACGATCTCGGAGGGGTTGAGATTGCGCACGAGCTTCTGCGTGCCGGTGTGGCAGAAGCTGCAGGTGAGGGTGCAGCCGACCTGGCTCGAAATGCAGAGCGTGCCACGATCCTCTTCAGGGATGTAGACGGTCTCGACTTCCTTGCCGTCGCCGAGGCGAAGCAGCCATTTGCGGGTGCCGTCGGATGACACCTGCTCGGTCACGATCTCGGGCCGGGCAAGGTTGAAGTTGCCTTCGAGCTCGGCGCGGAATTCCTTGGCGATGTTGGTCATGAGGGCGAAGTCGGTGGCGCCCTGCACATAGAGCCAGTTCCACAACTGGCCGACGCGCATTCGGGACTGGCGCTCCGGCACGCCGAGCTCGCCAAGACGCCCGGCAAGGCCGGCACGGTCGAGCCCAATCAGGGTCTCGCCTCGTTCGGCCCGCGCCGGCGGGGTCTCAATGACAAGCGACGGTATCGACATGGCTTTCAGGGTCTGCCGGGTGAGCCGGCTCAACCGTCATATCATGCCGTACGGGCGCAAAGCCAAGGGTGCGGTCCGGAAAATGCCGGAGAATAAGGCCTTAGTTGTCGTCGGCGTCGATGATCTCGTCCGCAGCGGTGAGGAATCCGACCGTGGGGTTGTTGCCGCAATATACCAGGAGCCTTGAACTCGGCGAAATCGATGGTCGTGGGCTCGTCGTCCTCGGTGTAGTAGCCCTCGACCAGAACATGATGAGGAACAGCGCCGCAGGCCGACGCTAGTCTTGTTCATCGCTGCAATCAATGACGGGAGGGTGAACGTCCCTTGCGGGTGGTTAACTCGAACATTCCTTGGTGATGCGGGCGAGCGCGTCGTTCAAACCGTCGAGCGAATAGACGTCGCTCGTCGCGGTACCGCGGGCCGACTTGCCGTCGATCTTCAGGGTGCTGCCCTTCTTCATCGCCTCGACCAGGCCCAACTCGGTGTCGACCTTCTCGACAAAGGCACCCTCGTCCTTGGTGAAGAGATCGAACTTGGCGTTGCCAACCGTGGCGGTGGCCTTGGCGCCCGGGCCGAACGGGTAGCCCATCTTGACGCTCACCTCGTTGGTGACCCCGTCGGCGGGCCACTGCGAGATATAGAAGTAGACCGGACCGCGCTTGATGCCCTTGGGGGTCGACTGCTTGGGCTGAGCCAAGGCGAAGCAGACCTTCGGCGTGCCCGCGGCGGCAAAAGCCGACCACTCCTTGTATTTCTCCAGGAGCGTCGGATTGCCAGCCCAAGCTGACGTGCAGCTTAAAGCTGTGATGATCGAGGCAGCTCGAACGGCTCGGCGCATTTCCCCGTCCCGATTCGTCGTGAGCGGATGGAAGCATACATATTTGATCTTCCCTTGGCCAGGAGAGGGCGTCAAACCCCCCATGTTCGGCGGCGCGGGGCGCCTCGCACATGCTCCGTCCTCGCCTCGGGCGCCCCGCCGACGGCGACCGGGCGGCTGGCGAAACGGCCGAGGCAGCGGAGCCGGTCGTACATGACGATGGCGCCGGCCGTGGCCACGTTCAGCGAAAAGGCGGTTGGGATGCGGACGAGATGGGCGCAACGGGCGATCAGCGCGGGACTGAGCACGCCGCGTTCCGGCCCGAGCACATACGCGGCCTGCACCGGATGGGCGAAGGCAGGGAGTTCGACCGTGTCCTCGACAAGCTCGACGCCGACGAGCCTGCATCCCCGCGGCAGGCGCATCTCCTCGATGCTTTGCCAATGGTAGAGGGGGAGATGCGAGGGGGCGCGCGAAGTGTCGGCGATGGTGTCCATGACACGCGGATCGGCACCGATGGTGAACACGAAGCTCGCGCCGAAGGCATGGGCCGAGCGCAAGAGATTGCCGAGATTGACGGCCTTCGATCCGCCCTCGATGCCGATGGCGAAATAGCCGCGGGCAGTTCCAGGCTTCGATTTCACGGCGGGTTCATGCCATAAGCGGCGGCTTGGCGGGGGCAGGCGAGCGAGAGCAAGGAAAAAGCCATGCGCGTGGCGCAATTCAGCGAATTCGGCGGACCTGAGAAGCTTCGCATTGAAGAGGTCCCTGATCCAACTCCCGCAGAAGGGGAGATCGTGATCCGCGTGGCGGCGGTCGGCCTCAACTTCTTCGATACGCTTCAGTTGCGCAACCGCTATCAGGTCACCCCCACCTTGCCCCATTCACCAGGCGGAGAGGTGGCTGGGACCGTCGAGGCTTTGGGGCCCGGCGCCTCTAGCCTAGCGCTTGAGCAAAGAGTGGTTGCCTCCATCGGCGGCAATGGCTGCCGGCAGAAGGTGGCGATCAAGGCAAGCGGCGCCGTTCCGATCCCCGACGGGGTCAGCGACGAGACCGCTGCCGGCATTCCGGTGACCTACGGCACGGCGCTCTTCGGGCTCAAGGATCGCGGGCGACTGAAGCCCGACGAGACCATAGCCGTGCTTGGCGCGGCAGGCGGCGCCGGGCTCGCGGCGGTCGAGATCGCCAACCTCATGGGCGGGCGCGTCATCGCTGTCGCCTCCTCCCAAGACAAGCTTGCCATCGCCAAGGCGCATGGTGCTGCCGAAGGCATCGACTACCAGACGGAAGATCTGAAGATCAGGCTCAAAGAGCTGACGGGAGGAACCGGCGTTAACTTGCTCTACGACTGCGTCGGGGGTCCTCACGCCGAACCAGCGTTGCGCGCCATGGCGTGGGAGGGACGCTATCTCGTGGTCGGCTTTGCCGCGGGCGAGATCCCACGCCTTCCGATCAACGTCGTGATGCTCAAGGGCTGCTCGGTGGTCGGCGTGTTGTTGAGCGGCTTCGTCGCGCGCCACCCGGATCGGCACCGCGCCAACATGGCCATGCTGCTTGAGTGGGCCCAAGAGGGCAAGATCGTGCCGCATATCCACGGCGTCTTTCCGCTGGCAGAGACGGCAGACGCGCTCCGCCTCATCGAGGGACGTAAGGTCACGGGCAAGGTGATCGTCAATCCCCAGCTCTGACGTAAGATAATCGAGTTGTCGATGTCTGAGGCTCGTGATTGTCGCCGAGTTAGCCGGAATCGGCCGCGTGCAGTAGAATTGCCACACAGGCGTCTATTGTTGCCGCTGCAGAGATTCGCGCCGTTTCTAGGTGGTCTTCGGCAGCTCCTTGTCGAGTGCGCGGGCGGCGGCGGCGCGGTGGATCGGGGTGATATGCGCTGATACGAGCGCAACCACCGCTGTCACCAAGGCTGCGTCGTCGGCGAAGCCGAGGCCGGCGATGATGTCCGGGACAAAATCGAAGGGCAGGATGAAATAGGCGATGGCCGCGAGAAGCATGCCGCGTACGCGCAGCGGGGTAGCTGGGTCGAGCGCGCAGTAATAGGCGGCGACGATGTCCTCGACGAAGGGCAGTTTGCCCGCAAGCCGCCTGATCTTCGACCAGAAGTCGTTGCGCACGCGCTTCTCCCACTCGGCAAGCTTCGCCAAGGAAATCTCCCTGCCGAGAGCCGCATTGCGGAGGTCGCTCGCATTGTCGAAAGCCATCATCGTCCTGTCCTCGCCAAGGCTGAAGAAGCCAAAGTCCGCCAAAGAGATAAGATGGCCGTACCGCCTTCGCAAGGAGCCGGAAATTCCCTTGGCGCATGGGGCCATTCGCGCCTTGTCAGAGGCGGTTCGCCATGCGAAGCAGCCGGCCATGGCGCCACACCGCATCCTATTCGTCTGCCTCGGCAATATCTGCCGTTCGCCAATGGCCGAGGGCGTGTTCCGCCGCGTGGTCGCTAAGGAGGGACTCACCGACAGCTTCGTGATCGACTCGGCTGGGCTTGGCGATTGGCATATCGGCCAGGCGCCGGACCATCGCGCGCAAAAGGCGGCGCGCGCGCGCGGCGTCGACATTTCGGGCCAGTCGGCGCGCCAGGTGGTGGACGAGGATTTCGACCGCTTCGATCTGCTTCTGGTGATGGACGGTTCGAACTATGATGAGCTCAAAGCCCGCGCCCCGCATGAGGCGCGCGGCAAAATCCGTCCCTTCCTCGATTACGCGCCACGTGCCGGCAGCAAGGACGTGCCAGATCCCTTCTTCGGCGGAGCTGAGGGATTCGACCGCGCGCTCGACCTGATCGAGGCCGCCGCGCATGGCCTTCTCGCGTCGCTCGTGGGCAAAGAGAAGGTGCAGGCGAAGCGCGGCGCCTAGTCCTCGAGCGGATAGGCTGCTTCCACCACATAGGGCCCGCCGCCGACGGAGGCGCGCGAGGAGAACAGCACGAAGCGTGACACCTCGAAGGGCTCACTGAAGAATCCGCCCTGGCGCTCGAGATATGTCGCGACGGATTCCGAGCTCGTGCCGCGGAGGCGCGCTACGGTGACATGCGGCGTGTAGTTGCGGGGCTCCGGCGGCAGGCCAGCGGCGCGGGCGGCGCGCTCATGCGCACGTTGCAGCGATTCAAGCGCATTGCTCGGGACGACGGCGGCAAAGATCGCCCGCGGTTTCCGGCCGCCAAAGCTGCCAAGCGCATCGAGCCTGAGCTCGAAGGGCGAAGCGGCGATATCGCCGAGGCCATGCGCAAAGTCGCGCGCCGTCGTGCCGTCGACGTCACCAAGAAAACGCAGCGTCACATGGTAATTCTCGGGGTCGATCCAGCGCGCCCCGGTGAGCCCTGCGCGGACCAGCGTGAGCCTGCGCGCCACGGACGCTGGGATCTCTATTCCGGAAAACAGTCTCGGCATTCGCGATCAACCTTAGGGGCAAGGATTGGGGCAGGTGAGGTGAAGCTCCTCGATGTCCTTGAGCACAGCATCGGAGAGCTTGAGCAAGCAACCGTCGATATCGGTCTTGAGCTGATCGAGAGACGTCGCGCCGATGATGGTCGAGGTAACGAAGGGCCGCGAGGTTGCGAAGGCAAGCGCCATTTGCGCCGGATCGAGCCCATGCTTCCGCGCGAGAGCAATGTAAGCCGAGATGGCGCGGGGGCCATTGCCTATCTCGTAGCGGCCGAGCCGGTCGAACAGCAATTTGCGTGAGCCCTCGGGGAGCGCGCCGCCTTCATATTTGCCAGAGAGATAACCCTGGCCGAGTGGCGAATAGCCAAGAAGGCTCACCTTCTCGCGATAGAAGATCTCGGCGAGTCCGATCTCGAAGGAGCGGTTGACGAGATTGAAGGCGTTCTGGATCGAGACGATACGCGGCAGGCCCAAGGTCTCGGAGGCCCTGAGGAAGGTCATCACGCCCCATGGCGTCTCGTTGGAAAGGCCGACGAACCCGACCTTGCCTTGCTCCACGAATTCGCCGAGCACACCGAGGATGACCTCGATCGCGTGGCTCTCGCCCTCCTTGTGCACATAGTCTAGTCCTTCGAAGATGCGCATCGGCCGGTCTGGCCAATGAAGCTGATAGAGGTCGATATGGTCACTTGAGCCGCTTGAGGCTCCCGTGCAACGCCTCGGTGAGCTGGACGCGGCTTTGTCGCCCTGGGGAGCCATCGTTGCGCAGCCACGTCATTTTCGAGCGGCCGATCGCCTTGGTGGCGATTAGCACTTTGTTACGGGCTTTGCGCGAGGCGAGCCAGGTGCCGATGACAGCTTCGGTGCGCCCTTGGGTCTCTGGCTTCGGCGGGATGGGATAAAGCTCCGCGGCGTCGAACATATTGATGCCGCGGTCGAGCGCGTAGTCCATCTGGGCGTGGCCTTCGGCTTCGCTGTTCTGCTGGCCAAAGGTCATGGTGCCGAGTGAGACGGCGCTGATATGCACCCCGGTGCGGCCAAGCTCGCGATAGTCCATGCGGCTTTTCGCTCAATATTGGTGCCGCGCCTCGTGCGCGACGTTCTCGGCGGCATTGACGACGACCGACGGCGCGTGCTTGGCGATTGCCGCGGCGACGGCGTCAGAATCGCAAATATTGGCGTCGCTATGGGTCTCCATGTGGGCCCGCTCCCCGAGGCGGTTTCGATCAGATGGAGCCCGACTTGGGCGCCGGCGCCAAAGACCATGATAGTCGATCCCTCAGTTCGCCGGCGCGGTCTGCTCGCTGGACGGCGCGGCCGGACCCGTGGTGGTGACCTCCTCGAACGTTTGCCCCTCGAACACCGAGATCCAGACGAGCCACAGCACGAAGGCAGTAACCGTAAGTAGCGCAATAATCGAGAAAATTTTAGTGTAATGAAGCGGCATGACCCCTCCTTCAGGCATCGCGGCAACGGGCCTGCGCGAACCTGGACCACCACTGCCACCAATTGCAAGGACGTATGACTGTCGTGTTGCTGATCACGAAGCATCACGTTTAGGGCTGGATTGTAGGAATATTTCGGACCCTATGACTCCCGCGATCTCTCTTGATGATCGCTTGTCCTGTGCTGTCCGGTACCAATTTCGGTACCAACTAACGCACGTGATTCGACGTGGCCGGGGTCCCGCGTTACCGCGCTTTGTTTGAAGAAACGCGAGGCGGCCTTGAGAAGCTCGGGGTTGTGTTTCTCATCGTGGGCAACGGCATAGGGTTGCTTCGCCCGGGCTCCTTTGATCGCCCGCCACTCAAAGAAGCTTTCAACGGGAACGATGCAGCGACGCCATCAACAAAGGCATACCGCAAAGCCTCTGAAGCCTGGACAACACGACCGCACATGGAAGCCATATATGGAGCGCCATACAATGGCCCAAGGCCATCTTCCCTGAGAGGCCGCTCGTGCAGTTAACTGCCCACGTTGACCGGCCCGCGTCAGCGAAGCATAAGGCCGCTAGCCGGGCCGCTCTTTGCAATTAATTGCAAAATAAGTGACGGGAAGATGTCTCGGGTTTGAGACGAACGCGAACGTCCGCTCGACGACTTTCTGAAGCGCCGCGTCATAGAAAGCGCGGCAGATTCGATTGGATTCTCCGTCATTTTTGCGGTCGTGAGTATGCATAAGGTCGATAGGGCTGGTAATAACCGTAGCCGTAGTAACCATCGGGCCGTTCCGCACCGTAGTAGTGATCACGGCGCGGAAGCAGATTTTCGTGCCGCCTATGCCCGCGCCGATCTCCAACAGGTTCCACCAGGCCCGGGACGCTGATCCGTCCCACAGCAAGCTCAATTGGTCTGGCCAATGCTGCGTCGCGACCCTCAATGTTGATGAAGACTCCGACCGTGGCGAGACAGAAGAGAAATGCTCGGATCATAACCCGCCGGAAGCCGTCACTCGGTTCGGCCCCCGTCACTGAGACCAATCCTTGCTTCAAATCCAGTCCCCAACGAATTGCAGAAAATGTCCCCTCGCAACTAGAGCTAGCACGACTCATTAAACTGTCACGAGGATGCCGAGGCCTTTCAGGCCTGGAAGTTCAGGTATTCCCGGCTTCAACCTTGGCCAAATTGCTTTTGGTTTCAAGGCGATGCGCTTGTTCCTGAATTCGACAGGCACGGGGCCCTCTCAGTAGATGGCGGGAACGTACATACTCTTCGGAATTGGACCACGATGGTATTCCGGGTTGTGCATGCGCGGCGGCAAAGCCACGTCCGAGTGATACACCTCATCGTAGGGGATGATACTCAGGAGATGCTGGATGCAATTCAGTCTGGCCCGCTTCTTGTCGACAGCCTCGACGATCCACCAGGGAGCCTCCGGGATGTTCGTCCGCTCCAGCATGGCCTCCTTGGCTTTGGTGTAGGCCTCCCACAGCCGCCTCGACTCGACGTCCATGGGACTGAGCTTCCATTGCTTCAAGGGATCGTGGATACGCATCAGGAAGCGAAATTGCTGCTCGTCATCGGTGATCGAGAACCAATATTTGATCAGGATGATGCCGGAGCGAACCAGCATCCTTTCGAATTCTGGCACGGAGCGAAAGAACTCCTCAACCTCCTCCTCCGTGCAAAACCCCATGACGCGTTCGACGCCTGCGCGATTGTACCAGCTGCGGTCGAACAGGACGATCTCGCCGCCCGCTGGTAAATGCGGAACATATCTCTGAAAGTACCATTGCGAGCGCTCGCGGTCGTTGGGAGCCGGTAGCGCGACCACACGACAAACCCGCGGATTGAGGCGTTGCGTGATCCGCTTGATCACTCCGCCTTTGCCCGCTGCGTCGCGTCCCTCGAAGATGACAACGACTTTGAGCTTCTGGGTCTGCACCCAGTCCTGTAGCTTCACCAACTCTCCCTGGAGACGCAGCAGCTCCCGAAAATAGAGTTGCCGATCGAGAGGTTCCCCTACAGCCGGCTCGCCGATCTCCGTCCGCAGCCTCCCCAATCGGCGATCGTCGAGTTCCATCTCCAATTCTTCGTCGACGTTGTCCATCATTTCGCTATGAATGCGATCTTGCAGAGGGTCTCGAGAAACCGGGTCGGACTTGTTCATGGTTGAGCCTTCTGGAGATGGTCAGACTAACCGCACCACAAAACTCCATTCGTGTTCGCGATCCACGTCGTGCACGAGGACGCCCACGAGGGGATGCGAGCCATTCAGGGCTGAAAAGCGCCCCTAGGCATGATTGTCCTGTTCGTCGCGATCATCACCGTACACCTGCCAAACGGATTTAGTTCGATCAAACTTCAAACGTTTGACGCCGCTGGAGCTCACTTCGGCCAGCCGGGATATGAAATTGCGCTGTGCTTTGGAGGACCGGGGCCGATTTCGGTTGACGGCTGGCTCAACCGGCTTTTGGGTCGTGTGGCTGGTGGGAAGTCATCGGAGGTGAGCCGCGCGTAGGCTCGGACCGCACGAGCCTTCGCTCCAAGTTGGACCGATATCGAATCAAACCATGAGCTTCTGTCGCCAATCGATCAAAAAGAATATCGCGATGCCATTGTGAGCGTTGCTCACATTGGAGGATGAGATGAATATGACGGCCAAGGGTAAAGGCACAAAGTTGGCGCTTGTGCTCGGCGGAACAGGAAAGACGGGCCGCCGGGTGGTCAGCCGGCTCGAGGAACGCGGTCTGCCGGTCAGGATCGGTTCGAGAAGCAGCGCCCCGCCCTTCGACTGGGAGGCGCCGGGCAGCTGGGCGCCGGTTCTCGATGGCGTCGGCGCGGTCTACATCACCTATTATCCGGATCTCGCCGTGCCAGGAGCAACCGAAGCTATTCAGGCCTTCTGTGCGCGCGCGATGAAGACAGGGGTCCGCCGGCTCGTACTGTTGTCCGGGCGAGGCGAGGAAGAGGCGCAGCGCGCCGAGCAAGCGCTTATCGCCACAGGAGCGGACTGGACCATCGTGCGGGCAAGCTGGTTTGCCCAGAACTTTAGCGAGAGCTTCTTCCTCGAGCCGTTGCTTGCCGGAGAACTCGCACTTCCGGCTGGCGCTATCGGAGAGCCGTTCATCGATGCCGAGGATATCGCCGATGTCGCGACCGCGGCGCTGATGGATGATCGGCATATCGGCCAGCTCTATGAGGTCACTGGTCCCCGGCTGCTAACCTTCGCTGAGGCGGTCGCAGAGATCGCCAAGGCGTCCGGTCGGACCATTCGTTATCGGCAGATCTCGGCCGAGGATTACGCCGCAATGATGGAGCAACAAGGTGTTCCGCCAGACGTTGCGCCGTTCTTACTGTACCTCTTCACCACAGTTCTCGATGGCCGCAACGCCTATATAACTGATGGCGTGGAGCAGGCGGTCGGCCGAAAGCCGCGTGACTTCGAGATTTATGCGCAGGAGACAGCTGCAACTGGCATTTGGAGGGCATAGCCATGCTTGCCGGTCTCCTCGCACTGGCCCGGCATCGGCATTCGCCGGTGCCGCCTTCTACATCAACGCAGCCGAATAGCCAGCCCGACTTATGCTCGACGACAAGGCTCTCTTGGCACAATGGAAGCCAAGCTACGCGCGCGCCTACGCCATGCAGGCCGGCCTTGCGATTGTGTCCGGGCTTCTCGGCTTGATGGCTGCGTGGCAGACAAAGGACTGGCGTTGGGCAGTGGGCGCCGTGCTGATCCTTGCCAACTGGCCCTACACCCTGCTTGGCATCATACCGACGAACAATAAGCTGAAGGCCATTGTCTCCGACGCGGCCGGGCCAACTTCGCGAGCATTGATCGAGAGGTGGGGACGACTGCACGCAGTCCGAACTACCCTCGGTATAGCGGCGGCACTCGCATATTTATGGGCACCAGCGCAGCCTTGATCGGTTTGATCCCAAGATCGACGACGTTCGCAGTCCGATCTTGCCGTGGATGGGAAGATTTACGACGGCTCACGGCGACGCAGCGCCGCGCGTGCTCACGGCACGCTCTAGGATCGCCGGGCATCCTGAAATGCGAGGGCAGAGCGTAAAAAAGCGCTCAACTCAGGTGAGACGAGAAACTTCGCCTGAGTATGCAGTGGTAATGCCTCGGCCGTCTCGCGTGGCGTCATGCTGCTCTTCGGTAGGAAAGCTCGGAGCGCGCCAATTCTCCCACAAGCCCGCTAGGCCGAAGGGTGGACTTATGCGAAGCATTTTGATGCGCATGTTTGGGCGGCCTCAAGGGTCCTGGGTAGGTTGGGTGGCGTCATCATGGCGCGCATGAATGCTGATTGCGGCGCCTGGGTCAGCGACCTCCTCAAAGTCGGACCAAACGATAGCGTGTTGGAGGTGGGTTTGGGTGGAGACAAGTAAAGGGTTTTGCGTGCTGGCGACAAAACCGTAAGGAACCGCCGCCCTCCGGCGCTTACGTAAATAGACCGAACCCAGGCTGATCGGGAGAAGAGCTTGACGAGTTTCGAGGTGAAATCCATCGGGAGGGTCGCGTCCCGCCTGACTGATCTCGGGTCGGCCCCTCTGCAAGCCGACGAAGGTGCACCCGAGGCCTGGCTGGTCTTCGACCCGGAGGTGCTTGAAGGTCTCCGGAGCCTCAGGTGCGGCGATGAAGTTATCGTCATCACCTGGCTCGATCGCGCGCGTCGCGACGTTTTGAGCGTGCACCCACGGGGGGACCCCTCCAGGGTGCAGGAAGGCGTCTTCAGTACGCGCTCTCCTCACCGCCCCAATCCCATTGGCCTGCACCGGGTCGAGATCACCGCCATCGACGGCCGACGCGTGCGGGTGCGCCATCTCGAAGCGTTGGACGGGACGCCGATCATTGACGTCAAGCCAATACTCAGCGGCGATATCGGCCAGCGCTAAGCAACAAACTTGGTGGCCCCTCTTGACAGATAGTAAGTAGTGACTGATCCCGCGTCGCGGCGATTTGTAAATTAGTCGCTTTTGGAGTGCACTACTCCGATCATGGTAAAATCGATCCCGGACGGGCACCATACGGTCACACCGTATCTGAGCTTGCGCGGCGCCGCCGCGGCAATTGACTTTTACAAGCGGGCGTTTGGCGCAACTGAGATAATGCGCATTCCGGGCCCAGGGGAGACGATCGGGCATGCTGAGATCAAGATCGGCGATTCCCCTATTATGCTGGCGGACGAGTTTGCTCCGCTGGAATTCCTCAGCCCGCAGTCACGCGGTGGATCCACGGTTCATATCCACCTCTATGTCGATGACGTTGACGCAACTGTGGCGCAAGCTGTCGCTGCCGGTGGTGCACTAAAGCGGCCGGTGCGGGACGAGTTCTACGGCGACCGCACGGGAACTATCGAGGATCCGTTTGGCCATGTTTGGCACATCGCGACGCATAAGGAAGATTTATCGCCCGAGGATCTGGCTCGCCGTGCCGAACAAGCAATGTATAAGCCTCCGAATGGATAATATTTGTCGGCAACCGGCTAGCCGCTAACACTACGCCCCAACGACACCAGGAAAGGCGGCATCGTTGCCAACAGCCTTCTCGGCGCTGAAATAGACTCGGTCGTCTCAGTGAGGCCCCCGTTTGATCGCCAGCGCCTTATCAAAGCTATTGTTATCGAATAGCAAGCTTTCCACGGAACCGTACCGCAGGTCGACACGCCCGCTCTGGACAGCGGCTGCATTCCGGGCGCGGGCTTGCTCAACCATCTCCTGTGACTGATCAATACCCGCGACATGCCCCGCTGCCGCCAGCTTCGACAGGCGTTCCCACGACTTCTCTCAACCCTGGTTGTACTCGTCATGGCGGCGGTACCAGAAGCTGGCACGCAGGTCGCCGGCACCCACGAACATTCTCTCGTTTCGCCCGCGTGGCGCGCGATCGAGCCACTGGTACATACCCCAGAGGGTGTCCAGCCCGCGTGCATACGCCGAGTAGGTGTGGTAGACGACGCCGTCCTCGAGCGCGAAGGCGCTCATGCCCGGAGCTTCGCGCGTGTACGTCGCCACGTCCGTGCCAAGACCCGCAGCGATCTCGGCGAGCGGACTCTCCTTGCCGGCCTCCGGCGACGGCCGCACGTCCATCGCGCGGAAGTTATACTCGATGACTCCCGACTGCTGCTGCTCCTTTGTGTACGCCGCCTGAAAGTCGTAGTTGAAGTCGCTTCCGAACGACGACGCCCAGGGGAAGCTCCAGCCCATCCGCCGCTTGAACGCCTGCAGCTTCGCGAGCGGAGCCCGCGACACCGCGCAGAGCGTGACGTCGTGATTCGCGAGGTGGACGACGAAGCCGTCGAAGCCGTCCGCAATCGCCGAGCAGGACGGACACCCTGCCGTGTACTCGGGCCCGAACATGAAGTGGTAGATGAGCAGCTGCGATTGTCCTCTGAAGAGGTCTGCCAGCGATGCGCTCCGTTCATCGGTCTCGAAACGATACGCCTTGTCGATCCGAACCCACGGCAGTTCCTGCCGCCGCCGCGCCAGCTCGTCGCTGCCCCGCGTCAGCTCCTTCTCCGCCTCGAGCAGCTTGAGCCTTGCCGCCAGCCACTCTTCACGTGTCCCGGTCAGGTGCCTCGTCATCGTTCTTCTCTCCCTTGTGGGTCCTCCGAGAGATTAGTGGTCTGTTCAGTTCAGTCGATTTGAGATCAGGCAGCGCTGTTACGCACGTCCGATCCACGGCCGGAACTCGAACCCTCATCGCAGGCATACTCGTCGTGACGCTTCACCCAATCCATAAGGTTGTAATAGGGACCGGTCTCGTTGCGGCCTTTCGGCGTCATGTCGAGCAGCATGTAGCTCGTGTCGACGAGCTCGTCGCCACGGGCGTAGGTCGAATAGGTATGGAAAACTTCGCCGTTCGCGTCTTTGTAAAAGACGCTGACGCCGGACAGTTCATCGGCCTCGAAATCGCGAAGTTCGTAATTGTAGTAGACCTTCTTCCTGGCGACTTCCTCCGGCGTAAACGACACGTGAAAGTCATAGTTGAAGTCGTTACCGTAGGACGATGCCCATAGCGACTTCCAGCCCATGCGCTTTCTGTAGGCTTCAAGCCTGTCGAGCGGCGCCCGCGAGATCCTGACGAAGCTCACATCGTGATGCGGAATGTGCAGCAGGGCGCTTTCGATATGGTCGGCCGCAAAGGAGCAGCCGATGCAGCCCTCCTCCCAGGCGGGACCAAACATGAAATGCTGAACGATGAGTTGGCTCCGCCCCTCGAAAAGCTGGGCGAGCGTCTTCTTACCGTCCCGCGTATCGAAGACGTATGTCTTCACCCTGACCCAGGGTAGCTCGCGCCGCTCGGCGTTTAGCTTGTCGCGGAGGCGGGTAAGCTCCCTTTCCTTCGCAAGGTGCGCCTTGCGGGCCGCAAGCCACTCGTCGCGCGATGCGATTCTTGTGCGTTTGCATGTTGGACTCCTTCGCGCACGTTATCGAGCCGAATGACTGCGGCCGTGCGACTACGAAAGATGGGCTGGACACTCGCGCAACTGTTGCGGGGGGAACAACACGCGACTCGTGTCCAGCCCAAAGCCCTGGGACCTCTAACGCGGGGGTCCATTTATCGGGGTTATCGGATTGCCACTCTCCTTTCGCGAGGAAGCAGCGCGGCCTGTGCTACATCCTCAGTTCTCACTCATCCACGATGACTTCAAATCCACCGTAGATCAGACGCTTCCCATCAAAGGGCATCGGGTTCGTGTCCGGCTTTAGGCGCGGGTCCTCCATCACCTTCTTCATGCCTTCATCACGCGCTTTGCGAGAGGGCCAGGTGATCCAGGAGAAAACGACGGTCTCGTCATGCTTACGTTTGACGGCCATGGGGAAGGATGTCACCTCGCCGTCAGGCACATCATCGCCCCAGCACTCGACCAGCTTGAGGGCCCCATGTTCCTTGAACACAACGGCTGCGTCCTTGGCATGCTTCCTAAATTTTTCACGATTGGCCGTGGGTACCGCCGCGACGAATCCGTCAACGTAGGCCATTGCTTTTCCTCCCTTTGGTTTTGATTAATTAAGCAATCGTTATATAATGCCCTGAGCGGATCGGCTGTCAACTGAATTGTTTAGCGGGGGTTTAGAAAATCCATGCAAAGGGGACGCCCAAGAAACTTCGATAAGGCGGAAGCCTTGGATGCGGCGCTAGAACTGTTCTGGAAGCACGGTTATGAAGGCACGTCCATGGCCATGCTGACAGAATTGATTGGGGTGAATGTCGCAAGCCTTTATGCAGCGTTCGGCAATAAGGAAAGCTTGTTTGTCCAATGTGTCGAGCGATACAGCGAGCTGAACGGCGACCTGTATCATGAGTCACTCAAGAAAAAGACGGCGCGCGAGGTGGCCTGTAGCATTTTGGAAGGGGAAGTGGAACTGGTCACACGGCGCGGCACACCCAACGGGTGCCTAATGATTTAAGGGGCGCTGACCACGAGCCCGGCTGCCGAAAAGATCCGGCAAATGATGGCCCGAATGCGGAACACGGCGGAAAAATGGATGTCCGCTCGATTTCGACAAGCCATCGCTGAAGGCGATTTACCCTCAGATGCCGACCCAGCTGCGTTGGCTTGTTATCTCATGACCCTGAATTCCGGTCTGGCCGTACAGGCCAAGAGCGGCGTGGGTAAGAAGCAGCTCCTCAAGGTCATCCAAATCAGCATGCGCGGCTGGCCGTTGCTGCCCGCGAGAAGCTATGTGTCCGCTCGCCGTGACAGCGGGGCGTAGAGCGGACCTTCGAATTCAGCGTCGCCTTCGGAGAAGTAGAACAGCGCCAGCACACACGATGAAATCCGCAAAAAAGGTGGACCTTACACCTCGAAGAGGGCTTTGCGGGCATCGGTGCTTTTCGACTGACATCAACGTAAGGTCCGCTGATGTCGCAGAATGACCTTCAGTCGGAATGATAGGCCGAACTAATTTTATTCAATGGGAAGCGTGCACGAGCTTGAAAGCTGGTAAGCTGGTGCCAAAGGAGTGCGCGCATGACGCTGCTGCTCCTTATCATTGGTTCGCTGATTTTCCTGGTCGCCCTCTCGTTTGGAGTGGAGGCGCTGCGGCGGCGCCCAACTGCGCCGACGGCACTTTACTGGGCCCCTAAAATTTCGATCCAAACGACGGCAATCGGGGGCACTACCATCCGCTACATCAAGACCGGGAAAGGACCAATTCTCGTCCTGCTGCACACGCTTAGAACCCAACTCGATATATTTGAAAAGCTTGTACCGCTCCTGTCGAAGTCGTTCACGGTGTACGCGCTGGACTATCCGGGGCATGGTTTTTCGGACATTCCCAAGACCGACTATGGTCCCCAGCTGTTCGTCAAAACCGTTGAAGGGTTCCTCGACAAGCTTGATCTCAAAAACGTCACCCTTGCCGGAATTTCGATCGGCGGGGTAATTCCGCTGATCGTTGCCGCGAACCATAATCCGCGGGTCAAACGAGTATTCGCCATTAATCCTTATGACTATGCACACGGCATGGGCATCGCGCGCGGGAATGGGTGGGCTTGGCTGACCTTTAATCTCGCCAGAGTGCCGGTGCTCGGGGAAACCGTCATGCGCTTACGCAACAGATTCATTGAGCAGCGCATCCTTGAAGGTGGTGTGGCCAATCCCAAAGCAATTACACCCGGCTTCGGCGCGCAGGTTCGTGCCTCGGGGTTGAGGCAAGGCCACTATCGCGCGTTCCTCAACCTCCTTCGCCACGCACAAATGTGGGATGAGGCGAGGGAGCGCTACGGCGAGATTACGGTACCGGTGTTCGTAGTCTATGGTGATCAGGACTGGTCCCGCGAGGACGAGCGGCAACGCACGGTAAAGGCGATCCCCGGGGCGAAAATGGAGACGGTGGCAGCCGGTGGCCACTTCCTCTCCCTCGATCAGCCTGAGCGTCTTGCCAAGCTGATCAAGTCATTCACCGGTGCCCAGGCTTCGCAAGCGACGAAGCTGGGCCCGGATGATCGCGCGTAGGATCAGCCAGAATGGCACCAGCACTGTCGGAACAACAGCTGCTGCATCGCTGCGCCAATCTGAAAGGCACCTTTGATGGATCAATCGAGCCCACCGACTACCGGTAACGTCGGCATCGGCTGTGCGGTAGCACGTCTCGAAGACGAACGCCTCCTGCGAGGCGGCGGTCGCTACGTTTCGGACCTGATCGCGACCTCCAGGGCCCTGCGTGTCAAGGTGCTGCGTTCGCCCCACGCCCATGCGCGCATACTTGAAGTCGACGCCACGGCAGTCCGCACGCTGCCGGGCGTAGTGGACGTGCTCACGGCTAACGAGCTGACAAACATCAGCGACCTGCCGTGCGACTGGGTTGCTCCGGGTATGGATGTAGTGCCCCAGCATCCAGTCCTGGCGCGAGATCGCGTTCGGTATGCCGGGGAGCCAATCGCGGGGGTGGCTGCCGAGACGGCGCACGCGGCGGAGGGCGCGCTGGCGGCGATCATGGTTGCTTACGAGAAGCTCCCTGCCGTCGTCGATCAGGAAGCGGCTATTAAGGAGGGCGCGCCGCGCCTTCACGATACGGTGCCGAGTAACATTGCCTTCCGATTTCACCGTGTCGGCGGCGATGCTGCGCGGGCGTTCACTCAGGCCGACGTTGTCATCCGACGGCGTTTCGCCAACAACCGCGTGACCGCCGCACCGCTCGAGGGTCGAGCCGTGCTATCGGATTTCAATGCCGGTTCGGGCCGCTTGACGCATCACACGTCGAGCCAGTTGCCGCACGCTCATGCCCGATCCTTGGGCGAGTGCCTTGCGCTGCCGCTTCACAAGTTGCGGCTTGTCGCTCCCGACATCGGTGGCGGATTTGGGGCCAAGCTCGGTTTTTATGCTGAGGACGTCATTTGCGCGCTCCTGTCGATGCGCACCGGCCGCCCCTGTGCCTGGGCCGAAGGACGCAGCGAAAGCTTTCTCGCGACCACGCATGGACGCGACCAGATCCAATATGCCGAACTCGCGGCCCGGCGCGACGGCCGGATCATCGGCCTGCGGACGCGTCTCATCGCCGATCTCGGAGCTTATGCTTTGGGAATGGGACCGGGCGTGCCCGCGATCAATACCGGGCTTGCTGTCACCGGCCCGTATCGCATTGCGAATGTCGAAACCGAGGTGATCGGTGTTTATACCAACCGCACCCCGACGGGGCCTTACCGCGGCGCCGGCCATCCTGAAGCAAGTTTTCTGATCGAGCGAATGGTGGACGATCTTGCACGAGAGCTGGACCTTGACCCCGCAGAAGTGCGTAGAAGGAATTTTGTCCCGTCCTCTGCTATGCCCTATCGGCTACCGACCGGGCTGACCCTCGATTTGGGAGATTATGCCGCTAACATGAATGCGGCGCTGGCACTGGCAGGCTATGCCGAGTTGCGCCAACGACAAGCACAGCTCCGCCAGGAGGGCCGTTATCTTGGTATCGGCCTCGCCACCATTTCCGAAAGCTCCGGCGTCGGTCCTTCGATGGCGATGGGGCCGGTGGGGTTCCGGCGTGCCGGGCACGAAAGCGCGCGCGTGGTCGTACATGCCGACGGGCGCGCGACGGTGTTCTGCGGCACTCAGAGCACCGGACAGGGCCACGCCACCAGTCTCGCCCAAATCGCGGCTAGTGTGCTTGGTATTGCACTCGACGATATCGAAGTCGTGGAAGGTGACACACAGGCGGTGCCGTTCGGTACCGGGACCTTCAACTCGCGCTCAATGGCGATCGGCGGCTCGGCTGTGTACGAGGCGGCTCGCAAGATCATTGATAAGGCCAGAAAGATTGCCGCCTACAAGCTGCAACGGCGCACACGTGATCTCATCTATGAGGGCGGTGTCTTCCGCGTGATGCCACACGCCGGGGCAAGGGCGTCAATCGCACATTTGGGCAAGAAGCTTGCAGAAAAGGCGATCCGCACCGTCTTCAAGCGGCGCAGCGGCTTCGAGCTTCCCGTCATGCAGCGTGATGCCGAAGGGGTGACCTTCGCGGATATCGCGTCCGCGGCGCACCTCGGGGACGACCTGCCGCTCGGCATGGCACCCGGCCTCGAAGAGAGCTACTTCTTCGATCCCACGGACATGCCCTTCGCCTACGGGGCGCAGGTTGCAATGGTCGAGGTTGATCCCGAGACAGGGCACATTGCGCTGCTGCGGCATGTGATGGTGGACGACTGCGGCCGGGTCATCAACCCGCTGCTCGTCGA
Organism: uncultured Alphaproteobacteria bacterium; assembly: GCA_963827365.1. Lineage (GTDB taxonomy): Bacteria > Pseudomonadota > Alphaproteobacteria > Rhizobiales > Methyloligellaceae > Methyloceanibacter. The sequence goes on along the minus strand of CAWHAX010000036.1, from coordinate 1,701 downwards.
AGGACAGATGCATGGCGGCGCGGCCCAGGGCATCGGTCAGGCTCTCATGGAGGCGGTGGTTCACGGCAGCGGCGGCGAGCCGTTGGTTCGCGGCTTCAGCGAATATGCGATGCCGCACGCGAGAGACCTGCCTGCGTTTGAGACGGGTCATACCGAAATTCCAACCAAATTGAACCCCCTCGGCGTCAGGGGCGTCGGCGAAGGCGCCACGATCGGCGCCACTCCAGCGGTCGTGAACGCCGTTCTCGACGCTCTTGCGCCGCTCGGCGTGACTGAAGTTCCAATACCGATGACGCCAATGAGGGTCTGGCGTGCCGTCGAACGGGCACGACCCGACTTGTCGCCTGTCGGCAAGCCGATGCACGCGAATTGAAGGGCCAGCTCGATGCCTGAAATATCGATGATAGTGAATGGGCGTGCCGTCCGCCGTGAGGTTGAGGGACGCACGATGCTCGTTGACTTTCTTAGGGAACAACTCGGCCTCACAGGCACACACGTAGGCTGCGACACCACGCAATGCGGAGCCTGTGTTGTGCACGTGAACGGTCTGGCCATGAAGTCGTGTACGATGCTTGCACTGCAATGTGAGGGTGCGGAGGTCACAACCATCGAGGGCTTGGTCCCACCCGGCACTCCGCTCCATCCGATGCAGGCGGCGTTCCGCGAACACCACGCGCTTCAGTGCGGTTACTGCACGTCCGGCATGGTGATGATGGCGCTCGATATCGTACGTCGCTGCCGTGAGCCGGACGAGGCGACCATTCGAGAGCAACTCAAGGGCAACATCTGCCGCTGCACAGGCTATCACAACATCGTCAAGGCGATTGCCGCTGGCGCGGCGGCAATGGCCGCCCAGCACGGATGAGAGCGGGCTATGCGCGACTTTGTCTATTACCACCCGACCTCGCTCGACGAAGCTCGCCAGCTCGCCATGCAGCAGGGCGCGATGCTCCTCGCCGGTGGCCAGACGCTCCTGCGCGATATGAAGCTCGGTCGGCACTCGCCAACCAGCCTTATCGACGTCACAGGCATCGTTCCCAAGCAGATCGAATCTCTTGATGGCGCGGTTTGGATCGGAGCGGGTGCTACACACGCTGAAGTCGCCCGCTCGCCCGTTCTGCAGCAATATCTGCCAGTTCTCGCGGCCCTAGTTGACCACATTGGTGACCCTGCTGTGCGCAACAGAGGCACACTGGGCGGTGCACTCGCGGCCAACGAGCGGGCGGGCGACTACCCCGCTGCTTGTCTCGCGCTTGGCGCCACCGTGCACACGACACGGCGGAAAGTCGCGGCCTCGGAGTTCTTTGTTGGTGAGGGTCGGACAGTGCTTGATCCAGGAGAGATTATCACTGCCGCGACGTTCCCAATTTTCAGGCGGGCCGCATATGTCAAGTTCCTTAACCCGGCAGCACGTTACGCCATGGTCGGTATATTCGCAGCCTGCGGGGAGGACGGCACTCCTCATATAGCAGTGACGGGCGCGCGCACCGACGGCGCGTTCCGATGGGAAGAAGCGGAGATGGCGCTCACCGCCGGTTTCGTCGCTGAGAGATTGCGCGGCGTTCGCCTGTTGCATGAGAATTTAGCGGAGGACCTGTTCGCGGACGCGGCGTACAGGGCGCACCTTGCGGAGGTATTTGCTCGTAAGGCGGTCGCGTTAGCCAGCGGTCCCGCTCCCGGAGTCATGGTGCTGTCGCACGG
>CAWHAX010000035.1:0-128129 GCA_963827365.1 uncultured Alphaproteobacteria bacterium | reverse complement strand
CGTTGCTCGCGAAGAGATGCTGGAACAGGCGGCCGAGAATCATGGCGTCGGCGATGTCGGTCACTTCGAACTCGTCGAAACAGAGTAGCGCCGCGTCGCTCGCGATCTCTGCGGCGGCGCTTCCGATCGGATCAGCCGCGGCCTTGCGGCCCCGGTCGATCGCCTCGTGCGCCTCGGCCATGAACTCCTGGAAGTGCACGCGGCGCTTCGGCGCGTAGTGGACGGAGTCGAAGAAGAGATCGAGCAGCATGGTCTTGCCGCGCCCGACCCCGCCATAGAGATAGAGCCCCTCGGGCGCCGTCCATCGCTGCCGACCGAACGGCAGAAGAACTCCTCGCCGGGGCTCGCTATAGTGCGCCAGGCGATTGGCGAGGAGCTGTAGCTTCTCTGCCGCCAATTCCTGCGAGGTATCCGGCGCAAGTTCGCGCCCCTGCACCATCTGCCGGTAGCGCTGGAGAGGACCGTCCTGCATAGGTTATGCTCTAAAGCAAACCGGCAGCGCGAAGCCAAGAGGCGGATGATGGCGACCAAGCGCCAGGAGGGGGGCCCGCAGGCCGATCCGGAGGTCAACGAGGACGAGGAGGACGCGATCGAGGAATCGATCGAGGTTGCCGGCGTACCGCTCGTGGTATGGGTGGTGCGGCTCACCCTCATTCTGTTCATCCAGGGCCTGATCGTGATCGGCTCCTATGCCTTTTACGGCTTCGCCACGGATGCCGTCCAGTTCGGCCCCGGTTTCCGGCTCGATCCGATCCACGCCGCGGTGAACCTCGTCTGGGGCTTGGCGGGGAGCGTGATCGGCTTCTTCATGCCGCGGCTCTCGATCTCCTACATGCTCGCCTTCGCCATCTTCTTCACGCTGTTCGCGGGCTTCGGCACCTTCACCCCAGATCATTTCGGCATGGCGCTCGACACGACCGACAATCTCATCAACTGGGCGTTGGCGCTTGCCGGCTGGGGTGTCGCCACCTACGCGCTGTGGCAGGCCTGCCTGCACGCTGAAGGCGACTGCTAAGGCTGCACTTCCACAAGCGCAGGCTTGCCCTTCGGCCTCACCCGCACCACCACGAATTTCGCCGGTGTACTGCTCGCAGTGATTCCACGATGAATGACGTTCGGCGGAACATAGAAGGCATCGCCGACCTTGAGGATCTTCGACGGTTCGCCATTGATCAGGAGCGAGAATTCGCCACCGAGCTGATAGCCGAATTCATGGGTATCGGGGTGAATGTGCCATGGCACCGAGGCGCCGGGCGGGAAGGTATAGACTTGGATGTTCACTTCCTTGCCGGGCTCGCCGGCGAGATCCTGGAGGAGGACCTGATCGGCCTTGATCGGGCCCATCGTCTCCGCCCGGAGCCGATAAGAAGCGCGAGGCCCGCCACCACCAGGGCCGAGATGAGGGCCTTCCTTGGGGTCATGGTATGCACTCCTCTGCTGGCGGCGCTGCCTGGGTGCATAGCCTATGCGGCTTTGCCGATCCTAGTGCCACTTAGTCCTATTGGGGGAGGACAGACGGCGCCTGGACCCTCCGGCAAAACCGGAGGCAGCGAAGCCTGGCAGCTAGAGAGAAGCGGGCTATTGCCCGGTTTCGGCACCCGTCGCCGCGGGACCAAACTCGATGCTCTGAGCCTCGGCCGGCACCACCTCAAGCTGGGCTTGCGGATAGACCGGCGCCCAGGTCGAGGCCGGCGAGGCATAGTCCATGGCGGGGGACATGAAGGCGACGCCAGGCTCCACATAGACGCCAGCGCCAAGCGGTCCGGTATCGACGTCGAGATCAGGCAACGAGGCCACGCCGGGGCCGATATAGGCGTAGGTGCCGCCGAAATCGGCGCTCTCGGAAAAATCGGTGGCAGAGGCGGGGGTGGACAGGAGCGCAGCGCCAAGCAGGCAAACCGCGGTGCTGAGGGAAGGAACTCTCGTCATCTGGGTAGCCCCTTTGGACCTGCCACCTCCGGAGATATGGGGAAGTCAGAAGACCAGAAAAAGGTTCCCAAATGATGAGCGAAAGCGCGGCAGAGGCCCTTCGGCCGCTCGCAACCGATCAAACTTAACCTGCTTGGAAGTTCCAGCAGAATTCCTGGTGGTCCGCAGGCAGATAGGGGCACACATCCATCGGCAACTCGGTCTCGTCCATGAACCAGAGCCCCGGCACCGGCAGACCCCAAGTCAACATGTACTCTTTCATCCTCGACCGTTCCCGAGCGGGGCTGTTTGCAACTAGGATGGGGCTGCCGTCAATTGTCCGGGCGTCTAAGGGGGCTTGGGCGCTATGGCCGTGTCATGATGTCGCGAAGATTTCGTGAATCCATCGTCTCGCGCGGTGGGGGTCACATGCCGTCTGATCCAAAATGTTGTCTCGCCGAGGCGATACGCTGCATCGAGCTTGCCCGCAGGGCGAAGACTCTCGAAGGCCGTCAGACCTTCCAATACCTCGTAGACAGATGGAAGGGGCTCGCCGCCGACCTCGAAAAGGCTGGAGTCTCGCTGGAAAAGCTGAACGAGAACGGCTTCAGGCGCTCGCCGACCTACCCCTACGACTGACCATCATTTCTCGCTCTCGAGCGAGGTGAAGAACGCACCATTGGGACAGAATTCCGTCGGTTCTCCGCTTCTCTCCAGAAACCAGGCGCGGCACGCCGCCTCATCCTTACAGTCGCGGCAATTGGCCCGCGCCTTGACGAAGCCATCGCTGGCGCGGACGGCAGTGACGAGATCCACGGCGCCTCCATCATCTCGTCCATCAGCGCTTGCTTGCGGAGCGCGCGAGCGAATTGCGGCCAGCTTGATGGTGCATCTGCCATCGGACCCCTCCCTGAGTGGCCGCTTGTTAAACTCGCGCGGCCATCCCGCCGATTTGAGAGGCGGGGCGCGCTACGGTCCTTGATGTGGATCAATTGGGGCTAGGTAGTCATTTCTTCACCACCCCAGCGATTTCCCCTTGGCCGCCAACCTGCGGTTAGCTTCCGCCATGACAGGCTCGCCCCAACGATAAGGGAGGTGTTGTCATGCGTGACCGATCAGGGACCGCGGAGGCCGCGGCCGCTTCCTTTGCTTCCGGCGTCACCATCATTTTCTGCGCCGGCATTGTGCTGACCACCGCTGCTTGCGGCGTCAGGGTCTCGGCGCAGGATTTTCCGGTGCTGAAGCTGTCAGGTCCCGACGACACCGCGAAGAAGTAGCGGCGCGGATCTAAGGCTCGCGTCATCCCGGCGAAAGCCGGGATCCAGTTTTGCATCTTGCGCTTCGCGCGCTGGATACCGGCGTACGCCAGTATGACGAAAAGATGAGGGGGATCGCGAGACTTTTGGCGGGCCCCACGATGCCGCTCACCTGGATCCCCTCCCAAATTTGAGAGGGACCCCCCAAGCTCTGCCGGCGTAATCGTCGCGCGCAGCATCGGCACGGCGCGCGGCAGCACCACGAGCGGGCGGGCGCCGGTTTCGTCGCTGACCTCGATGACCCAATCCTCGCCCGTCTCCGGCGCATGCTCGCGCAAGCGATAGACGAGATGCATGGCGTGCCAATAGGCTGCATCAAGCCCGGCCAATTCGACTCCGTGAGCGTCACGCACCGGATTTCTCGGCGACGCAACATGAAAATAGTAGCGCGGCATGATCCCTTCTTTGCCCCATTGGACGGATTGAGACGAAGTCGAGCGCTACATCAGCTGCGAAGCTCCGTATGGTCGTTGGCCGCGCCCTTCGGCGACAGGCGCCGTGCGAGCGACATGAGCGTTGCGTCGACGCTTTCAGCGACACCGTTGGCCCCGACCGCCTTCTGCACGAGATCGTGGATCGTGCCGTCAATTTGCTTGAGCGTGGTCAGCATCTCGGTGGCGAGCCGGATGTAATGATCGCGTAATGCCGCGGTCTGCTCGTGCTGTCGACGGAGCTCATCGTTGACGGCGCGGAGTCTCGTGAGCTCCATCTCCTGCGTGCCAGCGCGGTTCTTGTGGCTGTCGCGCTCGGAGATAAGACGCTGGATGGCGGCAGAGAGGGTGGCGGCTTCGCTCATCTGCGGCTCTGTCTGGCGGAGCGGCGCGGCGTCGGCTTGACCTTGATCTCTCCCCGGCTCGACACCCTGCTTGGAGTAAAATGTGGCGTTGATCGCGGCGGCGCTCTTGAGCGACTCGATCATGTCGACTCCCCTTATATTTTGACGCGGACAAGGGAGTCATAGTGGTCGAGCTTGGCTCGATTGCGGCGGCACAATATAAGAGGTGAAGCAATTGGAGACTTTCCTGTCCATTAGTTAATGGAAGTGCCATGATTGTTGCACCAGTTTATCTCAAATCACTGCTATTCATGATGAATAGTGCTAATACGCCCTTTCTCCTCATGATTTCTCACATTTAACCAAGATTGGCGGCGCCTTCGTCATTCGCAGAGACTGCGGCTCAGATGCTCTTGCAAATTATTCGCATGTAAGTTAGTTTCTCAGCTCAACCTGGCTTCAGCCTTCGGGCGCGAGGCCTCACCCCGAAGAGAGGGATCCATGCTGAGCCCGGTCAATCCGGTCCACGCGCAAGCTGTGGCTGACGTCGAAGAGGGGCAACGCCTCGACGGCTGGCGCCGCGAGCAGACGACGCCATCACTCGCCGAAGTGTTCGGCTCGATCCGCACGCGCCCGACAGGTCCTATGTGGCGGAAGCTCCTCGCCTTTCTCGGACCCGGCTACCTCGTCGCCGTCGGCTACATGGACCCGGGCAACTGGGCGACCTCGCTCGCCGGCGGCTCGAAGTTCGGCTACGCGCTGCTGTTCATCGCGCTCCTCTCCAACATCATGGCGATCATCCTCCAGGCGCTCTGCGCCAGGCTCGGCGTCGCCTCGGGGCGCGATCTCGCGCAAGCCTGCCGCGACGCCTTCCCGCGCTGGGTCTCCTATCCACTCTGGGCGCTCGCCGAGCTCGCCATTTGCGCCACCGATTTGGCCGAGGTGATCGGCACGGCGATCGGCCTCAATCTTCTATTCGGCATTCCGCTCGAGATAGGCGTCATCCTCACCGCGCTCGACGTGTTCCTCATCCTGTGGATGCAGAAGCTCGGCTTCCGCTGGATCGAGGCCTTCATCGTCACCCTGCTCGGGGTTATCGCCGTCTGCTTCGGCATTCAGATCGCCATGGCCGACCCAGTCTGGGGCGATGTCATCCGCGGCTTCGCGCCGACGGTCGAGATCGTGAAGAACCCGGAGATGCTCTATCTCGCGCTCGGCATTATCGGCGCGACGGTGATGCCGCATAACCTCTATCTGCATTCCGGAGTGGTGCAGACGCGGGCCTATGGGCGCTCGGTACCGGAGAGGCGCGAGGCGATCAAGCTCGCCACCATCGATTCGACCATCGCGCTGATGTTCGCGCTCACCATCAACGCCTCGATCCTGATCCTTGCCGCTTCAACCTTCCATCAGACCGGACAGACCAACGTGGCCGAGCTCGAGGAAGTGCATTCCTTCCTCTCGCCGCTGCTCGGCTCGGCCTTCGCGCCGACGCTGTTCGCCATCGCGCTTCTGTGCTGCGGGCTGAACTCTACGGTTACGGCGACGCTCTCCGGGCAGATCGTCATGGAGGGCTTCCTCGACATTCGCCTGCCGCCCTATCTCCGTCGGCTCGTCACCCGCGCCATCGCCATCATCCCCGCGGCCATCGTCACCATTTGGTATGGGTCCGAGGGCACCGCGCAGCTCCTCATCCTCTCCCAGGTGATCCTGAGCCTTCAGCTTCCCTTCGCCATCGTGCCGCTCGTCATGTTCACCTCCGACAAGGGCAAGATGGGCGCGCTGATCGCGCCCCGCTGGTTGACGGCGCTCGCCGCGATCACGGCGATCATCGTGATCACGCTAAACGTCAAGCTTCTCTGGGACTTCTTTTCCGCCGCGCTCTAAGCCCCCGTGCTTCCTCGCCATTTTTTGCGCGCATTCTGCGCCCAATCGAGCGTGGGGAGGGGAGACAGCGGGGACGCATGCGCGCAAGCCGGTCATTGCTGGCGGTTCTAATCGCAGGACTTTGTGCGAGCGGCTGTCAGTCGCCGAGGTCGACGCTGGAGCGCACCTTGTTCGATCCAACCAAGCCCTATATCGGCATGACCAAGGAGCAGGTCGTCGCCTGCGCCGGCAAGCCGTCAGGCAGCTACGGGACGACCTCAGGCGAGACCCTCACCTATCACTATTCCGGCGCAGGCCCCGTGCCGACGGCGGCGCCGGCGAAATCCGACGAGGAGAAAGGCCCGCTCGGCAAGCCGAAATCCGACAAGAGCTGGAAATGCAGCGCGAGCCTCGCCTTCGAAGGCGGCAAGCTTGCCCGCGTGAGCTTCGCGCCCCGCGACGTGGTCAGCCCCTATGAGAAGAAGAAGGACCCCAAGACCGGCGAGAAGGTCTATGTGACGCCGCCGGAGCCTTGCACCTTCTCGCTGCCGAATTGCGCGCGCTGAATTTCGTGATCTGCGCAGACATTATGGCAGACGGCCTCGACATTGTTGCCGTCAGGATCGAAGACGAAGGCTCCGTAATAATTGGCGTGGTAGTGCGGCCGCAGCCCCGGTGCGCCATTGTCCTTGCCGCCGGCCTTAATCGCCGCAGCATAGAATGCATCGACCGCGGCCCGGCTCGGCGCCACGAAGGCGACATGCATCGGCCCGCTCGCTGCCTCGCCCTCACCAATCCAGAATGAGGGCTTGCCGGTTTGGAAATCCTCTGCCGGCCCAGGGGCACCGAAGCCGACTGCCTCGGCGTGGCCGGTTTCTTCCGCCGAGACCTCCATGACGATACCGTAGCCAAGCGGCTTGAGCGCCTTCAAATAGAACTCGGTGGCGCGCGCAACGTCGCGCACATTGACACCCATATGGTCGATCACTCGCCGCGTTCCACCAATTGCCGCTTCAGCGAGGCGATGGCCGCTGCCGGGTTGAGACCCTTTGGGCAGGCCTTGGTGCAGTTGAGGATGGTGTGGCAGCGATAGAGCCTGAAGGGATCCTCAAGCTCGTCGAGCCGCTCGCCGGTGCGCTCGTCGCGGCTGTCCTCGACCCAGCGGTCGGCCTGTAGCAGGATGGCAGGGCCAAGATAGCGGTCGCCGTTCCACCAATAAGACGGACAGGCGGTCGAGCAGCAGGCGCAAAGGATGCACTCGTAGAGCCCGTCGAGCTTGTTCCGGTCTTCGCGGCTCTGCCGCCATTCCTTTTGCGGCGTCGGCGTGTCGGTCTTGAGCCACGGCTCAATCGACCGGTGCTGGGCGTAGAAATGGGTGAGATCGGGGACGAGGTCCTTGATCACCGGCAGATGCGGCAAGGGATAGATGGCGATGCGCTCGGGCGCGTCGGCGGCGTGCAGCGTGCAGGCGAGCGTGTTGGTGCCGCCGATATTCATCGAGCAGGATCCACACACGCCCTCGCGGCAGGAGCGGCGGAAGGTGAGGGTGGGGTCGACTTTGTTCTTGATCCAGATGAGTCCGTCGAGAACCATCGGGCCGCAATCGTTCATGTCAACCCAATAGGTATCGAGCCGCGGGTTTTCGCCAATGTCCGGATCGAAGCGGTAGATGCGATACTCGCGCCAGCACCCCTTCTCCGCGCCTTCCGGCGGCGGATTCCAGGCCTTGCCTTGCTTGACCTTGGAGTTTTTAGGCAGCGTGAATTGAACCATCGTCGTCCTGCTTGTCATGGCCGGGCTTGTCCCGGCCATCCACTTGCCTCGCATAAAGGGGGGCGCGGTCACAATCGAAAAATCAGGATGAGGCCTGGGGCAGATGGCTAGCCTCGGCGGCGTCGAGCAGTTCGCGAACCTTGCGCGCAAGGTCCTGCTGGGTGAAGGGCTTGTTCAGGAGGTGCACGTCGGGGTTGAGGCGACCCTGATGCACGATGGCGTTGCGCGTATAGCCGGTGGTGAACAGCACCGGAACCCCGTAGATCTGCCTGACCTTGTCGGCCAGCACCCGCCCGTTTAAATCGCCAAGCACGACGTCGGTGAACACGAGGCTGATGCGCGGCTTCTTAGCCACGACGCGAAGTGCCTCCTGCACGTTGGCGGCATCGAGCACCCCGTAGCCAAGCTCTAGGAGAACGTCCCTGGCATATTCGCGGACGCCCTCATTGTCTTCGACGAGCAGTATCATTTCATTCGGCTTGGCCCGCGGTATGACCGGCTCGCCTTCCGTCTTGCCGGCCGGGGCGGCGCTGACCTCCTCGGCACCGATGAAGCGCGGCAGATATATCTTCACTGTCGTGCCGCTGCCGACCTCACTGTAGATGCGCACATGGCCGCCCGATTGCTTGACGAAGCCATGCACTATGGCAAGTCCAAGTCCCGACCCCTCACCCGCAGGCTTCGTGGTGAAGAACGGATCGAAGACCTGGTCGAGGATCTCGGCGGGGATGCCGGTCCCGGTGTCGGTGACGCAGAGAACCACATACTGGCCTGCCTTGACATCGCCGAACCGGCGCACGTAAGGGTCGTCGAGATAGGTGTTTGCCGTCTCGATGGTGAGGCAACCGCCGGTTGGCATCGCAGCCTTGGCGTTCAGCGCCAGATTGAGCAGCACGTTCTCGAGCTGATGTGCGTCGGCAAAACTCGACCATAGCCCGGCGCCAAGCACGGTCTCGATACTGATGTCTGACCCGAGCGTGCGGCGAAGCATCTCGAGCATGCCAGAGATCAGACGATTCACGTCGACCCGATCCGGCTCCAGCGCCTGACGTCGCGAGAAGGCGAGCAGCCTCTGCGTGAGCTGCGCCGAACTTTTCGCGCCCTTCATTGCCGATTCGAGCGGCGTCTCGAGCTTGGCGATTGCGTCACTCGCGACATTCGACTTGGCGAGCTCGGCGAGCCGCCGCTTCATCGTGTCGAGATTGCCGATGATGATGGTCAGGAGATTGTTGAAGTCGTGGGCAATGCCGCCGCTGAGCTGCCCCACGGCTTCCATCTTGACTGCCTGCCTCAGCGTCGCCTCTGCCTCGTGCCGCAGCTTGGACTCCGCTTCAAGCTCACGCGTGCGCTCGAGCAGCCCGGAAACGGCCTGCCGCGTCGCCACCGCGAGAACGCCGGCAAGGACCATCGCCGCGAGCAAAGCAAGACCGATGAGGGTTGCGAGCCATATCCTCAGTCGTTTCGCCTCCTCCTGCCGCGCCGCCAGCAGCCCCTTTTCCTCCCGGTCGAACTGCTGCATCTCGACCGTGATCTCTTCCATCAGGTCCTTGCCACGGCCGGTGGCCACGAGCGCGATGGCGCCATCGCGATCGCCTTGCCGCGTCAGCTCGATGCTGCGCCGGATGATATCGATCCGTGGTCCGATGAGGGGCTCGACCCTGTCCAGCCTCGCCTGTTGAGAGGGATTGTCGGCAGTCTTCTTGCGTAGGCCCTCCACGAGGCCCGGCACCTTGGCAATGGCCGCCTCGACCGGCTTCAAATACCGGTCGTTTTGCGTGAGAACGTAGCCGCGCTGGCCGTTCTCCGCCGTCCGCAGCTCGCTCAGGAGGTTGTGAGCCTCCTGCTGCACCTCGAAAGTGTGCGAGACAAGGCGATCCGCCTCATTGCTGCGAGCGACGAGGACGGCCACGGCGATGGCGGCGGCGAGGACGAACCCCAAGCCAACCGCCATGATGATCCAGGCATTGTGGACCAGCCGGCTCGCCTTTAGCACTCGCGTCGGCACGTCAGATCACCATCAACTGAGGACTGAAAACGGCGGCGCTGGTTGACGTCGCGCTAACGCGGTAGACTGTCATGCACCTCGGGTTAGGCAAGCCCTTTCTGGAGTCCTCGTGCCACGCATCCTGGTCGTCGACGACGAACCACTCATCTCAATGCTGGTTGAGAACTGGCTCGATGAACTCGGCTGCGAGGTCGTGGGTCCAGCCCGGACGGTTGAGGACGCACTTGCACTCGCCGACGGGCAATTGGACGGGGCCATCCTCGACGTAAACCTTGGTGGCGGCAACTGCTATCCGTTGGCCAACGCGCTTCGCGCGCGCGGCGTTCCTCTTGCGTTTGCCACCGGCGATAGCGGGCTCGACGAGGGTCAAGGGTTCAAAAATCCGATTCTCCTGCCCAAGCCCTTCGATTTCGAAGCGGTGAAAGCAGCTCTCAATACATTGCTCAAGGCAAACGAGCGCTAGCGGGTCAGCGCCCGCCTAATACACCCGCTCTTTAGGCTCGATATAGGCGATCTCGTTGGAGAGCGTGTAGGAGTGGACCGGGCGGTAGTCGAGGCGCACCGCACGGATGTCGTAATCCGCCCAGGACAACGTGTGCTTCATCCAGTTCGCGTCGTCGCGCTTGGGGAAGTCCTCGCGCGCATGTGCGCCGCGGCTCTCTTGCCGCGCCAACGCGCCCGCGACGGTCACCGCAGCCTGCGAGATCAAATTGTCGAACTCGAGCGTCTCGATCAGGTCGGTGTTCCAGATCAGCGAGCGGTCGCTGACGCGGATGTCCTTGCTCTCGTTCCACACGTCATGAATCTTGCGCACGCCCTGCTCCATCACCTCGGCGGTGCGGAACACCGCGCAGTCGGTCTGCATGGTCTTCTGCATCTTGAGGCGTAGCGCAGCGGTCGGCGTGCCGCCATTGGCGTAGCGGAAACGATCGAGCCGCGCGACCGCCGCTTCGCCGGCGCCCTTCGTCAGCTCGGGCATGGCGCTGTCGCGCTTGATGGTCTCGGCGCAGCGATAGGCTGCCGCCCTGCCGAACACGACAAGATCGATCAGCGAGTTGGAGCCGAGCCGGTTCGCGCCGTGCACCGAGGCGCAAGCCGCTTCGCCGACGGCGAACAGGCCAGGCACGATCGCATCGGGATCGCCGTCTCGCGGACCCACCACTTCGCCATGCAGGTTGGTTGGGATGCCACCCATGTTGTAGTGGGCCGTGGGGATGATTGGGATCGGCTCGCGGGTGAGATCGACGCCGGCGAAGATGCGCGCCGATTCAGTAATGCCCGGCAGCCTCTCGGCGAGCATTGCCTCGTCAAGATGGCTCAAATGCAGATGCATGTGATCCTTGTCGGGCCCGGTGCCGCGGCCCTCGCGAATCTCGATGGTGATGGCGCGGGAGACAACGTCGCGAGAGGCGAGGTCCTTGGCGTTCGGCGCGTAGCGCTCCATGAAGCGCTCGCCTTCGGAGTTGGTGAGGAAGCCGCCCTCGCCGCGCGCGCCCTCGGTGATCAGCACGCCGGCGCCATAAACGCCGGTCGGGTGAAACTGCACGAACTCCATGTCCTGGAGCGGCAGGCCGGCGCGGAGCACCATTGCGTTGCCGTCACCGGTGCAGATATGCGCCGAGGTACAGGAGAAATAGGCGCGGCCATAGCCGCCGGTGGCGAGGATCACCTGGTGGGCGCGGAAGCGGTGCAGCGTGCCGTCCTGCATGGAGAGCGCGACGACGCCGCGGCAACGCCCCTCATCGTCCATGATCAGGTCGATGGCGAAATACTCGATGAAGAACTCGGCCGAATACCGGAGCGCTTGGCCATACATGGTGTGCAACATGGCGTGGCCGGTGCGGTCGGCGGCGGCGCAGGTGCGCAAGGCCGGCCCCTTGCCGTAGTTGCTGGTCATGCCGCCAAAGGCGCGCTGCAGGATCTTCCCGTCATCGTTTCGCGAGAATGGCACGCCCCAATGCTCGAGCTCGTAGACGGCTTCCGGCGCGCTCTTGCAGAGATATTCGATTGCATCCTGGTCGCCGAGCCAGTCCGACCCTTTCACCGTGTCGTACATGTGCCAGCGCCAATCGTCGGGGCCCATATTGCCGAGCGCGGCAGCGATGCCGCCTTGCGCCGCGACGGTATGCGAGCGCGTGGGGAACACCTTGGTGATGCAAGCGGTGCGCAGGCCAGCCTCGCTCGCCCCGACCACGGCACGCAAGCCCGCACCGCCGGCGCCAATCACCACCACATCGTAGGTGTGGTCGATCATGGGATAGGCGCGGCCATTGATATTCGGTGCCTGATCTGGCGTTGCGTCTTGCGGCATATCGACTAGCTTCCGAAACTGATCTTCACGAGCGCGAGGGTGCAGGCAAGGCCGACCGCTGCGGCGAAGAAGGTCGCGAGTAGGATCGCCACCACCTTGGCGCCCTCGCCATGCACATAATCCTCGATGATCTCCTTTAGCCCAATGCGCATATGGATCGCGGCCGAGATCACGAGCGCGAGCATGGCGATCGCCACGACCGGCTGGGCGAGATACGCCCGAATTGTCTCATAGTCGGCGCCGATATGGGTGATGATCGACAGGATGAGAAAGATCACCAGCGGCACGTTGGCAACCGCCGTCATCCGCTGGCGCCAGAAGGTCTCGGTCCCGCGATGGGCGGCGCCCAGGCCGCGCGCTTTGGCTAATGGCGTGGCCATGACTACACGCCTCCCCTGAGCCAATAGCCCGCGATCCAGACGAGAACGGTCAGCACCGTCGAGCCGATGATCGTTCCCCAGGCAAAGATCTCGATGCTCACCTTGTCGAGCCCGCGCCCCGTGTCCCAGATCAGATGGCGAATTCCGCCGAGCATATGGTGGATCAGGCCCCAGCTGAACACGAACAGCAGAAAGCGGCCGAAAATGCTGGCGAAGAAATCGTTGACCGTCGCGTAAGTCTCGGGCCCGGAGCTGATGGCTACCAACCACCAGGTGAGCAGGATGAAACCGATCGCATTTCCAACGCCCGAGATGCGATGGGCGATCGACATCATCATGGTCAGCATCGGCCGGTAAATCTGAAGATGCGGCGAAAGCGGCCGCTGCGCTTGTGCATTACTGTTGCCCATGGGGATGCCTTGCTGGCCAGAAAATCGTGCTCTCAAGCCAACTCATAACGCACCGCCCCCAAGGGGGCAATCAACCCGGATGTGGCCTTTTGTGCTGCTCTCCCTCCCTGAAAAGGGGAGGGCCGGGGTGGGGGTCGCTCAATCGCTCGTCGTTAGACCCCACCCAGCGCGTCTTGCGCGCCGGCCTCCCCCTTGCAGGGGGAGAAATCACTCGGTGACCACGCCGCAGGCGATGCGGTCGCCGGCATTGCCAGCAGGGTCGGTCGTATAGTCGTCGGCGGCGGCATGCACCACGATGGCCGAGCCGTCGTCATCGAGCAGCGCCTGCTCGGCATCGAGCGTCACCATCTCGTTGAACACCTCGACCCTGAGCTTGCCGCCGTCGGGCACATGCAGATTGGGCATGTCGCCGGAATGCGGGCCTTCCGGGTTCATCAGCCCGTGCTTGGTCTCGTCAGGATTGAAATGGGGGCCGGCGGATTTGAAATCAGGCGCCTCGCATTTGCCGACAGCATGCACATGGAAGGCGTGATCGCCGGGAGGAACGCCGTCGAGCGAGAGTCGCATGACAACGCCGCTCGGCGTATCGGTGAGCTCGACCTTGCCGACCTCCTTGCCGTCCTTGTCCTTGAGCACCGCAGACGCCTTGTCGACGGCGAGCGCAGGCGAGGCAATGGCAAGCGTCGTCGCAAGCAACGCAGCGAGGGTAAGTTTGCGGTCCATGACAGTACTCCTGACTTTCGGCAGGATAATCCTCGGCGAGCGGCGGAGTTCCACCCGTTACCCTACCGCGGCAGGGCCACCCAGCAATCGAGATCGAGCACCACGCCGTCCTCGTATGTGCCGTCGGCCTTCTGCCCTGGGAAGTCGGCGCAATTGCGGTCCTTCACCGCGAATAGGTGGAGACGCAGCGCGCCCATATCGGTGCGGCCGGGAAGCTCGGCTTTGTCGGTGATCTCGCTCCAGGCATAGATGGTGTCGCCGGCAAAGCTCGGCGCAACGTGCCGCCCGCCATTGATGGCGGCGAGATGGAAGGCATTGGCGAGCCCGTTGAAGCTCAAGCTCCTGGCGATCGAGATGACATGGCCGCCATAGACGATGCGGCGCTTGAAGCGGCCTTGCGCCTCGATGTGCTGATTGAAATGCACCCGCGCCGTGTTCTGGAACAGTCGTGTGGCGAGCTGATGCTCAGCCTCCTCGATGGTCTGCCCGTCGACATGGTCTATCTTGTCGCGGACGTTGTAATCGCCCCAGCGCTTCGCCGAGCCGGCAAGCGCATAGTCGTAAGCGCCGAGCTTGAGGTTCGGCAGCGCGTGGCCAAGCCGCGACGCATCGACTTGGGCGATGAGCTCCGGCACATGCGGCTCTGGCGCAGGTGCATTCTCGTCGCGCTTTTTCACCATCACCCAGCGGGAGAAGGAGAGCACCGGCCCGCCCCGCTGATTGCGCCCGGTCGAGCGCACATAGACCGTGCCGTTCTTGCGGTTCGAATTCTCCTTGAGCCCGATGATCTCGGTAGTGGTCGAGAGCGTGTCGCCGGGATAGACCGGCTTCAGAAAGCGCATATCGGCGTAGCCGAGATTGGCGATGGCGTTCCGCGAAATATCCGGCACCGTCTTGCCGAGAACGATGTGGAACACCAGCATGTCGTCGATCGGCGCGGTCGGATAGCCGATGCTTTGCGCAAACGCGTCCGACGACTGCACGGCGAAGCGCGAGCCGTAAAGCGCCGTGAACAGGCTCGTATCGCCGACGGTCACGGTGCGAGGCGTGGCATGCACGATCTGTTGGCCGAGCTTGAAATCCTCGAAGAAATTGCCGGCGCTTTCGTTAGTCATGGTCTTTGACTTCGTCGAATCATTCATGTGGGTGTCGCTAGTTTCAGTCCGATGATCGAGCTAATCAGCGTCACCAGGAAGAACAGACGGAGCGCGGTGGCGGGCTCATGATAGAGAACAATGCCGAGCCGTTGCCGCGCCGGCGATACCGACGGCGGATATACCGCATATGCGGTTCCGATCGGAATTTCGCGGGCGGCAAGGGCGAGCAGCACGAAGATCGACACCACCGCAACGAGGAAGAGGGCCGTTGGCAGCGACTGGGTGAAGCCTTGCGTTTTCTTCAACAGCGCGGCGTAGACCACTTCGCACAGCCCCGCAAGGATGAGGTAAGTCCAGACCATGAGAGATTGCGCCGTCCGCCCGTACCATGTTGGCCGGGCTCATGGCCGGCCGGGCGCACCATAAGGTCGCGGGAAAGCTCTGTCATCCCGTCTTGGCGATGCAAGAGGAGCGCAAAAAACAGTGACGGCCCCCGCTTTCGCGGAGGCCGTCACTTAGCAAACTCGACTATAGATCGACGCTTATAATTAAGCGCGGTCCAGCTCGGCCGGGAGGTAGCTCGTCACTTCCATGCCAGCCTCAGACTCGGTGATCTCGGGCTTCAGCCACTCTTTCATGGTCGTCTCCTTCGGTGAACTTACGATCCTAAATATGAGGGAGGGGCATGAGTACCGCATGACGCGTCCATGAAAACCGTCTGAATGCCACATTAAGAAATTCTGAACAGGAAGACTTGGCAATCCTTCCGCCATGCCCTCGGAAAAGTCCCCTCTGAACCACAAGTTATAGCAACATCGAGCCTGGCGAACACTATGGGGCGCGTCCCTTTCGGGCCACACGGCGCTTCACGGCCTCGCCTCCTGCCTCTCCTTGCGGGCCGCCGCGAGCACTTGGCGCGAGGCATCGGCGTTCAGGAGTGCGATGCCGAGCCCAACGATGAGGTCCGGCCACACCGAAAGCGTCGCCGCGGTGACCAAGCCCGCCGCGATGATGGACACATTGGCGTAGGCGTCGTTGCGGGCCGACAGGAAAGCGGCACGCGTGAGGCTCCCGCTATGATGGCGGAACCGGACGAGCAGCAAGGCGCAAACAAGGTTGACGGCAAGCGCGCCGGCGCCGGTGAGCGAGAGGGCCAAAGGGGCCGGCGGCACGGGTGTGGCGAATTTCTGCCAGGCGGTCCATAATGTTGCGAGCACGGGAATGAGCAGTATCGCGGCAAGGGCCGTTCCCAGCCGCGCGCGATTGAGCGCGGTCCAGCCCAAGGCCGTCGCGATCAGAAGATTGAGCGAGGCATCCTCGAGGAAATCGACGCTGTCGGCGAATAGCGACACCGAGCCGATAGCAATGGCGACGGCGAACTCGACGCCGAAATAGGCGAGGTTGAGGAGCGCGACCAGAAGGACGGTCTGGCGCAGGGTCATGTCTGCTCCCTCGCCTCCGAGGGCCGGTCGCCCGCTAAGTGAAGAGCACCAGGGCTTTTTGCAAGGTGATCCAGATGCCCCAGGCGAGCGGGATTCCCACAGCGGCCCAGGCGAGCAGGGCCCTGATATCGAAGCCGCCGCTGCCAATGGTGGAGGTCACGGCCTCGACCCTGCTCTTCAGCTTGGCCTGTAGCGCCGCCACCTCCTCCTCGCTCATGAACCACTTCTTGTCCAACGGCCTGATCAGCAGATTGGCAATGAAGCCTGCGACTAGCAGCCCGGCCAGAACGTAGAAAATCGGGTGATAGATCTGGTCGTAGGGGACGCCTGCGGCTTTGCGGGTGTCGTGCAAGTAGTTCACGATCACCGGGCCGACAATGCCCGCCGTCGACCAGGCGGTCAGCAGACGCCCGTGAATGGCGCCAACATATTGCGTGCCGAAGATATCGGCGAGATAAGCAGGGATGGTGGCGAACCCTCCGCCATACATCGAGGCAATGAGGCAGAAGGCGGCCGCGAATAGGCCGAGCATGCCGAGCGTGGCAAGGGTCGGGGCCGCGGCATAGCAAAGGAAGCCGAGGGTGAAGAAGGTGAAGTAGGTGAGCTTCCGCCCGATCTTGTCCGACAGCGACGCCCAGAAGAAGCGTCCGGCGATGTTGAACAGAGAGAACAGGCCGACAAACGCCGCGCCGACCAGCGCAGCTTGTGCCTTCTGCGCGTCGTTGAACTGACCAAAGCCCACAGAAGGATCGCCGAACAGCCTGCCGCCGAAGGTCTCCTGTAGCATCGGCGAGGCCGCCCCGATAATGCCGATGCCGGCCGAGACGTTGAGGCAGAGCACCGCCCAGATCAGCCAGAACTGAAGGGTCTTGTGCGCATCCTTGAGCGCGACATTACCGGTGGTGATCATGGCGTTGGAGTTGACCGGAGGCGTCCAGCCATGTGGCTTCCACTCAGCCGGCGGCAACCGATAGCCGAACGCGCCTCCCATCATGAACACGAAATAGATGATGCCCATGGTGATGAAGGTCTCCCACACCCCGGGCGAGGTTGGCGTGGCGTAGTGGTTCATCAGCATGGTAGCGAGGGGCGAGCCAATCATGGCGCCGCCGCCGAAGCCCATGATGGCCATGCCGGTCGCCATGCCGCGGCGGTCAGGGAACCATTTGATCAGGGTCGAGACCGGAGAGATGTAGCCGAGGCCGAGGCCGCAGCCACCGATGATGCCCGAGCCAAGCCACATCAGCCAAAGCTGGTGGATATAGACGCCGAGTGCCGAAATCAGAAAGCCACCGCTCCAGCAGAAGGCGGCGACCACGCCGGCTCTGCGTGGCCCAACCCGCTCGAGCCAGCCGCCCCAGAGGGCGGCAGAGGTGCCGAGCAACACGAAGAACAACGTGTACATCCAGCCGAGATCGAACTGACTCCAGTTGCAACTCGTGGTGAAGAGCGCCTGCAGCGTGCCCGCCGCCTTCTCGCCGAACGTGGTCGCGGCGGCCGAGCATTCGGGAACCGCCTTGCCGTCGGCGCCCAAGAGCGCACCTTGCAGCGGCTTCCAGAACACGCTGAAGCCATAGGCCATGCCGATGCAGAGATGGATGGCGAGGGCCGCCGGCGGCACGAGCCAGCGGTTGTAATTCAACGGCGCAATGATACGCTCTTTGTCCAGGAGCCCGATGTGATTGTCAGCAACTGCCGCCTGACCGGTGCTTGCCATTGCGCGTCTCTCCCTCGGAGATGCCGGTGGCGCACCCCCGTTTGTTATGGCCGGTAATCTGGACGGGCTCGCAGATGATCGCAAGAGCCTAGCAAGCAACCCTGCCAATCTGCCTCGGCATAGAATCAGTTGAGGGCCTGAGCCCCGGCGACTGGAATGGATTTGCGAAGGTTGCGTGACGCCGCTGCGCGGCGATTCCGGCTGCGGTTCAGCTCCGCTGCATGGCCTTCCTCACCAGCACCGAGGCGATGAGCACGGCGAAGCCAAAGAGCTGGGCAAGCCCATTCGCCGCCTGCCCCCATTCCCACAAGGACCGCCACTCAGCCCAATTGTCAGGCACCGGCCCATTCACCCATTTGGCGAGCTCGACATTCACCGGATAGACGAGGATCCACCAGATCAGGAGCCCGATGGCGAACATCACCGCGGCGGCGGCGGTGAAGGCGAAACCGGCCGCGCCGTGGCGGCGCAGAAGCAACGCGAGCACGATCAGCGCGACGATGGTGGCGATCTGCAGGAGCACGCCGAGCGGGCCGGACAGCGCGTAGGTGCCGCCCTGCACCGTCGACCCCACCCAGAGATACTGGTCCCAACCCATGCGCGCCGGCAGTTGCATGAGATGGCCGATGCCGACGCTGAGCGACAGCGCCGCGAGCATGATGACCACGAAGCTAGCGGTCCTGAGTTCCATTGCTTCCCCCCCTCGCCGGAGCCTAGGACGCCGCGCTGGTCGGCTCCCCGGCCACCTCTTCGATGACTTTGAGATGGCGCACCGTGAGGCTGTCGATCTCGACCTCACGCAAGCGCGCTTTGCGAATTTCCAGCCTGCCAATGGCGAGCGCCCCGATGGCAAGTGCGGCTATGGCGAGCGCGCCAATTGCCAGCGTTCCGAGCGCAAACGTGCCAACTGCGACTGCCGGCACGCTGACCGGCGGCAAGGCGATCGGCGCAAGCTCGATCACGGCAACCGCATGGCGCCGCCTGGCTGGACGCCCGCTTGCAGCCTTGAGCGCGAGCGCGCCGACGAGAAAGGCAAGAGGGCGCATG
Organism: uncultured Alphaproteobacteria bacterium; assembly: GCA_963827365.1. Taxonomy (GTDB): domain Bacteria; phylum Pseudomonadota; class Alphaproteobacteria; order Rhizobiales; family Methyloligellaceae; genus Methyloceanibacter. Next base: position 109,359 of record CAWHAX010000035.1, on the reverse strand, counting down.
TCGCCTCCTTAAGCAGTCTGCCCTTCTCTACCCCATCCTTGGGCGGGAGTGAAATGGGCGCGTAAGCGCATCACTCCGGCGGCCGCATCTTGCGCTTGGAGGTGCCGGGCAGCGGCTCGCCGGTCTCGAGCAACGTCTTCAGGCTCGACAGCACCAGCGGCCAGCCCCTGGAAATTCCTGAGAGCATCGCGGAGTCAGGCTCAAGCTCCGAGTGAGTCACGGTCAGGCGGACCCCATCGCCATAGGTTTCGATGTCGAAGGTGACGCGGGAGACCTTGTCAGGAATCTCGGCATCCTTCGGAGAGACCCAGGTCAGCACGAGGTGCCGTGGCGGCGCGCTCTCGACGACGTGGCCGGCAATGTCGACAAGGCTAGCATCGTCATAGTCTTCGTGCCGCCACTCAGATCCCACCTTCCAGTCGGAAGCGTTCCGATGATTGACCCAATATTTCCGCGTGAAGGCGGGGTCGGTCAGCGCCTGCCACACTCTTTCCGGCGTGCTGTTGATGTAAGTGACATAGATGAAGCTCGGTCTACTCATTGCTTCCCTCCAACGCTCGTTTCAACTCGCCGAGCGCCTTCAGCCGATGGCGCTCATATTTGCCGATCCATCTCTCGGCGATCTCGTTGATGGGGACGGGATTGATGTAGTGCAGCTTCTCCCGCCCCCGCCGCCTCGCCACCACCAGATTGGCGCCCTCAAGGACCGCCAAATGCTTGGTCACCGCCTGCCGCGTCATGTCGAGGCCTGTGCACAGCTCGCCAAGCGTCTGGCCGTTCTCGGCATGCAACCGATCCAGCAATTGCCTGCGGCTCGCATCGGCCAGCGCCTTGAAGACGGCATCCATCGAAGCTTCTAATATGCAACCATTTGGTTGCCTGTCAAGTCAAGACTTGTCACTCTTGGCCGAGGAGTAGCGGCGCCTAGTCGAGCGTCTTGCGGAAGCGGAATAGCGCCAGCCCCATGGCGGCGAACATGAAGATGGCGAGCGCGGCAACGTCCATCTGCATGTCGGCGAAGCCGTTCCCCTTCAGCATGATGCCGCGGACGATGCGGATGAAATGGGTAAGCGGTAGCACCTCGCCGATCCATTGCGCCCAATGCGGCATGCCGCGGAACGGGAAAGCGAAGCCTGACAGCAGGAAATTCGGCAGGAAGAAGAAGAACGTCATTTGCACCGCCTGGAGCTGGTTCTGGGCGACGGTGGAGAAGGTGTAGCCGACGGCGAGGTTTGATGCGGCGAACAATGTCGACAGCGTGATGAGGAGCGGCACGCTGCCGAGGATCGGCACGTCGAACACGTAATGCGCGGCGACCAGGATGATGGTCATCTGCACGAAGCCGACCAGCACGAAGGGCGCGATCTTGCCGATCATGATCTCGACCGGCTTGATCGGCATCGACAAAAGGCTCTCCATGGTGCCGCGCTCGATCTCGCGCGTCACGGCGAGCGCCGTGAACATCATCATGGTCATGGTGAGCACGACGCCGAGCAGGCCTGGCACGATGTTGTATTGGGTGATGCCCTCCGGGTTGTACCGGCGCTGCAAAACCAGCTCGAAGGGCTGCGATTTGTCGGTAACAGAGGCGTCAGGCCCGCGCAGCTCTCGCCGCAAGGCCGTGTCGATCACGCCCTGCGCGGCTGAGATGGCCGTACCCGTCGCCACGGGATCGGTGGCATCGGCGATGACGAGCACTGACGGCTTATCGCCGCGCCGCACGTCGCGGTCGAAGCTCGCCGGAATCTCGATGGCGAATTGCACCGTCCCGGTCCTGACCAGCTGGTCGAGCTCTTCCGCCGAGCGCACCTGGCGCTTGAAGTCGAAATAGTCGGTGTTCTTCATGGCGCTGAGCACAGCGCGGGTGAGCGGCCCGTCGTCGCGCACAAGCACGGCCGTCGGCAAGTCCTTGGGATCGGTGTTGATGGCGAAGCCGAACAGCGTGAGCTGCAAGATCGGCACGAACAGCATGGTGGCGAAGGTCATGCGGTCGCGCCGCATCTGCACGAATTCCTTGACGATCATCGCCCACATGCGGCCGATGACGCCAGGATCGCGGCGCCCGCCGGCGCCGTTATAGGCTTCGGCAGTGCTCACGCGTAATTGTCCTTGGATTTGTCCATCAGCATGATGAACACGTCTTCGAGCGAGGGCTCTCCGCGCTTCCAGCGATGCGCACCGTCGGCCTTCTTGGCCTCGGCGATGGCCTTGTCGAGCGCGCGCTTGTCGCGTCCGCTCACATGCAGCTCGGCACCGAACGGCGCCACCATGTCGACGCCGTGGCACATCTGCAGCTGCAAGACGAGCCGGTGCAGGTCGGCGCCGGACACGATCCAGGTCGAGAGACCAGACTGCGCGATGACCTCGCTCTCTGTGCCGCGCGCGAGCAGCTCGCCGAAGGAGATATAGGCGATCTCGTGACAGCGGTCGGCCTCATCCATGTAGTGGGTGGAGACGAGCACGGTAACGCCCTCAGCGGCGAGCCGGTGAATCTCTTCCCAGAATTCGCGCCGCGCCTTGGGGTCGACGCCGGCCGTCGGCTCGTCGAGCAAGAGCAGTTTTGGCGAAGGCAGGATGCAGGCGCCGAGTGCAAGACGTTGCTTCCAACCTCCCGACAATTGCCCGGCGAGCTGCTCGGCACGGCCATCGAGCCCGAGCCGGTGGATCGCCTCCTTGGCCGCGCCTCTGGGGTTTGGCACGCCATAGACGCGCGCCACGAACTCGAGATTCTCGCGGATGGAGAGGTCCTCATAGAGGCTGAAGCGCTGGGTCATGTAGCCGACCTCGCGCTTGATCTCGTCCTGCTGGGTGAGGATGTCGTAGCCGAGACAGGTGCCGTGGCCGGAGTTCTGGCGTCAGCAGTCCGCACAGCATGCGGATGGTGGTGGTCTTGCCGCTGCCGTTCGGGCCGAGGAAGCCGTAGATCTCGCCCTTCGGCACCTTGAGGGACAGATGGTTGACCACGGTCCGGCCGGAGAAGGACTTGGTCAGCCCCTCGGCGTCGATGGCGATCTCCTTGGTGTCGGTCATCGCTGCACCAGTTGCGCCTCCGGCCCAAGGCTCACGCTCACCGGCTGGCCGGCGGTGAGCTTAGCTGCGTCCGCCGAGGGCCTCGCCTCGATCAGGAACACGAGCTTCTGCCGCTGCTCTTGCGAGAAGATCACCGGCGGGGTGAACTCTGCCTCGCGCGCGATAAAGCTGATCGTGGCGGTGAGTTCGCCCTGACAGCCGTCGCAACTGACCTTGACGGTTTGGCCGGTGTGCAGGCTCGCCCGCACAGGCTCGGCCACGAAGAATCGCACTTTGAGGTTGCCCGGCGGCAGAAGCGCGACCACTGCCTGCCCCGAATTCACCACCTCGCCTGGCCTGAAATAGACCTCCTCAACCGTTCCTGCCGCGGGCGCGAACACCTGCCGCTTGGCGAGCCCCTTCTCTGCCTGCTCCAAGGAATGCCGCGCGGTCTCGACCGAGGCCGCCGCGGCATCGATCAGATCGGAGCGGTTCGGCAGCTTGGCTGCAGTGATGCGGCGTTCGGCTTCGGCGACCGCGGCTTCGTTCCTGTCGTGCTGGGCGATCACCTCGTCGAGCTGGGCCTTCGACACCCAATTCTTGTCGAACAGCGTCTGCGTGCGGGCGAGATTGAGGTTCGATTGCACCAGCATGGCCTTGGCTTGGGCGAGCGAAGCTTCGAGGACCTCGATTTCGCTTGGCCGCTGCATCTGCTGCTTGGCGTCGGCGAACCGGGCTTCTGCCTCGGTCACCCTGGCGCGGGCAGCAGCCACTTCGGCCTCCTGCTCGGTGCTCTCCAAGGTGAAGATCGGCGCGACCTTCTCGACGCTGTCGCCCTCCTGCACCGAAAGCGTCTCGACGCGCCCGCCTTGCTCTGAGCCGACCAGGACCAGGTCTGCTTCCATGTAGCCCGGAAAGATCGTCTCGCGGTTGGCCGGGAAGGTTGTCAGCAGCAATGCGGCGATGCCGGCCACCACGATGAAGGTAAGGAAGGCGATAAGACGCTTCATCGCCCATCACCTTCGCCACTCTGACGAGGAGGCGCCTTCACGGCTTCGACCAGTAACTCGATGTTGGTGGCAAGCAGCGCGTCGGTATCGAGGTGACGGTAGCGCTCGAACAGCGACCGCCAGATGACGGCGGTGAGTACGGGCGCGATCAGCAGCTGCGGAAAGTCGCGCAAGCGCGTCGGACGAAACTCGCCACTCGCGATGCCGCGATCAATAAGCTTCTGTAGCGTCTCCATGCCACGCGAGACCACGACCTCGTAATAGAACTCGGTAAGCTCCGGGTGCTTGTGTCCTTCGGCGATCAGGAGCCGCACGATGAAGGCGCGGCGCGAGCCGACGATATCCTGGATGAAGTGGAGGAAGGGGCCTTTGAGGAAATCCTCGACGCTGAGGTCGGTCGTCTCCATCTGCTCGCGGATCACCTCGAAATGCGAAGTGATGACGCTGCGGATCACCGCCTTGAACAGCTCAACCTTGGTCTTGAAGTAGAGATAGGGCAGGCCCTTGCTGACCTTGGCGCGCGAGGCGACGTCTTCGAGCCGCGCGCCGGCGAAGCCCTTCTCGGCAAATTCCTCGAAGGCCGCGGCAACGATCTGTTGCGGGCGCACCTCTTTGTCGCGGCGCCGTCCCCGTGGCTTGCGGGGTTTTCGCGCCGCCGATTTTGCCTCTGCCATGTCCCTTCACCCTTGCATTGCCGTGAGCACCAGGCTCATGGCTCTCGCCCAATCTCAGTCCCAGGCCCTTTGCCGGACTGACCTGGACCGGCCGCCCGGCCCATCTGTCAGCCGTTCGTCACCCAATATAATGACTGACTAGTCAGTACCACAAGAGCTTGCACGGAATTCTTGGCCGTCATGCCCTGACTTGTTCCGGGCGTCCAATGGTGCGGCGCCGGCGACGCTTGAGCTATGGCCTAATCGCTGGCCGGGACGGGCCCGGCCATGACGAAAGTCAAAGCGGGATAGGAAGCGGCCGCTCAGGCCCTGGGGTGGGCGCGGGCGTAGGTCTTGAGCAGGAGCTCGCGGTCGACCTCTGTGTAGCCCTGCGTGGTGGAAAGGCTGGCGTGACCGAGCAGCTCCTGGATCGCCCGCAGATCGGCGCCGGCGCCAAGGAGATGGGTGGCGAAGGAGTGGCGCAGCGCATGCGGCGTCGCCGTGTCGGGGAGCCCAAGCGCACCGCGCGCCCGTGCGATGACGAGCTGGATGATGCGCGGCGAGAGCGGGCCGCCGCGCACGCCAACGAACAGCGGATCGTCCGAGCCGAGCTCAATCGGGCAAAGTTCGATGTAGCGCTCGACAGCCTCGCGCACGATGGGAAGCACCGGCACCACCCGCGTCTTGTCGCCCTTGCCGGTGACGCGCAGCATGTCGCGGCCGCGGATCGGCGCGTTTCTGCGGGCGAGCGACAGGGCCTCTGAGATGCGCAATCCTGAGCCGTAGAGGAGCGCGAGAACGGACGTATCCCGCGCGGTGATCCACTCTGGCGCGTCAGGCGCCGCGATGTCGCTGCTCTCAACGAGCGCCCGCGCTTTAGGCGCGGTGAGCGGCTTCGGCACCGAATGCGGCAGCTTCGGCAGTGCCACGGCGCGCACCGCGTCGTTCTTGCCGAGCCCGCGGCGCTCGAGAAAGCGGAAGAACATGCGGAGCGCCGACAGCGTGCGCGACAGGCTGCGGCTGCCAACCCCTTGCGCCCGGCGCGACGCGAGGAAGGCGCGCACGTCGCGGGCGGCGAGAGCGTTCACTTGAGGAAGCGTCGGCAGCCGGTTCAGATGGCCGGCGAGGAAGCTCAAGAATTGGGAGAGGTCCCGGGCATAGGCCTCCGAGGTGTTCGCCGACAGCTGGCGCTCGACCTCGAGATAGGCAAGCCATGCCTCCACCGCCCGCTTGAGGTCCGGCGCGGCGACGATCACAGCTTCAGCTTCTGCTGCCTTGGCCAACGAGCTTCCTCCATCCCGACCCAGGGCGGCGCACCCTTGCAGTACTATGGGATAGAACTCACTTCTTGACCCTTAACCGATTCGAGCCCGGCTTTGGCGAAATCGAAACCAGCGACTGTCCCCGTGTTGCTGCCGCTCGCGCTGCCCGCGCCTTACGACTATGCCGTGCCAGAGGGCATGACGGCGCGCGAGGGTCAGTTCGTCTTGGTGCCGCTATCGACGGTGGACTATCTCGGCGTAGTGTGGCCGCGCGAAGAAAGCGCCGAGCCGCCGAAGCTCGATCCCAACAAGCTGCGCAAGATCATCGAGGTCGTCGACGACGTGCCGCCGCTGCCGCGCGTGTCGCTCGACTTCGCCGATTGGGTGGCGAGATATACACTGAGCTCACCGGGCATGGTGCTGCGTATGATGATTAGCGCGGGCCGCGCGTTCTCGTCGCCAGCCCCGCGCTACGGCGTGCGTCTCCTCGAAGGCAGCGCTCCCTCGCGCATGACGCCGGCCCGCGCCCGCGTGCTCGAGGTCGCGGGCAACGGCATGACCTGGGCGAAGTCTGCGCTCGCCGAAGCCGCGGGCGTCAGCACCGGCGTGATCGACGGTCTGGTCGATGCCGGCACGCTGATCACCGAGGAACTTCCCGCCTGGGCGCCGCCGCCTCTCGACCTCTCGACGGCGCGGGCGCGGCTCACGCCTGAGCAGGCGGGCGCGGCAGCTGAGCTCCTCGTCAATATGAATGACGGCTTCTCCGTGACGCTGCTCGACGGCATTACCGGCTCCGGCAAGACCGAAGTCTATTTCGAGGCGATCGCCGCGACGCTAGCGCAAGGCAAGCAGGCGCTCGTGCTCATGCCGGAGATCGCCCTCACCGGCCACTTCATCGCCCGTTGCGAGCAGCGCTTTGGCGCCAAGCCAGCCGAATGGCATTCGGGCCTCTCGGCGCCGCTCCGCGGGCGCGTATGGCGGGCTGTCGCCGAGAACCAAGCGAAGCTCGTGGTCGGCGCCCGCTCGGCGCTGTTCCTACCCTTCCCCGATCTCGGTCTCATCGTCGTCGATGAGGAGCATGACGCGGGCTACAAGCAAGAGGAGCGCGTCACCTATCAGGCCCGCGACATGGCGGTCTTGCGTGGATCGCTGGGGCAGTTCCCCGTGGTGTTGAGCTCGGCCACGCCCTCGATCGAAAGCCTGGTGAATGCCGCACAAGGCCGCTACCGCCACATCAAGCTCGAGCAGCGCTACAAGGCCGCGCGCCTTCCCGACATCGCTGCCATCGACATGCGTGTCAGCTCGCCAGAGCGCGGCAAATGGCTGTCGCCGGTATTGGTCGAGGCGGTCGCCGAGACTTTGGCGCGCGGCGAGCAGGCGCTTCTCTTTCTCAATCGCCGCGGCTATGCGCCGGTCACCGTCTGCCGGAGCTGCGGCTTCAAATTCGAATGCCCGAATTGTTCCGCTTGGCTGGTCGAGCACCGCTTTCGCCGACGACTCGAATGTCACCATTGCGGCACCTTCGCGCCGATTCCTGAAGTCTGCCCGAATTGCGGCGCCGAGCATTCGCTCGTGCCCTGCGGGCCAGGCATCGAGCGCATCGACGAGGAGGTTGCAGCGCTCTTTCCCGAGGCGCGCCGCGTGCTGCTGTCGAGCGATCTCACCCCCAGCGTGAGCGACCTCCGCGAGACCTTGCGCGAGATCGAAGACCGCGAGGTCGACATCGTCATCGGCACGCAACTCGTGGCCAAGGGCCATCATTTTCCTGGGCTTGCGTTGGTCGGCGTGGTCGACGCAGATCTTGGCCTCACCCATGCCGACCCGCGCGCCGCCGAGCGCACCTTCCAGCTTCTCATTCAGGTGACGGGGCGCGCCGGCCGCGAGGTCATTCCCGGCCGCGGGCTGATTCAGACCTATATGCCCGAGCATCCCGTGATCCAGGCGCTTGCCTCGGGCGACCGCGACGCGTTCCTCGCCCGCGAGATCGAGGCGCGCAAAGCGGCGACGATGCCGCCCTTCGGGCGTCTCGCGTCGCTGCTCGTCAGCGCCGGCACGCGTGACGCCGCCGAGAGCTATGCGCGAAGCCTCGCCCGCGCGGCACCTGCCGCACAGAAGATCGAGGTGCTCGGGCCGGCCGAAGCGCCACTTGCTGTGATCCGCGGCCGCTTCCGTTTTCGCCTGCTGGTGAAGGCCGCGCGCGAGGCAGATCTACAGGCCTATCTGCGACTGTGGCTCAAGGAAGCGCCCAAGCCAAAGGGCGACGTCCGCCTCACCGTCGACATCGACCCTTATAGTTTTCTGTAAGATTACGTCCGGGCGAGCCTGCTGTTGCGGACATCGACGGCGATGGCGAGCAACGCGAAGACGGCGATGACCACGGCAAAGATCTCCTCGGCGAAGGCCGGCGTTTCGAATGCCGACAGCAATCCGATGCCGATCACCGGCAGAGAGACGCCGGCATAACAGAACATGAGATAGGTCGAGACCACTTCGGCGCGGCGATTCTCCGGCGCGATCTGGTTGACGATCTGCAGGCTGCCCCGATAGCCGAGCGCCGCCGCGCCGCCGTCGAGAGCAGCGCCGGCAAGGAGGAGCGGCAAGGAATGCGACTGGAACGCGACCACGAGAAGACCGAGCGCCGGGATTAGCAGCGCAAGGCCCCATAGCATCGCGGCGCGCGCCCCGAGCCAATGGGTGAGCGCCAGCACCAGAGTCGCGACGGCATAAAGCTCGAAGATGATGGCGCCGCCGATCGCATGACTTTCCAGCTGCAGCGAGCGCTGCCGCTTTTCCGCCGCACCCCTAGGAGCCCGGCTATCGGCCAGGCTCCCTTAGGGACGCAAGCTTAAGCGTTCCGAATGTCCTGCGCGGCGCGGGCGAGGATCTCGACGATCCGCGTCTCGGCCTCGGCGTCCTCGGTCTCCAGCCGCTTTACCGTCACGGCGCGAAGATTGTCGAGGGCGGCATCGACGAGCTGAGGCACGTTCTGCGCGTCCTCGCGATCTTGGTCGCGTCCGAAGGCGCGCCGCGCCCGCGCCATTTTGCTGCCGATGGCAGCGAGGCGTGCGAGGATCATGTCGGCGATGTCGCGGTTCTCTTCGAGATAGGCGCGGCCTTCCTCGGTGATCGTGTAGCGCTTCTTGGCGCCTTCGCTCTCTGCCGTGACGTAGCCAGCCTCCTCGAGGAAGGTCAGCGTGGGATAGACCACGCCTGGGCTTGGGCTGTAGCAGTCGCTCGTCTTTTCCTCGATGAGCTTGATAATCTCATAGCCGTGGCGAGGCTGCTCGGCGATGAGGGCGAGCGCGAGTAGCTTCAAGTCTCCTTGCGCGAGCATACGCCCGACGCGGAACCAATCCCCGCCGCCCCGTCCGCCGCGACCAAAGCGGGGGCCCTCGCCGGAATGACGGCCAAAGGGTCCGGCAGCCCTCAGACCGCCGAAATGCCTGCCGTGATGTCCTAAACCATGCATTTATCGTTCTCCTTGCATGTTCGTTATGTCAAAAGATATAACTTATATGCTTCAGTCGCAAGATATATCTTTTGATCGATCCGCCATTCGCGGGTGCGATGGTCCTCGTCGTCCTTGGCTTGGAGGTCTGCTAGGGGGCGAGGCGGGGCTTCAGATCGGAACGGCGGCGCTCTTTCACGAGGTGCCGCACCGCTCGCATTGGCGGAAGCCCGTAGCCTCCGCCGGATCGAGGACGGCTCGGCGGGGCGCAAGGCTACGGAGTTCCCCTTATTGCACCCCCCTCCCCCATATGGTACAGGCTCCGCGGGTCTTCCGAGGGCTCGTCGGCGACATATTCCAAGCTGTTGACGCGGAAGCTCCAATCCCAGAATTTCTCGGGTCCGAGGGACGCAGCCGCGCTTGAAAAAGTGCCCGTCCGGAACGAAAGGCGTTGTTTCTGTGGCAGGTGAAGTAGACACCCCTTCAGGCGTCGCGGGCCGCTATGCCAATGCCCTGTTCGAGCTCGCGCTCGAGGAAAACGCGCTCGAAAAGGTCGAGGAGGATCTGAACCGTTTCGATCAGGCGCTCGACGCCGTCGAGGACCTTCGCCGCCTGGTGCGGAGCCCGGTCTTTTCCGCCGAGGAGCAAGAGCGCGCCATCGCCGCCATCCTCGAGAAGATGCAGATCGAGGGGCTGACCGCCAATTTCCTGAAGCTGATCGCCAGGAATCGCCGGCTGTTCGCCGCTCCCGACATGATCAAGGCCTTCCGCGCGCTGCTTGCGCGCCATCGCGGCCAGACCTCGGCCGAGGTCATCTCCGCAGTACCGCTGGAAGAAGGCCAGGTGCGCGCGCTACAGGCCGCGCTCAATGCCGCACTGCATAAGGACGTGCAGCTCGACCGCAAAGTTGATGCAACCCTCCTTGGCGGCCTCGTCGTCAAGGTCGGCAGCCGCATGGTCGACTCCTCGCTCCGTACTAAGCTCAATAGTCTGAAGGCTGTCATGAAAGAGGTTGGCTGATGGATATCAGGGCCGCCGAGATCTCCGCGATCCTCAAAGAGCAGATCAAGAATTTTGGCCAGGAGGCGGAAGTCTCCGAGATCGGCCAGGTGCTGTCGGTGGGCGACGGCATTGCCCGCGTCTACGGGCTCGACAATTGCCAGGCTGGCGAGATGGTCGAGTTCGCCGACGGCACGCGCGGCATGGCGCTGAACCTCGAGGTCGACAATGTCGGCGTCGTGATTTTCGGCGACGATCGCCACATCAAGGAAGGCGACGTGGTCAAGCGCACCCGCGCCATCGTCGAGGTGCCGGTCGGCAAGGCGCTGTTGGGGCGCGTGGTCGATGCTCTCGGCAACCCAATCGACGGCAAGGGCCCGATGGACGCCGAGGAGAAGCGCCGCGTCGACGTGAAGGCGCCCGGCATCATCCCCCGTCAATCGGTGCATGAGCCGATGCAGACCGGCCTCAAGGCCATCGACGCGCTTATCCCCATCGGCCGCGGCCAGCGCGAGCTGATCATCGGCGACCGCCAGACCGGCAAGACCGCCATTATCCTCGACACCATCCTCAATCAGAAATCGGTCAATGCGCGGGGTGACGAGCGCACCAAGCTCTATTGCATCTACGTGGCTATCGGCCAGAAGCGCTCGACCGTTGCGCAATTCGTCAAGGTGCTCGAGGACAACGGCGCCATGGAGTATTCCATCGTGGTCGCTGCCACCGCCTCCGACCCCGCGCCGATGCAGTATCTCGCGCCCTTCTCAGGCTGCGCCATGGGCGAGTTCTTCCGCGACAACGGCATGGCCGCAGTGATCTTCTATGACGACCTGTCCAAGCAGGCCGTGGCCTATCGCCAGATGTCGCTCTTGCTTCGCCGTCCGCCTGGACGCGAGGCCTATCCCGGCGACGTGTTCTATCTGCACTCGCGGCTCTTGGAGCGCGCCGCAAAGCTGAACAAGGATAACGGCTCCGGCTCCTTGACGGCGCTTCCGGTGATCGAGACGCAGGCCAATGACGTGTCGGCCTATATCCCGACCAATGTCATCTCCATCACCGACGGGCAGATCTTCCTCGAGACCGACCTGTTTTATCAGGGCATTCGGCCTGCGGTGAACGTGGGTCTCTCGGTGTCGCGCGTGGGCTCCGCTGCGCAGGTGAAGGCGATGAAGCAGGTCGCCGGCAAGATCAAAGGCGAGCTCGCCCAATATCGCGAGATGGCTGCCTTCGCCCAGTTCGGCTCAGATCTCGACGCCACCACCCAGCGCCTGCTCAATCGCGGCGCCCGCCTAACAGAGCTTCTGAAGCAGCCGCAATTCTCGCCGATGAAGGTCGAGGAGCAGGTCGTGGTGATCTACGCCGGCGTGAACGGTTATCTCGACCCCGTCGCCGTCAAGGACGTGCAGCGCTTCGAGGCCGAGCTTCTTCGCTACATGCGCGCCGAGCACCAGGACATTCTCGACGACATCCGCGACAAGAAGGAAATCTCCAAGGAGACCGGCGACAAGCTCAAAGCCGCCGTAGACAAATTCGCCAATGCCTTCGCGTAAGGATTAGCGGTCAAACGCCATGCCGTCGCTGAAAGAGCTGCGCAATCGTATCTCGAGCGTCAAGGCGACGCAGAAGATCACCAAGGCCATGCAGATGGTGGCCGCGGCGAAGCTGAGGCGCGCGCAAAGTGCTGCCGAAGCGGCACGCCCCTACGCCCAACGCATGGAGGCTGTGCTCGCCAATCTCGCTACGGCGCTGCAGGGGCGCGAAGGCGGCTCGCCGCTGATGGTCGGCACCGGCAAGGACAACGTCCATCTGCTTGTCGTCGCGACCGCGGAGCGCGGACTGTGCGGCGCCTTCAACTCGTCCATCGTGCGGCTCACCCGCGACCACACCTACCGGCTGATGAACGATGGCAAGCAGGTCAAGATTCTTTGCGTCGGCAAGAAGGGATTCGATCAGCTGAAGCGCCTGTTCGCCGCGCAGATCATCGAGGTGATCGAGCTCAAGGGCGTGAAGCAGCTCGGCTTCAAGGATGCCGAGAGGATCGCGCAGAGAATCCTGAGCCTGTTCGCCGACGGGCAATTCGACGTGGCGACGCTGTTCTTTTCGCGCTTCCGCTCGGTGATCAGCCAGATCCCAACTGCCTTGCAGATCATCCCCGCGCAGATCCCAGAGACCGCCCCGGCGCAAGCCTCGCTCGGCGGCGCGGTCTATGAATACGAGCCAGACGAGGCCGACATCCTCACCGATCTCTTGCCCCTCAACATCGCCACGCAGATCCTCCGCGCGCTGCTAGAGAACGCGGCTTCGGAGCAGGGCGCGCGCATGAGTGCCATGGACAATGCGACCCGCAACGCCGGTGACATGATTGGGCGGCTGACGCTGAAGTATAACCGCACGCGCCAGGCGATGATCACCAAGGAGCTGATCGAGATCATTTCCGGCGCCGAGGCGCTCTAGTTTCGAGATGTAAGGAACAACGATATGGCACGCAAATCCCCCGTGATCGCTGAAACCAAGAAGCAAGAGAAGCGGATCGCCGAAGGCAAGGGCGCCAAGGGCCATGTGCGCCAGGTCATGGGCGCCGTGGTCGACGTGCAATTCGCCGAGCACCTGCCCGAAATCCTGAACGCGCTCGAGACCGACAATCAGGGTAACCGGCTCGTACTCGAAGTCGCCCAGCATCTCGGCGAGAGCACGGTACGCACCGTCGCCATGGACTCAACTGATGGGCTGGTGCGCGGCCAGGAGGTGGTCGACACCGGCGAGCCGATCGCGATTCCGGTCGGCGACGAGACCTTGGGCCGTATCATGAACGTGATCGGTGAGGCGGTGGACGAGGCCGGACCGATCAAGACCGCAGAGAAGCGGCCGATCCATGCAGCCGGCACCGTCCTTTGTCGATCAATCGACCGAGGCTGAGATCCTGATCACCGGCATCAAGGTCGTGGATCTGCTCGCGCCTTACGCCAAGGGCGGCAAGATCGGGCTGTTTGGCGGCGCCGGCGTGGGCAAGACCGTGATCATCATGGAGCTGATCAACAACATCGCCAAGGCCCATGGCGGCTATTCGGTGTTCGCCGGCGTTGGCGAGCGCACGCGCGAGGGCAACGACCTCTTATCACGAGATGATCGAGTCCGGCGTGAACAAGGACCCGCGAAAGGACGGCCGTCGGAGGGCTCCAAATGTGCGCTGGTGTACGGCCAGATGAACGAGCCGCCAGGCGCCCGGGCCCGCGTCGGCCTGTCGGGCCTCACGGTCGCCGAATATTTCCGCGACCAGGGCCAGGACGTGCTGTTCTTCGTCGACAACATCTTCCGCTTCACTCAGGCCGGCTCGGAAGTGTCGGCGCTGTTGGGACGTATCCCGTCCGCGGTTGGCTATCAGCCGACGCTCGCAACCGACATGGGCGCGCTGCAGGAGCGCATCACCACGACGCAGAAGGGCTCGATCACTTCCGTGCAGGCGATCTATGTGCCCGCCGACGATCTGACTGATCCTGCGCCGGCAACTTCCTTCGCCCATCTCGACGCCACGACCGTGCTGTCGCGCGGCATTGCCGAGAAGGGCATCTATCCGGCTGTGGACCCGCTCGATTCCACCTCGCGCATGCTGTCGCCGCTGATCGTCGGCGAAGAGCACTACGCGATGGCGCGGCGCGTGCAGGAAATCCTGCAACGCTACAAGGCGCTCCAGGACATCATCGCCATTCTCGGCATGGACGAGCTGTCGGAAGAGGACAAGATCACCGTGGCCCGCGCCCGCAAGATCGAGCGCTTCCTGTCGCAGCCCTTCCATGTGGCCGAAGTGTTCACTGGCTCGCCAGGCAAGTTCGTCGACCTCGCCGACACCATCAAGGGCTTCAAAGGGCTCTGCGACGGCGAATACGACCACCTGCCAGAGCAGGCCTTCTACATGGTCGGCACCATCGAGGAAGCGGTTGCCAAGGCCGAGAAGCTCGCCGCCGAGGCCGCGTAGGCATGGCTGACACCTTCAAATTCGAGCTGGTCTCGCCCGAGCGGCTGCTTGTCTCTGCGGATGTCGAGCAGGTGCTCGTGCCAGGGTCTGAGGGCGATTTCACCACGCTCGCTCATCACGCGCCCTTGCTCACGAGCCTTCGCCCTGGCCTGCTCGAGATCGGATTCGGCGGCGCCGATCGCCGCCGCTATTTCGTGCGCGGCGGCTTTGCCGAGGTCGGCCCAACCGGCCTCACCGTGCTTGCCGAGACAGCGATCGACCTCTTCGAGCTTCAGGCTGATACGCTACTTAGCGCCATCAAGGACGCCGAGGAGGACGTGGCCGACGCCAAGGAAGACGCGCTCCGCGACCGCGCCAAGACCAAGCTCGATCATCTCCGCCAGGTGCAGGCTGCACTCAGCCTCTGATTCCGAAATCCAGCATCCAGGGGCTTGTCATGGCCGGGCTTTGTCCCGGCCGTTTGTTGCTTCACCTCAGGTTGACGACAGAAGCTCGGAGAACTCCTGGATCACCCCCTCATAGACCTGGCGCTTGAACGGCACGACGAGCTCAGGCAGCTGCCGGTGTGGCACCCATCGCCAGGCGTCGAATTCCTGCTCATGCCCTGGCTTCGGCATTAAGTCGATCTCGCTGTCCTCGCCTTCGAAACTTACGGCGAACCAAAGCTGCGTCTGGCCGCGATAGCGCCCGTGCCAGGCGGTGCCGACCAATCCTTGCGGCAGGTCGTAGTTGTACCATCGCCGCGTCCGGCCAAGGATGCGCGCCCGCGTCACCCCGGTCTCCTCGTGCAGCTCGCGGAGAGCGGCTTCTTCCGGGTCTTCCCCCTCGCCCAATCCGCCTTGCGGCATCTGCCACCAGTGTCCGGTGCCTTCCGGTGCGAGCGGTACGTCGGATCGCTTGCCAACGAAGACAAGGCCGTCGCGGTTGATGAGCATTACGCCGACGCAAGGCCGGTAGGGCAGCTTTGTCTCTGCGGTCATGGGATGAGGATCAGCTTTGACGCTGCGAGCGGATGGCCGCGCTGACCGGGATGAGGATGATGTTCTTGCCCTGAAGCTGTCCGGCCCATTGCGAGAGCTGCTTGATGGTCCCAGGCTTGGCGCTGGCGATGCCGATCGCAGAGCCCTTTTCCTTGGCAACGGCTTCGAGGCGGGCGAGCGCCTTGTTGATATCGTCTGGCGAGGGGACCGCATCGATCTGCACATCGGCGGTCGCAAAATCGAGGCCGATCGAGCTGGCGATCTGGCCGCCGGCGGAATCCTTCACCGACCCGTCATCGACAAACAGGAGGCCGCGCGCCTTTACCTCCTCGAGCACCGGAACGAACGAGGCTTGCGTCGGCTCGAATTTCGCACCCATGAGATTGGTGATGCCGACATAGCCGGTGAAGCGCGACATGAGCCATTGTAGGCGCTTCAAATTCTCCTCCGGCGGCAGCGTCGTCAGCAGTGTGTGCGGTCCGGGATCGTTGGTTGGATAGTCCAAGGGCTCAAGCGGGATCTGCAGCAGCACCTCGTGACCCTCTTGCCGCGCCTTCTCCACCCAGTCCTGGAGATTGCGGCCATAGGCGCCATAGGCGACGCTGATCGGCGCCGGCAGCCCCTTGATCGCTTCGGCGGTGGCGCCGTCAGACAAGCCCATGCCGTTGATCAGCACCGCGATGCGCGGCGGTGCGTCAGCCGCCTTGACCGCATATTTTGAAGGACGAGCATAAACGTCAATGGGCCGCCTTCCATCGGTTGCAACCTTGGGAAGCGGCCCATATTGAGACTCCTCGACCAGCTCGGCGACTGGCACATCGACGAGCGTGATCGAGGCGGTTTCCGATTCAGGTGGCGGCGGCAGCCCCGGCGGTGGCGCGACCGGCGGCGGGACGGCAACCGTCTGGACGCCGACTGGTTGGGGTTGACCTTGCGCACCCGGTTGAGCCGGGGTCACAGCCTGCTGCTGAGAGCCAGCCGCTCCACCAGGGTTTGATTGCGGGCGCGCCGGGCTTATGCCGAACCCTGGCGGCAGATCGATCGATGGCGCGGGAGCCTTCGGCTGCGGCGACGCAGGGGGTTTGGGCGGCGGCGGTGTAACTGCCACGCTGATGACAGGTCCGCCCGCATCGCCTGGGAAAAACGCCAGCCAAGCAACACAGAGCAAGAGTGCCGAGAGCACGATCGAGGCCGTGACGATCAGCGCCTTCATCTACTCAGTACCTCCCCGCGGACCAGCCCCTGGGTCAGGGGCGGGAGCCTCCTCCCATTGGCGGCCGATTAGTTGGCCTCAGCCTTCTTCTTCGCCTCTGTATTGACCGTCTTCGTGCCGCGCAGGATCTCGAGCGCGTATTGCAGCTGGGTGTCCTTTTCCTTCTCGGGCGCGACATAGGAGGAGCTGCCGGACTCTTCTTCCTTGGCACCCCCCTCGCCGCCCTCTTCGTCGGCTTTGGCGTCGGCGTCCCCATCCTTGGGCTTGGCCTTGGTTTCCTTGTCCTCGCCCTTGAGGTGACCGCGCAAGTTCGCCTCGCCGCGCGTATTCTGCGACGCGGCCTTGGCCTTCAACTCCTCGGGCAACTCCTCCTCGACCAGGACCTCCGGATCGATGCCCTTGGCCTGTATGGAGCGGCCCGATGGGGTGTAGTAGCGCGCCGTGGTCAATCTGAGCGCGCCGTTCGAGCCAAGCGGAATGATGGTCTGCACCGAGCCCTTGCCGAAGGACCGCGTGCCGAGAATGGTCGCACGGTGGTGGTCCTGCAACGCGCCGGCCACGATCTCAGAGGCCGAAGCCGAGCCGCCGTTGATCAGAACGATGATCTTCTGGCCGTCGGTGACGTCGCCAGGCCGCGCATTCGACCGCTGCGTCTCTTCGAGATTGCGGCCCTTGGTCAGCACGATGGCGCCCTGATCGAGAAACGTGTCCGACACCGAGATCGCCTGATCGAGCAGGCCGCCGGGATTGTTGCGGAGGTCGATGACATAGCCCTTGAGCTTCGGGCCGATCTGCTTCTTCAGATCCTCGATCGCCTTCTGCAGATTTGCTGTGGTCTGCTCATTGAAGGTGGTGACCCTGATATAGCCGACGTCGCCCTCGGCGCTGTACTTCACCGGATTGATGTGGATCACGTCGCGCACGACCTTCACGTCGAATGGATCTTCGGTGCCTTTGCGCACGATGGTGAGCGTGATGCCGGAATTGACCGGGCCGCGCATCTTCTCGACCGCCTCTTGCAGCGTAAGGCCGAGAATCTGCTCCTTGTCGAGATGGGTGATGAGATCGCCGCTCTGAATGCCAGCCTTCGATGCCGGCGTATCCTCGATCGGCGCCACCACCTTGACCACGCCATTCTCCATGGTGACCTCGATGCCGAGGCCGCCGAACTCGCCGCGCGTCTGCACCTGCATGTCGCGGAAGTGCTTCGGGTTGAGATAGGCGGAATGCGGGTCGAGCGCCATGAGCATGCCGTTGATCGCGGATTCGATCAGCTTGGCGTCCTCAGGCTTCTCGACATAGTCGGCGCGCACGCGCTCCAGCACCTCGCCGAATAGATCGAGCTGCCGGTAAATCTCCGAGTTGGCCGCCGAGGCCGTCTGGCTGCGCGCGAGCCCCACCATCGTCGAACCGGCAGCGAGCACGGCTAACACCAGAAGTGTCCAGAGCGCGTATTCGGATTTCCGCATCATCCTTGCACCTTCTCAAATGCCTCGGCCCACCATGGGCCAGGGTCAATCGGCCTGCCGTCTTTTCTGAACTCGACGTAGAGGACAGGGCGCGAATTATCGTTGTTGCCTTGGCCTGCCTGGAGCGCCGCGCCCATCACCGCGACCGGCTCGCCGGCTAAGACAAACTGGCCGAGGCTCACGTCTATGCGGCCCATTCCCGCAAGCAGAACATGATAGCCCCCGCCAGCATTGATGATCAATAGATTGCCATAGGATCGGAAGTTCCCGGCATACACAACCCATCCGTCCGTGGGGGCGATAATCCGTGCTTCTCCACGGGTTTGCAGGGAAATGCCCCTGGAGCTGCCGCCCACGCCGTCGGCATCGCCGAACCGCTTCAGCCGCTTTCCTTGCGCTGGCAGCGGCAGCGAGCCCTTGGTGGTCTCGAACGGCATCGCGGGCTTCATGCGGGAGGGACTGGCAAAGGCGACCTTGGCCGCTCCCGGCTTGATCTCGACAACGCTCTCGTTGCCCGGCGCGGCGAGTGCCTGGCTCTGCTCGCGGGCCCGCAACGCTGTCTCGGCGGCGACCTCCGCGTCATATTGCGCCACCTCGGCCTTGGCGATCCGTTCGTCGAGGCGGGTGATCAGGGCGTTGAGCTCGGTCTCTTCCGCCGCCTGCTGCTGCGCCGCCTGGCGCGTCGCGGCAAGCTCGACCTCGCTCTTGGCGAGCTTCGCCTTCTTCTCCTCGAGCAGTTGGTCGATGCGGCTCCGCTCGGCGGCGAGCCTGTCGGTCTCGCGCTTCTCGGCATCCCACTGTTCTCTGATGCCGGTCTCCAATTTGACCAGGCCGTCGAGCTCCTGTGACAGATTGTCGGCCTGATATTTCAGCTCGGGAAACACTTGCGCCAACAGCATCGCGCTCCGCACCACGGCGAGCGCATCGTCGCGGCGCGTGACGAGCGCCGGCGGCGGCGTGCGGCCGATCCTCTGCATGGCGGAAAGCATTTTGACGATGGTTTCCTTTCGCTCGGTGATCGAATCGCGAATGACGGTGACCTGGTCGGTAAGCTCGGTGAGCTTTGATTCGGTCTCGGACAATTTTGCTTCGCTCGCCTGAACCCGCTTGCCTGCTTCGATCAGCTCGGTGTTGAGCTTTGCCCGCGCCTCGGCGAGCGCCGCGATGTCCTGGCTGAGGCCCTGCTCCTGAGTGTGGCTCGATTGCAGCTTCTGCGTGGTTTCGTCGAGTTTCTTCTGCGCCTCCTCGCGGGAGAGGTCGTCCTCCGCCACAACAGCTAACGGGAAGGTGCTCAAAAGCCCCAGGAGGAGAATGCCGGAAAAGATCGACCGGACTGTCCGCCCAGGGGACCGATGGATTGGCGCCATCCGCATTGAACCAGCGTGCTCTTCCCCCGTCCCGTCTCTTGCCCGCCGGCCTTGAGTTGGAACTCGAGCGAGCGGGAACGGAAGCGTGGCGATAAGGCAGAATCAAGGCGAATATCCTGAACAAACCTTAACCCTTCCCGTCCGGGCGCGGATCGGGGGTCAGGCGCGGTGATAGGGATGTCCGGCGATAATGGTCGCCGCGCGATAGAGCTGCTCGGCAAGCACGATGCGGGCGAACCCGTGCGGCAAGGTCATGCGCCCGAGCGACAGCTTGAGGTCGGCGCGGGCCAGTACCTCCGGCGCGAGCCCCTCGGCGCCGCCGACAAGAAAGGCGAGGCCCGGGGTGCCGCTGTCGCGATATTTGCCGATGGCACCGGCGAACTCGGCACTACCGAGCTGGTCGCCCTCGCGGTCAAGACAAATCAATTTGTGGGACGGCGGCACCTTGCCGAGCATCACCATGGCTTCGGCGGCAGTGCGGGCGGCTGCGGTCGGCCCGCGCGACTCCGGCACCTCGATCACCGTCACCGGCGCAAGACCGAGCTTGTTGCCGGCCATCTCGGTGCGTCCGAGATAGTGCCTGAACAGGTCACGTTCGGGGCCTTGCTTCAGCCGGCCCACGGCAGCAATGAGAAGCCGCATGGCGCGACCTTGTAAGGCCCAAGCCCTGGAGCGTCAGTGGGGGATCAAACCACCATGCGCTCCATCGGGCGGTCGGCAGACCACATCTTCTCCAGATTATAGAACTCGCGCACCTCTGGACGGAAAATGTGGACGATGATGTCGCCGGCGTCGATCAGCACCCAGTCGCAATGAGGAAGGCCCTCGACGCGGGCGCGTCCGAAGCCTTCATCCTTGAGCTTTCTGACGAGATGATCGGCAACGGCGCCGACATGCCGTTGCGAGCGACCCGAGGCTACGACCATCTGGTCGCCGATCGAGGTCTTGCCCTTGATGTCGATGCAGACGACGTCCTCGGCCTTGGCATCGTCGAGTGTGTCGAGCACGACGTTGAGCAAACGGTTCGGGTTTGCGCGAAATGACGCAAAGCCGGAGGGAGGCGTACCCTTAGAGGTACCCTCTCTTGGTGAGCGCATGTTTTGGTGGATGTCCTTCTGTCATTTCTCCTGCGGAAGCGGCGACTTGCAGCTTGCTCCGGTTAAACGCCGAAGCATGCTCTTCGTGCCCCTTCAACGCAAACATAGTCTGCGTCGCAGCAAAATTTCAATAGCTAGTATTGTCACGCTTTCCTCTTACTTTTCTTTGTGGCTTTGGCGTCGCGTTTTGCCTGCTTCGCATCCTTCTCACGCGACGCTTGGCGGCCTTCAGAACCCTCTCCTCACCTCTTACTTTGCGGCTTTCGCAGCCTTGCGCGGTGTGACATGGGCGGTCGTCGCCCCCTTGGCGCCGCGGAGCCGCGTCGACGAGAGGCTGGAGAGCGGCAAAGTGAGGAGCGTCCAGGCCGGAGGTTCCATGCGAAGAAGCCCCGGAGCGTCGGTTTCGTCGAGCGCCGCAGAGGCAAAGCGCTGCGCGGCCCGGCTCGCCCGCGCTTTCAGCCGATAGCCCGGGCGGTCGAGCACGGCGATGGGCACGAGGCGGAACAGCGCCTCCCAAGCACGCCAGCGATGGAACGACACGAGATTGTCGGCGCCCATCAACCAGACGAAA
Organism: uncultured Alphaproteobacteria bacterium; assembly: GCA_963827365.1. Classification (GTDB taxonomy): domain Bacteria; phylum Pseudomonadota; class Alphaproteobacteria; order Rhizobiales; family Methyloligellaceae; genus Methyloceanibacter. The sequence goes on along the minus strand of CAWHAX010000035.1, from coordinate 88,308 downwards.
TTGACGGAGGGATAGCGCCGCTTGAGGAAGCGGATGGTATCGACAGTGTAGGCGCTGTTACGACCTGCTTCGAAGCCGGTGACCACGATCTTCGGATGATGCGCGACCTCGAGCGCCACAGCGATGCGCGTCTCGAGGTCTGGCGCTTTGGCTTTGAGCGGATTGTTCGGGCTCATCAGCCACCACACCTGGTCGAGGCGGAGCCGCTTCAACGCAACGAGGCTGATCTGGCGGTGCGCCGCGTGCGCGGGATTGAACGAGCCGCCGAGCAGCCCGATACGCATGTTCGGCGCAGCCAGCGGCACCTTGAGATGCTGCGCCGGTCGGTTGCTGTCTTTCTTACCCATGCGACGTGACGATTGGGTGGCTCAAGGCCGGATCTGGCCTGAGCCGTGCACGACATATTTGAAGGTCGTGAGCTGCTCGACACCCACCGGCCCGCGCGCATGGAAGCGCCCGGTGGCGATGCCGATCTCAGCCCCCATGCCGAACTCGCCGCCGTCGGCGAATTGTGTGGAGGCATTGTGCAGCACGATGGCGCTGTCCACGCGCGCGAGAAACCGCTCCGCCGCTTCCTTGTCCTCGGTGACGATCGCCTCGGTGTGCTGCGAGCCGTAGCGCGCGATGTGGTCGATCGCCTCGTCGAGCCCATCCACCACGCGCACGGCGATGATGGCGTCGAGATATTCGGTGGACCAGTCGTCCTCGCTCGCCGACTTCACCCTTGAGTTGGCACGCTGCGTGTCTGGATCGCCTCTCACCTCGCAACCCGCCTCGATCAGCGCATCGACCAGGGGCACGAGATGGGCCCGCGCTGCGGCGCGATCGACGAGCAACGTCTCCGCCGCGCCGCACACGCCGGTACGCCGCATCTTGGCGTTGAGCACGATGTTCTTCGCCATGGTGGGATCGGCGGGCTGATGCACATAGACGTGACAGATGCCTTCGAGATGCGCGAACACCGGCACGCGCGCCTCCTCCTGCACGCGGGCGACGAGGCTCTTTCCACCGCGCGGTACGATCACATCGATATTGCCGCCGAGCCCGGCCAGCATGAAGCCCACGGCCTCGCGCTGCACCGTCGGCACGAGCTGGACCGCTGCTTCCGGCAGCCCTGCCTCGGCGAGGCCTTCAGTCAGCGCATTGCAGATCACAAGTGAAGTGAGAAAGCTGTTTGAGCCCGAGCGCAAGATCACCGCGTTGCCTGACTTGAGGCAAAGCCCTCCTGCATCTGCCGTCACGTTCGGCCTCGACTCGTAAATGATGCCGATCACCCCGAGCGGCACGCGCACGCGCGAGATCTGCAAGCCGTTCGGCCGCGTCCACGATGCGGACACTTCGCCGACGGGATCCGGCAGGCTCGCGATGTCGCGCAAGCCCTTGGCCATTGCCTTGACGCGCGCCTCGTCGAGCGAGAGCCGGTCGATGAAGGCATCGTCGCGGCCTTTGCCGCGCGCGGCGTCGATGTCATTCTTGTTGGCTTCGAGGATCGCGCCAGAGCGCGCCTCGATCCGCTCGGCCATGGCTTCGAGCGCGGCGTTCTTCTGGTCCGTCGAGGCGAGCGCAAGCGTGCGCGCGGTCTCGCGCGCCAAACGCCCCATATAGAGCATCATGGGCTCGATACTTGTCTGCGGCTGGCCAGCAAGAATTGACATCGCTCTTCTCAACTCCTCCGGTGCAGCACCATGTCGTCGCGGTGGATCAGCTCCGGGTCGCCACGGTAACCGAGAATCTCGGCCAATTCACTGCTCTTGCGGCCGATAATGCGCCGTGCCTCCTCATGGTCGTAGGCGGTCAGGCCGCGGCCGAGCTCGGCGCCCTCGCCGTTCCTGATCACCACGGCGTCGCCTCGCTCGAAGCTTCCTTCTATCTTGGTGACGCCGGCAGGCAACAGGCTCTTGCCGCGGGTGAGCGCCTCAGCCGCGCCCTTGTCGATCACGAGGGCGCCCTTTGGCTCAAGCGTTCCGCCGATCCACCGCTTGCGTGCGGCAACGGGATCGGAATGGGCGAGAAACCAGGTGCACACGGCGCTGGTAGCCAGTGCGGTCAGAGGGTGAAACACCCTGCCGCTCGCGATCGCCATGTTTGTGCCGCCGGCAACAGCGATTTTTGCAGCTTCGATCTTGGTCACCATGCCGCCGCGTGACAGCTCTGAGCCGACATCGCCGGCCATGGCCTCGATCTCAGGCGTGATGTCACGGACTTCGTCGAGCCGGCGCGCTGCCGCCGAGGAGCCTGGTGGCGCCGTGTAGAAGCCGTCCACATCGGAGAGCAACACGAGGCAGTCAGCACTCATCATCGAGGCGACGCGCGCGGCGAGCCTGTCGTTGTCGCCGTAGCGAATTTCACTCGTCGCCACCGTGTCGTTCTCGTTCACCACCGGCACCGCGCCGAGGCTGAGCAGCGTCGTCACCGTGTTGCGCGCGTTGAGATAGCGTCGGCGCTCCTCGGTGTCGCCGAGCGTCAGCAGCACTTGCGCCGCCACCATCCCGCGCGCGCGGAATTCATCCTCGTAGGCATGCGCAAGAGCAATCTGTCCGACGGCAGCCGCGGCCTGGCTGTCTTCGAGCTTGAGCGCGCCCTTCGGCAGCTTCAGCACGTTGCGGCCGAGCGCGATGGCGCCTGACGATACGACGATCACGTCCTTGCCTTGTGCTTTCAGCTTGGCGATGTCGTCGCAAAGCGAGGCGAGCCACTGAGCCTTCAGCGCACCGCTCTTGCTGTCGACCAGGAGCGATGAGCCGATCTTGACCACGAGGCGTTTGGCGCCAGTCCATTCGGCTCTCATGGCTGCCACCCGGCTTCGCGCTTGGCCGGTGCGTTGCGCTTGGTCCGCGCCGTCTTGACGATTGCGGCAAGTTCGTGCAAGGCCTCCTTGATACCGGTGCCGCTCACCGCGGACAGGACGAGCGGCTTCCGTCCCGCAGCCTTGGCGAGCGACTTTGCCTTGCGCTTGAGTTCATCGGCGGGAACCGCGTCGCATTTCGACAGCGCCACGATCTCCGCCTTGTCCTCGAGCCCGGCGCCATAGGCCTCGAGCTCGCCGCGGATGATGCGATAGGCCTCGGCCGGATCGTCTAGCGTCGCGTCGACGAGATGCAGGAGCACCGAGCAGCGCTCGACATGGCCGAGGAAGCGGTCGCCGATCCCTGCACCCTCATGCGCGCCTTCGATCAGGCCGGGGATGTCGGCGAGCACGAAGTCGGAGCTGTCCACGCGCACCACGCCGAGATTGGGATGGAGCGTGGTGAAGGGATAGTCAGCGATCTTTGGCTTGGCCGCGCTCACCGCCGCAAGGAAGGTCGACTTCCCGGCATTGGGCAGACCAACGAGCCCGGCATCTGCGATCAGCTTCAGCCTGAGCCAGATTGTCATCTCTTCGCCGGTCTGTCCGGGGTTAGCGCGGCGCGGCGCCTGATTGGTCGAGGACTTGAACCGCATGTTGCCGAAGCCGCCATTGCCGCCGCACAAGAGCACCACGCGGTCGCCAGGTTTGGTCAGGTCGGCGATCATGGTCTCGCCGTCCTCCTCGAACACTTGCGTGCCAGGGGGCAGCTTCAGCACCACATCGGCGCCGCCGGCGCCGGTGCGGTTCTGGCCCATGCCATGGCCGCCCTTCTTCGCCTTGAAGTGCTGCTGGTAGCGATAGTCGAGCAGCGTGTTGAGGTTCGCCACGCATTCGAGGATGACGTCGCCGCCTTTGCCGCCGTCGCCGCCGTCCGGTCCGCCGAATTCTATGTATTTCTCGCGTCGGAAGCTGATGCAGCCACTGCCGCCGTCACCGGCGCGCACATAGACCTTGGCTTGATCGAGGAACTGCATTTTCAGCGCAATCGCGAGGGTTAAGGGTCGCCTCTTCCCTTTGGGGAGAGGCCCGCCGAGCCAGCGTTGGCTTGGGGTTAAATCACAGGTTGTTTAATGCAAAGTCCCTTTTACCCCAACCCTCCGGCCGGGATGAAGGAGGGCGCCCCGAAGTCTGGGCACAAGAAAGCAAGCGCCCGCTCGCGGGTAAGCCGGTAGGTCAGGCAGCGCGCCTTGTTGTTGCGGGCGGCGCAATCCCGCAACATTTCCCCGGACGGCTCGAAGCCGAGCTTGGCGATAACCCGCGCCGAGGCCGGATTCTCCTTGAAATGGCCGACGGTGAGATAGTCGAAGACCTCTTTCTCAAAGGCGTAGAGGATCAGCGCCCGCGCCGCCTCGGTGGCGTAGCCCCTCCCCCAATAGGGCTTGCCGATCCAGTAGCCCATCTCGGCATGGTCCTTCTCGGTCGCGCGGTAGCCGACGCAGCCGATCAGGTCGCCGCCGAGGTCGACGGCAAAGGCTACGCCCTCTTCGCCCTCTTGCAGGCTCTCGATCCAGTCGACGGCCATCTCCTCGCTATAGGGATGCGGGATGGTTCCGGTCATGCTCGCGACCTCATAGTCGCCGGCAAGCTCGGCGATGGCGCGAGCGTCGCCGGGCGCAGGTGCGCGGAGCAGCAGTCTTTGCGTGCGTATGGCCACGGGGACAAGATACGCGGGTGCGGGCCTTTTTGTCATTGCCCGGCTTGACCGGGCAATCCAGTACTCACCTTCAGGGGCCGTGGATTGCTGGATGCCCGCCTACGCGGGCATGAAAGAAGAGTGCGAAGTTAGTTCGGCTTCACCGAAACGTAGACGCGGCCCTTGCGCTTGGTCGCGAATTCCACCTCGCCCTCGCGAACCGCGAACAGCGTGTGGTCCACACCCATGCCGACGCCGTCGCCGGGATGCCATTTGGTGCCGCGCTGGCGCACGATGATGTTGCCGGCAATGACGCGCTGGCCGCCGGACTTCTTCACGCCGAGCCGCCGGCCTGCTGAATCGCGGCCGTTGCGGGATGAGCCACCGGCTTTCTTATGTGCCATGGTATCAGTCCTTACTTCTTCTTCGCTGGCTTCGCGGCGGGCTTCTTCGCCCCCGTCTTGGCCGCAGGTTTCTTGGCTGCCGCAGCCTTCGCCGCAGGCTTCTTGGCGGGCGCGGTTTTCTTCGCAGGAGCAGCCTTCTTGGCGGCGGGCTTCTTCGCCGGCTTCACCTCAGCCTCATCGGCCTCTGGCTTCTTGGCCTCGACCTTCTTCGGCTGCGACCGCGCTACCTTTCTCTGCGACGGCTTCTTGCCGTCGGTCAGGATCTCGGTGATGCGGAGCAGCGTCAGATCCTGGCGGTGGCCCTTATTGCGGCGGTAGTTCTTGCGCCGCTTCTTCTTGAACACGATGATCTTGTCGCCGCGCGTCTGCTCCATCACCTCGGCAGCGACCAGCGCGCCGGCAATGGTGGGGCTTCCCGTCTTCGGGCTGTCGCCGCCAAGCAGCAGCACCTCGCCGAGCGTAATGATATCGCCGGGCTCGCCCGCGATGCGCTCGATCTCGATAATGTCGTTTGGCGCCACGCGATATTGCTTGCCGCCCGTGCGAATGACCGCGAACATGTCTAGTTCTCGTCTTTAACTCTTGGCTTGGAAAGCCGGCCTTGCTTGGCCGCCTTGGAAGGGGCCAGAGAAAATGGCGGGTTCAGAGGCCTAAAGGGCCGATCCCGCCAAGCGACGCACTATATAAATCAAAGACCATAAGTCAATCGTGAGCTTGGAGCCTATTTGGCGAGCCTTTGAGTTGCCGCCAAGGGACGAGCACTATAAAGGTGCCGCTCCCGACAGCCATTGGCGCATGTTTTAGCCTTCCGGAGAGGTGCCAGAGTGGTCGAATGGGACGGTCTCGAAAACCGTTGTACGGGTAACCGTACCGTGGGTTCGAATCCCACCCTCTCCGTTCAAACTCTTTGATAAATAAGGATAATCTAACCTAATACGCCAACGACCCCCAAATTCACCCCCAGACGGGCGCGACCGTTAGCTAGACCTAACAGCCCTACGGGCTCGGCGGAGTCACCGCGTCTAGGCCGTGTACTCATAAATCGAGTTTCGTAAGCAGCGGTTGGTCAATGTCCGCTTTGCCCCCAAAAGCGGACTTTCGTCAGCGCATTGAGCATGTCTGCTAAGTGCCAGAAGCGGACATCGCTACGTCTTCGGCAAGCCCGCTTGCACGAGATCGAGGGCGCAGCGGTCCAGGATTGCAGGGTCTCGGAAGGAATATCGCAGCCGCCACGCTTGTAGAGTGATCGCGGGATTGATCTTCATCATTTTGCCAACCTCTGCGCGGGCGTCATCCAAGCGGCCAAGGCGCACGTAGGCGATGGCCAAGAGCAGGTGGGCGTCGTTGAATTCGGTTTGCGTCAGAGCATCCACGGCCTCTCCAAATCTCCCCAGTACCAAGTGCGCCCAGCCCCTACCGTAGTTGTAGGCCCAACCCAGTGCCGGATCCCGCGCCGCAGCTAGGTCGGCCCACTGAAGGGCCTGATCCGGTCGACCAACCTGCACAAGTACCATCATCAAGCGAGAGAGCATCCACGCGTCATAGGGCGCCAAAGCAACAGTCTTGTCTGCCGCGGCGAGCGCACCATCAAAGTCTTTCTCCTGAACAAGCACATAACTTATGAGCCAGTTGGCAAGCCTCGCCACCTGCGGAGAGAGATGCTCATTGGCAAGAACATGCCGAGCGAGTTCCCCTGCTTTTCGAACATCGGCGGGTGGATCATCACTGACGAACCTGACCGCACGAATCATATGGTGCCAGCCGGAGTTCACTTTGAGGAGCGGTGAACTCGGAAACTTTGCCAGTCCTTCCCTCCAAATCTCGCCCGACCGCTCGATCCCCTCCTTAGTGTATTTCACGTACTGTTCGAGCCCACGAAGATAATAGTCATACTCCTCCAGTGTCGTCGCATCCTTCCCCCACGCTTGCCGATACTGCGCCTGCTTCAATGCGCCCGTGTCCCCCGTTAGGGCGCTCACGATCATTCCTGTGACCTCGTCCTGGAGTGCCCATGGGTCCATTCCCGACCTATCAAAACGCTCCGCCCAAACATGCTCGCCATTCTTCGCGTCGATGAGCTGAGATACAATTCGAAGCTTGCCACCGTCCTTTCGCACGCTGCCTTCGACAATGTAGTCGACGCCCAATTCTTTTCCGACCTGCCGCATATCGACGGCCCTACCCTTGTAAGCGAAGGAGGAACCGCGGGCGACAACCACCAACTCCGGGAAGCGCGAGAGCGCCGTGATGATGTCTTCGGCCACCCCGTCACCCAAATAGCCAAGGTTCCGGTCGGCGCTCAGATCATCGAATGAAAGAACGGCTACCGCGGGAACAGCGGAGGAGACCTCTTGCGTCTGAGGCGCCCTCCGGCGAGCAATTGGCGGAGCACCCTCGTGCCGAAACTCGATTTGCGGTGTGTATGTGCCCTTCGGTAGGTCGATGTGAATGAGATCGTCCTGGCCGTCGGTTCCGTAATATTCGCGAAGCTTCTCACGCAGGCGGGCGGCCTCGATCCGCACGAGGGGATCGACCGTGGGGTCAAACGTCTCGGGACGCTCGAAAACCTCCAGAGCGACGTTGTAGGCCTTCAGCCGCTCACCGCGCCCGGCAAGAGTTTCATTGACGAGGTACTCCAGGAACCGCTGCCGGCGCTGTGACTGGTGGAACGGGCCGCTGTTAAGGATGCGGACCAGTTCCTCACGAATGGCCTTCTGGTCGGATTCGCTCCAGCAATTGAGCGAAATTGCCGTCACGGTCTAACTCCAACGCGGCAAGACAGCCCAGTCCCGCCAGCATCGGGGGTGTAGTTGCATACCGTTACATACTAGGACGAGCAGGCTCGGCCTGTCACGCTTCAGGAATGATCGTCTGTTGTCATCGACGATCCGAAAGGAGCGCAGCCATGAAAACGTCACTAGCAATCGTGCTCGCAGTAGCAGCGCTGGCGGTCGGCACCGCAACCCTGGCGATTTCGAACCCCGCCTTCGCGGGCGGCGGTGGACCCGACAAGTGGTGCGGGGCGGTCGTTTGCCCACCTAAGCAGATACAATCAGGAGCGTATCGTGGGTCGTAAGTTGCGGGAAACTCGCCAGCCGGTCTCTCAATCGGAGAGGCCCGGCTGGGAGTCCTTCGGTGTCCCATGCGGAATTCAATGACGGATAGAATAAACCACGACAAATCGTGGGTGATGGGAGTCTTGGAGCCCATCCTGCGTAAAGAGATAATCGTCACTAAGCCGGGTACTGATTTCATGGTGGCGTATCGCAATAGTGCCGATAGCCCGACGCTGAAGCTCACGCGTAGCTGGGTCGGTCCGCACATCACCTCCCCTGCGATCAGCGAGTTCCGCTCCCATGCTTTTAAGGCAGCGGTCAGCAAGGTGCGCGAACTGGGATGGATTGTGTAGATAAGCAGAAGCCCCGGGTCTGCGGGCCGGGGCTTCGTGAATAGGCCGGAGCGTGGGGCACACGCTGGAGTTGGGGGCTTTGGGGCCGGCCTACCTGAACTGAAACTCTCCTAGAGCGGAAGTTGGTCCCCCAATAAGAAGCCCGACCGGCTCTCAGTACAGTCGGGCTTCTCTCAGCCTGGATGGGAGGCTGATTGCCGGACCGGCAAGGTGTCCAGCCCCAATTCAACCCGCTATGGGGAAGGGTGTTCCCGCATGCGGGGCACGCTCAACCCGGCTCGCGGCGGGCCTCGCCGTGCGATAGCCTAAGCTTTCGCTGGCAAGTGAGCGGGCGTTCTTCCTCAGCCTTCTGCCCCCGCTCCTTACTAGTTCGGGGGCTTTTTTTAGCCGGTCTGTCTGGTTGGCTCGTCGTCCTCAATCGCTGCAAGGAACGCTTCGCTCTGCTCTAACTCATCAGCGAGCTTGATCCACGTTCGGGCGAGTTTGGCGAAATGATCTCTCAGCTCTGGTGTGGTTGCGTCTTTGGCTAAATGCACACAATTGAGCGCGTGCTGACGACACTCTTTGGGATCGCCTGGCATCTTGGCCTCCATTCGCGACGACGCCTTTCTCGTCGCCGACGGAATTGATTCCAAAGATCTTTTCTTCTGTCAATGCGGCAGTCGTGCGCTGCAACAAGAAGCCCGGCCGAAACGGAAAAGCCGGGCTTCTCTCAGCCAAAGGATGGGCTGATTGCCGATGGAGACTTGCTGGGAGCCATCCACCGGAACCAATTCAACCCGCTATGGGGAAGGGTGTTCCCGCATGCGGGGCTCGCATAACCCGGTCGCGGCGGCCTCAACTCCCGATAAGGGGTCCATGGGTGCGTCTCTCGATTTCCAGATTGAGTCGTTGCAGTGTTGGGCCGTCCATCAAGTGGGCTTCGGTGTTCCCGTCGCAAAGTTTCAGGGCGCGCTCCCATGAGTAGACGGGCGTCTCTGGGGTGCGACCGTCGTTTTTATCGTCTCCGCGTTCACTGATGTAAACTCTGTTCATCTCGCTTCCCTTCGACTATCTGCCAGCAATCGTGTTTTCTGGCGGAGCGTCACGATCCTTCCGGGCCGGCACTTCACTGCCTCATCGAACGCTACCCGCGCGACCCGGTAATCACCGGTAAGAGCGATCAGCTCCTCGACGTGCGACGCGTCGTCCCAAAGCTCGACGGAATATGGAAGATCGTAAGGACGCCCCATAGCCATCTGGACAGTGTAGAACAAAATAGGAACTTGTCTAGTTTCTGCGGCCTAAAGTTTTCGTCTAGAGGTTGTCTTGGGGCTGGCGGCTCCTAGCTATAGTCCCCTGATGACAGGTTCCCCCATACCGGAACCGGGGGGAGAGGTTCGGTGTAAGTCCATCCAACGGGCCTCTCCCTTTTCGTCACGCACGCCGCATAGCGTGAAGCGCCCGTAGATCCTCTTCTGACAGCCGAATCTTCTTGTCGTCCGCCGACCACCAGATGTTGCAGGTCATGCAGCCGGTGAGCCGGCGGCCTCGATTGTCGATCTCAACTAGCGGACGCTTGCATTCAAAGCAGAGGGACTTGGCGCTTTCTTCCGTCATTGCTCTCTATCCCCTGCTTTAGCCAGGGCAGGGATGAGAGGGGAGTAAGCCGCAGCTAGACGCTTCAATCAACGTAGCTCTTCGCAGAAGTACTCTCCCGGCAAAGCTGAACTCGACTGGTCTTGATTGTAAGGCGCAATAAGCTGTTCACACACGGAGAGATTGGTGGGGTAACCGTGAACCGTTGCTAGATAATTTTCCCCACCGAGAACACGCTTCTTAATCGCGACGGCATAGTGCCCGTCTACTGTGCGACCTCGAAAAAAGGAGTCAACTTCATATGATGAGAGTGAACCGCCCTCCCAACGGAAGAAAGCTACGAGCAAAGGGGCTGCGGCAAGAACAGCAACCAGTATGACTCGGCGCATTGCTCCTACTCCCCAGAGAGAACGTAGCGGGAAAGCATCATACGCCCAGGGTAGGTGCGATCCGGCCTAGTTGCAGGGGAACTTTTCCTTGAGAGCGTCCACGACCAGATCACTGGCTGAGAAGTGTCGCCTCTCTCAGCGAGGTAATCCGTCTTCAAAGCGTTTTAGGCCCCGCTCCATCCAGTATCGACCTCGCTTCTCAACGTCGGTCATGACCTCGATGCACGGTTCCTTATAGTGGGTCATCAAAATCGATACGTTGGATGTGTTCTTATCGATGCGCTTCATCATATCGTCCGCGGCTATCTGGAAGCGGGCGTGAACGGTCTCTGGTTTAAGTCCCGCTTTTTCAGTCACCATCGCGGCGCGTTTAAGCGCATTGAGCATAACCTCCTTGTACTTTTTCGCGCCCTCGGTGTCGTTTGAGTTTTCCAACGCGACGGACATGATGCCGAAGTAAGCGGCACACTCCACAGTTTCTTGAGCCATGTTGTTGAAGACATTTAAGTGGTCTGTAGACGAGGCTGCATGTGCCAGTGGCACAAATAGCATCGCAGCCAAGAAGATCGTGGCGGTTCTCCCCATTTGAGGCCCCCCTATGCCGCCACCCTAGCACGGCCGACGTGATGGCGGGTGGCTCATAGGTCGCCTCGATCTATCTTAAAATGCTGGGCCTGTTGTGCGCGGGGGTCCGGCGCTGTCTCCCGTGGCCTATCATGTGTCCGCCTAGCGAGGTCGTTGGATGAAGGTAGCAGCTTCCGCTTTTCCTCTTCGCGGAGTCTTATGTCGTCTAATCTGAACATCAAGGTCGTCGTCACCGTCGTATCTCCGTCGTTGTTGAAAGGTTGGAGGCGAGCCTAGGGACCGCGAGGAGAAAGAAATGCGCAAGGCGAAGCGGCTCGCGGACAAGCTGTTCTTTAAGCTCGACCGCCCAAGGTAGCCGATATTCGCTTCGCCGCACCGCCGCAGTGTCCGGCACCGTCCGTCGCGAGAACCTCAGCTTGGACGAGGTCGAACGGGAACTTGAGATGTGGAAGCTCAGAACGGCGGTTAAAGTCATACGGTTTGAATGCTCTTCGCTTCGGTTTTTGAGCAATCGCTAGAGATTTGATGCCCCCTATCGGGTTTGGCCTCAACCCGATTGCCTTATTTGTCTTCGCACTTGCAACAACATTTCGTCACTGCACTGCAATATCTATTGTGCAATGCAGCACAGAGTGATTCTGTGTTGAAAACAATTGGAGGCCAATAATGACCCCACTTTCTCGCATCAAACTCATCGGCTTGGCTGCGGCCGGAGCACTTGCCACGCTCACTGCCGCCGGTGCACCCGCGCATGCCGACTATCCCCTGACCAATCTCGGACCCGTCGGTCCGCATGAGCCGATTCTGGTCAAGATCGGCAATCAGCACATCATCGCCTTCTTTATCCGGAAACGCGGCGAGTGCGGCGTGAGCGCGGTCACTTGGAAGGACGCCGATGCCAATGCCCCCTATGCATCGGTGCGGGTGCGCGTCAGCCTAAAGCCCGGCCAGCTTGTTCACCTCGACGGCTCGCAGCGCCAGTCGATGGGCCTTTTATGCGGTGCCGACGCATCGAGCCTGGCGGTTACCGCTCCCGCAGAGCTGATCCTGAACTGATCAAGGAAGGTTAAAACGGGTGGGGCGCATAAGGTCCCACCCGCATTCACTTTGGGGGCTCTTCTGACGCGATTGCTGTAGGGCGAGCCTCGGCTGTCTCAGTTTGATTTCGCCGGCCTTACCGTTGTAATGAAAGAAGGCGTCACCAGTCGGGCTCGAAAGCCAGCCCCAGCCCTCTCCGCATCAAACGTCTTGACCGTTCCCTTAATCACTCTTGCCTCCATCGATAGCTTGCAACCTTGGTCGTCGTCTCTGTAGCGCCTTGGCTGCTTCTTCGCTCCATGAGTCCGAACAGTAGGCCGCGACGAATTCGGTGTAGGTCATGCAGTTCTCCTCCGGGGTGGCGGCGCTGTTCGCGGTACCTGCCACTGAGAGGGCAACCAAGGACGGGGCAACGGTCATCTTGGCGGGGGTCATGGCGCGGTTTAATGCCTGCCGGGATCGAGATCACTTGCCAATAGCTCGCCGCCACCTTTGCCATCTCGTCGTTGTCGGCCTCGCCAATATTGTCGTTTGTGATCAACACGTCCGACACGGCCTCGATCTTTTGCCTTTCGGATGGGCGACACCCAGCATTTGATCGCGGTGCCAGTATGCTTTCCAACAAATCATAGAGTGCGCTCCAGCCGCTGCCGCTGCCGTATCGCTTCGCCTTGATCTTGTCGTGGCCGTCTTCACCTTCCGAACCAAGGAACGGCTGACCAACCAACGGATTAAGGAGGAAGTGGTGCGTAAGGCCCGCCATGTGCTAAAAGGAGCAGTGTTAGCTGCGTAATCCTGCGAGGCGTATCGTGGCCCTTGGTGTCGAGCTACTTGGTGGTGAAGGGCTTGGCGTTCAGATAATTGGCGATCGCGACATCGTGGTCAGCAGTCCCGCATCGGGCTTTTCCATAACTTATCGCAAGGATGGGTTGGGTCCCATACTCTTGGCTGTTGATGGCTTTGATCGCTCATCGGAGCCATCGAAGGTGAAATTCTGGGCGCAAGCATGGAAGGCCGCCTATCACAAAGCTCGTAGTTTGGGCTGGCTGAGTTCCTAGCGCGCTATCCTTATGATGCCGTTTTTTGCGCGTAGCTCAGTGCATGCCCAATGCTGCGCTGCGTGTCGTCGTTGATGGCGACAACATTATTATCACGCAACCTGGATCTAATTCGTTGGCAATCTATTTCAGGCCAAGAGGTCAGTCTTTTCTCGTTGCGAAAGATGCGCCGGTCGGCACGCAGGAATTCAGAACACGAGCTTGGGAGTTGGCCACCGCCAAAGCCCGAGAGCTTGGCTGGATCAACTGAGGTCGAGGCGTGCACGTCGGTTCGGGCTGTTAATTGTCATCGAACTGTAATCGACCAAACGCAATATGACATTGCCGTGTCGTACGCATGCGGAACGCATCCATAGCCGCCCAGGCCAATCGGGGTTCGGGCTGGGCGGCTTCTCAAAAAGCTTGGATATGGAGGGCGACCAGCATGGCAAAGAACAAGACAAAAGCCAAAACCGCAATCTATCATCCGCCAAAAAAGGGAATGCCGTATCTGGTCGTGACTGTCTCATCAGAAGGCGTAACCGTTACTGCTGTCGGCTCAAAAGAGGAAGCTAGAATTCTCGCGTCAAAAAAGACCTTGGATGTCGAATTCGAGGACGCAAGAACCGACAAGTCCTGACCGTAGAGGCCGCCGGTTTCAGGTTTGATCGTGTGAGGAGACAGACAACCATGGAGGCAGTCAGGATCAGTCCTCAGCTCCTAGCCGCGGCGGGTTCTCCCACTATCAGTTTTGCGCCGGGAGATGTGAAGAGGGTGAAAAGGCCGACAAGATGTACGTGATCCTCTCCGGCGAGCTTGAAGTTCATCTACAAGGCATGGTGGTCGACACTCTCACGCAAGGGGGCACCTTCGGTGAGATGGCCCTGACCGACGGATCTCCTAGGAGCGCCACGGTGGTCGCCAAGCCCAGCTGTGAGTTAGCTGCCATCAATGAGAAGACGTTCGTGCTTCTCGTGGACGAGATGCCTTACTTTGCGCTGCACACGATGCGCAATCTCGTGCATCGGCTGCGTCGCATGAACGAGCAGTGGATGGCACTTCGACCGCGAGTATTGTCTGGCTTTTGAGATAGCCACCGTTGAGCTATCGGTAAGCGGACCGACTTTGCGGCACTTTATGCCCAATAACGGACGTTGGGCGGCGGCCGCTTGACTAGTTTGCTACCGCCAGGGTCGGCTAGGCGTCAGTGGCGGGCTGTCTCCAGGCTCAAGTTGAGATCGAAGGCTGGCAAGCTCTCGTTGCGCGCGTTCGACCGTTTGGCGTGATCGAGCTTCAACATGCCGAAGCGTTTCCTCGGCACGAACGACGGAACTAGTCAGAGCCTCGCTGCGTGGCGTCATGCCTGCCAGGGTTATGCTGCTTCGTGGCAATTTTCAACGTGGTCAAATTTGCGACCGCGGCGCGGATTTGAAACACCCGCTAGCCGCGCGCCATTCGTCTTGACACCAGGCGATCACGTCTTCGGGCGCAAATTTCGACGTAATTAAGCAGCAGAAATACCTAGCAAGGACACTCCTCTCATTGGAAACGGCCATGGCTAATAAAAATGACTTCACACCGGAAGAATGGACCAAGGTGTTAGAGAGCATCATAGCTGCCGGCATTGCCGTTTCGGCAGTCGATCCAAGCGGCTTGTGGGGCACTCTTAAAGAAGCCGCTGCAGGCACCCCGGCGCTCGCTGCAGCTAAGCGCGATCCCAATTCTAACGAACTCATCAAGGCAGCAGTTGCTGCTTTTGAAAGATCCAACGATGGAAGCATTCTTGCAATGCGCGAACGCTTTGCCCAGGCGGAGCCCACGGCATGTGTACAGCGTTCATTAGCGACCCTGCGGGAGGTTTCCGCCATCGTCGATGCCAAGGCCCCTGACGAGGCAGCAGCCTTCAAAACCTGGCTCCGCGCGATCAGCCAGAAGGTCGCAGAAGCTGCCGTGGAGGGGTCTTTTCTTGGCTTTGGTGGTGTCCGAGTAAGCGATGCTGAGACGGCGACACTTCGCGACATCTCCAAGGCGCTAGGCATGGCATCCTAACCCCGCGCACCGAGGTCTGCTGATGGCACAAAGCAGACATGCTCAATGCGCTGACGAATAGCCGCTTCTTCTCAATGTTGGAGGTCCTGCCTATGATGGTCCGGGCGGCAATGTTGGTGTTTTGCCAAATTGTCGCTAACGAATGCTTTTGGGTGGGGTATTTCCATGGCGAAAACGCTGATCGTGCTTGGCAAGGTCTGGCTTTGGGCTGCTGCCGCTCTGACCCTGTTGGCCTACGCCTACGTCTGGTGGACTGAGGGCTTCGGGCAAATGGAGAAATCAGGGGTACTCAGCTTCTCAAATGGGCTGGAGGTCTTCCTCGTTCTGGCACCGGGTATCCTCCTATTGATCCTCGGGAGGCGCCTCCGAGCCAGGCACGAGAAGTTCATCAGCAGCTTTGCTGCGTCAGCCGGCGGAGTTACTGATCCACGAGATGAATAGTCG
Source organism: uncultured Alphaproteobacteria bacterium (assembly GCA_963827365.1). Taxonomy (GTDB): domain Bacteria; phylum Pseudomonadota; class Alphaproteobacteria; order Rhizobiales; family Methyloligellaceae; genus Methyloceanibacter. The sequence goes on along the minus strand of CAWHAX010000035.1, from coordinate 72,894 downwards.
GGGAGCGAGGTGACTCACCCACCTGATCGACGCCAGGACCGTGAGCTTCATCCGGCAGCGGCGAGCATTCCCACGGCATAAGTCCGCGCGCACGATGCAAGCGCATGAAGTCGCCAGCGATGTGCGCCTCGACGGCCTCGCGCGTGATGCGATGCAGGCGTTCTTTCGCGGCTCGCATCTTTACCGGCATGGCGGTTCCCCAAATTGCTCTTGCGCCCACGGCACCTTACGCCCCCAGCGCGACGCGAGCGCGACGCGCCTCTCCAGGAACATTGCGCCGACGCGTCGCCAAACTGCGCGGGTCATGACCACTTTCGAGCAGCATCTCCCAAGCGTCAAGCTCGGCCTTGGCATCATATCGCTGCTTAGGTGCACGTAATTTTCTTGGCATGGCCTAGTCGTCCAAGGTGATGCCGATGCCGCCGCGCGGCATCCGCCGGTTGCTGTGAAGGGCAGGCGGTCCGGCGCGCCACGCATGCGGCGGCTCGGCGTCGAGAGCAAGCTCGCGGATCAGCCGAGCAAAGGCCAACCGGCTATCGCGCTCAATGGCTATGGCCGGATGCGCCCGCCCGCCCGACGCCACGGTAAGGCCGTCCCGCGCGATGGCCTGCCGCGCTTGCTGGCATCTATCCCAAGCCTCACCGGCAAGCTGCACAGGCGCAAGTGATGCGGTTCAAGGTGATATGTGGTGACCACGCTGGTGAACCACTTGCGGGTTTGAGGTGCTAGGTGCGGCGGTGCTTTCATGGTGTCCCCCTATTTCATCGCGGGACTATTTATTGAAAGCAAAACTCCCCGACCGGTCCCGAAGTCGCGCCGTTTCAGCTTCGAACCTCCCCCCTTTCTCTGCATATTTTGTCGTGCGGCTCAGCTGCTAGCCGAACGTGGCAACGATTCGTTAACCATGCTCTGCCACGGTCATAAGATTCCGAAATGGCAGTGTCCGAGGGTGACGAAATGATCGAAGGCGGACAGTCATGTTACCGCGTGTCGGTGCTATCAGGTTCACTTGAGGTTTCCGCACGTCTGAACAATGCTGACGATTTGGAAATTTTCATGAGGGTTCTTGAAGCGAACAAGGTTCTCTTTTCAAGAGAGGATCGATCGAACTCCGAAACTGTAGACACAAGACAAGAGTTGGCGAATGCCGATCCGACGACCAAAAAGGGATCAGCGAAGGCAAAGCAGTTCAAACGCGAGTTTGCGCGTGAGGACACATCCGAGACCGGGGTTTTGACGCTCACATAGTTTCGCCGGGGTCGTGTAGAGCGCCGCTCGCCGAAAGGGGAACGAACGACGCGGCCCGCCTCCAAGCATCGGTCATGCCCAAATGAGCCCGATGCTGCTGCGCCGAAGGGGTTTGGAGAGTTTAGCCAGTCTACGTCATTGATCTTCTTGGGAAGGGTGATATCCACCCTTTCCGCCAATTAAGCCAAATCTACCCCAGCGGCCCATAGCACCCCGCCCATGATAAGGGAGGTTACTAGTGGCTGCGCCCGGTACACGCACTCTTCGTGGCCGGCTTAAGGGGAAATTCTAACCCAATCACGTCCTTGCGTGGCGGAAGATCGATTTTTCCACATCTAACCGGTAAAGTGATCTAGCGTATTGCAGGTTGAAATCGAGAGGCTGATAGGAGACGGGGCCATGTCACGGTTACTGTTGTTCCTGAGCCTCCTCGGCGCTGCCATCTACTTGCTCCTGATTTACACTCACGATGTCCTAACGGACGACAAGGCAGAAAAGACCTACGCCGAGCAAGCTCAGGCCAATCATACAAGCCCCCACCTGAGTTCATGGGACACTTACCTTCCGGACCGGAAGGTAAGCAAAGATTTAAAATTGGCGACCTCTCAGCTAACCACCTCCTTGCCTCTTTTGGAAAGTGACGAGCCTCGCCAAAATTCGGAGCGCGGAGCAGAACAACCGGCTACATCACCGATATCATCCTCCGGAAGCGACGGCGCGGAACCAGAGCCGGAGTTAGTTAAGGTGGTGCTTGCTGCGCAGACGCATAGTCAGGCGTCGGTTTCTTCCCCTACAGTACGTTTCTATCCTTCGGGCACAAAATTGCAGGTTGTTAGAAGAGAAGGCATCTGGGTTAGGGTGTCGGACCCGGTGACGCAGGAGCACGGATGGGTCCTTACGCAATATCTATCATCAATCGATAGTCCAATTCCCACCCAGGTTGCGACAGGATCAACCGCCGAACCACTGACGGTTAAGCCAGCCTCACCAAAATCAAACAAGCGGCACCGATCCGCCAAACCTGCGGTTCGAACCCTAAACCGCGTCGCAACTGCGGATCCGTGGGATCCCCGATCGGCTCGACGCGCCTATCGCCGCCGTGGGGGCGGGCTATCTATGTTCGGCCCAAGGCGGATGAGACAGAACGGTGTCCGCAGCACATGTGCGGTATGGAGTGAAGGCTTTTGCGTTCGGACCTATTGAGACGCCCACATCTCTTGTGTGTTGCCCGGGCGACGGCGCACGTTGCAAGCAGCGCATTCATGTAGAGGCACGAGGGGACTTGCTTATCGTCAATCGGCCCTCGTGTTTAACAGTTTGAAAACCGGAAAGGCGACTTCCATGAATGAACCAGTCGATCCCAAAGTTGTCACTGACAAAGCGCGTGATAGCTTCCGAAAAACCGCCGCTCAATTTGAAGAATTTGCACGCGACACAGAGGTGCCACAAGCAATGCGGGATCTTGCCGAAAGGAACATTGCTCAAATGCGTGAGACCTATGAGCGCTCTAAGGATGCCCTCGAAGGCGTCCTGCAGAGTTGGGAGAAATCCTTTGATGCAGCTGGTCAAGGTGCTGTGGCGCTTAACCGAAAGATCATCGACATTGCTCAACGCAACATCAATTCAAGCTTCGATCTTGCAAAGAAACTGGCCGGCGCGAAGAACCTGGCTGAGGCCGTGGAGATGCAATCGTCCTATTGGCGCAATCAACTCGACGCACTCGCTGCCCAAGCGGAAGAGGTCCGCACTCTATCGACTCAGGTGGCAGCTGATGCTGCCAAGACAATAAAGCGCGTTATGGAAGAGCCGAAAAAGGCGCGCTAAGGATGGAGTGGAGGCGCTTGCGTTCGGTATTACTGAGACCCGAACCACATCGAGGACAAAATAGATGCCCCGGAGCGTGCGGTGAGATGGGGAGATAACACCGCATTTGCTCCGAGGCATCGTTTCGGCGGCGCTTTGCCCGGATCACGACGAACAAGCAGCCAGCCTAGTGCGGGGACAGGAGGAAAAGCAATTTGTTCCAATCCACGCGGCGAGGCGTCACTGTCCGCGCAGCCATTTGAGCGAACGCCCGGAACCTAAAAGCGCACGCTCAATGCTCTTCACGAGCCTCACACGCGATCGCGTCTGTTGGCGTTTCGCCGCGAATTTTCCAACGCTCGCAGCGCAGGATGCAACGAGGCGGCGATCGCTTCATCGAGTTCGTGATCGTTCAAGCCAAGCGATCGAAGCGTGAATGCAAGGCGGTCATTCAACGCGGCCATCTCATCGATTGAAACGTGAAAGCATCTGACGCCGCTCATCGCTCATTCCTCCCCGTTGCTACAGGCAGGCGCGTTGCCGTTGCCGCTCGACTGCGTTTGACGGCAAGGGTCCAAGCCTCGGATATTCCCGGCTTCGCGTTATTGCCATCTTCGTTTGAGTGCCACACGCTTCCGCCATGGCTGACAAAAGTCCCGCGTGAATAGGCGCTATTTTCTTGCCACGGTCCGCGATAAGCGAGCGCCGGTCGCCTCTCCAGTTTACTCGATGCGCTTAAGCAGGGGCTCAATAGTCTGTTGCTGATGCTCGGCCATGACGCGGCCCGTCACTTCCGCCAGTAACATCATGTTGCGCTTGAGCTTGCTGGTTGCCGTTTCCAGCCTTCAAGCAACTCAAGGTCAGCGTCAGCGTCAAACCGGTGATGCGCACGATACCGTTGAGAAGACCATCCTGCAGGGCAAAGACCCACCCGGAACCGACGAGGAGCAGGGGACCGCACCCTCAGCCGAGCATAAGGGCGTGATTCCTCCCCCTCCGGTCGGAGATGAGGGCATACACACACACGTCCCAAACCCTGAGGCTGGTCATAAGAAGGAAGTGATCCCCCCGCCTGACCCGCACGTCGAGCCCCGCTGATCGCCATCGGCATGTTGGAAAACCATAAATCGATGGAACAGAAAGCTAACAGCCTAGCGATGGCGCGGAGATCAAGCCACAAGATATAGGTTCGTCTCGTGATGCTTACGCACCATGCGAAAAGGCTTTGCATTCGGTAAAAAATATTTCCGAAAGCGAAAGCTATGAGAAACGATAGCTTGCAAATGCAAGCCGTTGGCAGTGAGGAACATTCCTCAATTGGTCTAGTGGGGCCGCTTCAACTGGAAGCTAATTGACAGCGAAATTGTTGGATGCCAATATAGAGCCACAAGATGGAGACGTCGTTGCGATAACCGCAGCGCTATTACTTCATAGTTACCTTCATACACTAGACAAAACATGGGGCTAGAAGCATTCATGCTTCAGCCAACTTCGTAGCACAAGAGATTCCCGATGGAATGGCTTGAGGGACGCATTACAAAACGCTCTATAGAAGCCGCTGAGGTACCAGAGACCCGGGCTGCGATTACTAAACTAGCCTATAAAGCCGATAAGCTAAACCTTTCCTCGGCACGCGAGAGAATTCTCGAACTAGCTCTTCAACACCAGCATTCCAGCTCCCACGTCGAGAACCTTAAAGCTGAACTCTCCGTCTCTTATGCGATCAATCGGGGATTCCGACAGCAACTTGAAGCTGAGATGGAGGCTAATGGAAAACTTAGTGCTGAGCTGAAACATGAGATTGAGGAGAATGAAAAACTGAATGCTGCGAATGAAAATCTAAATACTGCGGTAAAGCATGAGTGTAAAGATAATGAAAGACTTAATGCTGCGCTGAGGCATTATAGGGAGGAGAATGGAAGGCTGAATGCTGCGAATGAAAAGCTAAATGCTGCGGTAAAGCATGCTTGTAAAGATAATGAAAAACTTAATGCTGCTCTGAGGCATGAGAGGGAGGAGAATGGAAGGCTCAATGCTGCCCTGAAGTTCGCGCTGCTCGAAAACGCCAAATTACTCGAACTAACTCGATCACTAAGAGAGCAGGCAGACGGGTTGGACGGGTTACGGGCGGTTCTTGAAATTATTGCCGATGAAATCAAACCAAAAGCGCGCAGACGCCTCCTCCTAGCCCCCACCAACACCGGCGGTCCATCGTTACTGCCATGCGGCGCATCAGCGCTCCCTTAAAGGCATACCTACATGGGGCGCTTATACTTCTCTGAAAGCTCCTTTTTGATCCGCTTCCAGGCTCGCGGCCCGAAATGCCAGCTACAGTCATTCATGCCGCCACCGAGTTTCTCCGCCCGTTCCAATGAATAGATCGCCGTCTGAAGCGACAGACCATCGTTCTTATCGTCGCCGCTATCGGAAATGTAGATCGTGGGCATCAGCCCCTCCGATTGCCTGAGAACGCACCGGGGCTAGCATATAAACGAAATTAGCAGCGTCAGGGTGCGCGTCCCTGAGAAGCCTTGAACGGTTTTTTACCCCTTGACCCGCCAACCTCTCGCACCATCACGGATCGCGGCCAAGCTTTCGAGGCTAACGCCAACCTCTCGCAGTGATTGACCGGCGATCGCCCGCATGACCGTTTTGACAGCTTCACGGATAGCATTGCGATCGTCCGGCAGCATTTCTCCCAATCGCCCAGAGCGCTCGGACTTGCTTGCGCGGATGCAAACGCCAGTTCGCCAAGGAGGATGGCTTGGCAATAAGTTCGCAGCAAAGGCGCATCGCTCTGAGCAAAATGCCGAGCATCACAATCCTCGACGATCTTTCGGAATAACTCGGTTTTCTCCACCGTCATTCCATCCGGCGCTGTAATGCGTCGATGATGGTCCGCAAGGCGCGGAACTACCGCTAATTCAGCGGCGCTTTTTCTCGGCATCTGTGTTTTCTCCTAAGAAATCGTGGACCGGTAGCAAAGGAAACCCGCTGCGGCGCTCCTCATTTGACGTCTCTGTTCAAAAAACACTCCCCCGCCTCTCAGTATGCGGACAAATTTGATCCGTGTGCATCATAATATTAGTCCGTAACAGAGAGGGAGAAGGTTGGGAAAAGCGGGACGCGTCATGGCGGAACGAACGTTTATGATGCACCGCACGCGCTAATGCGTTGCGCCGCATGAAGACGTTGGCCCTAAAGGCTGCTAACCTTCGTCATCACCGACCACGCCCAAGCAACGGTGACTGAGAGCTTTAAGCTCCCGCTTGGCCTGTGGGAGTATGAACGATGCCTTTCCGAGAATATGCACAATTTTTCGGGCCGGAGGACCTAAAGACCTTAACGGCTGCTTTCGATGCAACGTGGCAAGAGTTGAGTGCCTCCAATCCGGACTTGAGCACCGAAGCCAAGATCGCGCTTATGAAGAAGAAACTGGCGCACCGCATCCTCGTGTCGGCCACGGCAGGCGGGGTCCGAGACATGGAGACGCTGAAGGAGCACGCGTTGCGGAGCCTCGGTGGCGATTTTCGCCTAAGTGATGAACAAACGTGTGCTCCGGAAATTGCTTAGCGCGAATTAGCGTCATCGTCGGAGCAGACGCAGGAAAGGATGATCAGGTTCATCGGTGTTATCTTTGCTTTGGCCGTCGCAACATCGGCGCAGGGCATGTCACCCGCGCCGCTTCATGAGCCGGATGGCATGTTCACGCAAGTCCGCAAAGCCCGATGGGTGGCATGGCCTCGGGCGAAGTGCTGGGACCCCAACCAAAAAGTAATCAATGGTATCTGCGTGTTTGATGCCCCCCCTGTTCCCCCCGCCAAGCACAAGTGTATTGCATGGTGGGACGGAGTTTGCACTGAGCACTATGGGACGCTAAAGGGGTGGCGGCCGAGAAGGTGAAGTGGCGAACGGCGAGTCCGTTGAAGCCAAGTTCTCGAAGTCTGCCAGCGGCAACGTCTTGCCCGCCGCTAAATTCGTCCGCCTTCAATAAACTTCGTCCGGGTAGATATTGGTGAGCGACGCCTGCTATTGCCTTACTGTCGTAGGGCTGACCTTTGCGAACAAGCAACTCAGGGGTACTAAGTTACTCCCTGAGATGGGCACATCAGGTCAGACCGGGTTGCGAATAGGCCTCGATGTTGGGGGGTCCAAGATTGAGGGCATCCTCATGGGCCCCGGGGCGACAGAGCTGGCGCGCTACCGGGTAGCGACGCCTCGCAACGATTACCCGGCGACCATCGCGGCCATTGTCGATCTAACAACCAGGCTCATCCACGGCAGCCGGGCTGAGGCCACGATTGGCATCGCCATCCCAGGGTCCATTTCTCCCCGCACTGGCCTGATGCAGAATGCCAATTCGACCTGGCTCAATTGTCGCCCGTTCGACCGAGACCTGGAAGTCGCGCTTGAAACGCCTGTGCGGCTCGCCAACGACGCTAACTGCTTCGCCTTGTCCGAAGCCATCGATGGTGCCGCAGAGAATGCGCACATCGTATTCGGGGTTATTCTGGGTACAGGATGCGGCGGTGGCCTCGTCGTCAACGGGAGGGTGATCGACGGACCGCGCGGTATTGCCGGAGAATGGGGTCATAACCCGTTGCCCTGGGCCACCTCCGACGAATCCCCCGGACCTTATTGCTGGTGCGGCCGCCAAGGGTGCTTGGAAACCTGGGTTTCAGGCCCCGGCATGACTGCGGATCACGCGCGGATAACAGCGGAGACACATACGGCCGTAGAGATTGCCGCCCGCGCCAATAGTGGAAATGGTGCCGCGAGGGCTACTCTCTTGAGGCACGCAGATCGGTTGGCGCGCGGGCTGGCGCACGTCGCCAACATCATCGATCCCGATGTTATTGTGCTCGGCGGAGGCTTATCACAACTCTCCCATCTCTATGAGCGGTTACCGCAGTTGATGGGCCCGCACATCTTCGCTGATCGCGCATCAGTCGTGATCAAGGCTCCTAGATGGGGAGATGCAAGCGGTGCCAGGGGCGCGGCACGCTTGTGGGATTTAAGCCTGAGCTAGATGTGCCGGACGGTTTGAGACAAATTGCCCCCGACGCGAGTTTGCAAACGAAATTGCAAACGAACCACGCGGCACAGCATGGCATACCGCCGCTTAAGTGCGCGGGCGGATCCGATGAGATTAGCGAAAAGAGAACGTCTGTCTGGGAACGATTTATGGGCGCTTCACGCCATGCAGCGAGCATGAGAAGGGACGCCGAGGACCGTGGGATGTTGGGAGACTAGCGGTGAGCGGCAACGTCGGTTCGCCGGACACTTTTATCGTCGCATTCGACGCGGCTCCCGCGCCATAGCTCACTTGCGCGTACTCATCGACCCTGAGGGAGACCGGTTGCCGCGGCTGCCGGGTTTCTTCTAGCCAAAGAAGAAGCCCCGGCGCTGGGTGAACCGGGGCTTCTTTATTGCAGGCGTTCCATGTGTGGAGGGGACGACCCCCACGCCGAAAATCATATTTCAACGTTCGCCGCCGTAGCGTGTCTTGCCCATCACTGTGCAATGCAAAAAACCCGCATACAAAGAAAGCCCCGAGGGGGGACTGACCGCCCGGGGCTATTGCAGGGTCAATGAAATTCTAGCTCGGGGTTCAAGCTAGCGGCTGATGTATCCCACAATGCAACTTGGGGATAAAGGGGACAACTCCAGAATCTTTGATGGATGTGATGTTGGTGCCACACTCCGTTCGACCTGAGAGACGCTTTCCCAAACAAAAGAAGCCCCGCGCTAAGTGGGGCGCGGGGCTGCGAAAGGAGACGGTGGTTTTGCCTTGGGGGGCAACCACACCACAGCGAAATCCCTAAACAGGGCGACAGTGGGGCGCAGTTTGAGATCCAAATCGGTTAGCGTACGTTGCTTCTAACGAAGGGGGTTGCTTCCCTTCCTTTCTGCCACAGCGCTCCGGCAGGTGCGGTCAACGTTCTTCGGGGTAAAGAGGACATGCTGCGGCTTGTCAGTACGTCCGCTAATAACCCTAAGCGGACATCAGGATAGGCGGCCAGGCGGTGGAAGGATTTTCGCCAAGGCCAAGATCATGGCTCCGAGCGACGATCCGTCCTGCTGGCATTTAAGGTTCTCCGCGTTGTCGGTCAGATTTGGCCTTATGAAACTTGATTTCACGCCAAGCCTCGGCGACAACCCAAACGAAGATGCAGGAGAAGATTATCCCAACGAGTATTCTCTCCAGCATGTCGTACATCTCTCGGGTTTCGAACGGCGCATCGTGGCGGGAATACCACTCTGCCAACCCGAGCGGGACCAATGCCGCGAAGCAGAGCAGAAACACTGCTTTCACGACACCAGACAGCATTTCAGGAATTGTCTTGTTCTCATCCATCGATTACTGAAGATGCCCTCAAGCCTGCCGTCACAATACCGATATCCGCTTTCGGGGGCAAACCAGGGAAATCGATTATCACGTGGGGATGGCCGGGCGTTACACCGGCAGCTATCTTGACCGATCCAACGGCTGGCGCACCGTAGCGACCCTGGCTGACATCGGTCGAGCTGCTCGTTCGGACGCATCCCCAAGAACCAATTAGGACTTTGCCAGGACGACGACAACAAGAAGCGTGCTCATTAATCGCGGGTGAGAATCGTAATATGATCGGCTTCTCCAGAGTATCCGGTTTGTCCTGATGCGCTACAGCCTCCACGAGATCGACACGCACGATGTTGTAGCGACTACGGTCGCACCTAATCGTGAGGAGGCGTTAGAGTGGTTCAGCGAAAAGCTTCGCTTGATGTTGACCTTCGAGGGCGACCCTAGTTCGGCCGATTATCTACTCGACGAGTGGGCGGAAAGCCTGCCCTACTTGGCACACACGTCAAAGCCCACCATTCCGGTTTTCGTAGTCAGAGCGACGGCTGCACATCCTCAGGCAGCACAAGGCGCTGGATGCGGTCAGACCAGTGCTTGAGAGCGACCGCTTCAACTGGCATCTTCCCCAAATTAGCCACCGGCCGTAGATTGAACTTGATCTTTTCCGCGCTGATTTTGTGGGTTTGAATTTCCTTCAGGCGATACTCCATGGGGCGTCGCTTGGGACAGCTCGGCGTTTGGCCGCAAGATCGCTGTATCTGATAATCGCGTCACGAATTTTCTCGAGCTGCTGAGCAATTAAGGAGCGCTTGTCTCGTAATCCGAAGTTCTCCTGCAAATGCTCCTGCACCTTCTCATGCCAGGCCGCCCGCCGTGCATCCAAGTCGCGATACTGGCTGTCGTTGGTAATCGCCGCATCGAAGATCTGCGTGCCTTCATCGAAATAAGTCGACAAGCCGTCTAGCGCTTCCTCGACATTGACGATCCCCCTCAACTCCGACCTACTGCCAGCGGCGCAGTCCAGCAGCCACCAAAGAATCAACGAGGCCGCAACTGCAACGCCGATTGTGAATGGCAAGTATGCAAAAGGTCCGTTGGCATCGATCAAGATGCCGAATTGGAGCATGACAAAGTCGAGCAATGCGCCGATGGCTATGGCCATCGATGGTAAGAGATATCGGCGGTGCCCAACCGCATTCGAGAAGGTAGCTGTTAAATCCTTGAGCGATGCTATTCGATGTTCCCCGCGGCGGAAAGACGCGGCATTTAATGCTCAAGCCAGCGGTCCGTTTCGATCTCGTCACCCTCAGAGTGCCGACTAAACAAGTCTGCCGAGTGCGAGAAGCCGACGTTTGTCGTTCTGCCGGGCGCTCAACCTATGCCCGTCGACCTCCGCACTCTAACAGGGCACGCAGTGGCATCTGCGCCGCTCGGGATTAGGTGGCAGGCCGCAAACCCAATGAAATCCCACCCGACAATAGCGTCCGGCCAGAAAACATCCCGCCTTTTGAATTGAAGGGTATTTCTTAGTCACAGCAGGCGCCCCAACCAACCCAGCCAACGCTGTTGCGTCGGACTTCGAGAGCAACAATCCGCCAAGCAAACCTGTCACAGCAATCAGGGCAAGCTTGAGTTTTTTCATGTTCGCCTCCTTGTTGCGCGTTTGGTGCTGTACGGCCGAGAAGGCCATCAGGTAGATTGAGTCGGGATTTGGCGTGAGCGTCTGGTTGTGCCAGTCGAGCGGGCGAGACCAGTACACGACCTGATTTTCCTTACCCCCGACTCGGAACATCTCCTGCCGCATGAGGTCATAATTGACCGCCGGCATACCCCAAATGACGGCCTCCACCGACCGTTGCTGAATCAATCGATCGGCAAGCCTGGATTGGGGGCTCGGCGAAGCTGCTGGCCGACACAGCTAGCGTTGCAATCAAGGCAGAAAGGCGAGCACACTCCGCTTCATGACTGACCTCTAAAGAATGCCACGGGGTCTCGGGCGCTCAGTTTAAGATGTCCTCACGGACCGGAGTAAGCCTTCTGGAGTCCGACAAAATGTCCGCTATGGGTCAAAAGCAGACGTGATTGCTCGCGGCGGATTAGTCCGCTAGTTGATCCAAGGCGGACATTTTCGACCGACCACGCGGCACACCTAGCGGAAATGATAAAACTGATCGTTCAAGTATTTCAGTAGGCCCTGCGTTTCGCTCTCTGAGAATTCTTTTTTTGCCATATGAGCGCAGCTGGCCAACTGCTTTTTCAAATCATCTAATGACTGAACGACTCGGTCCTTGCGCGTGAAAACGCTGGTATCGTGGCATCCCATGCAGTTGGCGTCATACAAGCGCTTCCCGTCAGCGCTGTCGCCCAGGGATGAGGCGGCGCAAGCGGTCGTCATCAGCAGGATCAATAATGATCCACACAGAATGCCTTTCATGGTTTGCCTCCGACAACTACACTTTACGGTAACCTCTACCGCCGTTTGCAAACCAAATTGCAATCCAACTGCGCAACACAGCGTGGCACGGGGCATAACAAGGCAAGATAATCGGAGCAGAATGCCTAACCAGAGCACAGGCTTAAGTACAGTCCGATACGCGTCATCATGAGAATCTTAAAACTCGAACGTCGGGAGGTAGGACAACCCGGCAACGTGGGCGCTGGTGCAAACTGCGATCCGCTAAGAGAAGGGGCCAAATCCACCAGCTCCCCAAACTGGGTGCGGAGTGTTACTTGTTCATCGCCTTCATAACGGCACCTACGATCGCGGTAAGGATCGCGCCGCCGCCCGCGCCGCCAATTGCATTGCCGAGAAGGCCGCCCAGCGCCCCGCCCGCAGCAGGATCGGCACCTGCCGCGCCACCAAGGAGGCTACCAAGCACCGTACCTCCGGCGACACCGCCGACGGCACCGCTGATGATCTTGGTCAACTGACTCATCGCTACTTGCTGCAAGACCGCACCGACGGCTTGACCGCCGAGGACGCCAGTTACAATCTGAACGATAATCGGTAGAATTGCTTCCACGTGGAAATCCCCCCTAGAGCCGAAACATGATCGTTCCGGCAGTCAGGATAGCGGGCGGTCTAATGCCATCAGTCAAGCTCAAAGGTATGGTGTCCACAGATCAACAATGAACCTTCGTAACCCATAAAGGCCAGTGCAAGACCGGTCTAAGCGAAAGCTGACCTCGCTCTGCAGTTCCACGTTCGAGGGATCCATCGTTATCAGTATCGAGAGCCGGGCTTTAAACTCATGGATCTCATCGGAAGCGGGAGAAGGCTATCGAGTACCGAGTTGTTGGCCGCTGCCAACAAGCTTGGCGTTGACGTGGCGACACTGCGCGCCATTCTTCAGGTTGAGACGGCGGGCGCCGGGTTCGATGCAAAGAAGCGACTGAAGCTTCTCTTTGAGCCTCACATCTTTTACCGACAGCTAGGCCCTGGTCCCAAGCGGGACGAAGCGGTCAAAAAAGGCCTTGCTTATCGCAAGGCACGGACTCGTCCCTATCCACCTCTCTCCAAGCGCTATGATCAGATTGCCGCCGCTATCGCGATCGACGAAACCGCAGCGCTGAACTCTGCCTCGTGGGGGCTTCCCCAAATTATGGGTTTCAATCACCGGGCAGCAGGCTTTCAAAGCGCCAAGGCCATGGTCTCTTCTATGCTAGAGGGCGAGGGTCAACAGCTTGAGGCCTTCACGAACCTCCTGTCGGATTGGAAATTAGGTGATGCTCTTAGGAACAGGGACTGGAGGCGATTTGCACTCAAATATAACGGCCCAAATGCCCTCAAGCACGGATACGATAAGAGCCTCAGAGCAGCCTTCGAAAAATACTCCCGTGTAGCTGCGCGCGCCGTTGGGAAGCCGGGCACGAACAAGAGTTTTGTTTTTTTGAGCGGGTTCTAGCTTCCTTGGGCGGCCGCCCCTTGAGGCGGATGGGCTCGCGAGTGGCCAGCTCTGCGTCGCGAGCCAAGACCCGCTAGCGGTCCAGATGTGTCGGCCAACGTCGAAACGGGCCTCGTCCGCTTTGGGTCAGAAGCTGACATGTGCACCGACCACGCCTATGTCCGCTAAGCGCCATAACCGACATGGAACGGATTTCGCGGAAGCCTTGCACTGTGCAGCTCACAAGGAAGCTGTAGATAGGTGAAGCAGTTCGTTATCGAACAGGAGCCTGGCGTAGCTGTGGCACCAGAGTTTGAAACTCTCAACGTATCGAATCTCATCGGGATGCCGCAGATTGCGGCTATTCTTCTCCTCATTCAGCGGGGGTGCGAAGAGTATTATTCAGCTCGAAACACAGAGGCGCTTCTTGCGGTCGGCGCACATGAGATCGGCGCCGACTACTACCCGGTCGTAGCGGCAACCCATCTTGCATGGATCGCATCGCTGTTCTTTCTGGTCTCGCCGGAAGCACCGGTCATCTGGCCGCTCATAGTTTATTACCTTGCGCTGCAGCTCGCGCGATACTGGGTGATCACAAGTCTTGGCCGGTACTGGACCCACCGCATCATCACGCTGGAGACGGCGCCGGTGGTCACAACTGGACCCTATCGCTTTGTTAGCCACCCAAACTACGCCATCACGATCATCGAGACCTTTGTGCTGCCACTGGCCTTCGGTGCGGTTGCACTCGCCGTTATAATGACGGCTCTTTGGTGGACTGTGCTCGCCTACAAGATCAAGCTTGAGAACCACGCGCTCAACGCACGACGCGGGGCTCACAAATCGACGGCAACAAAGTAGGCTGAGAAGCCCGGGCCGAATGCCGTCAGCAAGTGCGGCCCGCGAGCGCCGCCTTTCACCGCGCTGGCGAGCCCGAACAGAGCTGTGGGCGACGACATGTTGCCGAAATCGCGGAGCACGTCCCAGGAATAGGCCAGGTCCTCGTGCGAAAGTCGCAACAGTTCCTGAATGGTCTGAAGGATCTTGGCCCCGCCAGGGTGCATGATAAACCCGCTGAACTCGCCAAGGTCCATGCCGCTTGCATCTAGAAAACCTCTTAGCGCAGGCATGAACTCGGTTCGGATGAGCGCTGGCAACTCTGGGCTCAGCACCACCCCGAATCCATCCTCCTTGATGTCCCATCCCATGATCCGCTCGGTGTTTGGCCAGAAATGATCGCCCACAGCGAGCACGGTGCCCCGCGCCGCGCCGCAACCTTCTCCTTGAGTGTTGCGCAACACCACTCCCGCCGCCCCATCGCCAAACAGCGCGGCTGCCACAAACATTGCGATACTCGGATCGGCGATGCGCAGGCAAAGCGAGCAGAGGTCGATGGTGAGAAACAGGACATGGGAGCCAGCCGGCATGGCTTGCGCGTAGCGGGAGGCGCGGGCTAGTCCACCAACGCCGCCCCCACAACCAAGTCCGAAAATCGGCAAACGTTCAACTGAATGAGGCAGTTGGAGGCGGTTCATCAGCTTCGCATCGAGACTTGGAATGGCAAGCCCGGTGATGGTGTTGACGACGAGGGCACCCACATTTTCGAGCCCGATAGAGGCGGCTTTGGTGGCTTTGAGCGCCACCTCCTCTAACAGGTCAAGCGCGTGGCGCTGGAAGACGGCGGTACGCGTCCCCCATCCATGGCGCTCGTAATACCAGTCCGGCGCCTCGCACGCGTATCGAGTCTCAATCCCGGTATTTCCATACAGGCTTTCGAGTCGCGCGAGATGCGGAAAAACTTCTCTCGCGCGCTTGGTAATCTCGGCTTGGCAGATTCTGTGGTCGGGCACTGCTGTCGCAACCGACGCGATCTCAACGTCGAATTTGGCCTGCTTGCGTTCGGCCCGCTGCCCCTGGCTCGCGGTCTTGAGCATGTTTACCCTAGGCTCGTCCTTTTGCAGTTTGCAATTAAGCAAACGCACCGACCAGTAAGAAGAACGTCGCACCCGCTCAAATCATTGTGTTCAAGTCCCTCTAAATTCACAAATTCGCAGGGACCAGCCTAAGGCGACCGTATCAAGGCGTGAATGGCACCAAACAGGATTGCCGCCGCATTGCGACCATGACAGCCCGGTTGTCGCCATTCGCAACGCTGCCAAGGCCTTCTGCGATGCCGCCGTAGGGCCAGTGCTGGATGCGGATCAAAGTCTCCACGCGCTAGTATAACCATTTGGGCGTTGTCATTTGGCTCAGGGGAATTAGGATGCTTTACGCCGTCACCAAAGCGCTCTTGTCTGGCGCAATCATCGCAGCCGCCTCGGAGGTTGCGAAGCGTAGCCCGGCATTCGGCGCGCTCATTCTATCGCTACCTCTCGTTTCGCTTCTCGCCTTCGTCTGGCTCTGGCGAGACACGGCCGACAAAGAAGCCATCGCAACCTTATCCCAATCTACATTCTGGTTCGCGTTGGCAACTCTACCAATGTTTCTGGTGCTTCCGGCGCTTCTGCGAAACGGCTTTGCCTTCTGGTCTGCACTCGCAGCGTCATGCGTTCTAACCGCGGGCCTCTATTTCTTGGCCGCGTGGTTCCTTCCAAAATTGGGTATTGCCTTCTAGCGCGAGGGACAGCGTCCGCAATACACATAGGGCTCGCAGCCGTCCTGGCGTGTTGTGACAAGGGATTTGCGTGGTCGTTTATTGTGTCGCTCCCTTTGGCTGGCATGGGGGTGGAGAATCCACGGATCGGGGTTTCATTCTTTGTAGTAGCCCACACCGCAAACCTGATCGCCGGCTTTCGTATAGAAGGTAGTCTTTTCCAGCGGCGTGTCAGAGCCAGGCCGAGGCCACCAGTAAGTGGTTTCTTTTATTGTTCCCTCGGTGGCCGTTTGCATGATCTCTTGACCGAACGGAGCGCCGTGCTTGCCTTCAATGTCCCTCAACTAATGGTCGGCGATGCGCCAGCATGCTGAGATAGCCGGAACCTTCGCTCCTGACTTCTTCAGGCAAGCCTACCCCGCCGCCGCGGCCAAATGAGCCACTTACTGGCAACTCGACATAGCCCGCTACCTCGTCGCCTCCCAGGAAGTCACGAGCATTCCTCTCACCGAAGCCTCCGCCAAAGATCGCTCACCCGCCGACGCCATCGAGCGTCGCTGACGAAGGTTCGCTTTGGGTCAAAATTGGACCAGGTCCTGCGCCAAGTTTGTCCGCTGATGCAAATAAGCAGCCGCCTGTCAGGGCATCACGAAGACACGCCTGCTTTTACCGAAGGTCGTCAAATTTTATTCGTCCCCCACCTATCTGATATGCTCTGTTTCCGGCTAAGGGGGGAAGATGGGCAGGCGTAGCTCTAAGCTCTGTCCTGTAGCAGTGGGCCTATTGGCGCTCGTCGCGCATGGCTGCGCGCAAAAGCCGGAGGGCTACCCACGCTACCCACTCTCAGCCCTTCGTGTCGATTACCGAAGTTGGAATTGTCGTGACCTTGCTGACGAAGCGGATGAACTCAAGACCGCACTTGCGGTGGCTATGGATCAGCGCTCCACTGAACACGTGGCACATCTGAAGGCCCAAACTGTAGCCGTGCAAAACGCAAAGAGTTTCAAGAAGTGTGGCGCCTGACCATCTGGATTGCGCCCGCGCCGCTTCATGAGCCAGACGCCATGATCACCCAAATCCGCAAAGCCCGCCGATGCTGGGACCCCAACCAGGTAGTAGTCAATGGTATTTGCGAGTTTGATGCCCGCCGTGTCCCCCCAGCCAAGCACAAGTGTATTGCATGGAATGAAGGCCTTTGCGTAGAGTACTATGGGACGCTCAAGGGGTGGCGGGCTCGCGAGTCGAGGGTGCAGCTTACCACGAATTTCACTCGCTCTCCCCCCAACCACCTGCCTCGCTTCGTCTTCCGCTTCGCCTTGGCGGGCTTAGGGACCTTCCTGGGCCGCCTACCCCGCCTGGGCGGCGGCGGCGGTTGTTAGAAAATGGCAGCGACCGAAGACGTGATGGTGTCCACGCCATAGGCAGATCGTCGCTTAAGGGGCCGCTCGGGGGAAACTTCGGCGGCCCGTTGGTTATTCGGGGCCGGACCTTAGTGTCTCGTAGCTGTCACGGATATGATCCGCCATCAATTTCGCCGGGTCCCAAGGTCATCAAATTTTATTCGTCCCCCCGCCTAGCTGATATGCTGTGTGCAGATGGCCGCCTGGAGTTACTGAAAGGTGCGGCGGCTCGACCGTTTCGAGTCTCATCTGCGGTGAGGTTTGAGCCATGCTCCAGGCTTGGCTGTCTATCGGTTACATCGTCCTGCTCGCGATTCTCGTGCTCGCCTTTATCTTATGGCGCAGGGGGGGTCCCGTTCTGGCCATCGCTGCACTCGTGTTGGGTATCCCCCTCTGGTTTGGATGGGAATACACACGTCCAACATGGACAACCGGCGTCATCACAGGAACGGAAGTGCGCCGCAGCGATCCCGACGCCAGCGGCAATACGACCGACATCGAATACATCTACATGCGAAACCGGTCCGACAGAGGGCTCGAGCTGATCAACGACGATTCCTGGTGGTGGTTGAAGCGCAACAGCGAGCGCGTCTTCAACGACGCCAAGACCGCGCAGTCTCGCAACACGGAAATGACCCTCATGTGGAATCGGTGGCGCTCCACGCTCTTCACTTGGTACCCCAACGTGATAGCCATCGGCCCCGCCGGCTCCTGGCCGGGGTCGGTGCGAACCATCGTCTTCTACGGCCTCTCCGTCGTGCTCTGGCTCAGTTATTTCTACGCCTTCTTCAGGCTGCGCCGATCGAGTGCGCTGATGCGTGATCGCAACCCCAATCCTGGGTAGGCTTCTCGAAGAGGACGAGGCGCCGTCATGAGAGGCGGAAGGCTGAGCGATACCGCCGACCAGGGGGGCGCAACATAGACATGAAGAACGGGCTCGTTTCGACTCTGGCCGGAACCATCGTGATTGTCTTTGCGTCGGCCGCGTTTGCCGCCCAGCCGACCCAGGTCGAGAGAGTCCAGGCTGCGCTTGACGCATGGCTTGCCGCGCGAGCGCCGGTCGAAAAGGTCACGGGCATCGCCGCGTATATAAGCTTCGGCGATGCGGGGCCGGCCATCGAGGCCTTTGCCGGGAAGGTCGGCCGTGATCCCAACTCACGCTCCGTTGACCAGGACACGCTTTACCAGATGGGGAGCACGTCGAAGTCGTTCACTGCGGCGGTGATCCTCCAACTCGACGCGGCGGGCAAGCTTTCGATCGACGACACGCTCGGCAAATGGCTGCCGGAATATCCGGCGTGGAAGGACGTCAGCATCCGCCGCCTCCTCAACATGACGAGCGGCATTCCGACCTATTCCGAAACCGAGTGGATGTCCCAAGCGTGGGCCAAAGAGCCGATGCGCGATTTCACCTTCAAGGAGCTGGTCAACGCGGCCTATCCAAGCGCCACCAATCAGCTGCCGCCGAACAAGGGCTATTTCTACTCGAACACCAATTACATTCTCGCCGGCATGATCGCCGAGAGAGCGTCAGGGAAGTCTTTCCGCGATCTCGTCCATGAGCTCGTGATCGAGCCGCACGGCCTCACCTCGACATTCTATGAAGCGAGCACCTATCCGGAGTCGGTCATCAAGCGTCTTTCGCAAGGCTATTTCGAGAATGAGGCCTGCTCCGAGTACCAACCGAAATGCAAGGAAACCTGGAATGCGCCGATGATCGGACGGGATGTACGCGAGGGCAGCACGTCCTGGATGCAATCTGCAGGCGGCGCAGTGTCGAACGCCCGCGACGTCGATCGCTGGATGCGCGCAGTCTTTGGCGGGAAGGTGGTTCCACCGAAGCAGCAGCAAGAATGGACCGAGCGCGTCTCGATGAAAACAGGCGAGCCGACAGCGAAGGTCTCCGCCGATGACCCGGGCGGCTTCGCTCTCGGGCTCGGCTACAAAATTCTCGGGCCTCTCGGCGCGCATTGGTTTTACGAGGGCGTAAGTCTCGGCTATCGGACGCTCTACGTATGGTTCGCCGACCAGAATCTGATGATCACGGTCCAAACCAACAGCCAGCCGCCCGAGGGCACCGACAACCTCCATGAGGCCGTCAGTGCGCTCTACGAGATCGTCAAAGGCCAAAGGCCGATTAGGCCGTGACCTTCTGGTAACCCTTTTAATTTACCTTCTGCCGTAGGGCCGGGTCCCTCGTCTCGTTTCATAGAGCGGGCGATGGAGGATTTCCGATGCACAAAGCTTTTCAAATGACCGTCGCGGCGGCGATCGGCATAGCCGCGCTGTCGCCGGGTGCTCCAGCGCGAGCCGGAAGCTCCGATATTAGCGCAGGTCTGGTCGGGTTCGGTATTGGCGCCATCCTCGGCGGCATGATGGGGCCGCCGGAGGTCTATTTCGTCCCGCCGCCGCCCGACTATTACGGGCCTGTGGTGTATGGCCCGCCCAATTATGACGGGCCGGTCGTCTATGGACCGATGCCGCGCCCGCCGAGAGTCTATGGCGAGCGTGCCTACCCACGCTCGAGGACAGCAGCACCTCCCTACGCTCATCGGCGGGCGCCTGGACCGACGCGTTCGAAGGCGGCAAGGAAAGAAGCGCCAACAGCCGCTCTTGCGCAAAGATCTGACGCCAAGTTCAAGGCCGCCCAGGCCAAAGCCAAGCGCGAGGGCGTGCATACCCTCAACCAGAAGGACATCGAGGGCTTGAGCGTCGCCCAGCTCAAGCAGATCAGGGGCTACTAGGCGCTGACTACAACGAGGCCGGTTTCACGGCGCTCCTCAACCGCTCTTTGGTCTCTTCTGAGAGCGGACAGGGCGAGCGGTGTTCAGTGCCACGGCGGCGCGAATGAGCGCCTTTAACGCCTTTTCATCAATTTTATCGCCCTCATGGATATCGCGGTAAACGGCACGATCGAAATTGCCGGTCCCGACGCATTCCACATTGATGAGATCGTCGGCAAGGTTCTCGAATATGACAAGGACCCGCGGAAGGTAGTTGTGGATCCGGAAGCACTCTATTTTGGTGTCAAACTGAGCGATCAGTCGCTCATTCCCGGCCCCAACGCGCGTTGCGGCTCGACCGAGTTCGAATGGTGGCTCACCCACGTCCCGCCGCCTCCGAAAAAGTAATCGTCTCATACGCAACCACAACTTACGCGACCTCAGAGAAGGAGAAGCACCATGAACAAGACTGCACTTCTGCTTACGGCCGCTGCCGCTCTGGTCGCGACGAGTGTCGCCGCTCAAGAGACGATCGCTCCGGGAGCGAACGTATCCGTCGTTTTTGACCAGGAATTGCCGAACGTCCCTGGCAAGAGCATGCGCGCCGTGCTCGTCGAATACGAACCCGGCGCCGGATCGCCCTCACATCGTCACCCGTCCTCGGCCTTCATTTATGCGCGCGTGTTGGAAGGAGCGATCCGTAGCAAAGTGAACGACGAACCCGAGCGTACGTATCAGGCTGGCGAGAGCTGGACGGAGAGGCCAGGTGATCATCACCAAGTGAGCCACAACGCCAGCAACACGGAACCGGCCAAGCTTCTAGCCATCTTCGTGGTCGACACGAGCGACCGTAAGATCGTCATTCCGGACAAGTGAGGGTGGCCGTCGGGCAGTGGCGGGCCAGTCATGGCTGTTGTCGCATTCTTCACGGTTGGTGTCGCTCGCCCGTCACACGCACCTCACGCCGCTCGCTCACATGCGTTCGCCGGGCAATTGGCTCGCTTGCTTCACCCAGGCGGCAAACTGGGCTTCGTCGAGCTGATCGTCCTCGTGAATGTCGAGGTAGCGCACGTCCCTCTGCTTGGTCCCGCCGGGGGGCACGGGACGCAGTGACGCGCCGCGGAAGAAAGCCACCTTGACGTAGTTTGTGAAGCAATGAAAGCCAAGGAACCAGACCTGGTCCTCGACGCCATAGAGGGGGGAGTTCCATTTGACCGCCTTGCGCACGCCGGGGACGGTGCGCACGATGAGCGCGTCGAGGCGGCGCCCGACGTCGCGTTTCCAGCCCGGCATGGCGGCGATGTAGGCCTGCACCGGGGCGTCGCCGTAGCCCTTCGCGATCTGAGGATTGCCGCCCGAGAGCAGGGCCGGCTTCGCGGCCACCCGCTTGGCGGCGGCCTTCTTTGCGACATTCGTTGATTTGATGGACGTCTTGCCGGCCATTGTGCTCGCCTAGCATTGCATCGTGCCGGCAGACTTCAATCGGCCCGCGCCAGGACCTGCTCCAGCTTCGCGAAGAACTGCTGCCACCCCGCCTTGGCGCCACCGAAGGCCTGCTTCTGATCCGGCCGGAAGCCCGACTGCTCCATGCGCAGGTGGGTCCCCGTGCTTGTTGGCGTGAGCGTGAAGGTCACCACGCCCTTCAGATTGTAGGCCGCATCGTCGTGCGCAAAGTTCCATGTGTAGGACAGCGTTCTGTTCGGCTCGACGGCGAGGACCTCGCAGTCCAACACGCCACCCCACTCTCCATGAAGATTGAACCGGTGACCCACAGCCGGCTTGAAGTCGTTCTTCATGAGCCACTCCTCGATCAGATGCGGCTGCGTGAGCGCGCGCCAGATCTTCTCCGGCGGATAAGGTATCTCGCGTTCGACGACGACGGAACGCGTTTCGGTCGCGGTTTCGCTCATTGGTCCATCCTTTTGAGTAGATCTTCGAGCTGGTCGAACCGGCTCTGCCAGAACCCGGCCATCTGGCTTGTCCAGTCGATCAGCGGGGCTAAGGCACCGAGCTGCGCGCTGTAGTGTGTTTGTCGTCCTTCGCGGCGGTCGCGCACCAGCCCGGCCCGCTTCAGAACCCCAAGATGCTTTGAGACGGCCGGCTGCGAGACCCCGGCCCGAGCCGTCAAGGCCCCGACCGTCTTTTCTCCTTCGCGGCATAGTCGCTCGAAGAGAGCCCGCCTGGTCGGATCGGCGAGCGTTCTGAACAGCATATCGTGTGCGTTCGGCATGGAATTGATAACCTGCTGGCTATTGATTGAGATATAACCGACGAGATATGTGTGCGTCAAGCAGGGACCTGAAACCTCGGCGTGGTCTCACGTAATGCGGTGGTCGGCGGCTCGCGCAACTGGCCCTCGGCTGCTAACGTCCGGTGCCCAGAAAATCCCAAAGGCCGCAGATCAATGAACCTCCTCATTCTCCAGCATGCCCGCGTCGAGCACCCAGGTATTTTCCGCAACTTCTTCAAGGAGGACGGCTTTCGCACCCACACCGTCGAGCTTGATGAGGGCGAGACCATCCCGAGCCTCGATCCCTTCGACCTCATGGTGGTGATGGGCGGCCCGCAAGATGTGTGGCAGGAGGACGAATATCCCTGGTTCGTTCCCGAGAAGGAGGCCATCCGCAAATGGGTCGCGGACATGCAGCGGCCATATCTCGGCATCTGCCTCGGACACCAGCTGCTTGCCGATGCTCTCGGCGGCCGCGTCACGCCGGCAACGACGCCGGAGGTTGGCGTACTGACCGTCTCCAAGACCAAGGCCGGCGCGAGCGATCCGGTCACCAAGGCTCTTCCCGATCCGCTCAACGTGTTGCAGTGGCACGGCGCCGAGGTCGTCGACATCCCGCCGGGCGGGACCGTGCTTGTCTCCTCCGACGTCTGTCCGATCCAGGCCTTCCGCTACGGTCAGCATGCCTACGGCATGCAGTTTCACGTCGAGGTCACGGCGGAGACCGTGCAGACTTGGGCGACGATCCCGGAATATGCGCGTGCCCTCACCGATGCGCTGGGGCCGGAGGCACTACCTGGCTTCGACAGCCAGGTGACCGCAGAGCTTCCACGCTTCAACCAAAATGCGCGCATGCTTTACGACAGGCTGAAGGAAGTCTGGACCAAGGCTTGAGTTTCCACTGGCAGGAGTTTGGCTCCGCCCGCGTCTCACCAGAAGCGGCCGCTCGCGCCGATGATGATCGTTGCGAGACCGAGCACAAGATTGACGGCGACGATGCGGCGGATTCGACCGAGCTCGGTCGCAGCCTCGGGGAATGCCTCGCTTTCGACGGCGCGGCTAAAGCGGCACCAAGGCGCAAAGAAGAGATGCAGGAAGAGCAGCATCATTACGATGCCGATCCCCTGCATGATGTGGATGAACAGACCCGCGCCGGCGAAGCCCCCGAGATAGAGGAAGATCATCCCGTAGCCGCTGATAAGCAACAGGGCGACGCTCGCCCACACCCATGGAAAGAAGCGTTGGAAGACGCGCTGCCAGAGCTTAAGCCGCGCCTCGGCCTGAAGCTGCCCTACTGACGGGCGCAACACAATATAGGCGAAGAACATGCCGCCCACCCAAACCACGGCGGCAAGGACATGAAGCGCGATGAGCAGGGCCACGCGCTGAACCTATCACATGATTTCGGCTGGCGAATATTGGCTGCAACAGCGTTGCCGGCCGGAACTTTCCAATTCCTCCTTGGTTTATCCAAGCGAACCAGGATGGAGGCGACATGACCAGAGGCGTGCTACGCGGCGAAGGCTTTCAAGCAGGCATTGGCGTTCTGACCGGGCTTTTGACCGTCGCCCTGATCTATCTCGCGGCGACGATGTTGGCCGGCTAGACCTCCCGCATTCGCTAGTCCTGACTCCCCGACGGATCAGAACGCGCCAAGCGGGTTCTGCATCATCTGCTTGGGCTGTGCTGTGGCGCCATTAGCCTTTGCCTGCTTCTTCTTGCCCTTCTTCTTCACCGGCTCTTCGGCCGGCGGCGCTGCTGCTGCCGGTGCTGCGGTCTCGCCGCCACCGAGGAGCTGACCTAGTCCTTGCACCACGCCCTGATCGGCCTGGATAAGCTCGCCGATCGGTGCGCCGGCGTTGCTCTTTACCAACGCGCCAATTCCGCCGGTATTGCCAAGCGCGCCGGCGAGCGAATTGGCGCTTGGCAGCTTGACCAGACCGCCGCCGAGCTTGCTCAGTTTCTCGTAGGCGGCTTGCGGGTTCTCGAGGATGCCTGCGATGTCTGGATAGATCGATGGCGCGGCCCAAGGTCCGTTGATAGCGACCGGCACGCCGAGACCCGCAAGGTCCGTCTTGCCGCCCTGCCCTTCCAGGCTCGCCACCACTTGCGGATCGACGCGGAAGTTAAGCGTCTGCGCCGGCAGGTCGATGGTCCCGGTTCCGGCCATGCGCACGAGCGGGCCGTTGAGATGGACATCGTTCGTCTGCGCCTTACCCTGGGCGATCTTGAAGCTCGCGCCGAGCGAGGCGAAGTCGGTCTTCTCTGCTTCGCCTTCCTGCCATCCAGATAGCGTCGCGGAGGAGAGGTTGCGCACCATCTTGGCGACGTTGATGCCGCGTATGGCGCCGTCGGTGAATTCGAACTTCGCCGTGCCATTCAAAGCCGACACCATCGCGCGCTGGCTCGCGCCGCTCGCTGTCAGGTCGATGGCGATCGCCGCCTTGCCTTCGATCCGCTGAAAGGCCGCGACGGCATCGAGGAAGGGATAGGCGTCGAGATTGGAGAGCGAGAAGCGGAAGGCCTGCACCGGGGTCTTGCCGGACGCGTCGACGGCGAGCACGCCGGCACCGACGCCGCCATAAAGCTGGAAGTTCGGCAGCTCGACCTTGAGCTTCCCGCCGGCCACGCCGGCGCGGACGTTGATCGGGCCAGCCTTGATCGTGCCGTAGGAGAGCTGCTCCACGCTGAGATTGAGCTCGGCATTAACCAACTTCAGCCCCGAGAAGTCGATCTTGGCGTCGCTCCAGCCAGAAGCTCCATCGCTCGCGCCTGTCGCTGCGGGCGAGCTCGCGCTGCCACCGAGCAGCGTGTCAAGATCGAGCCTGTCGCCGCTGAGCGTGGCCTTGATCTGCGGCACGGCGCCGGAGAGATTGGCGGAAACCACGCCGTCCACCATGGCACCGCCAGCGCGCGCGCTGAACGCCTCGAGCGCCAGCATGTCGCCAGTGTAGGTCGCGGTGCCCATCAGCGCGACCCTTTGCGGGAATTGAGCCGGCGCCTCGACATCGAGCAGGAGCTGCGACGGCGTCCCGTCGAGGAACGGGCCGAAATTTGCGATGGAGCCGACGACGCCGAGCGGCTTGCCGTCGAACTTCGCCTTGAGTTCGAGCGACAAGGGACCGGTGAGAGAAGGCAGCGAGGCTGCGAGCGCCACGATTTCGATGCGCTTGCCCGGCATGCCGCCCTGCCCAGGCAGGATCACCGTGCCGTCCTCTATTAGAAGGCTGTCGAGGCTCAAGCCTTGCAGCGCCGTGGCGATCGATGGTCCGGCAGCTCCGGTATCGCCCTCGGCCGCTGTGGACTTGGCTTTGGCCTGCGGCATGGTGATGACCGGCTCGATCAGCGCCATTTCGGTCACCTGCACCTTGCCACTCAGTAGCGGCGCCAGCGCCAGGCCGAAGCGAAGCTGCTTCGCCGTCGCAAGATCGATCATACCGGCGCCCGCGCTCTGCGCCACGCCGACATCCTCCACCACGAGCTTTAGCGAGGGGAAGGCCGAGATATGCACTGGCCCGTTGACGGTGAAACGATAGCCGGTTGCGCCCTCGATCTCGGCGAAGACTCTGTTCCGCACATCCTCGGCGGAGATGAACAGGGGGGCGACAAGGACGGCGGCGACGCCAATGATGACGATGGCCGCGAGGCTCCACAACGCGAGACGCAACTTTCCCTCCAAGGGCAGGAGTCCAAACAATTAACCCTACCCTCAGGAGTCCTAAGAAGCGGTAACCATCCTCCTAGTCGCTGCTGCTACTACCGAATAGGTTGCTCCAAAGCGAGCCTCCGTCAGCAGTTTCCTCGTTCCCGTCTTTAGATTTGCGCCGCGCCTTCGAGCCGGCATAGATCCAGCCCTTCTCCGAGGTCTCGGGATTGGCGACCTGCACCCAGCCGCGTTTCCGTCCGAGGACCTCCAACTTGGCGCCCTTCGCGACGATGCTGATCACCGCCGAGGACGAGGTCGGGCCCTTGCGTAGATTGACGAACTGCGGAGCGGTGTACCACTTCTTGTCCTCGTCCTTGGCGTCCTGCGACTGCATGAGATGCTCCGGCGGCGGCGCGATCTCTTCCGGCGACGTGAACATCTCCTCGACACCCGTTGCGCCGAGGAGATCCTGGGTTTGGGCATCCCACGAGACGACACCGATCAGGTTCGTGTCGTAGGGAAGCTCGTCTTTGCCTGCGTCGTCGTCCACCGCAGCGCTCGACGCGGTGGTCTCCGGATCTGTCGTCGCTTCGGGAGCCGGCTCGGTCGATTCTAGAACCGGCTCAGTCGATGCCATGGCCACCGCCTCGGGCATCGCTTCGGGCGCTGGCCCGACGGTCAGAGTCTTGACGGGCCTCGGCTCGGGAGCCACCGCGGGAGCGTTTGGCGCCTCTTGGGGAGCGGGCGCTGCGTTGACCGACTCGGCGGCAGGCTTCGGCTCGGGCTGAGCTTGTGGTTTCTCCTGCGGAAGGGCGCCGGCGACTGAAGCCGGCGCTGAAGGCCAGGTCGATGCTTGCGTCTTGGACCAAGGCGCGGGCCAATTCAGGTGAATCGCGCCGAAAGAGATCATGGCCGCGAACAGCACGCTCGGCAGGAGCGCAACGAGGATGAGCACGCCAATCAGCGTTCGCATTCCCCGCGGCGAAGCGACGATCGGCGCAGCAGCTGCCTGAGCGCTCTGCACCTGCGGCGCCTGCTGCCGCGTCTCGAACCTCTGGTCCATGGCGGCGGCTTGGGGCTGGCTCCCTGGAGCGAAGCCACCTGGAGCGGGGCACCCCGGAGCGAAGCGCTGCGCGATCTGCGCAAGAGCAAGCTGATCGGCGCCAGGCAAGTGAGTCTTGCCGTTCGCCGGCGTCGGTGCGAGCCGCCGCGCACGCAGATTGACATCGCTGGAGCGGGGCAAAGGCGTGACCTTCGCCGGCATGCGAATGTCGGAAGTCGTCAATTTGAGGTAGCCCACGGGGACCTCCCATGCCGATTGCATTGGACGCAAGCACGCCGGAACGGACAGCGAGCGCGGGGAGTCGGTCCCTCCTCGGCCGTGCGTACGCCACTGACTGGAACGCGCAGACAGCAACGCAAATCACCAGATAAGCGATATGACCCGCGGGCCGAGCGGCATCGCGGTCGTTCCTTTACTGGCGCTGCAATCCCTCAAACCTCGAAACGGCGTGCCTACCGCTTCGGTTCCAGCTCAGACTTAAAATTAAGACGGGGCTTTGTGCCGTTGTGTTGGCGAAGAAGCGTCACTGCCGCCACAATTCGCCTATGTTTCGGGGCTAGGCCTTGGCCCGGCACAAATGGTGGGAATCCCCAAATTTCCCGCATTTCCAGGGGGAATCGGAATATTAAGCCGCCTGGAATTGTGGTGCCCCGGCTGACATCGATCAAAGGCGCGCAAGGATGTCCGGCCGACACTGACTTTGCAGGTTGAAGCCATCGAGGGTGATGATGACGACAGGGGCCCGGGAACACGAAGAGACACGCCGCGAGCGCATTTTTATCGACGGCCATCAGGACGGTATTGCCGGTCGAGGGCTCAGTTATCTGATCCTGCTGAACGGCGTCGCTGCAATCGTCATCGTCGGGGCATTCGTCTATGGCTTCCAGACGAGCGCCGAACCCAAGCTTGCCGCTGCCATGCTGGTGTTTGGCATCGGCGCCGTGGCCGGCCTGGTCAGCTCGTTCATCGCCTATCTCAATCGCATCGTCCGGGCGGAAATGCCCGAAAGGCCGACGCTCCCGAGCGCGCTCCGTCTGCTCGCCATTGCCGCCGTGATCATCAGCGGCGCAGCCTTCCTCTCCGGCATCGCCATGGTCGGGACCACTTCGACCGCGAGGTCAAGCTCACAGCCGAAAACAAGACTCCAGGACAAGGCCTTGGCCGAGCGGAGTTACGATGCCAACAAGGACGCTTCCCGCATCTCTCCAGCTGGGGATGAAGCACGCTAGCGATTCGACTTCCGGACTCCAAAGTGATTAACTATTAGGCGCCTTGGGAGGGATAGCGCCCGTAGAAGCGCACAAAGCCGTGGCTGCCCGGTGAAACCGGAGAAGCAACGCGTGCCCAGGACGGTGGTAGTTTTCCCGATTTGCTGCTGGCCGCTGACGCCGAGCCTTAACGTAGGCTTGCGCGTTACGCCATGTCCTGGCCCCGCGCCTCAACTGGCCCAACCATCCAGCACCCCCCGGGGGCTCGCCGCTCCCTCATCCTGGCGGGGACCAAGAGGGTAGATACATGACCATGACCTTCAATCCCGATGCTGCCGCCAACGACAAAAAGAAGACCGACACCTTCAATCCCCTGGCTCAATTCGAGAGCATGAAGTTCGACACCGCCATTCCGGAGGCGATGCGTGCCTTTGCCGGCACGGCGGTAACGCAGTCGCGCGAGGCCTATGAGCGCGCCAAAGCCACTCTCGATGCAAACCTGCACGCTATCGAGCGCTCTTACGACGCCGCGGGACAAGCCGCGACGGCGCTCAATCGCAAGATCATCGACATCGCCCAGCGCAATGTGAATTCGGGCTTCGATCTCGCCAAGAGCCTGGCAAGCGCGAAGAACCTCGCCGAGATCGTCGAGCTGCAAGGCGCCTTTTGGCGGAAGCAGATCGAGACGCTCATGGAGCAGGCCGAAGAGGTCCGCGAGCTCTCGGTCAATGCCGGCTCCGAGGTTGCCGAGCCGATCAAGCAGCGCGCGACGCAGCAGGCGGAGCAGGTTCACGCCCTGTCCAAGCAGGTGACCGCAGAGGCGGCGGAGGCGATCAAGCGGCAGGCGTCAAATCTGGAGCGGGAATTGCGCCGGGCTAGCTAAGGCCCGCGCACGCATCCTGAAGTGCCGCGATTTCAGCCGTCCCGCACGGGGGAGAGGCTAGGCGCGTGCCTACTTTGGGGCATCGCCCGGGGCGATTCCCGTATATAGTTTCGCCTTGGCCTTGGGGTTGAAAAGGCTCGGAAGCGAGGGGGGTATGAGCAAAGCGTTGGCGTATTTTTGCGCTGGACTCATGGCGTCGCTGGCCTTTCTTCCTAACCCCCTCTTCGCTCAGGGCTATGAGAACCCGCCGACGCTTTCCGCGGCAAAGGTGCTGCCGCCTGACCTCCTGCAAAGCCCCTACCACAAGATCGTCGGACGTGTGAACGGCGTCACTGCTAGTCACGAGCAATCCCTGATAGCCCGGTTTTCCGCGATTATTGAGAGATCAATAAACTCCACTTTCCCCCTTGTTCCCTGCTCGTCACGCTTCGTCGGGTACCAATCCGGTACCAACTTTTTCAGCGATCAGGAGTACTCGGCGGAACTAGGGCGTGTACTCATAAACCGACAGCCAAATCCTCACATGGATGCGCCGCCCAACGTTCGTCATTGGGGAATAACGGATATGACGTGGACGTGACGCGATGTCTGCTCATGACCCATAGCAGACGTTAAAGGCTTTTCTTCTTTGCGTCAGACCAAATTGAAACAGTCGAAAAAGCCAGTAGTGCACACCAACAAAGACTCGATCATGGGCCATCATCCACGGCTTCTTCAGGTGGCTCTACCAGCCGCGCAGGCCCTACTTCTCGAAAGGCTGTTTTAGGCCTACTCTTCATCCCAGGCGGGAGATTGAAAGCCGCTATCGAGGGCTTGGCGTCGCCTAGAGGGGAAAAGTCATGCATTGGTATCGGGTCTCCTCGGCTTTGGCCGCGATTGCTGCGTTCGGCACTTTTCTAATCGCGGCTTCTTCGCAGGCAGGACAATATGAAGGGGCGCCGACCTTCTCGGCTGCTCAGGCAATTCAGGGCGTCCCGCTCCACGGTGCCGATTATTCAATCAGCGACCGCGTGCCGGTTGAGAACTTCCAATACGTGTTCAGTGTGAACACGAAATGGGGTCCGTTCAGGGTAAAGGGGAGCGACCTCTTACGCGTCCGTTTACGCGAGATCACGGCGACGGAGAAGCTCGAGGAGGTGAACGGCGCTGAAACCGCGGTCAAGTCGGCCGGAAGAACGGCACTTGCGCCGCTCAACACCGCCAAGGACCTCGTGACCCAACCCGCCCAGACGATCGGCGATACAGTTCGCGGCGTCGGTAATATCTTCGGCACTGCGCGGGCGACGATGAACGCGACCGACCCGCATGGCGACAGAATTATTGCCTCGGTCACGGGCGGTGCCTCCGCGCGGCGCAAGCAGGCCTTCAATCTCGGTGTTGATCCGAACACGAGCTTCCCGCCGCTTGCCGAACAGTTGAAGCGCGTTGCCACGGCAAGCGCTGTCGGCGCGACCTCGGCCAATGTGGGCATGAGCTTTGTCGCTGGACCGGCCGGCTATGCGATCAGTGCGACCGGCACGGTGGGTCAGGTGCGTGAGCTGCTCCGGGACAAGACGCCAGCGGACCTCGAAAAGGAGGGGCGCGCTCTGCTCGCCGTAATGGGCGTTTCGCAGGGGACAATGAATGCGTTCTACGCGAACCCCAATCTGAGCCCGACGGACAAAATCGTCATCGTGAAAGTCCTCGAAAGCCTTGGCGGTATTCAGCGACGAGAGCTCTTTGTTGCCGGCGCGGCCAAAGCCCCCTCAGTTGAAATGGGCTTTTTCTATCGGCACCAGGCCATGCTGATTTAGCAATATGCCAAGAGGGTTTCCCCGGTGCGCGGCTTTGTGAGCGTGGGTGGCGCGCCCATGCTGATGACGGCGAACGGAAGCGTCAGCATCCTGCCCGTTGATTATCTGAACTGGAGCGCACCTCTCAACCAGATTGCGTCTACAAGCCACGACGGCGAATTGTGGATTACGGGAAAAGCGAGCCCAATGGCCACCTCCCAGCTCTCGGCGCTCGGCTGGAAGGTTGTGCCCAAGGCCGGCGCGCGGCTTGGGACTTATCCGCAACTCGCCGGCTGGAAATGATGCTCGCCTACCGGCGCCGAGCGGCCCCTTTATCGTCGCGATGCGCATCTATGGCCCAGGCCCGGGGCGCTCGACGGCAACTGGCAAAAGCCGCCGCTGGAAAAGGCGAATTGAGTTTCGGCAAATGTCCGCTGTTGGCACATAGCAGACATTGATGCCGACGATGAGCATGTCCGCTTCTGGGAGTAAAGCAGACATCCCTGAACCCTTCACCAATGTCCGCTAATGACCCAAAGCGGAAGATCACTCGCTCGCGCGGTGGTTCAGCTGGGGCAGTCAATTAAGGGAGTTCGATCTGGAGACCGGGGCGCAATTGCGTGGCTGGCGTAAACAATCGCATGGCGCACCGGCGGCGGAGCAAAGCTTGATATTGCGGGGCGAGGCCATTCCGGCCGGCGCGAGCGTTGTCACTACAACCATGGCAACAATTACGGATGCTATGCGCATGGCGCTCGCCCCGTTCGAACTGAGTGGGGAGCCCGATGCGACGCTGCGATCGGGCTTCCCTGCTCAGGGAATGCACGCCACTTAGCGATACTGAGCCGGAATGCCGCTTTGCCCGCCGAAAGGCTGAGCGGGAACGGACGCGGGGTTTTTGAGGCTATTCGGGTAGCCCCCCGGACGGGGCTTACCGCCGCGCTACTGAGCCTCTAAAATTTCCACGATCATCCTGCTTTAGGGTTGACAAGCACTAGGGAGGCCTAGCGTGACGTGGGCAGATTCCGTCAAGGCTGTGCTCTGGATCGTGTCCATTGGCGCGCTGCTATTCTTGTCCGCTGGGACACTCGATTGGCCAAGCGCTTGGATCTTCATGGCAGAGTTTGTGATCGGCGGCCTCGCGGTGACGCTGTGGTTGGCGTGGCGCGATCCCGGATTACTCAAAGAGCGCATGGGCGGACCGTTCCAGAAGGGACAAGCGTTTTGGGACAAGGCGTTCATGGCGTTTATCATCGTCGTCTGGTTTGGCTGGCTCGTTCTAATGGCGCTTGATGCCAAGCGCTGGAACCTTTCACACATGCCCGAAGCGTTGAACTATGCCGGCGCAGTGCTGATCCCGATCGGATTCTTTATCGTCTGGCTTACTTTCCGTGAGAATTCATTCGCAGCACCGGTGATCAAGATTTAGGAAGAGCGTGGACAACGTGTCATCAGCACAGGTCCCTACCGGATCGTGCGCCACCCGATGTATGCGGGTGGAATTTTGTACATGATTGGAATGCCGTTGCTCCTCGGATCATGGCTCGGTCTTCTTGTTTTGCCGCTGATCCTTGGCGCTCTCTCCGTGCGCATCTTCATCGAAGAAGACGCCCTGTGCAAAGGACTCCCCGGCTACGCCGACTATGCTGCGCGGGTGCGTTACAGGCTAATCCCCGGCGTGTGGTGAACCTGGTCGCCAGCGCGGCGTCGCTCACGTCCGATTTCGAGCGCATTTCAGACGCCCGCACACACTGCTCCGAGGTCAGCAAATGACCCTAAGCGGTTCAGAGAAGCCATGTCGATGGAGAAACGGTATTTAACATCCGACTTGAGAAGCCTTTCGTAGGCTTCGTTGAACTTCTGGATTGGAATGACTTCGACATCGGCGGTGATGTTGTGTGCGCCACAGAAGTCGAGCATCTCCTGAGTCTCCCGAATACCGCCAATGGGGCGAGCCGGACAGACTGCGACGGCCATCCTTTTGGGCCGTGTGGCATTCGAAGCAAGACCCTCCGGCAGCGCAGCGCGCCGACGAATTGTGCGCCTATTCTACCGCGCTCGACGATGACCCGACATTGCCGAAAGAGGTCGCGCAAGACGATCGATCGAAGGTGACCGCCGCCGAGCGCGCGATGATCGCCGCAGCGAAGGCGACCCGCGCGCACAAGCTCCGCGAGCGTGCGCTTTCGGTCGGCGAAAAGATCGCCAAGGACTTAGACGCGGCCCGAGATCACGCCGAGCGCGAGCTTCAACTGATCGCCTCTGCCATGCAGCCGGCACCGCCCCGCGATGCAGCCGAAGCAACCCTAATGGCTCAAGTGCGCGACCGGCTCGCGAACATGTCAGCCGAAGAGCGCAGCAAGGTCTTAAACAAGGCCGACGACATAACGGCGCGCGCGGCAATCACATGCCCGTCATGCGTCATCGGACCGTCGATAGAAGAGCAAGCGGCGCGGCTCGACATGCATGCGGTCGGCTATTGGCCCTCGACCCCTTTCGCAACTGAGTTCGCGCCAAAGGAGGTCACGCACAAAACGACCGGCCGTTTTCTCGCGGCAGTCCGAAGGATGATGCACTAATGGCGAGCGACAAGAGCGGGGTGGTGCAGTATTGGAACGGCGGGCGCGGTTTCGGTTTTATCGCGCCGGACGTGCGGGACAGCAGCAGCGGCAAGGGGTCCGCTTTTGACCCAAAGCGGACGTACCATAGAAAAACTTAGCGGTAGGATCGTAAATAACCAACCACGGCTATATTGCATTCTTAATAATATTATTGTTGATGGCCAACAAATATGGCACCAGATAGCTTACCTTGTTCATCAGTAAGGGGGGCATAGTAGGTATCGTAATCCCTACCAAATAGAATAGCTACACCGGAATAAGATTTTGTATGAATCAATGCCTGATAAATCGGATTGTCGCGATCGAGTTTTGTATTGATTGCAGACTTGCCGTCAGCTGTTAATAAATTAGTCTCCGTTCTAATAAAATCCTGACCGTCAAACTTAAATAGGGTCACCCCCGTCATCCGATTCCGGGCATTTAGCATATATATAGTCATCAAAATGCTTACAGCGAGGGCAACTGCAAAGAGGCCAGAAAATACGTGCAATACGGTTTGATAAGAACCAGTGGCTTCATAGAGACGGGCAACAATCTGTGGCCCAAAGACCCCGGCCATGGCCCAGGCACTCAGCACGTAACCGTGAATTGCGCCTAATTGTTTCGTGCCAAAAAGATCGCCAATGTATGCCGGCAGAGTCGCAAAACCACCACCATAGCAAGTTAGAATCAGGTAGAGCACAACCTGGAACAGGATGATGCTTTTAATATCGGGCAGGAAATAGTAGGCAAAAATTTCAATCACAAAGAATAAGGTATATGTGTTGGCGCGACCCAAAAAATCAGAAAAAGACGCCCAGCCAATG
Organism: uncultured Alphaproteobacteria bacterium; assembly: GCA_963827365.1. Lineage (GTDB taxonomy): Bacteria > Pseudomonadota > Alphaproteobacteria > Rhizobiales > Methyloligellaceae > Methyloceanibacter. Next base: position 38,671 of record CAWHAX010000035.1, on the reverse strand, counting down.
CGACCTAATCCATTAAAAATAGCCATCATACCCACCACGGCAGCGGCTTCACTAGGAGTTAACCCGATGCTTTCCTGGGCCAAAGGTGAGGCGGCGTATATCACACCAAGACCGCAGGAGATATTGATGAACATCATGATCCACAAACCATAGAAGGGAGCTCTTCTGATTGCTGCATTTGCAGTCATCTGCGTCAAATCTGGAATCAATTTTCTTTTGCCGGACTCCACATCAACCTTCATACGAGCTGGCATCCAGCCTTGAGGAGGACGTGCGATATAACTGGCGGCGGCTGCCATGATAATCAGATACGCCACACCCGCGAACAGAAAGGCGGTAGAGACCCCGGATGCGATGGCAATCTTGAATTCCTCTGAATCTTTCATCCTCCAGAATGATGCGAGTGATGGGTTGTTCAGTGCTGTATTGAGCGTATCTAATTCCGATTTGGCATCTATTGCGAGTTTTTCCGGTAATATTGAAAGTATTTCTTGGGTATTACCTGATTTAACTGCATCAAACAACTGTTCCATGTTATAGTTGACAGCAGATTTATTGTTTACATGAATGTCTTTGAGAATTGTTTTTGCTGAGTTGTAGCTGGACATACCAGCACGATATTCTGCTAAAGTTATATCGAGCTTACTGGCAGTAACACTGGACATAATGTAGTTGAAAACAGGGGCACCGATGGCCGCCCCAAAACCAAAACCCATAATAGCCAATCCAGTTGCCAACCCGCGGCGGTCCGGGAACCATTTTACCAGAGTTGAAACTGGCGTTATGTAACCAACGCCTAGACCGATGCCACCCAGCACACCGTAGCCGAGCCAGATAATCCAGAGGATGCCCAGCTTAACACCAAGACTGGCGACTATAAGACCAGTACCCCAAAAGGCTGCAGCGACCATACCGGAAGTACGTGGGCCATAACGCTCTACAAAATGACCCAAAACTGCAGCAGACATGCCAAGGAAAAAAATTGCTAGACTAAAGGTGATGGCTATATCACTTTTTGTCCAGCCAAAGGCATTTTCAAGAGGAAGATTAAATACGCTCCAGGCATAGACGGAGCCGATACAGAGATGAATGCCCACGGCAGATGCAGCTATAAGCCAACGGTTTTTCATAACGCCTCCCTATAACAATGATCGACCCGAGCTTTGCTCGTCCCTTTTTTCCTTGTGCTCTTAGGTCGGTTGCGGGCAGCGCATCGCGCGACAGCCGGGGAAAGGGTGCGCACCCAGGCAACCGCTATCGACCGCTAGAGGCGCTCATGTCGGACCCACCGATGAAGTCACAAGAGCAATGGGAAAGCGACGTGGCACCCGGGCGCACGGCTCCTCAGCGACGCAAGCCTCTTCTTTGTCGGTGGCCGTATTCTTGAGAGCCCGCGTCGAAACCGGCATCTCAACGTCCACGGCCGACAATCAAGGCCAGGATTCCACGTTAATGCGATTATGGCAACAATGCGATTATGCCATCTATATCCGCATGCCTGATATCGGGTAGGAATCACGCCTATAGTTATGTCGTTGAATTATAACGTTTTTCAGCGATAAATGGCGGAGAGGGTGGGAGCAGAAGGCGTTTGATCTGAAAGGCAAATTTGGCCTTTTTGCGAGCCAGTGTGCAGGCGGATGTACAGGCTGTGGTGGGTGGCCCGAGGTCGAAACGGGGCTGGCGGGGGCTCTGGGCGGCTTGGTCGGTGAGCGTGGGGTGCAGTTTAACTGAGCCGCCGATCAGGGAATGGCGCTCCGGGGGAGATCGTGCGATGCGCGAGCTGCGGCGTAAAATTTGTGAAGCGCCTGACCAGCCAGCGCAAGTATTGCAGCCTCACATGCCGACAGCGCGACAAAGACCGCAGACGAACGCCCCGGCGCCGATGAGCGCAGCCGAACGGAAGCGGCGTTACCGCGCTCGCCTCCGCGATGGCCTCGTCCGCCTCGAGATCGAAACGAATAGGCTTTGGTTGGCCGAGGTGCTGGCGGCAGGCTGAACGCTGAGCTCTATCGCGTGGCGAGCGCGAGCGCGGTCGGCGAGACCGGGGTCAATATCGGCCTCGCCTTCGTAACCGGGGGCGCAGGCATCGCCATCAGCGTCGGCGGCACCACAAGCTCCATACGCCAGGTGTTGCGCGACAAGACCGCGGCGGAACTCGAGCAGCTCGGCCGCACGCGATTGGCCGCCATGGGCGTGTCGCCGGGAACGATCGAGGCGTTCTATGCCACGCCCGGCCTCACCCCGACCGACAAGGCCGTCATCGTTGCTTCGCTTATGTCGCTTGGGTCAGCCAGCGACCGTGAAGTCTTCATCGCCCGCACTGCGCAGGCGAAGGGCTACAGTGAGGGTTTCGCCTATCGCCGCAAGGCCGAGCTGACCGCGGCCTATGCCAAGCGCGTCTCGCCGGTCCGCTCCTTCTTCAACGTCAATGGCACTCCGGCGATGCAGACGGGTGCCGCCTATCGCCGCAAGGGCGAGCTGACCGCGGCCTATGCCAAGCGCGTCTCGCCGGTCCGCTCCTTCTTCAACGTCAATGGCACTCCGGTGATGCAGACGGGTGCCGGCGCCGTCGCCATCGTGCCCATGGACTATGTCTATTGGAGCCCTGGCGTGGCGCAGCTCGTTTCCAACACCGGCAAGCAGGGACAGATCTGGATCACCGGGAGCGCGAGCCAGCTTGCCACTGCGAACCTGGCGAGCCGCGGCTGGCAGATCGTGCCAAAGGCCGGAGCGCGACTGGAGAAATAGCCCGCTTATTTCTCCGATATAGTGACTCCCCAGGGCGCCATGCCGACCGGCATCGACTTCACCACTTTGAGGTTCGGCACGTCGATCACCGACACGTCGTTGCTGTTGCCATTGGTGGTGAACAGCAATTTCTCGTCAGGCGTCAGCGCCAACTGCCACACCCGCTGGCCGACCAGGAGATATTGCTCGACTTCGAGTTTCTTCGCGTCGATGACCGCGACATGATTGGCCGGTCCTAGCGCGACGAAGGCCCTTGATCCTTCCTTCAGCACGCGCACACCGACCGGCTGCACGCTCTCCGACCTGATGCCGGGGATCTCGAAGCCAATGGTCTTGATGATCGTCCGTGTCTTGGCGTCGATCACCGACACGGTGCCGCCAACCTCCGACGTCACCCAGAGCTGCGATCCGTCGGCGGTGAACTCGGCGAAGCGCGGCCGCGTGCCGACGAGCACATTGTCGACGATCTCGAAACTCTTGGTGTCGATGAAATGCGCCATGTTGGAGGTTTCCGACGTGGCGATCAGGATCTTGCCATCTGGGCTGATGCCGACGCCTTCCGGCTCGACGCCAACCGGCACCTCTGCCAGCACCTCGCGTGTGTAGAGATCGATCACCGTGACCAGGTTGTCGTCCTCATTGGCGATGTAGACCGCGTTGCCTGAGGGGTGGATGTTGAGCTGCTCCGGATCTGGCCCGGAGGGCAGGTCGCCAACGATCTTGTTGGTGGCGACGTCGAGGACCTGCACCGTGTCGTCGTCGCTCGCGCAGACGAGAAGCGACTTGCCGTCTTTGGTCAGCATGATGCCGCGAGGGCGCTGGCCGACCCTGATCGTCTCCTTAACCTCCAGCGTGTTGCTGTCGATGACTGTGATCGAGTTGCCCTTCTCATTCGAGACATAGACGGTGTAGGCGAGCGCATCACCGGCGATGCAGCTCAAGCCGCCCATCATGGCGAGCGCCATGGCGATGCGTTTCGTCCCGGACATGTTTCGCTCCCTTGGCTCGCCTCTCGTCGCAAGCTCTATTTGAATTTGCATTTCGTCTCCGGCGCATCGACGCCGAGCGTGTCGACCTCTGCCTCCTCATGCAGAAAGCCTTCCTGCGGCGACATTGAGACCGGAAGATCGGGGCCGGTGATGAGGATCGGCTGCCGCATTTGTCCATCCCAGGTCCTGAAGGTGACCTTCTGTCCCTTGAAGGCTGCGAGGCTGAGATCCTTGCTACGGATATGCGCGTTGACGGGCGCGAACTCCGCCGAGGCCGCCCGCGTCGTACCCTCGCCGATAGCGCGGACCGCAATCCAAGCCTGATAGTCGACGGGCCACATGAAGCGCTTGGCGAGGCGCTGGAAGCGGTTCTGCATCTGCGTCGCGCCCCATTGCTCATGCGCAGGGTGCCAACTCGCTGCCACGAGGCCGGCAGTGCCCGCCACCGGGCGCGGGTCATAGGTGCGGAAGGGAAGGTACGGGCCGAACACTTCGCGTTCGTCGGCGACGATCACGACATCATAGGACGGCGCACCTTGCGTCAGCACCGGCATCTGCCGCTGAACCTGTAGCTGACCGGTATCGGAGCGGCGCGCGCCGGGCGTCTCCTTATATTCGCGCTCCTCTACGATAGTGCCGCCGAAACGCTTGGCCGCCCTGCGGATCGCTTCGAGATAAGCGAGGTCCTCGGGGAAGGGACCCTTCACCACGAGCCAGCGCTGCCATCGCTTCCACACGAGATATTGGGCGAGCGCATCGGCGAGCATGTAGCGGTCAGGCGCTGTGTGCAGCACGTTGGCGCGGCATTCCTCCTGCCGCAGCGCCTCGTCCTCGGCGCGCACATTGAACAGGAGCACGTCATTGCCCTTCACCGAATCTGAGAGCGTAAGCAGCGTCTCGGCAGTCGCATCGACGAGGACGAAATGATGCCCGCTGTCGACGAGCCTTTGCAGCACAGCCACGGCATCGCCGCCGATCGGCACGCGCTCGACGTCGAGGGTGAACTCCTGCTTGGTGAACCTGCCGGTGGTGTTGTTGTCCTTGAGCGCCATCTCGGCGCCGGCGATGCCGTAATCCTCCGGCTCGACATGAAGGCGCGACAGCGGGATCGGCTGCTTCACCTCCTGCTTCAGATAGCCGATCGGCACCTTGATCATCGCCGCGGCTTGAGGTGAGGGCGGCGTGCCTGGCGCTTGTGCCGAAGGCGTCTCGGTCTGCTCAGGCGCTGCTTCGAGCGGCGCGGACAGGAACAATACGGCGCCGAGCAGGGCGGCAGAAAACAGGAAATCGAGACTAGGAAGTTTGCCTATCGGTTTCCGCCCAAAGTGGGCCGGTCGCGCGATGGTCTTGCGTTTACGAGACTGCATACCGGGACGAGACCTCAGGCACCGACGCGCCAACCGCATGAGAGTCGTTACAAATCCAGGCCGAAACGTACCGGTTGCTCCACTGACAGACTACCAACCAGCGTGCAAGTTCGTGGCAAAAATTATTGCAAGGATGCAGTCTTCACTTCCAGAAAACCCAGCACTTGATTGACAAATTGCAAGGCCACGAGCAGTCTCGCTAGCCGTGGAATCCGACATGGAGCGGTCGCAAAGACCGAACGGAACCGCGTAAGGGAGGAAACAATGGTGAGTTTCAAGATGGCCGGCGCACTGGTTGGCGCGCTGGGGTTAGGTCTTGCCGGGGCGAGTTCTCCGGTTTTGGCTGGTGGCGAGATCGCCGGGACTGCCACGACGACGACGAAGGCGGCTCCCGCGAGCGCTGTGTCGCAAGATCAGCTGAGTGGCGCGGCGAGCGATGAAGCCAATTTCCTGCACACCAACGGCAACTACGATCAGACCCGTTACTACCCGGGCAAACAGATCAACACGTCCAATGTCGCCAAGCTTCATCCTGCCTGGATCTTCCAGACCGAGGTGAAGGAGTCGCTCGAGACGACGCCGATCGTCGTCAATGGGGTGATGTACGTCACCACCTCGTTCAACCACGTCTATGCGATCAACGCCAAGACGGGCGAGCAGTACTGGCACTACAAGCACAAGATGGGCCCGATCACGACCTATTGCTGCGGTCCGAACAATCGCGGCGTCGCCGTCTACAACGACAAGGTCTATATGGGCACGCTCGACTCAAAGCTCGTCGCCCTCGATGCCAAGACCGGCAGCCTGATTTGGCAGACCGACATAGCCGACCCGACCCTTGGCTATAGCGAGACGATGGCCCCGACCGCCGTCAACGGCAAGATCCTGATTGGCACCAACGGTGGCGAGTACGGCATCCGCGGTTTCGTCCGTGCCTACGACGCCGAGAGCGGCAAGCTCGTGTGGAACTTCGATACCATCCCGGAGAAGTCGGTCGGCGTGTGGGCGACCCATGACGCGACCGGCAAGGACATGCACCGCGACATCGAGGCCGAGAAGGCAGCGCTCAAGAAGATGGGCGATCCCTACAAGACGCTAGGTGGCGGCGTGTGGCAGAACCCTGCGGTCGATCTCAAGACCAACCGCATCTACTTCGTGGTCGGCAACCCGTCACCTGACCTCGACGGCTCGCTCCGTCCTGGCGACAACCTGTATACCGACTCGCTGGTTTCACTCGACCTCGAGACCGGCAAATATGCTTGCCACTTCCAATACATCGCCCATGACGTGTGGGATCTCAACTCGGTCAGCCCGCCGATCCTGGTCGATGTGAAGGACAAGGAAGGCAAGGTTGTCCCTGGCGTCATTCACGCCGGCAAGACCGGCAACGTCTACGTCCATAACCGTAGCGATTGCAGCCTCATCCGCTTCTCCGAGGCCATGGTGGACCAGACCGGCATGTGGACGCTGCCGACCAAGGAAGGCGCCCGTATGTTCCCCGGCGCCAATGGCGGCGTCGAGTGGTCGGTCATGGCGGTCAATCCCGAGCTCGGGGTGACCTACGCCGTGAACCTGCATCAGCCGATGACCTACAAGGTCGAGAGCTCGCCCTATCCTGGCGGCAAGCTCTGGCTCGGCGGCGCTTTCACCGTGATCCCCGGCGAAGAGAGCTGGGGCAACGTCACCGCCGTCGACTACAACACCGGCAAGATCGCGTGGCAGAAGAAGACGCCGCTGCCCATGATGGGCGGCGCGCTGACCACCGCTGGCGGTCTCATGTTCACCGGTGAGGGCGACGGATGGTTCCGCGCCTACGACGCTAAGAGCGGCGATGTCCTGTGGTCGTTCTTCGCCGGAGCCGGCGTCAATGCTCCGCCCGCTTCCTACTCGGTGGACGGCAAGCAATACATCGTTGTCGGCGCAGGTGGAAACACGCAGATCGACTTCAAGCGCGGCAACAACATCATCGCGTTTACCGTCGATTGATATGCGAGCCGGGTACGTGACAACCGGACGCATCTAAAACTTTAAAAGATGAGAAGGACGGAGCGCTCAGGCGCTCCGTCCTTTCCATATCAAGGAAACGTTCCGTCAATAATGCGGGTTGGTAACGCCGTGAAAGTCAAAGTCGCCCTTCTCTTGCCGCTGCTCGCTCTGTTCGCGAGCACGAGCGCGCTTGCCGCCGATCCGATCGAGGCCAAGGCCAAGGTCTGCGCCGCCTGTCACGGCGAGAACGGCGTTCCCCAGCTGAAGACGACCCCGGTCATCTGGGGCCAGAACGCGGGCTACATGTTCCTTCAGCTGCGCGACTTTCAGTCTGGCGCGCGCAAGAACGACTTGATGTCGCCGATCGCCGCCGCACTCGCCAAGGAAGACCTGCTCCCGCTCGCCACCTATTTCTCGCAGCTCAAATGGCCCAATCTCGGACGGCCGGAAGCGCCCGGAGAGGTGGCCGCCAAGGCCCAAGCTGCGGTTGCCTCGGTGGGATGCATCGGCTGCCACCTCGATCACTTCCAAGGCGACGGCACCACGGCCCGTCTCGCCGGCCAGCAGCATGACTACCTGCAAAAGACGATGATGGACTTCCGCACCAAAGCGCGCGGCAACAATCCCGGCATGTCGGATCTGATGAACGCCACCACGCCCGAGGCCATCGACGCACTCGCGCAATATCTCGCCGGGATGCAGATCGACCAATATCTCTCAGGCCAGGACCACTAGCGTCTACTGGGTCGCGGCAAGCTTCTCGCGGAGCGCCGTCAGCGTAGTCAAGTCGGCTGCGCTCTTGCCCTGCTTGTCGCGCAAAGTTTTATCGGCGCCGCGCGCCAGCAGCAGGTCGACCGCGACAGTGTGATTGAGCTCGGCAGCGATCATCAGCGGCGTCCTGCCGCGATTGTCCTGATCGTCGACGCGCGCGCCGCGATCGAGCAGGAGTTTGATCACCTTCTCCATGTCTTGCGTTCCAGCTTCGTCGGAATATCCGGCCGCCCACATCAGCACGGTCAGATCGTTGCCATAGCGCGCATTGATGTCGACGCCATGATCGAGCAGGAGGTTGACGATGTCAGGGAAGCCGCGGCCAGCGGCATAGACAATCGCGGTCTTCTCGGTCTTGTCCATGATCTTCGGGTCGGCACCCTTCTCGATCAGAAGCTCGACGATCGCCTCGCTGCCCATATAGGCCGCGGCGGCGAGCGGCGTGATGCCGCTTCGCCCGGCAAGGCCGATATTGGCGCCACGATCCACCAGTTCGCGCACGATTGGCAGCCGCCCGGTCTCCGCGGCCTCGTAGAGCGCAGTGGCGCCTTCGAGGCTGCGCGCATCGATCTGTGCGCCGCGATCGAGGAACAGGGCGACGATCTCCTTTTGTCCGGACTTCGCCGCGCGGGCGAGAGGATTGAAGCCGCGGCCATCCCGCGCTTCGAGCGAGGCGCCGGCATTGAGGAGTTTCTTGGCCAGAGGCTCGCACCCTTTTTCCGCGGCTGAGAACAGCATGGCGTTGACTTCGAGCGTGGTCGCGCCGCGCTCGATCTGCTCGTAGCGCTGCTCAAGCGCCTGACAGATCTTCACATCGGCATGAGCGCTGGCGCCGGCGAACACCAGAGAGGCGGAGGTCACGGCGGCAAGGGCGATACCGTGAGAGCGACGCAGGAACACAGATGAGCGCAACTCGACTTTCCTCGCATGAAGGGAACTTGGGCGGCGTTTGCGGAGCGGGACCTTAGCGCATCATTTCCGGCCCGCCCAGATGCTAACCCAGGGCGCGGAGACCACCTAAGGCTGCAACGCCGTCACCTGGTAGAACTTTTCGCGCCATTGGCCATCCTCCCGCACGATGATGCTGGTGACGAACACATCTGACGGGATCGTCTTGCCTTTATAGGTGCCGTCGAGCCGCGCGGTGAAGGTCCGCATGCCGGCATCAGGTCCGAGCACCACCACCTTCACGTCCCCGGTATTGGTCTGCTTGTATTTCAGCTCAGGCAGCGAGGCGATCTGCTGGGCCACGGTCTGCGGAGTCTCGTAGTAGGGCGTCACCGCGATATGGTCCGCCGTCATCATGCGCTTGATGTCCTCGGCAGTTTGCCGCTCGAACGCATCGTCAAGCGCGGCTGACGCCGCGTTGATGGCCGCTACGGTCGCTGGCTCGCCGGCATTGGCGCGGGCGATGCCAGCCGCGAGTGCGAATGCGAGAACTGAGAGGATGATCTTGCGCACGGGTCACGCTCCATCGAACTTGGTCATGAGCCGATCATGCCAGTCGGGCCTGCGCAGGACAATCGCTCGCATGGCGATCCAGTATCTTCCCTCCCATGCCTGGGAAGAGCATCAGAAACGACTAGCGGCCTCTGCTTCGACGCCGCTCTCAAGCGCTGCCAACCGCGCAGGTGCGGCGACTTCGCGCTTTGCCTCCACCGGCAAGAGGACGATGCCAAGCTCGGCTTGGCATGTCTCGAATTGTCGAAGCACGTGGGCTCGGTCGCGGCCCCCCAGGCTGACGATGCCATAGCGGAAGCTCGCCCCATCCTGGAGCTCGTCTGAGAGTTTGCGACCAGACGTGGCGTGGATCTCGACCCTGATGTCCGCATAAGCGCGTTCGACCTCGGCGAGCCTCTCCGCGCAAGGAAGTGCCGCGACCACGCCGTCCTCGAAAGTCCGCAACACGCAACTCGCCGCAAAGCGATACTTGCCTTGTCGCCGCTTCGGCGTGGGCCTCACGCCCACGCCGAGATCGACCAGCACATCGTAGGCGTTGGTGCCGTCGACCTTCTCGTAGAGGTCGGCGAATTGCGAAGCCATACGCGGGTTGATCTCGATGATAGCGATTCGATCCTCTCGCGCGTCGTACATCATCTCGATATTGAACATGCCGTTGTCGAAGCCGAGGCCGCTCATTAGGCGCTTCGAAATGTCGGCCATGCGCTCCTGCACGCCTTCAGGCAGCGCCGAAGGATAGTCGAAGCGCGAGAATGCGAGCGTGCCGGGAAATAAGATCGAATCGACCACGCCGAGAGTTTGAACCTCGCCGCCATAGACATAGCCTTCGACCGTGACCTGCACGCCTTTGAGCAAGCCCTCGGCGATGAGACGTGTGGTGCCGATCTCGGCACCGGCGTGGCGGCGGAGCAACCGGTCGAGCGGCATGAAAAACGCATCGAGTTCTGCCCATTTGCGTTTGACCTCGCCAAGCCCGGCGGCATCCTCGATCGGTTGCGCCCCGATCGAGAAGAAGGACTTCATCGGCTTAACGAAGGCGGGGAACGTGAGCCCATCGGGGAGCGCGGCGTGGGCGGCGACGTCGATCGGCCAGAAGGGAGGAACCGCATCGGGAACGATGCGGCTTTGCCCCAGCCGCGACAGATATTTGCTCTGGCAGATGAGGCTCGCTTTCGGGTCGGGGCCTGGCAGGCCAAGCTCCGCGGCGAGCACGGAGGCGAGCGCGGCGCCGGGATAATCGTCGGTGCTGACGATCGCGGCGATGTCGCGATTCCCAATCGCTGCGCAGATGCGGGCGATTTCGGCGACCGGATCGGCGGCGCCGTCCAACTCCTCGGCCCCGCCGCAAATCAGCTCTTCGAGGCTTGTGCTCGCATAGTCATGAAACAGAAAGGTGAGACCCGGACGGGCAAGACGCGGCAGCTCGCGATGGTCGCGAAAGGTGGAGCAGACCACGAGCACGGTGTGGCAATCCTCGCCGGCCGAAGGGCGTTTCTCCGCGAGATCCTGCACCAACCTGCCTCTCGAACCGGGACGCGAATTAACGGCCTTACCTAGAAGCTTCCATCTCTCCTTGCAATTGGTAGAAAAGTAGGAAAAAGGGCCGGAATCCGGCCTCTTGCAGTAGCACAATACGGGAATTGGTACCGAATTGGGACCGGAGGCTTAGCCAAGCACCTTTTCAATAGCAGCGGCGGCGCCGTCGTCCCCCTCCCCGAATAAATGTGCATAGACGCCCAAGGTGATCACTGGCGAGCTATGCCCGAGGCGGCGCGATACCTTCACGACGTCAATCCCGGCAGCGATGAGCGCGCTTGCGTGGCTATGACGAAGGCTATGGAAGCTTACTCTCGGAAATTGCGGAATTGCGGATATCGTCATGCGCCAGAGCTTCGAAATGTAGTTAGGGGAGATCGGCGATCCGTCATGGTTGCAGAACACCAAGGCGGCGAGCTCATGCTTGCCCATGCCGAGCTAAAGGCGAAGTTCTAGTTGCTCCTTGCGATGGTCGCGAAGCATATTGACGGCTGACGCTGGCAGGATGATGGTGCGACGACCGTGCTTCGTCTTGGGAGACTTGAACCTCAGTTTGGCCTTCAACTCCTCAAGTGATCGCTCGACCTTTAGTGACGCGGCATTAAGATCAACGTCAGACCATCGAAGCGCTAGAAGCTCACCGCGCCGCATCCCGGTGGCCACTGCGAGGCTCACGATGGGATGCAACCTGTGGCCCCTCAGAGCCGCTAGCAGGGCAGCGATCTGATCGGCGATCTCAAAAGTGCCGTCCCCCTTCTCCTGCCAATCGAAGAACGGTGGCCATGTCTCGCGTGGTTCGTTTGCAATTCCGTTTGCAAAATTCCTTGTCAGTTTAGCTCCGCTAACCATCCGGATCGGACTTCCGCAAAATCCGATCACATGTGCGCCGGTCCGGGCGTCAATGAAACAGGTGCAAAACGTGTGTGTTGGGTGTCGCGATGATCTCAACGATGCGGACAGCCAGGCCAACAACACGGTCTTCGCTTTCCGTCTCTGAGGCTGGAACAGCCCCATTCGATCCGATGAGTCCTTGTTCCAGTCTTCTTGGCCGACTCGATCCAGCAAATCCATTCATTACGGGCCAGAGGCGTGATGTCCTCCCACGTCTCCAGCGCTTTTGCGTCGGAGGTAAGTGCCTCTTTCAGGTCCGCGGGCAAGTCGTGGACCACGCCGCCTGAGATCTTTTTTGCACTTAGAGCTTCGTTCATGGGGTTTATCAGCAGGGTATCCGTGTCAGCACAAAATGCCGGACACTATGACCGCGATTTCTACCGTTGGCCGCCAGACTAAGACCGCTTTAGGGCTGAAAGCTGACAGCTTGCTGATGGCCGGCGACCGTCGCTTATGACCCTTAGCGGACGCAGCCCTCCCGCGAGATAGGGGATAGCACCGTCAATAGTTAGGTTCCTTGTGAGAGCCAGCTTATGGAATGTGACAGTTCCAGGTGACAAAATGCCCGACATTCGCGATTTGCCCATTATGACTTCCGTTATAGGCGGAAGGCGAAGAGTTCAACAAAAGGGCGAAGTTAATGAAGATCGTAGTAATCGGAGGAACTGGCCTCATCGGTTCGAAGGTCGTGAGCAAGCTGACCCAGCTCGGGCATGAGGCACTTGCAGCGGCGCCCAATACCGGCATCAACACAATCACTGGTGAAGGTCTTGCCGAAGCGCTTGAAGGTGCACAGGTCGTCGTCGACTTGGCGAACTCTCCGTCCTTCGACGACCAGGCGGCCATGGATTTCTTCCAGACCGCGGGAAAGAATCTGATCGAAGCCGAGAAGGCTGCAGGAGTGCAGCTGCACGTTGCCCTTTCTGTCGTCGGCACCGTGCGTCGCGCGGAGCAGCGTATAGGGGATCGGCGCGCGCGTGAGCTTGCCGGTCGCTCAGTTCATGGAGTTCCTTCGTAGCATCGCCCAATTGGCGACCGAAGGTAATACAGTGAGGCTGTCGCATCTGGAAGACACCAAGAAGTCTGCTGGTGGATGCGTTACTCCGGCGTCAAACTGAGCGAGAATTCACTCACTCGGAATCGATGACGACCTTGCGCGCTGCTTCGACCACTGCGGCCGCAACATCCTCGGCCGCCATCGGCTGAATGAACGCATATGTCGAGAAGAACTCCGGGCGGCTTGTGCGCAGCGTCACGGCTGATGCCACATTCGCCTTTCATCATGTCAATGCTTTCGCCGATGGTGACGGCCTTGCCGTTGATTTCATCGCCTATCCTGACGCGAGTGCCATCGATCAACTTTACCTCGCGCGACTTCGCGTTGCGCTTGCGTGGTTGACGCGCCCATCGAACTGCCCCGCATCAATTATGGCGTAGGTAACGCCGCCATCCTCGAAGGCGAAGCGGTGCAGCATCGCCAGCCCATCAAACCAGTGATTATAGGTTCGGGCTCCTACCTCGAACTTAGAGGGCCCGGTGCGCAACAGCGTGCCATTGAGCCAGGAGGGAAGCGTGCCCTCTACCGGCAAAGCAACCGGGTCTGCAATCTCGCGCGTGAGCGAGCGAAAACCAGCGCCGTAGGAAAACGATGATTTCTTCGGCATCGCATTCTCTCAATGCGAGACGCGGACGGGAGTTTCATTCGCAAGGTGAAAGATTCCCCTTTTGTCCCAACAGAAATCCGCACCGCTGATCAACGCGGATTGGGGATGTCTCCGGGACACCCCTAAACGACGTGAATTCTCTTATCGCACGCCATATATGAAGGCAAAGCCGGTAAGTAGGAGGTTTCAATGGACTACCTCATTGAAGCAAAAAAGTTTATCCAGCGTGCTCGGCAGGCCGACGTTGCAGAGGTAACTCAGACCGATCTCGAAATGGCAGAGTGGTTGCTTTCCAGAGAGATCGAGGAACGAGAGCACGCGCCAACTAAGAGCGTCGCAAGTCAAACCGAGAGATACCCCCACTACCTGAGGCCGTTAGCTGAGTGACTGGCGAGACGCTCGCTCGGGTCCGAATTCTCATCAAGCAGGCCGACCACCGAAGTGATGCTGGCGGCTCTACCGGAATGAAGGATTGTCATGGACAAGATCAAGCCATTGTTTACAGCGACCGCGATGGCAACCGGCGGCCGCAATGGGCATACCGAGTCGAGCGATGCTGTCGTCGCCGCCGATCTTTCTCTGCCGAAGGAGATGGGCGGACCAGGCAAGCCTGGAACAGCCACACCCGAGCATCTCTTTGCCGCCGGCTATGCCGCGTGCTTCGGCGGTGCCCTCGACTTTGTCGGCAAGCAGCACAAGCAGGACGCAAGCAAGGCCGAGGTGACGTGTGCTGTTTCCATCGGTCCGCGCGAGGGAGGCGGCTTCGGCCTCGCCGTCAAGTTGCGTGTCGATGACAAGAGCCTGCCGCAGGCCGAGCTTGAGAAGCTCGTCGAGGAAGCTCATACGAAGATCTGTCCCTATTCGCACGCTACACGCGGGAATGTGGAGGTCACCTTTGAGGTGATCGGCGGCTGACTACCGGCGTCCAGGCGTAGTAAGCGCAGCGCCTATGAACTGATCATCCATGTCTGCTTTGGGTCAATAAAGTCCCGCCGGCGGACCTCGGCGCGCAAAAGCGCGATAAAAAAGTCAACCACACCCAGCGATTTCTGTGGCTCAGGTCGTGATCAACTATAAATGCGTCGGCCGGTGTTTCTGCCGAGCGAACATCAACGCGTTCTCCGGGTAAGCGACAAGTTGTGTGATACTGTCAATGAGATCGAACTCCTTGAGTCCAGGGAATGTCGCAAGAGCATAAAGCACGTCGTCTAAGAAAGGGGCCGAGACAGGATATTTCACGACCCCATCGTACATGTAGAGAAGCGCTCTTCCAAAGCGATAGATCTTGCTGTCGTTGGAGGTCCCGTCTTTGCTCGCGGCATACAGATGGCAATAGCCGGCTTTACGGAGGTCTTGCTCCACTCCGATGCCGGCACCCCGATGGTCGATGACGATCAGGTCTGGCTTGTCAAGCTTATCGCGGGCTTTGATGGCGTCACGCACGTCAGGAAGCTCGAGTTTCAGACGGACGACATCGGTCAGATAGATATTATCTCGGCCGGCAAAATCGGCGGCGACACCCCACTTTGTGCAGACCGAAGGATTGCCTTCTAAGGTGGCGCCGATATCCCAACTATGGATGATAAGCTCGAATTTCGGAGGTATGTCGTAGCGTGCAAGGCGGTCGACAGAGCACATGCCCGAACCCCCAAGCACGGGCCGCTGCTGGTATTGGGACGCGTAGGCATGGGGTGAGATGTCGCGCTTCAGGCGTTCAAGTTTTTCCTGCGTCATCCGGCCTGGATTCAGGAATTCACCAGGTTGGCGCGTCATGATGTCGTCGCCTCGCGACCTAAACGTCTCTTCCTCCTCCGCCACCAGCGGCAGTGATGTGCTTTGCCGTGCCATGTTTGAGGACGAAGACGAGTTCATGCTGGCTGCGGTAAAAGCTTCCCATGCCGGGCGACGGCTTAGCCCAAACACATAGATTCTTGACCTCAAGGCCTGCGTCATTGATCGCCATCTGCATTTCGCCCAGGTGATGCCAATCCATGAAAACATGGAATATCGCGCCATCCCGGGCCGTTTCCGCTGCGAGCGAAAACCCACGAGCAAGAAAGCCACGAAATTCTTTCGGGGACATCTCTCCCGCGGCCATCGCAAACTCACGAAATGGCCTGGACGAGACATGGCCGCGGTTGGGCACATTGTAGGGCGGGTCGGTCACGATCTGTGTGGCTACTTCGTCACCGAGCAGCACCTCGTAACTGCGGGGATCAAGTGCATCGCCGTGGAAGAGGCGATGGGTACCGAGGTCCCACAGATCACCGAGCTGCGACACGCTCGGCCCTTCTGTCTCGAGGCGCGGAGCGTTGTCGTCGGGATCCATTGAAAGTTCACCAGTGCCGGATTTCCGGACGAGCGGATCAGGCTCAGGCCCAAGCAGCCGGTCAGCATCGACCGTGTCGAAACCCGTCACCTCGAAATCGAAATCGAGATCAGGTGTCAACAGCTGCTCCAGTTGCAACGTCAGAGCCGGCTCATCCCAGGCTGAGAGTTCGGCCAGGTGATTGTCAGCCAGTGCCAAGGCAATCTTCGCTTTCCCCGTCAAATGGGTGACGCGGATGCACGGGACGACGTCCATCCCGTTGCGCTTGGCGCCCTCATGGCGCCCATGACCTGAAATAATTTTATTACCTTCGTCGACTATGATGGCGCCGACAAAGCCGAACTGGCGGATGCTCGCTGCCAGCAACTCAATCTGGCTCTCGGGATGTTTGCGGGCATTATGCGGATCCGGCTTCAGAGCTCCGACCGGAACATTTTCGATAGCACCCGGCTCTACGGCGCGCCGGATTTCATCGTCGATTTGTTCAATCTGCCGAACGCGATCAGACGCGGCAGCATTCACGTCTCCACCGTGAACGACACCACCGAGATCACTTCCCGTGTTATTGCTCTGCCGGATTTCTGCCGGGCAAGAACTGGCGACCTCAGACTCGGTGGGCGCCGTGTCCCGAAGAGGCGGATTGACTTCCGCGCGGTGTGCCTCAGCTTTCTTGATATCTATCATCGACCGTCCTCATTCAACGAGGGCAAGGACCGATGGACACCTCACGCAATTCGTGCGTAGTCGCCGATCCGTGCCGGGATTTCTGCTGAATGAGAGCGGCCGCTAAACCATCCCCGCGAGGAGAAAAGTTGTCCCGCAGTTTCCTGGGGCCACGCGACCGCGGGCTAGCTAAGTGCTAGTCCCGCGCTCTCGAATCGCTATACACCATTTTTGTTTTTGGCCCGCAAGTGACAACTCGTGTGACATTAGGGCGAAATGGTGATTTAGTTGGACCGTTGCGGGGAATGTCTGCTTTGCCCGCGATAGCGGACGTGCGGCGAGCCCGCTTAAAGTCCGCACGTGCCATAAGCAGACAACGAGATTGCGGAGCAATGCCTCGCTTAAATGCGTTCCACTAGCCCTGATGCCAGGGAAGACCACGGCGAGTGGGAACTGACGACCAAACCGAGTGGGAGTTGCTCTTCGACGATGCTACTTTCTGGAATGCGGGGGCTAGCGCGCTGTTCATTGCTGGGCGCAATGGCAGGACAACAAGGAAAAGATCATTCAAAGAAGGAGCTGTTCCACGTCAGGGGGGTCCCTGCAAGATCGCCAGCACTCCCTGCTTCGCCCCTGTTATCTCCCTGTTTTGGCACAGCGAAAAGATCGTTCAAATGTCCTTATCCTACCGAAAATCGCGTAACAATTTATCGCATCTTGCTGGGACCGGCCCCGTCACATGGCAATCCTCCCTGTATTTCTCCCTGTTAGCAGGGAAACCACCAACAGAGACGGGTTCGCCGATGACTGCCTCCACCGTTCCACGTAGTTGCTCCGCAAGGCTTTACTGGCGATTTGCGGTTTCGCCCCACGTTCTGCCCCACGGTCGTTTCTGCGGCCCACAGCGCCCCGCCCACGGCAAAAGCGGCTTTTATTGAACCCGCGAATTAAAGATCGGTGTCCTGGGTTGGGCCTCAGTAACGCCAGCGACGCCCATATCCATAACCATAATAGGGCCGTCGGTACCCATAGCCGTAATAGGGCCTTCGGTAGCCATAGCCGTAATAAGGCCGATAGCCATAGCCGTAATAAGGCCGATAGCCATAACGACGACGGTAATAGTAGCCCGCCTTCTCGACCAACGTGTCCGCGACAGCGGAACGATCAAACGCGAGCGTGGGGACGGCGTTGGCCGGGCCGGAACCCGCAAGTAATCCGGCGCTAAGTAGACCGGCAGCAACTATCATGGGGAGATAACGCATTGAGGTCTCCTTCGTCAGACTCCCTTCGGCGTGCCGATGCTAGGCGTCCCCTGGCACTCCTGCAATGAAACTCGGAGACAAAGGTAAACCTCCGGGTCAAGCACCCCCGCAGTAAGGTTGGGCGGAGGAATTCCCCAACAGGAAATCGACGAATCAGGCGTGGATATGCCAGCGGTCAAATTGCCCTATCCAACGATATGAGGGCGCCCACGGTCCTGTCGGTCTCTTTCTTGCCTGGACCATGGATTAGGATGGCTTTATTGGTCGTGCCGCTGCCCGCCGGAACGCCGCCAGCTATGCGGTTGGAATTCTTACAGTAGTGGGCAGCCGTACGCGTAAATGAAATCTTCATGGCGAAGACGGGGAAGCAGGAATGCGGTTCGTGTTCAACAGTTTGAAAACTGGAAAGGCGACTTCCATGAATGAAACCTTCGATCCCAAAGTTGCCACTGACAAAGCGCGTGATAGCTTCCGAAAAACCGCCGCTCAATTTGAAGAATTTGCACGCGACACAGAGGTGCCACAGGCAATGCGCGACCTTGCCGAAAGGAACATTGCTCAAATGCGTGAGACCTATGAGCGTTCTAAGGATGCCCTCGAAGGCGTCCTGCAGAGTTGGGAGAAATCCTTTGACGCAGCTGGTCAGGGTGCGGTGGCGCTTAACCGAAAGATCATCGATATTGCTCAACGCAACATCAATTCAAGCTTCGATCTTGCAAAGAGCCTGGCCGGCGCGAAGAACCTGGCTGAGGCCGTGGAGATGCAATCGTCCTATTGGCGCAATCAACTCGACGCACTCGCTGCCCAAGCGGAAGAGGTCCGCACTCTATCGACTTAGGTGGCAGCTGATGCTGCCAAGCCAATAAAGCGCGCTATGGATGAGCCGAAAAAGGCGCGCTAAGGCTGCTAATCCCGTTCGAATTAATACCGCTCACCGCGCCGGGTCTTCGGCTCGGTATGTCGCTGTAAGTGCCAATTATGAACTCCATGCTCGGAGGTGCCTGCCAAAAATTATGATCGAAAGTAGCTGCTGATAGGCCAAGAAACATCCCCAATCATGAGAGAAAACCAATGATGAGATTGATCGCTGTTGCTTTTGCCTTGACCTTGGCAACGTCCGTGCAGGCCATGTCGCCCGCGCCGCTTCATCAGGCGGACGGCATGATCACGCAAATCCGCGAAGCATGCGGCGCGGGTCGGGTACGAATTAATGGTGTCTGCGTGGCCAGAACCACCAAGCGCCAGGCCCGCAGGTGTGCGCGATGGAGTGGAGGCGCTTGCGTTCGGTGGTACTGAGACACCACCGGACCGGCTTCAGCCACGGATAAAGGGCGTCGGCTTCGGCCGACGCCCTTTCACTATCTGCTCCGCTTTGCCTACAATCCGCGAAGCACGTTGCCGGCGGCCAGGACCAAAAAGCCAACCAACAGGAGCGTGAACCCGGTGGTGACATACGGGACGCTGAGATGAGCGTAGTGAATAATTGAGGCGATCAAGGCAATGACGACCGCGATACTGAAAGTGATGACCTTGGGTGCTGATAGATCGAGCTGCATGTTCCCCCCTTTGAGCCCGGCTGGTGGGCTTGAAAGGTTAGTTTAGCTTCTCCCGCATAGTTTAGCGACCAGCATTGAGCGTCGGCTTCGAGCCGATTGCAGCGCACGACTTGCAACAATTATGTAATGAGCCTTTGATATTTGCCTACTGAGCGTGATGTAGCGGCGTATCAAGTTCGGGGAGGCCACCATGGGCACCTTGATTTTTGTGTGCCCGACCACTGGGCACCAAGTTTCCACTGGCGTTGAAGTCGATCGATCCAGTTACAGAAACCTGCCGAGGACTAAGACAGCAATCCTTTGTCCTCGCTGTCGGGAGAACCACTCGCTATCCCGTGTCTGGGCTTGGTTGGACAGCAATGTCCCAGAGATCGCAGTGTCCGACGCAATCCCTAGGGTTGGCCTCTTCGCCCATAATTGACACCCACACCTAACGCGGCGTTGGCTTCGGTCGGCGCCTCTTATGCGATCCAACCCAACTCGCGGGCCTTGTCGTTCGCCGCGTTTAGGGCACGAGCTAGAAACTCCGCTCGCGTAACTTATTCAGCAAGGCTTTCGGTGGGCGCTCTACTCTACCAACCGCACCCCTGGTCGCTCGGCGTTGGTGAACTCGACGCCGCCCCAGGGGCCCAGCTTCCATGCAGAGCTGCTGGCAAAGTCTCCAGCGTCGGCGGAGTGGTGGGTCGTGTCTTGCGGGGGTGCGATAATCATCATCATGATCGACAGGACTATCGCAATCACTATCACTCCGAGCGCGATGAGCTTGGGAGGCATTGCATCCTCCAAGAGATCCGTTGATAACTTTGCCCCAATTCAAACGCGTCACGGGATCCTTGTGTTCCGTCAGTCTCCACCTCGCCGCACTCCACGCTCTGATAGTCGACCTTCTCTCGGTCGGATTTTCTTCGTGCCTTGTATGACTTCAATTGTTGCTCAGGGGCTGGCGTGACGTATCGCTGCTTAGTTTTGAACTTGCCCCCCGCTGCGAGGGCGAACAGCGAAAAGGCAATGACCAAAACCATGGTGAAGTTTGTTCATCGCGGCTTCCTAGCTGAGGGTTCCTCACCCTCACCTCACAGTAGTGCAACATAGTGCCTGATAGTCTCGTGAGGCTGGTCGCGACCAGTCACCTCACCTGAACGAGCGGGAAGCCCTGGCGGCAGCTCACTGCGCCGGGGCTTCCTCTTTGCGTCATGCAACCTAGTAATAAACGGACTCGGAATCCCTTCCGACTAGTTTCCCCGCATGGAGCGAAGTCACGCGCTCCCGGCCTATCTCTCTGATCGTTTTCGCGGCGACCAGCCGATCGAGTGCGTTGGCCCCATTTTTATTGCTTCTAACGTTGCGGCGAAGCTACAGGCCCGGGTGAGCGGCGGTGCTAGGGTAGATTCTAGCTAGTCTGCTTAAAGTGCGTTCTTCGTAGCCGGCAATGACGCTCAAGGTCGCGATATGAAGGCGTTTCGAGTCCTATGCTTGATCCTATTTGCGTTGATCGTAGCGCCGCAGCCGGGTAACGCGGCTTCGGCAGCCGCGATCAATGCCAAGGTCAACGCAACCCTTCGTAGCTTTGACAAACAGAATCCCAGTGCCCGCGAACTAGGCCGGAAGGCTGCGGGCTTTCTGGTGTTTCCCTCCGTTATCAAGGCAGGCATCGGTTTAGGCGGCGAGTATGGAGAAGGAGTCCTTATCATCAAGGGGAACCCGGCCGGGTACTACAATCTCCTGTCGGCCTCCTTCGGATTCCAACTCGGATTCCAATCTCGGTCTGTGATCATAATGTTCATGACCGAAAAATCCCTCGCCGGTTTCCGGCACGCTGATCGTTGGAAGTTTGGCGTCGATGGTTCGATCGTGCTGGTCACGGTCGGAGCCGGCGGTGCCATCGACACCGACACCGTCACCCGCCCCATCATTGCCTTTGTTCTTGACCCGCAAGGATTGATGTACAACTTGAGCCTTGAGGGCTCCAAGATCAGCCGGATCAGGCGATGAACGTCTAAGGTGCCTGGCAAAAACTCCGCAAAAGATTAAGGAGCGAACCTGTGTTGTTGGGGGGAGGCTATGGATCCTAATCCATGGCGTACCCCGGCACCCCCCACTTTCGTTCAACTCAACCTCACGTGGCGGAGGGGAACAGTTTTTCCTCGGCGGCCTCGCGCAACAAAGCCTCAATGTTGGTGAGGGTGTCGGTAAACTCGATTTCGGTGAGGGTGTCGTTACCTACGACATTGGGCATGAGCAACCGGCACTGATCAACTTTTAAGCCGTTGAACCTTAAAGCCGAGGTGGTCGGCCATCGCTTTAACTCGTTCCCATTGGGACAGGTGCAGCCTTTCCCATAGTCTTGGCTTGGTCATGGTGTGCAGTTCAACTCGACTCCGGTTTTCTCTAGATCCTTCCTGTGGTGGTTTAGGCTGGCATCCCGGCCTCGGCGCGAAAGCCGACGGCATTCTTCTGGAACAGATTGAAAGTTGGTGTGTTGCCGCCCGCCATGTCGAGCATCGCCTCTTCACTGGCGTCCAACCTGATCGGCGTCGATGCCGTGAGCAACTGCGATGCATCAACCAGCAGCGCGGTTGAGTCCGCAAGCTGATCGGACACGATCACCGTGATGCCTGAGACGCTGCCGCCGTTGACACTTACGCCTGGGAAAGCCACGCCACCGAGCGCAGTCTGAAGCACGGCAAGTTGCGCGGCATCTTCCGGGCGCACAATGAAATACAATCGGGATTCGGAGCCGATGGTGATCGCCGCGAGCGCGGCTGCCAGATCTTCAAGCACATTGCCGCTCGACCCGATTGGTGACGACAGCGCAACTAGATCGGCCAGCACCAGCGCGACGAGGTGGTGCACGCCTTCCTCGGCGACAAACATCTGCCAATGGCGAACCCACTAGGGGACATAATGTTCGGAGACGTAGCGTGTGATTGCCGCAACTTCCAGGTGAACCCCGCAAAGTCCCACATGGCCGTCGGGACGCAGCAGATAGAAAGAGGGCTGGACAATCTGCGCGCGTGCCAATTCCATGTCATTGACAGGATCAGCGGGAATGACGTGGATGCGCAGCCGATCGCCAAGACCAATTGCGCCTTCAGGAGGCGGAGGCTGCCCGATCACAACGAGATTGAAATGCATATCATCGAGTTTCTGAAACGAATCCTCCACGGTGCCGTTTGCCTGAAATTTAAGTCGAAGCCACGGGAGGCGATCGCCCGCACGAGGCGCGCTATGCGGGATGCCTTCCAGCGTCTCCGATAATGGACCGTTTCGGTAGTGAATGCCGGTCTGCGAAACGATGCGAAACGCGATCGCTTGTACGGGTTTGAGGCTCATCGCAAACGCAGCGATCCGCGCAAGGATCTTTGTGCGTATTAGGCCGGCGAGCGGGCTATCGGAAACGACCAGCCTGAATGCACGATCGGTTGTGTTCAGTAAACGGAGCGCGACCGGCACACGCTCTTCCTCGTAAGAACCGAGCAACGCCGCGTCTGCCTGGCCCTTGACGACGAGCGCTAGTTTCCAAGCCAAATTGTACGCATCCTGCAAGCCGGTGTTCATGCCCTGCGCGCCCACCGGGCTGTGGATGTGCGCGGCGTCGCCGAGCAAGAAGCAGCGGCGGTCACGGAAGCGCGACGCAGCCCGGTGATGAATGCGGTAGGTCGAAAACCACGTGCATGCCTTGATCGAGAATCCGGCCCCCGCCTCGTGGCGTAGCGAAGGAACCACAGCTTCGAATTTCAGGTCAGTGCGGTCGCGCAATTGTAGCGGCAGGATGCCGACGATCCGCCAGTGATCCTCCCCGCGCATGGGGAAAAGCAGATGAAAACCATTCTGCCACAGGTAGACGTTGACTTCGTCCGGGACCATGCTCCCCGTCACCGCGGTATCGGCGACATAGAACACGTGTTCGTAAGGCGCGCCGGGGAACGTGATGCCACTCCGTTCGCGCACTGTGCTGTGGGCGCCGTCGCATCCGCCGATCCACGCGGTGACGAGTTTTCCTTCCGTCCCGTCGGGCAGCCTTAGCGTTGCGGTAACCTTGTCGGATTCCTGCGCAAGACCGACTAGCTCGGTGTTCCACTGAACCGAAACGCCCAGCTCACGAAGCCTGTCGCCCATGATCCGTTCGTTGTCATCCTGGCCGAGGATGAGAATGAAGGGATAGGGCGTAACATATCTCCCAGCGTCGCCCAGAGGAATGCGCGCCATTTTCCGCCCTTGCGCCCAGAAGTTCGCGCCGGTGCCGCGTTTGCCAAGCTCCAGCGCTCGATCGATGATGCCGAGCTGTGCGTAAATTTCTAAGGTGCGCGCTTGCACACCGAGTGCGCGCGTCTGAAGAGACGGCCCTGCATGCCGATCGATGATTAGCACCCGCACACCTCGCCGAGCGAGTTGATTGGCAAGCATCAATCCGGTTGGGCCGGCTCCGACGACCAGAACGTCAGTATCCATTTAAGCCCTTGCGTCAGGCAATCGGGGGGAACAAGCCAATATAGACAACACGCTGTTTGGCTGCACCGCGCAGCACCTCAAGTTCATTCACACTTAGCTACTGCTTGTCCGTATCGGGCCCCGCTTTAAGATGTTACGTGCGGGCTTTGATCTGCGAAGTGCCACTAACCGAAGCAACGTTCCGTGACATGCTTGTCAAGATCACACCGAAAACATGAGTTTGGGAAGGCACATGGCTAGGGTTCTCGTCATCGGCGCCAGCCGCGGCATCGGACTTGAGACAGTGAGGGCCGCGCTCCGCGCCGACTACGGCGTTCGCGGTCTGGTTTGGTTTCGACGTTCCGCAAACTGTCTCGGCGAACCGTTATCTGCGCACGGAATATGCGTGCGTTAGAAGCGAATGGCACTCCAAACGCCCGAGCAGAGAGGCTGGCTAAGTTCCTAACCTTCACGCACCCATAGCTGCCCAGGTCAAACGGGGATTGGCCGGGCAGCCAATCTTCGCGAGGGGGTGCGTCCGATGCCAAAGAAGAAAGCTAAGGCCAAAACCGCAATCTATCATCCGACAAAAAGGGAATGCCATACAGGTCGTGACCGTCTCGCCAGAAGGCGTGACGGCGACAGCGGTTAAGTCAAAGGACGAAGCCAGAATCCTCGCTTCAAAAAAAACGCTCAAAGTTTTGGTCGAGGACGATAGCGAAAACTCTGATCCCGTTAAATCGTCGCCGTCGCCCTAAGGTCCGCCACACTTTCCCGAATCTGGGGCAGGCGATCCCCGCCGCAAGTGAACAAAGTGGACCCCGTTCGTTTTATGTGTGGGCCATCAAGCGGTCCGAAGAAGTTGGAGTCCTATGGCGATTACCCCAAAGAGTGCCCCCGTCAAGCGCTTGCCTGCGTACAGCTCGCGCTGGATTCAGCATTGCCCAAAGATAAAGAGATGTTCGCTAGTTGCGTGCCGTGCGACAGCACCATAACTCCGGGAGCGGGACCGCTGGCTAACGCGACCGCCTTACGAGCAAATACCTCCGCGAGGTGCGCCCTATACGCCGCGTCCGCGAACAGGTCCTCCGCTAAATTCTCGTGCAACAGACGAATGCCGCGCAATCTCTCGGCGACAAAACCGGCGGTGAGCGCCACCTCCGCTTCTTCCCATCGGAACGCGCCGTCGGTGCGCGCGCCCGTCACTGCTATATGAGGAGTGCCGTCCTCCCCCCAGGCTGCGAATACGCCGACCATGGCGTAACGCGCTGCCGGGTTCAGAAACTTGACATATGCGGCCCGCCTTGAAATTGGGAACGTCGCGGCAGTGATAATCTCTCCTGGATCAAGCACTGTCCGACCCTCACCAACGAAGAACTCCGAGGCCGCGACTTTTCGCCTTGTCGTGTGCACGGTGGCGCCAAGCCCGAGACAAGCAGCGGGGTAGTCGCCGGCCCGCTCGTTGGCCGCGAGGGCACCGCCGAGTGTGCCTCTGTTGCGCACAGCAGGGTCACCAATGTGGTCAACTAGGGCGGCGAGAACTGGCAGATATTGCTGCAGAACGGGTGAGCTGGCGACTTCAGCGTGTGTAGCACCCGCTCCGATCCAAACCGCGCCATCAAGAGATTCGATCTCTTTGGGAACGATGCCTGTGACGTCGATAAGGCTGGTTGGCGAGTGCCGACCGAGCTTCATATCGCGCAGGAGCGTCTGGCCACCGGCGAGGAGCATCGCGCCCTGCTGCATGGCGAGCTGGCGAGCTTCGTCGAGCGAGGTCGGGTGGTAATAGACAAAGTCGCGCATAGCCCGCTCTCATCCGTGCTGGGCGGCCATTGCCGCCGCGCCAGCGGCAATCGCCTTGACGATGTTGTGATAGCCTGTGCAGCGGCAGATGTTGCCCTTGAGTTGCTCTCGAATGGTCGCCTCGTCCGGCTCACGGCAGCGACGTACGATATCGAGCGCCATCATCACCATGCCGGACGTGCAGTAACCGCACTGAAGCGCGTGGTGTTCGCGGAACGCCGCCTGCATCGGATGGAGCGGAGTGCCGGGTGGGACCAAGCCCTCGATGGTTGTGACCTCCGCGCCCTCACATTGCAGCGCGAGCATCGTACACGACTTCATGGCTACACGGTTTACGTGCACGACACAGGCTCCGCATTGGGTGGTGTCGCAGCCGACGTGTGTGCCTGTCAGGCCGAGTTGTTCCCTGAGAAAGTCAACGAGCATCGTGCGTCCCTCAACCTCACGGCGGACGGCACGCCCATTCACTGTCATCGATACTTCAGGCATCGGGCTGGCCCCTCAATTCGCGTGCATCGGCTTGCCGACGGGCGACAAGTCTTCATGGGAATCTTCCGTCGTCATGGCTACCAGACCATTTCGTGCCCGTTCGACGGCACGCCAGACCCGCATTGGCGTCATCGGTAATGGAACTTCAGTCACGCCGAGCGGCGCGAGAGCGTCGAGAACGGCGTTCACGACCGCTGGAGTGGCACCGATCGTAGCGCCTTCGCCGACGCCCCTGACGCCGAGGGGGTTCAATTTGGTTGGAATTTCGGTATGACCCGTCTCAAACGCAGGCAGGTCTTTCGCGTGCGGCATCGCATATTCGCTGAAGCCGCGAACCAACGGCTCGCCGCCGCTGCCGTGAACCACCGCCTCCATGAGAGCCTGACCGATGCCCTGGGCCGCGCCGCCATGCATCTGTCCTTCGACGAGCAGCGGGTTGATGACCCGGCCGCAGTCGTCCACCAACACATGCCGCAGCAGCGCAATGTGCCCTGTCTCGGGATCAACCTCGACCGCTGCAACCTGCGCCCCGTAGGCGAAGGGCATGTCCGGGGGATCGAAGAAGTAGCTCTCTTCGAGGCCGGGTGTCATGCCGAGCGGCAGGTCGTCCCCGAGGTGCGCCGCGGATGCGACATCCGCGAAGGTCACCCCTTCGGCATCACGCTGCATGACGGGAAGCTCGAAGCCGCTGCGCCGCTTGAAGACGGTGCGGATCGCCTTTTCTGCAAGCTTCTTGCCCAAATGTGCGATTGGAGCGCTTGCCCCGGCGTGTGGCATCACGCGGAAGACACCGTTCTCATAGATGAGATCACGTGTGCGCCGCTGCAGCTTGTAGGCGGCAATCTTTCTGGCCTTGTCAATGATCTTGCGAGCCGCCTCGTACACGGCCGAGCCGCCGATCGCCATTGAGCGCGAGTTGAAGGTCCCGGTGCCGAACGGCACCGCCTGTGTGTCACCTTCCACGACTTCGATATCGTCGAGTGCAATACCAAGCACACTAGCCGCGATTTGGGCGAGACTGGTGGCGTGGCCCTGTCCGGTGCTCTGAGTGCCGCAGAACACCGTCGCGCGCCCGTCGGCATGAACGGCCACGCGCGCGCTTTCGTGCCCGGCACGCCGGAACCCCACCGGCCCCATCGCCATCGAAGGTCCGACGCCACAGCTTTCGGAAATGGTGGCGAGGCCGATACCAAGATAACGGCCCTCCTGGCGGAGCTGTGCTTGTCGCTGGCGCAACTCGGTATAGCCTGCCAGTGCCAGCGCCGCATTCATGTTAGCGGCATAATCTCCCGAATCGAGGGTCAGCCCGGTCGGTAGCCGGTAGGGCATAGCAGAGGACGGGACAAAATTCCTCCTACGCACTTCCGCGGGGTCAAGGTCGAGCTCTCGTGCGAGATCGTCCACCATTCGCTCGATCAGAAAACTTGCTTCAGGATGGCCGGCGCCGCGGTAAGGCCCCGTCGGGGTGCGGTTGGTATAAACACCGATCACCTCGGTTTCGACATTTACAATGCGATACGGGCCGGTGACAGAAAGCCCGGTATTGATCGCGGGCACGCCCGGTCCCATACCTAAAGCATAAGCTCCGAGATCGGCGATGAGACGCGTCCGCAGGCCGATGATCCGGCCGTCGCGCCGGGCCGCGAGTTCGGCATATTGGAGCTGGTCGCGTCCATGCGTGGTCGCGAGAAAGCTTTCGCTGCGTCCTTCGGCCCAGGCACAGGGGCGGCCGGTGCGCATCGACAGGAGCGCGCAAATGACGTCCTCAGCATAAAAACCGAGCTTGGCCCCAAATCCGCCACCGATGTCGGGAGCGACAAGCCGCAACTTGTGAAGCGGCAGCGCAAGGCACTCGCCCAAGGATCGGGCATGAGCGTGCGGCAACTGGCTCGACGTGTGATGCGTCAAGCGGCCCGAACCGGCATTGAAATCCGATAACACGGCTCGACCCTCGAGCGGTGCGGCGGTCACGCGGTTGTTGGCGAAACGCCGTCGGATGACAACGTCGGCCTGAGTGAACGCCCGCGCAGCATCGCCGCCGACACGGTGAAATCGGAAGGCAATGTTACTCGGCACCGTATCGTGAAGGCGCGGCGCGCCCTCCTTAATAGCCGCTTCCTGATCGACGACGGCAGGGAGCTTCTCGTAAGCAACCATGATCGCCGCCAGCGCGCCCTCCGCCGCGTGCGCCGTCTCGGCAGCCACCCCCGCGATTGGCTCCCCGGCATACCGAACGCGATCTCGCGCCAGGACTGGATGCTGGGGCACTACATCCATACCCGGAGCAACCCAGTCGCACGGCAGGTCGCTGATGTTTGTCAGCTCGTTAGCCGTGAGCACGTCCACTACGCCCGGCAGCGTGCGGACTGCCGTGGCGTCGACTTCAAGTATGCGCGCATGGGCGTGGGGCGAACGCAGCACCTTGACACGCAGGGCCCTGGAGGTCGCGATCAGGTCCGAAACGTAGCGACCGCCGCCTCGCAGGAGGCGTTCGTCTTCGAGACGTGCTACCGCACAGCCGATGCCGACGTTACCGGTAGTCGGTGGGCTCGATTGATCCATCAAAGGTGCCTTTCAGATTGGCGCAGCGATGCAGCAGCTGTTGTTCCGACAGTGCTGGTGCCATTCTGGCTGATCCTACGCGCGATCATCCGGGCCCAGCTTCGTCGCTTGCGAAGCCTGGGCACCGGTGAATGACTTGATCAGCTTGGCAAGACGCTCAGGCTGATCGAGGGAGAGGAAGTGGCCACCGGCTGCCACCGTCTCCATTTTCGCCCCGGGGATCGCCTTTACCGTGCGTTGCCGCTCGTCCTCGCGGGACCAGTCCTGATCACCATAGACTACGAACACCGGTACCGTAATCTCGCCGTAGCGCTCCCTCGCCTCATCCCACATTTGTGCGTGGCGAAGGAGGTTGAGGAACGCGCGATAGTGGCCTTGCCTCAACCCCGAGGCACGAACCTGCGCGCCGAAGCCGGGTGTAATTGCTTTGGGATTGGCCACACCACCTTCAAGGATGCGCTGCTCAATGAATCTGTTGCGTAAGCGCATGACGGTTTCCCCGAGCACCGGCACTCTGGCGAGATTAAAGGTCAGCCAAGCCCACCCATTCCCGCGCGCGATGCCCATGCCGTGTGCATAGTCATAAGGATTAATGGCGAATACTCGTTTGACCCGCGGATTATGGTTCGCGGCAACGATCAGCGGAATTACCCCGCCGATCGAAATTCCGGCAAGGGTGACGTTTTTGAGATCAAGCTTGTCGAGGAACCCTTCAACGGTTTTGACGAACAGCTGGGGACCATAGTCGGTCTTGGGAATGTCCGAAAAACCATGCCCCGGATAGTCCAGCGCGTACACCGTGAACGACTTCGACAGGAGCGGTACAAGCTTTTCAAATATATCGAGTTGGGTTCTAAGCGTGTGCAGCAGGACGAGAATTGGTCCTTTCCCGGTCTTGATGTAGCGGATGGTAGTGCCCCCGATTGCCGTCGTTTGGATCGAAATTTTAGGGGCCCAGTAAAGTGCCGTCGGCGCAGTTGGGCGCCGCCGCAGCGCCTCCACTCCAAACGAGAGGGCGACCAGGAAAATCAGCGAACCAATGATAAGGAGCAGCAGCGTCATGCGCGCACTCCTTTGGCACCAGCTTACCAGCTTTCAAGCTCGTGCACGCTTCCCATTGAATAAAATTAGTTCGGCCTATCATTCCGACTGAAGGTCATTCTGCGACATCAGCGGACCTTACGTTGATGTCAGTCGAAAAGCACCGATGCCCGCAAAGCCCTCTTCGAGGTGTAAGGTCCACCTTTTTTGCGGATTTCATCGTGTGTGCTGGCGCTGTTCTACTTCTCCGAAGGCGACGCTGAATTCGAAGGTCCGCTCTACGCCCCGCTGTCACGGCGAGCGGACACATAGCTTCTCGCGGGCAGCAACGGCCAGCCGCGCATGCTGATTTGGATGACCTTGAGGAGCTGCTTCTTACCCACGCCGCTCTTGGCCTGTACGGCCAGACCGGAATTCAGGGTCATGAGATAACAAGCCAACGCAGCTGGGTCGGCATCTGAGGGTAAATCGCCTTCAGCGATGGCTTGTCGAAATCGAGCGGACATCCATTTTTCCGCCGTGTTCCGCATTCGGGCCATCATTTGCCGGATCTTTTCGGCAGCCGGGCTCGTGGTCAGCGCCCCTTAAATCATTAGGCACCCGTTGGGTGTGCCGCGCCGTGTGACCAGTTCCACTTCCCCTTCCAAAATGCTACAGGCCACCTCGCGCGCCGTCTTTTTCTTGAGTGACTCATGATACAGGTCGCCGTTCAGCTCGCTGTATCGCTCGACACATTGGACAAACAAGCTTTCCTTATTGCCGAACGCTGCATAAAGGCTTGCGACATTCACCCCAATCGATTCTGTCAGCATGGCCATGGACGTGCCTTCATAACCGTGCTTCCAGAACAGTTCTAGCGCCGCATCCAAGGCTTCCGCCTTATCGAAGTTTCTTGGGCGTCCCCTTTGCATGATTTTCTAAACCCCCGCTAAACAATTCAGTTGACAGCCGATCCGCTCAGGGCATTATATAACGATTGCTTAATTAATCAAAACCAAAGGGAGGAAAAGCAATGGCCTACGTTGACGGATTCGTCGCGGCGGTACCCACGGCCAATCGTGAAAAATTTAGGAAGCATGCCAAGGACGCAGCCGTTGTGTTCAAGGAACATGGGGCCCTCAAGCTGGTCGAGTGCTGGGGCGATGATGTGCCTGACGGCGAGGTGACATCCTTCCCCATGGCCGTCAAACGTAAGCATGACGAGACCGTCGTTTTCTCCTGGATCACCTGGCCCTCTCGCAAAGCGCGTGATGAAGGCATGAAGAAGGTGATGGAGGACCCGCGCCTAAAGCCGGACACGAACCCGATGCCCTTTGATGGGAAGCGTCTGATCTACGGTGGATTTGAAGTCATCGTGGATGAGTGAGAACTGAGGATGTAGCACAGGCCGCGCTGCTTCCTCGCGAAAGGAGAGTGGCAATCCGATAACCCCGATAAATGGACCCCCGCGTTAGAGGTCCCAGGGCTTTGGGCTGGACACGAGTTCGCGTGTTGTTCCCCCCGCAACAGTTGCGCGAGTGTCCAGCCCATCTTTCGTAGTCGCACGGCCGCAGTCATTCGGCTCGATAACGTGCGCGAAGGAGTCCAACATGCAAACGCACAGAAATCTGCATCGCGCGACGAGTGGCTTGCGGCCCGCAAGGCGCACCTTGCGAAGGAAAGGGAGCTTACCCGCCTCCGCGACAAGCTAAACGCCGAGCGGCGCGAGCTACCCTGGGTCAGGGTGAAGACATACGTCTTCGATACGCGGGACGGTAAGAAGACGCTCGCCCAGCTTTTCGAGGGGCGGAGCCAACTCATCGTTCAGCATTTCATGTTTGGTCCCGCCTGGGAGGAGGGCTGCATCGGCTGCTCCTTTGCGGCCGACCATATCGAAAGCGCCCTGCTGCACATTCCGCATCACGATGTGAGCTTCGTCAGGATCTCGCGGGCGCCGCTCGACAGGCTTGAAGCCTACAGAAAGCGCATGGGCTGGAAGTCGCTATGGGCATCGTCCTACGGTAACGACTTCAACTATGACTTTCACGTGTCGTTTACGCCGGAGGAAGTCGCCAGGAAGAAGGTCTACTACAATTACGAACTTCGCGATTTCGAGGCCGATGAACTGTCCGGCGTCAGCGTCTTTTACAAAGACGCGAACGGCGAAGTTTTCCATACCCATTCGACCTACGCCCGTGGCGACGAGCTCGTCGACACGAGCTACATGCTGCTCGACATGACGCCGAAAGGCCGCAACGAGACCGGTCCCTATTACAACCTTATGGATTGGGTGAAGCGTCACGACGAGTATGCCTGCGATGAGGGTTCGAGTTCCGGCCGTGGATCGGACGTGCGTAACAGCGCTGCCTGATCTCAAATCGACTGAACTGAACAGACCACTAATCTCTCGGAGGACCCACAAGGGAGAGAAGAACGATGACGAGGCACCTGACCGGGACACGTGAAGAGTGGCTGGCGGCAAGGCTCAAGCTGCTCGAGGCGGAGAAGGAGCTGACGCGGGGCAGCGACGAGCTGGCGCGGCGGCGGCAGGAACTGCCGTGGGTTCGGATCGACAAGGCGTATCGTTTCGAGACCGATGAACGGAGCGCATCGCTGGCAGACCTCTTCAGAGGACAATCGCAGCTGCTCATCTACCACTTCATGTTCGGGCCCGAGTACACGGCAGGGTGTCCGTCCTGCTCGGCGATTGCGGACGGCTTCGACGGCTTCGTCGTCCACCTCGCGAATTACGACGTCACGCTCTGCGCGGTGTCGCGGGCTCCGCTCGCGAAGCTGCAGGCGTTCAAGCGGCGGATGGGCTGGAGCTTCCCCTGGGCGTCGTCGTTCGGAAGCGACTTCAACTACGACTTTCAGGCGGCGTACACAAAGGAGCAGCAGCAGTCGGGAGTCATCGAGTATAACTTCCGCGCGATGGACGTGCGGCCGTCGCCGGAGGCCGGCAAGGAGAGTCGCTCGCCGAGATCGCTGCGGGTCTTGGCACGGACGTGGCGACGTACACGCGCGAAGCTCCGGGCATGAGCGCCTTCGCGCTCGAGGACGGCGTCGTCTACCACACCTACTCGGCGTATGCACGCGGGCTGGACACCCTCTGGGGTATGTACCAGTGGCTCGATCGCGCGCCACGCGGGCGAAACGAGAGAATGTTCGTGGGTGCCGGCGACCTGCGTGCCAGCTTCTGGTACCGCCGCCATGACGAGTACAACCAGGGTTGAGAGAAGTCGTGGGAACGCCTGTCGAAGCTGGCGGCAGCGGGGCATGTCGCGGGTATTGATCAGTCACAGGAGATGGTTGAGCAAGCCCGCGCCCGGAATGCAGCCGCTGTCCAGAGCGGGCGTGTCGACCTGCGGTACGGTTCCGTGGAAAGCTTGCTATTCGATAACAATAGCTTTGATAAGGCGCTGGCGATCAAACGGGGGCCTCACTGAGACGACCGAGTCTATTTCAGCGCCGAGAAGGCTGTTGGCAACGATGCCGCCTTTCCTGGTGTCGTTGGGGCGTAGTGTTAGCGGCTAGCCGGTTGCCGACAAATATTATCCATTCGGAGGCTTATACATTGCTTGTTCGGCACGGCGAGCCAGATCCTCGGGCGATAAATCTTCCTTATGCGTCGCGATGTGCCAAACATGGCCAAACGGATCCTCGATAGTTCCCGTGCGGTCGCCGTAGAACTCGTCCCGCACCGGCCGCTTTAGTGCACCACCGGCAGCGACAGCTTGCGCCACAGTTGCGTCAACGTCATCGACATAGAGGTGGATATGAACCGTGGATCCACCGCGTGACTGCGGGCTGAGGAATTCCAGCGGAGCAAACTCGTCCGCCAGCATAATAGGGAAATTGCCGATCTTGATCTCAGCATGCCCGATCGTCTCCCCTGGGCCCGGAATGCGCATTATCTCAGTTGCGCCAAACGCCCGCTTGTAAAAGTCAATTGCCGCGGCGGCGCCGCGCAAGCTCAGATACGGTGTGACCGTATGGTGCCCGTCCGGGATCGATTTTACCATGATCGGAGTAGTGCACTCCAAAAGCGACTAATTTACAAATTGCCGCGACGCGGGATCAGTCACTACTTACTATCTGTCAAGAGGGGCCACCAAGTTTGTTGCTTAGCGCTGGCCGATATCGCCGCTGAGTATTGGCTTGACGTCAATGATCGGCGTCCCGTCCAACGCTTCGAGATGGCGCACCCGCACGCGTCGGCCGTCGATGGCGGTGATCTCGACCCGGTGCAGGCCAATGGGATTGGGGCGGTGAGGAGAGCGCGTACTGAAGACGCCTTCCTGCACCCTGGAGGGGTCCCCCCGTGGGTGCACGCTCAAAACGTCGCGACGCGCGCGATCGAGCCAGGTGATGACGATAACTTCATCGCCGCACCTGAGGCTCCGGAGACCTTCAAGCACCTCCGGGTCGAAGACCAGCCAGGCCTCGGGTGCACCTTCGTCGGCTTGCAGAGGGGCCGACCCGAGATCAGTCAGGCGGGACGCGACCCTCCCGATGGATTTCACCTCGAAACTCGTCAAGCTCTTCTCCCGATCAGCCTGGGTTCGGTCTATTTACGTAAGCGCCGGAGGGCGGCGGTTCCTTACGGTTTTGTCGCCAGCACGCAAAACCCTTTACTTGTCTCCACCCAAACCCACCTCCAACACGCTATCGTTTGGTCCGACTTTGAGGAGGTCGCTGACCCAGGCGCCGCAATCAGCATTCATGCGCGCCATGATGACGCCACCCAACCTACCCAGGACCCTTGAGGCCGCCCAAACATGCGCATCAAAATGCTTCGCATAAGTCCACCCTTCGGCCTAGCGGGCTTGTGGGAGAATTGGCGCGCTCCGAGCTTTCCTACCGAAGAGCAGCATGACGCCACGCGAGACGGCCGAGGCATTACCACTGCATACTCAGGCGAAGTTTCTCGTCTCACCTGAGTTGAGCGCTTTTTTACGCTCTGCCCTCGCATTTCAGGATGCCCGGCGATCCTAGAGCGTGCCGTGAGCACGCGCGGCGCTGCGTCGCCGTGAGCCGTCGTAAATCTTCCCATCCACGGCAAGATCGGACTGCGAACGTCGTCGATCTTGGGATCAAACCGATCAAGGCTGCGCTGGTGCCCATAAATATGCGAGTGCCGCCGCTATACCGAGGGTAGTTCGGACTGCGTGCAGTCGTCCCCACCTCTCGATCAATGCTCGCGAAGTTGGCCCGGCCGCGTCGGAGACAATGGCCTTCAGCTTATTGTTCGTCGGTATGATGCCAAGCAGGGTGTAGGGCCAGTTGGCAAGGATCAGCACGGCGCCCACTGCCCAACGCCAGTCCTTTGTCTGCCACGCAGCCATCAAGCCGAGAAGCCCGGACACAATCGCAAGGCCGGCCTGCATGGCGTAGGCGCGCGCGTAGCTTGGCTTCCATTGTGCCAAGAGAGCCTTGTCGTCGAGCATAAGTCGGGCTGGCTATTCGGCTGCGTTGATGTAGAAGGCGGCACCGGCGAATGCCGATGCCGGGCCAGTGCGAGGAGACCGGCAAGCATGGCTATGCCCTCCAAATGCCAGTTGCAGCTGTCTCCTGCGCATAAATCTCGAAGTCACGCGGCTTTCGGCCGACCGCCTGCTCCACGCCATCAGTTATATAGGCGTTGCGGCCATCGAGAACTGTGGTGAAGAGGTACAGTAAGAACGGCGCAACGTCTGGCGGAACACCTTGTTGCTCCATCATTGCGGCGTAATCCTCGGCCGAGATCTGCCGATAACGAATGGTCCGACCGGACGCCTTGGCGATCTCTGCGACCGCCTCAGCGAAGGTTAGCAGCCGGGGACCAGTGACCTCATAGAGCTGGCCGATATGCCGATCATCCATCAGCGCCGCGGTCGCGACATCGGCGATATCCTCGGCATCGATGAACGGCTCTCCGATAGCGCCAGCCGGAAGTGCGAGTTCTCCGGCAAGCAACGGCTCGAGGAAGAAGCTCTCGCTAAAGTTCTGGGCAAACCAGCTTGCCCGCACGATGGTCCAGTCCGCTCCTGTGGCGATAAGCGCTTGCTCGGCGCGCTGCGCCTCTTCCTCGCCTCGCCCGGACAACAGTACGAGCCGGCGGACCCCTGTCTTCATCGCGCGCGCACAGAAGGCCTGAATAGCTTCGGTTGCTCCTGGCACGGCGAGATCCGGATAATAGGTGATGTAGACCGCGCCGACGCCATCGAGAACCGGCGCCCAGCTGCCCGGCGCCTCCCAGTCGAAGGGCGGGGCGCTGCTTCTCGAACCGATCCTGACCGGCAGACCGCGTTCCTCGAGCCGGCTGACCACCCGGCGGCCCGTCTTTCCTGTTCCGCCGAGCACAAGCGCCAACTTTGTGCCTTTACCCTTGGCCGTCATATTCATCTCATCCTCCAATGTGAGCAACGCTCACAATGGCATCGCGATATTCTTTTTGATCGATTGGCGACAGAAGCTCATGGTTTGATTCGATATCGGTCCAACTTGGAGCGAAGGCTCGTGCGGTCCGAGCCTACGCGCGGCTCACCTCCGATGACTTCCCACCAGCCACACGACCCAAAAGCCGGTTGAGCCAGCCGTCAACCGAAATCGGCCCCGGTCCTCCAAAGCACAGCGCAATTTCATATCCCGGCTGGCCGAAGTGAGCTCCAGCGGCGTCAAACGTTTGAAGTTTGATCGAACTAAATCCGTTTGGCAGGTGTACGGTGATGATCGCGACGAACAGGACAATCATGCCTAGGGGCGCTTTTCAGCCCTGAATGGCTCGCATCCCCTCGTGGGCGTCCTCGTGCACGACGTGGATCGCGAACACGAATGGAGTTTTGTGGTGCGGTTAGTCTGACCATCTCCAGAAGGCTCAACCATGAACAAGTCCGACCCGGTTTCTCGAGACCCTCTGCAAGATCGCATTCATAGCGAAATGATGGACAACGTCGACGAAGAATTGGAGATGGAACTCGACGATCGCCGATTGGGGAGGCTGCGGACGGAGATCGGCGAGCCGGCTGTAGGGGAACCTCTCGATCGGCAACTCTATTTTCGGGAGCTGCTGCGTCTCCAGGGAGAGTTGGTGAAGCTACAGGACTGGGTGCAGACCCAGAAGCTCAAAGTCGTTGTCATCTTCGAGGGACGCGACGCAGCGGGCAAAGGCGGAGTGATCAAGCGGATCACGCAACGCCTCAATCCGCGGGTTTGTCGTGTGGTCGCGCTACCGGCTCCCAACGACCGCGAGCGCTCGCAATGGTACTTTCAGAGATATGTTCCGCATTTACCAGCGGGCGGCGAGATCGTCCTGTTCGACCGCAGCTGGTACAATCGCGCAGGCGTCGAACGCGTCATGGGGTTTTGCACGGAGGAGGAGGTTGAGGAGTTCTTTCGCTCCGTGCCAGAATTCGAAAGGATGCTGGTTCGCTCCGGCATCATCCTGATCAAATATTGGTTCTCGATCACCGATGACGAGCAGCAATTTCGCTTCCTGATGCGTATCCACGATCCCTTGAAGCAATGGAAGCTCAGTCCCATGGACGTCGAGTCGAGGCGGCTGTGGGAGGCCTACACCAAAGCCAAGGAGGCCATGCTGGAGCGGACGAACATCCCGGAGGCTCCCTGGTGGATCGTCGAGGCTGTCGACAAGAAGCGGGCCAGACTGAATTGCATCCAGCATCTCCTGAGTATCATCCCCTACGATGAGGTGTATCACTCGGACGTGGCTTTGCCGCCGCGCATGCACAACCCGGAATACCATCGTGGTCCAATTCCGAGGAGTATGTACGTTCCCGCCATCTACTGAGAGGGCCCCGTGCCTGTCGAATTCAGGAACAAGCGCATCGCCTTGAAACCAAAAGCAATTTGGCCAAGGTTGAAGCCGGGAATACCTGAACTTCCAGGCCTGAAAGGCCTCGGCATCCTCGTGACAGTTTAATGAGTTGTGCTAGCTCTAGTTGCGAGGGGACATTTTCCGCGAATTCGTCGGGGACTGGATTTGAAGCAAGGATCGGTCTCAGTGACGGGGGCTGAACCGAGTACGGCTTCCGGCGGGTTATGATCCGAGCATTTCTCTTCTGTCTCGCCACGGTCGGAAATTACATCAACATTGAGGGTCGCGACGCAGCATTGGCCAGACCAATTGAGCTTGCTGTGGGACGGATCAGCGTCCCGGGCCTGGTGGAACCTGTTGGAGATCGGCGCGGGCATAGGCGGCACGAAAATCTGCTTCCGCGCCGTGATCACTACTATGGTGCGGAACGGCCCGATGGTTACTACGGCTACGGTTATTACCAGCCCTATCGACCTTATGCATACCCACGACCGCAAAAATGACGGAGAATCCAATCGAATTTGCGCGCTTTCTATGACGCGGCGCTTCAGAAATCGTCGAGCGGACGTTCGCGTTCGTCTCAAACCCGAAACATCTTCCCGTCACTTATTATGCAATTAATTGCAAAGAGCGGCCCGGCTAGCGGCCTTATGCTTCGCTGACGCGGGCCGGTCAACGTGGGCAGTTAACTGCACGAGCGGCCTCTCAGGGAAGATGGCCTTGGGCGATCGTATGGCGCTCCATATATGGCTTCCATGTGCGGTCGTGTTGTCCAGGCTTCAGAGGCTTTGCGGTATGCCTTTGTTGATGGCGTCGCTGCATCGTTCCCGTTGAAAGCTTCTTTGAGTGGCGGGCGATCAAAGGAGCCCGGGCGAAGCAACCCTATGCCGTTGCCCACGATGAGAAACACAACCCCGAGCTTCTCAAGGCCGCCTCGCGTTTCTTCAAACAAAGCGCGGTAACGCGGGACCCCTGCCACGTCGAATTCCGTGCGTTAGTTGGTACCGAAATCGGTACCGGACAGCACAGGACAAGCGATCATCAAGAGAGATCGCGGGAATCTAGGGTCCGAAATATCCCTACAATCCAGCCCTAAACGTGATGCTTCGTGATCAGCAACACGACAGTCATACGTCCTTGCAATTGGTGGCAGTGGTGGTCCAGGTTCGCGCAGGCCCGTTGCCGCGATGCCGGAAGGAGGGGTCATGCCGCTTTATTACACTAAAATTTCTCGATCATCGCGATGCTTACGGTTCGCCTTCGCGCTGTGGCTCGTCTGGATCTCGGCGTTCGAGGGGCAAACGTTCGAGGAGGTCACCACCAC
>CAWHAX010000034.1:0-315434 GCA_963827365.1 uncultured Alphaproteobacteria bacterium | reverse complement strand
CGGAGGCATCTCGGCCCTCGACATGATGGTCGCTCTGATCGAGCGTGATCATGGCCGCCAGCTTGCCGCCGCGGTCGGCGATTGGTTCCTGCACACCCATATCCGCGAAGGCATGGGCCCGCAGCGCATGGATTTACGTCTTCGGCTCGGTGTGGCTGATGAGAAGCTGCTCCGCGTGCTGCGCCGCATGGAGGTGAGCATCGAGGCGCCGCAACCTCGCACCGAGCTCGCCCGCCTCGCCGGCGTGTCGGTGCGGCAGCTCGAGCGCCTGTTCCGGCGCCACCTCGGCCACGGCATCCACCGGCAATACTCTTCTTTGCGGCTTGAGCGTGCGCGGCAGCTCTTGCGCGAGACCACCTTGCCAGTGC
This sequence comes from uncultured Alphaproteobacteria bacterium, assembly GCA_963827365.1. Taxonomy (GTDB): domain Bacteria; phylum Pseudomonadota; class Alphaproteobacteria; order Rhizobiales; family Methyloligellaceae; genus Methyloceanibacter. The sequence goes on along the minus strand of CAWHAX010000034.1, from coordinate 315,066 downwards.
TCGACGTGGCGATCGCGACGGGCTTCTCGTCGTCGAGCCAGTTCGCCCGCGCCTACAGGCGAAGCTTCGGCGAGCCGCCGAGCCGCACGCGGCTCAGCGCCTAAGCCAGCTACCCTCGCGCACACACCGCGGCGCGATCGAGCAACAGTTTGCGTTCGCGTTCGTTTTGCGTAAGCGTGGCAGCGCGTTCGAATTCTGCGCGGGCCTCATCGAGCCGGCCGAGCTTCTGAAGCAGGTCACCACGCACGCTCGGCAGCAAATGATAAGTCTTAAGCGCGGGCTCAGCCATCAGCGCATCGACAACTTCGAGGCCAGCCTCCGGGCCAAACAACATTGCAAGCGCAACTGCGCGATTGAGGTCGACGATCGGCGACGGGGTGATCTCGGCAAGCGCCCCATATAGTCCAACGATACGTGCCCAATCTGTTTCCTCAGCACTTGGCGCACGAGCATGACAGGCCGCGATAGACGCCTGCAACGCGTAAGGACCTGGCATGCGCTTGGAGGTGCTGCCCAGCGCTTCCGCCCGCGCGAGCGCGGCAAGACCGCGGCGAATGAGCAGGTGATCCCAGCGCGCGCGGTCCTGATCGAGCAGCAGCACTGGCTCTCCCGAGGGGCCGTGGCGGGCGTGGAAGTCGCGACGCTTGGATCTCCATGAGGGCAACGAGGCCATGGACTTCCGCCTCTTCGCGCGCAAGCTCGGCCAATATCCTGCCGAGTCGGAGCGCCTCCTCGCAAAGCTTCGGGCGCATCCAGTCGTCGCCGGCGGTGGCGGAATAGCCCTCGTTGAAGATCAGGTAGACGACCGCAAGCACTGAAGACAGCCGGGCCGCGAGTTCGTCCCCGTGCGGAACCTCGAACGGCACATTCTTCGCGCTCAAGGTTCGTTTGGCGCGGACGATCCGCTGAGCGATGGTCGGCTCAGGAACCAGGAACGCACGAGCAATCTCGTCGGTCGTTAGTCCGCCAAGCAGGCGCAGCGTGAGCGCGATGCGCGCTTCAGTGGAAAGCACCGGGTGGCAGGCGGTGAACACAAGGCGCAGGAGATCGTCGCCAATTTGATCGTCGAGCGCGGCATCGAAATCGGGCTGCGCAAGATCCTGCTCAATCTCAAGCTGATAACCGAGCTCCTTATGCTTTCGTTCGAGCAGCTTGTTGCGGCGAAAAAGATCGATGGCTCGATGCTTCGCGGCGGCCATGAGCCAGGCGCCGGGATTGTCCGGGATGCCCGACTTTGGCCAATGATCGAGCGCTGCAACGAGGGCCTCCTGCGCGAGGTCCTCGGCTATGCCGACGTCGCGCACCATGCGGGTGAGACCGGCGATCAGCTTCGCCTGCTCGATCCTCCAGACTGCATCGATAGTGCGGTGTATGTCGGTAGCCGTCACCGGCTACCGACTAACGCCACTTCCACCGATGCCGCAAGCCGCGTTACACCGCGGCCGCCTCCGTCTCGTAGGCTTGGTCGCACAGCTTTTCGCCTGGCCCCGCGATCTGGCGAATTTCGATTTCGCCCTCCCAGCCTGGAATATGAATTTTGTGAAGATCCAGGAAGCGGCGCGCCACATCGAGGATCTGGGCCTTTGATTGCACCTCGAAAATCGCAAATCCGCCAACCACTTCCTTAGCCTCAGTGAACGGGCCATCCGTCACTGTCACCTTACTATCGGCAAGCCTCACACGTGCACCCATCGGGGTTGGGAGCAATCCCTCGGCCTGAATCATTACGCAACCTGCCTTGGCCACCTCCTCGGTGAGCCGGCCCATGGCATCCAGGAACGCCTTTGGCGGGGGCGCAGCATTTGCTTCCGCCGACTTGACCATAGAAATGAATCGCATTGTCACTGCTCCTTCTAGGTTCGGTGTGACGCGCAGAGCTCCGGGCCTGGCGCCAAGGTTGAGACTAATTCTGGCTGGCGAGGCCCATCTCGCGAAACCGATCAATCGTTTCGCTCTCGCCGAAATCTTCCAGCTCGAACATTTGACGGACCTCGATCTCGCCCTCTGCGAGGTGAGGATTGGGAAAACGCCTGGCCCATTCCATCGCCTCCTGCTTGGACTTCACTTGAATGATCGTGTAGCCGGCGACGAGTTCTTTCGTCTCGGCGAAGGGCCCGTCGATCACGGTGCGCTTGTCTCCGGAATATTTGATACGCCAGCCCTTCGAACTTGGTTGCAGCCCGTTGCCGTCGAGCAGCACACCAGCTTTTGCCAACTGTTCGTGATAGTCCGCCATGGCGGTGAGGAGCTCCTCCGGCGGCATCACGCCGGCCTCGGAGTCCTTCGTGGCTTTGACCAAAATCATGTATCGCATTGTCGTGTCTCCTACTGGTTTGGAGCCTGGCGCCCTGTGGCGTGAAGCGTTGGCTCTACAGTCACGTCGAACGACGCCTGCCGAAATCGACAAGCCCAACGATTTTTTTTGGCGAGAACGCGAAAAAGGGCCTCCTTTCACGAAGGCGTGCATGCTGCCTGGCCCACTTCAGCAGTCGAGCGTGCGACGCTCGGTGAAACACCAGTCCTGATACTGCATTGCAGAAGGTACCGATAGGCATACTCTCCAGAGTAAGTATCCAAAACTGAGCCAGATCAGTCAAACTATCAGGACAAGCTCTACGACTTTCCGGCTCATCTCGATACTTAACTCCGCTGGCTCACGTGCTCGCTTAACCAGCCAGACGAGATTCAACAAGTGCACGCTAATTCCCTAACCACTTTCGGGTCATCGAAAGTACTTTCTATGAGGATCATTCGCTTCCCCCACAAACCCACCAATTTCGAGTCGAAAATTATGTACCCTTTTCAGACAAACGTAATTGGCAACGCCCAGACTCTACACGAAAAAACGCGCCGGCCTGAAGCCAATACCTTTAAATTTACCCCCATCCGAAGGCACTGAGCCTCTCGACCTCCGCTTTGGGTCATTAACGGACCTCAATCATTAAAGTGCCCGCCCCCGCGGAAGTCGCACGCCCCTTTCAGTAATCGCAGCGCATCACCTAACGCACCGACTCCATAGCCAACCGCTATTGGGCAAACGGCTCCGCACGGCCCACCTAATAGATGTTCGAACGGCACACTTGGCCAGCCGACCGAACCAGAGATCAACCGGCCAAACTCTAAAGGAGAACTCTCATGAAGAAGCTCGTTATCGCCGTTGCCCTGATCGTCGCCTCCGCCGCCCCTGTGATGGCCGAAGGCTTTCCTAACCCCTACATGCACGCCGCTAATCCGGCATCCCTAACCGAACACTTAAAGGAGATACCCCCATGAAGAAGCTCATCATCGCCGTCGCGCTCATCGTTGCCTCAGCTGCCCCAGTCATGGCCGAAGGCTTCCCGAACGTCTACATGACCCGCTAAAGGCTCACGACGAAACAAGGGACCGAGGTCCTAGCATGACTAACCTCTTCCCACTTCCCTATTGGGCACCCGCTCTCAAGCGGGTGCCCATCGCGCTCCCGCTTCGTGAAGAGAGGTGGTCATTAATCAGCTGGTTGTCATGCCAAAGATTTGATTTCTGCCTGAGTGGCATGAGTGCTTTGCTGATAGAGGGCGGAAGTCCCAATCGCTAAGCGTTGGTAAGCCCCCACACCACCTTTCCGATGCCTCGGCTCTGCCTTCAACCTGCGCATCGAGGTCCCACCGCGCCCAAGCAGAAGCTGGAGGAACGGTCATGCCGACCATCAAAGCTCTTAGCCCGCTGGAAGCGGTGAACGAGATCCGCAACAACAACAACGGCCAGGTCGTGCTCGTGCTGCAAGGCGGTGGAGCTCTTGGCGCTTATCAAGGCGGCGTCTATCAGGCGCTGCACGAGAACGGCGTGGAGCCCGACTGGATCATCGGCACTTCCATTGGCGCCATCAATGCAGCTCTCATCTCCGGCAACGCGCCGGAGGACCGCCTGCCGAAGCTTCGGGAGTTCTGGCATCGGGTGGAGCGGGCAAGCTTCTGGGGTGCTTTTCCCGCTTGGGCCGGCGTTGCCGACGCGCTCTCGTCATGGATGACGATCACCAGTGGCATCTCCGGTTTTTTTGAACCTCACACCCGCGCCTTCCTTGGAGCGCATTTACCGCTCGGCGCCGATCATGCCGGATACTATTCGACCGAGCCGTTGCGCAAGACGCTCGAGGAGCTCGTGGATTTCGATCTCATCAATCGCGGCCACCCGCGGCTCACTGTGGGCGCCGCACATGTGCGCTCAAGCATGATGCATTACTTCGATTCGAAGGAGATGAAGCTGTCCCCGAGCCACGTGATGGCCTCGGGCGCACTGCCTCCGGCTTTTCCCGCGGTCCGCATCGATGGCGAGCTTTATTGGGACGGCGGCATTCTCTCCAATACGCCGACAGAACGGATTTTCGATGATTTGCCGCGCCGTAACTCGCTGATCTTTGCGGTGCATCTCTGGCATCCCGCGGGGGAAGAGCCGGAGACGATCTGGCAGATTCTCAATCGCACCAAGGACATCCAATATTCGAGCCGGATTGCCAGCCACATCGTACGTCAGCGCGAGACTCACAAGCTTCGCCACGTCATTACCCAGCTTCTGGAATTTGTGCCCGAAGAGGAGAAGAACGATCCTCTTTACCGGGAGCTTGCCGGTTATCACTGCGATACCCGCATGCATGTGGTGCGACTGGTCAGCCCGCGCCTCGACAACGAGAGCCACACCAAGGACATCGATTTCTCGCCTGCTGGCATCCGCAGCCGCTGGGAGGCTGGCTATAGCGACACCATGCGTGCGCTCGAGCAGCAGCCTTGGATTGGCGAGTGGGGCCTGCTCGACGCCGTGGTCCTGCACGAACCTAGGCCCAAGTCCGAGCCGGTCGAGCAGCCAAGCCTAGAAGAAGTGGGAACCCCGCAGAGGCACGCGGCCGAGTAGTGGGTGACTGCATAAGGGTTGCGCGGTTAAACGGCGAAAACGAGCGCCGAGCAGCTTCTTGCGAAATAGCGCTGGGCTATCGAGTCAGAAGCCGGCCGGCATTTCCCTTCAAAAGGCTTTCGGCCGAAGCTGTGCATTATCACCGGGCCGGTCCTTTGGGCCGTCCTCCTAAAAAAGGAGTCAAACGGATGTTTCTGTCGATAAACAGAGGCCGGCTCGGCCGCAGCCTTCTACTTGCTGGCGTGATCGCTGGCGCAAGTCTTGCCGTCACGTCGGCTCAGGCCGGTGAATGCCCCGTCGATCAGAAGAAACCTGACGCAACTAAGCCAGTTGATATGAAACCAGTCGGCGTCACCGACACCGTGATCGCCATGATCGACGTGGACCAGCAGCAGGGCATCAAAGACCGTAAGTTCCGCATGCGCAAGCTAGTGGTCGAGCCTGGCGGCATCGTGCCCTGGCACAGCCATGGCGAGCGGCCGGCGATCATCTACATCATCGAAGGTGAGATCGACGAATATGCAAGCAACTGCGCCGTGCCTATCGTGCACAAGGCCGGTGATGTCGTCGCCGAGACCAAAGACGTCTCGCACTGGTGGAAGAATATCGGCGATAAGAAGGTCGTGCTGCTCTCGGCCGACCTGCTGAAGGATCCCAACGACCACAACATGTAAGACCAGGAAAGGCGCGACCCTGACGGGCCGGCGGAAGATCGTACTTCGCCCTACTCAGCCTCGTGCTTCACCGTGATTAACAAGAGGTACAATCCATGTTTAAGCGATGCATCTGGTCCATCGTGATGTTGGCATGCGCGATGACACTGTCGCTATCCGGAACGGCCAGAGCAGCCAGGATGACGGCATCGTGCGCATCAAGAGCGCGTATTCCATGCCCGAAACCATCAAGCGCATCAAAAATGGACGTGGCGGACAAGGGGATCATGTTCTTCAACGAGATCGACCAGTCCAAGCTCGCGGCCGATGCCGGTGTCACCTTGCGCCCGTCCACGCTTATCGTGTTCGGCAATCCGCCGCTCGGAACGCTGTTCCTGACGTCCAATCCCGATCGGCTGGGCTCGATTGGCCCGTGCGACTTCTTGGTCTACCAGGATGAGAAGGGCGACGTTTGGGTCAACTATACCGATTTCACCTGGATCGCCCACCGACACGGAATCATGGATCGCGACGAAGCCTTCAAAAAAGCATCGGAGGTGATCGCCTCTATTACATCGACCGTTCAGTAGCGATCTGAGGGTTCATGAAGCCCGCGTGCGACGCGCTGCCACGCATCGGGAGTGTCTGTTATGCAAGTCTCTCCTCTCTACTTGGCCGCAAGTCTCGTCGCCATCGCATCAGTCTGGTCCGGCCCTAGCCGCCGAGGATGTCGGCGCAGGCCAGGAAATCTATCAGGCACAATGCTCGGCCTGCCATTCCAACCAACCAGGCGTGAACGGCATCGGCCCTTCGCTTGCAGGGGTCGCCGGACGGAAAGCCGGATCGCTGCCAGGCTTCCACTACACCCCGGCGATCAGCGGCTCCGGACTGACCTGGGATGCCAAGACCTTCATCCAATTCCTGGCAGACCCGACCAAGCTCGTGCCCGGCACGGCGATGACGGTGATGGTGCCCGACGAGACTGGCCGCGCCAATCTCTACGCCTATCTTGCCACGCTCAAAGACACGACCGCAGCAGACGAAGCCGAGCGGGACCTGCGGTCGCCCAAGATCACCGGTCCCACCCAGGTCGAGCTCAACGGGGCCGCCGTCCGCGACCGACACCTGGCTCTACGCCTCGCACGATTATGCCGGGACGCGTTTCGTCGATCTCAATCAGATCACGCCGGCCAACGCCAAGAACATGCGGCCAGTGTGCCTCTATCGCTCGGAGCAGCCAGCCTCAGTGCAGACGAGCCCGCTCGTCTATGGCGGGGTGATGTATCTCACCTTCGGGCGCGCCACCGTCGCCATCGATGCCAAGACCTGCCGCGAGCGCTGGACCTATATCTGGCAGCCCAAGGGCCAGGAGATCTCGCCCGCCAATCGCGGCGCCGCCATCAAGGACGGCAAGCTCGTGCGCGGTACGGCCGACGGCTATCTGATCTCCCTCGATATGGCCGACGGCTCTCTTCTTTGGAGCCAGCCGATCGCGAGCGCCGCAGGAGGCCAATATCTCTCAGCATGCCGCCGCTCATCTTTGAGGACCTCATCATTGTCGGGCCCTCAGGAGCCGATTTCGGCGCCAAGAACTGGATCGGCGCCTTCAAGCTAGAGACCGGCGAACCGGTCTGGAAGTTCAATCTTGTCCCTGATCCCGGCGAGCCTGGCGCAGAGACTTGGGAGAACCCGGAGTCGCTGAAGCATGGCGGTGGCAGCCTGTGGACGCCGCTTTCGCTCGACGTAAAGGCCGGCATCGTCTATCTGCCGGTCGGCAATCCCGCGCCCGACTTCTATGGCGAAATCCGGCCCGGTGCCAATCTCTACACGAACTCGCTCGTGGCGCTCGACGCCAAGACCGGCAAGCTTCTCTGGTACAAGCAGTTTATTCCCCACGACGTGCACGACGCCGACCTCAGTCAGGTGAGCCCGCTGTTCGAGACGACCATCGACGGCAAGAAGCGCGAGGTGATCAGCGTCAGCGGCAAGGACGGCCTGCTCAGGCTGCTCGACCGCAATAGCCACGAGCAATTCTACGAGGTGCCGATCACCACGCGCGAGAATGTCGACGCGCTTCCGACCGTGGAAGGCGTGCATCGCTGCCCTGGCCTGCTCGGCGGCATGGAGTGGAACGGGCCGGCCTACGATCCCGGCAGCAACAGGCTGTTCGTGCCGGCGGTCGATTGGTGCGGCATCTTCAGTAAAGCGCCGAAGGACCCGCCGATCATGCAGGGCATGCATTATTACGGCGGCGCCGTCGCCTCGGACCCGCGCGAAAAGTCGAAAGGCTGGCTGACCGCGTTGACGCTTCGACCGGCAAAGAGCGCTGGAAATATGCGTCGCCCACGCCGCTCGTCGCCGGCGTCACCGCGACTTCCGGCGGGGTTCTCTTCACCGGCGATCTCAACAACGACTTCCTCGCGCTTAGACGCCAAGTCCGGAGACGTGCTCTATCGCTTCAACACCGGCGGCAGCATCGGCGGCGGCGTGATCACCTACGCGCTCGATGGCAAGCAATATGTCGCCACGACGTCGGGGACCGTATCTGCGTTCTTCGGCGGATCGGGGCTGCCGGCAGTGGTCGTCTTCGCCGCAGGGAGCGGCGCTGCCCCGGTGGCGATGAAGCCTCTGGATCCGGACCAAGCGCCGATTGCGGCGGTGGACCGATTCAGCGACAAGGCAGCTCATTTGCAGTTGCGCACGCCCGAGAACCATCTTCCCGGCCCCAACGAGCCGGTCGATTTCGATACCGGACCGTTCATCACGCAAGGGCTGTCGCCCACGCACCAGTAAGCCCGTGCGCTATTACAATTTCGACGTACAAGGCACAGCGTCGGCGCCGCTCTATGTGCTCTATCGCGAAGGCGAGGAGAAGCCGGTAGAAGACCAGCTCGATATCATCGACACGCTGCCGGGCGAGAAAGGCTACAACGACTTCCGCCAGGTGTGGAAGGTGACAGTGCCGAAGGACTACGTCGCGAATTCGATCACCGATGCGGGCACGCTGCGCGACGCCGGCTACCAGATGCAACAGACCGACACGTTGCGGAACATGCCGGTGGTGCCCGACAAGTCGAAAGCGAGCATGCGCCTAAACGGCGCAAGCGCGGAGCTGCATCGCGCCTGGTATCGGAGGCGAGGTTGCGAAGTTTTTCAGCTTCGATGAAGCGCCTTTGGCGGCGACAGGAGGCAACGTTCCACTGTCGCCGATCTACGTGACCTTCAACATCAATCCAGACCAACCCAACGGCGGACCTGGTTCCGGATTCCGCACCGAGCCCAATTCTCCAGCAGACTCACAACGTCCCGTTCACGCTCCCAGGCGATGCGGGATACTCGCCGTTGTGGCTGGTTGCGGTCTACGACAACGCCGATTTTCCGTCGGTGCACGACCGGGCAACTGCGCTCAAGGCCAAGGTGCTCGCTCCCGGGGCGGCGACCGTCAATTGCCCGATCGTTTTCATTGGGCCCTAGACTTGTCCTGTCGGCCCCGCTTACCTCGACCCGGTGGAGGATATCCAATGACCGACGAACGCGCCGTTCTGGCTGGTGGCTGCTTCTGGGGCATGCAAGACTTGTTTCGCCGATATGACGGCGTGATTTCCACGCGCGTCGGCTATTCAGGCGGTGACGTTCCGAACGCGACCTACCGCAATCATGGAACCCACGCAGAAGCCATTGGCTTCGTCTTTGATCCCGCCAAAACCAGCTACCGCAGGCTTCTCGAGTTTTTCTTTCAGATTCACGACCCGACCACACGTAATCGTCAGGGTAATGATGTGGGAATGAGCTATCGATCGGCGATCTTCTACACGAGTGACGAACAGAGGCGGGTCGCCGAAGACACGATCGCCGATGTTGAAGCTTCAGGCCTATGGCCGGGAAAAATTGTCACCGAGGTTTCCCCGGCTGGTCCGTTCTGGGAGGCCGAGCCCGAGCATCAGGACTATCTCGAAAGAATTCCAAGCGGCTACACCTGCCATTTCATCCGACCTGGTTGGAAGCTTCCGGCCAGGAAAGACACAGGTCGAGTTCGAGTTCGAGCGCCGCAGAGTAGCCAGCGCCTGATCCAGAAGGAGAACGCGTTGTCCACGATGAGCATAATACACTTCTGCGTGTATAGCGGACAGTCGCCTCCAGATTCTCAAGAAATACAATGAGCCGATGACGAAGGCCGGGCCACCTTATCGTTACTAACCATCATCCCGCTATACCAAGACGCCGCGCCGGAATTTCGCCGGCGCGGGTTTTTGTACAGAGCCCTAGCAAAGCTCTCTAGCCACCGCACTCTTTCATAGTAGCCATCGCCGCCTTCGCGGCGGCTTCTGAACTGTACTTGCCCATCATCTTGTGCGTTTTCGCGTCCGGCGGGGTGCTCATGATCTCACATGCCGCCGCGCCGCCTCCTAGTCTCAAGGCGACATAGTAGTCCGCGGCGAGCGCGGGTGTAGCTAAGGCAACGAGTACAGCGGCCGCGATGATGTAACGCTTCATCAGATTTACTCCTTAGATTGTCGAACTCAAACCGCGTGACTCAACACCCAATTTACCCGCTCCCAAAATCAATTATTTGCGTCATTAGTTAAGCTCAACCAGCGGTATTGCCGCCCGTTTCCGCTACGCGTCAGCGCCTTCAGGTTGGTGAATGCCGGTCGCTGATCAACACCACAGCGCCTCGCTATTGGACCGGAGGCAACGAGAGACCGGATTGCCAAACACAAGAAGCGTGGAGGGCCGCAACGTGACGCCGGCATCGGCGGCGAGCTTGGATTGAGATCACGCGGCCGACTAGCGGATAATCGGTTGCCAACGTGGGGTCGCGACACAGCACTTGCCGTGATCCGCATTGTTGCATCGTGACGCTCAACAACACGGTCAAGCCGATGATGAACGAGCGGAAACGACCCCGGTGCGATGCTTGGCGGGCTACGCAATGAAGGAGACCTTGGATCAACGAACATCCGCTATGCGCTGTCGAACGGACCGCATAATTAATCTCGTCCATACATCGGCTTGGTGCCAATAACGACGGCTTCGCCGAAGGCACTGGCCTAGCAGGCCTCTATGCTCATTTCGCGCATGAATGGGTCCTCATGGCGAACTTGTTTCTGATTTTGGTCGGCTTTGCTCTCCTTGCACGCAGTCGCTGATTACGCTTCAAGACTGTTAGGGCAATGACCGAAAAGGGTCAAAAGCCTGACGGCTGACGCCCGGACTAGGGAAAAGCTGCTAAAATTTCCAAGGAAGGAGGATTCGTGATGGCGAAATACATCCTTTCGGACCCCAACTTTAGTGACGGGACTCACTCAGAGGTTATAGAAAAGATTATTGACCAGTTTCGTGGCCGACCTGGCGTGAAGCTGATCGGGTACGAGCCCGATCCTGATTTTGATCGCCTCCCTGCAGAGTTGCTAGGTCGTCCCGAGGCAATGAGTGAGGCGTTGCTCGACGCTGCTGGCGCGGCTTACGAACTCATCGATATGGAGAAGCAGCGCGGTCGCCACCCGCGTATCGGGGCTGTTGACACGATCGAAATTTACCCAGCCAAAGACATCACCATCGAGGAATGTCGGGAATTTGCAGAAGACCTTGGCCAGGAACTGTTTAAGCGGTACGCCGTCCCCATCTATTTCACCGGGAAGAATGCCCGTCGTCCGGAAAATGAAGGCCTCACCTTCATCCGCAAGGGCAACTACGAGGGACTCAAAGAAGCAGTCCTCAAGGATCCGGATCGGGCTCCAGACCTTGGGCCGGCGAAATTGCATCCAAGAGCTGGCGCCACAATAGTAGGCGCTGTGGAGGAGCACGACGCCTACTTCAACGTGGTGCTAGACACGACGGAATTGGCGATTGCCAAAAAGTTGGCCAGCTACGTCCGTGGCAAGACCGGTGGCTTCACTAACATTCAGGGAGTGATCGGCCTCCCTCAAACTCACCGCAGAACCGGCAAGGCTTGCGTGGCGGTGTCCTGCGAAATTAGCAACCCCTTAAAGACGCCCATCCACCGCGTCTATAATCTCCTCAGAGACGAGGCTGCTCGGTATGGAGTCAATGTTCTAGCAGGACAAATCTGCGGCACGATCGGGGCGGAGGTGCTTGTCCAGACCGCGGAGTGGTATCTGAAACTTGAGGGCATAAACGGTCCTTGGGATTACAAGAGCCAAATCCTCGAGAATCATCTGCTAGAGCTGGAATCCTAGTCTCTAGCAATCAAGTGTATTTCGGCGCTCCCATTCGGTGAGATGGCCAGCATACTCGTTCCAGTCGGCATGCTTCAGCTTGAGATAGGCCGAGATGAAGGGCTCGCCCAAGCCCCTCCGCAACACCGGGGAAGCCTCAAGCGCGCGGAGCGCGTCGAGCAGATTGAGTGGCAGCTTCTTCGCATCCTTCACCTTGTGCCCCTCGGCATACATATCGATGTCGAGGCGCTCGCCCGGATCGCGCTTCTGCGCGATGCCATCAAGACCTGCGGTCAACACCGCAGCCTCCATGGCGTAGGGATTTGCCGCCCCGTCGGCGAGGCGGAACTCGAAGCGTCCGGCGTCGGGGATGCGGATCATGTGGGTGCGGTTGTTGCCGGTATAGGTCACCGTGTTTGGCGCCCAGGTCGCGCCCGACGTCGTCCGCGGCGCGTTGATCCGCTTATACGAATTGACCGTGGGATTGGTGATGGCGGTGAGCGCTTCCGCCGAATTCATCAACCCGGCAATGAACTGATAGCCGAGCTTGGAGAGGCCCATCGGATCCTTTGAGTCTTCGAACAGATTCTTACCGTCCTTCGACCACAGCGAGATGTGCATGTGGCAGCCATTGCCGGTCAGCGTCGAGAATGGCTTCGGCATGAAGGTGGCGCGGAGCCCATGCTTCTCGGCGATCGACTTTGTCATATATTTGAAGAAGGCGTGCTTGTCGGCGGTCTTGAGCGCGTCGTCATACTGCCAGTTCATCTCGAACTGACCGTTCGCGTCCTCATGGTCGTTTTGGTACGGACCCCACCCGAGCTCAAGCATCGAATCGCAGATCTCGCTGATTACGTCGTAGCGGCGCATCAGCGCCTGCTGATCGTAGCAGGGCTTGGCCTGATGATCGCCGGCGTCGGAAATGCTCGAGCCGTCGGGGCTGATGAGGAAGAACTCGCATTCGACGCCGGTCTTGAGCGTGTAGCCCTTGGCGGCAGCGTCGGCGACCACGCGCTTCAGCACGTTGCGTGGCGCCTGCTCGACGAGCTTGCCGTTCATGTACGGATCGGCGGCGAGCCAGCCCACCTCTTTCCGCCACGGAAGCTGGATCAGGCTGTCTGGATCGGGTATGGCGAGCACGTCAGGATCAGCCGGCGTCATGTCGAGCCAGCTGGCGAAGCCGGCAAATCCGGCGCCGTTCTTGGCCATCTCGTCGATCGCCGCTGCCGGCACGAGCTTAGCCCGCATGGTGCCGAAGAGATCGACATAGCTGATCAGGAAGTACTTGATTCCCTTAACTTTTGCCGTCTTGGCCAGATCCGTCATGCCACTACTCCCCACTTGCGCTTTCAGCGCCCGGTATCCAGTTCGTGCCGGCGAGCGGCACTCCCGCCATGGCCGCAGACTCGACCGTCAGCGCCACAAGATCTTCAGGCTCAAGATTATGCACATGGCTCTTGCCGCAGGCGCGAGCGATGGTCTGTGTCTCGAGCGTCAGCACCGAAAGATAATTGGCGAGCCTGCGCCCGCCCGCAACAGGATCGAAGCGCTTCATCAGTTCCGGGTCCTGCGTGGTGATGCCGGCAGGATCGCGGCCCTCATGGTAGTCGTCGTAGGCGCCGGCGCGAGAGCCGATCTTGCGATAGTCCTCGTCGAGATGCGGGGCATTGTCGCCGAGGGCGATCAGCGCGGCGGTCCCGATCGAGGCTGCGTCGGCGCCAAGCGCCAGAGCCTTCGCCACGTCGGCGCCGTTGCGAATGCCGCCGGAGACGATGAGCTGCACCTTGCGATGCATGTCGAGCTCCTGCAACGCCTGCACCGCGGGCCTGATGGCGGAGAGAATCGGCAGACCGACATGCTCGATGAACACTTCCTGCGTTGCCGCGGTGCCGCCCTGCATGCCGTCGAGCACCACCACGTCGGCGCCTGACTTCACCGCGAGCGCCGTGTCGTAGTAAGGCCGCGCCGCGCCGATCTTGATGTAGATTGGCTTCTCCCAATCGGTGATCTCGCGGATTTCTTCGATCTTGATCTCGAGATCGTCTGGGCCGGTCCAGTCCGGATGGCGGCAGGCCGAGCGCTGGTCGATGCCCTCTGGCAGCGTGCGCATCTTGGCGACGCGCTTTGAAATCTTCTGCCCAAGCAGCATGCCGCCTCCGCCGGGCTTGGCACCCTGGCCGACGACGATCTCGATCGCATCAGCTTTGCGCAAATGATCCGGGTTCATACCGTAGCGCGAGGGCAGCATCTGATAGACGAGCGTCTTCGAGCTCTGCCGCTCTTCCTCGGTCATGCCGCCGTCGCCGGTGGTGGTCGAGGTCCCCATGGCCGAAGCGCCGCGGCCGAGCGCCTCCTTGGCGGGGCCTGACAGCGAGCCAAAGCTCATGCCGGCGATGGTGATGGGAATCTTGAGGTGGATCGGCTTCTTAGCGAAGCGCGTGCCGAGCATCACGTCGGTCGCGCATTTCTCGCGGTAGCCTTCCAGCGGATAGCGGCTGATCGAGGCGCCGAGAAAGAGCAAATCGTCGAAGTGCGGGACCTTGCGCTTGGCACCGAAGCCGCGAATGTCATAGATGCCGGTGGCGGCGGCGCGGTGAATCTCCGCGATCGAATGCTCGTCGAAGGTCGCTGAGTAGCGCGGCGGCGTGTGCACCCAGCGGGTTTCGGCGCCCATCAATAAGCCTCCAAATTATCCATATGGAAATGGTAGAGGCGCCTTGCCGAGCCGTAGCGGCGGAACTCCGACGGATCGACCTGGCCGTCCAACCCCGCCTCCTGAAGCAATTTGACGAGCGTCTTCTTATGCTCGTCGCGCAGCGGCTTCTCGATGCAGTCCGAGCCGAGACTATTCACCTTGCCGCGCACAAAGAGGCGGGCCTCATACAGCGAGTCGCCAAGCGCGTCCCCAGCATCGCCGAGCACCACGAGCGTTCCGGCTTGCGCCATGAAGGCCGACATATGTCCGACCTCGCCCTTGACCACGATGTCGATGCCGCGGGCCGAGATGCCGCAGCGGCTCGAAGCATTGCCGTCGATCACGAGCAGACCGCCGCACCCCGTCGCGCCGGCTGAGGCCGAAGCGTCGCCTTTGACGTGCACGCGGCCCGACATCATGTTCTCGGCAACGCCGACGCCGGCCGAACCATTGATGATGATGTTTGCGCGCTTGTTCATGCCGGCGCAGTAATAGCCTGCATTGCCGTCGATCTCGATGGTGACGGGAGCATCGACGCCCGCGGCTATGGCATGGCGGCCGCGCGGATTGACCACGCGGAAATAGGTGTCGTTGGTCCCTTCCCCGAGATCGTGCAGCATCTGGTTAAATTCGCGGAGTGTCGTGACCTCCAGATCGATGGTCGGCATCAATGCCGTTCCCAGAAATAGACTGTGGCCGGCGTGGGCTCCCAGACCTTCGCCTTCTCGATGCCGGGAAGACTCGCGAGCGCACGGTATTCCGAGCCGAAGGCAACATAATCGTCGGTCTCGGCCATCACCGCAGGCTTGCAGGCGATTGGATCGCGCAGCACCCCGAAGCCATCCTCGGTGCCGACCACGAAGGTGTAGAAGCCGTCGAGATCGTCGAGCGAATGTTTCAGCGCATCGCCGAGGCTGTCACCCTGACTGATGCGCCAGGTGAGATAGCCCGCGGCGACTTCAGTGTCGTTGTCCGTCTCGAAGGAGAGGCCGTGACGCTTAAGCTGCCGGCGAAGCGCGTTGTGATTGGAAAGCGAGCCGTTATGCACGAGACACTGGTCGCGGCCCGTCGAGAAAGGATGGGCGCCATTGGTGGTGACCGCGGACTCTGTCGCCATTCGGGTATGGGCAATGCCGTGCGAGCCTGACATCTTCTCGAGATGGAAGCGCTTGGCGACCGCGTCGGGACGGCCGACCTCCTTGTAAATCTCCATGCGGGTGCCTGAGCCGACGATCGTCACGTCTTCGTCCAGCGCCTCGATGAAGCGCCTCGCTGCCTGCTCGGAGGCTTCCGGAACGACGAACACGCCGTGGCTGTCGCGGACCTCGACCACGACGGGCGCACCCACGGCTTTCGTCAGGCGCGTGGCAAGCCCGGCAAAATCGTAGCCCGGCGAAGTGGCGCGAAGCGTGAGCTTCACATGACCGCTGTCGCCGCTCCCATAGACGGCGAAGCCTGCGCTGTCCGGGCCGCGATCACACATGGTTGCGAGCATGCCGGACAGCATGGTGCCGAGCTCAGGCTCGAGCGCCTTATTCTTCAGAAAAAGTCCAACAATTCCGCACATTTCTTACCGTCGCGACATCAGAACCCCTCGCCTCTCAAGGTAATGGCGGGCAAGCGGGTTTGTCAACTGCCAGGAATAATAATTTCCTGTAGAGAAACACAGCTCAGCTGCGCGGGTAGATAATGATGGAAAGATAGGTCATGGGCAGCTTGGTCAGCTCCTCAGGCCCATGCAGCGCCGCGGCATCGAAGAACAGCGCGTCGCCCGGGCCTAACGGATAGGCCTTGTCGGCATGGCGGTAAAGCACTTTGCCGGTCAGCATGTAGATGAACTCGACCCCGGCATGCTTGAACATGGTGTAAGGCTTGGCTTCCTCGGTGAGGGTGATGAGATAGGGCTCGACCACCACCTCGCCCGAGATCGAATGACCGAGCAGCTGGTATTGGTGTCCGGCCTTGGTACCCCGCCGCTCGATTGTCACGCCCTGGCCGCCGCGCACATACGAGCAATCCCGCTGCTCCTCATAGCTGGCAAAGAATGTGGTGAGCGGCACGTTGAGCGCGCGCGCTAACGCCTCGAGGCTGTCGATCGACGCCGACACCGCGCCGTTCTCGATCTTGGACAGCATGCCCGCCGACAGTCCCGCCTGGACGGCAAGCTCGGCGCCAGTCAAATCGAGTTTTTGGCGGAGATTGCGCACTTGGGTGCCGATCGCCTCGGCGATGGACCGGCTCGCGGCAGGCTGAGGCGCGAGCGACCCGGTCCTCAGCCCCTCGCGAGCCGATCGAGGCGCGGGCCGGTTAGATTTGGCGCTTGGCTTACGCTCGGCTCTTGGCTTCGCCATGGATCGCTTTGTCCTCTTGCGCCAAGACCTGTACCATCAAGGTGATCAGCATTTCCCTTTTTGCGGTGTCCGCGTCAACGATGATTTCTTCGCAGGAAACACGCCCTCTTACCATCCGCGATCCCCGACCCGCCGACGAGCCGGACTGGCGCCGTCTGTGGGAAGGCTACTGCACATTCTACGAGACCGAAGTTCCGGAATCGGTGACCGCCGCAACCTGGAAGAGGATGCTCGCCCCTTCATCGCCGCTCTTTGGACGCATCGCCGAATGGGACGGGAGGATTGCGGGCTTCACAATCTCGATTCTGCACGAAGGTTCATGGACGATCCGACCCTGCTGCTATTTGGAGGATCTCTTCGTTGAACCCGCCTTCCGAGGACGTGGAATCGCCCGCGCGCTGATCGAGGACCTGCTACAGCGCTGCCGTACGCAAGGCTGGTCGCGGCTCTATTGGCATACGCGGGACTCGAACCGCGAAGCGCGCCGGCTCTACGACAAGTTCGTCAATGCCGACGATTTCGTCCGCTACCGCATGATCCTCGACTAGACCTGAAAGCGACGGGGCGCCGGCCTTCGCGCCGGCGCCCCCAAGCTTCAGTTGCGGCTCGTCCTAGAAGTAGCGATCGATCGCGGCTCTGGTCTCGTCGCCGCTCCGGTCGGCCGCCAGATCGGATTCGATCTCTGCACTCTCCTGGCGCGTCTGGACAATGTGCCAGCCGATCCAGAAGGCGAAGCCGAGGATGACCAGCAGCACCTCCCATCCCTGGAAGGGATAGATCGCGCCGATGTCCTTGAGGTCGACGGCCCAGCTTGTCAGTCCATTGGTCGACATTTTTTCTCTCCTCTCGGATCTCTATTTGATCATCGCCTTCTCGGCATCGCCCACTTCGCGGACCGAGGCCAGGAAGGCGCGATTGATGGCAAAGTCCACACCCTCGAGCTCGACCTTCGCCGGCACCCGCAACAGGCCAAAGCTGTCCAGGATCTTGCAGACGATGTAGATCGGGATGAAGCCGAGCAGGAACATCAAGCAAGCGCCGGCGAAATTGCCGAGCGGATTGACCTGCGCGAAGCCCTCATAGGGAGAGGACGGCGTCCCCCACAGCATGAAGCCCGCAATGACCACGCCGATAAACCCGCCATAGCCGTGTACCGCCACAGCGCCCACCGCATCGTCGATCTTGAAGCGGTTCTCGACGAAGTAATGCAGCTTATAGGCAGATGCATCGGGACGATCGCGCCGATCAGCATGGCCTGGATCGGATGGTAGAGATCGTTCCCTGCCGAGGCGCCAATGATGCCGCATAAGCCGCAGGAGAACGTCCAGAACGGATCGCCCCTGGAAACGAGATAGCCAGCCATCATGCCGCCGGACAGCGACATCAGGAAGTTGAAGGTGATCGCCGAAAGTGTGGTTGGCGTCAGATAGATCGTCGTCGCCGTCCAGGTTTCGCCGGTGATCTGGCCTGCAATCGTCGCGGGCGAGATGAGCGGGATGTTGCACGCGGCATAGAAGCCCCAGAAGCCCGTGTAGATCAGGAACAGGCCGATCGCATACAAGCCAGACATTATGGGGAGGTATGTCGCGCGGTGTCCCGTCGGCTCGGAATTTGCCGATGCGGGGCCCGAGAACGATCAAGAAGGCAAGGGCCGCGCCGCCGGCGATGGCATGAACGACGCCGGAAGCATAGGCGTCATGATAGCCCCAAAGCCTCACCATCCAGCCTAGCGGATGCCAACCCCAGGAGGCGTCGAGGATCCACAACACCGAGCCGACCAGCACGGCGACGATCCAGAACGCGCCCGAGCGGGCGCGCTCGATGATTGCGCCCGAGACAATTGAAGCGGTGGTGATCGAGAACAGGAGGAAGGCGCCGAAGAACACGCCGTTGAGGCGGTGCCAAAGCGCAGCCTCGGCCGCCGTGACTGAGTTCGCTTCATTGGCGTTGACGCCGGAGAGATGCGCCGCCATCAGGGGATTCCAAGGCTCGGCGTATGGCGCCGCAACCAATCCGCCGGTAATGCCAGGTCCGTTTATGAAGGCGAAGTAGATCCACCAGCCGAAGAAGAAGAAGGTGACGGTGACGAGCGGAATCGCCATCGCATTCTTCATCAGCGTTTTAAGGTGGTTGCGCCGGCGAGACACGCCGACTTCATAGGTACAGAAGCCGACATGGATCAGAAACATCATGACAATCGTCACCCAGTAGTAGAACTCGGTGAAGATGGTTGTTAGCGCATTTAATTGGTCACCCATTGATCTACCCCCCATTTCCCCAATGACCTGGCACGACGTCACAGACAACCGTGCCCGGCGGCGCCCGATGGACGATTTCAGCTACATGTCTGACTTCCCCCGTTGGAGCGACCAGCGCTGTGCGGTTGTTGGCACGGCAAGTTTCCTGGGTTCCCTCCCCGCTTGTCGGCCTAGGAACAATGCTAGGCCTTAGCCTTAACCGCGTCAACGGACGTGAAATAGGATTTCCTCTAGGTAAATCGGCGGTCAGAGAGGGCGCGGCGCCCAGTGCGCTAGAGGCTCTCAGGGTTCCAGCCAAGCAGCGCAAGCATGAGGAAGAACCCTACAACATAGGCAATGGCCACGGGCCATCCCTCCTTCAGCCAGAGACCAGCCGATCTAGCCTCCGGCATCAGGCCCGCAACCGCGACGCCGGCGGACGATCCGAACCAGATCATCGAGCCGCCGAAACCGACGGCGTAGGCCAGGAAACCCCAGTCATAGTTGCCCTGCTTTATGGCGAGCGCGGTCAGCGGAATATTGTCGAACACGGCCGAGACGAAGCCGAGCCCGAGCGCTGTCTCCCAGCTCGGCAATGGCAAGGATTTGACGGGCATCAGCGAGGCCGCAGAGACAAGAGCGATGAGAAAGAGCGCGCCACGTGCAGCACGCGGAACGACCGACCAATCCGGTCGCGCGATTGGGGCGTGAGCAGAATGGCCGCCGCGACGGCAAGCCCGATCAGCGGGATCTCGTCCAGCACATGGGCGTCGAGGAGATGCGCCCCGACATTGGCGGCGATCGCCGAGGAGAGCACCACGATGACCACGGCAACGTGCCTGAACGAGATGCGCAGACCTGACGGCGGATCCTTGACGATCGGCGCGTATTTCTGTTGCGCAAGCGATGCAGGGATGCCCGACACGAGCAGCGCACACACAGCCGCGACATAGGCATGAAGCACGGAAAGCGGGCTGACGCCGGCGATCCAAAGCATCGTCGTCGTCGTGTCGCCGATGACGCTGCCCGCGCCGCCGGCGTTTGACAGCCGCGACAATTGCCTACGAGGTAGCCGACGCGGACGCCGCCCTTGAAGACATGCCTCGCCACCGTCGCGCCTATCAGCGCCGCAGCGATATTGTCGAGAAATGAGGAGATAACGAACACGAGGCCGAGAAGCACCAAGCCGCCGGTCCAATCATCCGGTAGAGCGGCCGGCATCCAGTCGGGGATGCGGCTTGCCTCGAAATGGCGTGCAAGGAGAGCAAAGCCAATCAGAAGCAGAAACAGGTTCGCGATGAGAACCCATTCATGCGCGAAATGCGCGAAGAGGCCTGCGAGCCCCGCGCCTTCAACGAAACCGGTACCCAAAAGCTTCTTCATTGTGATGACGCAGAGACCAATGAGAGCGGCAGCCAGCGCATGACGATGAAAGATCGCGACGCAGGCGAGCGTGGCGGCGAAAAGCAGAAAATCGATCAGCACGGAGAGATCGTGAGCGCTGAGATAAGGGGCGACGGCCACGTTTGCGGTTTCCTGCCGGTTTCGTTATCGATTCAAGAGGCGGGGACAGTCAGGCTTTCTGTTAGCATTTCTGTTGGGGACACGAAGCGTACAATCTGCTGCCGCTCCTTAATCGGATTGTGAGGCGAAACGCTCAAGCATGGCGACGTGGCTATCCCCCAAAAAGATTCGCGATAAATTCCTCGCCTGGCAGTGCCGTATCCGGCAAGTCGCCATGCGCGAAGATGGCGGCCGCCCGTCCCCAGGAATGCGGCCACGGGTATTGGATAGTTCCGGGCGCGAACTGTCGGCGGCGATCACCACACTCCTCATCCCCAAAGAGCCCGAGGAGAGCACTGCCTTCTTCCGCCATCAGGTGATGCGCACCCCTGATCCGCGTGACACCTACGAGCGCGCGCTTACCTTCCTGCAGGCCGACTATTTCCAGGACCCCGACGCGTTCGGCGACAGAATGGTGTCAGTGTTTTCTGCCGGCGCCGCGCTGGCGGCCTCACTGCTCGCCGAAGGCAAATGCATCCTGGCCTTCGAGCAAGGGCGGCAGCGCTACCACATTCCTTGCAAGGTGCGCGAAATGAAGCTTGGCAGCGCCACCCGCGAGGCGGCCATCTGGCACAATCGCCTGTTCAATCCTGCCTTGCCCGATACGGTGCATGTGCTCGAGTTCAAGCCGGACTGGACTTCCTCCACGCGCGGAGACTGACCAAAAAAGACGAAGGCCGGGCTTTCGCCCGGCCCGCGCATGCGAAGTCTCTACGTCCAGAAGATCATATAGGCGACCGCAACGGTGAGAACTCCCCCCGCCAAGGTGAGGTAGGGCAGCATGCCCGCCTTTGGCTGACCGAGGCTCTTTCCGTCAGGCGAAAGGTCGGCCAGCATGTTGGCTGGAAACACGCCCTTATCCTGAACGAAGTGCCGGTAGACAAAGACCGGGATGATCAGGGCGATGGCCACGATGCCCGAGATCAAGGTTCCCTTCCCCCAGACATCGGCGCCGGCGCCGAGCAGGAACGCATTGACGAAGGCGAGCACCACGCCGGTCGCAAGCAACCAGTCAGGCGCTTTCCAGGGACGCCTGACATGGGCGTTGTCGATGCGGTGAATCCAACCTGCGTTGAGGTTCAGGAAATTGAAGACGATGTAGCAGACGTTGGAAACGGCGAGCACGAACAGATAGTCCGACATCAAGAGCAGGATGAGATTGAAGGTGAGGTCGGTCCACATGCCATGCGTCGGCGCGCCGTTCTTGTTCACATGGTTCAGATAGCGCGGTAGCCAGCCGTCGACCGAGCCCTGATAGAGCGTGCGTGAGCTACCGGCCATCGCCGTGGTGATGGCGAGCATCAGAGCGAGCAGCAACATCACCACGAGCAGATTGGTGATGAAGGTGCCTCCGCCGACCATGTTTGCCATCGCCTGCGCCACGCCGCTTCCATCGACGATTCCCGGTGCCATCACTCCGGCAAGACCGAGGGCGCCCTGGAAGGAGAGGGGCACGAGAATGTAGACGGCAATGCAAAGCAGGCCTGAATAGAGGATGGCCCTGTAGGTGTCGGTCGCCGGATCGCGGAACTCGCTCGTGTAACAGATCGCCGTCTCGAAGGCGTAAGCCGACCAGGCGGCGATAAACAGACCGCCGAAGAACAGCGTCCAGCCTGCCTTGCTCCAAGCCGCGGTCGCGGGATCGGTGCCGGGTGCGAAGGGCTGGAACGCCTGCATCGCCACGTCGCCGGTAATCAGCGGCACGATGCCGATGATGAGCAGCGGCAGAAGCACCGCCACGCCGACGATGGTCTGCACCTTGGCAGTGCTCAGGATGCCCCGATGCTGAATGGCGAAGGATATCAATATCAGGATCGCTCCGATGAAGAAGGTCGAGTTGAGCCGAAGCTTGAGGCCTTCCTTCATGAAGCCTAGGTCGAGGAGCTGGATCTCCCAGGTACGGATCGCAGCTTCGGCTGGGAAGAACGCATTCAGGATATAGCCAGCGGCGATACCGCAGCCGATAGCAAGCACCGGCGTCCAGGCAAGCCAATTGCACCACACCGAGAGCGGCGCGATGAATTTCGAGTAGCGCACCCAGGCGGCTGCGCCATAGACCGAGGCTCCGCCAGACTTGTTGGGAAAGAGACCGGCGATCTCGGCGTAGGTGAAGGCCTGGAGAAAGCCAAAGATGACCGACAAGGTCCAGACAAGCACCGAGGGTGTACCCACGGTCGCGGCAATGCCGCCGATAGAGAATAGGACGAGAGCGGGGACGCCGCTCGCGACCCAGAAAGCATCCTTCCAACCGATGACGCGATGCAGTTCAGACGTCGTAGGGACTACATTGGCAGTCTTAGCGGCAGCAACCATGGCTACCCCTCCTTTTGGTCGAGCGCCCGATGCCTGCGCAGCTCGAGGGCTCGCATGTCTCTGCTTTGAAAATGCTGTGCGTGCTTAGAAGCGGCAGCCGACAGCGGTTCGCCGCGCGCGTGCAGATCATCCGTCGGGAAGTCTGGCGTCGGTGAACGCTTGGATGATCGCCTTATCGGGAGCAGGCGACAATCTGCCGCCAGGCCACTCGACGGCGGCATCGCCGTTCGTATCGATCAACCGCTGTGATGGCGAGGGATGCGGCAGAAAGGCGGCGGCGTCTCCCGACAACTCGGAGACGTCAACTGACTTGCGGCAATACAATACCGTGGCAAGGGCCGCGGCCAACTTGCCGCTGAAGAGTCTCCGCTTAGGTAGAGCGTCCTTTGCCAGCACCTTGCCCTTGCAGGGAGCTGCCACCCGGATTGCTCCCCGGACCTGCGGTTGCGCGCTGCACTCCGTGCTGACCTCTAACGGGTTCCCGTTGGCGCGGGCCTCACCTGTTGTCGGAAACACAACGACCAAAGCAAGGAACCCAGCGCCGAACACTCCAGCGGCCGGCGAAAGCAGCCGGTCTCCAAGTCTCCGCAGTGCGAATGCCCCCATCGCTCAGAACTTCCGGTAGGCTCTGTTCAGCTCCCTCAATGGATGGTTTGGCGAGGTCTGGAAGCGGACAAGCAGCTCCCGCGCCAACATGTCTCGGTCCTGTTGATTGTCCGGCAACATCCATGTCCTTCGGGATGCGCACCCAGCCATTGATGTTGCGGTCGAAGATGGCGGGCTGTCCGGCCTCATAGCCCATGTGCACGTCTTCGAGCCAATTCAGATCGTCCCAGCCCATGAACTCCATATAGGCCTTGAGGTAAGGCGTGAGGCGCCCATAGTCGGGCAGAAGGTTGACGTCGTAGCGATAGCCGATGTGCTGGCCGATCAGCTGCTCGCGCGCGGTGTCGAGACCGGCGGCGTCGCGCAGATATTTGTCGACGTCGTTCTTGTCTTTCTGCTTCTTGCCGTTCTTGTTGCTCTTGGCCATCACACGAATTCCGCCCATCAGATCTTGTGATAATTCTCGACGCCGACGGTGTAGTCGGTGCCGGCGAGCGGCACCTGCGCCATAGCTGACGCTTCCATGGTCAGCGCGGCAAGGTCCTCCGGCTCGAGACTATGCACGCTCGTCTTGCCGCAGGCGCGCGCCAGCATCTGCGCCTCGAGCGTCAGCGTGTGTAGGAAGTTATAGACGCGCTCTGCCGCCTCATCCGGATCGAGGCGCTTGCGCAGCTCCGGGTCTTGCGTGGCGACGCCGACCGGGCAGCGGCCGGTATGGCAGTGATAGCAATAGCCGGCAGGAACCCCGATCTCGTTCTCGAAATCGGACTCAGGGATTTCCTTGTTGCAGTTGAGCGCCATCAGCACCGAGTGCCCGATGGCAATTGCATCGGCACCAAGCGCCATGGCCTTCGCCACGTCGCCGCCGTTCCTGATGCCGCCGGCATAGACGAGGCTGATCTCGCCGCGCTTGCCGAGCTCATCGATGGCGCGCCGCGCCTGGCGGATGGCGGCGATGCCGGGGACGCCGGTATCCTCGGTGGCGATGTGAGGGCCTGCGCCGGTGCCACCTTCCATGGCATCGATATAGATTGAGTCAGGTCCGCACTTCACCGCCATGCGCACGTCGTCGTAGACACGCGCGGCGCCGAGCTTGAGCTGGATGGGGATTTCCCAATTGGTCGCCTCGCGCACCTCCTCGATCTTGAGGGCAAGATCGTCGGGGCCGAGCCAGTCCGGATGACGTGCCGGCGAGCGCTGATCGATGCCGGCTGGGAGCGAGCGCATCTCCGCCACCTGATCGGTGACCTTCTGGCCCATCAGATGGCCGCCGAGGCCGACCTTGCAGCCTTGACCGATGAAGAATTCGCAAGCGTCCGCAAGTCGCAGATGGTGCGGGTTGAAACCATAGCGTGACTGGATGCACTGATAGAACCACTTGATCGAATAGCGCCGCTCGTCAGGGATCATGCCGCCTTCGCCGGAGCAGGTGGCCGACCCCGCCATGGTGGCGCCGCGCGCAAGCGCGATCTTCGCCTCGTAGGACAGCGCGCCGAAGCTCATGCCGGTCACATAGACGGGAATGTCGAGCGTCATCGGGCGCTTGGCCTTCGGGCCGATGACCGTCTTAGTATCGCATTTCTCGCGATAGCCCTCGATGACGAAGCGCGTCAGCGTGCCGGGCAGGAAGGTGAGGTCATCCCAATGAGGGATCTTCTTGAACAGCGAGAAGCCGCGCATACGATAGCGGCCGAGCTCGGACTTCACATGGATGTCGTTGATGACCTCGGGCGTGAAGATCTGGCTCTTGCCGAGGATGAAGCGTTTCGCCTCGGCCGGGACCTTGGCGCCGTTGCCGCGTTTGCTCTTCTTCATCACAGCACCATCTTCTTCTCGGTCGGCTCGAGATTGTCGTAGTTCCACAGCTGCTTGCCGGCGACGATCTTGCGGAAGTGGCCGACGCCGGACTTGGGCACGAGATCGTATTGGCGGAGCTTGCGCTCGAGCCATTTGCGATCGAGATCGGTCACCTCCGCCCATACCGCGTCGACGCCGAGGCTTGCCGGCTCGCCGCCGATATAGATCGTGCCGTCATACATGGAGTCGCCGAGATTCTTGCCGGCATTGCCGCAGATCACCATGCGCCCGCGCTGCATCATGAACCCGGTGAAGGCGCCGGTATTGCCGCCGACGATGATCGTGCCGCCCTTCATGTCGATGCCAGTGCGCGAGCCGACATCGCCCTTGCACACGAGATCGCCACCTCTTATCGCCGCGCCGAACTGCGAGCCGGCGTTCTTCTCGATCAGGATCGTTCCGCTCATCATATTCTCGGCGCACGACCAGCCAACCCGACCGGAAATGCGCACATTGGGACCGTCGACCAAGCCGCAGCCGAAATACCCGAGCGAGCCGTCGATGATCAAATTGAGCCGATTGAGAATGCCGACCGCGATCGAATGCTTGGCGCCGGGATTCCTGAGCACGATGGTGCCGTAGCCATCCTGCATCAGCTCGCGGATACGCGCATTGACTGTGTTCGACGGCATGTTGGAGGCGTCGATCTCGGCACGCTTGTTGTAGTCGACATCGTAAGCGTTCGGCAGCGAGAACCCGTGCTGGGCCTCGTTGAGGTTGAAATCGAAGAAAATCTGATGCGAGCGGCCGCGAAGCTTCTCGGTATGCAGCCCCATCTCGTGGGAGAGGAGCTCCTGCGCCGTCAGCTCGCCTCGCGCTATCTCTGCCATACGCGAACCTCTTCGTCGTAAGGATCCGAAGTATCAATCTCGCGCGGCACGATGGCGCGGATCGCTACCTCCTCCGAGGCAAGGGCCACGAGATTGTCGCTCTCGAACAGGACCATCGGCTTGGCGGCCATGGTGTCCTTGGCCATGCCGAGCTCGCTGTCGGTGGCGACGAGATAGGTGAACACGCCGTCAATGTCCTTGATCGAGGATTTCAGCGAATCTTCGAGCGTTGCTCCCTGCTCCAGATTGTTGGCCGTGTAGACCGCGAGCAGCTCCGAATCACAATTCGACATGAAGCGGTGGCCAAGCCGCTCCATCTCGCGGCGCATGATCCAGTAGTTGGTGATCTGGCCGTTATGCACGACCGCGATGTCGTTATAGGGATAGGCCCAGTAAGGATGCGCCGAGCGGATATCGACGTCCGACTCTGTCGCCATGCGGGTGTGGCCGATGCCATGCGTGCCGCGGAACGTGCCGAGCCCATATTGCTCCGACACCTGTGCCGCATCGCCCAAATCCTTGATCAGCTCGAGCGCGCTGCCGAAGGACAGAACCTCGGCGCCCTCGATCTGCTCGATCTCGGTGGCTAGCTTCCGCGTATCGCCGGAATAGCGCAGGCGGTAGCGAAAGGCGTAAGGCGTGGCCTCGGCCGCCTCGAGGGTCTCGGCGCCGAGCTCGGCAAGACGCTTGTCGACCTCGGCCTGGCGCTGCCTGATCTTCTCGCGGATGCGATGGTCCTTGCCCAAATCTTCCTGCTCGGCAAGCTTCAGCCGCATGACATATTCGTTGGCGGTCGACGTCCCGTAGACGGCGAAGCCCGTGGAGTTGGGACCGCGATGCTTGAGGCTCTTCAGCATCGCCGTCATCTCCTTGCCGACGTTCGTCGCGCCGTCACGGTGAATGAGACCGGCAATTCCGCACATTGTCGTAATCTCCTCAGCTTCTGGTCGCCGCTACGGCAGGCAATCCATATAGGTCCGCAGATCCCATTCGGTCACAGTGTGAAGGAAGCGCTCCCACTCATCGCGTTTGTACTCGTCATAGAGCCGGTACATCTCTCCCGGCATCGCCGAGCGGATAACGTCGTCCTTCTCGAGTGCGGCAAGCGCATCGCCGAGCGTCATTGGCAGTTTTTTCACCTGCTTGCCTGCTTCCATCGCCTGATAGATGTTGCGCTCCTCGGATGGTCCGGGATTGAGATTGTTCTTGAGCCCGTCGTCCATGGCCTTGAGTATGCCTGCTGCCATGAGATGCGGGTTCACCATGGAGTCCACGGCGCGATACTCGAAGCGGCCTGGCGCCGAGACGCGCAAGCCCGTGGTGCGATTTTGGAAGCCCCAGTCGGAGAAGACCGGCGCCCAGAAGCCCGTGTCCCACAGCCGGCGATAGGAGTTCACTGTCGAGCAGCCAATGGCGGTCAGCGCGCCGAGATGCTTGACGATGCCGCCAATGGCGTGCAGCCCGATTTTACCCGGCAACTGAACATCGTCGGTGTCCGGCATGAAGGTATTATCGCCGCCGGTGGAATAGGTGTAGTTGTGCACCATGCCGGGCAGCTTCTTGGGATCGTTGCCGAGCGCCTTCGTCTCGTTCTTGCCGCCACGCCACAGCGAGATGTTGTGATGGCAGCCATTGGCCGAAACGCCCATGAAGGGCTTGCACATGAAGCAGGCGATGATGCCGAACTCGCGCGCGACCTGCGCGCAAATCTGGCGATAGGTGGCGAGCCGGTCGGCGGTCCTTAACGCGTCGTCGAAGCTGAAATTGAGCTCAAGCTGCCCGGGTGAATCCTCGTGATCGCCCTGGATCATGTCGAGGCCCATCTTCCGGCAATATTCGATGACCCGCATATAAACGGGCCTGAGGCTCTCGAATTGGTCGATGTGATAGCAATAGGGATTGGAGTAGCCGCCATTTGGCTGGCCGCTCTCGTCCTTCTTGAGCCACATCATCTCCGGCTCGGTGCCGTGGCGCAGCTGTAGCCCGTGGTCCTTCTGGAACTGATCGTGGATGCGACGGAGATTGCCGCGCGCATCGGCGGTCAAAAAGGCGCCGGGATCGACGCGCTCCTCGCGGTTTCGGAACAGCGTGCACCAGAGCCGCGCCACCCGTTTATCCCACGGGAGTTGCATGAAGGTCTCGGGCTCTGGGATGCCGACCAGCTCCGCGGCCTCCGGCCCGTAGCCGAGATAGTCGCCACGTCGGTTGAGGAAGAGATTCATCGTGGCGCCGTAGACGAGCTGGAAGCCCTTCTTGGCGATCGATTCCCAATGATCGGCCGGGATGCCCTTGCCCATGATGCGGCCGGTGACCGACACGAACTGCAGATAGAGATATTCGATGCCGAGCTCGTCAATCTTCTTGCGAACTTGGGCGACGAGCTCCTTTCGACCCGGCGCGTCTACAAACTTCTCGATGTCCGTGGGTGTGGACCGGCCAGTTCCTTTTTTCGTGGCTGTCTTGATACGCTGTTCCATCGCCAACTCCCGATCCCAACTTAAAACGCCAATCTCCGATACGGCCTCAGCTCCAAGGAAATGGACTGTGTGACGTCGGATGCAATTCGCCCTTCTCGAAGCGCGCGAAACGGAACGGCTCCAGAAGCGCGCTCTTCTCGCCCATGACCTCCTGCGCCACGAGCTTGCCGACGCCGAGCATTTTATAGCCGTGATTGGAATCGGCAATCACATAGACATTCTCGCGGAAGAAGTCGAACACCGGGAAATTGTCCGGCGTGAAGCAGCCGAGGCCGCCAGATTTCTCTTTGTATTTGTAGAGAGAGATCTTGCCTTCGAAGCGCTTCTGGCAATGCGCCAGCATCGAGCACCACATGTGAATGAAGTTGTCGCCGACGATGAAATCGGGCGAGTCCGGACCGTAGGGATCGACCGCCACGCTCTCGGGATCCTGATCCACCTTGTAAGGCGAAGAACCACCCTGGACGCCGCCGAAATTGAAGTCAGGCTTGTAGTAGAGCCCCCACAGCCTGTCGGTGATGAGCGAGCCGTCGACATCCGAATAGAGCGGCGCGTCGGTATCGACATGGATGACCGGCGGCATTCGGCCGTCATTGGTCCTATGCATCTCCGGATCGACGCCGAGCGTGCCTTCCTCGAGGCACCAATAGGTCCACATGCGCACATCGTCATGCATCTTGCCGTCGCGGCCCTTGATCGAGATCGCCTTCGGCAGCTCGAGCATGTTCCAGAACCGCGACACCCAGGGGCCGGCGCCGACGATGACGTAGTCGCAGCCGATGCGGCCTCGCGTGGTGTCGAGCGCCGTCACCGCGCCGGAGTTCGAGCCGAACTCGAAGCCCTTCACCTCGACGCCGGTCAGGATGCGCACGCCCTCGGCCTCGGCCTTGTCGGCCAATCCGTAGATCGACGCAGTGTTGTTGGCGTAGCCGCCCCTCTTCTCGTGCAGGACGGAGGTGATGCCCTTGGCCTGCCAGTCGTCGAACAGACCGGTCATATAGTCCTGGCAGTCGGCGGCGCCCTCGATGAATTCGGATTCGTAGCCGATCGCCTTCTGCTGCTCATAGATCGAGGCGACATCCTCGTGCATGCATTCAGGGCTGATCTGCATGTAGCCTACGGGATGATAGGCGTAGGCCTTGGGGTCGCTCTCCCAAACGTCGACGGAATGGGCCATCAGCTCGCGCATGGCGGGCTGGAAATAATTGTTGCGGACGACGCCGCAGGCGATGCCGGAAGCGCCGCCGGCGATTGACGTTTTGTCGATGACAAGAATGTCGGCGCCGGAGCCCCTGCCGGTCGCCTTCAGCATCTGGGCGAGGTGGAGGGCCGTGCTCAGCCCGTGAATCCCCGCGCCGACGATGGCGTATTTAACAGACTGAGGAACCGTCCCGTTGCTACCTTGACGCATCCCGCCCGACCCGGCGATCCCCTCGCAATTGAGGAAGACGTCACTTTGCTATCGATTTCCTGCGCGCATTAGTGCATCGTTCTGAAACCAATGTAAACCAATTTGTTGATTTGGCCCAAAGTGGGCCGGTCCAAAAAGGGCGAAGCGTTGACGGAACATCGCACCAGAGCAGTGGACGAGCAGCTTGCGGCGGAGCCCGAAAAGCGCGGCCAAGGCGTCGGCGCAATTTCCGCCTATTTGCGGCGCGCCATCGAGACCGGGGCCTATAGCGAAGGCGACCGGCTGCCGCCTGAGCGTCAGCTAGCCCTCACTTTCGATGCGGCGCGAAGCACGGTGCGGCGCGCGCTCGATCAACTGGAGAGGGCGGGGCTTGTGTCGCGGCGGCTCGGCAGCGGCACCTATGTCGGCGCAAGCGGAGGCCCGCACGGCGCGGACCTCGCCGACCGCATTAGTCCCCTACAGCTCGTCGAGGCGCGGCTTGCAGTCGAGCCCTACACCACGCGCCTTGCCGTATTGCACGCAACGCGGCGCCATCTCGACGATATGGAGACGGTGCTCGTCCGCGCCGAGGCGTCGAGCGGGGACAAGGACGCCTTCTCGCGCTGGGACGGAGAGTTTCACCTGATGATAGCACAAGCCTCGAGCAACCCGCTTCTGCTCACGGTCTATCGCCAGATCAACCAGGTGCGCATCCACGCGCAATGGGATGCGATGCGCGAGAAGATCCTTACGCCCGACGTGATCATCGGCTACAACCGGCAGCATCGCGGCATCTTCAACGCGCTGACCGAGCGCGATGCGATCACGGCCCAAGCCCTGATCACCGAGCATCTCGAAAAGGCGCGCGATGACCTCTTGCGGGCGAACAGCCCGTAAGCCTGGACGTTGCGCGGGGTGTGAAAATTCTGGCCGGCTAGATAACCGGCCAGAGCAGGTGACTTCTTGCCCTAGTGGCGGCAGACGATAGCCGAACTCTCGCAGGCATTGCGGATGCAATGCGTGGTGACCGTCGAGATGCTCTTGGCCGTAAAGCTATTCAACTTGCGTCCGATATAGTGCTGTAGCCGCCGCTTCGACCTCTCGGTGGAGACCGTCTGGTTTCGTGCATCTGCCGTGGCCCGCACGATCACACAATCGTCGGCGCGCGCCGGCAGGGAGCCAAGGGCGACCGCGGCAACCGCGCCAAGCAAAACTCCAGTAACCAGCAATTTCCTCATAACGCTCTCCTCCCATGCCGAAAGGCATCTCCTACACTAGAGAGCGAGCCTCCGGCAAATCCCGATGCGCTCGAACTGAAACTTGATCGCATGGTGAACAGGGAGGGCCAGGAGTGCTGTGACATTACCACAGCGATATTCCTCGGCTGTCATAGGATTCCAGCTGTCCATAGTCCTGAAAAGTGTTGGAAAGTCTTGACCAATCCAGTCGAAGGATGTTGGCTATGACACACATTTCCACTTCGACGCGCATCGGAAATGACCCCAGCCCTGCGTGTCGCGCAATTGCCTGGCGTCTCGGGCGGCGACGAATGACTAGGTCCCAGATAGCGGAGCCTCACTATACTCTTGCGGGCATCTCGATATTTTCGGCGCTGCCGCCGACTGTTCTGCAAACCGTTCATCGGAGCTGTTCATGGCGGCGCTACGAGCCGGGCGAGCTCATCGTCGACTATCTCGATGCTTCCGACGACGTATTCTTCGTCGCCGCCGGCGATGTCTGCGTGACAATCCACTCGCTCGCCGGCAAGGCTGTCAGTTTTCGCAATTTGGGTGCCGGCGAGATGTTCGGCGAATACGCCGCCATCGACGGCGAGTCCCGCTCCGCCAGCGTAGAGGCACGCACCAGCTGCCTCATCGCTTCGATGACCGCCAAGGAATTTCGCAAGCTCCTGGAAACTGAGCCCGCCGTGGCGCAGGCGGTGCTGAGGGAACTCGTGCGCAATGTTCGGAGCCTGACGAAGCGCGTCTACGAATTCAGCACACTTGCCGTCAACAATCGCATTCAAGCCGAATTGCTGCGCTTGGCAAGTCTTGCACCGCGCGAAGGCAAGGGCGCGCGTGTCCACCCGGCGCCCACCCATGCCGAAATCGCAAGCCGCGTCAGCACGCATCGAGAGGCGGTGACCCGCGAGCTCAATCGCCTGGCGCGGATCGGCATCATAGAGCGCCAAACCGGAGCGCTCATCGTCCGCGATTTGGAGCGGCTGGCTGCGATGCTCCACGAGATGACCGGCGAATAGCTTCTCGCGCTCATCGTCTTTCGCATACTTAGCTCTCTCAGCTATCGATCTGCCATGCCCAGCCAAGATGCTCGGACAGATCGGGAACTTCGACCTGCATCTCAAACGTTTCGCCGGCGCGATAGATGCGCACAGGTGTCCGGTACAGAAGCATCGGCCAGTGTGTCTTAACCGAATCTGGACCAGTTCCAAGACTTGGCGCGTGACCGGTCAACCAGGCGAAACAAGGTTGGTGTGGCAAATGCCACAGCGCATTTCGAAGATCTGCGCGAGCATCTCCTCAGGCTCAAGATAGTCTTGGGTCGATGCCAAGAAGGAGATTTAAGATGTATCCGCTTACTCGAAGCCGGTTCATGGGGTTCGCTGCGGCCGGCGCTCTCGCCCTCTCGCTGGCGAGTTTTCCTGCACACTCAGACGAACTTGCCCAAAACCTCGGGCCGGTCGGGCCTAACGAGCCCATCCTCACCACGGTTGGCAGCAAGCGCGTCATCGCCTTTTACGTGCCGGGCAATGGTCATTGCGGCATCAACGTCGTGGTGTGGGACCGCAGCGATGCGACCGGCGACTCGGCTGCGCGCGTCCGAGTTAGCCTGAGCCCTCGCCAGATGGTGCACATCGACAGTGCCGAGAACAAGTCGATCAACCTGCAATGCGGTGAGTTTGCCGAGACGCTTGCTCTCGTCGATACCGGCAAGATGATTGCCGCTGGAGCTGCCCAATAAGCCCGCGTTCAATCGGGATGTCCGCACATGACTTCACAATCATAAGCCCCCTCGGGGTCCAATCCTGAGGGGCACTTCCTGGAGTTACGCCTGGCCGCGATATATGCCGCGATATATAATGGAGGCAATCTCGACCTCTCAAAATTTGGTCGGTTATACCGGCGCCATGGATACACTACAGAATCATCGGCCAGTGTGTCTTGATCGCGTCAGACCCGCAGAGAACCAAAATGCCGGCATCGAAGGTCGCCTCGAAATACGGCGCCCCTTGCCGATCATAAAGAGCGCGGCCGTCCTCGCCGCGCCCTTGAGGGTTGCTTTGGGGGAATTTAGAAAGTCGCTTTCAGAGACCCCACGACAAGATTGTGACATGCGTCTACACCCGAGGGCTGGCAGGTGAAGCCGCTGAAATCGGCAGAATCCCAGTAGCGAATCTCAAGCTCAAGCGGCGGTTTCTCATTGAAGCCAAGCGTCAAGGCGACACTCCAATAAGTATATGAGTAGCCGCCCTGGCTCAAATCGCCCCATTGGTGGGCGACGTTGCCCCCAAGTTTCGGCGTGAAATACCAGAGCTTGTTAAAGGTCCACTCGTAACTGAATTGGAGCACGTCATTGTTACCGGTCTCGCCGAAATATTCAGGCGACCAGTAGTTTTCGAGTTTAAGTTCCAGCTTGTCGTTGAAGAAGTTGCGTGAGACGCCGGTCCAAAACTCGAAATAGTCGAAGTTGCCATCGGGATCGAAGGCGCTCGGATAGGTGACGTAATAGGTCGCAATATCGAAGTTCCACTTGCCCAACTTCGGCGTGATGCCCACGTAATAGTCGATTTCGATGCTGGCGAGCTCCTGGCCGTTCGGACCGTTACCAAAGTCCACGTTGGACGCCCAAATGCCTGCGTAGAAAATCTCCTTATAGTACAAATCGAACTCGGGCTGCACGGCCGGATGTTCCGCTGAGTTCGTAATGCCGCGGTCGACGTACTGCGTCAAAAGAGCAACGTTACCGCTGATGGTGATGTCGCTTTCGGCCGCGGAGGCCGGGAGCGCGGCCACCCCCAAAAGCGCCACCCCTAAAATGCCCGACCTTATCATTCCAGCAAAAAGCTTCCCCCTGCCAATTGCTAAATTCCCCGGTTTGACCCGCCCACCTCCTCACTACAGCACAAATTCCGTTTTGATCAGCAATCAAAAAAAACCGTCGCATCAGGTTGCTTTCGTACTGTGGCATGTTTGCACCTGAACAACCATTTTTCAGCGTCATCTTCCACAGATGGCAAGGATGCGGCGAGCGTCGTGTGTCCAGCCCCTTGTGTCACTCTGGCAGTCCGGCTTGACGCACCGCATTCAGGTACCTGTCGAGTAGTTCCTTTGTCTTGTATGGAAGTAACCGAGACACAAATTCTGAAGTCGAGAACTCTGGCTTACGTGACAGGAGCGTCTTGACTATCTTGCGCGCGTCGTCCATTCGCCCAACCGTAGGGTGGGCATAGGCAGCGGCTATAGTCGGGAAATACCAGAGCTGGTCCTCACTCGGATTTTTAAGATCTATGGCTTGTTCGAAAACCTCTATGGCCTCCTTAGGCATGCCGGCTTCTTCATAGGCCCATCCCAGATATTCCAAATACCAGTTCTCGTGGAACGGATTGAGCCGAATTGCCTCCTTCACTTGGTCGATGGCTTGTTTCGGCTGGCCAATAAAGATGAGGAAATTAGCCATTTCCGCGAGAAGCTCGGCGTCATTCGGATTGAGGTCTCGAGCGCGCAAGTAATGGGCTATCGCCCTCTCGTGTTGCCGGTTGTATAGATATGCCCACCCAAGTGCCCAGTGAGCTTGATAATCATTGGGATCGAGGCGTACCGCCGTGCTGGCGTTCTCGAGTGCGAGTTTAAGAGTTTTGTCGTAATCGTCCGTCCACTCGTAGTCGTAATCATCGGCATAGGCCCAGGCGAGGCCAGCGTAGGCACGGGCATAGTTCGGGTCGATTTTCCTGGCTAGTTCAAAAAGATCACGCGCGGCTGCATTGGCTTCACGAGTGAATTTATGCCACTCGTACCAGCCCTTCATGAGGTAGTCGTAGGCAGTGAAGCTATTCGGGTTTTTCCCGGACAGGCGTGCGACCTCGGCTTGAGCCAGTTTGCCGCCCAATCCCCCGAGTGTTCCGGCGATGGACCGCATGATGTCGTCACGAATAGCGAATATGTCTTTTATCTCCCGGTCATAGCGGTCTGCCCAAAGATGGCGCCCCGTACTTGCATCAATCAACTGCGCCGTTACGCGCACGTTCTGATCGGAGCGCTGTATGCTGCCCTCGACGACGTAATGAACATTGAGGTCCTTTCCCACCTGCCGGCTGTCGGTGGGCTTGTCCTGGTATGTGAAGGTGGCATTACGAGACATGACTATCAGCTCGGGAAACTTGGCCAACCCCGTGATCAGCTCCTCGGTAATGCCATCGGCAAGGTACTGCTGGTCGTGAGTAGCACTCATGTCGTCGAAGGGCAGAACAGCGATGGCCGGGTGGTCGGGGAGCGAAAGTCCGCGTGCATCGCCGAGAAGTGTGGTCCACAGCGCAGCGGGCTGACGCAGGTAGAATGCTCCTGCGGCCACTGCGAGAAGTAAAAGAAGGACGCCGGCGGCGACGCCGAGACGCCGGCGGTGGATATTGGTACGCGAAAACAGCCTTTTGAGCCACGGCGAGGGCGAGGGAAGGATGCGATAGACGTGTACCGGCTCGGCGATATTCTTCAAACGGTGCTCACCGATGTCCTCGAATGGAATCTCGACGATCTTGCGAACCTGATCGTAGACGGTTTGCGAGAGGCAAATTCCGCCAGGCTCGGCCAGTTGTTCGAGGCGAACAGCAACGTTCACGCCGGTGCCGTAAACGTTGTTGTCTTCGGCGATCACATCGCCCAAATTGACGCCGATGCGGAACTGCATCCGTCCATCCTCGGGGACGGCCTCGTTGCGCTCCGCAATCTCGTTCTGGATCTCGACACCGCAGCGAATGGCCTCAACGATGCTGGGAAACTCTGCGACGACGCCGTCCCCTGCGCTGCTGAAGATGCGACCGCGATGGGCGGAGATAGACTCCTCCACCACAGCACGGTACATGCGCAGAGTAGCCGTGGAGGCTTCTTCATTGAGCTCCGTAAGACGGCTATACCCCTGCACATCGGCCGCGAGAATTGCAGCTAGCCGACGTTCCATGGCGGCGACACCCCAATAAGCCGCGTGAAATTGGAGAAGATCCACATATGGTATATAAGAGCCGGTCGAGAGGCTAGATCAAATATGAGAGCCTCGTGTTCACCTTAAGCTCAACCTCAAGGACGGCAAGTGCCTACGTCCTCGCCGAACTTGTACGGCGCGATCCCAAGGCGCGACGTGCAAAGGCCAGCCAACATTGAACAACCCCCCGCACCATTCAGCGCTTAGTTTGGGGCCGCGCACTGTCTCAGACCAGGCAGGTCAATCAAGATGAGCGGGCGGAAATACGCGCACTGTCTCAGACCAGGCAGGTCAATCAAGATGAGCGGGTGGAAATAGATGTCCGCTCTGGGTCATTCTAATTAAATATCGCCTTTTGCCAGTCCCTTACGGGTAGGGCCGAAGTGTCATCGCCCTCACCACTGCTAGCATCTAGGCCGTGCGGCAGCGAAACGGCTCGGCATCAAGCAGGTGGAATTCAAGACAATGGCGTTCAGCAAGCTTGGCCAGCCCTTGCTGGACGGGAAGATCGACCTGATCGCGAACAACTATTGGCTGACGCCCGATCGCAAGCGTCTTTACGCCTTCACCATATCGCGGCAATTCAAGCGATGCGCGAATTGATGGCGGACTATATCCGCGAGCCGCTACGAGCCTGCCTCGTCTGGCAGTCCGGCTCGACGCACCGCATTCAGGTACCTGTCGAGTAGTTCCTTTGTCTTGTATGGAAGTAACCGAGACACAAATTTTGAAATCGAGAACTCTGGCTTACGTGACAGGAGCGTCTTGACTATCTTGTGCGCGTCGTCGATTCGCCCAACCGTAGGGTGGGCATAGGCAGCCGCTATATTCGGAAAATACCAGAGCTGGTCGTCACCCGGATTTTGAAGATCTATGGCCTGTTCGAAAATTTCTATGGCCTCCTTAGGCATGCCGGCTTCTTCATAGGCCCATCCCAGATATTCCAAATACCAGTTCTCGTGGAACGGATTGAGCCGAATTGCCTCCTTCACTTGGTCGATGGCTTGTTTCGGCTGGCCAATAAAGATGAGGAAATTAGCCATTTCCGCGAGAAGCTCGGCGTCATTCGGATTGAGGTCTCGAGCGCGCAAGTAATGGGCTATCGCCCTCTCGTGTTGCCGGTTGTATAGATATGCCCACCCAAGTGCCCAGTGAGCTTGATAATCATTGGGATCGAGGCGTACCGCCGTGCTGGCGTTCTCGAGTGCGAGTTTAAGAGTTTTGTCGTAATCGTCCGTCCACTCGTAGTCGTAATCATCGGCATAGGCCCAGGCGAGGCCAGCGTAGGCACGGGCATAGTTCGGGTCGATTTTCCTGGCTAGTTCAAAAAGATCACGCGCGGCTGCATTGGCTTCACGAGTGAATTTATGCCACTCGTACCAGCCCTTCATGAGGTAGTCGTAGGCAGTGAAGCTATTCGGGTTTTTCCCGGACAGGCGTGCGACCTCGGCTTGAGCCAGTTTGCCGCCCAATCCCCCGAGTGTTCCGGCGATGGACCGCATGATGTCGTCACGAATAGCGAATATGTCTTTTATCTCCCGGTCATAGCGGTCTGCCCAAAGATGGCGCCCCGTACTTGCATCAATCAACTGCGCCGTTACGCGCACGTTCTGATCGGAGCGCTGTATGCTGCCCTCGACGACGTAATGAACATTGAGGTCCTTTCCCACCTGCCGGCTGTCGGTGGGCTTGTCCTGGTATGTGAGGGTGGCATTACGAGACATGACTATCAGCTCGGGAAACTTGGCCAACCCCGTGATCAGCTCCTCGGTAATGCCATCGGCAAGGTATTGCTGGTCGTGGGTGGCACTCATGTCGTCAAAGGGTAGAACAGCGATGGCCGCGTGTTCGGGGAGCGAAAGTCCGCCGCCCAAAAGGGCTTCCCATAGCTCAGCCGGCTGCCGCAGATAGAACACTCCTGCCGCCACTGCGAGAAGCAAGAGAAGGACGCCAGCGGCGACGCCGAGACGCCGGCGGTGGATATTGGTATGTGAAAACAGCCTTTTGAGCCACGGCGAGGGCGAGGGAAGGATGCGATAGACGTGTACCGGCTCGGCGATATTCTTCAAACGGTGCTCACCGATGTCCTCGAATGGAATTTCGACGATCTTGCGAATCTGATCGTAGACGGTTTGCGAGATACAAATTCCGCCAGGCTCGGCCAGTTGTTCGAGGCGAACAGCAACGTTCACGCCGGTGCCGTAAACGTTGTTGTCTTCGGCGATCACATCGCCGAGGTTGACGCCGATGCGGAACTGCATCCGTCCGTCCTCGGGGACGGCCGCGTTGCGCTCCGCAATCTCGTTCTGGATCTCGACACCGCAGCGAATGGCCTCAACGGGGCTGGGAAACTCTGCGACGACGCCGTCCCCTGCGCTGCTGAAGACGTGACCGCGATGGGTGGAGATAGACTCCTCCAACACAGCACGGTACATGCGCAGAGTAACTGTGGAAGCTTCTTCGTTAAGCTCCGTAAGGTGGCTGTAACCCTTTACATCGGCAGCAAGAATTGCTGCAAGCCGACGTTCCATGGCGGTTATACCCCCCAGCAAGTAGCCGTGGAGGCCTCTTCATTAAGCTCCCCCCTGCGCGTCGGCCGCAAGAATCGCAGCTAGCCGACGTTCCATCGCGGCGACACCCAGCAAGCCACATAGGGCGATTTTGAGCGACGTGTCCTCATCCAAACGGATGAGGCCGCGATATTTTGAAGACCCACATATGGCATATGAGCGGCGGTCCAGAGGCCAGATGAAGGAAGCGCCCCACGTCCTCGTCGCAGCATGCGGTGTGGCAACGTCCGTTGATGGCACAAAGCAGACAAGCTCCACGCCGCTCGGATGTCGACTGGTGGCCCAAGCGGAACATCAAGGCGAGTTGTTAATCACTCGTAGCAAGGCGAGTTGTTAATCACTCGTAGGTTGAACGCCCTACCGACCGGTCCGCGGGGGCTCGGAGCCAATTCACTAGCGCTCTAAGAAAGAAGCCCCAAGGTATGAACCGAGGGGCCTTTCTTCGCGAGATAAGGCATGATGTTGGCCTTTCAAATCGTGCTCGCGACTAATTTGCAGCGCCAGCGGCTACGAACTTGGTGTCGACGATCGCCAGGCTCTCCGCATTGTCACCACATTGGAGATTAAGCGATGAGTTCTCGGCGGTGTCGATATGCACCATCTGTCGGGGACTTAGGTCAGCCCGAAAGCGGGCTGCTGAGTCAGCGTTAACGTCTGTGGTGGTCCACACCACCGCGTGGAAAGCGCAGTGGCCACTGTCTGGCTCATAGAACGCAATGACGCGTTTGCTGCCAACCGTAGTGAGAATGGGCTCGTGAGGCCCGACCGGACCCAGGTTATGGGCCAAGTCGTCGGCACGAGCGGCAATGCTAGAAGCGGTGAGAACAAAAAGGGCACCTGCCGCAGCCAAACTTGGGATTCGAGTGAGCGGTAACATGGGAAGTCTCCCCTGAGATTTCGGTTGCTCAAGACCATCTTGAGTTGAGGGGATTCTAGTTCGTCGCTCGGATTGCTGCTGTGGTAATTGCCACACCGGAATTTTTAATGTGCGTCATCGACGGCAAGCGCGACCATGGGCCGTCGCTGCTGAGCGGCACTCAGCAGATCTACACGAAAAGAAGCGCGCCTCGTCAATCCTCTTCCGGCCCAGTTTGACCCAGCGAACACTCACATAGCGTCAGCGAATTTCGAGTTGCAGACTGTTATCCGACACTCGGCGACGGGAAGGAGGTCTAGCTATTCTTGGCCCCGACCGGAGTCGAGCTCGACGAAACCCTAGTCGAAAATTCCTCATAGCCTCGCCAGCAACTCGGCTTTCTTTGCGTTGAACTCGTCCTCGGTCAGAAGGCCGCCATCGCGAAGTTCGCCGAGTTTCTTGATTTGGTCAGTTATGGATTCCGCGGGTGCAGTCGACGCTAAGAATCGTTACGAAGGCGTTCGAGCTGGGCAAGAACTTCGTCGAAGAGAGTTTTGGGCTCAAGAGTCTTGAATTCGAGGTCGTCGTGCGCCGTATGAAGCCGAAGCACACGGTAGCCCATCAGCGACAACGTCTCGACCGATGATATCTTAGATAGTGGGATTGTCTCGAAAACCTCCTCGAAGGGATCCTTGCGATAGAAGCAAACTCGTTCGTTTGTCAAAATAAACTGACCGTTGTGCCGGATGCGTTCGCCCTGACCCATTTTTTCACCGATCCAGCCTTCGAGATGGCCAACGAGCG
Source organism: uncultured Alphaproteobacteria bacterium (assembly GCA_963827365.1). Classification (GTDB taxonomy): domain Bacteria; phylum Pseudomonadota; class Alphaproteobacteria; order Rhizobiales; family Methyloligellaceae; genus Methyloceanibacter. Next base: position 274,588 of record CAWHAX010000034.1, on the reverse strand, counting down.
TTTCCCCCGGCATAAGCTTTTCTTGTCGAAACGTCCTGATGTGTGCGTTGTCCTGCTCGGTCATGCTCCTTTTCTCCCTTCACTCATCAAGCCTTTTCCATACCCCAGAGCCTGAGGGGCTTTAGGATAAGGGGACTTGGGAGTTCTGCAGGTGCGCGGGGCGCGACAAATCACAAAACAAATACCCGTGCCTCCTCAACACAGCTACATCAAAAAAAAGCGTTTACCGAAACCGACGCCCAACTTTTGAAATCTACGTCACCCGCGAACTGGCTCCGAACAGCGGATTGGTAAAATTCGCCTTCGCAAGACACAGCACCCGGCAATTCGCTGGTTTGGACGCTGCAAAAGACCCAGCGTACACGGATTCTCTGTCCGCAAAGGCCTTCGAGGTTGGGTCTCCTTGGGACGCGGGACTAGGTGCCCCCCACCCCGTTGTCCCCTTCGCGGGGTGGCCATTCGAGGATCACATCCCAACCACCCGAATGAAGCGGCGACGGCATAGCGATTTTCCAGTTTTGGAAGCGCACAAAACCACCCATGGGTCGAGACTTTAATACCTCACCCGTATCTACCAAAAAACTCGTGTAGCCCATTCCGCGAACATCGGTAGCGGTTAGGACCAGACCCTCAGTCGTCTTGACTAGTTGTCCTGCTGTCGGGAGATTTTCGTTTGGCCACGGTTTATATGGGATAAGAACGGCATTCGGCAGCGCGAGGAGAGGCAGCGACGCAAAGGTTTTTTCGTGTATGAGGCAAGGCGGCGCGTTCTTCCCGCCCCATTGTGGCGAGAGAACCGCGCAATAGTAAGAGAGTTCCTCATGGTCGCCCGCGACTTCAACCTTCATTGCGAGGTGAGTTGCGCCATCAAGAAATACGTAAAAAAGCGTACCGGGGGTCAGTTGCCCCACATCCCCTATTGGTCCCCACTCGTAAGTCCTCATGGTGAGCAAATAGTTGCACTCACAAGCGATACCCGCAACTACACTCCACAATTTTGTTTGGCCTCCCGTCACCGGTCGCGACTGGCCTCACCCTGCGGCGTTGAGCACCGGATCGGTTTTTTAGTACCGGGCAGTGGTGGCCCGCCACAGTAACCAAGCGTGGATCGTAAATTTGGCACCCCCGAAAAAGATGCCATCGGAGCAGCCAATGGAAGGTCTGTTTATGTCCGCTATTGGCACAAAGCGGACCAATCGTCAGCTCGGATTGATGTCAGCTACTGACCCCAAAGCGGACATTAGCCGCCACCGCCGACTTGGTGTGTCGGCGCTGAGTTGATTGGGTGAGTGCCCCGTGAATCGCGCGATTCAGCGAGGTCCCGCTCGATTTCTTTCATTTTTCGGCGTTCCGATGGATTAGCGCGCAGGTTTATCGCAAATTCTAAGCCTTTTTCTGGATAAAACGCCAGCAATCTCTCCCCGTTTCATGGCAGTCTTAGCTTCAAGGAAAGTCAAGCGATTGAAGGCTAGGAGAACTCAAATTGGCAAATGGAGATATCGCGATCATCCCGGCAGCTCCGGGCTTCGATTTCGTCAGTAGCGATGAGGGGAGGCTCTACTTCACCCCCATCGTCGCGTGGCAGTTCGAGGAAGGAAAACGCTTCGGCGCACCTAATGATAAATATTTTCACCTCGCACTCCCCGTCACTATTGAGGATGGAACGGTGACGGAGGGCGCTATGGTCGTGCGATATCCCAACGGTCAGCTCATTGCTCTCCATGACATGCACCTCGACACGGAGGAGGAGGCCCTAGAATACCTCCGAAGGAAGGAGCGTGAGCGGAGAGGGAGTGGGCGAGGCTTACGTGCGGCGTGAAGTTCGTCCCCCGGGTGGGAGGGTGGCGAGGTGGGCCACGATCGCTTCACCGGCGGAGTAACGTACTACAATACCGCCGCCTTGCCGCCGCGCTAAGGTCTGGTTCCAGCTGAAAAGTGGACATCCATGACCAGCGCATGTGATGTCTGTTATGACCCATAGCGGACATGCTTCGGTCCCCTCAATCAGCGTGAACTGTGCCCCCTATGGGCGTGCGCTCTGTTCTTGCAGCGCGACTTAGGGCAGTACCAACTGGCCCTTGTATCTGCCGCCGCCGAGGGTGTCCGTCAGGTGTCAAGTGTACGTGCCGCCGCCGCTGGCGCGTTCGTATTTGCCGGCGCCACCGGTGATCTTGAACGAATATTCCTTGAGGTGCGAACCCTCCTCACAGCTCTCGTACAACTTGTCTCCACCTTTAAAAGTGACGTTGCGGGTCCCCGTGCCGTTCCAGCTCCCATCAGGCATATACTCGTAGTTTCCTACGCAATCGTCGGTGGCCATCGGCGTGGCAGCGGGATCGTCGGGGATGGTTACGCATCGGCCAGCGTAGTCGACTAGCTTGTGGCCCTTGTCAGGCTCCTTCTCGTCCCCACTTGTCGGACACGCATGCATAAGCGCCTATGTGGTCAATGGTCTGTCCGGCGGTTCCCCCTCCATTGCCAAGAACGAATAGCGCTGTGGGAACTGCAACGATCAGCTGCATGAGGTTCATGGTGTCCTCCTCCGTTGCAGAATATTTGCCATAGTGTCACTCTGGCAGTCCGGCCCGGCGCACCGCATTTACGTACCTGTTGAGTAGTTCCTTTGTCTTGTAAGGATACCGAGACGCAACTTTCGCAATCGAGAACTTTGGTTGAAGTGACTGTATTGCCTTGACGATCTTGTGCGCGTCCTCCATACGCCCAACCGTGGGATCGGCGTAGGCGGCCGCAAGAGTGGGCAAAAGCCAAAGCTGTTCCTTAGTCGGAGGCTCATCTATCACCGATTCGAGAATCTCAATGGCCTCGCGAGGCATGCCGGCGTTTTCATAGGCCCACCCGAGATATTCAGTGTACCAGGGCTCATGATTTGGATTGAGCCGAATTGCCTCCTTCACTTGGTCGATTGCTTGCTTTGGCTGGCCGACGTAGATGAGGAGATTACCCATTTCTGCGAGAAGCTCCGCGTCGTTCGGATTGAGGTCTCGAGCTCGCAAGTAGCTGGCCATCGCCTTCTCGTGTTGCCGGTTGTATAGATATGACCACCCAAGTACCCAGTGAGCTTGATAATCATTGGGATCAAGGCGCACCGCCGTGCTGGCCATCTCGAGTGCGAGTTTAAGAGTTTTGTCGTAATCATCCGTCCACTGGTAGTAGATATCATCGGCATAGGTCCAGGCGAGGCCAGCGTAGGCGCGGGCATAGTTCGGGTCGATTTTCCTGGCTAGTTCAAAAAGATCGCGCGCGGCTGCATTGCCTGCACGGTCGTACTTGTACAACTCGTACCAGCCCTTCATGACGTAGTCGTAGGCAGTGAAACTATTCGGGTTTTTCGCGGATAGGCGTGCGGCCTCGGCTTTACCCACTTTGCCTTGCAACCCCCCGAGTGTTCCGGCGATGGACCGCGTGATGTCGTCACGAATTGCGAATATGTCTTTTATCTCCCGGTCATAGCGGTCTGCCCAGATCTGGCCCCCCGTACTTGCATCAATCAACTGCGCCGTTACGCGCACGTCCTGATCGGAGCGTTGTATGCTGCCCTCGACGACGTAACGAACATTGAGATCCCTTCCGACCTGCCGGATGTCCTTGGGCTTGTCCTTGTATGCGAGGATGGAATTGCGAGCCATAACCAGAAACTCGGGAAACTTGGCCAAACCGGTGATCAGCTCCTCGGTAATGCCATCGGCAAGGTACTGCTGGTCGTGAGTAGCACTCATGTCGTCAAAGGGCAGAACAGCGATCGCCGGGTTCTCGGGGAGCGAAAGTCCACCTGCATCGCCGAGAAGTGTGGTCCACAGCGCAGCGGGCTGACGCAGGTAGAATGCTCCTGCCGCCACTGCGAGAAGCAGCAGAAAGACGCCAGCGGCGACGCCGAGACGCCGGCGGTGGATATTGGTATGTGAAAACAGCCTTTTGAGCCACGGCGAGGGCGAGGGAAGGATGCGATAGACGTGTACCGGCTCGGCGATATTCTTCAAACGGTGCTCACCGATGTCCTCGAATGGAATTTCGACGATCTTGCGAACCTGATCGTAGACGGTTTGCGAGATACAAATTCCGCCAGGCTCGGCCAGTTGTTCGAGGCGAACAGCAACGTTCACGCCGGTGCCGTAAAGGTTGTTGTCTTCGGCGATCACATCGCCCAAATTGACGCCAATGCGCAACTGCATCCGTCCGTCCTCGGAGACGGACGCGTTGCGCTCGGCAATCTCGTTCTGAATCTCGACAGCGCAGCGAATGGCCTCAACGACGCTGGGGAACTCTGCGACGACGCCGTCCCCTGCGCTGCTGAAGATGTGACCGCGATGGGCGGAGATAGAACTCCTCCAACACAGCACGGTACATGCGCAGAGTAACTGTGGAAGCTTCTTCGTTAAGCTCCGTAAGGTGGCTGTAACCCTTTACATCGGCAGCAAGAATCGCTGCAAGCCGACGCTCCATGGCTAGGGCACCCCATGCAACGCCAGTTTGAGGAGACCCGCATTAGGGCCAATCCATCGGCAACTCCTCTCTGAGGGAACGCTTGATATTCACAAGGGCCAAGCCATGGTTGGCGGGCCGCTTCGCCCAGAGCCGATAAGCAAGCTCACTCCTTCCGACACGTCCTGTCTATATGAATCGAGGGGTATACTTCGCTGGCGCTCGGCTTGAGTCCACAGCCATGCTGTGGACCAGTGACCTACCCCGGTGCGGTTATTGCGGGTGAAAAGTAACCCTTCTCAACCCACCTAGCGCAACATACTCGCTACAGACTTCGCCCCGTAGGGCTTGCCAAGCTCATTGAGAAAGCCCCGAGTGGCTAGCTCCTTCGACACGCCACGCTCCAACAAAAGGCCACAGGAAAAGGAAATTTTTGGGGTTGTGCCAAATGGCACAGCGCAAATCCGAGGGGCGGTGCAGAATCTCCATACCGAACTTAAGATGGTCTTGAGCTCGGAGACTTGAAAGGAGATCCACCATGTTCTCGCTTAAGCTGTCTTTGACGATGGCTGCTGCGGTGGCCTACGCCCTCCTAACGGCGAGCGTCCCCGCCAGCAGCGGCGAGCGAGTGGCCAATCTTGGGCCGGACACTGCGCAGCAGCGTGCTCAGCCCTACAAGGCCTTCGATGGCGTGAAGAACGACCATAATCGCTTCGCCACTAAGGTCGATCCTCCGCAGGAGGTCGAGCAGACGAAGATGATCACCAAGTGACCTGTACGTCACGATGATACATGTCGGAAGCGTCATGACCGGGATCGGTCGTGACGCTGACGACCTGTGAATGGCGCACTTGAAATCACGCTCAAAATAACAGCAAACTTTCAGCCGATTACGTCGTAAGGTCTCGTTCCAGTACAAGTCGATCAACCTGCAATGCGGTAAGTCTGCCGAGACGCTTGCTCCCGTCAATACCGGCAAGATGATTGCCGCTGGAGCTGCCCAATAAGCCCGCGCTCAATCGGGATGTCCGCACATGACTTCACAATCATAAGCCCCCTCAAGGTCCAATCCTGAGGGGCACTTCCTGGAGTTACGCCTGGCCGCGATATATGCCGCGATATATAATGGAGGCCAAAGCATCAGGCCAAAGCGCCATGCTGAAGATCCGTGGAATTCTCATCGGTTTGACGGTCGCTGCGCTGAGCGGCGCGGGCGGGGCAGCTGCCAAAGAGGCAATGACGCCATTCGAGCGGGCCGTCATCACACCAAGAGGTGAGCTGAAGAGCCCCTACCCCGACGTAGCCCTCGTCGCCAAAGAGGGACACAAGATCTACCTGTCGCATGACTGCAACGGCTGCCACGGAGGCGGCGGTGGCGGTGGTATGGCGGCGCCCCTGACCAACGTGGTCTGGATCTATGGCAATGACGACGACACCCTGTTCCGGGTGATCGCACTCGGCACCGGCCGGCTCAGCCCTGGCGATGCCTTCGCCAAGCAAGGCTTCGTCCGCAAGGGTTCCGAGAACGTCGTCGGACCGATGCCGCCTTTCGGCCAGATCATCGAGACCGACGACAAGATCTGGAAGATCATCGCCTGGCTGAGGACCGTGCATTGTAGCCAACGGCCGGAAGGCTGCTGAGGCGCACTTCGTCGCGGCGGCGATCGGCGCAATCGCAAGCAAGCGGCGGCAACTTGTATCAAACAATCGAAAAAGGGATCGCCAAGTGACCCGTCGGGGCGTGCGCGGCCAAATCGCAGCGTGCGGACTCAATGAAAGAGCTCATTTCGACGCTCCTACTTTGAGGCCGGAATCACTGGCCTTGCAGTCTCTTCACGAATGAAATTGCATAAGAGGGCGATCGGAACAGCAGCACCGGATCGTCGGTCGGCGCGATGCCGTCGCTCATCACCAGCGGGTCGTAATTGATGTTCTTGCACTCGGCCCCGTCCTGCGGTGTCGCCGACGTGAAGGTGAGCGTGCCGGCCTTGAACTCCTTGCGGTCGGCAGGCCAAAGCACCGTCGGGTCGGTTTCCGGATCGCCCGGCTTGCCGATGGTCACCCACATGTCCCACTTCACCGGCCCTTGCTTGACGCGATCGATCAGGGCTTGCTGCAGGAAGTCGCGGGGCATGGACGTAAGCTCGGCATTGGTGAGTTCTTTCTCACCGTCCTCTGGGACGAAACGCCATTTCACCAGAGTCGTCTTGTTGTCCTTGTCGATGAACTTGAAGGTATGGATGCCGAAAAAGGCGCTGTTGGCGTAGCTCGGAGGCGGATTGTGGTCCGCGTAGAACTTCGTCATTGCGGCACTATCGGGGTGGGTCTCGGCGAAGGCCTTGAGCGCGGCGGGGTCGGGCTTGCCTGTCGCCGGATCGGGCTTCGCTGCCAGCAAGTTGTCGAGGAACGTCTTCGGCACGATGGCGAGGAACATCGGCGCGTTGATCATGGTCATGTGCTGTTTGCTGCCGTCGGCGAGTCTGAACTCAAGGCCCATACCGCGCGGTCCCTTGCCAGCGTCGGGCGCATCAGGGTCGCCGCCACCGAGTGAGAAGCGTGCAACGACAGGGATAGTCGCGCCCGAGAAGAGCGCCGAGCGTGAATAGGACGTTGCCTCCGACAAGCCGACGAAACTTCCCGTGGCGCACGTACCCTTGGCGTGGTTCTTACGCAAGCCTGGATGAGCGCCGTAGACGCCCTGGAGCGCCTGTATCACTGCATCTGGGCTCGTTTGCTCAATAGGCTCGGCGAGCAACGGGGCGGCGGTGAGTATTGCGGCAGCGGTTACGGTGATGGCCGCGAAGCCGATGCGAATAGCTCCGCTCGCGTCGGCTATCTTTCTTCCATTCTTGCTCATCGGCATCCCCTTTTGTCTTTCGGGGTGGCGCCGGGGTCCGGCGCCACCCTAGCTGTTGGCAATTTCAGTCTGGCCGAGGCGGCGCTACGCCACGCGACCGCTAGCCCTGGCCGCCTTGGCCTCGATGAAGTCGAGGAGGTCGGCATTCACCTTGTCCTTCAGCGTCGCACATTGCGGGGCGCCCTTATAGACCTTGAGAACTGCGCCTTTGATGATCTTGGACGATAGCATGGCTGAGGTCTGAATCGGGATGATCTGATCGTTTGCATTCGACGGAGGGGGACTTAGTGCCTTCCCGGCGCGCGGGATTGGCAGGCCTTGCGGCGATTTATTCGTTCCTGCGGCAAGCCGTCGCCCCTCGCCTCACTTCAGTGGGAGCAAGCGCCACGCGGCTCGAAGCGGTGCGGCTTTAGGCCTCGCCGCGCTCGGCAACTCCGCTGGATCGACAGCAAGATCGAGAAAGTTGCCACACCGACCGCTCCCTACATCCGGAGAAGCCGGTGTTCGCATGCACATGCGGCGGGTGCCTGGCGCTCAGCCCAACAGAAAGGTGATCCTGATGAAGAAGTTCGCTTTGCATAAGACTTTGATGCTGATCGCCGCTTTGGCCATCGGCAGCGCCGGTATCGCCGGCGACGCACTTGCTCGTGGCGGCGGAGGAGGCGGCGGTGGCGGCGGCGGCTTTAGCGGCGGCGGCGGCGGCATGGGCGGCGGCGGCGGCGGTCATGGCGGTGGCGGCTTCGGCGGCGGCGGCATGGGCGGTGGCAGCGTCGGTGGCCATGCCGGTGGCGGCTTTGGCGGCCATGGCATGGGCCATATGGGCGGCGGCGGCTTTGCCGGCGGCGATTTTCACGGCGGGCGGTTTGGCCACGACGGCTTTGATCATGGCCGCAGATTTGCCCGCGTCGGCCCGTTCCTTGGCTACGACGATTACGGTTACGGATCCGACTGCTGGACACCGCGGCGCGTTCACACCCGTGCCGGCTGGCGCACGAGTAACGTCTGGACCTGCTCTTACTAGTCGCACTCTTACGACTCGCACTGAAACGGAAGGAGCGGCAAGCAAATGCCTCTCCTTCCGCAACTCAGTGTCAGCCTCGGCACCGATGTGAGGCCAGTAATTCCGCTTAGTAGCCCTTGCTTGCCGGAGGGGACGTTTCCGCAACGGCCTGCACTTTGTTGCCTTCGGCCAAATTGACCGGCGGACTGAGGATGACCTGGTCACCAGCTTTCACCCCGTCGCTGACCTCGATCGTTGTCCCGAAATCGCGCGCCACCGTAACCTTGCGGAAATGGGCGGTGCCGTTTTCGAGGACGGCGACCTGTAGCCCATCCGCATTGAAAATGATGGCCTGAGCGGGGACGATCAAGGAAGGCACTTTCCGCGGGATATGCAGCTCGACCGTGCAGTAGATGCCCGGATCGAGGGCGCCGTCGGTGTTTGGTACGTCGATCTCCGTCAGCAGGGTCCGCGTGCCTGGCTGCAATGCATCGGCAATGCGGGTCACCTTACCGGGGAACCCTCGATCGGGAATTTCGGGAACGCGCACCACGGCTTCCACGCCCGGTTCCAATCCGAACGCCTGGTCTTGGGGCACATAGACCAGAGTGCGGATCACATTGTCCTGCATGATGGTGAACATGAAGGTGCCGCTCGTTGCATCGGCTTGCACCAGGGTGCCCACGTCGATGTTGCGCTGGGTTATGACGCCGTCGAATGGGGCGACGACGCTCTGATAGTCCTTTTGTTGTCGCAGCACCGAGATCTGGGCCTGCTGGGCGGCAACGTTGGATTGCGCGACGCCAATTGTCGCCTGTTGTGCTTGGAGCCCGAGCCGGTCCTGATCGCCCTGTTGCGGGGTCACCCACCCTTTCTCGACCAGCGGCTTGTCGCGCTGCCAGGTCACATTCGCGAGATCAGCGTTGGCCTGGTTTTGGCGCAAGGTGGCCTCCGTCTGCTTGAGGGTGGCCTCGGCATTCGCGATCTGATGATCGAGTTCCGGCGCGGTGATCTGAGCCAGAAGCTGGCCATTCTTGACGCGGTCGCCGATGTCGACGTTGCGCTTGTCGATATAGCCGCTGGCGCGGGCAAAGATGTTGGCCTCGGTGAAAGCCGAGGTGGTGCCAGGCAAGGTGACGAGCATGGTCTGGTCGCTCGCCTTGACCGTGGCGACATGGAGGCTCGGCACGAAATCGGCCTGCCGCTCCGAGGTGGCCGCAACCTCGCGGTGTTGCGTCTCGTAGCGCCAGGCGCCGAGGGCGACGCCGCCAAAGAGGGCCAGCAGCGCGCCGAGCCCGAGCAATCTGGCGCCCCAAGTGCGCCGCTTGCGCGGAGGATCGTCGGGCGCCGGCGTTCCGGGGAACGGCTCTGCTGCCGGCTTATGCTTCTTGTCCAACGACACGATCTCGTTCACTCGATGCCCTCCTCGAATACGCCATGGTCCGTCTTGCCGTCATTGCCCTTCCGCAGCACTGCGAAGAGATAGGGCACGACGAGCAGAGTGGTCGGAGTAGCGAACAACAGCCCGCCGATGACGGCGCGGGCCAAGGCCGCGTTCTGCTCCTCGCCGGCGCCGCCGATCGCCATCGGCAGCATGCCGACCATCATCGCGGCTGCCGTCATCAGTACCGGGCGAATCCTGGTGTGGCCGGCGTCGACCGCGGCCTCGTAGGAGTTCTTGCCCGCAAGCTGCTGTTCATGGGCAAACGTCACGAGCAGGATGGAGTTCGCCGAAGCGACGCCAACGGCCATGATCGCGCCCATCAATGAGGGAACGCTGAGCGTCGTGCCAGTGATGAACAGCATCACTAGAATGCCGCAAAGAGTGGCAGGCAGCGCCAGGAGCACGACGAACGGGTCGCCGAAATTCTGGTAGTTCACCACCATCAGCGCAAAAACGAAGACGGCGGCGAACAAGAGCCCGATGCCAAGATCCCGGAAGCTGTCGTTCATGCTCTGGATCTGACCGACGATCTGGATCGTGTTGCCGGGAGAAAGCTTTGGCCGCAGCTCGTTGACGATCTTGGTGATGTCGTCGGAGACGGCGCCGAGGTCGCGGCCCTGCACGCTGGCGTAGACCTCGTAGACCGGCTGGATGTTGGCCTGGTTGCTGTTGGTCGGCACGATGCCGCGTTTGAGCGTCGCCACGTTGCTCAAGAGCCCAGGCACCGGATTTCCGCGCGGCGACAGCGCCGTTGAGACCGGCGTGTTGCGAAGATTGTCGATCGAAGCCACCTGGGGCTCCGGCGTCTGTACTGCGATGTAATAGGGAATTCCCGATGTCGGGTCGGTCCAGAAATTCGGCGTAACCTGCTCCGACGAGCTCAGGCTGATGTTGATGTTGTTCGCAATGGCATTGGCGGTGAGGCCGAGGCCCGCCGCGCGGGTTCGGTCGATGTTGGCGTAGAACGCCGGACCGTCGACTTCCTGCTGCAAATGGGCATCGGCGATCCCGGGGATTGCCGCGATCCGCTGCCTGAGCTCATTGGCGACCTGTAGATTTTTCCCGCGGTCGTAGCCGACGGTGCGTACGTCGATCTGCGCCGGCAAGCCGAAATTGAGAATCTGGGTGACGATATCGGCCGCTTGGAAATAGAAGGTCGAGTCGGGAAAGGCCGCAGGGAGCTCCTCGCGCAGCTTGCGAATGTAGTCGGCCGTCGGCGCGTGACCTTCCGTCAGCTGCACCTGGATCACCCCATCATTGGGGCCGATGGTCGAACCGTCGCTGAAGGCAAGATTGTAGGCACGCGCCGGCAGCCCGATATTGTCGACGATGAGGCTGCGCTGGTCCTCGGGGATGACTTGCCGGATCTTGTCCTCGACCGCCTGGAAGACGCGTTCGGTGGTTTCGATACGCGTCCCGGCAGGCGCCCGGACGTGGAGCTGGATCAGACCGCCGTCGATGAGCGGAAAGAAGTCGCGCCCGACCAGCATGAACATTGCTCCTCCCAGCCCCAGCACGGCGACGGCGACGACCGGCACGATGATGCGCCGATTGAGTAAGAGCCTGAGCACCTGGACATAGCCTTGCCGCATCTGCTCGAAGCGGCGCTCGAAGGCGGCGTGGAAGCGGCCAAACCAGCTGCGCGGAGCCTCCTTGGACTCGCCGTGTTGCTCTCCCTTGAGCAGCAGCCCGATGGTGATAGGCGTCAAGGTGCGCGACAGGCCGTAAGAAGCGAGCATGGCGAACACAACGGCGAGCCCGAGCGGGGTGAACAAGTATCGTGCCGGCCCCTCGAGGAAGACCACCGAGGTGAACACGCAGCTGATGGCAAGCGTCGAGACGAGCGTGGGCACGGCGATACCGGCCGAGCCATGCAGCGTCGCCGCCGGCAGCGGCATTTTCTCCTCGGTGAGTAGCCGGTGCGTGTTCTCGATCGTCACCGTCGAATCGTCGACCAGAATACCGACCGCGAGCGCCAGGCCGCCGAGCGTCATGGTGTTGAGCGTGTCGCCAAGGAAGTAGAGCACAACGAGCGAGGTCAGGATCGCGAGCGGTATGGAGATCATGACCACGATCGTCGATCGCCAGGAGCCGAGGAACAGCAGGATCATCATCGCCGTCAACGCGGCCGCGATCGCGCCCTCGCGGACCACACTGGTGACCGCCGCTTTGACGAACACCGATTGGTCGAACAGCTCATTGATTTTGAGGCCAGGCGGGGCCGCGGCGCGGGCGACCTTGAGCACTTCTCTTACGCCATTCACCACGTCAAGCGTGGACGCATTGCCGTTCTTGATGACGCTGAGCAGAACTGCCCTCTGACCGTTCTCGCGCACAACGTTTTGTTGCACGGCCGAGCCATCGCGAACTTGGCCGACATCCTTGATGAAGACCGTCACGCCATTCGTGAATTTGATCGGGATGTTGTTCAGCTCCTCGATCGTGCCCGGCGTCGCATTAGTGCGGACCGTGTATTGCGTATTGCCGATTTTTGCCTGACCAGACGGCAGCGTCAGGTTCTGCGTGTTCACGGCGTTCACGACATCGAGCGGCGTGAGACCCCGCGCCAGAAGCTTGGCAGGGTCGATATCGACCATGATCTGCCGGTACTTTCCGCCGGCGGGAGTCGGAAAGGTCACGCCAGGCACCGGCGCCAATTGCTGGCGCAGGCGATAGATGCCGTAATCGTAAAGCTGCTGCTCGTTAAGATTGTCCGAGGTGAGGGTGAGCTGCAGCACCGGCACGCTCGAGGCGTTGAATTGTACGATAATGGGCGGCTGGATCCCCGGCGGCATGAGCGAGCGAATTGCATTCGTCGCCGAAACGATCTGCGCGATGGCAAGGTCGAGATTAACGTCCGGCTGGAAGAAGATCTTCTGCACCGAGAGGCCATTGAGGGTCTGCGACTCCATGTCCTTGATGCCGTTGACGTTGGAGCTGATCGAATATTGGCTGTAGGTTGAGACGCGCTGCTCCATCTCCGGCGTGCTGAGACCGGTGTAGCTCCAGATGATCGTCACGACCGGGATGTTGATCTCCGGAAAGATGTCGGTCGGCATCGTGCGTATGGCGGTGACGCCGAGAAATACGATCAGCCCCGCCAACACGTAGAACGTGTAGGGAAATCTCAGCGCAAATCGAACCAGTCCCATGACTCAATTCCGGGGTTCGTAGCTGTTTCTTGGGTCAGGATCGTGCCGGCGGCGCCATGAATTCCGGCCCCACCGGATCGGTAACGGTTTCGGAAAGAATGCGATCGATCTCGGCCTTGGCGGCGTCATCAAGCGACCAGCCCATGACGGCGTCGACCGGATCGAGCTGATCTGGATGGCGCGCGCCCCACAGCGCTATGGTTATTCCCTGATCGAGCATCCAGCGCACCGCCAGATGAATCACGCGCTTGCCGTAGCGCTCCTGAGCCAGCCGATCGAGACGCTCCACCGCGGCGAGATACTGCGCGAAGCGCGACGGCTGAAACTTGGGATCATGGCGCCGGAGGTCATCGCCCTCGAACTTGGTGTCGGGGCGCATGCGACCGGACAACAGGCCGCGGCAGAGCGCGCCATAGCCGAGCGTGGCGATGCCGTTCTCGCGGCAATAAGGCAGGATGTCCTTATCGATGTCGCGCTCGAAAAGATTGTACGGCGGCTGCGCCACATGCAGAGGCGCGACGGTGCGGAACAGGTTCATCTGCTGGACCGAGAAATTGCTGACGCCGATCGCGCGGATTTTGCCTTGCTCCAAAAGCGACAGCATCGCATCCGCCGTCTCCTCGATCGGTGTCAGCGGATCGGGCCAATGCACCTGATAGATGTCGATGTAATCGGTGCGCAGGCGGCGTAGGGAGTCGTCGATCTCCTGCATGATCCGCGCGCGGCTCGCATTGCGGGCGAGCTTGCCGTCATGCCATTCGAGCCCGACCTTGGTGGCAAGGACTACGCGCTTGCGGAGGCCATCTTCAATGGCTTTGCCGACGATCTCCTCGGACCTGCCGAAGCCATAGGCGGGCGCGGTGTCGATGACATTGATGCCGTGGGTGAGCGCGGCCCTGATCGCGGTGATCGACTCCGCCTCGTCGGAACCGCCCCACATCCGGCCGCCGATAGCCCAGGCGCCAAGGCCGACGCGCGATAGTTTCAGCGTCGTGCCGAGGATTTCGGCATATTCCATCTTGGTGCCGCTGCCAACGCGCTGCCGAATTTTGGTTTGCGTCGCGGCGACGGAATGAGAGTCGGTGTGTTGCATTGCTCCTCACAATTCACGCTTTTTGATTGCTCTTCTTGCTGCTTCGAAGATAGGTAACCCAACGCGCATCAGCCGCGCGGGGATTGCGGCAAATGGCTCAGGCTTGCGGCGATCGGTAGCGGAACGAGCAAGAACGCTTGAGCGTTCGAGGCCAATCTTCAGCTGCCGCCCTTTTGGTTGAGCGCCCAGACATAGTCGGCGAGCGCCAAGACGTCGGTCGGCATGAGCTGCGCGCCGCCCATTGGCGGCATGCCGCTCCGATAGTCCTTCGGGTTCGGCACGCCCTTGGCGATGATCTCGGAGATCGAGGTGACGCTGCCATCTCCCCAAATCCACTTGCCGTCGGTCAGATTTGGCCCGAGCGGCGTGCCCTTGGCGTTGGCGCCATGGCAGCCGGCACACGTCCCGCCTTTCGCGCCACGGAAGATGCGCTCGCCAAGCGCGACCTGCGCCAGGGTCTGGCCAGAGGGGACCGGCAAGCCTCCCGTCACATCGGCCCCGGCATTGGGATGAACGCCTTCCGGAGGTTCGGCACTGCCGGTTTTTGTCCCAGTAGGGGCCTCTGAGCGGGCGGCCGCCGGCGCTGCTTCGATCCCAGTCGTCTTTGGGTCGCCATGGAAGGTCACGCGCCAGATACGGCCGTGCTGGTCATCGGAGATATAGAGCGCGCCGTCAGGTCCGGCCTCAACGCCGGATGGCCTGTGGGCGGCTTCGCCAGGATCCTCGTGGCCTCCGGCAAAGCCGTCGGCAAAGACGACGAACTTGCCGGAAGCTTTGCCGTCTGGGAGCGGCTGGAACACGACGTTGTACCCGCCTTGCGGGAATGGCGCGCGGTTCCACGATCCGTGGAAGGCGATGAAGGCGCCACCACGATAGGCCGTCGGGAATTGTTCGCCACTGTAGAGCAACAGATCGTTCGGCGCCCAATGGGCCGGGAAGGAAGCGACCGGACCCTTCTTATCGGCGCAGACGCCAACGGCCTTTCCGCCGTCGCCACCATATTCCGGCGCCAGAACCAATTTCTGCTGGATGTCGTCGTAGTAGCACTCCGGCCAGCCATAGTCCGCGCCCTGCTCGACGCGCAGCAGTTCTTCGGCCGGAAGATTGGCGCCCTGCTCGGGCTTGTAGAGGCCGGGCCAGTTCTCCGAAAGCTCATCGCGGCCATGCTGGGTGGCGAAGAGGCCGAGACCGGTGGAATCGATGGCGATGCCGTCTGCGTTGCGGATGCCGGTAGCGTAACGCTCCTTGGGCGAGAACACCTGCCCTGGCTTGTTGGCGTCATAACGCCAGATCCCGCCGCGGGTCTCGAGCTCTTTGCAGGGTTTGTCTCCCGGGACATTCGGCATGCGATTTTGCGGCTGGCAGGAATTGGTGGCCGTCGCGACATCGACAAAGAGATTGCCGTTCGCGTCGATGGCGAAGGGATGCATGGGATGATCGCCGGTCAGCGGCAGTCCGGAAACGACGGTTTCGGGGTTGGCCGTCGGCAGGATGCCGTCCTTGGCCAACGCGTAGCGCACGATGCGATCGTTCACTTCGGCGTAGAGCGCGCCCTTGTAGATGGCGATGCCCGTGCCGCCATGAGACCCCTGCTGAAGCGTGTCGCCGAAGCGGGCGACGACATCAGCCTGCCCGTCGCCGTTGATGTCCTGTAAGGCGATCAGGAAACCACCTGGCGGAGGGGTATCGTTGCCGTAGTAGAGGCCGCTCCAGGTGTTGACGTAGACGACACCATTGCTGCCGACAGCCATGTGGCGTGCATGACCGATATTGTCGGCAAACACGGTCGCGCAGAATCCTCTCGGCAGCGTGATGCCACCGTTGTCGCCGGCGCAGGCTTCCGTTCTGGCCGCCTGGTTGGGTTCGTTGGCGGCAAAGGATGGCGAAGTTGCCGCGAGCAGCGTCGCCACGAATGGAAGGGCCTTGAGGCCGAGCCGAGCGAAAGTCCGCGTGTTGAAAGAGATTTGCATGCAGTACCTAGCTTGAAGAGTGGGCTCTTGGAATGATCTGCCCAGCAAGGTACGCGGCTGATAAGAAATCGCTTGGCTCAGATTGCGGGCTTTGACCCGCGCTTGCGTCATCCGCGCTCGGCCACACTCCGCGTCAGTCGCCCCGATCGGCGCAAAAAGCACACCATTGGCAGCAAGATGGCTAAGCCTGGGGAACTCGCCACTCAGATCGTCGCGGTGCACCCGTCAGAATCAGGCGAGTCCGAGATGCAGATATCGCGTGGGGACCGTGAAGCGAGCCATGTCGTCGTGGATCGCTCTCAAGGCCCTGACCGAGAGGAACATGGCGAGATGCGCCCTCGCCGCTTCGATCCTGGGTTTGAAAATATGCAAGGGGCAGCTTGCGATCCGTGCCGCCTGAGCGCGGGAAAATCCCATGGCTTCGGTCAGGACCAAGGCCTCGCGGTCCTCGGCAGGGAGCTCGATCAACACGTTAAGCAAGTCTTGGGCAACGCCTTGGAACTGCGAAAGCACCGGCGGGAGATCGCTGCTTTCAAGTGTCGCATGGGTTGGGCGTCCGGCAAATTCGCTATAGAAATAGCTGCGCAGCCTGCCGCACAGCCAGCCGAGCGTGTTGGAACCGAGCCGGGACGGGCTCATGCAAACGCCGACGCGCAGGAGCGTGATTTCGACCATGCGATCGGCGAGATCGGCGTTGAGGCAGAGCAGCAGAGAGAAAGAGCGAAGCTTCGCGACGGTCGCGGACAGGTCGCTGTCCGGCGCTTTCGGCGCGGACAGAGCATACTGACCAGCCGCATGATCGACCGCGGCGCTTCGGGCCCGCTTGCTTCGCTCGTCATAGATGGAGGTTATGGACACAGCCTTGCTCCCGACCTGCTTCGTGTTGTGTCTAATTAGATCAAGACCGGCTACAAATGCTCGACGGCGCTTGCTGGAGTTATGGCCAAATTGCTCGAAACACATCGCAACCCATTAAACTCGCCCAAATGGGAAATCGCACTAGTCAGGGGATCATGAAGGACAGCGGTCTCCTTGCCGGCGAGACAACGTCGCCCCTTCTGCCGCTCGCCGCCGTATTGTTCGCAATCGCGGTTTTCGTGATCGACACGTTCACGCCGCTCGGCATCGCGGTCGCGGTGCTCTACGTCGTTGTCGTTCTGATGGCCGGACAATTCTTTCAGCGGCCCGGCGTTCTCTTCGTCGGTTTCGCCTGCATTGCGCTGACCATCCTGAGCTATGTGGTGCAGCACGGCGAGACCTACGGTCCCGCCCTGATCCGCTGCCTGGTTAGCATCGCTGCCATCACCATTACCACGTTCCTCGCCCTCAGGATTCAATCGGCAGGCGCGGTCCTGCGCGAACAGGCTGACCTTCTTGAAACCACCCACGACGCGATCTTCGTCCGCGACATGAACGATATCATTACCTTCTGGAACCGCGGGGCGGAAGAACTCTATGCGTGGCCACGGGAGGAGGCTGTCGGCAAGGTAACGCATGAGTTGCTCCAAACGGTGTTTCCGGCGCCGCTGCAAGACATCAAGGCGGCGCTGATCCGCGACAACCGGTGGGAGGGTGAGCTTACCCACACCAAGCGGGACGGCAGCGAAGTCGTCGTTGCCAGTCGTTGGTCGATGCAGCGGAATCGGGCCGGGCGCCCACTCGCTATCTTGGAGACCAACAATGACGTCACCGAGCGCAAGCGCACCGAGAACGCCTTGCGGCGGAGCGAGGCCAATCTCGCCGACGCTCAAAAGCTGAGCAAGACAGGCAGCTTCGCCTGGGACGTGACCAGCGGAAAAGTTCGCTGGTCGGAGGAGGCATTTCGTATCTTTGAGCACGATCCGAATGTCGAGCCGACGCTCAATCTGGTGATCGCGCGTACGCATCCTGACGATCACGCTTCGCTTCTTCCCATCCTCGAAGGGGTCACACGCGAGCGGACGCAGAACTGGGAGCTCGAGCACCGCGTCGTCATGGCCGACGGCACCGTCAAGAATCTCCACGTCGTGGCCCACGCTAGCGAGGCAGTGGACCGATTGGAATATGTCGGCGCCTTGATGGACGTCACCGATACCAAGCAAGCTCAGGAGGCCCTCCAGCAAGCGCAAGCGGAGCTCGCTCATGTCACTCGCGTCACCACGCTCGGCGAGCTGACCGCCTCAATCGCGCATGAAGTGAACCAACCGCTTGCCGCAGTCGTCACAAATGCTGAGTCTTCCTTGCGCTGGCTCGAGCGCAAACCTCCGGAGCTTGGTGAAGCGCGCAGCGCCGTTGAGCGCATCATCAAGGACGCCCACCGCGCAAGCGCGGTAATCAAGCGGATCCGCGAGCTCGCCACCTATTCCGATCCTGAATACGCTCCGCTGGACATCAACGGAGCAATCGACGAAACCTTGCATCTCTTGCGTCGGGAGCTGTCGCTGCAGCGGGTCTCGCTTCGGCTCAATCTCGCACCGGGACTCCCGCCGGTGCTTGGCGATCGGGTGCAGTTGCAACAGGTGGTGATCAACCTCGTGATGAACGGTGTCGAGTTGATGGCAAAGGTCCCCGAGAGGCCGCATACACTCACTATCAAGTCGCGACAGCATGAGGCGGGCCAGATCCTCGTCGCTGTTGGGGACACCGGGGTCGGTATCGATCCGGAGAGTGCCGACCGGTTATTCGTTGCCTTCTTCACCACCAAGCCGCGCGGAATGGGCATGGGACTCTCGATTTGCCGCTCGATCATCGAGGACCATGACGGAAAGCTCTGGGCGTCGGGCAACGATGGCCCCGGGGCGACATTCCAGTTTACCGTCCCCGTGCACGGGGCGAGCGCATGACGAAGGCGGCTCCGGCTCGTGCCGAAGACCCGGTCGTGTTCGTGATCGACGACGACCCCTCGATGCGCGAAGCGCTGCGAAGTCTTTTCCAGTCGGTCGGCTGGCGCGTCGAGCTGTTCGCCTCGGCGCCCGAGTTCATGCAAGGCACGCGCCCCGACGGTCCAGCTTGCCTTGTGCTTGATATTCGGCTGCCGCGGTTGAGCGGCCTTGAGTTCCAAACCGAGCTTGCCGAGGCCAATATCGAGTTGCCGATCATCTTTATCACCGGCCATGGGGATATCCCGATGTCGGTGAAGGCCATGAAGGCAGGCGCGGTCGACTTTCTCACCAAGCCTTTCCGCGACCAGGAGCTGCTCGATGCCGTGGCCCGCGCCATCGAGCGGGACCAAAAGCGCCGTGACGATTTACGGGCTGTGTCGACTTTGCGTGGACTTTACGAGTTGCTGACCCCGCGCGAGCGGGAAGTGATGGCGCTGGTCACCGCCGGGCTGATGAACAAGCAAGTCGCCGGCGAGCTTGGTGTGACCGAGATTACGGTTAAGATTTACCGCGGCCATGTGATGCGAAAAATGGCCGCGCGGTCGTTAGCCGACCTGGTGCGCATGGCCGAATTGCTCGGCATTCGCCGGACGTGAGCCGTGAGCCGTCATAAACCCATGTATGACTATTTCTTTTGCCGCCGACGGCGCAGTGTGACTCTGTCTCGCGCCGCGAGACCTTGAACCGAGGACCGCTGAATTGCCCAGGCTACCCGTGATTTCCGTCGTTGACGACGACGCGCCCCTGCGAGAGGCGATTGTCTGTCTGATGCGGTCCCTAGGTTATGATGCACTAAGCTTTGGCTCCGCCGAGGAATTCCTGGGCTCCCCTTATGTCGACACGACGTCCTGCCTGATTGCCGACGTTCAAATGCCGGGAATGAGCGGGTTCGAGTTGCAGCAGAGTCTTGTCGCCAAGGGCTGCAAGATTCCCGTCATCTTCATCTCGGCCTTTCCGGGCGAAAGGCTCAAGACCAAGACACTCGCGCCGGACCCCGTATGCTTTCTGAGCAAGCCCTTCGACACCAAAACCTTAGTCGAATGCCTGGAAAAGGCGCTGCGTGAGACGGGCAGCGGCGTTTGCACCTGAAGTTCCGGCCCGCGACGCCGCCGGGAAAAGTCTCCCCAAGGCAATTCGTCGCAAACCTTAGTATAAGACTGCTCACACTAAGTCTGCTCCCAAAAGAACCTACGTAGAATAGAGGGGAGCGCACCCCCGACCTATCTTCAACGTCAGCAATAACACTCAATGAAGGTCTCGAAACATCGAAAGGTGGAGAGCCATGCTGACGAACTCGTTGCGCAGGGACGATGTAATCCCCTTCAATGGAAATCTGGTGCGGTCGCAGCTTAAGGTCGTGGTCGTGCCGCTCCATCGGCACGCTGCCCTCAACGCAAGATCAAATGAGACGAGCAACAGGAAGGCGCGGCTTGCTCTCGAGCGCCGCGAAGCGGCCACCGATTTCGACTTTGCCGTGGAGGTGTCTCCTCCCGATGGCGTGAAGCGCCGGCGGGTGGAATGGAAAGGCATGGCTGCCGAGATCGTCCAGGCTTCACGGCTTGAAAGGATCGAAACCCGGTTTCGCGCACCGGTGCATCTCCTGATCGTCGGTGAGCGTGGCGCCCGCGCAGAGGGTGAAACGGTCGTCGGAGGGTTGCGCTCCTCGCTTCGCGACTATCGGCGCAAGCTGACCTTCGTCCCCGCCGGAACAGAATATCGCGACTGGCAGCTGCCGCGCACACTGATGCGCCAGACCTGTTTCTATCTCGATCCCAAGAAGCTCCCGGTCGAAGACGCATCGGGCCTCTGCACCCCGCGTCTGTTCTTCGAGAATACGGCGCTCTGGGACACGTCCATCAAGCTTGCCGGCCTGGTCGAGAGTTCCGAGCGGCATGACCGGCTCTATCTCGAGGCGGTCGGCTTGGTGCTTGCCCATGAGCTCGCCCGCCTCGGCGAAACGCCTCGCAGTGAGCCACAGATCCGCGGCGGACTTGCCGCTTGGCAGGAACGTGTCGTCACCGCCTATATCGAGGAGCACTTGGAAGAGCAGATTCCGCTCGCCACGCTCGCCGGGCTTGCTCGCTTGAGCCCCTATTATTTCTGTCGGGCGTTCAAGCAATCCCTCGGTGTTCCTCCGCATCGCTACCACTCGCGCCGGCGCATCGAGCGCGCCAAAGCGCTGCTCGCCAAGCAAAGTCCGTCAGTGACAGAAATCGGATTGGCGGTTGGCTTTAGCGAGACGAGTTCATTCACCGCCGCATTCCGCAAGGTCACTGGCGTGACGCCGACGGCCTATCACCGGAGCCTCTCCTAAGGCCGTCTGCGCCTTGCAGCGATGTTCGATGGAGCACACAGCCATGTCAGTGAAACCCTTCTCGATAGAGTTTTATATCCCCCGCGCCACGCGCGCGGACCAGGTCGCTGCCTTGCTGGAACGGGTTGAGGCTCACACCCTCGATACGAGGCTGCTCCGTCAGCCTGTCGAAGAGCGGCCGGCCCTCGTGGAGACCACTGGCGTGCATCCCGCCGTGATTAAGGTCGCACTCAGTGCCGTCGTCTGGTTCCTTGCCGTGGCGTGGCTGGATTTCTCCGGAGGCCACGAGGTCGATCTTTCTCTCGCCGTGGTCACCGGGTTTTTCGTCATATTCTTTACCTTGTTCCTAGTCACCGCCTCCATGGCGGTCGCCGACCCACGCTGGCAACTTCCTAAGGCAAGTTTCAGAAAATTCCTCGACGATAGCGTTCCGATCGACAGGAGCATGATGCGCGGCCGGGATGTCCTCATCCATATCGCCATGCTGCCCGTGATACTCGCCATCGGCGGCACGCTGATCGGTCTCGCCTGGTCGGTGGCGCACGCCGGGTGATCGTGGGAAAGCTCACACCGCAAGCTGCAACCACGCATCGCCGTTATTTCCCGCGGCTTCCAGTTGCTCGAGAGAGAGTAGAAACCTCTCCGACCAGTCTGTGCTTTTGGCGATGTTCGCGCGAAGCTTGCGGTGTCGCTCGCGGCGTTCGATGAGCGGCATCGCCAAAGCACGCAACAGCGCACTTGCTACGGATTCCGAATTGTATGGGTTGACGAGAAGCGCGTCCTCGCATTCGTCCGCCGCGCCAGCGAAGCGCGACAGGATCAACACGCCTGGATTTTCGGGGTCCTGCGCGGCTATATACTCCTTGGCCACGAGATTCATTCCATCGCGGAGCGGCGTCACGAGGCCTACTTGCGCCGAACGATAGAGACCGGCAAGCGCCGCCCTGCCGTAGGGCCGGTTGACATATTGGATTGGGGTCCAGGACACCTCTCCATACTGGCCGTTGATGCGGCCCGCCGCCGCGCCGACCGCATGCACCAGCTCCTGATACTCTGGGATGCTGCCTCGGCTCTTTGGCGTGATCTGGAGGTAGGTGACCTTCGTCCGCCATTCCGGATGGCTGAAGAAGAGCCGCTCGAACGCCTCCATGCGCTCGATGAGCCCCTTCGAATAATCCAGGCGATCGACGCCGATCACGAGAGCCCGGTCCCCTAGACCAGCAATGACGTCGCGAACGAGATCCGATTGAGCCGCACGCCGCGCCAATCGCTCGAAGCCGCGTGCTTCAATACCCACAGGAAAACTACCGACGCGGACTTGGCGGTCGCGGTGCCCAAGCACCATTTGCCCATCGGTCGCCTGGAACACGCGGCGGCTCGACCCACGGTCTTCGCTGAGCACGTAGCGCACGAAATTTCGCGCGTCGCTCTCGGTTTGAAATCCGACCAGATCGTAGTCGAGCAGCAACGAAAAGAGGCGCTCATGGTGCGGCAGCACTGTCGCAACCTCGGGGGCTGGAAACGGCACATGCAGGAAGAAGCCGATGCGGTTCTTGTGGCCGCGCCGCCTCAACTCATGCCCCAGGGGAATGAAGTGATAGTCGTGGACCCAGATGACATCGTCGGGTCGAATGAGCTTCGACAGCTCGCCCGCAAAATGTGCGTTCACCCGCATGTAGCCCGTCAGGTCGCGGCGGGTAAACTCGGCGAGATCGAGGCGATAGTGCAGGATTGGCCATAGAACGCGATTGGCAAATCCGTTGTAGAACTCCTGGTAATCTTCGTCGGTGAGATCCGTCAGCACATAAGACGAGTCCGCCCGCTCTATCGTCTCCGTTGCCGCTTCCGCATTTGGCACGACGCTCCCGCTCCATCCGAACCAAACGCCTGGATGGCGCTTGAACACCGAGCGCAAGGCGACCTCTAGCCCGCCGGCCCGGCCGTTGCCCTTCGCGGCCGGAACCGGGACACGGTTGGAGACGAGGATCAGCCGCGCCAATACCGGTCCTCCCAGCTTCGAGACAAGCGCATGGCCGTCAGGATCAACCCCGCCAGCGAATAGGTCTGCGGGAAATTTCCCCAGAGCCGCCCGGTTTCCGGGTGGATGTCCTCGGACAGAAGGCCATAGCGGTTGCGGCAACTGAGGGCATCGATGAAGAGATCGCGCGCGTCATCGCGACGGCCAAGCCACCACCAGGCATCGATCAGCCAGAAACGGCAGATGAGAAAGGCGGATTCGGGGAGCCCGAAATCGTCGGCGCTGGTGTAGCGCATCATGTGATGCCCGCGCGCGAGCTCCTGGCCGATCAGCCCGACGGTGCGCACGTAGCGCGGATCGTTTGGCTCGATCAGGCCGAGTTCGGGGAGAAGCAGCACGCTTGCATCGAGGTCGTTATCGCCGAGCGCAGCCGTGAACGCCCCGCGCTTGTCGCTCCAGGCCTCTCCAAGCAATCGGCGTTGAATACCGTCCGAGACTTCGGTCCAATGAGCGGCTCGATCGGCGAGACCAAGGTGTGACGCAATCGCCGCCAACCTGTTGCACCCCGCCCAGCACATTGCGGCGGAATAGGTGTGTGTGCGAGTGCGGCCGCGATATTCCCAGTTGCCGGCGTCGGGAGTGAAGGCGAGCGCCGCCGCCTTGGCGCCAAGCGTCTCCAGCAGGTCGAACAGGCCTTTGTCCCCCTGTCGCGGCAATCTCCGGTCGAAGAACATCGGCATTGCGGCAAGGATGATGCTGCCATACGTGTCGTGCTGCGTTTGCGCGACCGCTGCGTTGCCGATACGAACTGGGCCGTCGTTTTGATATCCCTTCAAATTCTCGGCGATGGTCTCGTCCATCGGATCGGAAGGCACCACGCCGTAGACCGGACGTATGGCAGGTTCCGCCGCGATCCCAAGAATGAAGGAAATGAAATCCTCCATTGTTTGCGTGGCGCCCAATCGGTTGAGCGCCTTCACCACGAAATAGGCGTCGCGCAGCCAACAATAGCGGTAGTCCCAGGTTCGCCCCGAACCTGGCGCTTCCGGGATCGACGTGGTCAGGGCGGCGACGATGCCGCCGGTCTCCTCGAAGTTGGAGAGTTTGAGCGCGATTGCCGCGCGAATGATGGCTTCTTGCCAATCGTAAGCGATGGAAAGCCGCCGCACCCATGTCTTCCAGTACTCGCGCGTGCGATCGGCGAATTCGCGGCACGTCGTGCCCATATCGGTGACGAAAGGCTCGTCTGGACCGAACACCATGTGAATTGGCTTGGTCAGCACGAAAGGCGCTTCCCGGTCGATGTAAGCGAGCGGTGCGTCGGTAGTGAGCCGCAGCACGAGATCCTTGCCCCTGAAGCTGATGTGATTGCTGCCTAGCGACCGCTCGGTAATGGGGAGCCCATAGTTGCTGGTCGGTCTGACGCGAATTGTTATGCGCGGAAGCCCTGAAATCGGCTCGATGATACGGATGAGCTGCGGCGGGCGAAAAATCCTGTCATAGTTGCGGAACCGCGGCGCGAAGTCGGTGATGCGGATCGAGGCACTATCGTTGCTGGTCAGAACGGTGGAAACGACCGCTGTGTTGCGCTCGTAGTCCGACGAAAAGTCCGCCATGCCGTCGAGAACGACGTCGCTAAACCCCTTCTCCTCGTCGCCGGCCAACAGGCGGCAGAACACCGGATCGCCGTCGAAGCGTGGATGACACCACCACACCAATCGCGATGCCGGCTCCAGCAACGCCGCCGTGCGGCCGTTGCCAATTACGGCGAGGTCCAACCCGAAATTGTTGTTAGTGCCTGAACTCAGCATCTCTATGTCAAATATTCAACCGACGCGCAATGAATGGCCATTGTTCTTTTGGATTTCACATGCGTTGCCAAGAAAGACCGCGAGTTCTTCTCGTTGCCCCTTAGAGAACGCGGAACCTGGCGTTTTGTGCCAGGAGGACTGCGCTGATTGCTGCACAAACTTACGGCAGGGCAGTCGCACACTTTTCGGCGTCACGAGCAGGTCTCCATACGGGGATTGGCACGCAAGGATTAGCAGGGTGTCGGTTCAGCTGCCTTGAATGCTCGCGCCATGTGACAGGTCCCCGCGTTCTTCACTCCCGCACAATCGGCAATCGAGCGGGAACCGAACCTCTTTCTTCGGCTTTTACGTTCGACGCGCTCGATCAGCGAGAACGCGAATCCAAATACAGGAGCACCGGAATGGGTCTGTTCAGCAAAGACATCAAATCGATGGAGGATCTTTTCCTCCATACCTTGCAGGACGTGTATTACGCAGAAAAGCAGATCGTGAAATCGCTACCCAAGATGATCGAGAAGGCGACCAACCGGGAGCTCGCCTCCGGCTTGCGCAACCATCTGGCAGAGACCGAGCAGCAGTTGAGCCGTCTCGAGCAGGTCTTTGAGGCGATTGGCGAGACACCGCGAGGCACCGATTGCCCGGCAATGGACGGGCTACTCAAGGAAGCCGACAACGTCGCCGGCGAGGTCGATGACAAGAAGGTGCTGGACGCGGCCATCATCGGCAGCGCGCAAGCCATTGAGCACTATGAAATCTCGCGTTACGGCACTCTTATCGCCTGGGCCGAGGAGCTCGGCCACGACAATGTCATTCGCTTCCTGAAGGCGAACCTGAAGGAGGAGAAGGCGGCGGACAAGAAGCTCAACACACTTGCCGAAGCGAAACTCAATCGCAAGGCCACTGGCACGCGCGTGGCTGCCGCCCGGGTCACAGTCAAGAAGCGGACCGGAAAGGCGACGCGGAAGCCCTCCAAGGCTGCCGCCAAGAGAAAGTAAGGAATTCAAGCCGCATCGAGAAGAGCAACCGTTAACCGTTTCGATGCGGCTTGCCGCCCATTCAGGGATTTCTTTCCAGAAAGCGCATAGGACGGCAATCGATGGATGCGAGCAAGGAAGCGCTCCAGGGTGCAACCGGCTACACCTACGATCGAAAGAAGCGCGTCTGGATGCCGGCCACCAAGCAATCAGGCTAACAACGGTGCGAACATCGGGCGTGGAGCGAAAGGTCCACGCCCTTTCTTCTTAAGCACGCTCTCGACCCCGGAACCTAATGCCGTCAGCAAAGTTGAGCAAGAAAGCTCAACAATCGTCACACGAGGAAACGCGAGATGGAAGGCAACCCCACGGAGTTCAGGCATCGCGCGCTGACATGTGCGCGTCTTGCTTTGGTTTCACCGATCCCGGATACGCGCAGGGCCTATGCCAAGCTCGCGGCTTCCTGGCTGAGGCTGGCGAGCGATCTGGAGAGCGCTCCGCTGCGCTGCCGGTTCAAGCGTCGCTCGAGTTGGAATCCCCTTCGCGGCCGCGTGGTTCAGCCTTTGTCGGTTTGAAGACGCTACCCCCGAGTCCCCCAACATTCAGGAAAGAAAACAGAAATGCCCATCATCCTATGGCTGCTCGGCGTACCGATTGTCATGATCGTCCTTCTCTATCTCCTGAACATCGTCTAGCGCGCCAAGAGCTCCGATGGCTAAACCTCTCGACGTTCAGTCCGATCAGGAACTTGAGAAGGCGCTGGCGGACGGTAGCCTCGATGAGCGGAAAGAAGCGATAGCCAAGGAGATCTTGTCCCGGCGTTGGCAAGCCAAATCCGAGGCGATCAAGACCAACTATGGCTGGCTAGGTGGCGTGTTGGCCGCTCTCGCGCTGACGGTCGCCGCCGTCAGGCGGGTGTTGTGGCGGCGATAACGCGTCGCGATCCTCCAATTCGGAGTTCCCCGCTGGCAGTCACAAAAGCCCGGCTTCCTGCTCAAAAGGAACGTCCCAGCACGGCGAAGATCGCGAGCAATGCCCACTAAAGAGCGTTGGTGGCCTGGTGGGTTGCGATAGCGAAGATGATGCTGATCACGATACAGATCAGCGCCACGAGAATTGCCTATCCCCAACGTCATTTGCCACTCCCTCGTTGGGCAACGGCCCGTCAGAATTTCTGAACGAGCGTGCAGCCGGCAAGTTCCATGGCCAGAGCCATCGCGAGCGCAAGGACCAGCGCCTAACAAGCGTAGTTCTCAAATCTCGATGAATTGCGTTCGCTTCATGTTGCCATCACCGGCTTTCGCGCCGCTGAGGGCAGGCTTGGTGGAAGTGGCCATGCAGCCCGAGCATGCCAGGGCTAGGGCGATAACTAGAACCAGCGATCTCATCCGGATTCCCCCGATGAGGTAGTATCGGCCGCAATTTCTAACGGTCTATGAATATCGAAGGCGTGAGGAACGGAGCCGCCTCGGCCCCTCACCTCCGAGCAGGTTAGCGGCTGCGACTACTTCTGCACTTTCGACCCGGTTGACTTAGCGGCGAAATCTTCATAACCGGATAAGCGGGACACCCCTCCCCACCGAGGGGCATCTATCTGGAAGGGTAGTAGACGAAGATGACCGCACTCGAGCGGCCCGCGACGCGGCCGCAAAATCCTTTCTTCTCCTCCGGCCCTTGCGCAA
This sequence comes from uncultured Alphaproteobacteria bacterium, assembly GCA_963827365.1. Classification (GTDB taxonomy): domain Bacteria; phylum Pseudomonadota; class Alphaproteobacteria; order Rhizobiales; family Methyloligellaceae; genus Methyloceanibacter. The sequence continues at coordinate 247,012 of CAWHAX010000034.1, read as the reverse complement.
AACGCCCCGGCTGGTCTCTCAACAACCTCAAGAACGCAATGCTCGGCCGTTCGCACCGCTCGGCTGCGGGCAAGGCTAGGCTGAAGCTTGCCATCGACAGAACCCGTGCGGTCGCTAAAGCTGCCCGACGATTATCTCGTGGCCATCGTTCCGGGCTCGGATACTGGCGCGGTGGAGATGGCGCTGTGGTCGCTGCTCGGTCCGCGCGGTGTGGACGTCCTGGCCTGGGAGGCCTTCGGCAAGGATTGGGTGGTCGATGTCGTCAAGCAGTTGAAGCTCGGCGACGTGCGCGTCATCGAGGCTCGCTTACGGTCAATTGCCCGATCTTCGCGAGGTCGATTTCTCGCGCGATGTCGTCTTTACCTGGAACGGAACCACATCTGGCGTGCGGGTACCGAACGCAAACTGGATCGCGGCGGACCGGCAGGGCCTCACCATTTGCGACGCGACCTCAGGCATTTTCGCGCAAAGCCTCGATTGGGCGAAGCTCGATGTGATCACCTATTCCTGGCAGAAGGTTCTCGGCGGCGAGGCGGCCCACGGCATGCTCATCCTGTCTCCACGCGCGGTCGAGCGCCTTGAGAGCCACACGCCCAAATGGCCGGTGCCAAAGATCTTCCGGCTGACCAAAGGCGGCAAACTCAACAGGGAGATCTTCGAGGGCGCGACCATCAATACGCCGTCCATGTTGTGCGTGGAGGATTACCTCGACGCACTTGCCTGGGCGGAAAGCATTGGCGGCCTCGACGCCCTGATCGCGCGTTCTGACCGCAATGCGCAAGCCGTGACGGATTGGGTGGAACGCACGCCCTGGATCGATTTTCTCGCGGTCGAGGCGCAAACGCGTTCGAACACGTCGGTTTGCTTGCGGGTGGTGGACGCCGCGATTTCGTCGCGCGCTCTTGAAGAGCAGGCTGCGTTTGCGGGAAAGATCGTCAAACTGCTCGAGAAGGAAGGCGTGGCATTCGACATCGGCGCCTATCGCGACGCGCCGCCAGGCCTGCGGCTCTGGTGCGGCGCCACCGTCGAGACCAGCGACCTTGAGGCGCTGCTGCCCTGGCTTGATTGGGCCTTTGCCACTCTGCGTTCGGACCTCGCAGCTTCAACGCAAGCCGCCTGACCTCCACCCCCAGCGATTCCGGCGCACAAGGAGAAAGACAATGGCGCCAAAGGTGCTTGTTGCCGACAAACTCAGCCGATTGGCTCTCGAGATATTCGCCAAGCGCGGCATCGACGCTCACGTCAAAACCGATCTCACCCGCGACGAACTCATCGAGATCATCCCCGGCTATGACGGGATCGCGGTGCGCTCGGCCACCAAGGTGACCGAGAAGGTCGTCGCTGCCGCGGTCCAGCTCAAGGTGATCGGGCGGGCCGGCATCGGCGTGGATAATGTCGACCTTAAAGCCGCCACTTCGCGCGGCATCATCGTGATGAACACGCCGTTCGGCAACTCCATCACCACCGCGGAGCACGCCATCGCCTTGCTGCTGGCACTGGCGCGTCAAGTTCCTTTGGCCGACCTCACCACCAGAGCCGGCAAATGGGCCAAGTCGGAACTGATCGGCGTCGAGATTACCGGCAAATGCTTGGGCATCATCGGCTGCGGCAATATCGGCGCCATTGTTGCCGACCGCGCCCGCGGACTGAAGATGAGGGTCGTGGCGTTCGACCCCTATCTGTCGCCGGAGCGCGCCACCGACCTCGGCGTCGAGAAGGTGGAGCTGGACGCTCTGTTTCGGCGGGCGGATTTCATCACGTTGCATACGCCGCTCACCGACAAGACGCGCAAGATCATCAATAGCGACGCCATTCGCACGATGCGCGACGGCGTGCGCATCATCAATTGCGCGAGAGGCGGCCTGATCGACGAGCAGGCGCTTTTCGAAGCGCTGCATGCAGGTAAGGTCGCCGGCGCCGCGATCGACGTCTATGAAGTGGAGCCAGCCACCGACAACATCCTGTTCACGTCTGCCAATGTGATCTGCACGCCGCATCTCGGTGCATCGACGCGTGAAGCGCAGGAGAATGTCGCCATCCAAATTGCCGAGCAGATCTCGGATTTCCTTCTCGACGGCGCCATTACCAACGCGCTTAACTTTCCCGCCATCTCGGCCGAGGAAAGACCGAAACTGACGCCCTTCCTGAAGCTTGCCGAGCAGCTTGGCTCCTTCGCCGGCCAGACCGTCGAGACCGGGCTCAAATCCGTGCGCATCGAATATGCCGGCGCGGTGGCGAACCTGAACACAAAAGCGCTCACCGCCGCGGCGTTGTCTGGAGTGCTCACCCCATTCCTCGAGCAAGCGAACATGATATCCGCCCCAACACTCGCCAAGGAGCGCGGAATCATGGTGGAGGAGGTTACGCGCGGCCAGGCCGGGGCTTACGAGACATATATGAGGCTTCGCGTTGGAACCGAGCTTAACGAGCGAACGGTCGCGGGTACGGTCTTTGCCGACGGCAAGCCCAGGATCTTGCAGGTCGGAGACATTGCTATGGAAGCGGAGCTCGGCCCGCATATGCTCTACACGGAAAATGCCGACAAACCGGGCTATGTCGGCGCCCTCGGAACGGCACTCGGCGCGGCGCAGATGAATATTGCAACCTTCAATCTCGGCCGTTCGGCTCCTGGTGGCAAAGCGATCGCGCTATTGGAAGTGGATGCGCCGATTCCCGACAGTCTGCTGGAGACGATCAAAACCCTGCCTCATGTCACACGTGCTCACCGCCTCTGCTTCTAAGCAGAGGAGAGGGAGCTGAGATTACCGAAAGGCGCTCGCTGAGTTGGACAAGCAAGAAGCAAATTGCTTTGCTTTGGAGGCGAGCAGCCGCTCATTGAAATAGTCAGCTGCGGCCGGTCGGGACCGATGTCCCCTTCCAGCTCACCCCTCGAATCAAAGCCTATTGTGCTCTGGATCGCCGTTGGCCAACGACTGCGCGCTCAGCTGATCTATGTGGGCGTCCTGTCGGCCCTGGTCGCTCACATAGAAAATAGAACCGACCAGAATAATGGCGGCCAGGATGCCAGTCAGAAAGAGGCCAGTTGTCATGACGATGAGGCCAATCTTCGTGGTCAACTCGGTGTTGCTGACATTGCTTCCTTCTGATGGAAACTCGGGCATGGCAACCTCCATGACCCCGTCTGAAGGTACAAGTGGCTACAACGCCCCATGGTTCCAAAGCTCTGGCGGGCGAAAATCCGGAACTGAGGGTTTCTGAGGAAAACAGCCCCGGCTCGTCCGAAAAGCCAGGGCTGTCGGAATGGCGCTCGTGTAGAGCGCGAACTTTTGATGTCACAAGGGTCACCAAAATTTCGTGATGCGTGTCGTCGAAGCAGCGCACTACACCGCCTCACTGTAGCGATCCGGTTGCCTGACCGAGAACGACCGACACGCGGCTTTGTCCCTCGATGCGTACGATTTCAATGGAGACGCTCCCTGATTGGCGATGAGCCATGACATCCATACTAGATTCGCCGAGCCGCAGATTGCGCAGCAAGACAGAATCGAGAAACGAGGGCAGATGCGGATCGCGAAATCGGATCTCGTCCTGGTACGGATCGAACTCCAACCCGAGGGAAGCTTGCAGCATCAGGAGCGGTGCGCCACTTGCCCAGGCTTGTGGTGAGCAAGCGACCGGGTAAAGAGTTGGTCCTCGCCCAGGTCGGCGCTGAAATCCGCAAAACAGCTCCGGTAGACGTCGCAGATCCATGTAGCTCGCTGCTTCAAACAAGCCCTTGAACACCTTGTCGACTGCGTATTTGTGTCCGTAACGACCAAAGCCCAAGGCGATCAGAGCATTGTCGTGCGGCCAAATCGAACCATTGTGATAGGACATAGGATTATAGCGCTGCTCGGCGCTTGATACGGTGCGAATGCCCCAACCCGAGAAGAATTCCGGTCCGAGCAATCCTTCGGCAATTTTGGCAGCGCGTTCCGGCTTGACGATGCCGGTGAACAGCAACTGTCCCGCGTTCGAGGTCCTCACCCGACAAGGCTTCTTCTTGCCATCGAGCGCAAGGGCATAGGTGTCGATGTCGGGACACCAGAAGGCGGATTCAAATCGTTCCGCAAGTTCTGCCGCCTGGGTTTCGAGTTCGATTGCCTTGCGCTCCCAACCTAAGCGCCTCGCGCCTCGAGCGGCAAGCAGCTTGGCGGCGTAAATGTAGCCCTGCACCTCTGCGACAGCGATCGGGCCTTGCGCAAGCGTCCCATCGACATGGAAGATGGCATCGAGGGAATCCTTCCAGCCTTGGTTGACCAGCCCCTCCTCCGCCACGCACCGATATTCGGCGAAGCCATCCTGATCGACGTCAGCCGGGCCATCGATCCAATTCAGCGCAGCTTCGATTGCCGGCCACAATTTCGCGAGCAGGGCGTCATCGCCGGTACGTTCGGAGTAGAGACCAGCGAGCAGAACGAATAGCGGGGTCGAGTCCACACTGCCGTAGTAGAGACCAAACGGCACCTCATGCAGTGCGGCCGATTCCCCGCCCCGCATTTCATGGAGAATTTTCCCCGGTTGCGCATCGGCGAATGGATCGGTCGATGCCGCCTGGTAGGCCGCCAAGCGGCGCAGGACGCCGCGCGCGATGCTCGGATCGAGCCACAGCATTTCCAACGCAGTGATCAATCCATCGCGCCCGAAGGTAGTGGAATACCAGGGAATTCCCGCATAGGGATAGGGCCCCTCCGGCGTATCGGTCATCAGCATGTAAAGATCGGCAACCGAACGACGCAGAACCTCATTGAAGATGTCGTTAGAGGTTTGAACGGAGGCTGCCTTCTTGGTGGCGATCTTCAGATCGCGCTTGGCCACGAACAACCCGCGGAAAAAGCTAAGCGGCTTGGACTCTTTGGGCTTGTCGCAGGAAACCGCAACGAAAATGGACGTGCGCTCCTTTGGCGCAAGGCTCAGCCGGTAGAGGGCCATGGCCGGCCCGAACAGCGTGGGATCAGGATCAAATCCTATCGAGGTGTGCCGCGTCCTGCCGTCGAGTCCCGAGTATTTGAGTACGACATCCTGAGGGCTTGTTAGGTCGATCTCGGCGTTGCCGCGACGCTCGCGCTGCAGCCCACGAACCTCGAAGATGTCGGCGAAATCGCTGCCGAACAAGATGGACAGCTCGAAATTGATGTGCTCATCGCCGTGATTGCGTATCCCGAGGCGCTGGTAGGCTCTACCGCGCCAAAGGAAGATCGTGCGGACGATGTGAATCGTATCCTTGCGGCAGACGTAACGCTCGCCGACGAGGATATCGGGGTTGGTGAGGTCGACATTGAGCCTGGAATTGTCATCGCTGACATTGGACCCCAACAGGAGCGGTTCGGCGCCGTTGAAGCGCAATTCAAGGCGAGACAGGAATCGCGTGTCACAGTGAAAGAGTCCGTCAGCGCCCCCGGCGACAGCCCCCATATCTCCATGGCTGTCCAGCACGGCAAAGCTGTCGCCATGTTTGAGCGTTCGCCGGGGCCTGGTCGATGGCCCCGTCGCTGGAATGGAAAACTCAGCTTCAGCGATTGTGTCGCCGACAAACTCCACAATCGGCATTCCCTTCAGTCGGCGTAAGATCCCTTGCCATTGCCGTTAATTTGGCCGCGTGGTCGCGTTCCAATCCTCCCATCGCCAAGATCAGACCGCGCCGGCGCCGTCAGCAAGGAATGATAGACCTTGAGATAGTCGCGCGCCATGCGTCCGGCGGAGAAGCGCTCGTCAAAACGCTGCCGCACGGCGCGACGGTCAAACGCCAACACCTCAGGGAGCACCGCGACCGCCTCTTGCGGGCTGTCCACAATGCGTCCCGTGATGCCGTCGTCGACGACTTCAGTTACCGACCCACGCCTGAATGCCACGACCGGCGTTCCGCAGGACATCGCTTCGATCAAGGAAAGGCCGAAGGGCTCCGGCCAGTCGATCGGGAAAAGCAGCGCACTGGCGTCGCCGAGAAATGCCGTCTTTGAGTGTTCGTTGATCTCGCCAATAAATTCGACATCGGGACCATTCAAGAGCGGCACGATAGCCTCCTGAAAGTAGTCTTCGTCAACCTTGTCCACCTTGGCGGCGATTTTGAGAGGTAGTCCGGCCGCCCGCGCGATGGCGATCGCATGATCGACGCGTTTTTCCGGGCAGATGCGCCCGAGGAACGCGAGATAGCTCCCGCGCCGATCTACATTCGCAACATGAAGGTCGCTCGGGATTCCATGATACACGGTCGCCATGAAATTTGCTGCGGCACACGGTCGCCGTTGAGCGTTGGAAATCGAAACCAACGGCATTTCGGTGAAACCGCGGTATAGCGCCTGCAGATCGGGCAGATCCTGTCGGCCATGCAACGTCGTAAGCGTGCGCTGCGCGATGGTGCGGAAAATGGGAAAATGAAACTGATCGATATGAAAGTGGAGAATATCGAACTCGTCGGCCCGCTCGCGAACCTTGTCGAGCATCAGCATGTAATAGGGGATGGGATCGCGAACAGCCGGCGTGAGCCTAAGTGCGGTCTCGGTACACGGTACGAGTTCTGCCGAAGTTAGCGAGTCGCCGCTGGCAAAGAGCGTAATTTGATGACCCTGCCTGACCAACTCCTCGGTCAGGTAGGACACGACACGCTCGGTGCCTCCATAGCAGGTAGGCGGCACACTTTCGATCAGGGGAGCAATCTGGGCGATCCGCATCGATTTGATTTCCCTATTGTGTTTACGCGACTGAATGCGAGTCCGCGGCGCTCCCCCAAGCAAATCAACGCACAACTGCGAAAAAGGCTGCATCAAAAAAACGCAATGAACCTTGTGGCCCTTCCGGGGTTTCAATTGCGAGTTCCCAGAAGACAAGGTTCGAGAACGACATGGGTCGCTTTATCAGAGCCATGATAGCCTTGGCAATGGTGGGGATAGCTTTCAGTGCGGTCCCCGAGCCGTTCACGCAGGCCGCCGTCTTGCGGCTTTCACAGTCGGCGGATCAATCGAGACCCGCTACGCAGGATCAGTCCGTTCCGACCACGCAAGTGCCCGCGCCTGCGGGGCAAAAGTCAAACGATGAGGATGTCACGCAAGCCAAGACTGAGGATGGCACACCCGCGACGGTGATAGACGATCGTGACGCCGAGGCCATTCTCGGCAAGAGCGTTTACAGCGCTTCGAACGAGGATATGGGGCGCATCGTCGATGTCATCGTGAAGCGCAACGGCGAGGTCAGGGCAGCTGTCATCGACTTTGGCGGTTTTCTTGGGGTCGGCAGCCGAAAAATCGCCGTTGATTGGAGCGCGTTGCGCTTTCCCAGCAGCGGACCGATGGACTACATCAACCTGGAACTCACGCGTGACCAAGTGAGGCTCGCGCCTGAATTCATACCAGGCGAACCCCTCGTGGTGCTCGGCTCTGCGGAAGGTGCGCAACCAAGTCCGGAACCTCCAGCCCCTGAGCAATAGCTTTGCCCGCTCGACCACAGCACGGCGATGGCCGACCTGGCCGGGCAAGAGCGGACACGAACGAGGCGCATCAATCGGGCTCGGACCGCAAGATGCAGCTCGTAGCCTCAGACCGGGCCCCACCGTCGCCTTCGCGGCGAAGCTTGCGTGGGCTGGATTGGTTCGTGTTCTTCCTCGCCGACGCGCAAGTAGGATTTGGTCCGTTGATCGCGGTCTATCTGACCGCACAGAAATGGACGCAGGCCGACATCGGCTTGGTATTGACCATCGGTGGCCTGGTCGCGCTAATCGGGCAGATGCCCGGCGGCGCTTTGGTCGACGCGGCGCGCTCGGAACGCGTAGTGGCGGCGTTTTCGGTGGTAGTGCTCGCCGCAAGCGCGCTCATGTTCGCAGTATGGCCGATCTTCGCGGTGGTGCTGCTGGCCAAAGTGTTGCACTCGGCGGCAAGTTGCGTTCTTGGACCGGCGATCGGGGCGATCAGCCTTGGGCTCGTCGGCCACGCTGCGGTGAGCGACAGATTTGGCCGCAACGCCCGCTTTGCGTCGCTCGGCGCCGGATTCGCCGCGATCAGCATGGGTGCGATCGGGTATTTGGTATCGAACAGCGCGGTGTTCCTGATCACCGTCGCCCTCTGTGTTCCGACGCTTTTCGCCCTCGCGATGATCCGCTCCGGGGAAGTCGATGCCGAGCGAGCCCACGGCGGCAGACCCGCCCCGCATAAAGGTCATCCCGAAGAACCCCTGTGGAGCCTTGCGCGCAACCGCGCCGCTGATGGTCTTCGCCGGCTGCATGGTACTCTTCCATCTGGCCAATGCCGCAATGCTTCCGCTCACTGCAAGCGTGTTAACGATGCGGTCGAGCGATTCTGCGGCGCCATTGGTCGCCGCCTGCATTCTTGTCCCGCAAGTGGTGGTCGCCGCATTTGCACCGTGGGTTGGACGACAGGCGGCCCGGGTTGGGCGCCGACCGCTGCTCCTCTTTGGCTTCGGCGCCCTTTCGATCCGCGGCGCCTTGCTTGCATTGGTCGACAGCCCTCAGGCTCTCGTGGCTGTGCAGGTGCTTGATGGAGTGTCGGCGACGGTTCTTGCCGTCTTAGTCCCACTGATCATCGCCGATGTGACACGAGGTACCGGTCACTTCAATCTCGCCCAAGGTACTGTTGGTACGGCCGTCGGGATTGGCGCATCGATGAGTCCGTTCTTGGCCGGCTATACGACCGACTACTACGGTAGCGCGACTGCGTTCCTCGGCCTTGCCGGGCTCGCAACCGCAGGGTTCCTCTCGGTCTTGCTATTTATGCCGGAAACGGCGACGCCGAGGCTGGGCCTGGAAGCGGACAACGCGAGAAGCGCGACATCCTGACCCAGGGGCGGGTCAAGCGCTTCCTTTTGAATTTGCGTAATGAATTGTCCTGAGCCCCGCAACGCAACATCCACTGCACAGATTTCAGGCGAAGATCCGCCGAACCCATTCATGAGCCTGCGCGTTGCCATTCAGGCTACCGGAGGTTCGCGCCGGGATAGGGGGGTTACGGCCTTGGCCGAGATTGCAACAGTCGACGAACGGTTCTTGATTGATGGACGAGCTGTGCAAATACGCCAACCGGCCTTTTGCCTTCATTGGTCGCTATCTCAGAGGGCGCTACGTGGCCCATCTTGCGATCCTTGTTGCCGTGGTCGGTGCCGTCAGTTGCTCGGTAGCGACGCAATATGGCGTAAAATTCCTCATTGACACGCTGGCACAAGGACCCAAAGTCGCCAACATCGTCGCCCCCTTTGCCGTTCTCGCGATCCTGATTTCCGCTGATAACTTATTGTGGAGGCTCGCCTGCTGGATCGGCAGCTTCACCTTCGTGCGCGTAAGCGGCGATCTGCGTCGCGAGCTTTTCCGCCATCTCACCGGACACGCGCCAAACTATTTTCTGAGCAGGTTGCCCGGGACGTTGACAAGCCGGATCACGGCCACGTCAAATGCGGTCTTCACCATCGAAAATATGTTTGTCTGCAATGTGCTGCCGCCGTGCATCGCGACGGTCGGCGCCATCATCGTCGTGCTGACCGTGAGCCCGGCAATGGCCGGCGTGCTTGTCCTAATCGCGGCCTTCTTGATTGTCGCCTTGTTCCGCCTTGCCGACGCAGGCAAGCCGCTGCATCACAATTTTGCCGACAAGGCAGCCGCGGTCGACGGAGAGATGGTCGACGTCATCGCCAATATGCCTCTGGTTCGCGCCTTTTGCGGGCTAAGCCGCGAGCACAGCCGGTTCGACAAAACGGTCGGCCACGAAATGGCCGCCCGCCAACGGAGCCTTTTCTACCTCGAGAAACTTCGGTTGCTGCATGCGGTGATCTCCGTCCTGTTGACCGTCGGGCTGCTCGCATGGGCCATCCTCCTGTGGAAGCGCGGAGCGGCGACAACCGGCGACGTCGTGCTGATCTGCACCCTTGGAATTGGCATTCTCCATGCAACGCGCGACCTGGCCGTTGCCCTGGTCGATGTGACTCAGCACATGGCACGCCTCTCCGAAGCGCTCGCGACGCTCCTCATTCCTCACGAGCTCCGCGATCACCCGGAGGCGGCGGCCTTGGAGAACCGTGGCGCTGACGTTCGCTTCGAGGATATTTCATTCCACTACCCCGACGGCCGGGAGGTTTTCGCCGGACTGAACCTGCATATCGAGTCAGGCCAGCGCGTGGGGCTAGTCGGGCCGTCGGGCAGCGGCAAGTCCACCTTGTTCGGGCTGATCCAGCGCTTCTACGACGTGCAGGGCGGACGCATTCTGATTCACGGCCAGGATATTTCCCGTGTAACTCAGGAGAGCGTGCGGGCGGCCATTTCCGTCGTGCCCCAGGACATCTCGCTTCTCCACCGTTCGGTCATGGAGAATATCCGTTATGGACGACCGAACGCCTCGGATGCAGAGGTCTTGGAAGCCGCCGCCGCCGCAAGATGCGACGACTTCATCGAAGAGCTGCCCGAGGGTCTCGACACGATTGTAGGCGATCGTGGCGTCAAGCTCTCCGGCGGGCAGCGGCAGCGAATTGCGATCGGGCGCGCCTTTCTGAAGGATGCTTCGATTTTGCTGCTGGATGAAGCCACCTCGGCGCTCGATGTCGAATCCGAAGAAATGATCCGCGACGCCCTTAACCGCCTTATGCGGGGGCGAACCGTCATTGCCATCGCTCACAGCCTGCCGACTCTGCGCAGCTTCGATCGCATCGTCTTGCTGCAAGATGGACAGGTTGTTCAGGACGGTGATCCGGACAAATTGATGCAGCGTGATGGTCCCTACCGGCGGCTGGTCATGCGTGAAATGGGACGCCTTTCCCGCAAGGCCGCCTAGGCCGGGTCGCCAAGGCTTGCCAGCGCATCGCTCCGCGGACAGATTCCCGAGGCAGCGGCCTGCTTCGAAATGTTTTGCTCCAAGCTTGTCCGTCGAAAAGTCCTCTCGCAACCGCCTATGACATCTGTGGTTGTCGAGGAACATTTGACCGGCGCCTCGGTTTAATTACTGAAGCCTTTGCCAAGGCAGGATCGTGACAGAGTTACCGAACTTCATCAGTATGCAAATGGGTGTGCGAACCTCGCCGCGCACCGAAGCCGACATGCAGCCCGCCAACTCCAATGCCGGGCGTTTGGTGGTCGTATCCAATCGTGTCGCCGACCTTTCCGCCAAATCCCAATCGGGCGGTCTCGCCGTTGCGGTAGGAGACGCCTTGAAGGGCTCGCCCGCGCTTTGGTTCGGCTGGAGTGGGGAGACGAGCGAAGACGCACTCGACACGCCTCCGAAGGTCGAGATGCATGGCGCGCTCAAGCTGGCGAAGCTCGATCTCACGCCCGACGAGGAGGAAGGCTACTACTACGGCTACGCCAATCGCTGCGTGTGGCCTGCTCTTCATTACCGGCTGGATCTCGCCCGTTGCAGCGAAACCGACGCCGGAATCTACTTCAGCGTGAATGCCCGCTTTGCCGACGCGCTCATGCCGTTGCTAGAACCCGCCGACACGCTTTGGGTGCACGACTACCACCTCATTCCCCTCGCCGAAGAGCTGCGTGCGCGCGGCTGCCTTGCCAGGATCGGATTCTTCCTTCACACGCCCTTCCCGTCCCCTGAAGTCTTCGCCGCGGTACCGCATCAGCAGCGGCTCGGTCGCGCCTTGATGGTTTACGATCTGCTCGGCTTCCAGACGCAGGCGGATCGCGAGAATTTCGCCCGTTACGTGGAGGCTTGCTTGGATGGCGAAAGGCTCCGCGGCGATCGTCTCGTTGCGCATGGTCACGCCACCAGGGCCTCGGTTTTCCCGATCGGCATTGCGGCGGAGAATTTCGCCAGACTTGCCGAGAGCGAAAGCGCCAAAGGCCCGCTCTTGCCGGTACCGCAGGAAGAGGTGAAGACGATCATCGGTGTCGATCGGCTGGATTACACAAAGGGCTTGCCGGAGCGCCTGCGCGCCTTTGAATCCCTGCTGTCGAACTATCCGGTGCATCGTCGACACGTGCGGCTCGTGCAAATCGGCTCGCCGACGCGGGAAACGCTTCCCGTCTATCAGGAAGTGCGCGAGGAAGTAGAACGGCTTGTTGGCCGCATCAACGGCAGCTTCGGTGATCTAAGCTGGACACCGGTGACCTATTTGCACCGGACGATCCCGCAGCATTACTTGGCGCGGCTTTACCGGGAAAGCGCCATCGGACTCGTGACCGCGCTTCGCGACGGCATGAATCTCGTCGCCAAGGAATATGTTGCGGCCCAATGTGGAAGTGACCCCGGCGTCCTCATGCTGTCGCGCTTTGCCGGTGCGGCTGAGGAACTTAAGGAGGCCTTGCTGGTCAACCCACACGACATCAATGAGATGGCCAAGACGCTCGACCGTGCATTGAAGATGCGCCGCCCCGAACGCTGGGCGCGACATCACCAACTGATGCATCGCGTCGAAGCGGGCAGCGTCACGCATTGGCGCAACAACTTCCTCCGCGCACTTGCGGCGCCGAACTCCGATCTCGCATATTGCTCAAGCTACAATCTCGGTGCCGCCTAGAAGTGGTCCGACGACGGGCCTGGGGGGTGCGCCGCAGCGCGAAGCGCTTCTCCAGCGTCCCCGCACCGAAAGCAGTGCGACTGCGCGCTCAAAGTCCGATCCGGTACGAATCTCGACACCACGTGTCTCTTCCTGAGCGACGAAATCCTCAAGCCGGTTTTGCGCAAGCGCTGCCCGCAATGTCAAATTTGGATGGTCCATGCTTCGGCCTCGCTACAATTGTCATCGAGAGCATAGTAAGGTTGATGGTCAAAAATTTGACCATCGATGAGCCCATGCGTCGCCAACCTGCGGCAGTCTGATCCACGGGGTGAAGTCCAGGCTTCGAATTTTCGGGCCTAGAGCTTCTTCCTTGGGCACCGTTCCAGCGGAGGCCCTGCCCTCGCCTCATGGGCCGAGCTCACGCCACCGGAACTAAGGCCCCGAAAATCGAGTTAATTCAGCAAACGATGCAGGTGATGTGATGCAGGTGATGCACTGGGTCGCAAATGTGCTAACTCGTAGGACGGAGTAGATCTTGTACCTCTTAAGGCTGTTGTTACGCTCCTTTGGCTCGTAACTGCGCTTTTGGGGCTCATTGCGCTGGAACTACCCGATTGGCGACGATCTCGACGCTGGGACGACGGCTGATCGGACTTTCGCCTCGGCAGGTGCGCGTTAGCGACACACCTGCTCCGCACAGGCGGCAAGAGCCAAGAGCTTTGCCAACCGCCTCGGATGTGCGCGCAGCAGCGGCTCCCTCTGAGGGGATGGCTTGGCGCGATGGAGGCATGCTCACGCCCATTGTGTTTCCCTCTTTTCACGTGGTGTGGAGGCGATGACGCTAACGGCGGACAATTTGGTGCTTTTCGGGGCGACCGGCGATCTGGCGCAGCGCATGTTGCTGCCTTCGCTGTTTGCACTGCATGCCGACCGACTCGTGTCGCCGCAGCTTGCCATCCTCGGCACCGCCGACAGCGACCTGGATACCGGAAGTTTTCGCTTGCTAGTCGAGGCGGCGCTAAAGAAATATCTGCCCGCCGATTGCCAGCTTCCCGGCACGCTCACGGACTTTGTGAGGCAGTTCCGCTACGTCCGGTTGGATGCGTCGGATCCCAGGGGCTTTGGCGTCCTGTCAAAGGCCATCGGTAATGGGCAAACACGGAATGTGGCGATCTTTCTGTCCACCGCGCCGTCGCTGTTCGCCTCGACGATCGCTGGGCTACAACACACCGGATTGACCGGCGAAAGAGCGCGGATCGGACTCGAGAAGCCCCTTGGTCACGACCTCCTTTCGTCGCGCATGATCAACGACGCGGTGCACGCCGCCTTCCCCGAAGAAAGAACATTCCGTATCGACCACTATCTTGGCAAGGAAACCGTGCAGAATTCTGCTCGCCCTGCGTTTCGGCAATTGGCTGTTCGAGCCGCTGTGGAATGCAAGCGGAATTGACCACATCCAAATCACCGTGTCGGAAACGATGGGGCTCGAAGGCCGAATCGACTTCTACGACGATGCCGGCGCTCTGCGCGACATGGTGCAAAATCATATGCTGCAGCTATTGGCGCTGGTGGCGATGGAGCCGCCTGCGCATTACAACGCGGCCGACGTGCGTGACGAGAAAGTAAAGGTGTTGCGCTCGTTGCGCCCAATCGACCGCGCAACCGCCGTCACCCATACAGTTATCGGCCAGTACGGTGCAGGAGCGGTCAGTGGCAGAATTGTGCCTGGATATGTCGACGAGCTCGGCAGGGCGTCCAACACTGAAACCTTCGTCGCGCTGAAGGTTCATGTCGACAATTGGCGATGGAAGGGTGTCCCCTTCTATCTCAGGACCGGCAAGCGGCTACCCACGCGGGAGTCGGAAATTTTCATCCAGTTCCGGCAGGTGCCGCACTCAATCTTCGAAAATCGCGGCGCCGTTGTACAGCCGAACAAGCTCATTATTCGGCTGCAGCCGGAAGAAAACATCCGCCTCCTGGTCATGGCGAAAGAACCAGGCCTCGATCACGAAGGCATACGTCTGCGCGAGGTTCCGCTCGACCTCTCGTTGGCCAGCGCCTTTGCCGGGGCGCGGCGACGCATCGCATACGAGCGACTGCTCCTCGATTTCATCGAAGGAGACCCGACCTTGTTCGTCCGCCGTGACGAAGTCGAAGCGCAATGGGCTTGGATCGACGCCATTCGCGACGGCTGGGTAGCAAATGGAATGGGCCCACGCACGTACCCGGCAGGAACTTGGGGTCCGTCAGCGGCGATAGGGTTGACCGAACGGGACAGGGTGAGTTGGCATGATTAGGGCCGAATGGCGTGACTACGACACTGCTGCCGAAATGGTGGACGCTGTTGCCGAGGATATCGGCTTCGCCATTGGAAGCGCGCTCGACGCGCGTGGTACGGCGCTCATCGCGTTGCCCGGCGGCAAATCGCCGGCTCCGATCTTCGAGCGCCTTGCAGATGCGGTGTTGGACTGGAACCGGGTAACCATCATTCCAACCGATGAGCGAGTTGTTCCCGCCGACAGTCCGTTGAGCAATGTCGCAATGATTGCGCGATATTTTTTGCCGCAGGGCGCACGCTTATTGCCTATCGTCGTAGGCGACACGAAAGACTACCGCAGCGCGGGAGCCACTGCGGATACGAGACTTGCCGAACTTCAATGGCCGCCAGATCTAATCTGGCTCGGGGTTGGTGCCGACGGACATACCGCGTCGATCTTCCCGGGTCCCGATCTTGAGGAGGCGCTTGGCGGCCCTGAGACACGCAGGGCCGTCGGTGTGATGCCAGATCCGCTTCCGGCTGAAGCGCCCGTTGCACGCGTCACGCTGAGCCGGCCGGCGATTTTGTCAGCGCGCGCCTTGTTGCTTACTCTTTCCGGGAAAGAGAAGCGCAAGGTGGTGAAGCGGGCGCTCAAGGAGGGCCAACTCTCGCCAACGCCTATCGGTCGCGTCCTCGCTGAGGCCGAAAGCCCTATCTACATTCATTGGAGCGCAACATGAGCCTTCACCCGGAAATCAAGAGCGTCACGGAAAGGATCGTCAAACGTTCCCGCTCCACGCGCAGCGCGTATCTCGACCTGATAGCGCGAGAGCGCCTTTCGGGCGTCGATCGTCCGATGCTGTCTTGCGGAAATCTGGCGCATGGCTTTGCCGCGGCCGGTGCGGACAAGCGCGCGATCCGCGACGGCAGAGTCATGAATATCGGCATCGTTACCGCCTACAACGACATGCTGTCGGCGCACCAACCTTATGGCCGCTACCCTGATCAGATGAAGCTGTTCGCGCGCGAAGTCGGAGCGACAGCGCAAGTCGCTGGCGGGGTGCCGGCAATGTGCGACGGGGTGACTCAGGGTCAGCGCGGCATGGAGCTCTCGCTGTTCAGTCGCGACACCATCGCGCTGTCCGCCGCCATTGCTCTTAGCCATGGCATGTTCGAGGGCGCGGCGCTCCTCGGTATCTGTGACAAAATCGTCCCGGGGTTGCTGATCGGCGCGCTCCGCTTCGGCCATCTACCGGCGATCCTGGTGCCGGCAGGCCCGATGCCGTCAGGTCTTGCCAACAAAGAGAAGCGCCGCATCCGCGAGCTCTATGCCGAGGGCAAGGTTGGGCGCGAGGAGTTGCTCGAGGCGGAGGCTGCCTCCTATCACGGCGCCGGCACCTGCACCTTCTATGGCACCGCCAATTCGAACCAGATGATGATGGAGGTCATGGGGTTGCACATTCCCGGCGCCGCCTTCGTCAATCCAGGCACCAAGCTTCGCCAGGAGCTAACCCGTGCTGCGGTCCACCAGCTCACCAAAATTGGCTGGGCTGGCAACGACTATCGTCCGCTAGGCCGCGTCGTCGATGAGAAGGCAATCGTCAATGCCGCAGTTGGCCTGCTCGCCACCGGCGGATCGACCAATCATGCCATCCACCTGCCGGCCATCGCACGCGCTGCAGGCATCGTGATCGATTGGGAGGATCTCGACCGGCTGTCCTCAGCGGTGCCGCTGATAGCGCGCATCTATCCCAACGGCTCAGGCGACGTGAACCAATTCGAGGCAGCAGGAGGCATGGCATTCACAATCGCGACCTTGCTCGACGCGGGACTCCTCCATCGCGACGTCACGACGGTCGCAGGCGACGATCTTTCCGACTATGCGCGCGAGCCGAAGCTACGAGGAGACCGAGTGGTATGGCAGGAGGCACCATCCAACTCGCGCGACGACACCATGCTGCGTCCGGTGACCCATCCGTTCAATGCCGAGGGCGGCATGCGGCTTGTCCGCGGCAATCTCGGCCGGGCAATTTTCAAGACAAGCGCCGTGGACCCGTCGAGATGGATGGTCGAAGCTCCGGCGCGCATCTTCTCTGATCAGGACGAGGTGTTGGCGGCATTTAATGCTGGTGAGCTCGAACGTGACGTCGTCGTAGTGGTGCGCTTCCAAGGTCCGAAGGCCAACGGCATGCCCGAGCTGCACAAGCTTACGCCGTCGCTTGGCGTCCTTCAGGATCGCGGCTTCAATGTCGCGCTTGTGACCGATGGACGGATGTCGGGGGCCTCAGGCAAGGTTCCGGCAGCGATCCATGTCAGCCCCGAAGCGCTGGCCGGCGGCCCGATCGCCAAGCTTCGGGACGGCGATATCGTTCGGCTCTGCGCCAATCATGGCGAACTAACCTCGCTCGTGGACGAGGATGAGTGGAGCGCCCGCGAGACGGCAGTTCCGCCTCCGCCACCCTTCGGCACAGGCCGTGAGCTCTTCGCTTTCATGCGGGACGGTGCCGACCTGGCCGAACGCGGAGCCTCGGCAATGCTCGCAGCGGCTGGTCTCTAGTGGAACTCGTTGCGGTCGACATCGGTGGCACACATGCGCGATTTGCCATCGCTGAGGTGACCAACGGTCATGTCACGTCGCTCGGAGAGACCGTCACCCTCAGCACCGCAGCTTATGCCAGCCTGCAAACTGCGTGGGAGGCTTTCGGCAACAGGTCGGGACACGCGTTGCCGCGCGCCGCGGCAATCGCGGTAGCCTGCCCCATCGCAGGCGAGGTGCTGAAGCTCACCAACAATCCTTGGATCATCCGGCCTGCTCTCATCAGTGACAGGCTTGGAGTTGATCGGGTGACCCTTGTCAATGATTTCGGCGCGGTCGGCCATGCGGTGGTGTCGGTCGAACCGAGCCACCTTCGCCATCTCTGCGGACCGGATCTACCCCTACCGAAGCAGGGCGTCATCAGCATCATCGGTCCGGGAACCGGCCTCGGCGTTGCACATGTGCTTTGTCACGAAGGCAACTACCACGTGATGGAATGCGAGGGCGGGCATATCGACTACGCACCGCTCGACGGCATCGAGGACGCCATTCTCGCGCGGTTGCGAAAGCGCTTTCGGCGAGTGTCGGTAGAACGAGTTGTTTCCGGGCCGGGACTTGCCAACATCTATGAGGGGTTGGCGGCAATCGAGGGACGCTCGGTGCACGTCGGAGATGATAAAGCCCTGTGGACGACTGCCCTTGCCGGCAAAGACAGCCTTGCCGTAGCAGCGCTTGACCGCTTCTGCATGACCCTTGGCAGCGTCGCCGGAGATATTGCTCTTGCACAGGGCGCAAGCGCCGTGGTCATCGCCGGCGGCCTCGGCCTCCGTCTTATCGAGGTGCTGCCGCGCTCCGGTTTCGCCAGCCGGTTTACCGCGAAGGGCCGTTTCGAGCGCATGATGTCGTCCATCCCCGTCAAGGGGATTACCTACCCCCATCCTGGCCTGTTCGGGGCCGCTGCGGCCTTTGCCAAGGAATACTGTCGATGAATGATGTCGACGCGATCATGGTCTTGACTCCTGTCATCCCAGTGCTGGTCATTGACGACGTGGCCTCTGCGCGTCCGGTAGCTGAAGCTCTCGTGGCCGGCGGCCTGCCCGCACTTGAGGTGACGCTGCGCACCCCGGTTGCGCTCAAGGCAATCCGCGAGATGACACAGGTGGAAGGTGCTGTGGTCGGCGCCGGCACAGTGCTGAACGAACGCGACCTTGATGCCAGTCTTGAGGCCGGCGCACGGTTCATTGTCTCGCCCGGCTTGACCGAGCCGCTCAGCAAGAAAGCCCTCACGTCGGGCGTTCCTTTCCTGCCCGGCATCGCTACGGCAAGCGACATCATGCGGGGATTGGACCTCGGCCTGACCCGATTCAAATTCTTTCCTGCCGTTGCCGCCGGTGGAATTCCAACGCTAAAGGCACTCTCTTCCCCAT
Organism: uncultured Alphaproteobacteria bacterium; assembly: GCA_963827365.1. Classification (GTDB taxonomy): domain Bacteria; phylum Pseudomonadota; class Alphaproteobacteria; order Rhizobiales; family Methyloligellaceae; genus Methyloceanibacter. The sequence goes on along the minus strand of CAWHAX010000034.1, from coordinate 228,354 downwards.
TCCCACAATGCCGCTTCTGTCCGACAGGGGGTATCACGCAGGAGAATGCCGCAGAGTGGCTTGCGCTCAATTGCGTGCCGTGCGTGGGAGGAACCTGGCTCGCCCCACGCGGGAAGTCCGATCTAGCGGCAATCGCGGCAGCCGCCATAAAAGCGGCGCGGCTAGCGCGGCTAGTTTGATAGGGGCGCTGAGTAAGTCTTTTCAACCCGAAGGAGTTCGAAGAGTTCCGGGGGGCACTCGAAGCGAAACGGCGAGTTGACGCTCTACTTTTGGCGTAGGCGCCTGTTTTCTGGATGCTGGTTAGCTCGACTATGATCGGACGAGCTGAACTGAGAGGCAAAACGACTGGAGTGACACCCTCTATCAGGTTGGGGTGCTAATCACGCCCACGTACTAAGGTTGGGCTGAGCAATTCCCCAACAGGGAAATCGATGACTCAGGCGTAGATATGCCAGCGGTCAGATTGCCCGTCTCCAACGATATGAGTGCGCTCACGGTCCTGTCGGTCTCTCGTTTGCCTCTGCCATGGATCAGGATCGCCTTATTGGTCACGATAAGACCCTCAATGTCATCCGCGCGAGGTTCTCCGCCAAGGGGGGCTGAGCGAAGCTGCTTCTTTTCGATATCGAGCACCATGATCCCCGCGACGTTTGCGTCAGCAAGAGAGACGCGACTGCACCCGGTGATAGTCACACACTCATACACTTCGTTGATTGCACATACGTAAGACTTCTCCTCGGCGAAGCCAGTCGCTGGGGCCATGCATAAAAGAGCGAGCGCTACACAAGCTTTAGAGATCGAGATTCGCATTTACTGGCTCCTATCTTGAAACTTGGTAGCCTCTGGCCTCTAAGCAGACCGCTCCCGCACGGAGGTAAGCGTAGTAGAGTTCGTTCAGACGGCGTCTCTCGGCATTTCCCATGGCTCCAAAGAATCCTGCCGGCTTGTTTGGGTAGCGAGGGTGTTCGTATGAGGCGCCGGTGCCCGGCCTAACTGTGATCCAGTATTGCTGAGTTTGAGCTGCATACACAAGCGTGGGATCGTATCCAGTCTGAGCAACCGCCCAATCATGGCAGACCACGCGATCGGCGTTCTCCTGCTCCAATGTTTGTCCTTTCATGGGATAAGCAAGTAACGCACGTCCCGTGCCGTATTGCGCGTGGACGTAGGAGACGGCTGTTCCGAAAATCAACACGATGGCGGCGGTGCAGACGAGTGAGTTAATTCGCTTCATCTGTTTTCTCCCAGACTAAATCGCTGCTTAGAACCAGGTGCCAACGTCGACCGTGTAACACACTCGGTGCCGCCGACCACATACGAAACTGCCGAATAGCCGCTGCCGAACGGTCCGTGTAGAGAGCCGGAGCGTTCATGCGCACCTCCTTGTGGCCAAAGGGGAAGTACGTCGGTCCGCTCCGAGGTCCCACGGGTCTCCATACTCACCTGTGGCGGAATTTCGCGCTTATGAATTGAGCGCCAAGTGTGGATGCCCGGGTGCCCTGTAGCTTCGCCGGCAATTTGCTGGAAGCTGAGCGCGGAGCATTTTGAAATTGCTGCACCTTTCATTTTGAATATGAGTGTCGAAAGACATCGGGGGGATACGTAATGGCATGTAGTCGAGCCATCGATGGAGCTCGCGTGGTGAGCCCGCGCGAATAGCTGCAACCGATCCAATAAATTTCGCTGCGCCAGATTCAGCACCGCGCAGAACTGTTCCCAGACCAGTCCCGGTCTTAGTACCGCCAACGACGGCCATATCCATAACCATAATAGGGCCGTCGGTAGCCGTAGCCGTAATAAGGCCGTCGGTACCCATAGCCGTAATAAGGCCGATAGCCATAGTGGCGACGGCGATAATAGTAGCCAGCCTTTTCCACCGACGTGTCCGCGACAGCGGAACGATCCAATGCGAGCGTAGGCATCGCGGCGGCTGGGCAGGAACCCGCAAGTAAACCGGCACTCAGCAGACCGGCGCCCAATACCATGGGGAGGTAGCGCATACTTTTATCTCCTTGTTCAAACTTCTTCGGCTGACGTCGAGGCAATGATCGTTTTGGTGTGACGGACAGTCTGCTATTTAACGCAGCGGCCACCCACGGAGCGCATGCCAACTGCGCACCTAGCGGCGTTGCGGCGGACAGCAGTACGCACACAGGTACCATTGACCATGTGCATACCTGTTCCGCATGCTTCGCGGACGTGCGTTACCATGCCGTCCGGCTGATGAAGCGTGGCGAGAGGTGCAGCTTGCGCCGAAGTCGAGGCGATTAAGACAAAGGCGAAACCGATCATTCTAATCATTGTTTCCTCCTATGCGACCTTTCAAGGAGGGTTCCTTGAAGGCCGGATGATCCTGCTCAGTGAGCTTGAAGCAGGCTCTCTACGGTGAGTTGTCGAAGCCGATTGGGATCGGTCACTCCATCAGCCACAAGGTTCAGGAGCTTGTGACCGATCGCGTTGCTTGGCTCGCGCTGGTTGGAATACTGGCGGAGTGGGTCATCCGTCCTTAGTGTTTTCCAGATGACCGCGAAGGCTTGGTCCATCGCCGCAAGAGTCTTGGGATCGTATATGTCTGCTCGGGGATTTTGAGAGGTCATAACGCTCCCTAATGTTAAGGCGGGAGCGCGACTTACCTCCCTCAGCCACCAGTGATTTGTTCAACTACTGATGGTACGTTACCGTACGCGTCTAATATGTCATTGACAAGACCAAGGTCGGCGACGGCGGTTTCGGCCGCATTACTGGTATTTCTGCAGGAAACCCACTGGTACAACCTTCCCTAGGCGATCTTCTCCTCGTCGCTTTGTACCGGCAGAGGTACAAAATGCCATGCCACCATACGAGCCAACGCGTTGAGTGCGTCTCATAAAGCATGTCAATGGGATGCTTGTCGTACTGCACTGGGTGCCTTGCCGGTCCATCGCTTGAAAGCATGCGTGAATGCGCTGACGTCCTGGTAGCCAACTAACCAAGCGATCTCAGAAATCGACAAGGTTTCGTCGGTCAGATGACGCGCAGCAAGATCGGACTTTAGCCGCTGCAAGACGCCTGCGAACGTCAATCCCTCCGAAGAAAGACGCCGTGCGAGTGTCCGCTGGCTTACCCCTAGTTTGCGAGCGATTTCACCTACGCGCGCCTTGCCATGTGGCAAGTGCAGAGCAATTACGTTCTCGACGCTCGATCCAAATGTGCTCCGCTTTGTTGACCGAGCGGCAAGTGCTTGATCGCAATAACTGATCAACAGCTCATTGAGGTAGGGATCAGCCCCCACTACCGGGATCTGCCTGATAGAGGTCGGAAATGCTATTTCATCCACCGCTGCGCCGAATTTGACATCGCTGCCGAAGAATGATCGGTACTCTGAGGTATCGTCGCTGCGTTGATGGGTAAAGCTCGCTCGACTGGCCGGCAAATGACGGTTCGTCAACTGTCGGCATGTGCGGACCAACGTTGCCATCGCGAACTCGATCTGATGGCGATCTGAGTGTCGCGTAACTCCGGCATACTCGAAATTGATCCTTATTTCCCTTTCTTCATGAAGTTTCAGTGTGATGCCTTCGTTGACGATTGCGCTGTATCGCACTCCCCGCTGCAAAGCCTCGCCCAGTGTTTCTGATGAAGCGAGTACGTAATGAAACAACCCACTCATTCTAAGATCGAACTTCTGAGCTAGGTGAAATCCGAGGCAGTCATCCTTGAGGGTCGCCGCGGCGAGATCGAGAAATCGAACCTGATTTTTGACGGCGAGGCGAGTACGAGGGTCATCGATCTGCTGCTGGGTCAGGCCAGCTTTCCGCAACAACAGCTCCGTTTTGACCCCTTCCTGTTCAGCACGCCCGCAGGCGAGCCGAGTGACGATGCCTAGGGCGCTCGGAAATGTGTCGAGACCATTGCCGTCGGAATTGCGCATGCGCAGCAATCCCACCTTGAATTCCGGATCTGAATTTCACCGAAGACATGGAACAACAAATCATTGGCGCAATCTAGCAAGTTTCAAGCGATGAGTTGCCTATATACGCTCGTGGTCGTGCTGCAATTGCCCTGTGTCACCACGATGGCCAGGCCAGCGTCGGGGCGATGGCGAGGGTTGGCGCGATCATCGAGGGCTCTCTGATAGTCCGGATTGTCGCGCCTCCCTCGCACGTCTCTACACCCCCTTTAACTTAAGGCGATGGTAGAGAATGACTAGGACGGAACTTCTAGACGCGGCCGCCGAGATGTTGGTCGAAGCCTCAAAGCTGCTCGATCGGGCAGACGAGGAAACGCTCGCGGACGACGCTCTCGAACTCGCTGAGAGGGTGAACCTCCGCATCGCACTTAACTAGTTTTGAGATCGTGGTAGACGACAATTTCTCAAGTCCTTCTACACCGCACCCCGGGCTGAAAATTCCACTAAGGTCACTTAATGGACATAGCGGCGTCTCTTCATGAGGTCCCTAGGGGTCAGAAGCGGACGTAGTGTTTCTTGTCGAGTTGGTCCGCTTTGGGAGACGTAAGCGGGCATTGGCTCGTGAAGAGATTTTGCAAACGAAATTGCAAACGAACCACGCGTCGCAGCGCGGCATCAGGTATCCTGCGCCCATGAAACAGCAACACTCATCGAGTTCTTCGGACGAGATGGCCGCCTTTCAGGCATACACCAGCCTAATAAATTCGGAGCGAGAAACTCTGTGGGCGCGGCACAACGCGCTGCTCTTGGCTAATTCGTTGATCATCGGCGCGCTCGCCATCAGCCCGGCAGCGCTTTGGGAGAACAAATGGGCGGCACTTGCGATGCTGAGTGCCGGCCTCCTGATCAGCGCCGCATGGGTCGGGATCGCGGTCCAAGGATGGTCGGCGATGCGCCAGCATGCTGAGATAGCCGGAACCTTCGCTCCTGACTGCTTCAGGCATCTTCCCAACCCTTTCGCAGAAACCATCTGCAACCGCGCGCAGACTAGGTTGCATCACCTAGTCTTGCTTGTGATTGCGGTCTTCGTGCTCATGTATCTGGGGCTGGGCTATGTACGACTCTCGTTAGTCTAAGTGTGAGTACCCACGCAGTAGGCAGGTAAAAAGTTTGTTTGCCCCTACCCCGAGAGCATGAGCGGTCCGTTCACTAGCGTGTGAGGACCCAACCTCCGCTGATCCCGTCTCATTCAGCCCGGTCTTGGGTGCCCTCAACGACAGGGCTTTCTTTGGGGGGCCGGGAATGCACTTTGCACCGTGGTAGCGACGCGAAGAGTACGCGCTTATCCGAGAAATCATGGAGGACGGGAAGGATACCTTCCCTCTGGTCAGAGATTTTACACGCGCTGATGCGGAAACTTCTCCTCGTACAGCCGGGCGTTGGTCAAATCGTCTGCAAGCCGCCTTTTCCCTCGCTGCCTAGAACCATGTGCCAACGTCGACCGTGTAAACCCACCCGGTGCCGCCGACCGTATACGGAACTGCCGTGTAGCCGACTGCCGAACGGTCCATGTAGAGAGCCTGAGCGTTCATGCGCACCTCCTTGTGACCAAAGGGGAAGTACGTTAGTCCGACCGCAGCGTCCCATGGGTCTCCATATTCACCGAAAATCTTTGATCCTGAGAAATAGGCTTGCCAATAGTTCGGTTTGAGCATGGTTGACGCGTACACTTGGAACCCATGATCGAACAGGCTGGTTACAGGTATGCTTCCGGTGACCTTGAAGTCATCCAACCATCGAAAATAATACTCTGCGTCAAGCGACCAACCCCTCCACTTTATCCCAGCGTCCAGGTCCAGCATGGCGAATGTCGCCTTGTTGACCATGCCACCTGTATTGAAAGCATTAGGGGCGAAGAGCAGCGTTCCATCCGAAAGGCGTATCTGACTGTTTTCGAAAGCGTTGACGCCTGGCTGCTCCTGCGCATCCTCACGGCTGTAGGTGTAATGGACACCGAGCAGGGTCGCGACCTTCTCGTGATACTCGTAATCGCCGAAGCCGGCACCCGGTCCGAACTCGCCGGTGGTCGGCATCCAGTAAAGCATGCTGGTGACCGTACACAGACAGTTATCCAGCTGGCTTGCGCTGACGCCGAGGGCGCTGAGATTGCCGGCGAGGGCCACCTTGTAATCCAGGGTATCGGTAAGCTCTCCGCTCGCCATGTATCCCTGGATATACGATCCGCGGAAGAATTCATCTGCCATCGACCGATGGTCGATCCTGAGCCAGTTCGGGAATGACTGAGCTGTTGATCGCGTTGAAGGCAACGAGAAGATACCGGCAGTTGCGGTCAAGGCATCATCGAATTTATAGGCAATATTGCCGCCAACGACGACTTGGGCAGGGTCACCCTGGCTCACATTTTGCGTCCAGGCATACCAAAAGTAGCGGAATCGTGGATCAAACAGCCATCCGTGAAGTCCCCATTGAAGTCTATTCAACTGGATGTCTTGTCTGAGATCGAGCTCCGTGGTGCGACCAAACGCATCTGTGTAGAAGCGATCCAGTCCCAACTGGTTCAGGTAACGCACATAGCCCTTTACGAAGAAGTCGACCTCCCCGTTAGGTCCACGAGCGAGAACGAAGCCTTTACCGGGTTCGTAGGGAAAGGGACCCTGTTGTTTTTGGCTTAAATATCCCACGCCTCGAGCATCCATTACGCTGTTCGCCGTAGAGGCGAGCGCCGCGGTGGAGCCGTTGGCGTCGGTGTTCGTTTGGGCAGGTGCATCCTGTGCAGAGGCCGGTAGCGCTGCCCCTTCGGCGCCCGAGTTCGCCTGGGCGGCTTGGTCCTTCGATGGAGTGACGCCAAGCTCCGCTTCCATCGCCGCGATCCGTGCGTTGAAATCAGCAACTTGCTGCTGCATGCTGTTTAACAGCGCCTGCTGCTGATCGCGCAGCTCTTTCAGTTGTTGCTCAATACGCTCGCGTTGCTGGATGTCGGCTGAGGGCTGTTCAGTCGTCTGCGCATGCGCCATTCCGGGCGCCAGTAACAGGATAGGCAGCACAAACTTGAAGGAGTTGCGGAGCCTTGGTGTATGCATTTGCTAGTCGCCCGCCGCACGTCAAAATCAAATTCAATCACATGGCGGACAGGGGTTGGTGGCAAATCTGCCACAGAGTCTGAGGATACTCAGAGCCACACCAAAGGCTGAGCTTCCGGGACTTTTTGCTTGCACGCGGAGCTGCAAATGCAATCGTGCAGTCCCGCTAATGCACAGGCTTCGGCTCCGACTTAGACTTTTTCTGCATGGCCATCGGCCCAGGCATGGTGGCAGAGCCTCGGTCGGACGGTAAACCAGAATCCCAGGACCGGCCGCAGGCCGGATTTTGTCCCAGCCAGAAACGGAACGGCGCACGTCTTCAAGACCGGCTGCCCAAGCCTCGCTAATCGTAGTGCGGGAAAATTCGTAGTCCTTGACGAGCCCTGACCGTGAGCGGCGCGTATTGATCAAGCGAATGATCGTCCAGCTTCGCTCATCACATGCGGCAGCTAGCTTTATCGCGTCCGGATCAGACTTCAGCGCTGGGGGCAGTTTGCCCACCAACCTCCGGCAGGCGGCACGAAGCTCGCCAATTTCCTGCATCTGTTCGACGTTGAGCCGAGTCCTGCTCGCATACTGGATGTCCTTCGCCCGTTCTGATACCTGGCTTAGATTCCGCGGCAGTTCTCCTTGAGAGTTGAAGACGTCGACCTGAATGATGCGGGCGGTGGTCAGAGGTCTTTGGTCCGACACATAGGTGATTGGCGTATTGCTCACCACACCGCCGTCCCAGTAGTGTTCTCCGTCGATCGTCACCGGCGGGAAACCGGGTGGCAGAGCGCCACTGGCCCGGACATGATCCGAATGGATATGAGTAGACTTCGTATCAAAATACACGGAAGTGCCCTTACGTACGTCCACGGCACCCAACGACAGGCGGACCTGTCCGGAATTGATCAAATCAAAATCCACGAGCTCTTCTAAAGTCGCCTTGAGCGGAGTTGTGTCGTACACACTTAGGGCGCCTTCGGTGCCATCCGCAGCAAACGAAGCCGGTGGCATTCGGGGCGTGAAGAAGGCTCGTATGCCGAAGGTGGCGGCTGACATCGCGGCCATGAAGTTGACGGTTGGTCGAAGTGAGTCGAGCCATGCCGGCAAGGGCGGCGCAACATCTCTTGAGACCCGCTGCCAGAACTCACGCAGTCGCTCGACCCGCCGCTCAGGCGGGTTGCCGACGATCAGCGATGCGTTGATTGCGCCGATCGAGATGCCGACGACCCAGGTAGGCGCCACACCTGCTTCGACTAGGCCTTCATAGACGCCGGCTTGGTAGGCCCCAAGCGCACCACCACCCTGTAACAGCAGAATCTCGTGATCAAACTCTTTGTGTTCCATGAGCCGCACTCCCGTTGTGATCTCGAACCGTCAGCTGAACCTCAAGCTCTCATGGACAGCGACCACGGCTTCCTTGCCCTTCTCGGAAACCACGGTGACCTTGCACTTGCCGCCCAGGATGTAAAAGACGGCATCTGCCGAATCTCCCTGGCGGAAGATTGTTTCATTCTTTCGATATTTCGCTGTTAGTGCCTCCCCCAAATCGACATTCTGTAACCCTCCAGAACTTATTACTGGGCGGCGACCACCTATGGATAGCGCGGAACCGCTCCCAGAGTGGACTATCGCTGCTTCTTCGACAAGTACGCCACGAGGGGGGTGATAGGGAGCGTCGTATCCTCCGCGATCAAACAGGTCCGCTTCGGGTCAACAGCGGAAAGTCAACAAACTGGGCGTCTAAGCGCTGGAAGTAGGCATCGGCCGAATAACACTCCTGCATCACTTTAACAAATCCGTCTCGCAGCTCTTCGCGCGACATTCCCACAGGAGTAACGTTGGTGCCGTATTTGTCGCTTGCCTCGTCGTCGTTTAGCCGTTCCTCCTGTTTAAGACGATCATAAAGTGGTGTTGTTGGGATCGCGTGCAGCATACTGATAATGGCAGCGGATATGCGCGCTTCGGCGAGGAATTTTGGCATGACCTCGAAGATCGAAGGATTATCGTGATCGAAGCCGACGATCATGCCGCACCAGACGTCGATGCCGTGATGTTGGACGCGATGCACGCGCTCAAGTAGCGTGCCAGCCTTCGGCCGCACATTCTGATACTTCTTCGTTTCCCGAAGCGAGTCCTCGTTCAGGAGTCTCGATGCCGATGAAGACGTTTTGGAAATTAGCACGACCCATCAATTCCATTAGTTCGTCATCCTCGGCGATATCGAGCGAGGCTTCGGTGAAGAGCGTTAGCGGATAAGCTCCGTCTTGCTGCCAGCGAACGATGTCGCGGAGGATCGGTTTGATCGCCTTTTTGTTGCCGATTAGATTATCATCAACGACAAAAACAATCCTCAACCCGGCGCGCTGGAACGCTTCAAGCTCGGCCAAGACCTGTTCACTAGTTTTGAGGCGCGGCCGCCGACCAAAAGTCACGATAATGTCGCAGAACTCGCACGTAAATGGACAGCCGCGTGAGATCTGCAAACTTCCGAACATGTATCGATTGATCTTCAACAAATCGATGCGAGGCAGCGGCAATTTGGTCACGTCTGTCTTCTCGTGCTGCTCATAGCGGTTCTTATGATAGCCCCGTTCCCAGTCGTTCAAGAACTGCGGCCAAGCCTCATCCGCCTCGCCGATGAAAATAATGTCGGCTAGGCCTTCCAACAATTCAGGCTCGACCGTAGCCATTGGTCCGCCGACTACGGTCATGACGCCTCGCGATTTAACCACCTCGGGGTTGATCAGCCGCTGCCCATGATGCTCATGCCGGTCAGGCAAACGAGGTCCGCTCTGCCGACGCGCTCGAAATCTAACTCTTCGACGTTTTCATCGATCAGTGTCACCTCATGATGCTTGGGCACAAGCGCGGCCAGCAAGGCTAGGCAGGCGACCGGCAAGTTGGCGCGTTTTCCGAAAAGCGCCATGCAATGTTCCAATCCCCAGAACGAAATGTCGAAGCGGGGATTGATGATAATGATATGCGCCATAGGCATTCCTACCGATCGTTGCCAAGATAGCTGCAGTATCGCCTCAAATTTTGGCGATTGGTGGGATGCGTGGGCCTACTGCCGTAAGCCTCATCCGTTCGCGGTAAAGCTGCAAGAACACTGGCGCCGGCTATCTTGTCGCTGACCGGCAACAAATCGCCCACGGAAGCGTTATTCCACAAGTGTTTTAAGCAGGGTATTTGATGGCGGCGCTGCGCTTATTCGCCCGTTTCGGCTATGCACCGACGATGCTGGTCGGGCTCAATCTTTTTGCCGTGTATCTAATTGCCGACGGCTATTCCTTCTTATGGATCGGCGCATTATTCGCAATCGCTGTTGCTCTATCGCTTGTAACGGAGTGGATCCTACCCTTTGAGCAATCCTGGAACTACGCGCACTCTGACGTCGGTAAGGATGTGGCTCACGGTGTAGTCTATGAGATCGCGAATATCAACGCCATCATGATGCTGCCACTCGTCACGATGTTTGTCCCGTGGCAAGGCATCTGGCCTTCGACTCTGCCCCTCGGCGTGCAACTGCTCCTTGCGATCATCATTGCCGATTTCAGCATGACAATAATTCACTATTGGAGTCATCGTGTGAGTTGGCTCTGGAGGCTACACGCGGTCCATCACGTCGTGCATCGGCTCTACAGCTTCAACGGTTTGATGCGGCACCCGCTCCATCCCATGCTGGATCTTGCGGTCGGTACGCTGCCCCTCGTGTTAGCCGGCTTGTCGGTCGACGTCGCCATTTTGCTCGCTTTCGCAATCTCTATGCAACTTCTCGTACAACACTCCAATACCAACTACGAGCTTGGCCAATTTCAGAAGTTCTTGGCGGTAGGTGCTGTGCACCGGCTTCACCACGTCAACTGGACTGGACAAGGAGATGTCAACTTCGGACTGTTCTTCACTTTTTGGGATAGCCTCCTCAGAACGTCTGAAGCTCGCTTCCGAGCGCGCGCCAAGTGCCGGTGACATCGGCATCCAAGATTACCCTTGCTTTCCACAGCACTACATGAAGCAGCTGAGCTGCCCTAGAATTAATGTCCGCTTTGGGTCATGAGGACATGGGTCGAGCAGGCGTCATGTCAATTCTTCCCCTCAAATCAGGCATCGAGCCGGTCAGCCCGCTATGTGCCATAAGCGGACGTCGCAGGCATCACAGGGTGTTCTTACAGACCTTGCCGTCATGATGACGACCAAGTTTTTGCCCGGATCTTCCAACAGCTTGATGTTGGCATCAAGGGAGGGCAGACATGGCCATATCGCGCAGGACTTTTAGCAAGCTCACTCTCGCAGCCTTCGGGGCGGGGGCGTTAGGCTCAACAGCCGTCGCCGGCAACCTGCCGGCCCCGTTCGATAAGCCGGGCAGCGTCAGAATAGCGCTGGTTCGCTACCTTTCGACCGGCGATTTCTTTGAATCCTATCTCGCCGGTGCCAAAGCTCAGGCGGAGGCACTCGGCGTTGACTTGCAGGTGTTCGACAGCCGGCAGGACGCCAAACGCCAAGCCGAAATGGTCGACCAGGCGATCGCGCTTGGTGTCGACGGCATCATCATACAGCATGGCCCAACCGACCCTTTGAAAGCGGCCGCAAAGCGCGCGGTGGATGCTGGCATCAAGGTGGTCGCCTTCGACGTCAACGTCGAGAACGACAAGATCCCGCAGATAGAGCAGTCCGACCGGGATCTCGCCCGCCTCGTCCTCGAGCAAGTAATCCAGGATAATGGCGAAAGTTTCGAAGCCGCCATCGTCTACGTCGCGGGCATCGCCCCGTTCGACCGCCGCAATGAGACCTGGAAAGCATTCAAGGTAAAGTATCCGGGCATTAAGGAAGTAGCGACGTTCGGCACCATGGATAACCCGATCGCCGGATCGGTCGCCGCGCAGGCGCGCCTGGCGTTGGCGGCGCATCCGGACATCACCGTGATATTTGCTCCTTACGACGAATTTGCCCGCGGCGTGAAGATGGCCGTCGACGACGCGAAGCTCTCATCGCAGATCAAGATCTACTCGGCCGATATTTCCACTCCGGATATCGTCGCGATGCGCGAGCCAGGGAGTAGTTGGGTCGCGACCGCCGCCACCAATCCGGCCGTGGTCGGTCGCGTATCGGTACGCGCTCTGGCGATGCTGCTGGCAGGCGAAGACCCGGGCCGCAACATCATTGTACCGCCCACGCTGATCACGCAGGCGCAGCTGAGGGACGCCGACATCAAGGACATGGAATCACTCGGCACCAAGCTGCCTCAATTCTACCGCGCTGATGTCGCGCTGCCGGCATGGATGCCGCTGCCGCATGATAAGTGACTCGCGCGGTCAGCCGGAGGGTGACGAGCCGAGCTTTCCATGGGCCATGCCCATTCTGCAACGGACTAATGTTTTCGCCCGGATGCGCTTACCGTAGCCGCCTGATTTTTGCGTATTTTGATGGGGATCGACTTCGCGGCCGGAACATGGCTGCGTTTGGCATGATGCCAGAGCGGCAGCAGCGGATTGCATTCGGGGTAGTAACCCGCGCAGCTTCCGGGCGGCACGTCATACCGCACGGCGCGGAAACCGCGGACGGCGCGCTCTATGCCGTCCCCAGCCTTGCCGATCAGATCGACCGTCTCGCCTTCGGCGATTTCGAGTCTCACCATATCGTTTTCGTTCATAAGGACGACGTCACGCGTGCCGTGGATGCCGCGCAGCCGATCTTCGTAACTGTAGACGGTCGTGTTGAACTGGTCGTTGCTGCGCACGGTGACTAGGATAAGCACTTCATCGCTCTGTCGCGGCAGGTCCGGGTCTTCGGATAAGCAACTTGGAGCGATAAAGTTCGCTTTGCCAGTTTTCGTGTTCCAGACGCGCTGCCGCGCTGGGTTCGGTCTGTCAAATCCTTTCGGTGACGCAAGAATGCGCGAATTAAAGTCTGCGAAAATTTTGGGATATGTCGCGGCAATAGCGTCGCGCACAAGACCGTAGTCGCTGCACCACGCATCCCAGTCAACGTGGCTGTCGCTAAGGGTCGCCTTCGCGAGACCGGCAACGATGCTCGGCTCCGCGCGCAGGTTCGGCCCGGCCGGCTCGACCTGGCCGCGCGATGCGTGAAACCGGCCCGTCGTGTCCTCGACCGTCACGAACTGCAGCCCGGTTGCCTGGCGATCGATTTCAATCCGGCCAAGGCAGGGCAACACGAATCCATCGCGTCCGTGAATGACCGAGCCGCGATTGAGTTTGGTGAGGATTTGCACCGTCAGTGGCAGGTTGCGCCACGCTTTTTCCATTGCCGACGTTTCTGGCACCGCGCGCAGGAAATTGCCGCCGAGTCCGATAAACCCTTTTACCGTTTCATCGAGAATGCCTCGGCAGGCCGCAACGGTATCAAGCCCCTTGATCCGCGGCGGTTCGAATCTGTATTGCGCGGCAAGCCGATCGAGTGGCGCCAGTTCTGGCTTCTCGGTGATTCCGACGGTACGTTGGCCTTGCACGTTCGAGTGCCCTCGCACTGGGAAGATGCCGGCCCCAGATTTTCCGATATTGCCTCGCATCAGAAGAAGGTTGCTCAGCATCTGGATCGCGAGCACGCCTGACCTGTGCTGCGTCAGGCCCATGCCGTAACACGCTATGACGGCATTTGAATGCGCATACACATGGGCAGCGGCTTCGATCTCCTGTCGCTGCAGTCCGGTGCAGTTCTCGATGTCGGACCATTCGAAACCGCGTACCGCGTTTTCGAACTCCTGATAACCGCTCGTGTGCTCCCGGATGAAATCCACATCAAGCACGCGTTCGCTTTGATGAGCGCGTTTTCCGTCATCGTCCGCAGCTATCAGCGCTTTGCAAAGGCCGACAATCGCGGCGAGATCGCCACCGGGACTAAGCTGGTGATATTGGGTGCTGATCGTCGTTTCCGACAGGGTCAGCATCTGCGCTGGCGACTGCGGATTGGTGAAACGTTCAAGGCCGCGTTCCCGGAGCGGATTGAATGTAATGATCGGTGCGCCGCGCTCGCGCACCGCCTGTAGCTGATGAAGCATCCGGGGGCTGTTCACACCGACATTTTGCCCGAAGAAGAACATGCAGTCGGTGTAGGGAAAGTCCTCGAGCTTGACTGTGCCGACCGGCACGCCGATCGTCTCGGGAAGCGCGACGGACGTGCTCTCGTGGCACATGTTTGAACTGTCGGGGAGATTGTTCGATCCGTACATGCGCGCGAACAGTTGATACATGTACGAAGCTTCGAGCGACGCACGGCCGGACGTATAAAATACCACCGACTTAGGATCGAAGCCCCGAAGCGCCTTCCCGATCTGTGCGAGGGCGTCTTCCCATTCGACCGGAAGATATTTATCGGTCTCCCGGTCGTAGCGCATCGGCTCCGTCAAACGGCCGACTTCTTCAAGCGCATGGTCGGACCACCCTTCAAGTTCGGTCAGCGTGTGGGCGGCGAAGAAATCAGGGCCGCAGCGGCGGGAAGTAATTTCCCACGCGGTCGCCTTGGCGCCGTTTTCGCAGAATTCGAGAAATTTCGGCTCACCCGGTTTTGCGTAGGAGCAGCTGACGCAGGCAAAGCCGGATGGCTTGTTTTGTTCGGCGAGAGTCATCGGTCCTTCGACCGACCTGCCCTCGCGCAAAAGGATCTCGCTGACCGCCCGCGCCGATCCCCAGCCGCCGACGGGTCCCCAATAGGGCTCGATCTTGACGTGACGTTTCATTTTAGCCGCGCACTCGCGCCCGGACGGCTGTTTCCACAGCGTCGGGGCTTTTGTCTGAAACCCCGACCCGATGCAGATAAACCAGCTTCCAGCCTTTCCACCCGGTGAACAAAAGGATCAGCACGACGATGAGTGAAAGCGTCAGTCCGCGTGGAACGACGACAGCTTCGCCCGAGGCGTAACGCCCATACCAGTTGTAAAGCGAAATCAGAACGGCGAGCACATTGCCGCCCGCATGCCACCAAGCATCCTGAAGCATTCGGATTCGTGGCTCGCTGAGCACATCGATCAAACCAACGACGGCCGCGAGTGCGGCCATCACGAGGCCCGCGCTTAGAAGCCAAAACGAAGCGGCGGACCAGAACGCCTCACCGGTCTGCCAGAAAACGAGATCAGTAACGAACGCGCCCACAAAGAACGCAATGGGAAAAGGGACCAGCATCGGATGGATGGGGTGACCGGCAATACTTGCGGTGCTGCGAGGATTGTCCATGTTCAGCCTCCGTTAAAACCAAAAAACCTGCTCCTTGGCGCCCGGGTTCCTCGTTTGTAGGCCGGATGCGGCCATCAGCCTCGCTTAGTCTCGACGTAGCCGGCGGTGACCTCGTCTTTGTGGGCGGCGAAGGCGGCCAGGACTTCGGCCTTTTCGCGCTTCGGGACCTTGAAGAAATCGAGGGTCCGTCCGAGCTCCGCTGCGACTTCATCAAATTCTGCCGGGGAGATCCGGAGGTCCCGGTGGGCCTGCTCAAGGCCGAGCGGCGTCGCGCCGGGCTTGGTGGCCGTGAACTGGAACGGCCCACCCGAAACGTCGCAGACCCACAGCGTCCGCATAAACTTGAGGCCGGGCAGCCTTCCTAAATTCTTGGTGTGCCATTCCCGCAGCTGCGGGTTCTTGGACTTCTGGCCGACGATCGGGTTTTTCACGACGACGTCGCTGAAGTGATCCACCACCGCCGCGATGGCGAAGACACCGCCCAGCCGCTCGTACAGACTTTTCTCAGGCGTGGGTTGCTTGGCCTGCGCGTACGCGTTATCCGCCCCCGCCAAAGCTATCGGGGAGGCGCTCAGCGCCAGCCCTGCGACCATGCTTCGTCTCGTGATAGAAGTAGAAATGTCCTGTGCCATTGCTCATTTCCTCAGTGATGGCGACAGGCTAAGGTCCGAGCAAACTTCCGCCGCCAGGTTGCGAAGTACCTGAAGGTTTGATGGCGCGAGGTCTCCAGAGGTTCCCCCAAAGCGGCAATTAGCACCGCCTTTTGGGGCGACGTCATTAGCGGACATTGAGATCGTGGGTCCGCATGTCCGCTTTACCCCCAAGAGCGGACATGCTCAGAGTCGGCATCAATGTCTGCTTTGTACCAAAAGCGGACGTCGGCGAGGCGGGTGCCCGCTCGCTATAGACCTTCATCGGGAATTTTGAGCAGCTTGCCACAGGCCTTGCAATGAACTGCGTCTAGTTCGTGACGTTCGAGCGCGCAGTCTGGACAGCGGAACCGCACTTTTTGTGGGCGGAGGAGTGCCTGCAGCAGTCTGAGGAAAAGTGTCACCCCGAAAATCATTATCAGGATAGCGATGAGCCGCCCGAGCGACCCTTCGAGGGTGATGTCGCCGAAGCCTGTAGTTGTGAGCGTCGATACCGTGAAATAAAGCGCATCGACATAGTTGGCGATCTCTGGGTTGCGCCAATGCTGAGTCTCGTAGACGACGCCGGTCATGATGAAAAGGAATACCCCCAGACGGACTACGGCGATGATGGCCTCTTCGTTGCGGCGGAAGAACGAGCTGTCAGCACGCAGACGCGCTACGAGTTGGTAGGTGTGCAGGAGCCTGAGCGTGCGCAGAATGCGCAAGAAGCCAAGACCTTCGCCGGCGACAGGCGCGAGAAAGGAAAAGATCGCGACCATGTCGGCCCAAGTCGAAGGATGGGCAAACTCGCGTATCGGGTGGGGGCTTACATAGAGGCGGGCGCAAAAATCAGCAAGGATCAGGAGACCGAAAATCAGATCGAGCCATTCAAGCCAGGGCGCCCGCGCCATGAAGGAGGTGGCAATAATAAATAGGACGGTGGCGATGTCGAAGACCAGCAAACCATAGCGGAAGCGATGGGCGGTCTCGCTATTGCCGAAATAGAGAAGGCGCAGTCTCTCGCGCAGCGAAGGCGAGTCTGATTGGGCTTCACCTTCCGAAATGACTGAGGTTCGCGCTGCTTTCCTCCTCGACGAGGAGGCGGCCGATCGTGCGTTAGTGGCGTTCCTAGCGACCATTCGTGAGCCTTCAGTGGTCGGCACGACCTTACTGGCGGGATTAGCCTAACCCGTCCTCCTGCAACAACGCTCGATTTATCGCCACCCCTGCTCTGACGCCTTTTCGACCCGGCTTAATGTCCGCTTTGGGTCATTAGCGGACATTGGTGAAGGGTTCAGGGATGTCCGCTTTACCCCCAAAAGCGGACATTCATCGACGCTCACACTACGTCTGCTTTGTGCCAGTAGCCGACATCGGCAAGCGAATCGGCCTCCGAGATTGGAGGTTGATCAGCGCACGGCGACATGCCGAGCGTAGACCCAACCCTTCTCCGAAGTCGTGGGGTCGGTCACCTGCACCCAACGATTTTTGCGCGCGATCACGCGGAGTTTGGCGTCCTTTGCCACCACGCCGATAGCTGGCGCTGACCGTGTAGGTCTTTCCCGAAGATTGACGGAGGTCAACGTGATCCAGTTCGCATCATCGTTCGAGGTTTGCGCGGGACGTCTAGTTGGTAATGGTACTGGATCTCCAGGCGTTGCCATTGCGGCATCTAGGTCCGCGAGAGTCCCCTCAGCACGCCTGTCCTCAAGCCCTTGGGTACGCTGCTCTGAGACTTGAGCCTGTGTTGTCTCAGTTTCGATATTAGAGGCAGGGATGTTTGCCGAGAAATTGGTCGGCGTCTTGAGGATCGTCGCCGCGTCCGCGAGAATAGCGCCATCGGTCGCGACGAGCTGGATAATGAGCTTGGCCTCGCCACTCGCATTACTGGGCAAAACGAGGTGCAAATCGCCTATCTCATCGGGCTTTAAGTTCCATTCCGTCTCGTCATAGGGCCGTCCAGACGACAACTTGCTGCCTTGTGGCAGTCCCTTTATGGCGATGATGCTGCGGGCAGGCACTCCATCAGTACCGTCGAGCGTAATTGGGAAAGTTATATCCCCGCCAGCTGTCGCTTCGAGCATCGGAGGCGATGAGAGGACTGGGGAGGGAATTGCGGATTGGACCGGGACGGGGCTTTCGCGAGATGGATGCGTCGCCGGCGTTGTATCAATGACGCCAAACCAAAAAATTGCCCCAAGGGTCAGGTTTGGAATCAGCGCGACAACGATGAGACCCGCGACTAGCGTGCGGATTCCAGACAAAAAGGCGAGGAACGGGGTCAGCAGCCGCTGGTCAGCAAAGTGCTCTGGTATCCATGCTTCTGTCGGCTTCTCGTCCGGGTGGAAGTCGTTCGTCGTACCCACACTGACCTGTGTGACGGAGCAAATTGCCTCCGCCTTCACGGATCGAGTGGATGAGACAATGTTGCTAGCAGGACCCAGCTTGAGTTGAGCCAGACCTTTCGGCGCCGGCCATTCGATTGCTGTGCTGACGTTCCCTTGCAATCGCCCCCGACCCAGTCGTGACCTTGCCGTTGGAGCGAGGTGCCGCCGAAGGTTAGGCAGAGAACCGAGTGCCGGGATTCGCATCCCTTAGCCTCCTCGTGTCAATGACGCTGATTACCGGAGGAAATTGCCTGCCTGTGGCAACGCGACAATAGTCACGCAACTCTGCAGCGACACAACCAGCAGCGTGCCCAACGTCCAAAATTGACCGCGGACCGCGCGAGAAACGACCGGTAGTTCCGTTGTCCATACTACGCACACATGGATCAAGGAACGTCGGCTATGCGCTGTTAAAGCGTGTTTACTAGCCACTCACTCAGACGCACTTGCAATCCGGGCAAGGCATCAGACTGCGATGCAATCACATGGGCGGCCACAATTGGTTGCGAAACTGCCACAGAGCCTAAGAAACGCAACGGCGTTCAACTACTTCGGCTTAAGCAATGTCCGCTATGGGTCATTAGCGGACATAACGACCCGTCCGCGTCATGTCCGCTTTACCCCTGATAGCGGACATTCAGCGGATGAGCTGGCATGTCCGTTTTGTGCCAATAGCGGACATTCGCGCTTGGCTCACAGGGATCACTTCGACCCCCGGCAACACCCGAGCTTCGACGCTGGTGCGTTACATGACTCGGTTTTGCCGTGCCGTCTCGCGAAACCATCTCTTTGCATGTAAGCACGCCCCAGGGGCTGATGACGTGCCAGAAGTGGGCTTAACGCGCCTAACGCAGCTGCATGCCAACCTCTAATCCAATTTTAACAAGGTCCTAGGAGACTGCGTCCGCGCATTGAAGCGGCGGAATCGGTCAAAAAGGGGCGCTGCTATGCTTCGTCTTCCAAAGGCGATTGTCATTTTTATTACGGTTATTGGCTGTGGCACTCAATCTGCCTCAGCGAACTGCCAGCTTGTGTCAGCCACGCATAGCGCGCTCACTAGGACAGAGGCCGCGCAGAGTTCACAGCTACTCGCCGCGCAGAAAGCTCTCGAACTCAAATGGCAGAATGGCTGGCCCTCCTACAGCATGCGGGCGCACAGAGTGACCCCCAATCCGTTCTGGAAGGCGGTACGGCCTGTGGTTCCCGTCGAGGCCGTCGTTGGATATCCCATTGTTACGCCACAGACCCACACGATTTGCTGGACCGGTGTTGTGGTTCCCTATGTATGTACCTCGGGTTCTCTCGTCTGCGCTCCTGATGTGGCTGTAACTCCAAGAACTTTGCCCAATCGAGAGATCCCCTGGGCGCGCTGGTTTGAGCCCAAGAAAAACTAAGATGGTCCCGCGGGTTCAATGACCAATCAGCTAAGCCGCACTGGCCTGCTCCAATCGAGAGCAGCTGTCTCGCCACACGGCTCTCATCATATCGAGAACGTCGCCGTACCGATAAACTTCTCCGCTCGGCAGTCTCTGGCCAATGTCCCCCGTCCACACGATGACTGAGTCACCGACCTGCGGCACAAATTCAGCTCGGGTGGGAATATGAACGACCGTAGTGTCTTTGATCTCGAACTGAGATCGGTTTACTTGGGTTTGCATGTGCCCCTCCTCCTGCAACAATGCTGCAGTGATTTGCTTGCTCATTGGTAAACAAATGAGCTTGGTGGAAATGGGGCCTAGAGCGGGAAGGAATCAGACGAAATTTTGGTGACAGTATCGGGCATCGATGTCCGCGTCGGGTCATGAGCGGACATTGGCGCGCGAATTAGCGATGTCCGCTTTCCCCCCAAGAGCGGACATGCTCAGCTTGCCATGGGGACCATGAATGGCCTGCGCTACGGCAGTCCCTCGTGTTAGCATGTTAGAACGCGCTAAGGCGATGGGGGGCCATGACCGCTTCGAGTTCCGCGATCCGTCTAAGCGGTTCGCCCGGCGCGGATCCGAAGCACGCACTAGTTGCTGCCGCAGTAGTCGCTGCACTCCTTTGTGGGGCTCGAGCCGCGTTTGCGCAGGATGACAGCAAAGCTCTAGCGGAAGAACTCGCCAACCCGCTCGCCGCCCTCATCAGTGTACCATTCTTCGGAAACTACAACGGGGAAGTGGGTTCGGAGAGAGAGGGTTCACAATGGTTCGTAAACATCCAACCTGTAGTGCCGTTCACGCTCAATCCCGATTGGTATGTGATCTCGCGAACAATCCTTCCGGTAATGTTTAGCCAGAGCGGCCTCTTCCCCGGCTCCGGTTCGCAGTCCGGTCTGCGCGACACGACGGAAGGACTCTATTTTTCGCCAAGCCGAACATTCAATGGCTTCACCTTGGGAGCGGGGCCGATTTTTCTGCTGCCGACCGCAACCGATGAGCTGCTCGGCGCCGGGAAATGGGGCGCGGGTCCGACCGGGGTTGTTGTCTGGCAGGGCGGTGGCTGGACGGTGGGCATTCTCGCCTGGCACAACTGGTCTTTCGCTGGTGACGCCGACCGCGCCGATGTCGACGAAACATTCCTGCAGCCCGTCCTCGCCTATACGACATCGCGGGCGTGGACCTTTACGCTGCAGGGCGAAGATACTTACAACTGGGAGACTGGCGAATGGTTGGCACCGGTCAACTTTCTAGTTTCCAAGATTGTCAAGGTTGGGGGGCAGCCGGTCAGCATCGTTGGCGGCGTGCGCTATTGGATGGACTCTCCCGACACCGGTCCCCATGGTTTCGGCGGCAGGCTCGGGATGACCTTCCTGTTTCCGAAGCGATGATCCACCTGGCCCGGGGTATGAAGGTTGATCGTGAAGTGAAGCAGCAGAAAGCCAGCAACTAGAGAAAGGCGCGTGGTTATGTCTGACGCATCGAAACAGCAAGACTGGACCAAACCGGCCGCGATGGCGATTCCCAAAGGAGGATTCTCTGAGACGGAACAAGGCAGATACGGCCCGATCTTTCCCAGGACTCCGTCCTGCTACGGCTTCTCGATTCTCGCGAAGATCATCCCGGGTAGGGAGGAGGTTTTCTATGAGTACGCCAAAAACATCGAGAAGACGGTAGCGTCTCAGCCTGACTGTCTCGCAGTGCTCAAGCTGCACTACCTGCGCTGGGTTCTCTTTCCGATCAACGGGGATACCTACTTCATGTATCAGGGCATCTTTGACACCGACTTCGACAAATACACTGAGGATGCCGTTGCTCTCTTCTCCGCCACCGGGATTGATACCGTTTTCGAAAATCTCGAAGGGTTCCCTAAAGATTGGAAGACCAAGCCGGAGGAATTCGTCAAGTTCGTCCGTGAGCACCAGTGCCACAGTTTCCTCGAATACGGAGAATATCCCTTTGTGAGCGCCGACGAGATCAAGAAGGCACTCAAGCTCAAGGCCGCCTTCTCGAACATGCTCGATCAGATGCAGTGATTCCCACAACAGCGAATCTGGCACTCCTCAGTATTAAGTCATGCTCGAATTTGACGATATCCAGCACATCCTGCTGACCCGGACTCCGGCCCTTACCGGACGATATGAGTTTTTATCATTTCGCAGCGTTTCTAGTGGGCGGGTGTGGCTGAACGAGATTCTCAAAACAGTACAATCAGCAGCTGATGTTCTGGACTCGGTTGACGAGGACAAGCGCTGGGTAACTGTGGCGTTCACTTGGAATGGCCTCAAGGCTCTAGGCGTGGATGAAACATCACTCGCCACGTTCCCGGAGGAGTTCAAGCAAGGCATGGCGCCGCGAGCAGAAATTCTCGGTGATACCGGCACCAATCATCCTGACAATTGGGTGGGGGGACTTGCCAGCTCGGATCTTCACGCCATCGCGATTCTATTTGCCCGCAATGAAGCCGAGCGGGAGCGTTGCATTACAGAGCACCAAAGGCTTCTAGCCGACTGCGAAGGCGTTGAGGTGCTCTCGTCCCTGGACCTCCTAGCGATCCCGCCATTCGATACTGCACACGACCATTTCGGTTACCGCGATCGGCTATCGCAGCCAGTCATTGAAGGCACTGACGACGTACCAACGCCCGGCTCCGGCCCGCCACTCAAACCAGGGGAATTTATCCTTGGCTACCCCGACGAAAACGGACCGCCCGTAGACCTGCCGCAACCAGAAATCTTGTCTCGAAACGGCAGCTACATGGCCTATCGGCGTCTACAGGAGCATGTCGGACGGTTTCGTGACTTTCTCCGCCAGAATGGTCAGACCCTCGAAGAACAGGAACTTATGGCTGCCAAGCTTATGGGTCGATGGAGGAGTGGCGCTCCGCTCGTGCTGGCCCCGGATAAGGCAGATCCCGCCTTAGGAGCCGACATGCAGCGAAACAATAACTTCAACTACAAAGAGATGGATCCGCATGGATATGCGGTGCCTCTCGGTTCGCATATGCGTCGCATGAACCCTCGCGACACTGCAGCGAATATAAACCGACGCCGCATGATTCGCCGCGGCGCTACTTATGGTTTGCCTCTGCCGGAAGACGCTCCTGACGATGGTACCGACCGCGGCATAGCGGCCTTTATCATCTGTGCAAGCCTAATCCGACAATTCGAGTTTGCGCAGAATGTATGGGCTAACGACCGTAATTTTCATGAGCTCGGCAACGAGCGCGATCCGATCATCGGCACGCAGGACGGCACGCTCGAGTTCAAGATTCCGAAAAGACCCATCCGCCGGAAAATCACCGGCCTGCCGGCCTTCACTACAGTGAAAGGCGGCGCTTACTTCTTTCTCCCGGGCCTCAAAGCGCTTCGGTATCTCGCGGCCCTCGGCGATGCCCATTGAACCAAAGGTGAGATACGCGCATGAGTACCATCCAACCTCCACGGACCTACAATCAAAGCCACGTGCCGCGCAAATACACGGGTGGCAAGCGAAGGGTTAGCATCTACTGGACCTGGAGCTACCCGTGGGAATCCAACCGCGATCCCGCGGTTATGGACAATCGCTTCTCGACGATGACCGAGGTTCGTCGCGTCGCCTGGCCTAACTATGAAACGCCGGAGTGGGATGCGGCGAACTTCCTGCAGGGGATCGCAGGGACACTCGAACTGTTCCACCGCTCGACACTCAGCTTCCAGCACATCGTCGGCGAGGTTACCGGTCACCCGGTCGCGGTATTCCAACGGATCGACCAGGCCGGCTACAAGCAATTAATCGACGAGCGTGTCTTGGCCGACACCGACACGATGATGGTGTTCGGCCTCGATCATCTCGTTTCAGAGCAAGAGGCAGCGCCGGAGGAAGTTGAGGCAATCCGGGAGTGGCTAAAAAGGGAAGGCACGTGCCTACTGCTCGCGCCGCATCATGATGTGGGCTTCACCGAGGACATGGAGCAGCGCCAGATTGAGTACAGGCACCACGGCGACCGCCTCGTTCCTCGCCAGCAGCGATTTGGACAATACACGCGGTCGCTTATGAAGGCCCTTAACGTACCCGTGCACAACCGCTGGGGACTCCGTCCCGCGGTCGTCAAGGGGACGAAGGAGATCGCACCGCTCACAGCATTTCGGGACGTTGACAGCTTGGGGCTGCTCGAAAACGTGCCTACTCTGAATTTCCATCCGCACCTTCCCCACTATGAGCTGACGACCACGGACCCCAAGTCGGTACAGATGCTCGCACGCCAGCCCATTGATCTTGACCGTCCGCACCCCTTCAGCGCGGCAGGCAACACGGAGTTCAACTGCCTGCTCTGGATGCCACCAAACGGGCAGCGAGCTGGAGACATCGTGCTAGTGGACTCGACTAATTTCACTACACTTTTCGGCGGCACGGATAGCCTAGAGAACTTTTGGCGGAATTTGGCTCTAATGAGATGACGGCCAAAGTGAGCGCAACAGCTTGCTCCAATGCGATGTCCGCTTTGGGTCATTAGCGGACATTAGAGCGCGGACCGGCCATGTCCGCTTTGCCCCCAAGAGCGGACATTCGTCAGTGCGGGTGGGATGTCCGAAAAGTGCCAAAAGTGGACATTGAACGAATTCGCCTGCTGAAAAAGGAAGGCCGCCTTTTTTGGGGCGGCCTTCTGAATGTACTTCAGAGTAGCGACTAGTAATCCATATCACCCATCCCGCCACCAGGAGGCATCGCCGGCGGGGCTTTCGGCTTCGGCTTCTCGGCGACCATGGCCTCGGTGGTGACGAGGAGGCCAGCGACTGAGGCAGCGTCTTGCAAAGCCGTTCGGACCACCTTCGCCGGATCGATCACGCCCTGCTTGACCAAATCGCCATACTCTCCGGTCTGGGCGTTATAGCCGAAAGCATAATCCTTGCTGTCGAGGATCTTCCCGGCCACCACGGCACCGTCCTCGCCCGCATTCTCAGCAATCTGGCGGGCGGGCGCCTGCAGCGCCTTGCGCACGATGTTGATGCCGACCTTTTGGTCGTCATTGGCGGACTTGAGACTGTCGAGGGTTTTGAGCGTCCGCATTAGGGCCACCCCACCGCCCGGAACGATGCCTTCTTCAACAGCGGCGCGGGTTGCGTTCAAGGCATCGTCGACGCGATCCTTCTTCTCTTTCACCTCGACTTCGGTTGAGCCGCCGACCTTGATCACGGCAACGCCGCCGGCGAGCTTGGCGAGACGCTCCTGCAGCTTCTCCTTGTCGTAGTCGGAGGTGGTGTCCTCGATCTGCTGCTTAATCTGAGCGATGCGGCCCTGGATATCGTTCTTCTTGCCGGCACCGTCGACGATGGTGGTATCGTCCTTGGTGATGGTGACGCGCTTCGCACGCCCAAGCATCTGCACGGTGACGTTCTCAAGCTTGATGCCGAGATCCTCTGAGATCAGCTCGCCTCCGGTCAAGACGGCGATGTCCTGCAGCATGGCTTTGCGGCGATCGCCGAAGCCTGGCGCCTTGACCGCAGCGACCTTCAAGCCGCCGCGCAGTTTGTTGACCACGAGGGTGGCGAGCGCCTCGCCCTCGACATCCTCGGCGATGACCAGCAGCGGACGGCCCGACTGCACCACCTGCTCGAGCAGGGGAAGCAGCGGCTGCAGGCCGGAGAGCTTTTTCTCGTAGATGAGGATGTGCGGATCCTCTAGCTCCGCCACCATCTTCTCGGCATTGGTGATGAAGTAAGGAGAGATGTAGCCGCGGTCGAATTGCATGCCCTCGACCACTTCGAGCTCGCTTTCAAGGCTCTTCGCCTCTTCGACCGTGATCACGCCTTCATTGCCAACCTTCTGCATGGCCTCGGCGATCATCTTGCCGATCGTCTCGTCGCCATTGGCCGAGATGGTGCCAACCTGCGCGATCTCGCCGCTCGAGGTGACCTTCTTAGCCTTGGCCTTGAGCTCATTGATAACTGCGGTCACCGCGAGATCGATGCCACGCTTCAGATCCATCGGGTTGGCGCCGGCAGCGACCGCCTTTGCCCCTTCTCGCACGATACCGTGGGCGAGCAGGGTGGCGGTTGTGGTGCCATCGCCCGCGGTATCGGAGGTCTTCGAAGCGACTTCGCGCACCATCTGGGCGCCCATATTCTCGAACTTGTCCTCGAGTTCGATCTCCTTCGCCACTGTGACGCCGTCCTTGGTGATGCGCGGGGCCCCAAAGGACTTGTCGAGCACGACGTTACGACCCTTCGGTCCTAGCGTCACCTTGACGGCATTGGCGAGAATGTCGACGCCGCGCAGCATGCGCTCACGGGCGTCCTGAGAGAATTTCACTTCTTTTGCAGCCATTGTGGTAACTCCAATCGGTTCCTTTGTTTGCTAGCTTTAGGCAGCCTTCTTCTTGCTGGCGGCGGCACCTTCGAGCACGCCCATGATGTCGCTCTCCTTCATGACGAGTAGCTCTTCGCCGTCGATGACGACCTCACTGCCCGACCACTTGCCAAACAGCACCCGGTCGCCGGCCTTGACGCCGAGCGGCTGAACCACGCCCTTCTCGTCTCTGGCGCCCGGTCCCACGGCGATGACCTCGCCCTGTTGCGGCTTCTCCTTGGCGGTGTCAGGGATGATGATGCCGCCTTTGGTGCGCTCCTCCTCTTCGACGCGGCGTACGACTACCCGGTCGTGCAACGGACGAAATTGCATGGCTGAACCTCCTCAACTGATTCTTCGGGTGGGTAGGAAGCCCACTTTTTAGAACAGCTTGTTAGCACTTTCAAGACAGGAGTGCTTGCTTTGGCGTTGCAGCCAAGTTGTTGATTCTTCGGTGGGATCACATGGACGAAACCAGGGAATGCAAATTAGAATTGTGATTCTAAAAGCGACTGACCGTTGCAGGAATCGCCAATGCCTGATCCTGCTCTATTGCGCCAAGTCGAAGGGTTCTCCCTCACCACGGCGGAGATCCTATACCGCTTGCCGGACTATCCTCGACTGCTGCAAAGCTACATCTGGCAGGACTACGACCTCGCGCCGCACTTCCCGAAGCTCGTCGATTTCCTGGATTTCTGGACTGCCAATCTTGATGGACCGCTCTATCGGGTGCGCGTTGCTCATCGGCGGCTGATCGCGCCGCAAGAGTTCAACTTCGTCGGGGGCGAGCTCAGGCTGAACTGAAAGCGTTCATAACCCACATCCTGACTAGGACCGGGCGAAGCCCTCTGCAAGCGAGAGTAAGTTTGCCTCATCGCTATGATCTGAATGACCTAACCGAAACTGAGCGATGTCCGCTTTGGGAGGACATTGGTGAAGGGTATCAGGGATGTCCGCTTTGCCCCCAAAAGCGGACATGCGTCAGCGCATTGAGCGTGTCTGCTTTGTGCCAAAAACTGAAGTTGATTGGAAAGGATCCACCAACCCCGCCCGAGTACGGAATGGTCTAGTGTCCCGTTTGATCGCCTGATCTCATCGGGCAATTTCCTCCAGCGTTAGACCGCGTGTTTCGTTGCCCAGGATCCAGACTGCCGCTGCAGCAACGACAAATGACCCGGCACCGAGGGCAAATACACCGGGCTGGCCCAAATAGGGCAGCACAACGCCCACAGCGTAGGGTCCGATCAACGCACCTACCCGGCCGATCGCCGAAGCACAGCCGGCACCGGTCGCGCGTGCCCGCGTCGGATAGAGCTCCGGCGTATAGGCATAGAGAACAGCCCACATTCCAAACAGGAAGAACTGCATGCCGAGGCCAAAAGTGATCAGCTGTGTCAGTGATCCCGCATGGCCATAAAGATAGGCGCAGACCGCACTACCAAGTAGCATGAGCACGCAGGTCGGTTTGCGTCCCCACGCCTCGACAAGCCACGCCGCCGTGGCAAAGCCAGGCAGACCAGCCAACGAGATCAGGAGTGTATAGGTAACCGATTTCGTGACCGTATGGCCGGACGCCTGCAGCAGTGCCCCAAGCCACGTGGTGAGACCGTAGTAGCCCAACAGGGCAAAGAACCAGACCGTCCAGATCATCAGTGTGCGACGTGCAAGATCGGAGCTCCACAGCTCGAAGAGCGGAAAGCTATTCTTGGCACCGTTGGCAAGGGGTAGGATTGGGTTGGTGCGCGGCGTCGGTAGCTCCGCGCCGCCTATGCGCCTTTTCACTTTAGTCTCGATCTCCCCCATCACTTTTTCGGCATCGACTGACCGACCGCGCTCAGCCAACCAACGCGGTGATTCCGGCACATAACGGCGAATGACGAATACGAAAAGTGCTGGAATGGCCTGCAGCAGGAACACGCCACGCCAGCCCCAATATGGCAAGATCACAAGGCTGAGCAGGCCGGCGGTAATAAACCCGATGGGCCAAAAGCCCTCTAGAATGGCGATGTAGCGGCCCCGCTGAAGAGCTGGGATTATCTCGCACACGAGGGCTAGCGCTACCGGGAATTCCATCCCCATGCCAAAGCCTAAGAGCAATCGCGCATAACCGAGCGACTGGGGGTCCGGCGCATAGGAGCACCAGAGGCTGCCGAGGCCCCAAAAGATCACACTGATCTGGAACACAACTTTGCGGCCGAAACGGTCGGCGGCAATGCCAGCTATACTCGCGCCGAAGAACATTCCGATGAAGCTTAGGCTGGCGAGCAAACCAGCATCGCGGGTAGAGAGGCCGAATTCCTCTCGAATCGATCCGAGTACGAAGGTGAGCGAGGCAAGATCGACCGAGTCGAATAGCCACGCCATCGCTACGATCGCGAAAATGCCATGTTGATAGGAGGTCAGCGGCAGTCGCTCCAACCGCGCGACGATGCGGTCGCTGGTATTGGTCAGGCCATTACCAGTTGGGGGACCTCCAGGTGCCCCGATGACGTCTTGCGCTTGCATTGCGAGGCCTCCCAACTGGCGGCACCGGCTTATCGTTTCGCAGATGAGCGGTCGGCTAACCCTATCCTCCAAACCCGTCCGCGGCCTCAGAGACCCAGCCTGCTGTCTATCGCCCAGAGGCTCGCAATCGTGGCCTCCATGTCGCCTCGCGGGAAATCTCTGACAGCAGAAGGCGTATTCCCTCGCTCCGTTCGCTTGACAAATAGCGTGATTAGTCCCCTGGACGTTGGCCCCAGCAGGCATGAAGAAGCCCGGTCATAAACCAGAATGATGGGTCCGCCAGCGGGGCCGAGAGGACCTTGTATCCCTTTTCCTGCGCTGCTGTCAGACTGCCGGCGCTTTGCTCGCATGCACGGATGCCTTCTAGGGTCTCGCACCACCATCGCGCCCACGAGCTACCGCCGCGTACTACCTCGGTATTCGCCTCATGCCGAATGTTCTCCAAACCGCAATGCTCGAATAACACCGGCAGCTTGCGTCCGAAGACGGGATCGTACCCCCGAGATGCCCACCATTCGCCACCTTCCCACACGGCGTTATACTTGGTGGAGAGCGGATGAGAAGGATCTACGGGTAAAACCATACCCCAGTCCCCATCCTCATCGACGAGCCATCCGCCTGGTCGCAAACACTCGACCATGCGGCGGATAGCGGTCTCCTGTTTGCCCGCAAGCCAGAACAGCAGCAAACGTGAGCAAACTAAGTCGAATGAGCCGGGGACCAGCGCGTCCAGCGGGTCATCGAGCATGTTGTGCTGGTGCACTTCGAGGTTCGTAAGGTTAAGGCTTTTCAGATAACTGACGTCGATGTCTGTCGCCACCACATGGCCCCTGTCGCCGACCCGTTCGGCGAGCCAGACGGCCATCGAGCCTCGGCCTGCCCCGACCTCAAGGCATCGCCAACCAGGCTGAACCAAGGAACGCCGCTGGCGAGAGAGCGGGTCGAAGATGCGTTCCAAGAGAGCCAACCGTTCGTCTTCAGCCTCTTGGCGACCTCTCGCTGCCAGTCGGTAACCCGGGTCGAAATCGAAAGGCTCCTCGCTTTGCATCGTGTTTCAGTGCCTCACAAGTGCTGACTCTGGAAGGCTATGGCGCTTGGCTTAGTCCTTAATTCGCAGGCCATTATGACCAACATAGCGGTAGAGACCATAGAAGCCGGTTCGGTCGAGGAAAAGCTGCGTGCTCGTCTCGTCACAAATGCGTCCCGATACTCTCGCGGTGTTGTCGAGGACATTTAAGATCTCCTGGAAGCCGGGAACAAGGCGCGGGCACATGCGGGAGCGAAGCTCGGACGAAGGGATGTCCGCTTTGGGTCATTAGCGGACATTAGTGAGCGGATCAGGGAGGTCCGCTTTGCGTCCGAAAGCAGACATTCTCCAAGGCAGTTTCCATGTTCGCTAAGTGCCATCGTGTCGAGGGAGCCGTCGGCACCCGCAAATGTTGGTCGAAATGATTTTGAGGATAACCGCGTGGTTAATTTTGCGTCCGTGTGGATCCTCGAACTTGGGATCGGGGATATCGCGAACTTCGACGACGCCCGGCTTAATGTACACTACGCCACGGTTCTTGCTCATCGCATCACTCCGGTCTTGGCCGTTAGGGGAAAGGGCCACCGACGGGCTTAAATCCCAGCTCCGTTGATGTACCAATGAACGGTTCCCAGTCGACATTTCTCCCTATTAATGAACGCGCCGATCACCACCAGGAACAGAACTATAGAGACTGCGCCAACCGATCGACGCGGCATCTGTTTGACTCTCATTGTTTTGTCACAGGCATAGATAGAAATCTCGCCAGCACGCGCTCAGTAAGCGCCTCGCAATCCCGTCCCGCGAAGGGAAACGTGTCGTGCAAAACCTCGCGAAGACTTGGATCGAGATCCCGCTGTAAACGTCGGCGCGCACGAAAGAGGCGAGTCTTCACGGTCTCCTTCGGAATCTGCAGAACGTCCGCGGTCTCCTCGACGCTCAAGCCCTCGATCTCGCGCAGCACGAATACCGGCCGGAACGTTTCAGGCAGATTGGCAATGGCACGTTCGAGCAGCTTGGCGATCTGCCGACGCATCATCTCGGCTTCCGGCGATCGCTGCGTTTCCGATCCTGCCATAAATTTCTCCCGATAGTCGTCGAGGTCGGTAACGGACCGTTTTCGCAAAAGTCGTTCCCGTCTCTCAGCGGTCCGCTTCCTCTCTAAGGCTTGGTTGATGACGATCCGCGTCAGCCAGGTCGAGAGCGATGACGCGCCGGCGAAGTCGGTCATGCCGGCGAATGCTTTGAGATAGGCGTCTTGCACCGCCTCTTCCGCCTCGGAACGATTCCGCAAAACGCTCCAGGCCGCGCGATAGAGGCGCTGATTGTTGCGAACCGTGATCACGCGCACGGCATTAGCATCGCGCCGGACGACGAGGGTCGCGAGGTCGATGTCGCTTAACCGATCATAGTCCAGCGCGATTTCACCCATCGTGACATCCTCACGTTGTCAGTGCAGCTGCTTCGCCAAACTCTCGGCGTGCTGAAGATGGCTTTCGAAGACCTTCAAGCCCTTCTCTAGCAGTGATTTCAGCTCCGCATTTTCCGCGTCGGGGATGAGCGTCTTGCTCAAGGCACTATTGACAGTCTTATGATAAGCCTCTTCGTTGTCGACATAGGCCTTATCGAAAGCCGCACCATCGAGGCCGGATAGTTTTTTGCGCTCAGCTTCAGCTGATTGCGTGAGGGCCTTACTGGTCGGATTGTCCTCCGGCGTAACGTTCAACTTCTTGACCAGAGCCAGCGCCTGATCATTGACGGCGGTATGGTCCCCAACCATTCGCTGAGCGAAGGCGCGGACATCTTTATTCTTGCTCTTTTCGAGAGCCTGCTTGCCCGCCTCGATGTCGAGCACACCCGCCGTATAGGCAATATGGGCGATCTGAGGATCGGTGGGCTTTGCATCGGTTGCGGCAAGTGCTCCGGCAATTCCCAACGCTACTGCGACAGATGTGACTAGTGCGATCGTCCTGTACATGGCTATGTCCTTTTACGTCGTGATCCTGTGAAATCCCGCCTACAAATTATTGGATGGCACGAACGCTAAGGAGGTTCCCGTCGATCAAAAAAATTCGAGCTGTCGTATTGGTGCTCAACTTTCGGCATCGGGGGACGATAATGATCCGCGACCTTTCACTTCGTCCTGGCCGAGCTTCTTATGTGACATAGGAGGACCCACGCTATGGGCATGATGATCATCCGGCATAAGGTTAGAGACTATGGCCACTGGCGCCCGCTCTTCGATGGTCATGTAGAGATGCAGAAGGCGGCTGGGCTTACCAATCCTCGCGTTTATCATTCAGCTGATAGCAACAAGAGCGAGATTGTGGTGGTCTTTGACACTAAGGACACAAAAAGCGCTAAGGCCTTCGCTGCTTCAGACGATCTCAAGAACGCAATGGCGGAGGCTGGTGTGCTGGACACTCCGACAGTCTATTTCCTTGAATCGATCGATTGAAGAAGCC
The DNA here is from genome assembly GCA_963827365.1 of uncultured Alphaproteobacteria bacterium. Classification (GTDB taxonomy): domain Bacteria; phylum Pseudomonadota; class Alphaproteobacteria; order Rhizobiales; family Methyloligellaceae; genus Methyloceanibacter. The sequence continues at coordinate 196,426 of CAWHAX010000034.1, read as the reverse complement.
GGGCCAGCGTCTGCTTGAGAGCCGAGTGGTTTATTTGTCATCACCATCTGCGTGTCCTCGGAAAAACAGGACGAAGACATAGAAGAGCCAAACGCCGATGGCCGAGACTGCTGCCGCCACGTACGTCCACGCTGCCGCCCCCAAAACCTTCTCCACTCCGGCCAGTTGCTCATCGCCTCGAATAATACCCTGGCTCACCAGCAGCTCTTTTGCCCGCGCACTGGCATTGAACTCGACCGGAAGAGTGAGAAAAGCCAGGAGGAAAGACGAACCGAAAAGGATCACCCCCGCCCAGGTCACGGTTTCGATCTGGAGGATCAATCCTGAGATAAACAACCAAGGTGCGACTTGCGCGGCGATCTGCGCTATCGGCACTAGGTATGTTCGAACCTCCATCGGGAAGTAGTCTTCGGCATCCTGCAAAGCGTGACCCGCTTCGTGAGCCGCGATGCCAGCGGCCGCGACGCTGGGGGTGAAGTAGACCTGCTGGCTTAGCCGTAACGTCTTGGCTCGGGGATCATAGTGATCGCTCAAGATCCCCGGGGTAGATTCAATGGTGACATCTTGAAGGCCTTTCGCGTTGAGCAAGCGACGAGCCACCTCTGCTCCCGTGATCCCGTCCTTAGTGGGAACCTGAGAATATTTGGCAACGTTTAGTTTGATGCGTGACTGCGCATATAGCCCCAGTAACAACCCTGGAAGCACAAACACCCAAAAAAGTGGGTCTTCGAACATGCGCCAAAACCACTTGTAACCAGAACCGGTGTAATTCGCCTTAGTAAAGGTTCTCACGTTTTCAGGAGGTTAGCCAGAATTGCAAACCAATTTGCAAAACCAACTGTGCAACACAGCGCGGCACGGGGCATAACAAGGCAAGATAATCGCAGGGCAGAAAATTTACCATCCGGGTTAGGCCGTGTACTCATAAATCGCGATTGGCAAGCAGCGGTTAATCAATGTCCGCTTTGCTCCCAAAACGGACATTCGTCAGCGCTTGAGCATATCTGCTTTGCGCCATTAACGGACATTCGCCAAGGTCAAGCTCATTTTTTCTTTGTGCGCTGATGGCCCAGTGGGATCCCTACTGCATGCGCCTCTTGCCTCAGGGCACCCGGGGTGCGCTTAAGTGCCCTAGAGATGGTTGCTACACGCGATTTATTTTTCGAGTGTTGTCTTAATTCTTTGACGTCAGCGCGCGTCCAACCACGACGGACAACGCGCTTTTCCTCGCAACAGTTTTGGTCATATGCCTTTCCCTCTGCTGAAAGCCTGTGCAGGCTAACTACAAACCACGAAAGGAGACAGCATGTGGGCACTGGTGATTTTCACTATTGCAACAACTGGCCCAGCAGCTAGCACCGTGGCATCGCTGGAGTTCGCCACGCAGCATCTTTGCCTCATCGCCGAACGACAACTTGAGTCTTTAACGGAGCCTGTAGTTTCGGAAGGACTGGTTAGGTACGAGGTTGTTGCTACATGCGTTCAGCTTAGTGAGGAATCAAGGAAGAAATGACCCTTGGCCTGTCGGATGTATGAATATTTTAGCGTTGGCGTCGGTTAGAATGCGTGCGTGGTCGGAGCCGAGCGTGACTTCGCGCGTGTCTAACCACTCGGCGTTCGTCGCATCCGAACCTGCCCTTGGCAAGGCAACGCTGGGGAGCTGGGTCGCATAGGCTACACTGACTATGTGACCGCGGGGGTCTCGGTTTACGTCGGAGTAGACGCCGACGAGGGTAAGCTCGCCCAACTCGATACTTGTCTCTTCGCCTACTTCGCGGCGGCAGGCTTCCTCCACTGTTTCGCCGACTTTGACAAAACCTCCCGGCAGCGCATGGTTCCCGGCACAAGGAGAATGCTTGCGGCGAATCAGAAGCACGCGCCCGATAGGATCGAAGATAATGCAATCGGTCGCCAGAGCTGGGGTTCGCGGTAGTGTCATTGCTTTGTAAGATACCCTGCGCGCTAGAAGGCCAATCCTTGTTACCTCTAACAGCGAAATAAAGGGATGGAGATCGACCTAATTGGCATAGGCGTCGGCCCGGCCAACCTTAGCCTAGCCGCTCTCCTTACGACGGCAAGAGAACGAGGACAAACCTCCTTGAGTTCAGTCTTCCTCGAAAGAAATCCCTCGATTTGTTGGCATTCTGAACAGATGTTCCCGAGAACTTTGATGCAGACGGAATTTTACCGCGATCTGGTCACGCCCATTGATCCTACTAACAGGTTTTCTTTTTTGAATTATCTAAAATCGAATGCTCGATTGGAGCAGTTTTTCTGTTCTTCCAGCATCTATCCCTCGCGCCGGGAATTCGAGGAATATTTTAATTGGGTCGCTACGCAGATAGCCGACATCGTTTTTGCGGTGAATGTAAGCTTTGTGGACTACGACCCAGTGACGAGCCTATTCGTCGTTGCAAGCGACCCTCGGAGCACGTATGCCTCCAAGCACATCGTATTGGGATATGGACGCAGAGCCGAGATCCTCAGTCGAACCGGGACGCAAGGTAGTTGACGTTTCCACACTTCTCTCATTCAATTTTCCAGACCCTTTGCAGCGTGTTCTTGTCGTGGGAGGGGGTCAATCAGCAGCTGAGTGCGTCAACTACCTATTAGACGAGTATGCTAACGCTGGAACGCAAATAACATGGGTTACCAGCGAGTCCTCATTTCGCGTTCTTGATATTAGCAACTTCTCGCGGGAAGCTTTCTCAGCGAGCTACGCGCACGCGTTTGCGGCTCTTCCTAGTGCGCTTAAAGAGAAGATTACTCATGACGATAAGAGCGTGGCGAACGGTATCTCTCCTCTCGTGGCTCAGGCTCTGTACCAACGCCTGTACAGGCTTAAATATTTGAGCCCTTCCAGCGGGGCCAGCCCATTGGTCCATCTCCAAGCTAATACAGAGGTGTTGGAAATCGCAGAAGACGCAAACGGTGCAGCGGTAACTATGTGCTCCGGACAAACGCGTGTAGACGTGTACGATTGCGTAATTTTGTGTACCGGTTTGGACGAAGACACCGCGCTCGATTTACCGCTATTGGGCCCTCAGCTGAAGTGCCGTATCAGCAAGAACGAGACTCGCGGCGACGGGTATGCGATAGCGTGGGATGGACCGGATGATCGAATGATATTCGTCCAATCACAGAACAAGAAAACTCACGGCTTGGGGGACGCAAGCTTTGTGACAGCGCCCGGTAGAAATGCCTCCATCCTAAATTCCATTACAGGAAAGGAGATTTTTAGAATCGATTATAGCGACCGATTGGTGGCCCTCCGTTGAGGACGCTTAGGGCGCTCCATGTCCATCGACCCACTTAAGTCTTGGAGTGATGGTTTCACAAAATCGGCCATTCTGAATTTTGTGTCCCGCGTATCAGAAGTAGGGACTGCTGATTTCGTGCCACTCGCAAAGCGAATTGCCGTCTTCGACAACGATGGCACGCTCTGGCTCGAGCAACCCGGTTATATCCAATTCGTCTTTGCGTTTGACAGAGTGAAAGCGCTTGTCGCCGAGCATCAGGAGTGGAGGACGAGGCTGCCATTCCAAGCCGTTTTGGAAGGGAATGTGGACACGCTAGTGGCGCTGGGTGAAAGAGAGCTACGCGACATCATCACCGCCACCCATTCCGGGATGACGACCGATCAATTCAGTACGATCGTTGCCGACTGGCTCGCCACCGCCAAGGACGTGCGCTTCAGGCGGCTTTATACGCAGCTCGTCTACCAGCCCATGCTGGAGCTTCTTTCCTATTTGCGAACCAATGGGTTCAAGACCTTCATCGTCTCGGGCGCTGGCCAAGATTTCATACGCGTCTTCGCCGACAAGACCTATTGTGTTCCACCGGAGCACGTAGTGGGTTCGACTACTGCGGCGCGGTTTCAGGTGCAGAACTCCAGGCCGGTCCTCCTAAAGATTCCAAGTGTGGAGCCCGTCGAAGACGGACCGGGCAAACCTGTGGCCATTGACAGGTTCATCGGACAACGCCCCATCTTCGCTTTTGGCAATTCTGACGGAGACAAGGAGATGCTCGAATGGACGGAAGCAGGTGATGGCTTACGCTTCATGGGCATCGTGCATCACACCGACGCTGACCGCGAATGGGCCTACGATCGCGATTCCGACGTGGGCCGTCTCGACAAGGTTCTCGATGAAGCAAATGCTAAAGGATGGACGGTCGTCGATATGAAGCGTGACTGGAATGTCGTTTTTCCAGCCGAGGAGCCATGAGCACATTTGTCACGTTGGTTGGTCTCACTGCGGCAGCGTGCACGACGGGAGCAACTTGCCACAGCTCAAGAAGGCTTGGACGTTGGGTCATAAGCGGAAACCGAGCGTGCTCGCTAATGTCCGCTTCGTGCCAAAAGCGGACGTCGGGAGTTCTTCATTCATTTCTCGGCAATCGATCGAGGGTTGCCTTCATAATCCGCAGTGCTGCCTCCATCGCGGCCTGCTGATTGTCGGCAACCTCGTCAGGCAGGAAGTCAGCAATCCACACCACGCGTGCAGCGCCTCCGCACTCGGCGAAGACTTGAAGCGAAGCATTGTAGTGCGTGAAAGGTCCACCTTCCGCAGACCAGACGAGTTGCCGAGCATCGTCGTCCACAGCGACTATCGGTTCCCGCAACACCATCCCATTGCCGAATGTTACAATCCGCGCTCCAGGCGCAAGGCGCGTATCGGTCACAAACCCCGGCACCAGTCGAGTGTGCAGGGCACCAATGTCACGAATTGCAGACCAGACATCGTCTGGTCCTGCCCTGGTCACGATCTCCTTGCAGAGCGAGCCCATTTTAGCCCATCAGCTATCGAATATCACCGGGTCAAGGCAGACTGGCCGTCGAACACAATCTTTAGGCGGGCAAGAAATTTGAACATGGTCATTGCTCCGTCCTTTCCTCCATCTCCCACGGCTCCGGCTGGAGGCCAGGCATAAACATTCATGTAGGGCTGGGGCTACTGACCGCGCACGAATACTGACGCCCACGAAGAAAAACGCTCAAGATCCGAGCCCAGGGTCCTAGCGATCTATCTTTTGGCCTTTGTCGACCGTTTGGCACCGGAGGGCCGTTTTGCTGCGCCTGATTTGCGCTGGTTAGTCACTCTTTGTGCGGCGGTGCGCTGTGGCCCAGATTTGTTGCTGCTAGCTGCATCGCTGGTGACATCCAAAGCGCGCCGCTCTTCGGCCTGAACGACGAACCTTCTAGAGCCAGTGAGAAACATCTGGCCGAGCTTCGAGGCTTCGGAGATGTAGCTTTCATACGCTTTCTTAGCGAGTTCAGCCTGCGTTTCAATCGCACGATTGAACGCGTTTCTCGAAAATTCGGTTAGGCTTTGGTTCAGCTGATTGAAAGAGCGATATACCGCGCCCAAGCTTTCATTGGTGGATTCCCGGAAGTCGTCCAGACTTTTCAACTCTCTACGCATAAACGCCTCCTACAAACTTTATTGGGTTGATGGTCAACGCGTTGGCACCCGAATCGTTCTGACTTTCTGAAATCTTTCAAGCGCCACAAAACTCGCGACAGGATCGGGCTCGGAAGGCCTCCTCTCAAGACACCCGTTATTACAATCTAGCTACCGCAACGATCTGACGAGGCAGGGTCGCACTGGCATCCTTGCGGGCCCACACGCCTTCGACGCGACGCACCGCTCCTGCACCTGAAACGCGCACTTTAGAGAAGCCCAATGCGCGAAATTTTCTCGCAATCAGCGCGTTGTCAGTTAGGCGCTCGACCGAGTTGAGGCTGAGGGTTGCGCGGTATCTCTTTCCATTGTGGACAGTAAATTCTCCTGCGAAGCTCGGGCTGACTAAAGTGGCGATAGCCAGTGCCCCGACGACTTTTAGCAAAATGCGAATAGTGTAGGTCATGGCGGAGGTCCTTAGCTTTGGCTTTCTCAGCAGTTTTCGCGCAACCATGCCGCAGCGAGGGAATACTGCCCCCCTCCAGGGTGAGTGTCATTCCAACTGCTTCAGGTTCAAACTGGCAGACCCTATCTCAATAGTTCCAGCGCGTCGCCAGGGCATTCATTTAACGCAACGGCCACCCACCGTGCGCATCCCGACCGCACACCTGGCGGCGTTTCGGCGGACGGCGGTACGGACGCAAGTACCGTTGACCATGTGATTACCAGCACCGCACGCTTCGCGAACTTGTGTGATCATACCTTCTGGCTGATGAAGCGGGCCGAGTGGGGTGGCCTGCGCGGAAGTTGCGACGAATAACGCAAAGACGAACCCGATCATTCTGATCGTTGTTTCCTCCCATGTGTTTGAGATTTTCTTGAACGCTGTATAATCCTTCCTCTTCAGTGACCTTGAAGCAGACTCTTTACGGTGAGATTTCGGAGCCGGAGGGGATCAATCACCCCGTCCGCCACAAGGTTCAGCAGCTTTCTGCCGATGGCTATTCTCAGCTCACTGTCGCTGGCATTATCGCGGAAAGGCTCATCCGCCCTCAGCATATGCCAAGCGGCCGCGAACGCTTGGTCCATGGCCGCAAGCGTTTTGGGATCGTATATGTCTGCTCGGGGATTTTGACAGGTCATCGGGCTCCCCTCGCTGTCCATTGCAGGCGGGAGCGCGACCTATCTCTCTCAGCCGTCGGTGCCTGTTGTTATCTCTGACCGACGATGGAGTATATGGTACTCTTTAATTGCGCTTTTTTTGTGCGTTCCCGTACAAAGAAAATCGGCCGCGCCCTGGCTCCGACAAGCCGCTGGAAAAAACCTCGTTCTACACCAAGGTGGGAGATCAAACCTGCGGGGTCGGTTCCTACAAAGAATGACGCTCTTGACTGGGGACGACGTGCTGCCTCGGTTGGCCTTAACGATTGGTATTTCCCCTCGCTTCGGTTGCGATAACTTGTTTCAGTAATTCGGGAGCCACAGAAATTTCATCAGTGAATGGGCGGCTATAAGCGGCGATCAATAGCACCGACAGCGCAACGCCGGTTGGCATTCCCATGGCAAACGATTGTCGTACTCCTTTGAAGCTATCGGACTTGCCGTGCTTGGCGGATGGCGAATGATAAAGCCCGTGAGATTGGCTGGATCGCCTAGAGCCGAGGCTGCGTGCACTTGATTTCGACGTTGGTGGTCACTAAGTCGGTCGGCTCAACACTTAATGAGCCAACATGACTGAAACTAAAACGATCACGCTTGAGCTTACGACAGAACAGGCTGAGTTCCTGGAGTGGGCAGCAAAACTCGAAGGCATAACGCCGGAGCAATACCTCTTGAGAGTCGCAGAGGGAAAGCTGCTTAAGACGGAGAAGCCCGACGAGTAGGTAGAAATGCGTCTCTGTCCTTAACCCGCGATTTCTTGCCGTTTCGTGACCCCATCTCACGTTCAGCGCTACGCGTGCGGGATGCAGATAGAGTTGTCCTCTGCCCAATCCGGCCGAACCGAAGGATCGTTCGCCTCCCCCATGTGTCATGGCTCGGCCCGCGGATACTCCGCCGGACACGCTCAATAAGGCTGCTGTCTCGCCCCACCAAACCTGAGACGGCTGCTAGACGACAAGCGACGTTTGTGGTTGCTCTTCGTTCACAGTGTCACGCGCGCCGGCTGGCAATTGCAACACGGTAACGTGTTGGCCTTTGCAGAGGTGTGTCAGCAAGACAATTTTTCCATCGGGAAATTCCAAGGCGTCATGATGTACGTGTAACTTGTCTTGGTTGACCTCTTGAAACTTCGCAACCTTGTGCCCGAACCTCTGAGTGAAAACAAAGCCGGTATCGCACCGAACTTCCTCTTCGAAGGCAAGCTCGGTGCCCGGCAGTAGGCACACGGCCACGTTACGATCATGGATCGAGGCAAAACCACGTGTCGTGCGTCTGCGCAAAGCTGGTCGATATCAGCCTGTCACCAACCCTCGCGGGCCGCGACGCGACGTCTTGTAGACTATAATCACACATTCTGAGGTACTCCTTGCGCGAATAGTACCCCCGTCTCGAAACGATTGTAGCCGACTAAAGCGGCGATCTTTTGACTGACGCTAACTCAAGTAATTTCCGCGCTCGTCCGGCCGTCGGGTCTTTGACCAATACCGGCTCACCCATGTGTTCGGACGACACCCCACAAACGCTCGGCGATGTTCGGTGGCTATGAGGAACGTAACCTACGAGCCACTTGGCAGATCATGGTTCGTCGTGAGCGGCTACCTCGGCGATCAGATCTAGAAAGTCATATTCTCGTGTGGTGAACCCATTGTGAACATTATCCGGAAACTAGGCGTGAACTCTTCGAACCGGTATGGAGGACCATTTTAAGGACCGCAGACGCTGCGACGCACGGCTCGAACCGGAAGCGCGGGTCAAACAGGAGTTACGGCCGCGGTGCTCAAGAAAGGCTGCGTGGGGGACGCCGCACTTCAAAGGGCCGACAGTACTTTGAGCAGATTTGTGAGAGATGCGTAGTGGGTCTCTGGTGCGGAAGTGCTTGCTTGCTCTGCATGATTGAACGCCGGAGTCACCAACGAGGCCATAAACGAGTAAATAGTTACAAGCCCGGCGATAACCCAAGCCGCGAACGGCAAGCGCGTCTTCACAGGAAGCGTGCCTGCGATCTTGAACATGGCATTCTCCCTCACTTCTCCCTCATGTGCCTGATCAAAAAACGTCCACGACTCGTGATCGGTTCCATGTTTGGGTAGACACGCGAGCCGGAACTTTTCGTTCATCGGATCGTTCGCTCCTCAGCGAAGGCAGATTTTGATACGACGAGAGTGCCAACCCCATGTCGGCACCTGATCGATTTATAGCTTGGTGTAAACAGGAGCAAGCCAGCCTTCAGCAGCAACTCGCGCTTCTGGAGGCAAGCAAGGTTCTGACCGGAGAGGATAGAGGCTCTGGTTGGGTAGACACCACCATCGAATTGAAGAAACGCGCTGAGGCGAGACTCGCTGAACTGGAATCCATTCTGACTGAAACCGGATCGGCCATGGTGTCAAAACCGGCTCAAGAAACGATCTCGCCAGACACAACCATCAAACCGGATACAACGATTAAGAAGGTAGAGGCCGCTTCGTCGCCTCGCGGCGAGATGGGCCAAAAGTATCTCGTATCGGGTAAGCGTCTGTCGATGCGACTCTGGATCGACGAACCAGGCGGCAAGCTCAAAGCACCAACCGCCAGAGACTATGAGACCGTCGGATACGTCATTTTGGGAAGCGCAAGGCTCGATGTGGAAGGACAGACTTTGAATCTAAAGGCTGGAGACTCGTGGTTAGTGCCAGCAGGGGCAATGCATCAGTACACTATTATGCAGCCCTTTACGGCAATAGAAGCAACTGCACCCCCCGCCGAAGTCCACGGTCGCGATGCACCCGCCTGAGGACTGGTGAAACTTCGCAAGATCATAGGCGTCAGCTTCTGGCACACCTGCGCTACCGGTCAGATGAAAAGCGGTGCGAATGACGAAGTTGGCACTGGCATCAAGGGAAGCGCCGAAGGTAAGGGCGCGGACAAATCAACCGAGATCCAACAAAACCGATGGGCTCGGAGAGCGGCATGTCTACCGGCAACGCACCGGGTGGTGGTGTCGAACAGAGCACTGAAGGCCAGGGTTCAACGAACAAAACTAAAGAGTGGAGTGCTGCTTCGGTTTAGAGGGCGCCGGGCCCGCTCCCTCGCGTTTGTTTGCCTTGTCATATCATCCTGGGCGTTCACGGGCGGTTCTCTTTGGGAGCGCCTGCCTGTTTACAAGAGAACCGCCATTTGGAACGAACCGCGCGTTTTGGACCAAGCGGCCCTTGAAAAAAGCCTCCTACCATCCATATACCATCCAGATAGATGGTGGAGGACATGATGGCCGCCGAAATTCACCGGCTCCGCGACAGGGCGGGCGAGACTGAAAAGATCACGATTAACCTCGGTTACGTCGACCTCGGCCACATCGATCTCCTGGTGCAGGAAGGTTTTTATTCCAATCGCACCGACTTCATCCGGACCGCGATCCGCAACCGGCTCGCGGCCCATGCCGAGGAGGTCAAGAAATCGATCGTGCGCCATACGCTGGAGCTGGGTCTCCGCCACTTCACCCGCGCGGATCTGGAGGCGGTCAAGGCTGCGGGTGAAAAGCTGCACATCAAGGTGGTTGGCCTGACCAGCATTGCGCCGGACGTATCGGCGGCGCTCGCCTTGGAGACCATCGAATTGATCACCGTGCTCGGTGCGTTGCACGCGACCAAGGAGATTAAGAGCGCGTTGGCCGATCGCATTCGCTGACGCCGTCCCTAATCTCTTCCAAAGGAACCAGGACATGAAAATGGATCTTGCTGGCGCCATGCGCGCGGCGACGAAACTGACGCGCGCCCAGAAGCTGATGGACGCCACGCGCGTCATTCAAAGCGTCCTGCTGTTGGGCCGAGGACAGACCGAGCCAGACAAACAGTCTGTCGATGTGCGGGTGATCGAGCCACGCACCATCGACATCACCCCGAATGCGGCAACCGCGGGGGCCGTTCAGCTGGAGCTAGCGAATTGGCCGATAGGAGACATTGCTGCGACGCTCGGCCGGGCGAGACTTCCAGGCTTCGGGCTAGATGGTTTGGCTCGTGCCAAGCCGCATAAGCCTCTTGAGATACCCGAGGGCGCTCAGTTCTTAAGCCGGTCCTATGCCTGCGCTGCCGGACGGCGAAGCTACAAGCTCTACGTTCCGAGTCGGCATCATGCCGGCGAACGCCGCCCATTGGTCGTCATGCTACATGGAGGCACGCAGGACGCCGACGATTTCGCGGCAGGCACCCGCATGAACGAGCTCGCTGAGGAGCATGGATTTCTCGTTGCCTATCCGAGGCAGTGCAAGCGCGCCAACGCATCCCTCTGCTGGAACTGGTTTAAGCCGGAGGATCAAGTTCGAGGCGCGGGCGAGCCTTCCATCATCGCCGGAATGACGAGTGAGATCGTTGCCGAATACGACATCGATCCGCAGCGCGTGTTCGTGGCAGGCCTCTCCGCCGGAGGCGCCATGGCAAGCGTGATGGCAGCGACCTATCCCGAAATCTACACAGCCGTCGGCGTCCACTCCGGCTTGCCTTACCGATCTGCCACAGACGTTGCTTCCGCGTTTACAGCGATGCGTGGCGATGCGGGCTTGCCAGGCCGCCAGCGGAAATCGCGACGGGCGTCGGATCACGCCCTTCGCGTGCGGACCATCGTCTTCCATGGCGATGTGGATCACATCGTCCATCCGTCGAACGCGGCAAAGATCGTCGAAGCGCAGGCTAAGGACGGCGACAGTGTGGAACGCGTGGAGGCCCGCGCGTCCACGAGCCGAACCTACACCCGAGAGATAACCCGAGACCCGACCGGGATTGCAGTGGTGGAACAGTGGTCCATCCACGGCAGCGGTCATGCTTGGTCTGGCGGCAGCCCTAACGGCACCTATACAGACCCGCACGGCCCCGATGCGTCACGTGAAATGCTCCGATTTTTCTTGAGGCATGAAGTTATGGAGTGACCACGCTTACTTCTGGCACTTCTGGGACTAGCAGCGGCGCGGAGCTGACCGCTACTGCTCTTGGCTCCAGCGGAGAGACTCGACTTGAGCCGTCCGCCGAGTTGGATATCGGTGAACAGCGCGCTGATGGGCTCATCATCCTGCGCCCGCAGAAGAGTTAGGGCTTCTTCTCCGGTCGCCGCTTCGATGACGATGTGGCCGCCTTGACGTGGCCAGCCAGCGATGCAGCACCGCACGAGAAGATCGTCTTCGACAACGAGAATAAGGAGTGGGGTAATTTTCTCGACCACAAAAACTCACCTAAACCCCGCGAGTACTTCGCAGCGGCGTATAGACTAACAGTAATTTGGCTGTTGGTACGTTTTCGTACAAACTATTATTTGGGATAAATCTTTAGAAATTCAAGGACCCGAAGCGTATAAATCCTGCATCGTCTGCCGACGTATCGGGCGCAGACGGCTAAGAGAGGTTACTCGCGCTCTTGCCCCTCTAACGAGGAAAGAGAGCAATGACCTCCACCTCTCCCCCTTTTCAGAATGTCGTCTTGAACTCGCTCTCTGCGAGCGACCTGAAACTCATCCAACCATCTCTTGAGTCCGACGCGCTTCCTGTCAGGCACCTCATCGAGACGGCAAACAAGCCGATCAAGAGGGTTTACTTCCTCGAAGACGGACTCGCCTCTGTTATCGCCACCAACAGAAGCCATCGCCTCGAGGTAGGGTTGATTGGTCGGGATGGCATGACCGGTATTTCGGTCGTCCTCGGTCAGGATACCTCCCCAAATGAGACCTTTATCCAAGTAGCCGGTACCGGCCACTCAATTCCGGTTCAGGCATTGCGGACCGCCATGGATAAGAGTCGCTCTCTTGAGCGCGCCCTACTGGCCTTTGCCCACTCCTTCCTCAACCAGACTTCGCGGACAGCACTGTCGAATGGAACGGCAACGCTTGAGGAGAGATTGGCACGATGGCTTCTCTTGGCGAGCGACCAATTGGGCAGCGACGACGTGCCACTCACCCATGAGTTTCTTTCACTCATGCTCGGCGTGCGTCGAGCAGGGGTGACGGTCGCGCTCAATTTTCTTGAGAAGCGTGGGATCATCACGTTGTCGCGAAAGCACATCGTCATTTTGGATCGAGAAGGGCTTAAGAAGAGCGCTAACGGCGCCTACCACGATCCAGAAGACCAATGACGGTTAGGATGGCTTGCGGCAAATTTCGTTTGGTGCGAACAGCACGCGCTCAATTGTGTGCACCTAGCCAAAGGCGCAAGCACATGAGCAGGCTGACCCGTTCATGACGATGGCGCCAAAGGTGCGGGCTAGCAAGAAACACTTGATAGCGGCCGCGGTCCATTTCGACGGAACGGCGCGGCTTCAGACGGTAAACCGCGCGACGAACCCTCTGTTCTATGCCGTGATCGAGGAATTTGCCGAGCTCACAGGCGTACCCATCGTTCTCAATACGAGCTTCAACCTTCGCGAGCCCATCGTCGAAACGCCCGAGGATGCCATCACCTGTTATCTGCGAACGCAAATGGATGTTTTGGTTCTCGGTGACTTCTATAGCACTCGTGGCGAGCGTCTGACGCGAGGCCGGGATGTTGCCGAGCTACCAGTGCCCGTCAAATAAGCTCGCAACGAAGGTGAATGCGCCCGGGTTACCACAGCGCAACACTGGCACGTCTGCTCTTGGTCAAAAGCGGACGTCAGCGCGAGCCATGGGCTTAGGTCCGCTAAGTGCCAAAGCGGACGTGACACGACTAAGTGTGGACGTCATTGGCGCTTAGTGCCACGGCTCAGCGTTACGCTTTCAGGAACGCGAACAGATCGGCATTGATCGTGTCTGCGTGCGTGGTCGGCATGCCGTGAGGGAAGTCCTTATAAGTTTTCAGCGTCCCGTTCTTCAACAGCTTTGCTGATAGCGGCCCGGCGGCAGCGTAGGGAACGATCTGATCGTCCTCGCTATGCATGACCAGCACCGACACATTGATCTTTTTCAGATCTTCGGTGAAATCGGTCTGAGAGAAGGCGACAATGCCGTCGTAATGCGCCTTGGCCCCCCCCATCATGCCCTGGCGCCACCAGTTCCAGACCACAGGCACGATGGTTTCGACGCCCGGACGGTTGAAGCCGTAGAATGGGCCCGCTGGCAAATCGTAATAGAACTTGCTCCGATTTGCGGCGAGCTGCGCCTGGAGATCGTCGAACACCGCCTTGGGTAGTCCAAGAGGATTTGCGGCCGTCTTCAGCATCAAAGGCGGCACCGCGCTGATGAGCGCCGCCTTCGCCACGCGGCTTTCGCCATGACGGGCGAGGTAGTGCACAACTTCGCCGCCGCCCGTGGAATGGCCGACATGGATCGCATCCTTCAGGTCGAGGTGCTCGGTCACCGCCGCGAGATCGTCGGCATAATGGTCCATGTCATGGCCGTCGCCGGTCTGCGTCGAGCGCCCATGACCGCGCCGGTCATGGGCGATTACTCGATAGCCCTTGCTCAGGAAGAACAGCATCTGCGCGTCCCAATCATCGGCTGACAACGGCCAGCCGTGGCTGAACACGATGGGCTGACCTTTGCCCCAGTCCTTATAGAAAATCTCAACGCCGTCCTTGGTTACAATCTTGCTCATGCGACACTTTCCTTGGCTGTGGTCGTGGTGCCCTTGGAGATTATCCGGATCTGCATCGATTGCTTAAGGCAATCGATCGTTCGGGGTTTGATATCGGCGTGTTCAGGGCTGCGGACCACTTCCCTTGGCAGCGTGCACTATTTTTGAGCGGACGAGGGCAACGTCTAGGCCAACAGGTTCTCGATCTTCACCGGGAGCTCCCGCACGCGAACGCCCGTCGCGTGGTGCACCGCCGCCGTAACGGCGGCCGCGAAGCCGGCGAGGCCGATCTCGCCGATGCCGCGCGCTCCCAGCTCGTTGATTTCCTTGTCCGGATAGTCAAGGAAGTGCACTTCGATCGGCGGCGAGTCGGCATTTACCGCTACGATGTAGTCGGCGAGATTGCTGTTGATCGGCGCGCCGTTCTGCGGGTCGTAAGTCGTGTGCTCAAGCAGCGCCATGCCGATTCCCATTACGACTGCACCTTCGATCTGGTTTCGGCCGGCAAGCGGGTTGAGAATACGACCCGCGTCCATGACAGTGACGACGCGACTAACGCGAAGCCGGGCGATCTCCGGCTGCCACGTGACCTCGACGAAGTGACAGCCGAAAGAGTGCGTCGAAAACTTCGGCTTTGGATTGCCAAATGTGGCTTCAGACTTTCCGTTGCCTGTGACTAGCCGTATGTTGGCGCGGCGCAGCAGGTCTGCGAAAGGCACACCGCCCCCCGTATGGCCCGCCTTAACAAAGACCCGGCCGTTTTCGAACGACAGCTCATCGGGATTGCGCTTCTCAAATGGCGATCCGGGCGTTGTCGCCGCGATCGTCAGCAGCGATGCGATTGCACCGTCAGCAGCTGCAAAGACAGCAGGAACGACTGATCCGGTTACCATCGAGCCGCCAGAGATCGGACCTTCGGGAAGCGATGTATCGCCGAGCGCCACTTCAACCTTTTCGAGCGGCACGCCGGTCCTCTGCGAAGTGAGCTGCGCGAGGATCGTGTATGTGCCTGTGCCGATGTCCTGCGTGCCGCAGGCGACACGCGCCGTGCCATCGTCACGCAGTTCCACATTGGCCGCGGCCGCAAACCGCGCCGCGATCCATGCCGCTCCGGCCATTCCCCAGCCTAGCGTTTGCCCGTCGCGCTTCATCGAGCCGATTTCGGGATTGCGCTTCGACCAGCCAAACTTCTCCATGCCCTGCTCGAGGCACTCGATATAATGCCTCGATGAAAATGGAATACCCTTTCCCTCGTCGATGTTTGGCTCGTTTAGGACGCGGAGCCGAACCGGGTCGATCTTGAGCTGATCGGCCAATTCGTTCATGGCCGACTCGGTCGCGTAGAGGCCAGGCACCGCGCCTGGGCCCCGCATGTCAGATGGCGTGCCGATGTTACGCCGGGCGCGTCCAAATTCTACTCGCAGGTTCGGCACGCTGTAATGGAACGACGTCGCTTCACCGCAATTCTCGTGATAGTCGTCAAGCATGGAACGATGGTAGACGTAATCATGCTGGAGCGAGACGAGCTTGCCCTCAGCCGTGGCGCCGAGCCGCACACGTTGCTGAGTGAGTGCCCGATGACCCGCCGACTGGAACGTCATCTTGCGGCTGAGCACGAGCTTCACCGGCTTACCTAGCTGCCGCGCCGCCGCCACCGCCAAGGGGCAATGCGTCCAGGGCCAGAGCTTACTGCCGAAACCTGAGCCAACGAACTTGGTGATCACGCGCACGTTCTCTTTCGGCAAACCGAACATTTGCGCCAGGACGCCGCGCATATTGAAGACGCCCTGCGACTCTTCGTAGATGGTCAGGTTATCGCCGTCCCACATCGCGGTCGTCCCTTGTAGCTCGATGGGGTTATGCGTCTCGGCCGGGGTGACGTAGGTCTGATCGTGCTTGACCGGTGCGCTGGCGAACGCAGCCGCAGCGTCACCTCGCTCGCTTTGTAGACGACGCTCCGGCCCGTAGCTGGTCATGACCGTGGCCGGATCCTCGTCGGCTTCGAGATACTTTTCGACGTTCGGTTTTTCTTCCGCGTATTTAACAACGACCGCATCCGCTGCGGCTTTGGCGCTCTCGAAAGAGTCCGCCACCGCAAGCGCGACGTATTGGCCATAGTAACTAACAACATCGTCTTCGAAGGGCGGCCGTCGCTCGATGCAGATGCCGGCAAAACCTGGTCCCAAGGTCGAACGGAAAATTTTATCGATATTCTGGCGATGAAGAATCGCGCGCACGCCGGGCATCTTTTCCGCTGCCGCGGTATGGAGCTCTATGATCCGACCGTTGGCGATCGTCGCTTCGACAGGGACAGCATAAAGCTGTCCGGGAAAGTTGAAGTCGGAGGTGTACTTCGCGAGGCCGCACACCTTGAGCGGGCCATCCACGCGCGGGGTGGCGCGACCAATTGGCGACGAGGTTGGAATCTGCGGAGTTTGTGTTGTCTGCATAGTCAGTCCCTTTGCCCGATCACTAGCGAATGACTAGCCGCTTGTTGCAGCGCCTCGCAGTCTCCTTAGTTGGTACTGAACAGCCCTAACGCCGCTCATCCTGCTCCGGTGGAATTAGCCTGCGGCCATCTGCAGGGCATGCGCCAGGCAACGCTTCGCCAGCTCAATTTTGAACCCATTTTCGCTCTGAGGTTTAGCGTCGCGCAGAGCCGCTTCCGCTGCCTTGCGAAAGCTGGTCGCATCGGCGGGCTGGCCGGCGAGCACCGTCTCGGCCTCGGGGGATCGCCAAGGCTTGGTGCCCACGCCGCCAAGCGCGATTCGTGCACGCGTCACGTTGCTGTCCGCGATCGCGACCACAACAGCAGCCGACGCCAGCGCGAATTCGTATGACGCCCTGTCGCGCAGCTTCAGATAGACTTGCTTGCTGCCGGCAACGGGCGGCGGGAGCGTCACGTCCGTGATTAGCTCGCCTGGTTCGAGCACCGTCTCGCGCTGCGGCGTATTGCCGGGCAGTAGATGAAAGTCACCGATCGCGATGGCGCGTGTGCTCTTTGGCCCCCGCACGTGGATCGTTGCTTCCAACGCCGCGAGCGCGACGCTCATGTCCGACGGGTTGGTCGCGATGCAGTGTTCGCTGGTACCGAGGATGGCCAGTGTGCGGTTGTTGCCGGTGATGGCCGAGCAGCCGGTGCCCGGTTCGCGCTTATTGCAGGGCATCGCCGTGTCACGGAAGTACATACACCGCGTTCGTTGCAGGAGGTTACCAGCCGTTGTCGCCATATTTCGAATCTGTGCCGAGGCGCCTGCCAGGAGGGCCTGTGAGAGGACGGCATAATCTCGCTGAACCATCGGGTGATACGCCAACACCGAGTTTCGAACCGTCGCACCGATCTTCAGCCCACCCTCAGGTGTGGCCTCGATCTTGTCGAGCGGCAGACGATTGATATCAATCACCCACGCGGGCGTTTCAACGTTCAGCTTCATGAGATCGATCAGCGTCGTCCCGCCGGCGAGAAACCGAACGTCCGCGCCCTGCTGCGCGGTCTTCGCCCGCGCGGCCGCCGCGATCGCCACGGCGGGGTCTGCGGGCTGGCTGAACTCGAAGGTTTTCATGAACACCGCTCCTGTCGGCAGCTAAGTGCTTTTGCGAACGTGCTGGATCGCAGCCACGATATTTGGATAGGCCCCACACCGACAGATGTTGCCGCTCATCAGTTCCTTCACCGCCGCATCGTCAGGGCCGCACGGTTCCTTGAGCAGCGCCACGGCCGACATGATCTGGCCGCACGTGCAATAACCGCACTGATACGCGTCGTGGGCAAGAAAGGCCGCCTGCATGGGGTGCAACGCCTCGGGTGTGCCGAGGCCCTCGATAGTCGTGATTTCCTCTCCCTCATGCATCAGCGCCAGGCTTAGGCATGAAATCACGCGCCGGCCGTCCACGTGCACCGTGCAGGCGCCGCATTGGCCGTGATCGCAGCCCTTCTTCGTTCCGGTAAGCAACAGCGTCTCACGGAGGCAATCGAGAAGTGTCGTTCGCGGATCCAGACGAAGCTGCCGGTTTTTGCCATTGACCCGTAGCGTGATGGGGACCGCCCCCTCCAGGTTCGGCCCCTCCGCGCCTGCCGTGCCCGGGCCGCTCTGCCCTGCGGGGCTAGAAGCCACCGGTGTAGATCCCGCGATGACTGCCACGGCCGCAGTGCCTCCCGTATTTCTTAGGAACTCACGGCGGGTGGGATTTTTGGGGTCTGATTTTGGGTCGTCTCGCATGAGGCCCTTCTCATTCCATTCATTAGCCTAACGGAACCACACGTGCGATCCAATGCTAAATCCTGATGCAGCCGAGCTTGTGACAAACCGCTCCCCACATCGGGACAAGCTCTTGCAAGATCCCTGGGGTCATTAACGTTCGGCGAGCGGACGGGGGGCGTCCGCTTTATCCCAGAGCGGACATGCTTCGCTTCAAAATCGACGTCAGCCAAGTGTAACAGCGATGCACTTGGTCCGCATTGCGGCGAAAGCAGACACCGGCTCAGTTGTGCCGCGAAGGCAGGGCAATCCGTGGAAGTTCTTGTAGTCAGCCGCGCCGGGCTGCTTTGATCGCGGCGATGTCGATCTTCTTCATCCCCATCATCGCATCAAACGCGCGCTTTGCTTCATCGCCGCCGGCTGCCAGCGCCTCGGTCAGCACGCGCGGCGTGATTTGCCAGGAGACGCCCCACTTGTCTTTGCACCAGCCGCACTGGCTCTCCTGGCCGCCATTGTTGACGATAGCGTTCCAGTAGCGGTCGGTCTCTTGTTGATCGTCAGTGGCGATCTGGAACGAGAAGGCTTCGTTATGCTTGAACGCGGGACCGCCGTTGAGGCCGATACAGGGGACGCCGGCGACTATGAACTCAACCGTCAGCACGTCGCCCTCCTTGCCGGACGGGTAGTCACTGGGTGCACGGTGGATGGCACCCACTTCGCTGCCGGGAAAGGTCTCGGCGTAGAAGCGGGCAGCAGCCTCGGCGTCCTTGTCGTACCATAGGCAAATCGTGTTCTTGGCCACTGCTTATCCTTTCGCTTCCTTTTGCGTCATTTGCCGGACCCCGACGCTAACCGCTTTCCGCCTGGCCGTCTTCTTCCGCTTCATACTCTCGCTAAGCGCATTGATAAGATTGACCACGTTAGTCGGTGCCGGCTCTCCCTCGCGTGGTTCTATCGTGTGCCCGGCCGCCTTCCGTTTCACGAGTTTGCGTAAGGCCAGCTCGTATTCTCCCTTGAACTTGGCGGCGTCGAAGTGACTAGCCTTTCGATCAAGGATATGCCCAGCGAGTTCAACCATGTCCTTGGACACCCGCAAACTCGGGATCTGCTTAAAGAAACCCTTTTCGTCGCGAACCTCGTAGTCATAGCGGAGTGTAGTGCCGAGCATTCCTTGCCCCACGGCTCGACTGCAAGAATGTGCGGGGGGGAGCCCAGCCAACTCGCTCTCCGCGTCAAAGCCCCGACTTGAAGACCGATATCATCGGTCCGCCGGGAAGGTTTGAAGTGATCTACTCTAACAAGTATATTCTACGATATTGCAGCCCTGCAACGAGTGCAAAGATGCAGGCGGAAAGAATGGAGTAGTTTGCCGCGGCAATCATTCTCTGAGCATTCGCCTCCGTGCAACAGAGCCAATAGGCCTGTTCAAATGCGCCTAGTGACTCTGGCCCTGTTAAAGAAGGCTGCCCTTTCAGCACGCGCTTTCGCTACCAAGTGCCTCGCCTTGCCTCGGATGCTGACCGTGCGGCGATCGCGGATAAAATAGGTGCGCTGCCATGTATTCGTCGCCGTCACAGGGGCTGCCCATGACATTTCCAGAGCCTTCCATTAGCAACGACGTTTTCATGAGGCGCACGGTCGAAGCCGCGATCCGGGTCGGAGTAATAGCCGGCCTCGTCGCCTGGTGCTTTTTGATCGCTCGGCCATTTCTCGTACCCATCGTCTGGGGCGCCATCATCGCGGTCGCAGTTTTTCACGGTTACGACAAGTTGCAGACTGTGCTCGGGGGCCGACGCATCACAGCTGCCGTTCTGATCACTCTGTTAATGCTGCTTTTGCTGGTCGTACCCTCTGTGCTCCTCGGCGATTCGCTGGTGAGCGGGGCTCGCAACCTGGTTGACTCTTTTCAGAGGGGAGAACTTCAAATACCCCCTCCCCCGGAAAGCGTCAGCGGCTGGCCGCTCGTTGGCGAGCCCATCGCCAAAGCCTGGACCCTCTTATCCCAAGACCTGGAGGAGGCGCTGCGCCAAGTCAGTCCCCTGCTTAAGGGATTTGGACTCTGGCTCCTCACTGCCGCTGCGGGCGCCGGACTCGCCCTCCTGCAATTCGTGCTGGCGATTCTAATCTCTGGAGCTTTTCTCGCCAATTCTGAAGCCGCGGGCCGCATGACACAGGCCGTCGCGAGACGTTTCGCGGGTGAGCCTGGGCTTGAATTTGCACGCATTGCGGAAAAGACCGTGCGTAGTGTTGCTAGCGGGATTCTCGGAGTCGCACTAATACAAGCGTTGCTTGCGGGCCTCGGTTTTCTAGTGGCGGGAGTGCCAGCGGCGGGTTTGCTTACGCTGATCTGCCTTCTTTTCGGTGTGATCCAGTTGGGCGTAGTGATCGTGTTGATCCCTGTCGTGATCTATCTGTTCTCAACAGCAGACACGCTCACCGCGGTCGGATTTCTCATCTGGGCTATCCTAGTTGCGCCGGTGGACAATATCCTCAAACCGCTTCTGCTCGGCCGTGGCGTCGACGTTCCCATGCTCATCGTCTTTGTGGGAGCCATTGGCGGGTTTCTCAACGCTGGGATCATCGGCCTGTTTATTGGCGCCGTCGTCTTGGCCCTCGGCTACAAGCTCTTTTTCGCTTGGGTGACGGAGGGTTCGCCGGCTGACAGGGCTCGCGAGTCCGAAGTGCGCAGACCGCTTGCCTGATGCAAGTTTGAAGCTTGTGGGCGAAATTTCTGATAAGCTGCCGACTTGTCTGGGATGGCTTCCTGGAGGGAACGCATGGACATCATGGCTCCAAACAAGCTCCCTAAGGTGCGGCGGCGCCGCGGATTCTTATTGCGCTTCTTCGGCTTCATGTTTGCTGCGAGCATGATCGTCTTCGTAGCGGTCGCCGCAGCGGCAGCCTTCATCCTGTGGAAGGCGTCGAAGGACCTGCCGGACTACGAAGTTCTCGCCAAGTACGAGCCTCCGGTCATGACCCGCATCCACGCGAATGACGGCAACATGATCGCCGAGTTTTCCCGCGAACGGCGCATCTATGTGCCCTTTACCGCAATTCCCGACCGATTAATTCACGCTTTTCTCTCTGCTGAAGACAAGACCTTCTATCAGCATGGCGGTATCGACATTCAGGGGATCCTACGCGCCGTCTTCACCAATTTTGGCAGTTCGGGCGGACACAAAGTTGGGGCCTCGACTATCACCCAGCAGGTGGCAAAGAACTTCCTGCTGTCGAGCGACCAGACGATGGAGCGCAAGCTGAAGGAGGTTATCCTTTCCATCCGCATTGAGCGCGCCTTCACCAAGAAGCAGATCCTCGAGCTTTATCTGAACGAGATTTATCTCGGTGGCGGCGCCTATGGCGTGGCTGCCGCGGCCCAGACCTATTGGGACAAGTCTCTGAACGAGCTTTCTGTCGCCGACTGCGCCTATCTCGCAACGCTGCCCAAGGCGCCGAGCAACTACAATCCGTTCCGCTTTCCTGAGCGCGCCGTGGCCCGCCGCAACTGGGTGATCGACCGCATGGTCGAGAACGGCTTTGTCACTAAAGAGGACGCCGAAAAGGCAAAGGCCGAGCCGCTCGGTGTGAAGGTGCGCCAGACCGGTGCGCGGCTCGCAGCGTCGGAGTTCTTCGCCGAGGAAGTGCGTCGCGACATCATCGATCTTT
This sequence comes from uncultured Alphaproteobacteria bacterium, assembly GCA_963827365.1. Classification (GTDB taxonomy): domain Bacteria; phylum Pseudomonadota; class Alphaproteobacteria; order Rhizobiales; family Methyloligellaceae; genus Methyloceanibacter. The sequence continues at coordinate 174,494 of CAWHAX010000034.1, read as the reverse complement.
TCGGCGAGGACAAGCTCTATGGCGGCGGTCTCTCCGTGCGCACGACGCTCGATCCGCGCCTGCAGAAGATCGCGCGAAAGACCTACGTCGACGGCCTCGTCGCCTACGATCATCGTCACGGCTGGCGCGGGCCGGTGAAGAAAATCGAGCTCGACGGCGATTGGGGCAAGACGCTCGCTGCCATCAATGTGTGGGGCGACATCGATCCCTGGCGGCTCGCCGTGGTGCTCGAGGCCAACAAGGACACGGCGAAGATCGGCTTGCGCCCGACGCGCACATCGGCTGGCAAGCTCTCGGATGAGCCTGAGACCGGCACCATTCCCTTTGCCGAAGTGAAATGGGCCCGGCCTAAGCTCAAGAACGGCATGGGCGGAAGCCCGCGAGTCATGACCGACGTGCTTAAGCCAGGCGACGTGATCTATGTCTCGCCGCGCGAGCCGACCGACACCGAGAAGGACGTCGCGGGAGAATGGTCTCTGCAGCAGGTCCCAAAGATCAGTGGAGCGCTCGTGGCCATGGACCCGCATACCGGGCGCGTGCTGGCGCTCGTCGGCGGCTTCAGCTTCGCCGAGAGCCAGTTCGACCGCGCGGTGCAGGCGCGCCGCCAGCCAGGCTCTTCGTTCAAGCCGCTGATCTACACCACTGCTCTCGACAACGGCTACACGCCGGCGAGCATTATCGTCGACGGCAGGCTTTGCATCAGTCAGGGAGCGGGCATGCCGAAATGGTGCCCGAAGAACTATGAGGCGGGCTCGGCGGCAGGTCCCTCGACCTTGCGCTTCGGCATCGAGAAGTCGCGCAACCTGATGACGGTGCGTCTTGCCAACGACATGGGCATGCCGATCATCGTCGAATATGCGAGGCGGTTCGGCGTGTACGACAATCTGTTGCCGATGCTGTCGATGGCGCTCGGCGCCGGCGAGACCACGCTTCTTCGCATGGTCGGCGCCTACGGCATGATCGCCAATGGCGGCAAGCAGATCAGCCCCACGCTGATCGACCGCATACAGGATCGTTACGGCCGCACCATCTGGCAGCATGACGATCGCGACTGCGTCAATTGCGACGCAAGGGAATGGAGCGGCCAGGATGAGCCGGAGCTCGTCGACGATCGTCCGCAGATAGTCGATCCGATGAGCGCCTATCAGATGGTCTCCATCATGGAAGGCGTCGTCCAGCGCGGTACTGCCCAGAAGCTCAAGGTTTTAGAACGGCCCATCGCCGGCAAGACCGGGACCACCAATGACGAGAAGGATGGCTGGTTCATCGGCTTCACGCCTGACCTAGTCGTTGGCGCGTATATGGGTTTCGACAACCCCTCTCCCATGGGACATGGCGAGACCGGCGGCAATGTCTCCGCGCCGATGGTCCGCGAATTTTTCAAGATCGCGCTTGCAGATCAGCCACCAACTACCATTCCGCGCTCCGCCCGACATCAAGCTCGTCAGAGTGAACCTGAAGACCGGGTTGCCGGCGGGACCCGGCGATCCCAAGGCCATCATGGAGGCGTTCAAGCCGAGCCAGGATCCTTTGGGCGCGGTCGCAACCGTCGACGCCGGGTCGCCGGAGGGGCTTGACGCCGAGGAGTACGGCCAGGCTGGACCTCCGCCGCCTATCCCTGGAGTTGTTCGAGACAGGAATGCCGGTCTGCCGCCGTCCAAGGTGTCCCAAAAGCCCCCGGCCGCCTTACGGTCCAAGGGGACCATCACGGCGGCACCAACACGACCGTCGCCCGCACCTGCGCCTGCGCCTGGGATGTTGGGGCGCATATTCGGCGGGTTCTGAGTGAAGTGTCCGCTTTGGGTCATTAGCGGACGTACTGACAAGTCCGCGCCATGTCCGCTTTACCCCCAACAACGGACGTTGGGTGGCGCATCAGAGTTACCATTGGCTATCGGCTTTATGAGTACACACATCACGACGTTCGGGATGTACTCCAACCTCCGCGTGAGAAGCAAATGAGCGCCCAACGTTCTACGAAGGCACTTGACTAGCGCCAAGGCGGACTCATGGTTGGGCTGAGCAATTCCCCAACAGGGAAATCGATGACTCAGGCGTAGATATGCCAGCGGTCAGATTGCCCGTCTCCAACGATATGAGTGCGCTCACGGTCCTGTCGGTCTCTCGTTTGCCTCTGCCATGGATCAGGATCGCCTTATTGGTCACGATAAGACCCTCAATGTCATCCGCGCGAGGTTCTCCGCCAAGGGGGGCTGAGCGAAGCTGCTTCTTTTCGATATCGAGCACCATGATCCCCGCGACGTTTGCGTCAGCAAGAGAGACGCGACTGCACCCGGTGATGGTCACACACTCATACACTTCGTTGATTGCACATACGTAAGACTTCTCCTCGGCGAAGCCAGTCGCTGGGGCCATGCATAAAAGAGCGAGCGCTACACAAGCTTTAGAGATCGAGATTCGCATTTGCTGGCTCCTATCTTGAAACTTGGTAGCCTCTGGCCTCTAAGCAGACCGCTCCCGCACGGAGGTAAGCGTAGTAGAGTTCGTTCAGACGGCGTCTCTCGGCGTTTCCCATGGCTCCAAAGAATCCTGCCGGCTTGTTTGGGTAGCGAGGGTGTTCGTATGAGGCGCCGGTGCCCGGCCTAACTGTGATCCAGTATTGCTGAGTCTGAGCTGCATACACAAGCGTGGGATCGTATCCAGTCTGAGCAACCGCCCAATCATGGCAGACCACGCGATCGGCGTTCTCCTGCTCCAATGTTTGCCCATTCATAGGATAAGCAAGTAATGCACGTCCCGTGCCGTATTGCGCGTGGACGTAGGAGACGGCTGTTCCGAAAATCAACACGATGGCGGCGGTGCAGAGGAGTGAGTTAATTCGCTTCATCTGTTTTCTCCCAGACTATGCGTCTTGCAGCGGCCAGGTAGAACAAGTGCCGTGGCGAGATAATGCATTGAGGTCTCCTTGTTAGGTTCCCCCCGAGTCAATCCAGGGTCAAACCGGGCAATGCCGTTACACAAAAAAGCGCCTAACCGCTGCGTCGAGGTTAGGCGCAAGAAAGCGCTTTCGCGCCATGCACCGGGAGGGAAGCCGGTGCAGCGGGTCACGTCTCGGCTAGACGGGGGCACTAGATTAAGTCGACGTCACCCGGTGAATGTCAGTATCAGGTCTGCGTGCAATATCCAGTGTACGGAGGTCTAGGAGTAGGTAGACCAAGGTCTGTGCCGCAGTGAAACGCGCCGCTTTTTAGGCCATGTGTAGACCAGGAAGCCCCGCCGCAGCCTGACCGAATCCACTGATGCCAGAAATGAGCGAGAGCGATGCGGATCAGGAAACGCAATTCGCGAGAGCGACTTCGATTGAATTGGTTAGCTTCTCGTCACTGAATGGCTTGCGTAGAAAGGCTATCGCCCCAGCCTCAAGAGCGCGACTACGCTTACTTTCGTCTGGAGAGGCAGTAATAAAAATAACCGGCGTTTGCCGACCTTCAGCGATCAATTTCTCATGCAGCTCAACGCCGCTTAGACCTTTCATTTGCACATCAACGATCAAGCAGCCGGTGTCATCAGGGTTCGAGCCCAGGAACTCCTCGGCAGACGAGAACGTGCGAGCACCGTAACCGAGCGACTTGACCAGCGCTTTGGTTAACTCGCGAACGGATTCATCGTCGTCGACGATCGAGATGATTGCAGCTTTCGACAATTTGAATTTTCCTGGGATTTCCCGACGCATGGGCCTTGAGCCCAGACATTTTTTTACCGTAGCGGTACGTTTGCCTAACAGATTCATCGACGTAAAGTATACTTAGGTCTAGGGCGCTTTCAATTTGGTACGACTGATACCCAGAAGGTCGGCCATCCTTACCAGATCCGCTAGCGATCTCGCCTGCATTTTCCGCATGATGTTTCCGCGATGCATCTTCACCGTGACCTCGGTGATATCCATCTCCGCGGCAATCTGTTTGTTCAAGAGCCCCGCTGTGACGAAGCCCATGACCTCCTTCTCACGGGCCGTCAGGGAGTTAGACTGAGCTCTTAATAGTTCAATGTGCATTTGATCCTTGCGTCTCGCTCGATCTCGATCAAGCGCAGTGCGAACCGCGTGGAGCAGATCCTGATCACGACAGGGCTTGGTCAGGAATTCTACGGCTCCCGCTTTCATGGCCTGCACGGTCATTGGAATGTCCGCGTGACCGGTCAAAAAGATGATCGGAAAATTCAAACCCGCCTTTGTCAGTTCGCTTTGGAACTCGATTCCGCCGAGACCTGGCAATCTGACGTCGAGCACTAAGCAGCAAGCAGCGTCCGGAATTTTGCTTCTAAGGAAGTCGTCGGCCGACTCGAACAGTTCGACATTCAAGCCTATCGATTCAAGAAGACTCTTTAGAGAGGTGCGCACTGATGCGTCGTCGTCGACGACGAACACCACAAACTCGTCAGTTTTATTCATTGAGCGTCACTACTATCTCTATCGCCTGGCAGGAATATTTTGAACACCGATCCCTTGGGAACTGCGTTCGCCACCGTGATGCGGCCGCCATGTGACTCAACGATGGCGCGGCAGATTGAGAGCCCCATCCCCATTCCCTCCACTTTCGTCGTAAAGAACGTTTCAAAAATCCGCTTTACGTTCTCGGGCGCGATGCCTGGCCCAGAATCTTCCACGGATATCAAGGCTCCTCCACCACCGTCATGTTTTTCGGATCGCAGCCACACCAACCGCTCTTGCTCGGAATTTGACAGCATAGCCTCTGCGGCATTCAGCAGGAGGTTTAGAATGACTTGCTCCAGCTGAACACGATCAGCCGACACGCTAGGCAGATCATCCGCGAGGGCAGAACGAATTGATACGCCCTGTCTTTGAAATTGACCCTGAGTGAGTATCATCACCTCGCGTATCAGCTCATTAAGATCCAGTGTGACCCTCTTGCGATCACCCTTCTTCAGCATAGCGTGAATGCTTTCGATAATTGAGCTACCGCGCTCGCCATCGCTCACAATACGCCGCAGGGCTGCGTCCACCTCCGCGACATCCGGCGGTTGCCTGTTGAGCCAGCGCAGACCCGCATTTGCATTGTTGACGACGCCCGCAAGTGGCTGATTGATCTCATGCGCAATCGAGGCTGCCATTTGTCCCATCGTTGTTAGACGCGCAACACGAGCAAGCTCAGCCTGCATTGCCGTGTTGCGTTCCTGATCGGCCAGCTCGCGTTCACGCGCGCTGGCGAGTTCCTCCAGCATGGCATTGAAGGCCGTCGCAAGCTGACCAATCTCGTCTTGGCGATCGAGATTCGCCCGCAGGCCGAAGTTCTTGGTTTCCCGGACCATGCCTGCAAGCGCTTCAAGTTGGCCAAGTGGTCGCACAATCTGCCGGTAGGTTATCACAGCAAATAGAATGCTGAGGCCCGCGACCAAACTGTTGATTGCGAGACTGCTTCGAAGTTTTCTCAACAGGTTGAAGAGGCGCTCATCGAGAAGGCGCCTGAGTTCCGCCTGGCTCACGGCCCAGGCGCGCTCGACGCGCTCCCATGCGGTTCCATACGAACCGGGGACTGAGGCTCGTTGTCCTGTAATTGTTGCATTTGCTGTCTCTAAATAGGAATTGACCGCTGAGATCATAGAGCCGATGTCGCCAGCACTGGCCTGCTTCAGCCGGCCGTCGGCGTCTCCGCGGTAGGCAGCAGCAAAGTCTCGTTTGATCTCCTCGACGGTTGAACGAATCATCCCGTCCAAAAGCAAGTGACGCGCCCGAAGTTGGTCAATCGGTACCGAACTCCTCTGGACAGCTCCATGCATAAGTGCATGCAACTCTCCCATTTCGGAAAGCAACGCAGGCACCCGCTTCACGACAATATTTTGAAGGTAGTAACTATTCAGATCTGGATCGAGGGCGAGCTTAAAGTCGTCGCCGATCAGGGCGGCGAGATTGCGTGCCTTGGAGAGCGCTTCTACAATGAGAGCAGGCTTCTGGCCGACCGGCGCCTCGGATGACAATTTGCGAACCGCCGCCGCAAGATCCTGCTCGAGCCCGGCTGTATCGAATGAGCCAGCTGTTTGACTTTCAGCCGCAGCGAGCGAGTCCAACGCGGAATCGACGGAAACCGAGCGCTCAGCATTTTCTGGCAACTCATCCACCAGGATGGCGGCATATACTGGTCGCAGCTTCTCAAGATATTCCGTACCTAAAAGCTCTTGGCGGACAAAGTCGATTGCGATTTGCTTTTCCCTAATGAGGCTATACGTTGCCAAGACAATCGAACCGATGAACAAACTGCACAAAAGCAAGAGCTTGGTGCCGGTGCGCAGATTTTTAAACACAAGTCTGCTCCTCATGCCCTATCGGAGCAAAACTGCCGACGTTACTAGAGGCAATTATAGCATCCGGCCCAGGGTCTTTAATATGTCGCCAAGACAACCTTTCGCCGAGGCCGATGACTGACTTGAAGCGTTCGTTAGACCGGCATCCAACTTAGCTTAAGCAAGCGCCGAACTAGTCGCAACTGGGTTCGGCTGCGAACCCCACACCGGCGGCGTTTGGGTGCTGGCTAGAGTGCGGCCAGATACTCGGCCTGGACCTATTGTTGGCACCGTGCTTATACGGCGTCTTCCCGCCAACTGGGACTGCGCCATGACACTACTGCAAGCCATTATACTAGGTGTTGTTGAAGGGATTACGGAGTTCCTGCCGATTTCATCGACAGGGCATCTAATCCTGGCGAGCCGGCTTTTGGGACTCGCCCAGACAGAATTTCTAAAAAGCTTTGAGATCGCGATACAGCTCGGGGCTATTGCCTCGGTGGTTCTCCTTTACTGGAGACGCTTCCTAGAGCCCAACGTTCTGAGCAAAGTGCTCGTTGCATTCGTTCCCACTGGGCTCATCGGCTTTGCCCTATATCGGGTAATAAAAACGTACCTGTTTGACAGCGACACCGTCGTGCTCTGGGCGCTCGGTTTAGGGGGAGTGGTGCTCATCGTATTCGAGTTGCTGCACCGGGAGCGAGATGGTGCAGTGGATGACGTCGCCTCGATCTCTTACTCGAAAGCGCTTCTGATCGGGATCTTTCAGAGCCTCTCAATCGTACCCGGTGTGTCGAGAGCAGGAGCAACGATAGTCGGAGGACTTATTCTCGGGCTTACGCGTACCACGATTGTTCAGTTCTCGTTCCTGCTCGCGGTTCCGACCATGCTCGCGGCCACGGGCTATGACCTCCTCAAGAACGCATCCTCATTTGCAGCTGATCAATTCGGGGTTCTCGCTGTAGGTTTCATCGCGTCGTTTGTCGTGGCTCTCCTCAGTATCAAGTTCCTGCTAGCTTTTGTTAGAACCCACACCTTCATCCCGTTTGGTGTTTACCGCATCGTAGCTGCTATCGCCTTCGCGTATCTCTTAATGTAAGGCGCCTGTGAGGCCATGGGGGCAGTCGCCCGCTTTCCAGCGCCTCCACTAGCTCTTCCTCGGTGTTGGCTTTAGGATAGTCGGAGTCATCACTCTGGTTGCTCTCAAATCAGCTTGAGGTCAGAAGCGGACGTCAGGGCACGCAGAAGACACGTCCGCTAAGTGCCAATAACCTTCAATCGGGAGAGTGGGCAAACGAAGCGCTAACTAGTCACCAGGAGAGCAAACATGAGCGGTTCCATCGCGCCCTTGTTTCAACGCCTAAAGCTAGGTGAGTGCGGTCCACGGGGAGGTCCGCAATGCTTTAAAGCCGACGCAAAGGAACGCCTAACCATCACCTTCAAATCCAAAGCGGGTTCCAAGCATTTCCTTTAGGATAGATAGGTGAGTGCGCTGGCTTCAGACAGGCGCGCGTTACTCTGTCCTCCTTAAGGAGCTAAAGCGATGAGAAAGTCATCCGCCATTTTAATGAGCGCCATTGCTCTTGGCTTTGCGATGTTTGTGCCTCTCAAAGCAACCGCTCAAGGCGTCACCATCTACGTCAATCCCGGTTATCCTGGGTACGGTCCTGGTTATACAGGCTACGCCTACTATCCCCCTTATCGGCCCTATTATGGATATGGCGTTCCGAGTTACGGTTACGCCAATCCAAGCTACGGCTATGGCTACGGTTATAGCCGTCCCTATTACGGCACTTATTGGGGCCATAATCGACGCGTTGCGCGCCGAGTTTATAGGCGATGGGACCGCTGGTATTAAGCGCGGTTAGGCCAGATCTGGCGTGGCGAAGGGGTTTGCTGCCACCTTGGTGTTTGTCACGACTGCTTTGGGTTACACCAAGTTTCATACGTGCGTGATAACTTGAAGGACTTCAGGATGCTTTAGCCAGTTCGACATTGGCTAAGAATGCTCGGCGCTCGTCGCCAGCAAACGCAGATTGTGAATGCGGACGTACGGTCGTCCTGCCATCGAGGAGCGAGCAGAACGGCAGGGCGAGAAGTAGATATTATCTCACCCGCATCAACGCAAAGTATGTCAGCTACTTGGCCACGAGCCACCACATTGCGGGGGCGAGCACGGCCAGGAGGACAATTGGCATCCATATGAACCAGGCCGCGCCGGCATATTCTCCGCTCACAACGCTATAGAGCAGCGCGAGGCCGGACAGAGTAAAGGCTGCCGCGACACCAGCTAGGAACGGCTGCTCCTTTACCCATCCCTCGGATGCGAGCCATGGGCCGATCGCAATACCGAGAACAAAACCTCCAGCCCAGCGCACCCACCCTGAGTTTGCTGGCACACCTGGATCTCCGCTTAACTGAAACATTGCGTACGGCATCAGAAGAAAGCCAAACCCGTACATCACCCCAACGATTGCCGCCGCTCGTAAAGCCACGTTCGCGACATCGGTTTTGAACTCAGTCTTTGCCATTACCCGTACTCTTTCAGGTTGGTTACCGCGGAAAAGGGGAAGTTCGGCCACTCGCCTCACACAAGGTATCCCCTAATAACGACGACTAGCGCGCTAGCGCTTCTCGGCAATCTGTCCGCCCAACCTGCGATGGTGCTCGACAGCCTCGCTGGTGCCGAAGTCGTCCAGCTCGAACAACTGCCTGATCTCGATTTCGCTATCCTCGTTATGGGGGTTGGGGCAGCGCTTGATCCACTCGATCGTTTCCGCAAGCGACTTACATTGCAAGATCCAGTAGCCCGCTACCAGTTCCTTGGTCTCCGCGAATGGGCCGTCTATCACGCTGCGCTTGTCGCCGGAGAACCTCACTCGAGCGCCCTTGGAACTTGGCTGCAACCCATTGCCATCGAGCATCACGCCGGCCTTCACCATCTCCTCGTTGAACTTCGCCATGGCCGAGAGCAGCTCCTCTGAGGGCATTTTGCCGGCTTCGGAGTCTTTGGTTGCCTTAACTATCACCATGAAGCGCATCGTCGTTTCTCCTCTTCTGTTCGGAGCTGGAGCAATCCTGGCTCTACTGTGACGTCGAACCAAAGGCCCCAAAATCGACAGATGCGTGACATTTTTTTTCAGAGCTGCCGTGGCCTTAACGAGTTGAGCCAACCACACCTGGTCTCTGCGAGTGGACTCGGAAGGTGGTTAAAGCGGGCCGAAGCGAATGTTCCGGGAGTATCAGGCCCTCCTAGCCCATCACCTTCGCCGTCGTTCGTCGGAGGCGGACCGCAAGAATCCGGCCGAGCGCAAACAGGAGTTCGCGGGCGAGCTCCGGCCTCGCCGTGGTGAAGTCCGCGTACTGCTGCGGCGTCATCGCCGCTACCTCGAAGTCAACCACCGCCCAAACGCTCGCCGAGCGCGGGTTGCCGTCGAAGAACGATTGCTCGCCGAGCACCGACCCTGCCCCGACTCGGGTCAGAGGCCCCATACTTATGCCGTCGCCGGAGTGAATCACCACCTCTAGGCTGCCATGGAGCACGAAATAAAGCGTGCAGTCGGGGTCGCCACGCCGGATCAGCACGTCGGCCGCTCCTATGCGGCGGAGGTCGGTAAAGCGAAAGAGCTCGCGCCAATCTTCCGCACTCCAGCCGCGCGGCGTCAGGGCCTCCCCAGATGCAGCCGCAACGCCTGCGCGAAAGCTCGCGATCGCCCGATCAATATCCTGCGTCTCTGCCGGCATGGTCATCGCCGCAGCCTACTGCAAGCCGGTGCGCTTCAGCAATTGCGGTTCCGACGCCCCCGGCGCGCTCATATACTCGCCGACATCGCGCGGCTGAATGCGATAGGCGGGCGGCGTTATGAACAACTACCTCATGCTCGGGACGTGCTTCCTCCTCGGCATCGTCCTTCGTCGTTCCGGGCGGCTCCCAGATAATGCCGCCATCGCGTTAAACGGTTTCCTCGTGCACATTTCGCTGCCTGCGCTGATTCTTGCCTATGTACATGAGCTTCACCTCGACGCGGGCCTGATCCTACCTGCCCTGATGCCATGGATTCTGTTCGGGCTGGGCTGTGGCTACTTCTGGCTCGTGGGCCGGGCGCTGGGCTTCTCGCCGGCCACCACTGGCGGGCTGATGCTGACCGGCGGGCTCGCCAACACCGCCTTTATCGGCCTTCCGATGATCGAGGCTTTCTATGGCACCGAATTTCTCGGCCTCGGCATCCTGATCGACCAGGTTGGCTCCTATTTAGTCCTCTCGACGGTCGGCATCCTCGTCGCCTCGATTTATTCTTCGGGTCAAAGCGTCAGTGCTAAAGCAATCATCCGCAGGATCGCCCTCTTTGTACCTTTCCAGGCATTCGTACTGGCGCTCGTTTTGATGCCTTTCGCTTACCCTGCCTGGTTCGACGAGCTTTTGAAGCGCCTCGGCGCCACGCTGATTCCGCTCGCGCTCGTTTCGGTCGGCTACCAGCTCCATCTCAGCGCGGTGCGCGGCAAAGCATCAGCGCTTGTGACCGGTCTTCTTTTCAAGCTGGCGCTAGCCCCTGCGTTAATTCTCTTCATTTTTATCGCACTTTTCGGGGTCGAGGGGCCGGTGATGCGGGTGACCGTGTTCGAGGCGGCGATGGCGCCCATGATTGGCGCGAGCATCGTCGCCATGGACCACGATCTGGACCCGCCGCTCCTCACCCTGATGCTCGGTGTCGGCATCCCGCTGTCATTTTTGACGCTGCCGGCGTGGTGGTATCTGCTCACCCTCGTCTGAGCCCCGCGAGTCTGCTCTGGCACAAAGCGGACCAAGCCCGTTGTCGGCTCTGATGTCGGCTTCTGACTCAAAGCGGATATGTCAGATCGGGGAATGTGCGTCAGCGAGCCGGGCGGACTGCCCGCCAAAGTGGTGTCAGGACGGGCACTACCGCGAACGCCGCGATGGCGCCGATGAAAAGGCCCAAGATCGCCGAAGTGATGGCTCCAGCCAGCCATGGCAGCAGGCCGACAATTTGGGGAATGGCGGCGCGCGTGGCGTCGCTGATGACTTGGACTACGTGTTCCGGGCCATCGATACCGTAAGCGTGAAGCCCGTGAATGATGATCCCGCCCCCGACCCAAAGCATGGCAATCAGGCCAACGAAACTCAGCATCTTGAGGAACGGCGGCATGCCATAAGCGATAGCCCGGCCGATGGCGGCTGTAATCGTTCCGCCGCACTGAGCAAGGTAAACGCCGAAATCGTCCGCCTTTACGATGATCGCTACAACGCCATACACGCCGGCCGTTACTAGGACGCCTACCGAAAACAACACGATTGCCTGCGTGAGAATGCCAGGTGAGGTGATGCTGGCCAGACTGATCGCCATGATCTCAGCGGAGAGAATGAAGTCGGTGCGGATCGCGCTGGCCACCTTCTCCTCCTCGACCGCGCCGGCGTCTACGGCGTAGGACGCCACATGCGCGGCATTTGCGTGCGCATCGTGCGGCGCCAGCATCTGATGCACCTTTTCAAAGCCCTCGAAACAGAGAAACACGCCACCTATCATCAACAGAGGTGTTATCGCCCAAGTAGCGAAGGCCGAAAGGAGCAAGGCTACCGGCAGCAAGAACAGGATCTTATTCTTCAGCGAGCCCAGCGCGATGCGTCCGACGATCGGCAATTCGCGTTCGGCCGCGAAACCCACAACGTATCGGGGCGTAACGGCGGTGTCGTCGATCACGACACCGGCTGCCTTTCCACTCGCTTGGACGACCTGCCCGGCGACATCGTCGAGTGAGGCTGCCGCCACCTTTGTAAGTGCGACAACATCATCTAGAAGTGCGAGGAGACCGACCATTGAGGACGCCTACCTTTGCCTTCATCCTTCACAAGGGCGCTGCAGCCACGATGGGACACCGGCCACGACTCGTCCTAAACCATTCCACCATCCCATCGGCATTTGTATCCGGTGGGAACCCCAGGATAGAACACGTTCACGACTTTATCGTCCCTCAGCAAGAGGGTCGGCCGCTTCATGTGGCTGAATGGTCCATAGCGTACGTTGAGAAGATAATCTAAAATTCAACCCGGCAATGAGCTTGTGATCACACACGGCAATGGCCACAGGTCGGCCTCCTGACGCTTCAAGGTGCCGCCGATAAACCTGACGAAGCCTATCCGCTCGATGTTCTGGGAGCCGAGACCGAGGGCATGATCGGCTACATGATCGAACAGGAGCTCGGCAACCTTCTGCCCTTTGAAGTGCGTTTTGCCACCATACTGACAATGGTCGAAGTCGATCGTGATGATCCGGGATTTAAAGATCCGATTAAGTTCGTTGGACCAGTTTATTCCGAGGCTGAGTCGAAGTTCACCGCGTAGAAGGGCTGGACGATGAAAATGGATGGCGACAAGTGGCGACGAGTTGTGGCTTCGCCGCTTCCCAAGCGAGTATTTGAAATCCGCCCAATGAAATGGCTGCTTGAGAAGGGAACGATAGTCATTGCCGCGGGTGGTGGCGGCATCCCAACCGTATATGAGCCAGGACGTGTGCTGCGCGGAATTGAAGTTGTGATCGACAAAGACCTGTGTTCCGAGCTTCTAGCCCGAGAACTCGAGGCAGATGTCTTCATTATGGCCACTGACGCCGATGCTGTATTCCTCGATTGGGGCAAGCCAACAGCAAGGGCATTTCGTCGAGCGAGCCCCCAGGCAATGCGCGACTTCAAATTCCCGGCGGGTTCGATGGGACCGAAAGTTGATGCAGCTTGCCGTTTTGCAGAAACGTCCGGCAAAAGCGCTGCTATCGGTGCACTGAAAGACTTGCCAGCGATCCTGGCCGGAAAGGCGGGGACGACTATTACGTCAGCTGCGTCGAGCATCGAGTGGACGTCCTAGGGACCGGATGTTGACGCCAATCCCGAAGCCCACCGGAAAGCATCCATGCGGGCGTCAGTCTTTGGCCTAGTGAGGTTCGACTATGCGCATACTTATCACCAATGACGACGGCGTCGAGGCCCCTGGCTTGCACGCTCTGGAGCACATCGCCAGTGAGATTACCAAGGACGTGTGGGTCGTGGCGCCTGAAACCGACAACAGTGGCGCGTCCCATTCTCTCACCTTGGCGGAGCCGCTCCGTATGCGCGAACTCGGTAAGCGTCACTATGCGGTGAAGGGTACGCCGACGGACTGCGTCATCATGGGGGTCCGTTTCTTGCTGCGCGACGAGCCGCCCGACCTCGTAATGTCAGGAGTCAATCGCGGGCAAAACCTCGCCGATGATGTGACTTACTCTGGCACCGTCGCCGGAGCAATTGAAGGGGCGCTGCTCGGCGTTCCGTCAATCGCCATGAGCCTCGTCACAGGTCCAGCTGAGGCCGACCAAGGGACCGGGCCACCGAAATGGGAGACGCCGATGCAGCGTGGTGCGGAACTCGTGCGTAAGCTGCTCAATGCTGGGTGGCCAGACGGCGTGGTCCTGAACGTCAACTTTCCTGATTGCGAACCTGAAGCCGTGAAGGGGTTCGTTGCCACCACACAGGGCCAGCGCGATCCCGACCTCCTACGCATCGAGGACCGTCTCGATACTCGTGGCAGGGCTTACTACTGGGTTGGCATCGAGCGACGGCGCGCTAAGCCACCAAAGGGCACTGACTTATGGGCAGTTCGCTCGAATCTCATCTCGGTCACGCCACTTTGCCTCGACTTCACTGACCAAAGCGCAAGGCAAATGCTCGATAAGGAGCTCGATGGTATGCGGGCGACCGTGTGACGCGACTCTAATGACCTCAGGAGGGACCGAGGATCATTAAGCGCTCCTTTTCCAGCTCAACTTCGACAATGCTAGGTTTCTTAGGAGGTAAGAAAATCCTGTCATCAATCCGTAAATACGCGCTGTCCCATATGAATTGAATTTTTCGTCCGCGCAGCACAGTTGCCGGCGGTGGCGTCTCTTCCGGATCCCCATCCAACCACTTCATCATCCTTCGCCGATCCCTTGCGAACACAAAGATGATGTCGAGCAGTTGGTCGTCGGGCGTGGCGGAAAACGCGAGAGGCAGGGCCGGGCCGCTCAAATTTATGTTAAGAGCTTCTATTAGGAGAAACTCGCCCGCAAATTTCTCTCCGTCCACGTCAACTTCGAACGGTTCCGCCTCTGCCTCTCGCAAGAAATCTTTCAAAGCTTCGCGACCCATCTCGATGCGGATGGGCTTAGGCGGCTTAGGACCGCTGTGTGCAATTGCTTCCGCAATAGAACCGCATCCAACCGCCTCAAGAAAATTCCGGTCGCCCCAAGGTCCCCTCGCTAATCCGACATCCAAGTATCGGGCTTTTGCAGTTGAAAGCCCTGACAGCAGGTCGCCCACCTCTCCTTCGATCCCCAAAGATCGGGCGATATTGTTAGCCGTTCCAACCGGTAAAAGCGCTACCGGGACACGATGAGCGATGCCGCGATTGACCAAGCAACGGGCAACTTTAGCCACTGTGCCATCACCCCCCGCCACCAACACCAACTCCCAATTTTCGCTGAGAGTGGCCTTAAACTCTTGGTCCTTGATCGATTGGTAGGTAGTAGCCAGTCCGGCCTTACGGGCAGCCTTCATCAAATCGTCGGGGGTCGGATGAGAAGCACCAGCGGAGGGGTTGTGAAGGAGAAGAGTTTTCATTTTCGCAACGGACCAACGACATGAAAGAAGCCCGGCTGAACTGCAACCGGGCTCCTGCCTCCGACTTGTGCATTGATCTGTTAACCGTCCAATTCCTCTCGAGTTCCCTGCTACCGACGAGGAGCGCGCTCGCCGACGTCTTCACAGCAGAGGAAAAAACGACTCCCCCCGCCAAGAAGCGGGAAGCCCTTGAGGAATGTCTGCTGATGGCACTAAGCGGTACTGAAGGTTGGGCACCTGGTGTCCTACACGCTGCCAGATGCCAATGGTTCCTAGCAGGAATGCAGGGCTTGCGGTCAAGCTGCACAGAAGCCCGTGGAAGTCCGGGGCTTCTGCCCAGTCCGGGGTCTGGCAAGACTAGGGCGTGTACTCATAAACCGACAGCCAAGTGCTGATTTGGATGTTCCGCCCAACGTCCGTTATTGGGGGTAAAGCGGACATGGCGCGGACTTGTCAGTATCTCCGCTAATGACCCAAAGCGGACATGTGTCCGCTCAATTGGCGCCGGTGCTGATAGTGCTGCGCTTCTTTGAGCCGCCCTTTCGACTGACCTTGCTACTGACCTTGCGCGTAAGGGACGGCTTCGGATTGGCGACGCCGCAGATGGCGTCCTTCAAATGCGGCGGCCCCTCGGTCAACGAGGCTTGTTGGATCGCCAGCCCATCGATGCTGGTGCCGAACAGCGACTTCCAGAAATAGCGCTTGAAGCCGTTCTCCAAGAGATCGGTCGCGCGCACGCGGCGCGTAGCTCTCGATTGCTCGCCCAGCACCACGGCGACCAGCCTTCGGCCGTCGCGGGTGGCGCTCGCCACCACGTTGTATCCGGAGTCGCAAATGAACCCGGTCTTCATGCCGTCGGCGCCGGGGAGACTCACCAATAGGCCGTTATGCGTGCGCATGATCTGCTTGCCCACCTGAACCTGGACGGTGGTGAACAGATCGGCGTGCTCGGGGAACGCGATGATGATGGCGCGCGCGAGCTTGGCAAGGTCGCGGGCGGTGGTGACTTGACGCTCGTCGGGCAGGCCGTTGACGTTGGCGAAATTGGTCCGCCTCATGCCGAGATGCTGTGCCGTCTCGTTCATTCGTTGGACGAACGCCTCCTGACTGCCGGCGACCCCCTCGGCGATCATGACGGCGACGTCGTTGGCCGACTCGACGATGAGGACCTTGAGCGCGACGTCGAGCGTGATCGACTCGCCCACTTTCAGCCAGAGCTTGCTTGGCGCCTGCTCCGTCGCCTCCTTGGAGCATATGAGCTTGGTGTCGGGCGTGACGGTGCCTGCCTTCAGCGCCTGGAAGGCGACATAGGCCGTCATCAACTTGGTGAGGGATGCCGGGAACCACTGGGCGTCGGGATCTTCGGCGTAGAACACCGTGCCGTTATAGGGCTCGAAAACAAGGGCTGGACCGGCGGGCGCGGCTGACGAGGCCATCAAGACCGCTCCGACGAGGAGGCCTAGACCGGCACGCCGCAGCATCATCCCTATTCCCCTTAATCAATTGGCCTTTGCGTAGCGCACCCCCCAATGAGCGCCGCTTGGAGAAATCAGCCTCGGCCCGTCAGCTCCGAATAGCTGACCGGGCACCCACCAACCGGTCCGTTGGTTCGTTGGTCGAGTTGCCGCGCTTATCTGGATGATTATGCCTGTGGTGGTGGTGAGCGCAGAGGCTTTGAGTGTTCTCGTATTTAAAAAAGAGCAACCACTGACCTAGGTGGGGTTCGATGTGATCGACGTGGCTTGCGGCTACTATCCGACCTTCAATGGCACACTGTCGGCACCGTGGTTCTTCGGCAAGCCTGTGCCTTCTGATCGACTTCCATGTTGGTGACTTACACCAAGAGCGCCATGGCGGCTCTACTCTGCGCCTGGTGTCATGCCACCGATCAAGATCAATAGTGGGTCCAATGTTGTAATGCGGCATGGCGCGTGCCCCCGGTATGCCGATGTGCCCTATGCCTGGCTCGGCTGGCAGTGCACCCCTGCACTGCGGTCGTTCCGGCGGTCTCTGGGCTATCCCTCTCTATTACCTATGATTCTAGGCATTTAGAGTGGCAATTTTCGGACCCCCTCTCAAGCAACCAAAATAAAGTTCGCTATGTGACCAAAGAGTCACAGGGTATGGATCTCGAGTGGGGCATCTCACCCAAGTTTGAGGGATTGAGTGACTGTGTCTGCTTCTGGCACTAAGCGGACGTGCAAACCAGCGCTGATGAATGTCCGCTTTGAGGGAAATAACGGACATGACGCGCGGACAAACGAGCCTCGAGCTTATGCGCTCATAGGTATAGGTCTGCTTCGCAGAAATCGAGGAAGATAGAGTCGTCGGCGAACTCTGACGGTTCGGGCAATGCGTTCATTGCGGAATCCACGACGCGTCCATCGTTGAGATGAAATCGAAAGATCACACGGCGACAGCGCTTGGTGTGCTTTTCTAGGGTCTGAAGTCGTTTCAGCATCGATCTCATCGCTTTACTCGCACTGAGGGGGTCAAAATACGGATCAAATTGCGGACGCCTCGTTACGTTGCCCGTTCTCCAATTTCTCCAGCCTTTCCTCGAAGTCCTGCTTGGCTTCGCCCAAAGCCGGAACTATCGTGTCCCAGCGGGGTGGCTCGGATTACGGAAAAGCCGGAATGGGCGCTCAAAAGTCTGATTGGGCTGCGCACTGTGTCGGGGCTTGTATTTTCGTTTAGTGTCAGTTTGGCTCTTCGCTGTTTTAGCTGCTTTGGGTTTAGCGCTTTCGGCCTTCGCAGTGCTTTTCGGTTTCGGGACAGCAGCACCCGGGCCTTTCAATCCTTCGGTTTTTGCGCCACAGACGTTCCCGCGCTCGTTCCACGCCCTGCCGGCTTTATCGCAATCGGATCTAGTCAGACGTCGATTTGATGCAGCCGTCGGTAATGTTTGCGGGCCAGCTTCTATTTTAGGTGCCGCCCCTGTCTCGGTTCCTTCCGATTTTTCTCCGCAAACATTCGCACTTTCATTCCACACCATGTTTGCCTTATCGCAGTCAATTCGTGTCAGTGGCTGACTGGCGGTGCCGTCGGTCAGCGCTTCGGGTGGAGCCTCTGATGCAGCCTGAGTTTTCGATTCTTCCGATTTAGTCCCGCAAACGTTCGCGCTATTGCTCCACTGCATCCCCGCCTTATCGCAGTCAGCTCTTGTTAGCGGCTGACTTGCGGTTTCGGGTGCCTCTGAGCTTGGTGCAGAATTCAATTTGGTTTGAAGCTCAGCATTTCTTTTCTCGAGCTCTGAGTTGAGACTGGCGTTCCGTTTCGCGAACTCTGTGGCCTGCGCTTTTGCCTGAGCTGCCACCTGCTTAGCCTTCTCAAGTTCGCTCTGCATACCTCCTAGGCGAGACTGCGTGTCCTCAAGCTGGGATTGGGCTGATGTGATTTCCGAGGTGGCCTGATCCAATTTGGTCTGAAGCTCATCGCGTTGAGCGTTTGTTTTCTCGAGCTCTGAGTTGAGACTGGCGTTCCGTTTCGCGAACTCTGTGGCCTGCGCTTTTGCACGATCTGCCACCCGCTTAGCGCTCTCAAGTTCGCTCTGCATACCTCCTAGGCGAGACTGCGTGTCCTCAAACTGGGATTGGGCTGATTTGATCTCCGAGGTGGCCTGATCCAATTTGGTCTGAAGCTCATCGCGTTGACTGGCGGTCCGTTTCGCGAGCTCCGTAACCTGCGCTTTTGCCTGGTCTGCCACCCGCTTAGCGTTCTCAAGTTCGCTCTGCATGCCTCCTAGACGAGACTGCGTGTCCTCAAGCTGGGATTGGGCTGATTTGATCTCCGAGGTGGCCTGATCTAATTTGGTCTGAAGCTCATCGCGTTGACTGGCGGTCTGTTTCGCGAGCTCCGTAGCTTGCGCTTTTGCCTGATCTACCGCCTGCTTAGCATTCTCAAGTTCGCTCTGCATTGTCTCCAAATGCTGTTGTGTCTGAACTAAGCGGTAGCCGGTGAGAATGATTGCAATCACGAACACCGCTCCGACGATCCACTGCCACGCCCGGTTCGACCGACCCCGATTGACAGCTCTGTGCCATGAGAGGTCGTTCTCCGCTCTGGTCCGCATTTTTCTATCTAGCGACTCCATTTCGCGATTGCCTTGTTTAGTCATGTAGATCAAGCCCTGACTAGCGAGGCGTACCCAAGATGCAGCATTAGCCTCGCGGCACGCGCGCCCGGATCAAGGAGATTGTTGAGCGCAAATATACCGCGCCCGCTAAAAGCGGATAGCAAGGCGAGAAATTGCGAGGCATGGATTTGCTGGTTGGTGACGTGAGGGCCATAGTAATCGCTGGTGTCGATATGGTTGACCCCCAGCGCGACCGCCTCGCGAAGCACGCGAGGCCGCGTGGCGATTCTTCGGCGGGCCGAACAACCCCGGTCCGGCGAGTTGCATGGCGCCGTAGCCCATACGGTTCACCGTGCGGTTGCCCAATGAGAAAACGCCAGCGGCGGTGATGTCGGTTATGTCAGGGCTCCAAGGTTGGAACACTCACCCGCGATCATCCTGAAGCCGCTCACATCGACGATGAGGTCAATGCCCGGCTTGGCCGGTACCCAATGACAATCTTATATTCGGAAAAGACCGACATCTCTAACGGTATGGACAACGCAAAACATAAGCCTCAATCGGCATCGGCCGAAGTTAAGCTTGCGGAACTGAAGCGGCGCCTCCTGGAGATCAGCGACTTGAGGGCAGCAGTTGCACTGCTTTCCTGGGATCAGGCTACCTACCTGCCAAAGCGCGGAGCCACTGCGCGGGCTCGGCAGGGCGCGATTGTTAGCCGATTGGCCCATGAAAAGTCGATCGCCATCGAGCTCGGCAACCTGCTTGAGGAACTTAAGTCATTCGCCACCAGTCTGCCCTACGAGTCCGAAGAAGCGAGCCTTGTACGTGTCGCGCGACGCGATTTCGAGAAGGCGATTAAGGTGCCCTCCGATTACGTGGCGCGCGCCAGCGCGTTCGGTGCTGCGGCCTATGACGCTTGGAAACGAGCCAGGCCCGCGAATGACCTTGCGACCATGGTGCCCTTCCTGGAGAAGGCGATCGATCTTGGTCGCGAATACGCAGACTTCTTCGCCCCTTACGAGCACGTCGCCGACCCTCTCATTGATGATGCCGACGAAGGTATGACGATGGCTTCGATTCGCACGCTGTTTGCGGAGCTGAGGAGCGAGTTGGTGCCGATCGTGCAGGCCATATGCAGCCAACCGCTAGCAGACGACGTTTGCCTACGCGGGTCCTTCGGCGAAGCTGAGCAGCTTGAGTTTGGCCTCTCCGTGGTCAAACGAATTGGCTACGACTGTGATCGTGGCCGCCTCGATAAGACTCTGCATCCATTCTGCACTAGGCTTTCCGCGGGCGACGTCCGAATAACCACCCGCGTCAATGAGAGCGATATCCGAGAGGCGCTGTTTTCAAATTTGCACGAGGCCGGGCATGCGCTCTACGAGCAGGGCGTCAATCCAGCGCTGGACGGCACCCCCGTCGGGCGAGGAACTTCGATCGGCGTGCATGAGAGCCAGTCTCAACTCTGGGAAAACGTAGTCGGTCGTGGTCGCCGCTTTTGGCAATACTTCTATCCCTTCCTGCAGCGCGCCTATCCAGACCAGCTCAGCAAAGTACCATTTGACGCTTTCTATCGCGCCATCAACAGAGTGGAACGGTCCTTGATCCGCACCGATGCGGACGAAGTAACCTATAATCTTCACATTATGCTGCGTTTTGAGCTGGAGCTGGAACTTCTCGAGGGGCGTTTGCGGGCGAAAGACCTGTCAGACGCCTGGCGCGCAGGGATGCAAAATTACCTCGGAATTGCGCCTGCCGACGATCGAGATGGTTGTTTGCAGGACGTCCACTGGTACACCGGCAGCATGGGTGGTGCGTTTCAGAGTTACACCATCGGCAACATTCTGAGTGCGCAGTTTTACGCTGCCGCTCTCAAAGCACATCCCGAAATTCCGAGCGAGATGGCAGTCGGTGAATTCAATACGCTGCATGCTTGGCTGCGCGAACATCTTTATCAACATGGACGCAAGTTTAAGCCGGACGAGCTTGTCCAGCGTACGACCGGTGGGCCGATGAGCACCAAGCCCTACATCGCCTACCTTCGCGCCAAGTATGGCGAGCTCTATCAATTGCCATCTGTTGAAATGACTGGAAGATCGGCAGAGGAGCACACACGTGAGTTCTTGCGGTAATCCTGCTTGGCTTGCTACCGGTCACCTTTTTGGTACGTGCCGATGAGCTCTGTGTTGGCCAGCACATGGCCCTGCATTTCTCCGTCCTTACCTCGTCATTGTAACCAAAGTAACCAAACGACGCGGGGCTTAACGTCGGTATACTCTGCGGCCTCCGGTTGCGAAATCGCGCGAGGACGTGGGGGCCGCCCTTGGTCGGCTCGAAGCCGCAAAGAGGACGCGAATGGCCCTCAGTTCCATCTCCGACGCCGTGAACGAGCTCGCGACGCGCTTCGCTGGACACCTCCTCCAGCCTCTCGACATCGGTTACGACGAGGCGCGGCGCGTGCACAATGGTCTGATCGACAAACGACCCTCCCTGATCACGCGCTGCCGGAACACGGCGGATGTGGTGGACGCCGTGAACTTGGCGCGCGAACACAGCTTGGAGGTGGCCGTCCGTGGCGGCGGCCACAACGTCGCCGGCCGCGCGACGATCGACGGCGGGTTGATGATCGACCTGTCGCCAATGAAAGGTGTTCACGTCGATCCGATCGCGCGCACTGTGCGGACGCAGGGGGGCGTTACGTGGGCGGAGTACAACCGCGAGACGCAGCTGCACGGCCTCGCGAGCACTGGCGGCGTCATCTCGACCACCGGCGTTAGCGGACTGACGCTCGGTGGCGGACTTGGGTGGCTGCTCGGCAAACACGGCCTCGCGATTGACAACCTCCGATCGGCGCAGCTCGTGCTGGCGGACGGTCGCGTCGTCACGGCGTGTCAGGACGAGCAGCCGGACTTGTTCTGGGCGGTGCGGGGAGGCGGCGGGAACTTCGGTGTCGCGACGTCGTTCGAGTTCAACGTCCAAGCAGTTGGACCGATGGTCACCAGCGGGCTAGCCCTGCATCCGTTCGCACGCGCCCGCGATGTCCTGCGGCTGTTCCGTGACGTCACCGAAACGGCGCCCGACGAGCTGACGCTGGTCGCTGGCTTGATCCACGCACCTGATGGATCGAACACCAAGCTCGCCGGCATCATCCCGTGTCATTGCGGCACGCTCGCCGACGGCGATGCGGCGGTCAAGCCGATCAAGACGTTTGGACCGCCCGTGATGGATGTCGTCGGACCGATGCCGTACTCCGCGGCCAATCAAATGATCGACGCCGGTTATCCGAAAGGGGCGCTCAACTACTGGAAGTCGAGCTTCCTCTCAGCGCTCAGCGACGAGGCCATCGACACAATGATCGATTGCTATGCGCGTGTCCCGTCACCCATGGCCGGCATCATGCTGGAGCACCCGCATGGCGCGATGACGCGAATTGGCGTGGGGGACACCGCGTTCCCACATCGCGCGGTTGGCTACAACATGCTCTTCCTCACGCAGTGGGCAAATCCGGCCGACACTGAACGCAACATCGCGTGGACGCGCGAGAGCTACGCGGCCATGCGTCCGTTCTTCGGAGCGGGGCGCTATGTCAACTATCTGGACGATGACGAGGCGGGCGATCCGGCGGCGGACGCGTACGGGCCGAACTATCCGCGCCTGCGACAGATTAAGTCGAAGTTCGATCCGACGAACTTCTTCCACATGAACCAGAACATTCGCCCAGCATGAGAGCGGCGTGGATACGTGAGTACTCTCGCGAAGCAATTGAGCATATGTTCCAACTGACCGAACATGGCGGCGACTAGGACAAGCCGCTCAGCATTCAATGCGGCCAGCAAGCTAAGGTAAGCAGCAGGGGATAACCGAGCTTAAGCCGTATGCATCAATCGCATGTTCGGTTGTCCGAACACCAGGGTGCTCTCATCTGAAGATGCTCACACAGAAACTTTGAGCACCTTCGAGGCCTACGAGCATCTTTAGGAGCTG
The DNA here is from genome assembly GCA_963827365.1 of uncultured Alphaproteobacteria bacterium. Taxonomy (GTDB): domain Bacteria; phylum Pseudomonadota; class Alphaproteobacteria; order Rhizobiales; family Methyloligellaceae; genus Methyloceanibacter. Next base: position 151,534 of record CAWHAX010000034.1, on the reverse strand, counting down.
ACGGCAAAGGTTTGTTTGCGAGATGGATGCTGACTAGCGGCCGGTGCGGCTTGCCGCGTAACTTTACATGATCCACCCCAACTCGCGCGCCTTGTCGGTAGCGAGCTTCCAGGCTTTTCCGACGAATGCCGCGTGCGAGATCGGAGACCGTCGATCGACCTGCAATGGGAAGTACTTGCCATGAAGCTGTGGGGAGTTCGCCGGCTTATAGTACGTCACGGCGTAACCTGTTCCCGGCAGGGTAACCATGATGTCGCCACCCTCCACTTCGACGTGAAGGTCGTGCACGGCTTGACCTTGCCACCTTCTCGCTAGGTGATGCCGCCGCTGTGCACCCTCAAGCATCCAGAGTAGTACCCGGATGTTGTCTGGGAGGGGTTGTTGCGAGCAGTCGAACTCTGGCAGTGGGCCCTGGCCTAGGAACTGAACGGGCCGCGAGCTGGAGGTCCGCATCTAATTCCTCCTCTCGTCGAGAGGTGAACGATCCCGCCCGTTTGGGGTCGTTTTTTGTCCATCGTCTGATTTTAAGATGTCCTTCGGCAAGTCTCATCCGGGCCTGCTAACCAGGAAGATCGGCAGGAGTGGGTAGGTGTTCAAATCGTCGTCATCGCGCTACTGTTTTCCCAGGAGAAGCAACCCCTGAATTGACTGGAGGGTTGCGCGCCTTCTTCGGGGCGGCCACCAGAGATATGCCGCCGACCATTGGCCTCTAGGAGTCCCTTAAATGGCACAGCAGAATATTGATATAGTCGGGGAGTCTCTTGATTCCACCAGGGACGTCGACGAACGGCCCAAGCTCCAGCGGATTTCGCATTTCCTGAGCTCGCTTCCTTACGAGACCCAACCCCGTAAAAAGGTCAAACTGCCAGGTCGCGACAAGAAGAACGAATATGACGATGCGGCGACAATCGCCAATCGGCGCTGGATCGACGAGAAGTATTGAGTGGGCAGAGGCTCCCCCAATTCACACCCGCGGTCATATTTCCGAATGCCGCCTCTTGCCCGTTACGCTCCTGGTCTCGTCGAGCTACTTGAGTACAAGCTCTCGGATGCGCCAGCTGACATAAAAGCGGGCCTCGCGGTTACCGCGGTGGCATTGCCGGTTGGGATTGCATATGCCGGACTTGCCGGATTTCGTCCAGAGGTGGGTCTTTATTCAAGCCTATTGCCCCTTGTGGCCTACGCGATTTTCGGCTCGTCGCGCCAACTCATTGTCGGCCCCGATGCGGCAACGTGCGCCGTGATTGCAGCCGCCGTCGCTCCCCTCGCAGCAGGTGATGAAGCCGCCTACGCCTCCTTATCGGCAATGCTGGCCTTGCTCACAGGGTTGATGTGTATCGCCGCAAGCTTTCTTCGCCTAGGCGCGCTCGCAGACTTCTTGTCGAGGCCCATCTTGGTGGGCTTCCTGAATGGAGTGGCGCTGTCGATAATCCTGGGGCAAGCCGACAAGATTTTCGGCTTTGCGGTTGTTGAGAGCGGGATTTTGGCCCGCCTGGTAGAGATCTTTGGGAAACTCGGCGAGAGCCACGGGCCGACCCTCGCCGTTGCTGCCGGAACATTTCTTGTCATGGTGATTACACCTCGCCTACTGCCGTGGCTACCCGCAGCTCTTGTTGGCATGACCCTGGCGGGCGCTGCGGTTTTCCTCTTCCACCTGACCGACATGGGAGTGAAGACGGTGGGCCCAGTGCCGGGTGGTCTGCCAGCACTTACGCTGCCTAGCGCCGATCCGGGGCTTCTTCCACCGATTCTGGCGGCAGCGGCGGGTTTAGCACTTGTCAGCTTCTCAAGTATGATGCTTACGGCTCGAAGTTTTGCGACGAAAAACGGATACGACATTCAGCCGGACCAGGATTTCGCGGCGTTGGGCGTAGCAAACATGGCATCGGCCGTGTCGCAGGGGTTCGCCGTAAGCGGGGCTGACTCACGCACGGCCATGAGCGATGCGGCAGGGGGAAGAACGCATGCCGTTGGGCTCGTGGCGGCCGCTGCAGTGGCGCTAGTGCTGCTGTTTTTCACTACACCGCTGCAATACGTCCCGATGGCGGCGCTCGGCGCCGTGCTCGTCGTCGCTAGTTTGTCCTTGATCGATATTCGCAGCGTCAAACTCTTTTATCAAATTGATCGGACCGAGGCCGTTCTGTCAGCACTTGCCACGCTCGGCGTTGTGGCGTTGGGGGCCGTCAACGGCATTCTGTTCGCCGTGGTCCTTGCCCTACTGCGCTTTATTCAATTGATGTCTCGGCCACGCGTGGAAATTTTGGGTAAGGTCGAAGGCCTTCCAGGACTTCATTCGCTCGACCGACATGAGGGCAGTCAGGAATTTCCTGGGATGCTGCTGTTTCGTTTCAATGCGCCGATTACCTTTTTCAATGCACCTCACTTCAAACGGGAATTAATACGAGTCGTTGACGCGGCGGGGCCAAACCTTCGTCACGTCGTTATCGATCTGCTCCCGGTTACCAACATCGATGCTACCGGACTGCTCACGGTCACCGAATTGGTGGGGACACTTGAAACTCGCGGTATACGACTTAATGCGGCCGGGAGGGCAACTGAGTGGCAAAACTGGGCCCGATCGCGGGGTTTTCCAGGAGACCGCATCCGAATCTTTCCCACATTACGCCAAGCCGTTCGTGACCTATCGGTCCGGCGCAATGTCTAGTGACTATCTATGTCCGCTTTTGGCACTAAGCGGACGTGCAAACCAGCGCTGATGAATGTCCGCTTTGAGGGGAATAACGGACATGACGCGGTCGTGACGCTATGTCTGCTCATGACCCATAGCGGACAATGTGTATGTGCGCGGAGGACGAAAGTCGTTGCTTCTTGCGCGCCTGCCGCAAGGCAATGGAGCGCGAGCTACTTCGTTCCTTTGCGATGATCACCGTGAGTCCCGCTGCGGTCGGTGCCACAAGCAACACTATGATCAAAGGTGCACCAAGAGCTACGCCGATCAGGCCCACCAAAACGCCGATCAAAAGGCACAGTACGATCCGTGTGGGCGCACCAAAGACCATCGATTTCCTCCATCGGAAGGACCTATGCGACTGGCTTCGTCTCGGTTTTAGCTTTGAACCTTGGCAGCGCAGAATTGCGGGACCGCTGTACGGAGATATGGGCAATCTATACTTAAGTCGGGGTCGCATCGTTCAACAAAAGATTGGCACGTTTAGACAAACACCGAGGCCAGTCTGGTGAATAGCTTCCGCTTACCGAGGGACGGGAGGGGGATGCCAGCGCTAGGGGTCCGGACCCGCTTGGCATGGTGCGGCTCCCCCTCCCACGCTTTACCGGACGAAGCCCCACGCAGAAATTTACGACGTTCGCCATCTAGTGATTGATGCGCGTCCAGTGATATTCTTCCAACGCGAGCCCGTTGTTCCATGGTTAGAGCACAGGCATGAAGCCGCCCGCTCAATCCGGGGAGAACCAATGAAATCTATAGTCCTTAGGTCATTCAAAAAAGCGCATGTCATTGGCATGTTTGTCCTTTCGGTTGGCTTGCTTGCAACTCCGGTGCTTATTCCAAGTGTTGGCAATGCTCAGGATGCAAGAGTTGCGAAATCGATGGCGGCTTTGAAAGACCAGACCACGAAATTGGGAGCGCCAAATATTAATGGAATAGATGAAGTCGGCGGCAGGGATGCTCCTGCTCTGTATTTCGGCTCGACCAAAATGAACAACAACGTTTCCGTGGTAGACGCTGTTGCGGAAGAAGGCGGACGCGGGACGGCGGCGACGCTGTTCGTGAAAAGCGGCGATGATTACATCCGCATCGCGACGAACGTGTCGACGCGGATAGGAAGGCGTGGGCTTGGAACTATCCTGACCGGCGCGGCCCTCAAGTCGATCAAAGCGGGCAATGCGTACTACGGAAAAACGTCCATTCTCGGGACGCCCTATGTCAGCGGCTATGAGCCGATCAAGGACGCATCGGGTGCGACTATCGGCGTTTATTTCGTCGGCTACACGAAGTGACGACCAGTAACTAAGCCCTCCGCACGAAAATCAAGCAAGCGGAGCCGATCTGCCAAACACGGCGTTGCGGTCGCTAATGCAGATCCATGGAATGGCCGATGGTTTTGCCGGCGCTAGCCGAGATGGATGTCAGCTTTTTGACCCAATGTGGACATGACCTGGTCCACCACGAAGCGGCCATGTCGCTCATGACATCCAATTGCTCGTAAGTAGGCAGGCCCCTATGTCCTGATGCGCTCGCCGGCGCGGCTAGCGGTACTCTTTCTTCAGCTTCTTCGGTTTCTTTTTCTTCTGTCGCGCTTTTGGCGTAGGCCCCAGCGCTTGGGTAGCTTCGGGGATTAGATTTCGCTCCGGCTCCGCGAGCAATTTCCTGGTCATAGGATCGACGTGATAGCGTCCTGGAACTTCTTCGCGTTCTCCCGCCGCGAGCAATCACGTCTGCTTTTGCCCCAAAGCAGACTCAGCAAAGCCGTCCATATCGGCAATCCCCTGAGCCGCAGGCCGCGGCCGTCGCACATTTTGTTTTCAGAGTTCCACTGCGCCTTTCTTGCGGCGTCGGGTCGCTCCCATTGCATGCTTCACTTTCCCCTTTGGCTGCTTCAGCTGGTTGAGGATGCCCTGCAGGATGTCGATCGCATCGAACCGGTCCTGCTTGGTCAAATCTACCAACACGTGCAGTCCATCGCGCTCCTCTAGCACCACCCTTCCCGCCTTGACGAGGTCATCATACGTGCCGACGAGCTTGTAGCCCGAGATCGGCTTCGGGAATCCCTTCACCGTGATCGGAGGCTGTTCCTCCGTCAAGACGAGGCCTTGCACAAGGGCATTCGTTTCGTGGGACAGCAAGATGCTCCCCGGCTCGGTAGCGGATTGGAGCCGCGCCGCTAGGTTCACCTCATTGCCGATGATGGTGTAATCCATCCGGTCCCGGCTGCCAAAATTACCCACAGTACAGAATCCGGTGGCGATCCCCATACGTATTCGAAACGGCCGCAATAGACCGCGGTTTCGCCACGCCTGCTCCAGCTCGCGCATGCGACGCTGCATGGCGATCGCCATTAGGACGCAAGCCTTGGCATCCTCAGCAACACCTTTAGATTCTGGATCGCCGAAGAACAGCAGTATCGCATCCCCGATAAACTTGTCGATGGTTGCGCCGTGCTGAAGGGCAATCACGGACATCTCGGTGAGATAATGATTGAGGACGTTCGTCAACTCCTCCGATTCCAGGTTGTCCGTCGTTTCGGTGAAACCTGCTATATCGGTGAAGCAGATTGTGAGCTTCTTTCTTTTGGAGGAGATCTCGACGTTTTGGTCGCCTCTAAAAATAGACTGATAAATCTGTGGCGATAGATATTTCGACAACTTTGAGGATAGGGTTTCGAGTATCTGGTTCTTCTCCGTAACGAGCGTGTTAGCTGCTTCCGTTCTGTCCTTTTCGGTCTGTAATTGCGTCAAGCGGATGCGATCAAGGTCACGGAGACGTTTCTTTTCAATGGAAGAGGTCGCGCGGGCGCGAAGCAAGGTGGGATTGAAGGGCTTTGGGAGGTAATCCTCCGCTCCGGCCTCGATGCACCTGACGGCGTTCTCGATCTGGTCGGCCCCGGAAATCACGATGACCGGCAACCCGCTGAGTTGTGGGTTGTTCTTCATAGCCAGAAGAACCTCCATGCCATTCATTTCTGGCATCTCCATGTCGAGCAGCATCAGGTCGAAAGGCTCCTTGAGCACGAGCTCGAGCGCCTGGCGACCGTTCTTGGCCTCCTTGATATTGTCGAAGCCGAGTTCGTTCAGCGCCTGAACTAGGCTGAGCCGCATCGTGCGGCTGTCGTCCACCACCAGGACGAAGGCCCGCTGCAACGGAGCTGCGGATAAGGGGGACGGCGCCTCGACAAGCTGGGCCGCGGGCTCTGGCCCCTCTGCGCTCAATGGGCCCTGGGCGTCCTCTTTTCGACTGTGGGTCCGGCTCTCTCTCGCACCGGTCATGAGAGGGTCGCGCTACCAGGGAGATGGCGCGGGCGGCTTTCGCAAGCAAAAGCCTCTCGTCAAATGGCTTGGTGATGTAATCGCGAACACCTAGGCGGGCCACGGTGGCGATGTTTTCCGCGCTCGATTCGCCAGTGAGCATGATCACCGGCGTGCGTCTCAAGTCGGCATGTTCCCGCAGACGCCGGAGCATGCTGACGCCGTCCATGACGGGCATGTTGTAGTCGAGGAGGATCAGGTCCGGCCTTTCCCGCGCGGCCACCGCCAGACCTTCCTCCCCATTGGCGGCTTCGAATACTTCGCAAGCGAACGGACGAAACAGCCGGGCGAGACGCATCCGTACGGCCTCGCTGTCGTCCACACTTAGAATTTTTGGTCTCATCTCGACTTGACGTTGAGCTCGGGGGTTGGCGGTTCAGCTATCATTACGGACAGATTTAGCGAGAGCCTGCAGAATAGCTTGCGGCATCCGGGGAAGCGTTATCACGTCCTCGGCGGCGTCAAGCTTGATTGCTGCTTGAGGCATTCCGAAAACCACGCAACTTTCCTCATCCTGAGCGAGGGTGCGTGACCCGGCTACGCGCAGCGACTGGAGACCGTGCGCGCCGTCGACGCCCATCCCCGTAAGTAGGACCGCGACGGCCTGATCCCCAGCGATCTCGGCCGCGGAGCGAAACAAAATGTCCACCGAGGGGCGGCAGTGGTGCACGGGTGGAGACTGAGTTAACCGGACCCGATAGCCGCGGCCTGAGGCTGCTAGCGCAAGATGAAAGTCGCCGGGCGCCACCAGGCACAAGCCAGGCTGCAATTCCTCGCCATCCACAGCCTCGCGCACGGTGAAGGGGCACAACTCATCCAAGTGATTGGCCAGGATGCGGGAAAAATTCGGCGGAATGTGCTGTACCACCACAATCGGCGGTAACCCGTTGGGTAAGCGCGGCAGCAGGAAGCGCAAAGCCTCGACGCCCCCTGTGGAGGATCCAATCAGGATGATCCGGCGGGCGGAGAAAGTGCCGGGGCGAATGGGTGGTGCGATTGGTACCGCTGGCTCGGTGGGCAGCTTGAGACGCGGAGGGGCGCGGCGCGAGTGCGCTGCTGCCTTCACATGATATGCCAGCCGGTTCGCCAACTGCCCCAGGTTCCCGCTGCCGTCTGGCTTGGCCAGGACATCCAAGGCGCCAGCCGCAAGGGCTTCCAGCGCCTTGGCGGAGCCAGACTGAGTGAGCGAACTCACCACAACGACCGGCACTGGGTAATATTCCTGTAAAATCTTGAGGAAGCTAAGCCCATCCATGCGCGGCATTTCCAAGTCGAGCGTGACCACATCCGGTTGGAGAGCCAGAATTTGATCGCGCGCGACATAGGCGTCGCTCGCGGCGCCGACAACCTCGATCTCGGGATCGCGCGCAAGAGCCTCACTGATGGCGCGTCGGGCGAGTGCGGAATTGTCCACGATCAGCACCCGGATCTTGCGCTCAGCACTATTCATTATTGGTCGCCGCACCGTGGCGCCTGTGGAAGCGCAAGGCTCGATGGTGCCCGAGGTCGCGAACGTTCATAGCCGTTGGTAAATCCCCTGCTGGATAGGTTGCAAGCCGTGGCGGGTGCCAAGCAGGCTTTCTGAATGTCCCACAATTAGGTAGCCGCCCTGGGACAAGTACTGCGTCAGCCGCTGCACGGCGATCGCGCGAGAAGGCGCATCGAAATAGATCATGACGTTGCGGCAGAAGATCACATGCTGTTTCCGAGCCACGGGATAAGTGGGCTGAAAAAGATTAATCCGCTCAAAGCGCAAGCGCTCCCGGAGTTCGCGCTTGATCCGACAGGTCCCGGCCCGGACGCCGATCCCCTTCTGAAAATAGCGCTTCAGTAGCTCTGGCGGCACCGTTTGGACGGCATCCATTTGATAGATGCCCTGCTGAGCGTGTGCGAGCATGCGCCGGGAGATATCTGAGGCGGTGATCTGCCACTCGACGGGGGAATATGAGCGTAAGTGCTCGGCGACCACGATGGCCATCGTATATGCCTCCTCACCCGACGAGGCGGCCGCGGACCAAAGTCGCAGCGGCAGTCGCGAGGAAACTAACCTCGGCATCAGCACTGGCAGAACACGGTTGACGAGAAAGGAGAAGTGATCGCGTTCGCGGAAAAATTTCGTATGGTTGGTGGAGATCAGATCCACCAGTTCCTCGATCTCCTCCGATCCCTCCGGGAACTCGAGAACAGCGCAGTAGTCATCGTAGGATTTCAAGCCCAGCACGCGGAGGCGCTTCTGCAGGCGGTTCGTCAGCAGCGTCTGTTTGTCAGCACCCAGCCGGATGCGGCTGTGCTCGTAAACCAAGTCAACCAAAATCCGGTACGCCTTGCCGGAAAAGGACATCGTCACAAGATGCGTCCAATCAATTGTTGCTGACCGGCGAGCTGAGCTCAGAAGTTTCGAAAATTGCCGTCGTCCGCGTCGGCCTTGGCTGCATGATCTTCGGGCATCGGGATCGCGCGGCGCCCAGTGCGGGTAATGGCGGGAGCCGTCTTCGTTAGGAGCCGCGTCGACGACACCGGCGTCGGGCTGATGCCATTGGACTTGCCGCCGACGAGCAGGCGCAGTTTCGCCACCTGATCTTTCAAAGTTTCTGCTTGTGCATCGAGTTCTTCCGCGGCGCTGGCGCTCTCCTCTGCGCTGGCGGAATTGCTTTGGGAGACCTTATCCATCTGGGCGATGGCGGCATTGATCTGCTCGATACCCTGCGCTTGCTCGCGGGCGGCAGTGGCGATTTCCCCGACAAGCGCGTCGGTAGAGCTCACCTTCTCGGCGATCTGCGTGAGCGACTCCTCGACCTTGGCGGTGCATTGAGATCCTTTTCGACTGTTGACGATCGCGCCCTCGATCTTGTCCGCCGTCTCCTTAGCGGCGGCGGCGCTGCGCTGGGCTAGCGATCGAACCTCGTCGGCAACGACCGCAAAGCCGGCGCCGGCCTCGCCAGCCCGCGCTGCCTCAACCGCCGCGTTGAGAGCGAGAATGTTTGTCTGGAAGGCGATCTCATCGATATTCTTGACGATCTTGGCGACCTCGGCGCTAGACGAATTGATCGCTGCCATCGCATGGGTCATTTCGGCCATCGTCATTGCACCGGTTGCAGCCACGGAGCGAGCTTCGGAGGCTAGCTCCTTGGCCTTTTCGGCGTTTTCCGCCGTTGCGCGAATCATGCTGGACATTTCTTCGAGCGACGTGCTCGTCTCCTCGACTGATGCGGCCTGCTCACTGGCTCCGGAAGCGAGGTTTTGACTCGCCATAGACACCTGGCGGGCCGCTGAGGCGGTCTGGATCGACCCCCGATCGAGGTTGACGGTAATTTCCTTGAGGGCGCGGTTTGTCGAGCGGATGACCTGCCATGCCAGAAGAAATGCCACAAGCGATGCGAGGCCGAGGGCGAGGCCGATCAAGCGGCGGCTCAAGAGCGCAGATGCCTTGCCCGCATCCGCGGTGGATTGGCCGAGCTTGGCTTTGTAGTCAACAGTGAGGTCGATCGCCTTGAGATATTTCTCATAGTCGGGGATGACGGCCTGTTGCTGCAATTGCCGAGATTTATCGGCCTTTCCTTGGCGAGCCAATTCGATCGCGCGACTGCGGGAGGCTGTCATAATCTCTTTCGCGCGCTGGACGTCCTCAAATAGCCGACGGTCTTCGTCATCAGCGATCAAGCCCCGGTCTTCGTAACTCTTGAGCAACTCGTCCCGGCGCACCGTATTGGCGGCGATCCTTTGTTCGAGTACGGCATTCCGCTCGGACGACCCCGTCGCGTCGATCTGCAGAAGGTCAATTAAGTTGCCCCGAGAAACCTTGGATGCCTCGTTCAGCAACAGCACGCTTGGGAGACTCCTGTCCGCCAAATCAGCGACATTTTGCGCGAGACCGGTCAGTCGCCACAGGGCAAACACCCCGAGCGCTACAATGATCAGCAGCATGACGGCAAAGCCGGCGATAACCCGCCGCGAGATGGTCCAGTTGTTCATGGTCATCCTTTTTCGGGTTGAGTTGGTTCCGCTTTTGTCAGAGGCGGCAACGAGAGGGTCCCGTCCTCCAAGAAGATTTTTTCGATGTTGAGCAGGATTTTTACGCCGCCCTGGATCGTGGCCAAGCCCAGAATGTATTGCGTCTCCGGCGCCCCTCCGAAGTGCGGCGTGGCCTCGATGTCGTCTGCCGTCAGTTGTACCACCTCTTCGACGGCATCCACGACGGCACCCATTAGAGTGCTGCCGCCGGAAGGCGCGGCGATCTGGACGACAACGATGCAGGTCCGTTCGCCGTAGCTTGTAGCGGCAAGCTGGAACTTGGCCCGAAGGTCTACCACTGCGATGACCGTGCCGCGGAGATTGATGACACCTTTTACATGCGTCGGCATCCGGGGTACCGGCGTGATGGGACATAGGCGGATAATCTCCCGAACGTTGAGAACGGGAAGTCCATACGACTCGTCGCCAAGAGTGAACGTTAGATAGCTTCCCTCCCCGGCGGCAGGTGGAGTCAGGGGTGATGTCTTTTGGCTCATGGCGTGGGAGGGGAGACCCGGACAGTAGGCTGCGGTGGTTGATAGGGCATCTGGACTAGAGTGTCCACGTCGAGGATGAGGCCGACCCAGCCATCGCCGAGGACTGCGCCACCGGCCAGCAGATTCTGCTGCCTGAAGGCCCGGCCGAGACTTTTGATAACGACTTCCTGTTTGCCCATGAGCTCATCCACGAGCAGGCCCCGCGCTGAGCCGCCGGATTCGACTACGACGATGATGCCGTCCTCGGGCTTGACTGCCTGCGAAGGCGTCCCGAGATAGTGACCCAAGCGGAGCAGTGGTGTTTGCCGGCCCCGCACGCTGACCACCTCGCCGCGCCCATGGACTGTCGTCACCGCACCGGGTGGAGGCCTGAAGGACTCGCGGATGGAGAGCGTGGGAATGATGTAGCGGTGGCCGCCCACTCCGACAAGCAAACCGTCGATAATGGCAAGGGTCAGTGGAAGCAGGATGGTGAAGGTTGTGCCCTGACCAGGTACCGATTGGATCTCGACCTTGCCGCGAAGGTTCTCGATATTGCGCCGTACGACGTCCATGCCAACGCCACGACCGGAAAGATCGGTCACCTTGTTAGCAGTGGAGAATCCCGCTTGGAAGATCAGCAAAAAAATCTCGGACTCGGTCAAGCTCGCGTTGGTGTTCACCAAGCCACGGTCGATGGCTCTGGCGAGAATGCGGCCGCGGTCAAGGCCTCTGCCATCATCTTGGATGCGGATGACGATGCCGCCGCGCTGGTGGGCAGCGGTCAGGCGAATTGTGCCGAGCTCCGGCTTGCCCTGCGCGAGGCGGTCGGCTGGATCCTCAAGTCCGTGATCAATCGCATTGCGGATCATATGGACAAGGGGATCGCTTAGCTTTTCGACAATATTGCGATCCAGCTCGGTCTCGTCACCTTCGAGCAAGAGTTGAACCTGCTTCTGCTGTTGCGCAGCGAGATCTCGCACAAGTCGATTCATCTTGTGGAACATCGAACGAATCGGGACCATGCGAAGCGACATGGCGTTGCGCTGAAGGTCCGTGGTGATCCGGCTAAGCTGGCGCAGGCAGCGCACCAGACTAAGGCTGTTGATCGACTGAACGTCGGGGTTCTGGACCACCATAGACTGTGCGATGACGAGCTCGCCGACAAGATCGACTAGGCTGTCCAGCTTTGCTGTATCGAGCTTCACAAACCCGCTTGACGGGTTGGGTACGCCCAACCCCTCCGTGGCGCCGGCTACGCTCTGTCGAACTTTCTGCCTAGCGGCAGGTGCGGGTGGCTTTAGGGGAGTGACCGCGGCCTCGGACGCGGGCGCGGCGTCCTGCAGCGGTTCACCGCGAAGGACAGACTGCAGGCGCGCGATGATGTGACGCGTGGGGACGAGGATTGGTACTCCAGCGTTCGCGCCCTCGAGCTGCGCGCCGATCTCGCGGGTGAAGTGTTTAAGCGCATCGGCACCGGCGAGAATTAGGTCGATGATCTCCGAAGTGATGCGCAGCTCGGAGCGCCGTACGGCGTCAAGGAGGGATTCCAAATCGTGCGCGAGGCCGCGAAGCGCTTCTAGATGCAGAAACCCCGCGGCGCCCTTGAAGGTGTGAAATGCGCGGAAAATGGAGTTGACCGTGACCGTATCGGCGGGATTGTCCTCCAGCGCAAGAATTCCCTGCTCGATGTCATGGAGCAGTTCCACAGACTTACCGTGGAATTCTCGCAGAAGTCCGAAATCCTCGGCAAGGTTGAGGCGGATCGATAACTCTTCCACGTCTGAGGGCGTTGCGGCGGGCTTGTCCGTTTCGGTTGCGATTTTCTCGGCTCTGCCGGCCGGAGCCCAGCCCTCAGGCCAGGCAGGCATTGTCGTTCCCATCTGCCAGGCCTGCAAGACCGCCACTATCCACTCGTGCCACTGGTTGAAATTGCGGATCGTCTCCTCGGTAAACTTGCCGGCGCCGTCAAATGTCTGGTCCAACCACGCGCGTGCCACCTGCAAACCGACTGATAACGCGGGTGGGACGTCCGTTTCCGCCAGTTCCTCGAGATCCATAACCAATCTGTTGATCGGCAGAAGTCCAACGTCTTGGTTGGGAGCCACAAACGCCAGTTCCTCGCCAAGTTGGCCAACGATCTCGGCCGCCTGGGAGAAGCTGGAAACGGAGGATTCCTTGGAGTGCTCGGGAAACACACCGAATTGAATTGAAAATGGCCGGCGAAGTCAACGAAGGAAGCTGCCCTTTGCAGGTGGCCGCTTCCGTAATAACGACCGCAAGGGCGATAGATTCCCGAAAGAAAGGGTTTCGTTAAACGGTGCGTGGCACGCTGCCGTGAGAAAACACGCAGCTGAGGGAACCTATGCGCAAAGACAACATCATTGATAAGATTCGCAAGCTGTTGGCCATGGCAGACAAAAACTCCGGTGCCAGCGAGAACGAAATGATGACCGCGATGGCAATGGCTCAAGCTTTAATGCGTCGGCATCATGTCTCCCAGCGTTTTATCCGAAGGTCCCAGTTGAACTAAGAGCTGATTGCCGTAGGTCCGCTGTTGGCACATAGCAGACATTGATGCCGACGATGAGCATGTCCGCTTCTGGGGGTAAAGCGGCCATCCCTGATACCCCCAATGTCCGCTAATGACCCAAAGCGGACGTGCGAATTGTCGTCGCGTCAGCAAATCACTTCAGAAATTTTACGTGCCCTAGCCCACCACGGTTTGAAGCATTCTTAGGCACCGCTACCCTCGAATGCGAAGCGAGTTCCTGTGTAAGAGCGCAGTAGCCTGGTTGGCATTTCAGACTTCGCCCATTCGTAAAACACCTCGCCCGAGCAGTGCAGCGGGATGACGTAATCAATGTTCATCTCCTGGAGCGACGCGATGGTCTGGCGCACATACTCCTCCTTGTAGGGAGCAAGGTGGAATCCGCCGATCACTGCATGCACTTTGGTAACCCCCGAGGCCGCCTGGGCCTGCTTGATGGTATTGACGACGCCGCGGTGGCTGCATGCGGTAAGAATGACAAGTCCGCGTCCCTTGAGGTTGTAAGCTATTGCGAGTTCATGCTGGAATTGGTCGGGGAGGATCGACTTGGTTTGCTCTTCTTTTGGCAGCTTGTCAGGATAGCAGCCGATCCCATGCGCAATCCCTACTTTCATGGTACTGGGCGAGAGCACCTTCTCGAAACTCCGCAATCCGATCTGCCCTGTAGTGAAGGCATGGTCCGCAACGAGCGTCGGCCCTTCAGCGTAGGTCACAGTCAGATCAGCCTGCTCCAAGGCTTGGCGGTCGAGCGCGCCAAAATTACCCGCAACTGGTGGGCCAACCCATTCGCGTGAACAGAAGCACTCCTCTCCGCCAATATAAAATGGAAGCTTAGCTTTCAGCGTTTCCTTGTTCTGCTGCAAGAACCCGACGAGTCCGCCAAAGTGATCATAGTGGCCATGACTGAGCACGAGGGCATCCAGTTCGCTTGGGTTAACTGCCAACAGACTGGCGTTGTTGTTGAGGGCTTGAGCCGTGAAGCCAAAATCCATGAGAAGGGTGCGTGTCTCAGGACCGCGCTTGGACTCGGCATGCATCGAAAGGCCGAATTCGCTGATTAGAGTCCTGTCGGGTGGCTTGTCGCCACTCAGGCCCCAGCCAAAATGCTGGACATCGACAGAGCCCATCTTTTTACCTGCCGCGACGGCGAACTGATAGCTGTCAACGACGACGCGAACATATACGCGGTCCACTTCGGGAACGCTGCCAGTGATTGTCTGCGCGCGCACCGGCTTCGAACCTCCAAGCAGTGAGGCAATCATTGTGGCAAACACGAAAGCACTGCCGCCACAGAGGACGTGTCGCCGGTGCGGATCCTCGTGAGTGTCTAACGACATGCGGGCATGGTTCCTCGCCCTGCAATTCTATACGCAATTGAGCTCAAAGGGCTTGGGTAGGAGGAGAAGTTCAGGTCTGCTATTGGCACAAAACAGACATGCTCAATGCGCTGACGAAGGCCGCTTTCGGCGGCAACCCTATGCGCTCTAGCGCCTCCATCCGGTTCCGGCCATCAATCAAGAGCCGTCCATCGCCGGAACAGTTATGCTGATAAAAGTGGACTGGATGCCGAAGACCATTCGCCTTGAGCCTCGAACGATCTACAGCCGAATTTGCAAGACCCGTCGAACCCGGTGCCTGCGCTGGACCCGAACAAGCCGCCACGGATCGGAGGCGCGGGCGGCTAGTAGGTCGTTTCGTAACATCAAGCGGGCGGCCGGAAAGGACTGCCCGCGAAGCCCGCGCTGTCACCGGAAAGCGATCCTTAAGACCACGCAATGTCCGCTTTGGGTCAATTGCCGACATACCGGTGGCCCACTCTATGTAAGCCTGGTGCCAAAAGCAGACGCTAATCGGTGCAATTAATTGCACGACCGCTAGTCCACAGACCCTGCGTTGATTTTATAGAAGGAGAAAGCCGATGAAGAAATTCGTGGCGATATATCTTGGCTCCGCCGAAGGACTCGCAGAGTGGAAGGCAACCAATGACGAAAAGAAGAAAGAGCGGGAGAAGGCAGGCATGGAGGGATGGATGAAATGGGCGAAAGACAATGAAGCGTCAATCCTCGACCTTGGCTCTCCGCTCGGCAAGACCAAGCGCATAGACGCCAAGGGTATTTCGGACACCAAGAACGAAATCACGGCATATACGATTGTCCAGGCCGAATCGCACGAAGCTGCGGCTGCACTATTTGCAAATCATCCGCATTTCATGATCTTCCCGGGGCAGTCGGTCGAGGTCATGGAATGTCTGCCGATTCCCAAAATGCAGTGAGAACCTCGGTCACCCTGACGCGTTGTCACGGGCTCGTGGACGTGGGTGCGGTCGAGGACAAATAAATATCCTCAGAGATGGTGCAATTAACTGCACGCCAGGCGGTAGGCTTTTCTCCCGTGGCACTAGTCCCTGTCGCGCACGTTGAGCGAGACGAGCCGCTGAGATTCGATGACGATTCTGAGTTCCTGTCTTCTTTGATCGCCCCGCTGACCAAGTCGCGCACGATTTGATCGGTTGTCGTCTGAATTGGACTCGTAGCGCCAACTCACATTCGCGCATGATCACCGAGACCGAAGCCTACGTCGGTCCGCACGATCTAGCTTCACATGCTGCGAGAGGCCGAACCAAACGGACGGAAGTCATGTTTGGTGAACCGGGCACGCTGTATCTCTATTTGGTCTATGGGATGCATTGGATGCTAAACGTTGTGACCGGCCCCGTTGACTATCCCGCTGCGGTGTTGGTCCGTGCAGTCCAAGGCATAAACGGTCCAGCGCGATTGACCAAAGCAATGGGTGTGACTGGTTCACTCAATGGGAAACTGGCAGACGAGGACAATAGCGTCTGGTTCTCTGAGGGAACACGACCACTGCGAAATGAGATAATTCGGTCAGCGAGGATCGGCGTCGACTACGCGGGGCCGATCTGGTCAATTAAGCCGCTTCGATTCAATCTCAACCGAAATGCGTGATTGCCGAAGAATGATGGGGAGTGTTGATGGATTCGGATTGGCTTGAGGTTATCGATTGGGACTCCAGAGTGGTGGGTTGGTGTCCAAGATCCGAGACAAATACCCCCACCTACTTTGCAATCAATTGCAAACAGCGGCCCGGCTAGCGGCCTTATGCTCGCTATACATGGCGTTGTTCCCGAACCAAGAACTGCAACAGGCAGCGCCCCTGATGCAGTCGATGCTGTGCAATTGATTGCAAACTAGCTGGACCACGAAGTGCGCGAGCGCGTTCAAGCGAGGAATTGCGAGTGCGGGTGTACGTCGGCTTCCTGTCAAAAGGCAGATCAACTGTATTTCGACGGAAGCGTCCGCCTTGACCCATTTCCGAAGTCATTCAGTCATCGGCTGTTTCTCGGCCTGACGGGGCTCATTGTCGGAATCCCTCTGCGTCGGCGCTTACACTCTTCCGAACTGGCCCATCAGCATAAGGACGCCCAGAGCGACGACCGCTCCTGCACCTGCTACCTCCATGGTTTTGCCGATCTTCCAACGCAGGCGTTCAGTTCTGGCCAATATGGCTAGCACGCGGTTCCGGGCGACGATGGCGATGACAGCGAAAGCCACAAGTGTGGTCACGACACCCGCCAGCATCCCGCCGACGGCAGCGAGCCCAAAAGCGAGCATTCCCTTGGCAAAAGCGTAGGTGAGGATAAACGTGGTCAGTGGGCAAGGGATGAGCCCGGTTGCCACGGCGAGCGCGTTTCCGCTCCACTCATGCTGATGATCGTGCATGCGAGTCGATCTAACGAGCAGCCAGGTGCCGATGAGCACAATAAACGCCGCACTCGCAGCCTCGAAGGGTGGTGCCCGGCCTCCCGCCGCCGCAGCACGGCTGATGACGGCAATTCCAGCCAGAACGAGCACAACCGCTGATCCGACATGTGTCAGCGCGAGCAGCGTGCCTGTGGCGACGCCTTCTTTCCATCGGCCAGGCCGTCCGAGATGGTAGGAGACCAATACAGCCTTGCCATGTCCCGGCATGAAGGCATGGATCACCCCAAACAGGAATGCCAAAGCGATGAGCGATGGCAGCGCCCTGAGGTCCGTCGTCGAGTACAAGCCTTCCGCCATACCGCCATATAGCCATCGCTGCACCTCGATCAGCCGATCCATATCCGTCACCGCGTCAAGAAGCCCGCCGTTTGCGCCCTTGCGAGTGCCGGCACGCATGGACCTCCACCGTGACGTGAGAAGCGGTCAGTCCAGAGAGACGGGCCTTGTACGCGTCAGGGGTCTCCGGCGAGTCGGACACCACCGACGCTATGATGCCGACATGTCCCGGACCGAGCAGCCAGATATGCAGGTCAGCCACCCGGTCGGTGCCGACTTCCAAGCGTTCTTTGACTTTCTGCCGCAGGCGTGCGTCCGGGACGGTATCGAGCAGCACCGCTCCCGATGACCTGAGTAGCCCGAGTGACCAGGAAGCAATCACCAAGGCGCCAACGATTCCCATCATCGGGTCCATCCACACCCAGCCATACAGGCGTCCCGAGAGAAGGGCGACGAGCGCCAATACAGACGTGAGCGCATCGGCGAGAACGTGCAGATAGGCTGCACGCAGATTGTGGTCGTGATGGCGATGAGTCCCCTGTTGATCGTGATGATGGTGAAGGTGATCGCCGTGCCGTTCACGCAGAAGCCACGCGCTGCCGAGGTTCACCGCCAATCCAACCGCGGCGATGGCGATTGCCCAGTCAAAGCTGATGGCTACGGGATTGAACAGCCGATGGGCCGATTTGTAGGCGATCAATAGGGCGATCATGGCGAGTATGAGTGCGCTTGAGAACCCCGCCAGCTCGCCGACCTTCCCCGTGCCGAATGCGAAACGTTCGTTGTGGGCATGCTTCCGTGCGTAGCCGTAGGCCAGGGCGGCGAGCGCCAGCGCCCCAGCGTGAGTTGACATGTGCCAGCCATCGGCGATCAGCGCCATTGAGCCAAACATCATCCCGCCGACGATTTCGACGATCATCATTGTGGCGGTCAGACTGACCACAAGCCAGCTTCGCCGCTCGTTCTCGTCGTGCTGCGCTCCAAGGAACACATGCTCGTGCCGCCAAGCGTCGAGGGTGTGCGTGTGCATCGTCAATCTCCTTATCGTCCCGGAGATTCTATCTGCATCACTCGTGGCGGTCACTGTCCATGGCACGAATCGGACCAACCACTCTGTCGCAACCACGTCAGGAATTGAGCCCTGATCTTCCCGGGGTTTTGCGGGGCGGAGCGGGATCGAAATTCCCGCTCAGTTTATCGCTGACAGTATCCGGATTGAGGGCCTCAACCGCGCTCTGCTCGCACTCAATCCCGCCAGCGGAAAGCCCTCAAGAAGGCGTATAAAGCCGCCGCGTCACTCATGCCTAACCTGGATAAGTCGTGGGCTGCTTGGCCGAGCATCCTGATTGGTTATGGTCTTGGAAAGGAACTTGGAGCAGTGCCTCGTGTGGCCCCAGGCTCCGGTCTTGTTGCCAACCAGAACACCTCGAATGTGCTCGACACTGTTTCGCAGCATGATCTTGAGCCGTGCAATTGATTGCAAGAATGCTCAATTAGGCAGCGGTCGCAGGAATTACGGGGGACCTTGCAAGCACCCGCAGAAGCGCTTTCCATCACCAGACACCACAGTTCCGCAAAATTTGTCGTCTTCGCATCGGCCATGACACCTTCCAGGAAACCCGCGGCATCCGGGGCCATCGTCATCGGATGCCATGTGGGGCACGGAGCTTCGGGGAAGAAATGCTGAGAGCCGGACTGGAACTCGTTCCATCTCCTGGGCTAAGGCGATGGGCGCTTCCGTTGCCCAAGTTGCGGCAGCAAGCACGAGACCGCAAACCAGTCCCCTGTTGCGCATTTCAACCCTCCACAACTCTAGCGCACGACTATAAGCTCAGTCCTAGGGCTACGCCTGGTCAACTGTGCAATCAATTGCACCGCAGAGACAGCGAGGTCATGCGGCTTTATGCTTCGCTCTTGACTCCGCACAGAGACGTTCCAGTACCGTGGGTTCGAATCCCACCCTCTCCGTTCAGACCCGTTGCTGCATAAGGGGTTGCGGGGGGCTTTCCATTCTGTCCTCCCAATTGTCCCCCTAGGGGCCGATGGGAGCCCGCCGGTTGGCTCTTGGCTCTTGGACGCTGACCCCGTAGGGCGCTGGTCGCTTGCTGCCGTTGGCCGCTAAGTCGAAGGATACCCGCTCCTGCACTGATCTTTGCACTGACCTTGTGCAGCCGCTAGGCCACGGAAGCTGCTATCGAGCTGGCTAACGGGCTTGCTAACGTCTTGCCACCTCGCCGGAGAGTCAAGCGGCTGCCTAATTACAGGTCACACCTGTCGTCGTGGGGATGCATTTTGTCGTCGTCACACGTCTCGGCCCCCCGCCCTGCTGTGCACCGATGCCGTTCGCCGCGCGCATCACGGTGAGCTTGTTGCGGCACTCGTCATATCCTTTGTCGACGTAGCGCTTGCAGTAGGCGTCATCCTCCGCGATCATCTGCGCCATCGCGGCGGCATTGCGCCTAGCTCCCTGGTCCGCGCTGGCACGCTGGTCCGCGCTGGCACGCTGGTCCGCACTGGCACGCTGGTCCGCGCTGGCACAGCCCGCGCATGCAAGGCCGATCGCAATGATGGCTAACGCTTTCATAGTTCGCCCGCACTAGGGTATCCTTCTCACAAGTGTGCTGACCGCTTATGAACGAAGGCTAAACCAGGACCCATCGGCTTCGTCCGCGCGATAGGATGGGTCATTGGAAGGTTCATATGGAGGTGACAATGATCAGGTTGGTCGCTGTTGCTATTGTTTTGGCCGTCGCAACTTCCGCCCAGGCCATGTCGCCCGCGCCGCTTCATCAACCGGACGGCATGACCACGCAAGCCCGCCAAGCCCGCCAACTCCCACCGTGCGCCTGGAACGTCCCCGGTCAGGTACGAATATACGGCTGTCCACGATGCGGGGTAGATGGCATCTGCATGTTGAGGGTACCTTTACCCCAGGCCCGCCGCTACAAGGAAAGGTGCTTCGACTGCTGAGACGCTACCGAACCGAACCGGGAGGGCATAACAAGGGCCAAGGATCGAACAAGGTCTGTCCCGTGTGGGCCCCATGCCAAACTAGGGGAGCTACGAGGTACTTGGGAGATGGCCCTAACAGGGGCCGAGATTCACCACGTTAACGCCCTGTTCAAGATTTTGTAAACGCAAAAGCCTTCACTCCAATTCAGACACTTGGACTGGCGGGTGGTGGTCCTCAACACGCATTTACCACCGCTTTGTACCTGACCGGGGCCGCAATTGCGGACTTGCGTAATCATGCTGTCCGCCTGATGAAGCGGCACGGGTGACATAGCCTGAGCCGACGTTGCGGCGGCCAAGGCAATGGCAGCAACAGTGACCAATCTGACCATTGGTTTTCGTGCATATTCTCGGAAAAGCATCGTTCATACTCCCACGGGCCAAGCGGGAGCTTTAAGGCTCTCAGTCACCGATTGCTTGGGGATGATTCGGTGATGATGAAAGTTAGCAGCCTTTAGGGCCAAAGTCTTCATGCGGCGCAACGCATTAGCGCGTGCGGTGCATCATAAACGTTCGTTGGCCCGATAATCGCCATAGTCGGAGCATCCCTGCTTTTTTAGTGAAATTAATCCGTGGGCACTGCTTTGTGCCGGACATTCCGACCAACCTCGGTAGGCAACGGCCCTGATTTCTTTTGACCAGTGCTTCGAGCCGCGCCGCGGAGGATGGCATCCATCAAAAGCGCGTCAGGTTGCCAGCAGGCGGGTTTGGATACTTCTTGACCAATTCCAGGTATTTCTGGACCACCTCCAGCGGGGGCCCAGCCGTCCACCCGAAGAGTGCGCCGACCTGGAGATCCTCGTGTGGGTCCATCTCAATGTTGTAAATCTTCGGATACCCAGCCATGGGAGCGCTGGCCGAGAACATGCCGGGATCGCGCTGGGGCCCGATGCCCGTCGGATGGACATCGGTAAAGTACATGCGCCATTGCTTCCACCGTGCAGCCACCATATCAGCACCGATGAAGGTCAGCAGGCTGTCGCGGTTCCCGGTCTCGCTCTTGCCGAACAGCACGTCGGTCTGGTCGACGCCATCGATCGGCCGGTCGGTGGGTATCTTGCTCCCAATGAGGCGGGCGAAGGTCGGAAAGAAGTCCATCGTCGAGAACATCGCGTACGAGCTGGTATCCGGCTTGACCTTGCCGGGCCAGCGGACGAAGCAGAACGTCCTTATAGAGCCCTCGGTGGCTTCACCCAGCTCGCCGCGAAATGGGCCGGAGTTACCCATGTCCGGCGATCCCTGGTTGCCCATCTCGCGGGCGGTCTCGCCTTGCGGCCCGTTGTCTGAGGCGAAGACGAGAAGGGTGTTGCCATCGACGCCAAGTTCTTTCAGCGCGTCGAGGATCTGACCGACGTGATAATCGCCTTCCATGAGTTTGTCGCCGTATTGGCCGATCCGCGACTTGCCTGCGAATTGCTTCGACGGCAGGTTCGGAAAGTGTCCCATCGAGAACGGCAGGTAGAGGAAGAAGTGTCTCCCGGCCGCTGCTTGCCGCTTCATGAAGTCGATGGACTTCGCCACCAGTTCGGTGTCGATCTCGGCGCGGACTTCCCGCGTGTAGGGCTTGACGGTGCGCAATGGCCCGCCCGCGACGGCCTCGACGATTTGCGGTCCTTTTTGCAGCAGTTCATCGGGCGGCGCATCGCTCGAGTGCGTCATTATGGTCGTGTCGACGTAGGTCGCCGAGTCCCAAGAGATGTCCGGTGGAATACCATAGAACTCGTCAAAGCCATGTGCCGTCGGAAGGCTCTGCGGTTCGATGCCGAGGTGCCACTTGCCGAAGATTGCCGTCGCATAGCCTGCGCTCTTGAACAACTCGCCCATCGTGACCGCACCTTTCGACAGCGTACTCTGGCTGCCGGGCACGATGATCAGCGAAAGACCGTTGCGGATCGAGTATTGCCCGGTCATCAGCGCCGCACGCGATGGTGTGCAGCCCGGCTCGACTAAATACTGCGTGAGCCGAAGTCCCTCGCGGGCAAGCTGGTCGATCCGTGGCGTCGGCGCACCGCGCAACTCACCCCCGCCATAGGGTCCGAGGTCGCCGTAGCCAACATTGTCGGCGAGTATGAACACCACATTGGGCTTCGCTTCCTGGGCGGGAACAGGCGAAGCGGCCACAGCGCATAAGAACACGACGGTCAAAGCAGCCAAGCCGAAGTGAAGCGCCTTTCCAAAATTCATGGTTCGAACTCCTTGGCTGTTAGTTTGTTCGATACTGCACCTCGTTTCCCGCGCCGATGAGATTTACTCATTATTGCGTAAAGCCCGGCCGAAGTTGAGCGTCATTTAGGGACGAGCAAAAACCACCCATGTCCGCTTTGGGTCATTCGGCGACATTAGCGGGTGAGGCACTGATGTCCGATAAGGAGTCGTAAGCGGACATTGAACCGCGCCGCTTCATCTCGCGCTTGGCGGGACCAAGCATGAGCGTGCCAAACTCAGCTTCACCGACGGCGCGCGCGTCCTCACGGGCCGACCGATGCTAAGTGGTGCGTGCCTAAGCTGATGTAGCGCGTGAAGCATCTGGCGGGAAGCAAGACGCTCCGCCATGCAACGGTAAGAGCCTTGGCGCAATAGAGTGGCTCCACCTTCGGCGTTGGTCGCCAACGTGCTAGGCTCGCCCGGTACCCCCTCTGGAGTGCATAATATGTATCCATTTACCCTGCAAACCGAGATTATGCGTCATATGCTGAATCTCGCCAAACACATGGCGAGCGGTGACTTGTTGGAGTCCCGCAAGAAACTCGAAGAGTACCCGTTGCCTGGTGACCCAGCTGTATTTGACCACATCATGCGAGTTCGGGCCGTTCAGGATCGGATGTGGGGCCATGAGATGGATGACACCAAGAACGACCCGTGGCACTGGAGCGCCTACATCTCTCAGTGTGCCATCCGATGGATGCGTGACCCGCATAAATGGACACGAGAAGATACTGATGACTTCTATGACGCCATGATAGAGACGGCTGCGATATGTGCCGCTGCGGCTGAGAGCATACTAAGACAGAGAAACGAAAACGGACGCACCTTCTACGAACCAGCGTCGGGGGAATGGTAAAGCGTTAAGCTCTCCCCCCTGGGGTAGCGGCGCCTTATGTTGTTTGCGCCTGCGTTACTTGTGCGCCCGCATAAGCTCCTCGGAGCGATCTGCATGTTTAGCGCCCCCTATGTCCGCCGAGGTGTCTCGCGCAAGTGTGTGGCATGGCATGGCGGCTTTTGCAGTGAGTACTATGGGACGCGGCGACGATCGTAGTCCTCACGCGGGTCTGTGAGGGATCTCCAGCAGTCAGTCGAGCCGGTCGCGTCGATGCGTTTGGAAACGCGGCGCGATGACCACAACCGGATCGACAAAGACTCGAGCGGTACTGCGTGGCTTAAGCCGTCGCTAACGAGCGGCAGGCTTTGGTGATCCGGGGAGAGAGCCAGTCGGAATGTCGGTGTCATCAACAATCAGTGTCGCGGACGGTAGGTCGTAATCATCATCCAGCAAGGGATTGCAACTCTCCATCGGTTCATCGGTTGTGCCAGCGGGAGAGGTATTTTCCGCATACGCCATAGAAGGCAGAGTTGCTATTCCGATTGCCACCGCCGTGACGATTGAGAAACGCCTGTACATAGACCCTCCACGGCCCCGGTTGCCCGTGGTTAAGGTCTAGGCTGAAATCGTTACTAAAAGGTCTCCAGTCCTCAAGGACGCCCTGCAGCTCCCCGGTGTGCAACCTGGGAGGGCGTTGAGCCGCTACCGGGTACGCTGCTCGATGCAGCCGATCCAGCGCAGTCTCTAGCTCCACCAGCGAGATGCCTATGTGAGATCGAATGCGCTGTCTGCGGTGAGCGGTTCATGCCCAAGCGCGGCGGCGGCCATGTGTGCGGATCGCGCTCGGTTTCGCGAGCAAGCTCGGCCTGGAGGGTGTGAAGCTCGCGCTGAGCGCGTTCGACCAACACAGTTTGCCATGCGGAAGCCAAGATCGGCTTCTCGGCGGTAGACCTCGCGAGCGCGGGCGTTTCGATTAGGCCTAACCGCGCTTCGCCTGAGATCAGGCCTGGGGAAAGCGCGGCGCGGCTAGGATACCGGCATCAGCTTCTGAATCGTCTCGTCGAGCGGATGGCGCTTGGTGATGACCTCATCGACGATGCCGAAGGTTCGGGCATCCTCGGCCGACAGGAAATAGTCGCGGTCGAGGGTCTTTTCGATCGTGGCGTAGTCCTGGCCGGTGTGGCGGACATAGATCTCGTTCAAGCGCCGCTTCATCTTGATGATGTCCTCGGCATGGCGCTCGATATCGCTGGCCTGACCCTCAAAGCCGCCCGAGGGCTGATGCAACAGGATGCGGGCGTTGGGCAAGGCATAGCGCATGCCCTTCTCGCCGGCGGCAAGCAGCAGCGAGCCCATGGACGCGGCCTGGCCGATGCACAGGGTGGCGACCGGCGGGCGGATGAACTGCATGGTGTCGTAGATCGCCATGCCGGAGGTGACGACCCCGCCGGGGGAATTGATATACATGGAGATCTCTTTCTTCGGGTTCTCGGCCTCCAGAAAGAGCAGCTGCGCCGTGATCAGCGAGGCCACTTGGTCCTCGATGGGGCCGGTGACGAAGACGATGCGCTCCTTCAAGAGGCGCGAATAGATGTCATAGGCTCGCTCGCCGCGGTTGGTCTGCTCGACCACCATGGGCACCAGCGTGTTCAGGTAGATATTGGCCAGGTCTTTCATCGCCGTCTCGAAGGGCTAGTCAGGCATGGAGGCCCCACTTGGGCCCTCGCGCGAATCCATCAACGCTCGCGCTACTACATATGAACCCAATCACGCAAGCGGAAGAGGCTCGGACTTCCCACCTTCGCGCATCGAACGTGTTTGGCGTGTGAACGATGTCCGCTTATCGCACAAAGCGGACAGCGCGCTTCGACATTCTGATGTCGGCAAATGACCCATAGCACACTGAGATCTCACCGCGACCGGTGGTATAGTTATATCAAGTGACCTAGCATGCGACCCGCGTTGCGAGTTCTTACGCCCCTGAAATGCATTCAGGCCACGACCGCCTCCTCATGGGCTCGCCGCTTCGACGGAGCGGCGTAAGCAAGGCCATGACAGCTGCGCTACTGGTGATTTTGGCTTTCGCGACGCTTGTCCAGCTGATCGTCTTCACGAGCATGCCTCCGGGCGTCTTCAGTGTGTTCTTGCGCGCGCTCGCCCTTTCGAGCCTGCTCGCTCTGGTGCCCCTTGCCATACTTTGGTTCCTCGATCGACGTGAACGCGAAACTCCTTGGCTATTCACTGCCGCCTTCCTGTGGGGTGGGCTGATCGCCACGGCAATTGCGTTGCCGTTCAACACCGCCTTCTTCAAACTTATCGACGAGTGGCTCGCACAGCACCCGATGCTCGCCGTTATGTTGGGTCCGGATGCAGCATTGATGCTTGCGGCCCCGATTTCCGCGCCAATCGCGGAGGAGTTTGCCAAGGCGCTAGGCGTATTGTTGCTTTTTTGGCTGTTGCGCGCCGAGTTCGACAATATGCGCGATGGTCTCGTCTACGGCGCGTTGGTGGGCCTCGGTTTCACTTGGTTCGAGGCAGCGCTGTACGTAGTTAATGCTTACGTCAAGTTTGGCGTGGCCGCGTTTGGCCTCCAACTCGGTGCTCGCTACGCACTCTTTGGCCTCGGAGGACACGCAATGTTCACCGCCCTCTTCGGAGCGTCGCTGGGGTTCGCACTTCAAACTCGGCGCCGATGGTTACGCATTCTCGCTCCCATAGCGGGGCTTGCCCTAGCAATTGCGGCCCATATGCTCAACAACGCACTGCCGCTGTTTGCTGCGCTCACGGAGATTGCGGCAGGCAAGCTACCCTCGGAAAGCAAACAGCTCCCCGACATCGGGTTTCTCCAAGCTTTTGCAATGGGTAGTCTCATCCAACTCACGACATTTGTTCCCTTTTTGATGATCATGGCACTTGTGGTCTGGCGAAGCGGCATATGGGAACGACGCGTAATCCGTGAAGAGCTGGCGGACGAAATCGGGCGCTCGGTCACCCCGGAGGAGTACCAGGAGATTGTCCGGGATCGCATGATGCGGACACGTCGCATCGACCGGGCGCACCGGCAGACTTCGGCAAAGCTCGTGAACGCGCAACACGAACTCGCCTTCCGTAAGCGCCGCGTACATGATGAAGGCGGTGATCCCGAGAGGGACAGTTTGGTGGCGGGATGGCGTGAGGATATCCGGCGCTTGCGACTAGCATAGGGTAGCTAGCGATTCACATCCGGCACTGCCTCCGCCTACGTTGAAGCCCGTGGCACTTAAGTCTGCTTTTGGGAGAATAAAGGACATCGCGCTAACTTACCGCTATGTCGGCTTCTGACCCAATCCGACATTTCGGCGAAGTCTTAAGTCGATTGGCAGTTGCGCTTGCGATGGGCCTTTTACCGCTGCGCGGCGCTCATCGATTGAACAAAGGCAGATAGTGGCAGTTCACGACATAAAGTGGATGCACGCCTCCTGTAGGAGGTGGAGACCATGAACCAAGATAAATCCGAGACCATGGACGCGGCAGAAAAGCTGATGCTGGACTTGATGGAGAAGCATCCCGGCGCGTCCGAATCCTCGCTGCTGGCCCTATTCCAAAACGTCGCAAGGGAAAGACCAGAGGTGTTGCGAGCAATCGTTGGCCATTTTATTAAGCACAGCTAACAACCGCGATCCTCCAGCGAGCCGCTGACGGCCCCTTATCCCGGATGTCTGCTATTTGCAATTAACGGACGATCGATGCTGACGCTCAGTATGTCCGCTTTCAGGGGTAAAGCGGACATCCCTAGTACGCTCGCTAATGTCCGCTCATGACCCATAGCAGACATTAACCTCAAGCTTTCGGCGTCATGACAAATCATGGCGTGTAGGTGGCGGAAACGGCCCGAACGAAGCCGACTAAGTCTGGGTCTGCGGAATACGTCCGCATAGCGGAAGTCATCGCGCTGAAGGCGCTCGAGCGCAAACTCGGTGTGTCAGTACCTAGAAGACGCTCCGGTCTCATGCCACATTACGTGCATGGCAAAGCCCAAGCTCCAATCGACTCTGACTTGCCCGAAATGCGGCCATCAAGCGACCGAAACCATGCCGACGGACGCCTGCGTGTACTTCTATGACTGCAGGGACTGCGGAGAGAGACTGAAGCCGCTCCCAGGCAGCTGCTGCGTTTTCTGTTCATATGGCTCGGTGCCGTGTCCACCAATACAAGAGGGCGTAGAACCATGCTGCACCCCGAAGTCCGACGAAAGCTCTAAAGATTGGGTTGGAAGTGTCCGCACGAGCGCGCGACGGAGTTCTCGAGTACTCGTCGGAGGAAAGACATGACCGATGACCTCGCCGGGGAATTTCAGAGGGTCGACGCCGCGTCGGATTTCGCGGTGTTCTCAAACTGTCTGACTCTGATCAACTCGCTTCCGTTCTTCGCCGAGTGCAAGCGCGAGAGTTATGACCTTCTCGGCGCCACGCCTGGGAGCCGGATCCTGGAGGTCGGCTGTGGACTGGGAGAGGACGCCGTGTTGCTGGCGAGGCTCGTTGCGCCGGGCGGTTCAGTTGTCGCCATCGACGGAAGCCAAACCATGATCACAGCAGCCTGTGAGCGCCATGGTGATGTCGCGGGCTTGTCGTTCAACGTTGCCGACGCCGCTCAGTTGCCGTTCGACGATGCGAGTTTCGATGCCTGCCGGGTCGATCGGGTGCTTCAGCACATCGCCGATCCCGCTTCGGCAGTCCGTGAGATGGTCCGCGTGATACGCCCGGGCGGGGTGTTGGTCGCTTATGACAATGACTGGGAGACCTTGACGGTCGACTTCGCCGACCGCAAATTGACGCGCACCGTCCTGAACGCCTGGTGCGACCGCTTCCCTTCGGGCTGGATCGGTCGCCGGCTTGTCCCGCTTTTCCTTCAGGCCGGTCTTCGTGACGTCGTCACGCACCCGAAGACGTTGGTACTGCGCGAGCTAGGCGTGGCCGATCGGATCTATAGCTTCTTTTCAACCGCCAAGCGACTTGCGGAGGCTCGGGTCATCAGTCGCAGCGACGCCGATCGATGGTCGGAGGCCCTGCGAACCGCCGACGCGGAAGGGCGATTCTTCACCTCGTACACCGGGTTCCTGGTGTCCGGGATTCGCCCCGGCGGCGCCGGCTGATGTCCGCTTTTGGCACATAGCAGACATCGATGCCGACGATGAGCATGTCCGCTTTCAGGGGTAAAGCGGACATTCCTAGTTCGCTCGCTAATGTCCGCTAATGACCCAAAAGCGGACATTGAGGGAACGCCCAACGGCAAGGAAAGGGTTTGCAGCGGGTTTGCAATAAACCGCTACTCTAGTGGATGACTTACGCGCCTGCGCCCGCGGGAAGCCTAAGGTCGGCGCCGCGCAGGGTTTCGGCGGATCCGACGCCAATGTGTTTCACGATCGCCATGGCCTGGACCATCGTGATGTCCAATGGCCGTACCCGATCCGCCGGCAGGTACATCACGTTGCCCGACATAGGGGTAGGCGCCTGCGGCAGAAATACAGTAACCCAGCCATTCTCTAGCGGTTCGAGCAGGTATGCGATCTGCCAGCCGTCCTCGATGCTGACGAGTGCCGGCTGCACGCTTTCAGCACTTTCTACATGTGCAAGGCCCTCGCCCATGCTCTTCACCAGTTGATACTGAGGCAGACCGCCCAGAAAGGAGTTCTCGCACCAGCGTATGAAGCGCCTCCCCGCATTCGTTTTGGCGACGAGGCCGGCGACCAACGAGATGAAGATTAGCAGCAGTACTGCGAGGAAAGTTTCTCGCCGGACGCCGAATACGGCCTCCACGGGCAGCAAATCCGAAATGGGTTTTGTAAACTTTACGGCCAGCTGCATTGCGTGGCGCAAGACGATCAGGATCAGAACTACCGGCAGGAGAAACAACAGCCCACCCGCGATCGTCGCTTTAAAAAATTCTCTCAAAGAGGTTTCTATCCCGTGCTTCGGCAGAGTCATCTAAAGCCTCCTCTACGGTCCACAAGCAATCGCGCCTATAATTGGTTTGTCCGGTCATGGCACTTAACGGACATCGATACCGACACTAACCATGTCCGCTCTTAGGGGTGAAGCGGACATCGCTGATCCGCGCTCCAATGTTCGCTAATGACCCAAAGCGGACATACCAAACGCTATGCTGCGCCCGCGATGTAACCCAGGTGGTGATGTCGTCGCTAACCGGTTAAGCTGGTTCCTCGGCCATATTGGTTCCTGGAGCGCAGGCCAATGCGGTTCACACATGGCAAAGCGGACGTGACTCGAACGGGCCGTTATGTCCGCTAATGACCCTTTGCAGACATCGGCGCCTCGAGGCCCGACGCTCTTTCGCGTGCTGGGCTCAGAAGTTTCGAAAATTGCCGTCGTCCGCGTCGGCCTTGGCTGCATGATCTTCGGGCATCGGGATCGCGCGGCGCCCAGTGCGGGTAATGGCGGGAGCCGTCTTCGTTAGGAGCCGCGCCGACGACACCGGCGTCGGGCCGATGCCATTGGACTTGCCGCCGACGAGCAGGCGCAGTTTCGCCACCAGATCTTTCAAAGTTTCTGCTTGTGCATCGAGTTCTTCCGCGGCGCTGGCGCTCTCCTCTGCGCTGGCGGAATTGCTTTGGGAGACCTTATCCATCTGGGCGATGGCGGCATTGATCTGCTCGATACCCTGCGCTTGCTCGCGGGCGGCAGTGGCGATTTCCCCGACAAGCGCGTCGGTAGAGCTCACCTTCTCGGCGATCTGCGTGAGCGACTCCTCGACCTTGGCGGTGCATTGAGATCCTTTTCGACTGTTGACGATCGCGCCCTCGATCTTGTCCGCCGTCTCCTTGGCGGCGGCGGCGCTGCGCTGGGCTAGTGATCGAACCTCGTCGGCAACGACCGCAAAGCCGGCGCCGGCCTCGCCAGCCCGCGCTGCCTCAACCGCCGCGTTGAGAGCGAGAATGTTTGTCTGGAAGGCGATCTCATCGATATTCTTGACGATCTTGGCGACCTCGGCGCTAGACGAATCGATCGCCGCCATCGCATGGGTCATTTCGGCCATCGTCATTGCACCGGTTGCAGCCACGGAGCGAGCTTCGGAGGCTAGCTCCTTGGCCTTTTCGGCATTTTCCGCTGTTGCGCTGATCATGCTGGACATTTCTTCGAGCGACGTGCTCGTCTCCTCGACTGATGCGGCCTGCTCACTGGCTCCGGAAGCGAGGTTTTGACTCGCCATCGATACCTGCCGGGCAGCCGAGGCGGTCTGGAGCGCCCCCCGGTCGAGGTTGGCTGTGATGTCCTTAAGGGCTCGGCTTGTCGAGCGAATGACCTGCCATGCCAGAAGGAATGCCACAAGCGAGGCGACGCCGAGGGCAACGCCGATCAAGCGGACGCTGAAGAGCACGGATTTTTTGCCGTGATCGGCGTACGTTCTGGCGAGTTTCTCGTTGTAATCGATGTCGAGGTCTATCGCCTTGAGATATTTTTCGTACTCAGGAATGACCTCCTCTTGCTGCACTTTCCGAAACTCGTCGACCTTGTTCTCCTTCAATAATTCGAGCGCACGACGTCGAGACGCCCTCGCGACGTCGCTTGTGCGTTTTATTTTCTCATAGAGTCGGCGGTCTTCAGCGTCAGAAATGAGACTTTCGTAACTCTTGATCAACTCGTCCCTGCGTGCCCCGTTGGTGGAAATTTTCTGTTCGAGCACTGAGTTTCGATCAGTTGTGTTGGAGGGGTCGATTTGCAACAACAAGATCAAGTTGTCACGCGATATGTTGGCGGCTTCCCTAAGCGTCAGGATGCTGGGGACACTGTTGTCTGCCACGTAAACGATGTCTTCCGCGAGGCCCATCAGTCGCCACAGGGCAAACACCCCGAGCGTGACAATGATCAGCAGCATGGCGGCAAAGCCGGCGATAACCCGCCGCGAGATGGTCCAGTGGTTCATGGTCATCCTTTTTCGGGTTGAGTTGGTTCCGGTTTTGTCAGAGCGGCAATGAGAGGGTTCCGTCCTCCAAGAAGATTTTTTCGATGTTGATCAGGATTTTTACACCGCCCTGAATTGTGGCCAAGCCCAGAATAAAGCGATCGCGTGTCTGCGTAGGCACAAAGCGGCTGTGGATTAGGAGGCAAAACATGACTGCTCTGCCTCGGTTTTCAGAGGGGTGAATGTCCGCTTATGGCACATAGCAGACATTGATGCCGACGATGAGCATGTCCGCTTCTGGGGGTGAGGCGGACATCCCTGATACCCCTCACCAATGTCCGCTAATGACCCATAGCGGACAATGTGTATGTGCGCGGAGGACGAAAGTCGTCGCTTCTTGCGCGCCTGCGGCGCGGCAATGGAGCGCGAGCTATCCTCGTTCCTTTGCGATGATCACCGTGAGTCCCGCTGCGGTCAGTGCCACAAGCAACACCATGATCAAAGGTGCACCAAGAGCTACGCCGATCAGGCCCACCAAAACCCCGATCAAAAGGCACAGTACGATCCGTGTAGGCGCCCCAAAGATCATCGATTTCCTCCATCAGAAGAACCTATGCGACTGGCTTCGTCTCGGTCAGCGCAGAATCGCGGGATGCTGTACGGAGATATGGGCAATCCCAAATGACGATGGCGAAAGAGATACGTCAAGCGCGCGGTCATTTCTCCGAAGCAGCGAGAGACCTCGTAACTTGGGGTTACAAGCTGGCCATGGATTCGACTCCGACAGCCACTGCGCGTTATGGATTCCAGCCGCCGCTGCCGTAGGAGCGAGTGATGACCTCCAGGAGATGGCCATTGGGATCCTCGAAATAAACGCCGCGCCCGCCATCGTGATGATTGATCTCGCCTTGTTGAGATCGCGCGGGATCGGCCCAATAGGGGAGCGCCCGTTCGCGGATCCGACCGAAGATCTCGTCAAAATCTGAGTCGCTAACGAGGAAAGCGTAGTGCTGTCGGGCAATTTCGCCATCAGCATTCATGAAATCGATGTTGACGCCGTTGTCGACTCTTACCACTGCGAACGGTCCCCAACGCCTCGGAGCAGGCAGGCCCAAGACTTCGGCCAGGAAAGCGGCCGATGCTTGGCTGTCGCGCGCCCACACGATGGTGTGATTGAAATCAATGGCCATGCAGGCCTCTACACTTTTGTGCGACGCTCCTACCGCGATGCAAACAGTCTCGATGAACGCGTGGCTAGTCTATGCATTAGTACCGTCTGCTTCGAAATCACAGCGATGGAAATGAATGAATCCTGTCTCCGCAGCGGTCTGATCGCTGTAATACGGCAGTCTCATTAAATTTCTCTCCGCGTCCAATCCCGCCTTAGGTTGCGGCTCTCGACAACTCCCCGCTATTCCGCTGCGATTGGGATGGGCATCGTGCCCCCGCCAATCTGATTCGTCAGTCGCAGACGTTCGACGGAGGTATCTGAAGATTCGTCTGCGCGCACGCGGAACCACAGCGCGTAGAGCGCGGGCACTACCAGCAGCGTCAATAAGGTCGCCACGAATAGGCCGCCCATGATGGTGATCGCCATCGGGCCCCAGAAAATGCTTCGTGCCAGCGGAATCATGCCGAGGATCGCGGCCAGCGCCGTCAGCAACACTGGCCGCGCGCGCCGCACCGTGGCGTCGATGATGGCGCGATGCCGGCCGTGGCCGGCTGCGATATCGTGGTCAATCTGATCGACCAGGATGATGGTGTTGCGCATGATCATCCCGGCAAGCGCGATGAGGCCGAGCAGCGCCACGAAACCGAACGGCTGATTGGACACGAGCAGCGCCCCGGTGGCGCCGATTACCCCGAGGGGCGCCGTCACGAAGACCAAAGCCAATCGCGAGAAGCTCTGGAGTTGGATCATCAGCAGCGCCAACATCACCACCGCCATGGCAGGGAACACAGCCACCAAAGCGACATTCGCCTTGGCGCTTTCCTCGACCGAGCCACCGGTCTCGATACGGTAATCATAGGGCAACGCATCCTCGATCCCCCCAAGCTTCGCCAGAACCTCGGCGCTGACGTCGGGCGCCTGCACGCCGTCGATAATGTCGCCACGCGCGGTGAGCACGAGGTCGCGGTTGCGTCGCCACAGGATTGGCTCCTCGAATTCGTAATGGAAGCGTGCAATCTGCGACAGCGGCACGGGGACGCCGTTTCGGGTAGTTATGGTCAGCGCCGGCAAACGGCCAAGCTCGAGGCGTTCGTTAGGAACAGCACGCGCCACCACATCGATGTGCTCAATGCCCTCACGATATTGGGTGATGGTGAGCCCCGACAGCAGGGTTTGTAACGTCTGCGCTACGTCCTGTGGCGTCAACCCAAGCGCGCGGGCCCGGTCCTGGTCGACCTCGAGGCGAATCGACTTGACCTGTTCGCTCCAGTCGAGGTGCGCGTCGACGATCTTGGGATTTGCCGCCATGACTTGGCGAACCCGCTCGGCAATTTCACGCACCTTCATCGGGTCGGGGCCGATCACTCTGAACTGCACCGGGAAACCCACCGGCGGACCGAACACGAAACGGTCCACCCGAGCCCGCGCTTCCGGCAGAGCGCCGTCGGCAAGGGCTCTTTCGAGCCGGGCCTTAACGCGCTCGCGGGCCTCTAGGTCCTTGGTGACGATGACGATCTGAGCGAAATTCGGGTTTGGTAGCACCGGGTTCAGTCCAAGCCAAAAGCGCGGCGAGCCCTGGCCGACATAGGTGGTGTAGGTGACAATGTCGGGATCGCCGGCAAGGAGGTGCTCGGCCTTCTTCGCGGCCGCGTCGGTAACGCCGATCGCCGTGCCTTCCGGGAGCCGCATCTCAAAGAACAATTCGGACCGGGTCGACGTCGGGAAGAACTGTTGCTGCACCAGGCCGAACCCTGCCACCGCCGCGACGAACATGAGAACCGTGATGCCAATGACGGTCTTGCGCCAGCGCAAGGCACGCTCGATCAAATGCCGCAACGCGCGGTAAACGCGGGTGTCGTACATCGCATCGGGATTGTCGTGAGCCCGATGCTTGGCGAAATCCGGCAAGAGCTTCACGCCGAGATAGGGCGTGAATACCACTGCGACGATCCAGGAGGCAATCAGCGCGAGGCCGACGACCCAGAAAATGCCGCCGGCGTATTCGCCGGAGCTCGACTTGGCGAAACCGACCGGCAAGAAACCGGCGGCGGTGACCAGCGTGCCGGTGAGCATAGGGAACGCGGTCGAGGTCCAGGCGTAAGTCGCAGCGCGCATGCGATCCCATCCCTGCTCCATCTTCACTACCATCATCTCGATGGCGATGATCGCGTCGTCAACGAGCAGCCCGAGAGCAATGATGAGGGCGCCTAGCGTAATCCGGTGCAGGTCGAGCCCTGCTCCGTACATGACGAGAAGCACGATGGCCAAAACGAGCGGCACCGACAGCGCGACGACAATGCCGGTGCGCCAGCCGAGTGACAAGAAGCCCACGACCAATACGATAGCGAGCGCCTCGCCAAAGCTCTTGACGAATTCCGATACCAACTCGTCGACGATGTGGGGTTGATCGGCGATCTGGGTGACCTCAATGCCGACCGGTAGCTCCGCGGTGATGGACTTCATCGCCTGCTTCAGGTTCTCGCCGAGCGTGATGATGTTGGCGCCATCCGCCATCGAGACGCCGAGCCCGAGTGCAGGCTTGCCGCCTTCGCGAAGGATGAAGGTTGGCGGGTCTTCGTAGCCGGGCGTGACCGACGCGATGTCGCCGAGCCGGAACACACGCCCACCTGCCTGCACTGGCACCGCGGCGACGGCGTCGGCGCCGGAGAACGCGCCAGTGACCCGCACATTGATGCGGTCCGCCGAGGTATCGACCGATCCGCCGGAGACGACGGCGTTCTGCTTGGCGACGCTGTCGAAGATTTGCAGGGGTGTCAGGCCAAGTGTGGCGAGCTTTGCGTGGCTGAACTCGATGAAAATCTTCTGCGGGCGCTCGCCGATAATATCCACCTTGTTGACGTCTGGAACGCGCAGCAGGCTTTGCCGGATATCCTCGGCGCGCGCCTTGAGCTCGGCGAGGCTCAAGCCGTCCGCCGTCAGCATGTAGATGACGGAATAGACGTCTCCGTATTCGTCGTTGAAACTCGGGCCGATGATGCCGGCAGGCAATTCGCCCCTGATGTCACCCACCTTCTTGCGCACCTGGTACCAAAGATCCTGGACCTTGGCGGGGGGAGTTTTGTCGGTAAGAAAGACCTGGATGAAGGAGACTCCCGGCTGCGAATAGCTTTGTACGCGGTCGAGGTAAGCCAGGTCCTGCAACTTCTTTTCGATCTTGTCGGCGACTTGCGTCTGCATTTCCGCGGCCGTCGCGCCGGGCCAGGCGACGTTCACGATCATCGTCTTGATCGTGAAGGACGGATCCTCGGCACGGCCCAGGTTGAAGTAGGAGTAGGTCCCGGCCGCGCCGAGCAACAGGATCATGAACAGGACGAGCGGCTGATGCGTGATCGCCCATTCCGAAAGATTGAAGCGCCTCATGACCAGTCCTCCTGCGCAAACAGCGCGGTTACCCTTATCGCTCGTCGATGGCGCGGACTCTCTCGCCGGCGGCGAGCTTCTGGACGCCAAGCTTGACGATCCGGTCGCCATTGCTGACGCCGGAGGTGACTAGCGCCGTGTCCTCGGAGAAAGACGCAACCTTCACCGGTCGCAGCTCAAGTGCACCGGACTTATCGACCACATAGACCGACGGGCCGGTTCCACGGTTGAGAATCGCCGCGAGCGGCAGCTTCGCAATTGAGACGTCGGTGGAGTGCGACAGTGTCACCGTCGCCGTCATGCCCAGAGCGACTAAATCGTCGGGATTGTCGATGGTAAAGCGCGCAGCGTAGGTGCGCGTCATGGCATCGGCCTGCGGCGACAGCTCGCGTAGCCGGGCGGCGAAATTCCGACCGGGCCCCGACCACAACTGGACCGTGGCTTTCGAGTTGCGCGCTTCTGTCAGCCACGTCTCCGGCAGTGCGACAACGGCTTCCTTCTCGCCACGGTGGGCAAGCCGCACCACCGGTTGGCCGATGGCGACGACTTGGCCGGGCTCCGCAAGCGTCGCCGTGATTACGCCGTCGGCATCGGCCTTCAGATCCGAGTAGTCGAGTTGATTGTGCGCCAGATCGAGAGAACGCTCGGCACGCTCGAGGCGCCCTTCCGCCTCATCCTTCGCTGCCTTCTTGCGATCGAAGTCGGCGATCGAGGCCCAGCCGCGCGTCTTCAGCGTGGTATAACGTTCCAGGTCGGACGCGGCTTGATGAAGACTGGAGGTCGCCGCGGCGAATTCAGCCGCGGCGCTCTCAACCTGCAACTTCAGGTCCTGCGGATCGACCCGCGCCACCACGTCGCCAACTCGTACGCGATCGCCGACATTGACGACGCGGCTGACGATCTTGCCGGCGACCCTGAAGCCGAGATCCGTCTCGTAGCGGGCTCGCACTACGCCCACGAAGTCGCGCGTTGCATTCTCGTTTTCGAAGGCAATGCGCTGAACCTGCACCGGGCGCTCAGGCTTGGCGGTTGCCGACGTCGCGGGATCGTCGCACGCCGATAGCAGGGGAAGGAAGCCGATGACGGCCACAGCGCGCAGCAGTGAAATTGAGGACGATTGCATGGCAGGTCTCCTTCGCTCATTTCGACTGACGAATGACGAAAGGCGTATATCGTCAGTTGGTCGACACGATTCGGCTTTGAATGAGCGGGACATGGTCTACCTACAGGGGGTGATGGCTTGGAGCAGAAAGTGGACGGATGCGCGGGCCTCGGACTCGAGATCCTCCCCATCCTGCAGGCATTGGCCGATAAGCACCGGATGGGTGAAGACCACGACGGATCGCAAGATCAGGTCCGCCGTTGTGCGCGGGTCGACCGCCTCGAATTCGCCCGCATCAATCCCATCGCGCAAGATCAGCTCCACGACGTTGCGCAGCGCGTCCTTGTGGGCGCGAATATTGTCCCAGTTGTGCTCGATCGCGACGAGCACGATGTCGTTGACGCGCTGTTCGGTGAGCAGATTTTCCTTGTGGTAAGCCAGAATTTCGAGGATCAGTCGCTCGATGCGCTGAGCCGCCGGGGCCTTGGAGCGCGCAATCGCCCAAGCAGCTTCCTCGACCTCTGACAGGCAGCGCTGGCAGATTGCCTGGACGATGGCGGTCTTGGACGGGAAGAAGCGGTAGACATTGGCCGGCGACATCCCAAGCTCGGCCGCGATGTCGGCCACCGCAGTCTTGGCAAATCCCAGCCGGCGGAACAGGGCCTCTGCGGTTTCTACGATCCGAGCGCGGGTATCGTCGGGTTTCGTTCTGACCTGCGATCTCATCGGTGGCGGCTCGCTCTGAGTCCTGTGAATAGTGATGAATTTAATAATTCGTCAGCAGACGAATGTCAAGATGGCGCGCCTGCTGATCGGCCATCACACTTCCGTGCGCATATAACGGTTCGCCGCAGCCAGTTCGCGGTACGTCGAAACCAAGCAAGACCGCGAACGCTGTAGGATCGGCACGAAGCTGTTCGGGATCCAGAGCCGGGTTGCCCTCTCCGCCTCGAGATCGGATAGCTTCTTAACGTGGTCCCGATTTGTAACCGCGTCGGCCACGCCCCTGCTTAGGGGAGTGGAGCTAGGGCATGTACTCATAAAACCGACAGCCAAATGCTGACTTGGATGTGCCGCCCAACGTCCGTTATTGGGGGTAAAGCGGACATGGCGCGGACTTGTCAGTATGTCCGCTAATGACCCAAAGCGGACATTGGCAGCATCGCGTTCCACACCTGACCAAACGCCCATCTTGACCAAGACCCGGCTTTTCAGTCATTCATCAGCGCATTAGCGGGATTGAGGCGCGCGATGCTGCAATGGTTTCAACGATTGATGCCGCGCCAGGATGCCTTTTTCCCCGCCTTCGAGCGACACGCCGCCGTGATGATCAAAGCGGCGGTGGCCTTGCGCGAAATGGTCGCCGGTGGCGACCAACTCAAGCTCCGCTTCCAAGATATCCTCGATCTTGAGCATGAAGCCGACGGCATTGCCCGCGAAGTGCTTCTGGGCTTGCGCACGACCTTCATCACGCCATTCGACCGGGCGGACATTCAGAGCCTTATCACCTCGATGGACGATTCCGTCGATCAATGTAAGGCGACTGCGAAGGCCATCATGCTGTTCGAGATGACGAATTTTGAACCGGACATGCGGAAAATGGCGGACGCGGTCGTCGAATGTTCCGAACTCGCGCAACGCGCGGTGAAGAAGCTGTCCGACGTCGGACGCAACGCCGCTGAGCTTAACGATATCTGCCTGCAGATCACGCGCATCGAAGGAGACGCCGACGACGCTTACGACCGCGGGCTGGAGCTCCTCTACCAAAAAGTCAAAGGCGGGGATGCGCTCGACTTCATTCGCGGCAGCGAGATCTACAAGCATCTGGAGGACACTGTGGACAGCCTTGATGACGTCGCCGACGAGATTCAGGGTATCGTCATCGAGCACGTCTGAACGCGACGGGGGGCCTTTTCGCGATGGCGGATTCGTTCGTGCTGCTTGCCGCCCTCATCTCGGTCGCTCTCATTTTCGATTTTCTCAACGGCCTGCACGACGCCGCCAATTCGATCGCGACGGTGGTCTCGACGCGGGTGCTTTCGCCGAATGTTGCGGTCGTCTGGGCGGCATTCTTCAACTTCATCGCGTTCCTGTTCTTCGGACTGCATGTGGCGCAGACCGTCGGTACCGGGATCATCTCTCCGGACATCGTGGACGGCCAGGTCATCTTCGGCGCGCTGATGGGCGCCATCGTGTGGAACCTGCTGACCTGGTGGGGCGCAATTCCCTCGTCGAGCTCGCACGCGCTGATCGGCGGGCTGATCGGGGCGGGCGCAGCCAAGGCCGGGTTCAGCGCGGTCGTCTGGTGGGGCACGCTGAAGACGGTAGCGGCAATTGTCTGGTCGCCGCTGCTTGGCTTCGCTCTGGCGCTCCTCTTGTGGCTGGTTGTGGCGTGGCTCTTGATGCGGAGCACGCCCTATGCCGTGGACAAGAAGTTCCGGGTATTGCAGCTCGGGTCTGCCGCTCTCTATTCCATCGGCCATGGCG
Organism: uncultured Alphaproteobacteria bacterium; assembly: GCA_963827365.1. Lineage (GTDB taxonomy): Bacteria > Pseudomonadota > Alphaproteobacteria > Rhizobiales > Methyloligellaceae > Methyloceanibacter. Next base: position 112,340 of record CAWHAX010000034.1, on the reverse strand, counting down.
CCAACGATGCGCAGAAGACCATGGGGATCATTGCCAGTCTCCTCTTCGCCAAAGGTCTGCTCGGGTCCGAGTTTTACGTTCCGTTTTGGGTGGTGCTGTCCTGCCAGGTCGCGATGGCTCTTGGCACGCTGGTCGGCGGCTGGCGCATCGTCAAAACCATGGGATCGAGGATCACGCGGCTGAAGCCGGTGCAAGGGTTCTGCGCCGAGACGGCGGGGGCGATGACCCTCTATATAGCGACGTCGTTCGGGGTTCCGGTGTCGACGACCCATACGATCACCGGCGCCATAATGGGAGTCGGGGCTGCTCGCAGGGTCTCAGCGGTTCGTTGGGGTATTGCCGGAAGTATCATCATCGCCTGGGTGATCACGCTGCCCGCCGCGGCGGTGATCGGCGCTCTGTTCTACAAGTGCGTGACCCTTTTTGCTGCGGCCGCGTAACGCCCTTTAGAGGTCGCCTTACTCGTCAGCCTCGTCATATTTCGGCGGTACTCTTTTACGCGGCCGAGAGGTGTAGCGCGTGTGCCGGGACCGAGGTCTACCGCCAAACAGCATCCAAAGGACCAGGGGGAATTGGGTTCAAACACGACTTCTCGCGGATTTGCAAATCGCCCCTTTAGCCCGGTACCATGCAGCGAATTTGGAAGAAGTCCCATGGCTAGTGCGAGGGCACCGATCGAGTCGGAGGCAGCATGAAGGCTCAGAGAGAAGGCATCAACGCGTTAGCCGTGCCAAGCGGTACGGGTTGTGTTGAATGCTTGGCGACTGGCAGTTGGTGGTTCCATCTTCGCAGATGCGCTCATTGCGGTCATATCGGATGCTGTGATAGTTCACCAAATCAACATGCATCGAAACATCATGCAGTTTCAGGTCACTCGATCATTACGAGCTTCGAGCCGGGGGAGCGGTGGTTTTACGATTATCGTTCAGGTGAATTTTTCGCCGGCCCGCCTCTCCCCGCTCCACATTCGCATCCGTTAGATCAACCAGTACCGGGACCGGCTGGGCGTGTGCCCTCAGACTGGCAAACGCTGCTCCACGATTAGGGGCATCGCCATTTAAGTTCCTTGTGGCCGCCAAGCGCTTCAAACCCCCGACCGCGATGTGATTCAGGTGGCTCCGGCGTTGAGGCGCGGGAGATGGCTTCGTCGACAATAAGAGCAAAAGATTGCGCAGCCATCGACAGAGTCACCACGAGCTTAAGCAGATGTACCAAAGGCTCGCCGATCATGCCCTGTATCACCCCCACGGCAAACAGTACGAAGGCAAACTCGCCACCTTGGCTCAGCACGTGGCCAATCCGTCTGGCGGTATCGCCATTTAGGCCCAACCAGCGCTCGAGTAGATAGGGGATGATGGCCCTGCGGGCCCTGACGATGATCATGAAATGCATGGTGGTGTCTCCTTCCTTTCGGAGCCGGGCCGCCGAACGGCCTCTATGGCCTGAACCCCGCCTCTATGGTCACGTCGAACGAGGCTTCGTGAAATCGACACGTCAGAACGAACTTTTTGCGGGTGACGTCCGCCGAAGGCGGTCGCCAGCATGTTGCATTAGCCTCGATGGGATCGCTCGCTAGTGCGCACCGCTTACACTGGGATTGACCGAACCCTTAGGACGCAAAGGAAGGGGATTAGTGATCTTCCGAGACTTCCCGCCGCTCACCGAAAGGTTGGCGGCAGATAACCGACACATGGAAATAGGGAGAGACGCATGAGTGGTTCCGTCGCAGCCTTGTTTCAACGGCTGACGCAAGGCGTTTACGTGGTGGGCGTGGCTCACGGGGAGGTGCGCAATGCTTTCACCGCTGCCTGGGTGATGCAGGTGTCCTTCGATCCCTTGCTGTTGGCCTTGAGCATCAATCCACATCATTCGTCCTATGGGCTACTGAGGGACGGCCGGGCGTTCAGCGTCAACGTACTGAAGAAGGGCCAGTTAGAGTTGGCCGCCCACTACGGTGGGCGGGCCGGCCCCGACAAATTGGTTTTGCTGGAGTGGACGACGGGCCGCATCGGGGTACCCTTGCTGCTTGAGTCCCTGGCCTGGTTCGAGTGCCAGGTGGTGGGCGAACACCCAGCCGGCGACCACGTGCTGGTGCTGGGGAAGGTGATCGATGGTAAGCTGTTGGATTCCAAAGCCGAGCCCATGGCCTATCGCGAAACCGGCGCCCTGGACGGCGCCTCTGCGCTGTTTCCCGACGTTTTCGGCGATTGAATGGCGCTGCTGCCCCGCGATTTCTAGGTAGGTTTGCCAATAGCGAAGAGGGCTCGTGCAACGACGCCGTTAGCGATCTTCAGGGATACGGCCACCAACTAGCCAGGCTCCGCAGCGACCACATGGTGGATTTCCGATACGACAGCGGCTCCTCTCCCACGGCCGCCGCGACGCGCTTTGGTGGAGCCCGCCCGCAAATCGCCGATGGCGAAAAGCAGCGGCGTTTGCTTTGAGGCAACTCCTTCCAAGAAAAAACCCTTGCGCCGAGGGAAAAGAGGGAGAAAATTTGGCAGGCCTCCTGGGATTGTTCCATGCCCAGCCATTGGTCCGGCGTATCGAAGCGTGAAGTGAGATTGCCACGTCATGTGGTTGATCTCGACGCGGATGAGCTGCGAAACGCCGCGGGCCAGCATGTAGATATTAGGCCCCGGTCCTTTGCTGTGCTGCGGTTGCTTGCTGAGAATGCGGGCCATCTTGTAAGCAAGGACCACATCATCAGCGCGATTTGGAACGATATCGTAGTCACCGAAGATTCCTTGACCCAGGGCATTGCTGACATTCGCAAAGCCATTGGTGACGACGATCGGCGTATCCTGCGCACCATCCCCCGCAAGGGCTATCTTCTAGTCCCGGCGCAACGCCACGCTGAGTTACCTGGCCGCATGCCAGGCCTACCAGCGCTCGCGGTGATGCCGTTCCTCGGCGTCTCTGGCGAGAATGTCCTCGGCTTTGGCGTCGCCAGCGAGATCGTCAACGAACTTGCTCGTAATAAGCATCTGCGGCTGATCGCGCGCGATTCATCCTTTGCCTTGGCGAACGAGAATTTGATGGCGCAGGAACTCGGTGAGCGCTTGGGCGCCCGTTATCTGGTCGAAGGCACGGCCCAGCGTTTTCAAGATTCGCTAGTAGCCGACGTGCAACTCGTCGATACGCGCGACGGCAGCATCGTCTGGGGCGACCGCTTCTCTGCCGCCGCTGAGGACATCCCCCAAGTTCAGAGAATGATTGCAGGCACGATCGCCGGAAGCCTGCATTCGAGCATGCGCGAGACGGAGAAGCACGCCATTCTTGGCGCGGCCCCGCGCGATCTCGATGTGTATGAGCTGACTCTACGCGGTATTGCCCGCAAGCATCAATTCAGTCCCGAGGCAACGCGAGACGGACGGGCGGATCTCGAAGAGGCAATCCGCCGCGATCCCAACTACGCCCCGGCTATCGCCGAGCTCGCGCGGCTTAATCTGATCGACATGGCACTGCAGCTGACGGGCGAGCGGCAGTTCTCGGAGTTGGGAGATGTGATCGGTCAGCTTGGTCGTGCTATCGAGCTCGATCCCAGTTTACCAAGCGCCTACCAAGCGCTCAGCCAATCGCTGATTTTCACAGGTGATATTCAGCAGGCGATTTCCATGGCCCAGCGGGCCGTGGAGCTGGGGCCGAGCGATGCCGATGGGCTGCTCTTCCTCGCCGTCGCGCTGTTTGCATCCGGCGAGATCGTGGGTGCGCTGGCGACGGTGGAAAGGGCGATTGAGCTCAATCCTCTACGGCCCGCCTACTATTGCTTCTTCCATGCCTTGATCTTGTGGGGGAATGAAAGGCTTCAAGAAGCGTTGGAGGAGACGGAAGAGTGTCTGCTCAAGGCCCCGAACTTTGGCGCCGCCGAACTCTATCGCGTGATTGCCTTGGTTGGACTTGGCCGGCTCGATGAAGCTAAGGCTCGGCTTGCGCAGTACATGGCCAAACCTGGCGGAAAGGCGTTGGTGTTTCCCCGTCCTCCGGAGCTTGCGAGCCGCGGCTTGGCTTGTTTGAAGACTGCAGGTTGGCGACCCTCTGTTGTCGCCCACCGCGAGGCGGTGTGAGCCCTCTCCTCCGGCACATTTCAGAAATTTTCAGCGTTCTGTCGGGACATCCAGATCACGTTAGGCTCCAATCATGACGCGGGCCGGTTCCACTCCGGTGGGATGGCGCTGGGCCCTTCACCGGACTCCCGCCACCTAGGAGTGGCTTTGGCCCCAGAACGGCAAACAAACGCGAAGGCGTACAGCTATGACAAAGATCCTGAAAGTTCTCTCACTCGCAGTGACATTGGTCGCTGGCATTAGTGCTTTCGCCATCGCGGGACCACGTGCAACTCACCACCTGGCACCGCAGCAGAGCATTACAGACCAGTCCAGTGGCTACCAGCCCGTGAGCCCCCCGCCCTGGGCTTGGTAGGGCGTAGACCGGGAGCCTTCGCGGCAACCCCCCGTGCCCGAGGGCTCCCCCTTACGAAAGGATCGGGCCAATGCCTTCGTTGCTTTGGTTCGCCCTCCTCGCCTTCATGCTCGCCGACATTGCACTTCCAACCGAGGTTCAAGCGGGCGTGAAAAGAACTTGCCCCGAGTTCGGGCGGCCATGTGATTGCCCGTGGCACGTGCGCGATTGCCTTCCGTCCTGTCACATCCGACCACGGCTCGAGTGCGTACCGACCTAGCAAGAGACTAATTTTGAGTGGGTCTGATGAGACCGCGTTCGTACGGATCTTGAGCACCGAACACCCCAGAACGGCACCCGCTTCGATAGGAACCTGACATGACCGTTCCCACCTATCTTCCCTATTTCATGGCCGCCGGCACGGTAGCGGTCCTCGTTGCCATCTTTTATGGTCTCAACCGGGCCCTTGTCGACGCGCATTGGCCAGCTGCGGATCGCAGGCGAACGCTTCGCGTGTCAGCGGTCATCCTCCTGGGCTGGCTAGCCGCAGCGATCACGCTCAGCGCCATGGGCATCTACCATGTCACTTCGGGCGACATGCCGACGATTTAATACGGCATCCTGCTGCCGATTCTGATCGGCGCCCTGATGATCTGGCGGTCAGAGGCGACAAAGCGCATCATTGCTGCCGTGCCGCAACAGTGGCTTGTCGGCGTGCAGTTCTTTCGCGCGCTAGGCGCGATTTTTCTGATCCTCTCTGCGACCGGGACGTTGCCTCGCCTCTTTGCCTTACCCGCTGGCCTGGGCGACACCGTCATAGGCCTCTCGGCACCCGTTGTGGGTCTTGCTTATGCGCGAGCGCCGCACAAGGCCGCAGGTCTTGTTGCGGCGTGGAACGTGCTTGGTCTTCTCGATCTCATTGATGCGCTGGGGCTCGGTTTCTTGACTGCGCCGTCTCGGTACGCACTTGAGGTTCAGCCGACAAGCGATCTGATGACCGTCCTTCCCCTGGTGCTGGTCCCCGTCTACCTGGTGCCCCTCTTTTTCGTGTTGCACCTCGCCTCGCTCGCGAAGCTGCGCCGCGAGGCTGTTGCGACCAACGGGCATGGCCGAGGTGTCCGTGCCCGGGCATAGACTTACAAAGGCCGCAACTCCGGCTACAGGGCGTTGAGGTGAGGAGCGATGTCACGGTTAAGTGGTAGCGGCGGGATGCCCATGACGGAATATAGCGCGCCCCTATCGAGTTTGCTGAGCTGATTGGCGTTACCAGGCAAGTGGCACAAGACGGTACCGCACCGTGCTCGCGTAATCCGCGTAGCCTGGCAGCTCGGCATTGAGAAGTTTCTCCTCATCGAAAATCCGCCAAACCAGCACGGGTATGACGAGCAGAACCGGCAGCAAGCCCCACCACGAGCCAAGCGCCACCGGCGACGCCAACGCCAAGAGAAGTGTCCCCGTATACATCGGATGTCGCACCAGGGCGTAGGGTCCGGTGGAAATGACCTTCTGGTTCTTGAATACCCTGATCGTCGAAGCGCTGAAGCTGTTCTCCTTGACCACGAGGAAGGTGATGTAAAGCCCGATCGCGGCCAGCACCTGCCCCACCAAGGACACCGGCGCCGGAATCTCAGACCATCCGAAACGGCGATCCAGCGCGGAGAGGACCAGCATGCCGACGAGCGCGGCGATCAAGATCAGTATGATAATCTTCTGGGCCGGTCTGGTTTCGGCCTGCGGCCCCGCCTGTTTGCGCCGCTCGAGCAGCTCGGGGTCATGGACGCTGAGGTAGATGCCGATAGCGTTTGAGCCCAGCACAAAGATGGCGATCACCGCCCAGGCTTGCCAATAGTTGAGCGTGCCCGCTGGTAGAAACAGCAAGAGCCCAAGGAGGACGACGCCCAGAACAGTGGATTTCAGCGTGGGGATGATGAGCTTATCCATGGTTCGAATTCCTCTCAAACGCGTGCTAGGGCATGACGTTCGCGCCGCCTTCAGCCACGACTGGCTCTTCGCAGGAGAAGCTCAAGGGCAGAAGACCACCAAGACGCTCTCGGAACAGATCTCGGGCCAACTCTGGAAGGAACTCGGGCTAGAGAGATCACTCCGCATCAGTTCCGCCATGCCGCCGCCTACATCATCCTCAAGGCGGATCCGGGCAACTATGAACTCGTTCGCCGTGTGCTCGGCCATCGCAGCATCACGACCACGCACAACTTCTATATCGGATTGGAGACCCTCGAGGCCACGCGCCAGTTCGGCGAGATGGTGATACCGGGCTGGAGCGCGGTGAGCCGCCAAGCAAGCCTCCAAGCAAAAAGACCTATGCCTGAGAGAATCCGAACTTGTCCCCTGTGCGACTGGCCGACCGCTGACAGGGCGGCTTGGCAACGGGCCTGCGTGGCTGCGCAGCGTTTGAGGCCCGGCGGCGCTGCCGCCCGCAGCGTCGGCTTCGGTCGGCGGCCTTCGTCCGCAACCAAGTCGTCATCGGTAGCCGTCCCTTCACAAAGACTGGATAGGGCAGCCACTTCTTTTGTCATAGCCGTAGCACGTGCCAGAAGAATTCCCTATCGGACAACGGCAGTTGCGCTCACTCCGAAGCCCGCCATACATTCGGAAGGGCCGATACACCGGCGAAAGCCATCCGGGGCTCCATTGTGGCCTCGGTGGCGACCCGGTGGCGACCCAAGGCCGCGGCGGGACGGGAGTATGCCTCGCTGGCATTGAGATTTAAGGCTGTTCGGATTTAAGCTGCTTCGCTCCACTGGTGCTGCTTCGATCAGCGGCGCGGAACCGACGCCAGACCTCTACACCCCCCGGTCGTTTCTCTGAATTATTTCGTACAAACAAACCCCGCCGCTCTCCAAGACGAGTGCGAAAAACTTGGAGAGGCCCCCCTCCTTCAGGTTTTTGCCGGGCAGGATGCAGGGCTGTGGGGATATAGTTCGGCTCAACAAAAGGGAGGGGGGCAAACGCAAGGGAGCCGAGCCATGAAATGTAGCAAGCGGTCGTTTGCCGTTATCTCCGTACTCTTCGCACTCCTTCTGTCATTGAGTGCGGGAACACTGAATGCACGCGATGCCGCCTCTCACACCTTCGCGGCGGCTCAGACAGCTAAACAGAAATGCATAAATACCTGTCGTGCAAGATATCGCGACTGTCTTCGTCTGAACCAGTTGCCATCGTTCGAGTGTCGGGGTGTTTACCGGGACTGCACCCGATACGTTTGTACTGGTTTAGGACCAGGATGACCGACGTGCCGTTGGCGGCACGGCGCGGAGTATGAGCGAAATGCCTAAGACCAAGCCTCGCATCCATGTGTCGGAGGGACAGCAGCCTCGCATCGGCAAGACGCTCCAGCAAATGCAACGTCTCCGGCAGTTGATAGCGGAGAAGCTGACGGGGGCTGGTGCTAGCGGGAAATTGTGGCTCGTCGGATGCTTTGCCGCGGGTAGTCGCTTGATTGTGACAGCAGGTGGGCAGAGACTGGCTTCACTGATGGGAGGCACTCCTAAGTAGAGGAGACACCCATGAGTAAGATCCCCCTATTAACAATGAGACTAACAATCTTGACATGTGCGACCGTTCTGATTGGTGCTGCGCCCGCGAAGCGGAAGCCAGCGACTGTGAGAGAGGCCGCGGCCTGGTTCTAATTTCTGACCGCGATCCATCGTCGCCTGTTACCCTTTGCCCATGAAACTTAGCTCGTGGTTCAAGCCTCTTCCGCCCGGTTACGCTGGCATCGGCATCAGCCGGGGCGTCTGACGGCATTGGGGAAAATCCTGTTTTTGGACAAGGTGAACTCTCGGTCAATCGCAAGGGAACTTGCGCCTTCTGCCAATTGACCGGCTTCCAGGGGGAGCTTGATGATCGCTGCCACCAGTGATCAGCGCAACGGCTGGCCAAGCTAAGCAAGATGGCGCAAGTCGCCAATCGTGGCACTCCCCATATCTCCTCCATTGTTCGGCCAGTTGTTGGTTCGGCCGAAGAATCAAATGAGCTATCAAAGAGGCTAACATGAACAAACTTCTTCTTGCGCTCGCCATGCTGACCGGTCTCTCGGCTCCGGCGCTAGCATCCTATGAGAGAGCTCACAATGAAATGGAGACGCGTCACGGTGTGTCGAACCGCGCATATCAGCACGTCTCGCAAATGCCACGACTACGCGGGTACGAGCGTCAGAGCTATGACCCCTATTGGGCGCCTTGTGATTATACGACTGATGCCGACCCGAACGGTTGCGAGTAGGGAACGTTAGGGGTCATTAGCGGACATACTGACAAGTCCGCGCCATGTCCCCTTTACCCCCAATAACGGACGTGGGGGGCACACCCAAGTCAGCTTTTGGCTGTCGGTTTATGAGTACACGCCCTAAATAGGCGGGCCTCTACTTTTGCCACCGCCAAGTTCGACTACGTCCGTTCACTAGCGTGTGGCGCTCTAGCATCACTGAGGACGGAAAAAACCGCTACGCCACTTTGTGGTGGGAACCACACGCCTCCGAAAAAATTTCAAAGCTGTCGGCGGAGTAGGACCCAACCTCCGCTGATCCCGTCTGATTTAGCCCGGTCTTGGGTGCCCTCAACGACCGGGCTTTCTTTAGGGGGCCGGGAATGCACTTTGCACCGTGGTACCGACGCGAAGAGTACGCGCTTATCCGAGAAATCATGGAGGACGGGAAGGATACCTTCCCTCTCTCTTTCGATGAGTGGGAGAGAAATGCCGAGGGCGAACGGGCATCAGCGAAACTTGAGGGAACCATCTTAATTCCGGTGGTCATCGCCCCTGACGAATTCTTCTCGTTCTGTAACAAGTGGAAAATCCCACTTAATAAGAAGACGCGCGCAGAATTCGCCAACAGTCGAGGGGCGGCCAGTCACTCCATGGGGATGTGAGAGTCACCGCCCCAGCGGCGTTATGATTGACTAGCATCATACAACTAGCTCACCTCGCGAATTCGCCGAGAAGTATGAGAGTTGCGAAACCGACAGCTGCGAGGACGCCGGAATAGCGGGGTCCATTGTGGAATGCCTCCGGGATCATGGTTTCCGAGGTCATCGCGATAAGTGCTCCGGCTCCATAAGCCTTGAGGACTGCTGTTGCCTGAGGACCAAGGTCACTGACGAAGTGGAAAGCAAAGGCCGTCGTCACCCCAGTAACCAGCGTGGTGCCGCCCCACAGACCGAGCACGTAGGCAGATGACCGCGAGGCGAGACGCATCCCGGCCGTCCCGGCAAGCGCTTCTGGCACATTTGCGAGCGCGAGCGCGACAATCAGCGCCAAATCGGGTCCCCCGACCCGCAGGGTGACGCCAAGGACCAGCGCCTCCGGCACCGCATCAAGTAAGGTGCCGAGCGTAATCGAGGCTCCACTGCCGGGCACCTCGGCTTCCGAGGGCTGCGGCTTGCATTCCCCGCAACGCTTCCGGTCCCTGCCCCTCACGAGAGCCGCATTCGCGACGCTGAACGTAGCGGCGCCGGCGATCATCCCGACAGTCGTGAACGCCGCGCCGGCCAGTATGAGCGCCTCGGACGCGACCTTGTACGAGGCTGCCGAAAGCAGCACACCGGCACCGAGGGACATGAAGGCGGCGATGGCTCGGTGCCGAAGGTTGGCGGTCAGCCCCAGAATCGCCCCCACAAGCGCGCCGGATGCCGCAACCACACCCCATGAGAAGGCCCACACCGCTCCCATGATCGCTTCGGGCATCACATCGCTCCTCGTGGTCCTGATAGACGGCAATGCGGGCCAGCGGCAACAGGGGAAACCACAGGTCTCACCTTCAAGCGGTTGGGAACCGGCGGCACGAGCGCGTTCGGTGCCATTGCCGCGTTCGTCACAATGGTGAGAAGGATGTCGACCGAGCGGTCAGTGGCGCCTCAGACCAACCATCCAGCGCTTAGGCTCTCGGACATGGGCTGGCGAAGGGAGCTTGCAAACAGAATTGCAAACGAACGACGCGGCACACTATGTCACAGGACGTAATGAGACAGGATCATCGGAACAGAAATGCCGAACAATGAGCAACGCGCCGAGAAATCTGGGTGACCCGCTACGAGATGCGGGAGGACGCGGCATTCTTGAGGATGGCCATTGAACATGGGCAGCAATGTCCGCTTTGGGTCATTAGCGGACATTAGCGAGCGAATTAGGGATGTCCGCTTTACCCCCGATAGCGGACATGCTGAGCGTAAGCATCGACGTCCGCTTTGTGCCATTAGCGGAAGTTGGGGACAGAATGTTCACCAGGCCGCTCAGCTCGCAGGCCTCCACTCGGGCCGCGCCAGCTCGATATCCATTCGCGATATCGAGTAAGCGAAGACGCTCCTTATTGAGCGGACGAAAGTGCCATCCGAAGGCACAAATCAGCTTGACGATGGTAGTATTCCGGACTCGGCACTGGCCCCATCCCCTTACCAGAATATCCGCACCAGATAAGCAACAACCGCCATCACCGACAGGACGAGAATGGGCTCCAAGACACCGATCACCACGGCGTCGTAGTCGTCCATCCTATCTGTCGTGGACTTCCGCATTTCGCGCTTCCGTTGCTTCTAGTGAGTACCAACCAGCCTCCCCAGGGAGAGGCCGGCTGGTACTCTCACAGCCTAACGATTGCCACGATAAGGGCCTGGGCCCGGGGGCGAGGGTAATGGCGCCTGGACGGTGAATACGCCCGGGCTCTTACCCGAGAGGTTGCCATAATTCTGGGCCGCGACGCCGGAGGTAAAGCTCAACATCGCACCGAATGTCAGCGCGATGGTTGCGAGCACGATTGCTAATGACGTTTTCATGTCTGCACTCCTTTTCAATGCTCAAACCATCTTGAGCATGAGGAGAATCTGCACGTTATGAGGGCTCGCGCAGTGGTATTTGCCACACGGCACACCGACAACTACACAGGGATAAGTCGTGGGGATGGAGGCGTCGCACAGGCCCTGCGTACTCAGCTTGAGGGGATTTCAAACTTCCGCTGCGGACTGCTGGCGCGTCGAACCGCACGGGCCTGGAGAGCGGAAAGTGTCCTCACACCGCAAATGCGACGGAGCTAAGGCATGCTGCACGTCGGCTATGGGTCGGTAGCCGACATCGGCGCGGCGCTCGCGAAGGTGTTTGGAGGCTTGCGCGAACGTGATCGAGCGGAGCTGCTCGACGCGCTGAGCTTGCAACGTGGCGTGCTTGATCGCTACCCAGGGACTTTTACGGGCGTCCTGCTGACCGACATTAGAAAGCGCTCATAGAGCGCTTCGGCCCTGTCGATAGCAGGAACAGTAGCAGCTCGCCGGTACTCTGACCCGACCGGCATGCACTTCGCCGTCCTGGCGCATCTGTGCGGGGCGGCTCATTTCACAGACATTGCCTGCAACCTTGGCGCATGAGGCGAGGGTGATAAGCTCGTAGATCGAGGGGTGCGGGTATGACCTCCGGCAGCGATGACCTTGAACAGGAGCTTCGGCGGAACCTCAAGTTAAGACGTGAACTTGGGGCCGAGGCCGCCAAGGGGAAGGCAGCACTCAACGCCAAACAGCGCGGCGGGGTCGCTTACCGCTTGGGTTGGGTTTTGTATTGGGCTTGTCTCGCGCTCATTGGTTTGTATGCAGCTTTCTGGTTGGTGGTCTTACAAGACGCATCTTGGGAAGGCATCATCAGCGATCTTAAGGACTGGACTACAGTCCTTGGGTTGGCCCTTCCTGTTGTCGGGCTCTATGCGCTCGGTCGCGCCTTCCGCTACGTCCTCTCTGGGGAGTAACAAGCAATGCGCAGAGCCATACTGGTTGCCGCAGTGTTGTTCGCGCTCCTCGCTAAACCGGCGGTAGCGCTGACAGGCAACGAGCTGCGTCAATGGTGCAATCAACAAGGCGATCCAATAGCGGAGGGCTTTTGCTTGGGCTATGTCGTAGGCGTTAGGGACATCTTGCCCGAGGACTGTGTGCCCCAGACCGCCACGCTTTGGGGCAGATCGCACGATGTTTTTATTACTTCTTCATGATCGTCGTCGTTATCAGGTACAAAACCAAGGCCACCGCACGTCGGGCATTGACGTTCATCGTCCGTATCTCTGTCAACGACACCATCGCCATTGCAGTCTGGACATGTTTTCATGTGTGTGCCTCGAAGGCGAGCAGAGCTAGTCCGCTTCCTTCCTAAAGCGGACGTTGGCCGCTGAGAAGTTTGCAAACCAAATTGCAAACCAACTGCGCGGCACAGAACGGTATCAGGCGATACAAGGCAGGATCGTGGAAGCTAAATTGGCAAACCAGAGCACACGCTTAGCCGCAGGACGACACGGGTAAGCATGAGAATCATAGAACTCGAAAGCCGTTGTGCGGTTATCCGCACCGTGGGTTCGAATCCTCTCCGCCAGAACGTGGAAATTGTTCCTTGTTAATCAATGTGTTAGGAAGATAGAGCAATCAAGCCCCACGTTTTGCCCCACATCAGAACGGCTCCTAAAGCATGTCGGCGCCTTACCACCCTCCTGCATTCGTGAAGTTTTGCTCAGCGCATCCGTAATATCCAAATAGAGTGCTAGGATGCCTCAGTGTCGAGGAACCGAACTAGCTGTTTGGAGTTTTCAGATTGTCAAAACATGAGAAGGAGTAAGCCAGTGATCAGGTCAATTTTGCCCGCAACCCTTTTATCTTCATTGGTAATTTCGGGGGTTTGGGCGGCCCCAAGTTCACCTAACGCGCTCAACGAATTCAGTTCTTCGACCATTGTACACGTGGGTTATTACGACAAGAAATATCACAAGGATAAGAAATACTATAAACACCATGGTTATTACAACGACAAGCCGAGGTACCATAAAGGCAGCCGGTATTATCATGGCGGCCGATATTGGGGTCACCGTTACTATGCCCGTCCCTCCGGTTGGCAAACCTTAGGTTGCGTTGCAGTTGGACCGGCATGGTATTGCCCATAGTAAGGCATTCACATTGCACCCCGCGCATTTAGCGCGGGGTTTCGTTTTCTAGGCCGGCACAGCGCGCCCGTGGGGTCGATCGAAATAGGCCGCTAGGAGATGCTTCGGGCTTGCGTCCTCGTGCCCAGCCATAGCGCGGGGCTTCTTTTGTGTAGGGCCGGGTTAATCGCTTTCGACTAACCGCTGCCACGTAGGCCCTCGCAACGCCGCGATGTCCTGTTCGGCAACCGCTGCCATTCGCCGTCAAGATTCATCCATTGATTGCACTGAATGCAGCCCCGAAGCCTTTGACCCCAAGCATCTATTTCGACCCTAGGGTGATTACAGACGCCGCGGCTTTCCCAATTATCCTCGGCCGTTCGCGAGAGGTAATTACGCGACTTAGTAGGGGACAAGGGACGCAAGCAATTCGATGGGAATAGGGCCGTTCCCTCGGGGGCCGTCTCCTCGGCCTCGTAATTTCAACTTGACCGATGGGGAAGCACAACCCTATCGGCCTATAGAGGTACGCCGATGCCAGGGAGAGCAACATGACCGAGAATTACGTCAAGCCCCTACAAGCGTTGAGAGCCGTAATGGTGGAAAAGCGACGCAAGTTGGCGGAATCTCTTGTGCGTTCCCGCAAAGGCGCAAAAGCTGCAAAGCGGCACAAGAAGCTCATCAAATTGCAGAGGGAAATTGATGTTGTCGATGATGCCATCGCGGATGAACAATTGCTCAGTCCATCCCTGCGCGAACAGGTAGCAAAGGAGCGGACGGGCGATGTGACCAGCCTTGAGACGGCCGCTGAATTGATGGAACGCGTTAGGGCAAGGCTTACGGAGCTGGGTGAACTTTTGACTGAAGCCGGAAGTGCCACAGTCTCAAAGCCGGGTGCCGGATAGAAGTTTCGATGGCGGGGGCTGCCGTGGAATTCAATGATCTTCTCGGCAAAGAGGGAATTGATCCCAAGACCGTGCTCGTGCTGCGACATCGGCCTCGTGAGCGAGAGCTTCGCAAGGTGCTGCCTTGGCTCGCTGCGGAGCGACCAGACACCTACAACGCCTATCAGCAGCAGCAGAGTCCCAGCGTAGAAACCGCAATGGTCAAGGCTGATGACGTGGCCTCGTTCATCGGGCACGAAGCGGGCAAAGCACTTTTCATCGCACTGTACCATCGGGGCCAATGGCATCCGCTGACGCATGACGACTATTGGCGCGTGCCCGCCAACATCATGGGGAAGAAGCCCCGGTAAGGTACCTCCTCCGGGGCTTCTTCTGTATTTGCAACCCTCCCTCGCACTTTTGGCTGCTGGCGAAGTCGCTTGATTGCGACAGTGCGCAGGCAGAAGCTCCGCTGGCGGGGGCACCGCATCACAGGAGGTACTAATGCGTACAATCCAGATTTCTCCAGGCGTTAAACGAAGCAATAGGACGAAACTCAATCGGACCGGCGCGCCGATCGCCTTGGCGGCGCTCCTCGCCGTCGGCATGGCAGCGGCAGTAACGGCTGCTCCGGCGGTAGCTCAGGAGAAGAAGCCGAACATCCTGTTCATCATGGGTGACGACATCGGCTGGATGCAGGTCGTCAGTTACCAAGGAGGTCTGGGACTCGGCGAAACGCCCAACATTGACCGCCTTGCCAATGAGGGCGCCAAGTTCGTGAGCTACTACGCCGAGCAAAGCTGCACGGCTGGCCGCAACGCCTTCTTCACCGGCATGACCCCACTGCGCACCGGCATGATCCCGCCGCAACTGCCGGGCAGCCCAACATATCTGCGGCCAGGCACGCCCGCGCTTGCCAAGTTCCTGCTCGACCTTGGCTATAACACCGGCGAGTTCGGCAAGAACCACCTGGGCGACCATACCGATGCGCTGCCGACGGCGCACGGCTTCCAAGAGTTCTGGGGCTATCTCTACCACCTGGACGCAATGGAGCAGGTGAGCTTCCCCGACATTAACGCGAGTCCAACTAAGCAAGGCTTCGCGCCGCCGTGCAAGAACACAGCGATCCCCGGCGTGCCAGAGGTACCCGGCGCCGTGGATCCGAAGACAACCACCTGCCTGACGCCTCCGCGTCCAGTGCTGTGGTGCAAGTCCTCCGATGGCACATCGGCGAACCAAACGTGCAAGGACGAAGGCCCACTGACGCTGGAGCGCTCGAAGACGGTGGACGAGGAGATCTCGGCCAAGGTCATCGACTTCCTCGACCGCAACGACCCCGAGAAGACCAACAAGCCGTTCTTCATCTGGTACAACCCGGCGCGCATGCATATCACGACGATGTTGTCACCGAAGTACCTGGCAATGCTGGGTGTGGAAGGCGGCAAGGACTGGGGCATTAATGAAGCCGGCATGAAGCAGATGGATGACAACATCGGCTACGTGCTGAAGAAGCTCGAAGAGATGGGCGAGCTCGACAACACCATCATCGCCTTCACCACCGACAACGGCGGTGAGAGCCAGACGTTCCCGGATGGGGGCATGACGCCCTTCAAGGCTAACAAGCTCACCACCTGGGAAGGCGGGATGCGCGTGCCGATGGTCGTCCGCTGGCCAGGCCACATCAAGCCCGGCACCCTGAAGACTGAGATATTCGCCTCCTATGACTGGCTGCCGACATTTGTGAATATCGCCGGTGGACCCAAGGGCGACGGGCTGAAGAAGCAGATCGAGGCGGGTCAATATCCTGGGATCGTCAAGACGACGCTCGACGGCGTCGACCAGCGCGACTACTTCGAAGGCAAGACGGAGAAATCGGCGCGCGACTACTTCTTCTACTACACCGGGGCGACACCATCGGCGGTGCGGTACAACAACTGGAAGATCTATTTCACGATGGAGGGCTCGACCGGTGCCGCTGCGCTTAAGGGGCCTCAGACCTTTGGCTGGGCCCAGGTCCAGAACATCAAGCGCGATCCGTTCGAGCAGGCGGTGGGCGAAGAGCAAAAGTCGGTGATGTCCATCGGCGGTGCCCTCGCTGCCCCAAGCACCGCATATCTCTATAACTGGAACATGCTGCCGGTCGGTCAGCAACTGTGGCTGAAGGAGCTCTCGTCCTACATCGACTTCCCGCCGCTACAGGATCCGGCGAGCTACAACCTCACCCAGGTGCTTGAGCAAGTTAAGAAGTTGAGTAACAAGGGCGTGAGTCAATAATCAGGAAGACCGACGCATAGGTCAGCGCGCGGGCGGCCCGAAAGGGTCGCCCGCTTCCATCACTGAACACCCCACCAACGTACCCGAAGAGGTGCAAGGTCAGTGCGGTGGATCAAGGACTAGAGCATGAACCTGAAGAAGGCTTTTTTGATACTCGCGTTCACGTCTGTTTCGATCATAGCCCTTCTCTACGGCGTTGCCCCCCCTTGGTTTGCTCGCACATTCCTGGGCGTGGACGAGCTAAGCGTGAACCTCGCTCACATTCTAAGAGCCGTCATGTGCCTGTACCTGGCACTCGGACTTTTTTGGTTGTACTCAGCGTTTAACGACCGCCTCAGGGACACTGCCATCCTAACCACGATGGTGTTCGCCGGTGGCCTCGTCGCCGGGCGCGTTTTGAGTCTCATTCTCGATGGTCAACCAGCCCCGCTTTTGATTTTCTATACCGCCGTTGAATTTGTGATCATCCCGGTCGCGTGGTGGGTATATACCCGCCCTGACAACTCATCGTCGCGATAAAGGCCTTTCGTGCACACTCGGGGCCGCGCTGCACTCCGCTTCGGGTCAGAAGCGGACTATGGCGTGACGAAATCGACTGTCCGCTTTGTGCTGCATAGCGGACGTACTAGATTTCCCTAGCTGTGATTTGCGACCAGGTCCTGCAGCAGATACGTGAAATGAAGTCGACCGGTCTAAGTGACTAGAGCCTTGTAGCTCTGGCTGACCGAGCGGGCGTCCTCACCATAAAGAGGACGCCCGCAAATGTCGGCTATGGGTCAAAAGCGGACATACTGACAAGTCCGCGCCGCGTTTTCCCCTAACGTGCGCGAGGCTGCGCAAAACCCGATCGCTGCCTCCCCCCCCATCAGAACAATACGAACTTTGACATCGGTCGAAGTGAGAACACGCAGAACGTCCTCAACATTCAACCGGTGGCCGCTACCGACAGCCGTGCTTTCGATATGTCTTTACGGCCTTTTGGAGGCAGTCATCATGCTATTGGTCGCACGCAGCGAAGCCGACTATACTGTATGAATAGTGCGGACCCGGCGGCCGGAGTCAGGCAGCGCATGGATGGGAAAGCGTTGGGAGTTTTGCCAATGTCTAGAGGATTTGCTTTGATTCTGGCTTGTGGCGCAACGCTGTTGTCGTTCAGCCTCCAAGCCTCGCCTATTCATTTCGCACCGATGCAAAAAGCGGCATCTGATATCATATTGGTGTGGGACTGGTGTGGCGTGGGTTTCCATCGTAGCCCCTATGGTTATTGTGTTCCCGGCGGCCTCCTGGCTGCGCCTCCTGTGGTAGTGGCTCCGTCGCCTGTAATAGTAGTGCCATCGCCGGTGGTTGTCCCGGAGGTGGTTGCCCCGATTGTGTGCCCCTCCGGCTACTACCTTGGGCCCTATGGCCGCTGCTTGCTGTACTGAACGCCTCAGTCGCCGCCTAACATGATTTTATTTTCGCATGCTGCGCCGGTTAACCAGCCACTTCTAAGGAGACCTCATGCGCATCGCCACTCACTGCTTCATCGTGGTTTTCAGCATGGCACTTACAGCAGCATTGACCTTGGGTGCCTTGAGCCAAAATGTTGTTGCGCAAGAAGCAACGTCGCCCGACGAGAACCAGAAGCAGATCGCCCTAACAGATGCGCAGATTGAGAGCTTCATTGGCGCTCATAAGGAGATTGTGCCAATCGTCGCCAAGGCTCCCAAAGGGGACCAACCGGACCCCAAAGTTATGGAGCAGCTTGAAGAAGTGGTTAAGAAATACAAATTCGCAAATTACGCTGAGTTCCTTGATGTTGCTGAGAACGTCGGCTTGGTTATGAGTGGAATCGATCCGGACACCAAAAAATACGTCGGCCCAGACGCCGTTATCAAGAAACATATCGCATTCATAGATAGCGAAAACCTGGCAGCGAACGCCAAGAAGCGTCAACTCGAAGAATTACAATCAAAACTGAAATCGCCCCCGGAGTCCGTGAAATTCCCTGCCAATATCGATCTCGTGGTGAAGAATTACGACAAGATCAACGCCGCAATGCCGCCAGTCCAATAGGACCCTGGAGTTTCTCCAGAAGTCCGCTTTGGGTCATTAGCGGACATACTGACAAGTCCGCGCCGTGTCCGCGTTACCCAAAATAACGGACCGTTGGGTAGCGCATCCTAGTCAGCATTTGTCTGGCGGTTTATGAGTACACGTCCTGGTCATTCAAACTGATGCCGAGCGCCTCAGCGCGATTTGCGCCCACTCAAGAT
Organism: uncultured Alphaproteobacteria bacterium; assembly: GCA_963827365.1. Classification (GTDB taxonomy): domain Bacteria; phylum Pseudomonadota; class Alphaproteobacteria; order Rhizobiales; family Methyloligellaceae; genus Methyloceanibacter. The sequence continues at coordinate 93,624 of CAWHAX010000034.1, read as the reverse complement.
CAGCCTGTGACGCGGTCCTCGGCGCGGGCGCACGCAGTCCTGAGATAATCGCGCTCACTCATCGCAGTCCTTCCCACACATCAAGCTGGTGCTGACACCACGCCCGCTTCAATCTGTGCCTCCTTCATCGTCTTCCACGGGACCGCTAGTCGTTGCGCCCACAAGCGCCACCCGAGGGTGCGGCAAGGCACCGCGTGTTTGGTCAGTGTGTCACACCCGCAATCGGACCGGCTGGAGCGTTTTCAGAGCAGGTGCAATCTCGCACCAAAGAAGGAGAACTAAGATGAAGACGTTTGTTTCTGCACTGACCCTTGGCCTTATCCTGGCCTTCTCTGCTCCGGCTTTTGCCGCGTCGGACGCTCCAAAGGCTAAGACTGAACAGAGCCAGAGCAAGACAGCCAAGCAGCAAGACAAGACAGCCAAGCAGCAAGAGAAGAGGTCTATGTACTAGGTCGCTGCATTTGACGCAGCCTCCTGCCCCCCGACCAGCGGGGGCAGTTGAGTGCGTCAAATGAAAGCGCAAAGCGGTCTCGGCGTTCCACCCGTTCGGCACCCGTCATTGCTCGGTCACCATTCCGCCTCGATCAGCGCCAAGCCCAGGCAGAAGCAAATAGGCCAGCGGCATGGTCATATCGGCTGTGGGTCATGAGCAGACATCGCGTCTCGTCCGCGCTGTGTCGTTATTCCCCTCAAAGCGGACATTCATGAGCGCGGTTTGCACGTCCGCTTTGTGCCAAAAGCAGACATCGTGTCGAGGGAGCCGTCGGCGGACTGGTGCGATGAGTTCAAGACCTCCGGCCTCCTACCGTGCATCCAGATGCATGGCGTGCATGGGAACGGCGCTACTCCTCAAACGGCGCGTTCATCAACAGGTCGACGGCTGATATTGTTTGTAGCCGGGCACGAAACGCTCGCCGAAGTCGCGCAGGAAGTTGTCGTAGCTTGTGACCCATTTCGGAACTCATTGATGCAACGACAGCAAAAAAGGGCCCTCCCGGGGTGGAAGGGCCCTCGTGCATTTGTAAGCAGTTCGAGTCACTGGGGATTTTCTAGCTTTGCGTAGTAGCCCTGCGCCTTAGCCAGATTGCCCGAAGGGTCTGCCATGAACTGGGTCATGGCCTCCTTGCTGCCGAAGCAATAGGTCTTGCCTTGAACCTGGGCATTGATGGAGCAATCGGTCTTTATTTGCTTGCCCATTGCGAGACCCATCGTGCACATGTTGCCGTATTCACCGGTCACGGCCAGGGCTGCAGTCGCCATACCAAGCAAGAATGCGCCTGCCATCGCGGACGTGACGTACGCTCTAACCATAGTTTCCTCCTTGGGTTCTGATATGCGTCCCCGCCTTTTGCGATAGAGTGCCCCGTGGCGGGCGTATGCAATTCAAATCTACGTGTCATTGCCTGCTTCTCGGCCTGACGCGGCTTAAGGTCCGATTCCGGGGTCTTTCCGATATCAGCGCGTGGCCTGCGTTAGTCGGCGAGATCGCGAAAATGATCGAGCTTGGCATTGGGCCCAATGCAAAACAGGTCAATCTCGATGAGAGATTGACCCGTGGTTGCGGGGACTCGCAACCGCCTTAATTTGCAGCTTCGGCTCTTGACGACCGTGGCGATAGCCTGAACTCGCAACGCGGCCCGAGGAATGTCCGCTTTAGAGGTAAAAGCGGCCCTCCCTCACCTCTCGCTGAATGTCCGCTTAGTGCCACAAGCAGACATCCGGACGAAAGCCTGTCTTGGTCATCGAACTTTCTTGACGACCGGTGGCGTCCACGAGCCGTCGAGAATAGCCTCTTTGCCCCAATAGGCGCGAACGTAGAGTGAGAACGGTCCATCCGGTGCAGGCAGCCAGTTCAACTCTTTGTCTGCTCCGGGCGATTGGGCGCCCGCGTAGAGCGTGAGCGAGCCATCGTCATTGAGCTTTATTTTCTTGTTCTTGGTGCCCAGTGAATAGCGGTTCAGCGGGTTCGGATTGAAGAAGTGCTGCTCGTTGTAAAGCGTGAGCGACAAAAAGCCGTTTACTGGCGGCAACGCGCCTGCGGAGAAGGTAATCTCGTACCTATTCCTTCCATCGAGTGGCGCGCCCTTCAAATCGTCGTCAGTATAAAAGTATTGGGTCTCCTCCGGTGCGTTGTCGAACATGGCGCGAAATAGAGCGTCAGCGTTCCGTCATCATTCGTCTCCAACGTCCCGGTCGGTAAGCCGCGATAGAGATGTGCCAGCCGGTCTCTCATTGGGGAGGCCGGCCGGTCGTCCTGAGTAATCCTCACACTGCAAAGATAGGGAAATCCGAAATGCGGAAAAACTATTGACTCATAGGATCGACGACGATTCGTGGGTGATAGGCGTCTTGGAGCCCATTCTCCTGCTCCTGTTCATAGCGGTGATTGCAGCTCTCTTGAGGCTGCTCTGACGAACAGCACACCGATAGGACAGTTCACGTGCCAGATCCTCGAGAACATGGAAGCCACTCAGACACCTCGCACCGGACCAGCGATGGGGCGTCCCCCCACTCGCCGCGCAAAGTGGCCTTCGCCAGCCTCATCGGCACGACACGAGGCGCGGCCTTAAAACCGCCATTTCGGGGTCATCTGCTCAAATAGCGTTAAGGGAACGAACATTCGGGGGATCCCCAATGCGTATCATTCTAGCGCTCGCCCTTTTGGGAGCTTCGCTCTCGTTGAGCGGCTGCTTCCACCACAATCAAGCGGTCTACGCGGAACCACTGCCGCCGCCAGCGCATCCACCAATTAAGTAACCGTCAGCAAGCCAGCAATCGGGGTGCGGGGTAGGCGTTGAGACGGGTCTCCTGCGATGCGTGCAGTGCGACAATGTTTGAGCCTCACGCTAACCATCCTTTGTTTCGGGGTGATTGGTGCCGCTTGGTTTGAAGCTGCCTTCGCCGAAGGTAGCACCACCTCCTCATACAGGATCATTGCCACCTATCGCGTCGATTTCGGCGGCTTCAATCTCGGAAACTTCCGCCTAACAACAGTGCTCCGTGGGTCCGAATATAAGACGCGAGGCGAAGGGCAATTCTCCGTGATGGGAGGTCTGCTTTATGCGTGGCGCGGTTCTACTTCAAGCAAGGGTAGTGTAACTGACGACGGCCCCGCGCCTGCAACCTATGCCTTCGACTACGACAGCGGGGACGGTAGTCAGCGGCTTCACGTCACTTTTGATAAAGGCGCCGTCACTCAGGTGTCGACGAAGCCTCCAAACCAGCCGAGCCTTCACGTTGTTCCAGTCACCAAAGAGCAGCTTCAAGGTGTACTCGATCCCGTGACCGCGATGTTTCTTTATGCCCGCTCCGACAACCCCGATGGGGACCTCAAAGTATGCGATCACACCGTGCCAGTATTCGATGGCGTGCAACGTTACGATCTCGTGCTGACACCAAAGCGCACGGTGAGGCTCCAAAAAAATGCCTCCACCGCGTACTCCGGCTTTGCCGCTGTGTGCAGAGTCAAATTCAATCCGATTTCGGGTCATCGATCGGATGATCCTGACATCAGGCATCTCTCACAGTCCAACGAGATTGAGGTATGGCTCGTGTCCCTACCGAAAACGGGCATGTACGTGCCATATCGGATCGTGCTGCCTACAATCGGCGGTTATGCGTCGGCAACATCAAGCTTTCTGAGAATCCAGACAGACGCTAAGTCCACTGCGCCGCGGTTTTGAACCCCTCTGGCAAACATTGAAGGGACAGGACCGGCACATGTCCGCTATGGGTAATTAGCGGACATTAGAGCGCGGATCAGGATGTCCGCTTTTTCCTCCGAAGGCAGACATTCTCCAAGGCAGTTTCCATGTCCGCTAAGTGCCATCAGGAGACATTTGCCGCAAAGCGGTGCGCAGCCATGAGGCTGCGCTGGTGAACACCGAAATGCTGTCGTGAGATCCTACAAATGCGTGAGATCCTACAAATGAAAGTCTGGTTCCTGACCAGTGATCGAAGGATTATCATCCCTGGAAGGAACGCTCGCATAGCCTGCGCCCGCAACAGGTGACCCCAATGCCGACACTCTTAATCAATGGCCAAGAGCAGGAGCTCGACGTTCCCGACGACATGCCGCTCTTATGGGTGCTGCGTGATGTGGTGGGTCTAACAGGAACCAAGTTCGGCTGTGGAATTGCTCTGTGCGGAGCGTGCACCGTGCATGTGGATGGTCGTCCAATCCGATCCTGCATCTTGCCTGTGGCGAGTGTGGTCGGCAAGAAGATCACGACCATCGAAGCAATCGGCGAAACCGCGAGTGGAGCAAAGATCCAACGCGCTTGGCTGAGCCTGGAGGTAGTTCAATGCGGCTACTGCCAGACAGGCCAGATCATGTCCGCGGCAGCTCTCATTGAAAGCAACCCGAATCCGACTGACGCCGAAATCGATGCCGCCATGTCGGGCAATATCTGCCGCTGCGGAACCTATCCTCGCATTCGCACCGCAATCAAACAGGCATCGCAATCCGCTTGAGGCTAAGAGCTGGGCAATGCTGAAACGGATCGACGACGAGAAAGATAAGGAAGAGCGGAAGGGTTTCTCGCGCCGGACCTTCCTTGTCACCAGTGCTGCCGCCGGCGGCGGTTTGCTGCTCGGCGTCTATCTCCCTCGATCGATCGGCGCCAAGGCGCAGGTTGCCGATGGGATCTTCGCCCCCAACGCCTTCTTGCGCATCCGGCCAGACGATAGCATCACGCTCATCATGCCGCAGGTCGAGATGGGTCAGGGCACCTATACCTCGATGTCCATGCTGATCGCCGAGGAGCTCGAGGTCGATCTCGTGAAGGTGATCCTCGAAGCGGCGCCTCCGAGCGACAAGCTCTACGCCAATCCCTTACTCGGATTCCAGGTCACTGGCGGCTCAACGTCCGTGCCCGGGTTCTGGGAGCCGCTGCGTCGCGCCGGCGCGACCGCTCGCGTCATGCTGATCCAAGCTGCGGCGGTTCAGTGGAGTGTCGACCCTGCCTCATGCCGCGCCGAAAAGGGCGAGGTGGTCTCCCCGACGGGGCAAAGGCTCAATTATGGAGCTCTCGTGGACGCGGCGGCGAAGTTGCCGGTGCCGGACAAGGTCGCGCTCAAGGACCCCAAGGACTTTACCCTCATCGGAACGCCCGCCAAGCGTCTCGACACGCCGGAGAAGGTGAACGGTAAGGCCAAGTTCGGCATCGACGCCATGATTCCCGGCATGAAGTTCGCGACCGTCGCCGCATGTCCCGTTTTTGGCGGCAAGCTCAAAAGCGTCAACGACAGCAAGGCCATTGCGATCAAGGGCGTGCACCAAGTGGTGCGCATCGACAATGCCGTCGCAGTCGTCGGCGATCATATGTGGGCTGCGATGCAAGGGCTCGCAGCCCTCGACATCGAGTGGGACGAGGGCCCTAACGCGAATGTCTCGACGGAGAGCATCGTGGAGCAAATGGCGCGCGCGTCGCAACACGACGGCGTCGTTGCCCGGAGCGACGGCGACGTTGCCAAGTCGATGCCGACCGCCGCTAAGAAAATCGACGCCGTCTACGAGATGCCGTTCCTCGCGCATGCCGCTATGGAGCCGATGAATTGCACGGTGCACGTCACCAAGGACAGCTGCGATATCTGGGTCGGAATCCAGGTGGTGAGCCGGGCGCAGGCCACGGCCGCAGAGGTCACCGGGCTCCCGCCCGAAAGGATCCAAGTGCACAATCATCTGATCGGAGGCGGCTTTGGACGCCGGCTTGACGTTGACGGCATTACCCAGGCCGTTGCGATCGCCAAGCAGGTCGATGGGCCAGTGAAGATTGTCTGGAGCCGGAAAGAAGACATCCAGCACGACGTCTATCGGCCCTACTACTACGACCGGTTCACCGCTGGCTTCGATGCGCAAGACCGGCTGGTCGCGTACCATCACCGGGTTACCGGCTCCTCGATCCTGGCCCGCTGGGCGCCACCAGCGTTTGTAAACGGCCTCGATGAAGACGCCATCAACGGCGCGGCGAAAGAGATGCCGTACGCGATTCCGAACATCCTGGTGGATTATGTTCGCGACGAGCCCCCAGGCCTCACCACCGGGTGGTGGCGCGGCGTCGGGCCGACGCATAATGTCTTCGTCGTCGAGAGCTTCATAGACGAGCTGGCCGTAGAGACCAAGAAAGATCCTGTCGAATTTCGCCGCTCACTGCTCGGCAAGCAGCCGCGCGTGCTCGGCGTGCTTAATCTCGTCGCCGAGAAAGCGGGATGGGGCACGTCCCTTCCCGATAGCGTGGGCCGTGGCGTCTCGGTGCAATTCGCCATGGGCACTTACCTTTCCCAAGTCGCCGAAGTCGAGGTGTCGAAGGAGGGCGAGGTCAAGGTCCGCCGCGTAGTTTGCGCCGTCGATTGCGGGCAGATCGTCAACCCCGACACGATCGTAGCGCAGATCGAGGGCGGCATCATCTTCGGCATCAGCGCCGCGTTGTGGGGCGAGATCACCCTCAGGGGCGGCCGCGTCGAGCAGCATAATTTCAACGACTATCGTGTCTTGCGCATCAACGAAACGCCGCTGATCGAGGTGCACCTTGTGAAAAACACCGAAGCCCCTGGTGGCATCGGCGAGCCTGGCACCATCGGCGTCGCACCGGCGATGGCCAATGCGATCTTCGCCGTTACCGGCAAACGCGTCCGCAAGCTACCCATCAAGGATCAATTGCGCCCTGCATAGAGTTCTGTGCGAAGGCAGTCCATGCCCCAACGCCACCCGGAGTGAAGTCGCTAAAATGAGTCGCCCCAAGAAACTCGCTCTGCTGGTGATTGTCCTGGTGGCAATTATTGCGGCCGGTTGGTGGGCGCTTCATGCGGGCGACCCCACCGCGTTTGCCAAAGGCAAGCGGGTCGAGCTTGCGGATTTCAAGGGACCTGACCCGACTGGCGCCCCGGCGAGCCTCGCCAACGCGGACTTGGTGGCGCGCGGCGAATATCTCACTCGAGCAGCGGATTGCGAGGCGTGCCATTCAGCCCCAGAGGGTAAGCCATTTGCCGGCGGCTTGCCCTTCAAGCTGCCCATGATCGGCACGATCTACTCGACGAACATTACTCCGGACCAGGAGACAGGCATCGGGGCATGGAGCGACGAGGAATTCCTGAGGGCCCTGCATCAGGGGATCGGGAAGGGCGGCAAGCATCTTTATCCCGCGTTCCCTTACCCGTCCTATGCGCTGATGACCGACCGCGATGTTCTCGCCATCAAGGCCTATCTCCTCACCCTCAAGCCGATCAAATATACACCGCCGTCCAACGACGTCTCCTTCCCGTTCAATCAGCGCTATCTGATGATGTTCTGGAATACGCTGTTCAAGCCGTCACATAGCTTCCGTCCGAATGCGGATCAACCGGCCGATTGGAATCGCGGCGCCTATCTCGTCGAGGCGCTCGGCCATTGCGGCGATTGTCACACGCCTCGCAATGCCCTGTTTGGGCTGGACAACAGACGAAAGTTCGCCGGTGCAATCATTCAAGGCTGGAAGGCCTACAACATCACCCCCGATCGTGACTGGGGCATCGGCAGTTGGTCCGACGAGCAACTAGAGGGCTATTTGTCAATCGGCCATGCCGAGGGTCGGGGCGCGGCCGGCGGCCCCATGTCCGAGGTCGTTGACAATAGTCTGAGCTACCTGAGCGCCCCCGACATCAAGGCGATCATGTCCTATTTGAAAAGCGTGCCGGTCAATGGTGACGGCACCGACATCGCCGCCGCGCCCACGCCGTCCGCTCCCCGAGAGGTCAGCGAGCAGCCGGCTCCGCCTGATCAGAGCGGTCCTGGCTTGCAGGTTTTCGAAGGGGCCTGCATCGGGTGTCATCAATTCGACGGCAAGGGGGCCGTGGCGAATTTTGCGTCGCTCGTCGGAAGCAGGACCGTGAACGATCCCGCAGGCACCAACGCCGTCCAGGCTCTCTTCGGCGGGACTCACCTTCGCATGGCCAAAACCGCGGGATTCATGCCCAGCTTCGGTAATGGCTACTCGGACCCGGAAATCGCTGCGGTCGTCAATTATGTGACTGGGCGGTTCGGAGCACGCGCCTCTACGATTACTCCCGGTGAGATCGCAAATCGACGCCAAGCAAACTGAGACTAGCGGCCGAGAGACTCTATGGACATGGATTTACTGAACTCGCAGCCGTTCAGCGCAGAAAATGGAATTATGTCCGCTTAGGGTCATTAGCCGACATAACGGCCCGTTAGCGTCATGTCCGCTTTACCTCCGATAGCGGACATTCGTCAGTGCAGATGGGATGTCCGCTTTGTGCCAAAATCAGACCTCAGCAGCAGGTGTTGCCGGGTTTCGATTCGTCCACTAAGACCGTGGATCGCCCACGTCAACAATCGCGAACACGTGAGGAAACAGCGCAGAGGCGCCATCCATTTCCTCGGTTTGGCTATAGGACATGGGCTCGGCTTCGGAATATTGCGAGTTTACCGCGCCGCACGACGGTGCGATCGTCGGTCCGCTCGATCGTGAGGACGTTATCGAGGTTGATCATGACTTTCTGCTCCGGTCCGGGTGCGAACCTCGTGCACACAGACCACGTTGCCATGTGTATATCCTCCACGCTGAGCCGTACTGAAGACTAGCATTTGAATGGTTGCGGCTTACCCCGATTTTGCAATTAACTCACAAACTCGCCACCATTGATGCATGGCGGGTTCATGAGTGCAATTGGTTGCCCGCCGCGTCGGTCATCTCGCACTATATGGAAGCTCGGAGGCGAGACATGTCGACCAAACATCCGGTCATTGCGATCACAGGTTCCTCAGGCGCGGGCACGACGACCGTAACCACGACGTTTCAGCAAATCTTTCGCCGTGAAGGCGTTAAGGCAGTGATCGTTCACGGCGATGCCTTTCATCGCTACGATCGAAATGAGATGCGAGTGCAGAGGGCCGCAACGCAGAACAACGGTCAGATGCATTTCAGCCGTTTCGGTCCTGAGGCCAACCTCTTCGAGGAACTTGAGACCTTATTCTGCGTCTACGGAGAGAGCGGAACCGGCAAGGTGCGCAAGTATGTTCACGACGAAGAAGAGGCAGAAACGCACCAACAGGAGCCTGGGACCTTCACGCCGTGGGAGGAGATGCCGCCAGACAGTGACATGCTTTTCTATGAAGGGCTGCATGGAGCAATCGTCACCAAGACGGTAAATGTCGCGCGGCACTGCGACCTACTCATCGGCGTCGTGCCCGTAATCAACCTCGAATGGATTCAGAAGCTTCACCGAGACAAGATGGAGCGCGGCTACACCCAGGAGGCCATAGTCGATACGATTCTACGTCGCATGCCTGACTACGTGAATTACATCTGCCCACAGTTCGTGCATACGCATGTCAATTTCCAGCGTGTCCCGACCGTCGATACGTCGAATCCGTTCATCACGCGTGATGTTCCAAGCCCGGATGAAAGCATGCTCGTCATCCGCTTTAAGAATCCAAGGGGCATTGACTTCCCTTATCTCATGTCAATGATACCGAACTCCTTCATGTCACGTGCGAACACTATAGTTTGCCCTGGAAGCAAAATGCCTCTCGCGATGCAACTAATCTTTACGCCCATGATCTGGAATCTGATGGATCGTAAAGGACGCGCCTCGTGAATGCCAATCGCAGCGACCATCCTCGTGCAAGCACAGGTTAACCTCTGGCGAGCGAGAGCGGCCAGTTCCTTTAATCCGTCGCGGAATGCGTTGGTCGCGGCGTAATCGGCATAGTTTTGGAAGGACGAATTCCGCCATAGCGTATTGCTGGACGGCATCACGCTCTTAGAACGATGGCGCCGGCCGCCAAGCGCGAGCAGATGTCGGCAGGCGATTCCGGCGGCCGCAAAGGCCTCCGGCAAGACATCAAGGTTGAACTGAGGTGCGGCGGAGGACCAAGAGCGGAAACGCGGATGGCAGCGGTCGCAGCCGAAAAGGGCAAAACGAAGGTCCGCTCCAAAGGCCCCGTCAAATCAAACAAGCCCGAGAAGAGATAACACAAGCCTCGCTGCCCAAAAAAAAGAAAGACCTTACAGATCATCGGGGTTCGCCGCCCGCAAAGGGTTTAGGGCAATGCAAATTGGCATCATAGGCGCCGGCCAAATCGGCGGCACACTAGCTCGTCGTTTCACCGCGCTGGGACATGACGTTTTCGTGGCCAACTCACGGGGTCCCGAAACGCTTTCAGATTTGGCAGCCGAAACTGGGGCGACCGCCGTTTCCGTCCCGGAAGCCGTTCGCGGCGTAGACCTCGTCGTTGTCACCATTCCTGAGAAGAATATTCCAAACTTACCGGCCGGTTTGTTCGCCGAGACGCCTGACCACGTGGTGGTCGTCGATACTGGGAACTACTACCCGCGCCAACGCGACGGTCGCATTGAAGCAATTGAGGCGGGTCTACCGGAGAGCAAGTGGGTCGCGCAGCAGCTCGGCAGGCCAGTGATCAAGGCGTTCAACAACATCTATGCCAAACACCTCCTGGAGTTGGGCCGGCCCAAGGGCACGCCTGGCCGCATCGCCCTGCCTGTCTCGGGTGATTACGACGCAGCCAAGACCATCGTCCTAAAGTTAATCGATGAATTGGGTTTTGATGCTGTCGATGCCGGAGGGCTGGACGAATCCTGGCGGCAACAGCCAGGCACGCCAGTTTATACCGAGGACTTCGATGCCGATGGTGTGCGGCGTGCTCTGGCTAAGGCCATCAAAGATCGGACCCCAGAATGGCGCGCCACCAACAACAGCCCCGGTAGCTTCACCGCGCCCGCGTGAGGGCGTACTAGGCCGTGTACTCATAAATCGAGTGGTAAGCAGCGGTTGGTCCATGTCCGCTTCGTGCCAGAAGCGGACATTCGTCACTACTCCGATATCTGCTCGCCCGATCCGCCGAACTCAGCAGGAAAATCTTTGAACTTTGGTAGCCCATCCTTCATCGGCAGAACGGTCTCAGCATAATTGACGTGAACGCCTGGGCTAAATTTCAACGTAGGCAATGTCGCTGCAAACACATCGACCAATCCGAGTGGAGGATGATTGGTCATTAAATGGCCTCCACATTCCTTGCAGTATTGCCTCTCGCTTGCTGCCGTCTTCTTGAACATGCCGACATGTTCGGCACCTGCAGTGACCTGCACGGCGTCAGGCTTCCAAAGGGTAAAAGCATTGACAGGTCCACCTGACCACGAACGGCATGATCGGCAATGACAATAGCCCATGCCTTCAGGTTCCCCTGAGACCTCAATCTCAACAGCCCCGCAGAAACATTCGCCCTTATGTGTCGCCATTGTCCCACCTCATACCGCAGCCAAGGGTTTGGTACATGCCGCGCAGGTTCACCCAAATTGCATTCCGCCTCACCTTTGCTTTTTAGAACGTATGCCCCACATAGGCCTCAGGGATGCGGCATCGTGTCCCGCAAGCCTTTCTGGCCCTCCACACCTGCTCTCTTCCGCCGGCATTGATCTGCAAAAGGAGTGTGGACTTCGACAAGTCGGAATGTCCACTTTGGGACATTAGCGGACATTGGTGAGGGGTTTCAGGCATGTCCGCTTTACCCCCAGAAGCGGACATGCTCATCGAACCGACGACGCGTTTTCGTCGCACTGCAGGGAAAAAGGGATCTCGGCATTGGGCTGGCAAGCACTATCTCCTCGCCGCGGTCGCATACTCCGGAAACCAGCGCTGCATGCCGCGGTCGCCGTAGGCGACGAGGTTGGCGTGGCGCTCGGCCGCCGTGCGGATCGGTGTCTCGAAGTGCGGGCAGAGCGTGCCAGCGACCATCGACCAGGCTGAAGCGTCAGCCCCGCACGGTTCTTCCCCCATGAGCCACGGCTTGCCGCCGAGGAACGCTGCGAGCGCGTCGACGTCCCGCATCGCCAACCTTTCAATTTCCGCTTTGGAATGTCGGCCTATGCCGTGACCGTGGAGATACTTGCGTACCCTGCGCTTGACCATGGCGAGAACGAAGGGGCGGATCGGCGCGGGTGCAGCGTTGAAGAACACGCGCGGGCCTTTGTCGAAATTTGCCGTTTCCATCCAGCGCGCATGGACCACTGCCCAGTAGAGATGGTCCTCGCACATCTTCTCGTAGGCCCAGGCGGTCGCCTTCTCGGCCTCGGTTAACTCCTTGTCAAATTGGGTGCCGTAATTGTCCTCGAGGTGGAAGCGGAGAAAGGTCGAGTCCCCCAAGAGCCTCCCGCCGTCCTCGACATACGGGATTTTCCCCTTCGGCGCTTTGCTAAAGCTCGCCACCTCCGTGCGGTACGGGACGCCCGACATCTTCAAAAGCACCTCCGCCTTGGTGACGAACGGACTCGGGTCGGGCAGGCCGAAGTTGGGTCCGGCGACGTAGAGCGTGATCATGGGTCCTCCCTATCAGCTGACCGAGAGAGCTATCGCAATGCCCAATACGCATCGCCGTGCTTCCCCCCCTTTAGTTCACACCAGGTGACGGGGAATGAATGTGCGGAGAATACGTCCAAAAAGGCGGTAGCAGTTAGTCGCAGCAAATGTCCGCTTTGAGTCATTAGAGGACATTAGAGCGCGCATTAGGGATGTCCGCTTCACCCCCAAGAGCAGACATCCTCCGCATCGGCATCAATGTCTGCAAAGTGCCATAAGCGGACCAGAGCGCCGCGCTTAAGCTAACCGGCAGCCCCAGGCTCCGATATGGACCCACCCCCGTGAGGCCGAAAAAAAGAAGCTTGACTAGACTGACTAGTCGGTTTAATTGGTGCGCGCCATGATACAAACTGCGATCAAATCTGCCGCTAAGGCAACAAGCACACGAGAGCGGGCGAAGCGTACGTCGAAAGAGAAGCTCGTCCGGGCTGCTCGCAACCTGATGCTTGCTCAGGGCTATCCGATCACGAGTGTCGACGACATCATCGAAGCCGCCGGCGTCAGTAAGGGAAGTTTCTATCATTATTTCGACTCGAAGGAAGAACTCGCCCTCACCGCGATGCATGAATTTCTCGCGGATGGAGCGGCCCTGATGATGGATGGTCCCTTCCGGGACATCGCTGATCCTAGAAAGCGCGCGATTGCCTTCCTCAAACATATAGAAAGCGTCGCCATGCGGCTTTGGGATCATGGCTGCTTGCTGGTGATGTTTTCGGTCGAGTTGGCTGGAACCAGTCCGAAAGTCCGTGAAGAGACAAGCGCCGTCCTCCTTGATCTGATCGACAGGGTCGGAGCAATTCTGCGGCCATTGACCAAGGAGGGGGGCGGGAACATGCCTATGACGGCCAGCGCAATGGCGAATATGTATATGGCGATCATCGACGGTTCGTTGGTGTACGCGCGTGCGACCGGTGACTCGAGGTGTATTGCCAGGAACCTGAAAACCTTCCGCCAGCAGATAGAAACAGCGGGCAAAAGCGCGTGACGACACCGGAATTGGTTGTCGCACGTGTTTTTTTGGAGCGTAAATAGACCGACTAGTCGGTATAATTCCAGCGATCGGAGGCATGGGAGCATGACCCAAGCTTTTTCTTCCACCCTCTCGGTTTGGCCGAGAAGCAAGAGCTTGATTAGTGCTCTGGAGGCACGCGAATTGATCGCGCTGTCGGCGCCGATAACGGCCACGGCGGTGATCAACATGGGCATGTCGATCACCGATACGGTAATGATGGGCTGGATCGGACCAGAAGCCTTGGCCGCAGGCGCGTTGGTTAGCGACCTCTATTCTATCGTCTATTATTTCATGGCGGGAATCCTATCCGCCTCAGCGGCTCTCATCGCGCAGGCATTGGGCGCGCGGCGTGGCGCCGAGGTCCGTCGGGTGGTACGTCAAGGGTTCATCGCGGCGGCGTTCCTGACTATCCCAGCGTTCTTCTTAGTCTGGAACGTCAGTTCGCTGCTCCGCATGTTCGGTGTCGAGGAAACGGTCATCGAACTGGGCAATGGTTATCGACAGATAATGGCGGTGACCGTCGTGCCGATGATGTTCGTTGCGGTCTGGCGTAATGCGTTTGCTGCCCTGGGACGGCCCAAGATCTTCTTGGTCGCGACCTTGTTAGCGTTGCCCGCGAATGGGCTTGCCAATGCGGTTTTTATGTTTGGCTTTGGCCCCATCCCAGCGATGGGTGTAGCCGGGGCTGGACTGTCATCGGCGATCGTCGCCACGGGGCTGGCCGTGGGCTTCGCCGCGTTTGCCGTGCTCAATACCGAGATGCGTCAACTCTGCTTGTTCCAGCGCCGCTTGCGGGTCGACAAACGGCACCTGGCGGAGATCTTCCGCCTCGGCATACCTATCGGCTTTTCGAGCTTTGGCGAAGTTGGTGTGTATCTGCTTTCCACCGTGATCGTCAGTCTGTTCGGCGCAACCGCATTGGCGGCTCATGCCATCACCCTGCGGATGGCGGGCGTCGTCTACGCCTTGACCATTGGACTGTCGCAGGCGGCAACCGTGCGCGTTAGCTATGCTGTCGGTCGCGGCGACTGGTGGGGGATGGCGGAATCCGGCTGGACAGCGCTGGTCGTTGGAACAGTTTTCGGTCTAGCCATCTTTGCTGGCCTCGCCGGCACCGCCGGCAGTTTGCCTTGGCTATTCCTCGAGGATGGCAAGGTCGGAACGGCTGCTGTCGCCTCCACCGCCGCGGGTCTGTTGTTTTTATTGGGCGCTCTTAACCTGGCCGTCGGACCGACCTCATCCGCCACGGCTATTCTGCGGGGCTTCAAGGACACTCGCATACCGATGGTGCTGACCCTCACGGCCAAATGGGCCATCGGCATGCCCGTCGCCTTTTTCGCAGGCTTCCACCTCGGTTGGAGCGCGGGGGGCGTGTGGACAGGCCTCGTCGTAGCCGAGGCAGCGACGGCGATTTTAATATGCGCACGGTTGCTCCGCCGCGGTATGGAGCCGCGCTGGCCGTCACGATCGAAGCAGAGAAAGCAACTCCAATGAATCCAAACCAAGCACTTTGGGAAAAAGGTGATTTTACGCGCATAGCGCAGAGCATGAGGGAAAGCGGAGAGGCGCTCGTCAAGGATCTCGGGATCACTAAAGGGCTCAAAGTTTTGGATCTTGGATGCGGCGATGGGACGACGGCATTGCCAGCGGCAAGGCTTGGAGCGTACGTGCTCGGGGTCGATATCGCGAGGAATCTTGTTGAGGCTGGGAACAAGCGTGCAAAGGATGAAGGCCTCACGAACTGCAAGTTTCAAGAAGGCGATGCGACGAATTTACACGAACTGAAAGATCGCACTTTTGATCTCGTCGTGAGCATCTTTGGAGCCATGTTCGCGCCAAAGCCATTTGAGGTTGCCAAGGAGATCGTGCGCGTCACCCGACCCGGAGGTCGAATTGTCATGGGGAACTGGATTCCCAACGATCCGACATTGGTCGCGCAAATCTTGAATATCAGCTCTGCATACTCGCCACCACCGCCGGAAGGCTTCGTCAGTCCCATGACATGGGGGATCGAGAGTAACGTGATCGAGCGATTTGAGGGCGCGGGCGTTCCAAGGGAGAGGATCTCTTTCATCAGGGATACCTATACCTTCAACTTTAACGGCACGCCGGCAGAGTTCGTCGATGCATTCAGGAAGTACTACGGGCCAACCATGAACGCATTCGAATCGGCGGAAAAGAACGGTCGAGCCGGTGAGTTGCAGAAGGAGCTGGCAACTCTGTTCAACAGCCAAAACAAGAGCTCAAGCAAGGATGCCACCTCCATTCCGGCGACCTTCTTACGCGTTACTGTGGCGCTTGATTAGTCACTCAACCCGCGACGTTGCGCGCCGGAACATGTGCGCCGGACTTAACGTCCACCTTGATCTCGGCCTCGTGCGCCTTGGCGTCGCCCTTCTTCGCAAATGTTTTGATGTGCCAGTCGCCCTGCCGGTCAAGTTAGTCGAGCACGAAAGCCTCGCGCGCCTCGCCATTCCGAGTCGTCCATTTACGTTTCCGCACCGACATTGATGCAGCGGTTGGTCAATGTCCGCTTTGCCCCAAAAGCGGACATTCGTAAGCGCATTGAGCATGTCTGCTTTGTGCCAGAAGCGGACATAACTGGGTATGCCGATCGTCGGGCCGAGATTCAACGCGTTATGTTGTGCTGAACTGCTGCTCTAAAAATCCCGTTCGCTGACCTCCGAGAGATCATTAGTATGCGATGCTTCAAGTCTTCTCCAACAAAGGCGGCTCGCTGACCGCCGAGGCGAACAATGGGGACCTCGCCAACGCGCAAGCCGGAGAATCTCGGCGATGGCTGGGTCGGCCTCATCCTCGACGTGGACACTCTAGTCCAGATGCCCTATCAACCACCGCAGCCTACTGTCCGGGTCTCCCCTCCCACGCCATGAGCCAAAAGACATCACCCCTGACTCCACCTGCCGCCGGGGAGGGAAGCTAGGGCCTCGAGGCGCCGATGTCTGCTATGGGTCATTAGCGGACATTGGTGAGGGGTATCAGGGATGTCCGCTTTACCCCCAGAAGCGGACATGCTCATCGTCGGCATCAATGTCTGCTATGTGCGGACTTCGGCGTCTTCCCATGCCCCGTGCTCGAAATCGCGGAACGTGTTCACGTGATCCCGCCTCGGTGTGGAGCGGGTGGGCTGGCGTGGCCGCGGTCCACCGGGACGGGTTAATCGTTGCGTAGTCCGGTGCGCAGGGTCTCCGTCATCAGGTACGAGCAAGCGAACGAGACCATGGCTAAGACGATTACGAACGCCGCGACCGAATACACGCTTCCGGTGATCGCGACGAGCGCAGTGCAGATCAACGGCGCCATACCCCCGAGGATCGCAGCGAACTGATAGGCCAGTGAACTACCGCTGTAGCGCATTCTGGTGGAGAACTGCTCGGCGAAGTAGGCCGACTGCGGCCCGTACACTGCGCAGCCACAGGCGTGGACGATGAGACCACCAAGCAGAAACAGCCAGATGTTGGAGGTCGACACCAGCATGAAGTAAGGGACCGCGAAGAGGGCAAGCACGGCCATGCCGGTTAGGAACATTTTGCGGCGGCCGATATAGTCCGAGAGCAGGCCAAAGGCCAGGATCATCGGGATGTCGGACAGGCTTAAAGCCGCGTTGGCGGTGAGGATCTCGGTGCGATCGTAACCTAGTTTGGTCGTCGCATAGGAAATCAGCCAGACCGACACGATGTAGAAATTGGCGTTGGTGGCCACGAATGACCCGGCAGCCAGCGCGATCTCCTTCGGGTAGGTCTTGAGGGCGTCGAGCACGGGCATCTTCGCGACCGGCTTCGCATCGAGTGTCTTCTGAAAGACCGGACTCTCGGCCACGGCGAGCCGGATCCACATGCCGATGGCGATGAGCAGCACGCTGGCCAGGAATGGAACCCGCCATCCCCACTCTAGGAACTGCTCGTCGGTCAGCGTTGCCGACAGCAGGGCGTACGCACCCGTTCCCAGGAGGAGGCCGGCCAGCACGCCGACTTGGGGCCATGCGCCGTAGAAGCCACGCCGGTGCTGGGGAGCGTGCTCGACAGCCATCAGCGCCGCACCACCCCACTCGCCGCCGACGCCAAAGCCCTGAGCGAAGCGCAGCACGACGAGTAGCATCGGTGCCCAGATGCCGATCGATGCGTAGCCTGGCAGCAGGCCCATCAGCACCGTCGCTGCACCCATGAGCAGCAGCGAGTAGACCAGCATTGGCTTGCGGCCGATCTTGTCGCCGTAGTGGGCGAAGACCACGCCGCCGAAGGGCCTGGCGATAAACCCGGCGGAGAAAGAAGCGAAAGCGGCGAGGGTGCCGGTCACCGGATCAAAGGACGGGAAGAAGACCTTGTTGAAGATCAGGGCCGCTGCGGTGCCGAAGATGAAGAAGTCGTACCACTCGATCGTCGTGCCGATGAGGCTGGCGAAGGCCACCTTGCGCGACGAGCGGAGGGACGGCATCCCGCAGGGTTACTGCGGCTTCAGTTCGCGCTTCAGAACCTTGCCCGAGGTCGTGCGCGGAAGCCTGTCGATGAAAACCACGTCAGCCGGCATCTTGAATTTGGCGAGACGCTTGCGGCAATGCTCCAGAACCGCCGCCGCCGTCAGCTCCGCCCCCACTTGCGGCACGACGAAAGCCTTGCCGACTTCGCCCAGGCGCTCGTTCGGAATGCCGATGACGGCAGCCTCGGCGACGCCCGCAAGCTCGTAGAGCGCGTTCTCGACCTCTGCCGGATAGACGTTCTCACCACCCGAAATGTACATGTCCTTCCAGCGGTCGACGACATAATAGAAGCCGTCATCGTCCTGCCGGGCGGCGTCGCCGGTGTGCAGCCAGCCGTCGGTGAAGGAGCTCGCGTCCGCCTCCGGCCGATTCCAGTAGCCGGGCGTCACGTTTGGACCTCGCGTCCAGATCTCGCCGATTTCGCCGGGGCTGGCATCGCTGCCCGCGACCGTGACCAGGCGCACCTCAGTGTGCAGCACCGGCAGGCCTGCCGAACCGATCTTGCGGATCGCCTGTTCGGCATCGATCACCAGGATGGTCGGACTTGTTTCGGTCATGCCATAGCCCTGCTGCAAGGCAACACCTCGGCCGGTCCAGGCCTCGAGCAGGCTAAGGGGTGCCGGCGCGCCGCCCACACAGGCGCAGACCAGGCGCGAGAAATCGGCCGTCGCAAAGCGCTCATGCTGCATCATGAAGAGATAATGCGCTGGGACGCCCCAGAAATGGGTTATCCCGATCGTTGCATCGGAGATCAGATCGAGGGCCTGGCCCGGATCGAAACTGCGCATGACGAGCACGCTGGCGCCCGCGTGGAAGCAGGGGTTGGCGAAGAGGTTGAGCCCGGCGGTGTGAAACAGGGGGGCGACGCTGAGGGTGACGGCGTCGCTGGAGATCCTCGTCGGCATTCCTACATTGACGCAGTTCCAGAACGTCATGCCGTAGGTGATGATCGCGCCCTTGGGATGGCCGGTGGTACCCGACGTGTACAGGATGGCCATGACGTCGCCATGGCTGAGGGCGATCGGCGGCAAGTCTCCCGCGGCGGCTGCGAGCGCCTGCTCGTAGGGGCTGTCGTTCGCCCCGCCATCGAGCATCAGCACGGCGGGCACCCCGTGGTGCGCCTTGAGGGCCGTCGCCTGCTCGACATAGGCGCGATCGAAGATGAGCAGCTTCGGCGTCGCATCGCCGACGATGAAGGCGAGTTCGTGCACGGTGAGCCGCCAGTTCAGCGGCAGCAGGATCGCGCCCACCCGGCCGCAGGCGAACTGCAGCTCGAAGACGTCAATGCTATTGGGCGCCAGGACCGCTACCCGGTCGCCCCGCCCGATCCCGAAGCCATGCCGGAGCGCCAGGGCTGCGCGACCGATCCGGTTGTCGAATTCCCGATAGGTCCGGCGGCGGTTGCTGTAGAGATCGACAGTGGCGAGCTTGTCGGGGGTTCGCCTGCCGTAGCTGGCAATCCAGTCGTAATGCGGAATGGCCGTCGCGTAATAGGGTGACGTCATTGATGCGCGTCCCCGGAGCCATGGCGCCAAGCAGGTTCGGGGACACTATCACAACTTACCTCCAGGCTCGCGCTCCGAAAGGGCGGCGGATTTTTTCTGAGCGCTCGGCGGTCCGGCAATGCTGTCACATGTCCGCTTTGGGTCATTAGCGGACGCTGAAGCGCGGATCCGGGATGTCCGCTTCACCCCTAAAAGCGGACGTGCTCAGCCTCAACATGGATGTCCGCTAAGTGCCATAAGCGGACCTTTACTGCGAGGCGGCATCGCCCCAAAGGGTGCTTGATTCTAACGGGGCTCAGGCAGAGATTGACTCTCGTGGAGCTGCCGACACTCTCTCATAATGCTTGGAAATCAACGGGTGTTTGTCGCAGTGTGTCGCAAAAAAAAGACCCCGAAATGGAGCCTAAGTTTTTGATTTAATTGGTTGCGGGGACCCGCAACCATCTTGATTTGCAGCTGAGGACCCTGACGTCCGTTGCTCTAGTATCAAATTCCTAATCTGAGGGTCGCAGGTGTTAGAGCCAAACACTGCCACGTCTGCGGTTAGCGGATCCGCGTTCAACCGAAATGCACGTGTCCGCTATGGTCCTGAGCAGACATCGCGTCAACGTCCCCGCATGTCCGTTATTCCCCTCAAAGCGGACAATCCATCAGCGCGGTTTGCACGTCCGCTTTGTGCCAGGAGCAGACCTATCGTCACAGGGATGGCTGGCAAGCTCGGCGGGGACGTTTGGCAAATTTAGTTCCATGCAGGAATTAATCTGAGAACTATTCATTACGTGCATGTTAAACGCCTGCTAGGCTTCATTGGCCTGGAATACAACAAAGACGGGGGGATGGGATGCGGGGGCAAATCAATCCCTTTGCGCGGTTACGGGCGGTTTTTTGGTTCAGCCTTGCTCTATCGGCCTTTTCGTTCGCGGCCTCACCGGCTTGGGCTCAATTTTACGTGCGCTCGCCCGAGGTGGACAAAGGCGAAGCTGAAATCGAAGAGCACGGCGCTTTTTATTCTGGGCCTGGCGAGGACGAGCGTCTGTGGCAAAGCCACGAACTTGAAGGCAAATATGGGATTACGGAACGCTTCGAGGTGATACTTGAGGGCGAGTTCGAGCAGGAGATCGATAAGAACTTTGAGGCTAAAGCAATCGAGCTTGGCGGCCAGTATGAGATTGTCCAGCGTGAGGGCGATGGTTTCGGGCTTGCCTTCCGTACCCTTTATGAATTTGCGCTTCAGAGTGGTTCGCCTGACGAGATTTTATTTGGCCCGGTAGCGAAATTCGTGCGGGGCCGCAACTCGGCGACAATCAATACCTTCTTCGTTGGTCAGGTCGGCGAGCATGTCGAGATTGATAGCTTGGAACTCAAGGTGAATTGGCGACTGAAGCATGAGTTTGGTGAGAGGTGGGCGTTAGGAGTCGAAGGCTTCAGTGAGATTGAGGACCTCGCTCACGCCGGGTCGTTCGACGATCAGTCGCACCGGCTTGGTCCCGTCGCCTACTACGAGTTCCCCCACGCTGAAGGGCGACCCGAGTGGAAAGCCGTTGGCGGCATCCTGTTCGGAGTGAGCGACGCGGTTTCGGATCTCACCTACAAATTCGATCTTGAGGTTGAGTTCTAATTCAGACAGCGACCCGGACCTCGCCGTTAGCGCGGTGTCGATACGCTTGTAAGGGAGATCACTCTATGCGCCTGTTGCTTGTTGCCCAGCTCGTTTTGTTGGCGGCTTGCTTACCAGCTCAAGCGCAAGATCTTTCGCTCAAAATAAAGGATCATCGTTTCGAGCCGGCCGAGCTTGAGGTGCCTGCTGGCAAGGAATTCACTTTGAGCGTTTCTAATGGCGACGCCACAGCGGAGGAGTTTGAAAGCGACGACCTCGATGTCGAGAAAGTTATTGCCGGCGGTCAGAGCGCCAAGTTCAAGCTCGGACCACTCGATCCAGGCCGCTACGACTTCTACGGCGAGTATCACGAGGATACAGCGAAAGGGGCCATTGTTGCGAAGTAAGCGGTGCTCGGCGCTCTAATCATCGTCTTCCGTGAGGTTGTCGAGGCCGGTCTCGTGACCGGCATCGTGCTTGCCGCCACGCGCGGCATTCCCGGACGTGGCTGGTGGGTCGCGCTCGGCATCATGCTGGGAGTGCTGTGCGCAAGCGCGGTCGCCGTTTTTGCCGGAGCCATATCGAATGCTTTTGCGGGATCTGGGCAGGAGCTGCTCAACGCGACAGTGCTGATTATCGCTGTAATCAGCCTTACCTGGCACAACGTCTGGATGGCTCAGCACGGCCGCGAATTGGCGATGGAGATCCGCAAAGTTGGCACGGATGTCAGCGAAGGCCGCAAACCGCTCACCGCTCTTGCTCTTGTTGTGTTCGTCGCAGTGATGCGGGAAGGCTCCGAGGTCGTTCTGTTTCTATATGGAATCGTTGTTACCGGAACTGATATGACCTCGCTGCTTGTCGGTGGTGTACTGGGGTTGCTTGCAGGTGCGGCAGTGACTGCGCTTAGCTATTATGGGCTAATCTCCTTACCCACGCGGTATATCTTCTCGGTTACGAGCTGGCTGATCGCCTTGCTAGCTGCCGGCATGGCAGCTCAGGCCGTGCGTTTTCTGCAGTCCGCAGGCGTCGTCACCGCACTTCGCACCAAAGTATGGGACACGTCCTGGCTACTTTCCGATTCGAGCATTGTCGGTCGCATGCTGCACGTTCTCATTGGCTATACCGATAGGCCGACGGCTTTCCAGCTTGTCGCGTATATTGTCACGCTTGCGACCATAATCATGCTCACTCGCGCGGCGCGCCGCCCAAATCAGGCTACCGCTTCTGCCCAGAACTGACAGAAAGATGCCGCCTCGTCTCGCGTTACAACGGTCGGCGGCAGACAACTCCTCATGTCCGCTTTGGGTCATTAGCGGACATTGGCGAGCGAACTAGGGATGTCCGCTTTACCCCTGAAAGCGGACATGCTGACCGTCAGCATCGACGTCCGTTAAGTGCCAATAGCGGACATCAACCATCACCTATTCAGCAGACTGGTCAGCAGCCGCTTCAGTTATTTGATCTCCCAGGTGGCCTTGTGGTTGACGATATCGGCCAGGCGGCCCCCGACCGTTTCGTGAAGCTCCACCACAGTGTAGGGAACCGTTCCCGTGATACCTTTATATTTACCCGTTCCACCCATCAGGTAGTGGTTTTTGTCGTCGAAGGTCGTGAATACGTTGTCACCATCTTTGTCGGTTTCAACGCAGCTACCGTTGAAGTGAAATGTCTCTCCCACCTGGCTCCAGTGTCCCAGGCAGCGGACAGACATGTCATGGAACGGTCCTTCGCCTTTCACATTACGGGTGATCCCAGTGAAGTCACTGATTGCCCCCGTGCCAACTCCGCTATCGATTTTTGCCACAGTGTCATATGTATAGTATGTGTCGTATTCCGCGCTGCCAGTCTTCGGAAACTCCGCAGCTGCGGCTGGAGCCGCGCAAAACGTGAGTACGACAGCCATCGAAGCGAGCATCGATTTCATAGCGGTACCCTCCTTCAAGGACATCCATTCTTGACTACGGTCGACTGGCGATGACGTTTTCATGGCTGCGCTCCTTTCTGATCGTCGATTACAACAGCGATCATTCCTGAAGCGTGACAGGCCGAGCCTGCTCGTCCTAGTATGTAACAGTATGCAACTACACCCCCGATGCTGGCGGGACTGGGCTGTCTTGCCGCGTTTGGAGTTAGAACGTGACGGCAATTTCGCTCAGTTGGTGGAGCGAACCCGACCAGAAGGCCATTCGGGAGCAACTGGTCCGCATCCTTAACAGCGGCCCGTTCCATCAGTCACAGCGCCGGCAGCGGTTCCTGGAGTACCTCGTCAATGAAACTCTTGCCGGGCGCGGTGAGCGGCTGAAGGCCTACAACGTCGCTTTGGAAGTCTTCGATCGTCCCGAGACGTTTGACCCCACGATCGATCCCCTCGTGCGGATTGAGGCGGCCCGCCTGCGTGAGAAGCTTCGCGAATACTACGGGACCGAGGGCCAAAGCGATGCCATTCACATCGACCTACCGAAGGGCACGTATGCGCCCCTAATTGAGTTTCAGGGGGGTGAGCAGCAGGTCAAGAGTGTTTCGAAGCGCCGCATGCGCTGGCAGATAACCGTGCCGGCCTTGGCGCTGATCCTCCTACTGGGCGCCGGCGGCGCGTGGCTCACCCGCGACCTTTGGGGGCCGGCACCCGAAGGCGCGGCCGAGCATCGGGTCCCCGGCATGCCCGAAGGCCCAGTGATCGCTGTCCTCCCCTTCGTCAATCTAAGCGACGACCCGAAGCAGGAGTACTTCAGCGACGGTTTGACTGAGGACCTGATGACCGAACTGTCGCGGGCGTCGCGCGACCTTCGCGTGCTCGCGCGCAACACCACTTTTCAATACAAGGGCAAGGCCGTAGACATCCCCAAGCTTGGACGCGAGCTGGGGGCGCGCTACGTACTCGAGGGCAGCGTCCGGCGCACCGACGACCGCCTCCGCGTCATGGCGCAGCTCATCGAGACCCAGACCGGCGCACACGTTTGGGCCGACCGGTTCGATCGCGAGATGGCCGATGTCTTTCTCGTCCAGGATGAGATCGTCAGCCAGATCGTTGCCAAGATAGCCGGCAATTTTGGTGTCATCGACATTAACGAGGCCAGGTCGGCCACCCGCAAGAACCCCGACGAAATTCGGGCTTACGACCTTGTTCTGCGCGCCCAAAACGTCATGCATCCGGAGTACAGCCAAGAAACCTTCAGCGCGGCGAAAGAATTGTTGCGCCAAGCGATTGCGCTCGATCCCTTGAACGCGCGGGCACGCCGCGAGCTGGCCTACCTCGCTGTAATTGGATGGGTGTTCCGCTTCGATAAGACGCCAGAGCCGCCGCAGGAGATCACCGCGCTGGCGAGCAAGGCGGTTCAACTCGACCCTGCCGATGCACGCGCACACATGGTGGCCGCAACCGCATACTTTTTTAATAAGCAGCTCGATCTGTTCGAGCGTGAAGCCCAGCAGGCGATGGCGCTTGCCCCATTTGATGGCGAGATACTGGCCACCCTCGGCCACCTGATCGCAAGCTCGGGACAGTGGCAGCGCGGGGTAGCATTGGCGAAAAAGGCGAACGAGCTAAACGCTGACGCCGCTGTCGGGTGGTATCATGCGGCGATGCACTATAATTACTACCTGCAGGGCGACTACGAACACGCGCTCGAGTTTCGTCGGCTGCACGTGGACCAACAAGCGATGCACGCCTATATTGAATATATCCCCATCTATGGCCAGCTCGGCCGCAAGCAGGAAGCGCAGGAAAACTGGCGCAAGTTGCTCGCGGATGTCCCCGGCGCGTCGGCTGAAACCTTCGAGGCCTGGTACCACCTGTGGAACATGCGCGATGAGGACATCGCCAAGCTGATGGACGGCGTCTACAAGTCGGGCGTCCTCGGGGTCGAGGCGAAGCCCGGCCAATGAACCCCGCATCCGGCTTGGCTGCTCGCCTCCTCGGCGAGCTGAGATGTCCGCTTTGGGTCATGAGCAGACATTGCGGCACGTCCGCGTCATGTCCGTTATTCCCCTCAAAGCGGACATTCATCAGCGCGGTTTGGACGTCCGCTAAGTGCCAATAGCGGACATCAACCATCACCTGTTCAGCGCGGTCGTTATAGCCTTGATCAGACTGTTCCAGTTTGGCGGGACCGTTGAAATCCGCCCGTCAGCGCCTTTGGCATGGCTCGCTACAGTCAGCAACTGCTTCAGTTATTTGATCTCCCAAGTGGCCTTGTGGTTGGTTATAAGCGCCGCGCGGCCACCGACTGTGTCGTGAAGGTCTACATTAGTGTAGGAAACCGTTCCCGTTATACCTTTATATTTCCCCGTACCACCTATCAGGGTAGTGGTTTTGTCGTCGAAGGTCGCGAATACGTTGTCGCCATCTTTGTCGGTGTGAACGCAGCTCCCGTTAACGTGATTTGTCTCTCCCACCACGCTCCAGTGATAGAGGCAGCGAACAGACATGTCGTGGAACGGGCCTTCTCCTTTGACATTCCGGGTGATTCCAGTCTCTTCACCGATAACCCCCGTGCCAGCTCCGCTATCAATTTTTGCCACAGTGTTATCTACATAGTAGGTGTCGTATTCCGCGCTGCCAGTCTTCGGAAACTCCGCAGCTGCTGCGGGAGCTACGCAAAACGTATTACGACAGCCATCGAAGCGAGCATCGATTTCACAGCGGTACTCCTTTCTTCATAGGTCAACGCGATCTTGGGCTACTGAGTCGACTGAAGATAACGTTTTGCATGACTGCGCTCCTCTCTGATCGTCGATGACTACAGCGATCATTCCTGAAGCGTCACAGGCCGAGCCTGCTCGTCCTAGTATGTAACGGTATGCAACTACACCCCCGATGCTGGCGGGACTGGCGCTGTCTTGCCGCGTTTGGAGTTAGACCGTGACGGTAATTTCGCTCAATTGCTGGAGCGAATCCGACCAGAAGGCCATTCGTGAGCAACTTGTCCGCATCCTTAACAGCGGCCCGTTCCACCAGTCACAGCGCCGGCAGCGGTTCCTGGAGTACCTCGTCAATGAAACTCTTGCCGGGCGCGGTGAGCGGCTGAAGGCCTACAACGTCGCTTTGGAAGTTTTCGATCGTCCCGAGACGTTTGACCCCACGGTCGATCCCCTCGTGCGGATTGAGGCCGCCCGCCTGCGTGAGAAGCTTCGCGAATACTACGGGACCGACGGCCAAAGCGATGCCATTCACATCGACCTACCGAAGGGCACGTATGCACCCCTAATTGAGTTTCGGGAGGGCGAGCAGCAGCTCAAGAGTGTTTCGAAGCGCCGCATGCACTGGCAAATAATCGTGCCGGCCTTGGCGATTATTCTTGTGCTGGGCGCCGCCGGCGCGTGGCTCACCCGCGACCTTTGGATGCCGGCACCCGAAGGCGCGGCCGAGCATTCGGTGCTCGTGCTGCCCGAAGGCCCGGCGATCGCCATCCTTCCTTTCGCCAATCTAAGCGATGACCCGAAGCAGGAGTATTTCAGCGACGGTTTGACCGAGGATCTGATGACCGAACTGTCGCGGGCGTCGCGCGATCTTCGGGTGCTCGCGCGCAACACCACCTTTCAATACAAGGGCAAGGCGGTAGACATCCCCAAGATCGGCCGCGAGCTGGGCGCGCGCTACGTACTCGAGGGTAGCGTCCGGCGCACCAACGACCGGCTCCGCGTCATGGCGCAGCTCATCGAGACCCAGACCGGCGCACACGTTTGGGCCGACCGGTTCGATCGCGAGATGGCCGATGTCTTTCTCGTCCAGGATGAGATCGTCAGCCAGATCGTTGCCAAGATAGCCGGCAACTTTGGTGTCATCGACATTAACGAGGCCAGGTCGGCCACCCGCAAGAACCCCGACGAAATTCAGGCTTACGACCTTGTTCTGCGCGCCCAAGCCGTGATGCGGCCGGAGTGGAGCAACGAAACCTTCAGCGCGGCGAAAGAATTGTTGCGCCAAGCAATTGCGCTCGATCCCTTGAACGCGCGGGCACGCCGCGAGCTGGCCTACCTCGCTGTAATTGGATGGGTGCTCCGCTTCGATAAGACGCCAGAGCCGCCGCAGAAGATCACCGCGCAGGCGGCCAAAGCGGTTCAACTCGACCCTGCCGACGCGCGCGCGCACATGGTGGCAGCATCCGCATACTTTTTCAACAAGCAGCTCGACCTGTTCGAGCGAGAAGCCCAGCAGGCGATGGAGCTTGCCCCCAATGACGCCGAGATCCTCGCCACTCTCGCGTGCATGATCGCTGACATGGGGCAGTGGCAACGCGGGGTGACATTAGCGGAGAAGGCAAACGCGCTTAATGCTGATGCCGCGATCGGGTGGTATCACCATACGCTGTACTACTATTACTATTTAAAGGGCGACTACGAGCGCGCACTTGAGTTTCGTCGCCTGCACCCGGACCAACAAGCGATTCACGCCTACATTGAATACATCCCTGTTTATGGCCAGCTCGGACGCACGCAAGAGGCGCTTGAAAACTGGCACAAGTTGCTTGCGGAGGACCCCGGCTGGACGGCCGAAAGCTTCAAGGACTGGTACCACCTGTGGAACATGCGCGATGAGGACATCGCTAAGCTGATGGATGGCGTCACTAAGTCGGGTGTGCTCGAAGCGGAGGCGAAGCCCGGCCAGTGACCCCGGTTGTGCTCGCCACCGTGGAGTACGAATGTCCGCTTTGGGTCATTAGCGGACATTAGCGAGCGAACTAGGGATGTCCGCTTTACCCCTGAAAGCGGACATGCTGAGCGTCAGCATCGACGTCCGTTAAGTGCCAATAGCGGACATCACAGCCCGCGACAGATTCAGTCCGCTTGGTATAATAGCGACTAGCTAATCAGCGTCGATGACGAAGGCCACCGGCACTAGACAGTCGAGGGAGCCTTGATAACGGACGCTCGATATGGAACCGTTCAGGGTAACGTTGTGTGTATGGGTGTCCCATAGTTGCGGCAGCGGCCAGCCATCACTTCCGTCCCAATCACTACTTGCGACCGGGGGACCGGCAATTTGGCTGCCGTTGAAGAAGGTCAGTTCGTTCCCAATGTTAGTGTGACCAATGCCCCGCTGGCCATCAGCGCCCACCATCGTGAGCCGTCCATCGCCGGCCAAGCTCGGATGCTGTAAGTCGAACTGCGCGGTTACCGCGAACATCGAATTGTTGAGGGCGTCATACAAGAAGACCGGTCCCGTGGTGTCTTGCGTGCGATAGACAACGATTAAACTCGCACCCTCAACCCGTACCTTTTGATTGGGGTCAAGCGGCCATGGGTTTTCGCCGGTCGTCGTGGTCTCGGCATCAAACTGGATGACCACCTGATAATCCTGATTTAGGTGTCCGCCGATCGGCACCAATTGCGTGACGTCCGCCACATAGGAATGGTTGCCCGCCATTCCCCAGCACGGATCGTCGTGATCGGCAGTCTTGTTGGCGACGTTACTCGAAAAGGAAGCTTACTGCTTCACCGAACCGAATACCAGCAACGGTACGACGCGCGAGCGGCGGATCGTATGCGACCGGCGTCGCGTCGACGTTAAGAGAAGACTTCTTCGTATGTATCCACGTGCTTCAAGTAGGTCCAATCGCCGTTCGCTTCGAGCATAAGGCGGGTGGGACGCGGGAAGGAGTTGGCGTTGGCAGCGAAAAAGTGGGAGGTATAGGCGCCGGTCGAGGAGATCAGAAGCACGTCGCCACGCAAGGGCTTCCGGGGAAAGGCGACCTTGAAACGTGAAAGCATGTCGGCTGAGATGCAAAGATTGCCGGCGATAAAGGTCTCGAACGGCTCGGGATCGCTCTGCTTGAGCCCAGTTGCAAGCGCCCACTGGCGAGTGGAAAGCGCCCAGATCGGCTCACACAAATTCACCACGCCGAGGTCGAGACTGATCAAATTGTGAACTCCGCCGATCGTCTTTGCGAACGCGACCCGCGCCAGAGTGATGCCGCTGTCGCTGACGATCGACCTACCCGGTTCGATCACCAGCGCCGGGTTCCCCGCCGCAGCAAGCGCCTTCGTGGCCTTCATGGCGCGGCCATTCGTCGAAACATCGTTGGTAAGGATCGCCTCGAGCATTCTTTCCTTGGGGTACTGTGCGGTGAACCGCGCGCCTTCCCAGTCTGTCGTAGGCATTCCGTCAGGTCCGACAGCGAATCCACCAAGCGCGTTTCCCCAGAGATAGATCTTGCTCGGGTCGCCCGTCTTGGCAGCCAAAAATCCGTCGCGAATGCGACTCAGGATTTCATCCCACTCGCTTTGCATCATATATGAGACGGGGAAGCCGCCGCCGATATTGACGATCTCGAACCGATGCCCCGCAGCCGCCAACATTGCGCCAAGCTCAAGCAGCTTGCTCAGGGCGAGCTGATAGGCCGCAAGGTCGGTTATCTGGCTCCCAATATGGGTATGAAAGCCGAGCACTTTGACGGGCATCCGTTCTAAGCAGGGGAGAAGCGGGGGGATGTCGGAGATGAGGATGCCGAACTTGCTCCACTCACCTGCGGTGAAGATCGAGGGCGACGTGACCTTGTCGAGGGGGAAGCCGGTCACCCGAAGCACCACCCGAGGCCGGCGCTCTCGACTATTCGCGAGCTCGGCGATGCGGTCGAGCTCTGCGATGCTGTCGGCGACGATCAGCATGTCGTTCTCGATGGCGAGATTGAGCAGGCCGTCGTCCTTCGAATTGCCGTTCACGTCGAGCTTCTCCGGCGGAACGCCGGCCTCCAACGCGCAACGTGTCTCCCAAGGGGAGGCTACATCGACGCCGACGCTAGCCTCG
This sequence comes from uncultured Alphaproteobacteria bacterium, assembly GCA_963827365.1. Taxonomy (GTDB): domain Bacteria; phylum Pseudomonadota; class Alphaproteobacteria; order Rhizobiales; family Methyloligellaceae; genus Methyloceanibacter. The sequence continues at coordinate 63,891 of CAWHAX010000034.1, read as the reverse complement.
GCGGCCAGACGGAATATTGCGGGATGAGTTGATGCCTTGCCGGCATAGCGGACCTCTCCCTTGGGATACAGTCGTTCGAAGACTTGCTTGTAAGCGACGAGATTGGCCCTGATCTTCGGCGCGTAGGAGATGTGAAGTGGCAATCCGAACCTATCTATCCACCACGCGAGCCGCTTGCCTCCCAAGACAAGTGAATTGCCTGAGGCATCGATGAAGGGGGCGACCTCGGACGAGCCAGGAGCGTCGACGCCTGCCTGCTCGGCACGAGAGGCGAGCGCCGCCATGCCCGCGTGACCGTGGACTGGCGGGGGAACGGCCATTAGCGAAACTGTACTACAACTTCTGACGAGGACGGAAGACACTGGCAACGACAAGTGGTTCCGCGCGGGTCATCTACATGGGTTTCCCTGCTCCGACCGCGACCGGGGGCAAGTATCCCCTTGTCGCATGGCTATGACGGCCCGCTCTCCCCGGATGGATTCTTCATGGAGCGGTCGAAAATAGACCGGGTGCTCGACGCCTTCTCTCCTTCTCCGAAGCCAACCGCCGATTGGTGATCGCCAAGAGGGCTTCAATGTCCGCTTTGGGTCAAAAGCGGACATTCCACCCTGTGTGCGACTTGGTCCGCTTAGTGCCATGAGCGGACATTGCGGTCAGATAGCGCGCACGGCCTTCGCGCCTGGCCTCCTCAATCAGCCGGCGGTCTTCGGCATCCGAGATCAGGAGTTCAGCAACTACAGCGAAGCCCGAACCAGCCTCGCCTGCCCGCGCCGCCCACTCAGTGCGAATCTCCTAAAGAGTGGCCGTTGCCAACTTTGCATCCACGTAAGCGCCAATGAGAGTTGGTTGGTGGAGGAGATTTTGACGAACGTCGGGAGAAGTCCAGCGGGTCGGCAGTGACGATCAATCGCTCGTTTTATTTGGGTATGCAGAAGATCGTTGCGGGCCCGGCGCCGCGCGCACCTCGGTTATCGAAATCAACCGTTTGTTCGCTCGTGTGTATCGGCGCTTTGGAGCGCCCAACCACATAGGCATTGAGCACTCGCTCGTTATCAGAACAACTGAGTGTGCAGCTTTGGGGGCACGGGTCGCTCACGGCTCGAATTGCGAGATTGCCAGGGGCACCCTGCTCGCCCTGGGCCCCCTGAGGTCCAGCTGGCCCTTGAGGTCCCGCTGGCCCCCGCGGGCCTGTCGGACCTTCTTGCCCTTCACAGCCGGAGAGACAAACCGGCAGCAAGATAACCAGCGCAATCGCAAATGCTTTCATACGCGCGCCCCCGTCCACAGGGCAGGCCTGGCGGTCGCATCGCCACTCTTTCGCTGTTTGGAGACCGTCCTCCCTTACACGATACGTTAACGGGAGGACGGCCTCCCGGAAGGAAAGTTCCCGACCCCCCAATTGGGGGCTTGACGATAATAAACGGAAATAAGGGGTGGCGAAATTGCCACGATACCTGGGAATCGTTCGGAGACGTATTGCGGGGATGCGCTTGGTACCTTTTGGTAATGGGTGAATGACACTGACGTAACGCCAGCTGATTTCGTGTTGGCGTGTCGGCTGGGTCGAAGGTGCGGGGGCGTAAGTCATCATGGGGGGGAAAGAACCTTCGCGTCTGGAGGGCTATACTCAACGCGATGAGGAAACCACACCTGAGGTCTTCGAAGTGTCAGGTTCGATCAAGTGGTTCGATCCGTCAAAGGGCTACGGGTTTATCGCTCCGGATGAGGACCTTCCCGATGTTCTGCTGCATGTGACCTGCCTCCGACGCGGCGGCTTCCAGACCGCCTTCGAGGGCGCACGCACAGTCTGCGAAGTCGTGAGGAGTCCCAAGGGTCTGCAGGCCGTCCGCATCTGCAGCATGGACGATTCGACGGCGATCCATCCATCGCAGTTGCCGCAGCGCACCCATGTTGTCGTCGTCCCCGAGAGCGACTGGGAAACAGCGGTGGTGAAGTGGTTCAACCGATTACGCGGGTTTGGCTTTCTAACCCGCGGTCCCGAGACACCCGATATTTTTGTGCATATGGAAACACTCCGGCGTTGCGGTTTCACCGAGCTCAGGCCTGGCCAGACCTTGCTTGTGCGTCACGGCGGGGGACCCAACGGTCTCATCGCGGCGGAACTTAAGCCCGACAATGCGCCAGGCCCATCCTCTCACTGACACTTGGTGCGAAGCTGACGAAATGTCCGCTTTGGGTCATTAGCGGACATTAGCGAGCGAACTAGGGATGTCCGCTTTACCCCTGAAAGCGGACATGCTCATCGTCGGCATCGATGTCTGCTAAGTGCCAATAGCGGACATCGCATCGGTGAGCCTTTCGGAAAGAAAAAGAGGCCGAAAGTGCGGGAGTTGCTATAGTTGTTGCAGTGGCCTTCCAGATTGTAGCGCTCACCCTCGACGCGGACGACAACGTGATCGAGCGCAGGGTTGTCCCCCGTCCCTATCCAACACGCGAAGAGGCGGTCACAGCAATCGAGTGTATTGTGAGCACGTTCGCTGAGGCTGGTTACGAGCCGGCGCAGAAGTTCTGGTGGGCAATTCATCACGATGCTGACCGCACGAGGTTCATCATCGAAGGTTTCTGAACTCCCGGCCCGAATCGTCACCTCAATTGGGCTCGTAGAACGTCTTACCGTTCATGTCCCGCTGTCGTAGGACGCTTTCGCACGCAGCCGCGGCTATGGCTGCCGTTTCGATCATCCGATCGTAGAATTCATTGGTGTCTTCCCGTTTGAACCGGAAGGGATCCTTCATCCATTTGGTCGCATAGGAACAAACGTAAGCCGTCCACATCCATGGAGTGTTCTTGGTGTCATCAATCTCGTGGCCCCACTGTCTGTCTTGGTAGCGACGTTCTGCCAGAACATCTTCGAAGACTTTTTTTTGGTGCTTGTCAGTGTATTCGTGCCGCATCTCCTGCTCCTCCAGCTGGACTGCGCGTTTAACTATGCCCAAAGCCCTCACTGGGCTTGGAGTAAATTGCGCAGAACCCGGTGACTTGCAGATATGCCGAGACCCTATGGCAGGGCGGTGGCGGGCAAAAGAAAGGCCACTCAATGGCGGGCGTAGGAGTCCGATGGCAGCAGGGGGCCCACATGGACCCGGCGCTTCGTAATGAGAAGGGCTAGCGCGCGCTCAAGCTCGGAGCCGTTCGCAAGTTCGACGCCTCTGCCCTCTTCCTGTCGCACGAACTCGGCCAAACGATCCTCGGCGAGCGCCTCGCGTAGTGTTAAGCGTTGCTCCATCTCAGAATCGGTTACCCTTGAATCAAATTGCCAGCCGAGGGCTGGCTCATTCAATTGAAAAGTATACCAAGCCGGTAAGTCAAAATTCTGGCAGGGGCGCAATTTGTGATCGCGCTGACTCTGAGGGGCATCGGTTTCGGCGAGCGCGGTTGCACTGCAAGATGATCTATTGCGCCGCACGCCTAGCATCTTGATTTTGGATCGTCATGTCCCTCTTCTAGTAGCGTACTTGAGCATGATGTAGCGGCGTATCGAAGTTCAAAGGCCACCATGGGGATTTTGGTCTTCGTGTGCCCGACCACCGGGCACGAAGTTTCAACCGGCGTCGAAATAGACAGATCCAACTACAAAAGACTCTCGAGGACGAAGAAGGCGGTCTTTTGTCCGCGCTGTCGCAAGAACCATACGCTCGCCGCGACGAGGTCCCCCAAGCTCCGGATGAAAGTAGATCCACGAAGCCTACTGCGTCGATGGTTTATCCCTAAGCGATCCAGCCCAATTCTCGAGCCTTGTCGTTCGCGAGGCGCCATGCTCTGGCGAGGAACTCCGCTTGCGTGAGCTCAGTCCGAGGGTCATCCTTGACAGGTAGGTAGCTAGCGAGGAGCTGAGGAGAGACGCCGGGCTTGTGATAGGTGACGGTGTAGTTGGTGCCCGGCAGATCGACGATGATATCCCCGCCCCTCACGTCAAGTTGAATAGCTGCTAGCCCCCGATCCTTTTTTGAGTCCATTGCGCGGGGGAAGTATGCGTCTTCGTCACCAAATCAAGGTTGGTTACCTAGATTTAATGCGGCGCGCGAACTGCCGCACAATGCGCGACGCGAATTCCGCTGGCGTCATACGCACCTTACACCCGGCGATTTTCGGAATTTCCTGACAAAGATCGGTCATGTCTGACAGACGCCATGCAACTCGACCTATTCAGCACTCCTGCTCGGGAACGCCAGTTGGAGGTGGCAATCGATGAACTCGCCGAGCGCTTTGGTACCAACGTCGTGCACTGCGCCAACGATCTCAACAATCCACGTCCGGTGGCGACCCTTGATTTCTTGGACGACCGCATACTCGATTAGTTCTTGGCCATGTCCGCTATGGGTCATTAGCCGACATAACGGCCCGTTCGAGTCACGTCCGCTTTACCCCCAACAGCGGACATTTGTCAGCGCGGGCGGGATGTCCGCTAAGTGCCAAAAGCAGACATTGGCGATCGAAGTGCCTGGGTTCCGCCTGAGTGCTCCCTTAAAATGTCTCTCTAGTCGTCGAAACTTGGGGGAGCGCTGCTCACGCGCTTGTAAATTCCAGTCGCGGAAACATTGAGACCCATTCCGCAGGAACCTTCCTGGTTTAGGACAAGGCTGCCGGGCACGAAGTTGAAGGATAAGATGCAGTCCAATGCCTTATTGACATAATTGGCGGCGTCCCCGGTCAGCGGAACCTCCCCTGACAGTTCGCCGGTGTTCGTGCGGTATGTCGCGTTTAGGTAGAACTTGATCCGACCATTTGCCGTTTGCTGAACAAGCACTACCCCCTCTGCCCCACTGTCTTTCATGTTGTATGTCCCCGTGAAATCTCCAGACTTAGCAGACGCCGACACCGCACTGAGAGCGCTGATGCGATCGGCATAAGCCTTCATGATGCAATCGGAATCCTTGCATTGATTGCGTGATGACAGCCAAGCCTTTTGCTCCGTCTTGAGCGCCGTAATGTCTGACGAAGCCGCCAGCGCGTCCTTGTACAGGCGCCCCAGCTGATCATCCATGCTGGTCAATCGTCAGTCTGAGCAGATGACCTTCTCGACGAAGGTCGATGCCTTGTTGCAGTCGAAGGTCGCGGCCCGCGCCCAAGGCATCAGAACCAAGTAGATCAGCGTCGTCCACACGAGAAGTTGGATGTTAATTTCCCTATCCGACGTTCTCGATCGGTGCTCAGCCATGGCCGGCCACTCTTTCTCTACGACGAGCTGGACATAAGGACGTAGCTTCGTTTCCAATTCTCTCCTTGTCTCATCCGGAAACGCCTGGGCGTCCCGAAACAAATCGCCAAGTTCGGTTAGGACATGGGCGCGGGACTAAAAACAAGGCGGACAGCGGGCGGGAGCCCCTAATAATGGTCCGTGGACTTAACGAATGCATGCACCTGCCAAACCTCGTCGGGAGAAAGTCGAAGACCAAAGGCCGGCATCTGCGTCCCCTTGCGACCGTTGATCACCGTGTCGAGGAATTGTTCGTCGCTGAGTTTTGTATTGAAGATGTTCGGCCCGCGCGCGCCTGCGCTTTGATGACAAACCAGGCACTTACTTCGATAAATGTCGCGACCGGCCGAAATGGCATCGACTTGGCCGAGGAAAGGATTGGTCAGGCCCTCCTCGGCGTTCGCGACCTCCAGCGGCGACAAACCGAAGAGCAAAGCTGCGAGGCGGAGGATGAAGCAAGTACGAGCTGACCCCGGAGGCGCAACCGCGGCTCGCTTCATGACAGGCACCTCTTGGTGACTATTGCTTCCGCAGCATCTTCTCGATCACCTCGGTATTGTATAAGTCCCCTTCGTCGACTTTACCGTCGATGGCGAACACCCAAAGCATTCCGCCCTTCGGCGCTGAATAATAGAAGGTCGGGTCACCCCCGAGTCCAGAGAGAATCGCAACATATTGCTTGCCGTCCAATTCATAAGTGATCGGCGAGGCATTGATGCCTGACCCCGTCTGGAACTTCCACAGTTCCTTGCCACTCTTGGCATCATAGGCCAGGAAGCGACCACGCAGGTCACCGGTAAACAGCACGCCCCCCTTGGTCGCCAGCATGCCCGAAAAAAGTGGCAAGGGACTCTTTACCTCCCAAACCACTTTCTTGTTGGCGATGTCGATCGCCTTAATGCGGCCGATCGTTTCACCCATCCGATGCAGCTGATAGTCCGCGCCCTGATAGAAATCACCCGGTTTGTAGAGCAGCTTGCTTTTTTCCCAGGCAGTCAGATCCATGCCCCATTGATTGACCGCCACAAAGAAAACGCCAAGATCGGGGTCATAGGCGGGTGGAAACCAGTTGGTCCCACCTTCAAGCGCCGGGATAATTGTCTTGACCGTCCCGCCGCCGACCTTTGGCTTTAGCGCTTCGTTGACCTTTGGCCTCCCGGTCTTTGGATCTAGCCCGCTCGTCCAGTTGATGCCTTCGACGAGAGGAAAGGCATACACGAATTGCCCATTTGTGCGGTCGATCGCGTAGAAGAAGCCATTCCGGTTCGAAACGACCGCCAGCTTGCGATCCTGACCATCGATCTTCCTGTCGATCAGGATCGGTGTCGCCATGCCGTCGTAGTCCCACGGGTCATTTGGCGTATACTGAAAGCCCCACTTGATCTTGCCTGTGTCGGGGTCGAAGGCAAGCATAGACTCAGTCCAAAGATTGTCACCCAAATGGGTCTCGGCGGGCCATGGCGCCGGATTGCCGATACCCCAATAAAGCGTGTCGGTGTCAGCATCGTAACTACCGGTGAGCCAAGTAGGCCCGCCGCCGCTCTTCCAAGTGTCGTCCTTGGGCCAGGTCTCGCTTCCTGGCTCGCCGGGAGCCGGAATCGTGAAGGTCTGCCACTCGAGCGCACCAGTCTTAACGTTGAATGACTTGATATATCCGCGGACGCCATACTCACCACCCGACACGCCGACAATCACGTGATCCTTGACGACGAGCGGCGCCGAATTTGTGGTGACACCATTCTTCCATTCATCGATCTTGGCCTCCCAGACGATCTTCCCGTCGGTCCGATTCAAAGCCACCAGTTTGGCATCGAGCCGCGCAACGATGACCATGTCATCCTTCAACGCCAAGCCGCGATGAATGGGACCGCAGCAAAGCATTGCATCGAAGCCCTGTTCATATTCCGGCTCGTAGCGCCAGACGATGTTTCCTGACTTGGCATTGACCGCGAACACGCGTGCGTAATCGGCGCTGAAATAGAGTACGCCGTCCCGAAAGAGCGGTGTGGATTCCAATCCGCCGAATTTCCCTCCAGTCGACATGGCCCACACGGGACTGAGTTTGGCCGCGTTGTCCGGCGTTATTTCCTTAAGGGGACTGTAGCGCCAATTGCGATAGTCACGGCCATAGGTCAGCCATTCGCCAGCGTTCTCCTGGGCCTTTACCAAATCCTCACTGGTGACCGGCGCGGCGTGAGCGAACGATGGCAGCGCGACTGTCATCAGAGCGAAGGCCACAAGCCTATGCCACGTGGTTTTCATTGATAGCCTCCCTTAGCGGTGCTGCTGCCCAGCTATTGGAAGATGTTAGATGAGCGAAGCAGCAACGTCATCCGCACTCTGTGGAGTGTATAGATCGTATACGATCTACGGATGGTACGCGATGACACCGTAGCAGTGGTGGGTGCGGGCGTGATCGGCGCGGCCGTTGCCTATGCGCTCACCCGCGAGGGGAGAGGCGTATTGCTCCTCGACCGGGCCGAGCCTGGTTTGGCGGGAGCCAGCTTCGGAAACGCCGGGCACATCGCCGCGGAGTTGGTAGAGCCTCTGCCCTCATGGGGCCTCTTGTTCGGATTCTGGCGCGAACTGTTTGCTTTCGGCGGCGCGCTCGACATTCCGCTGCGCCGGGCGCCTGAGTTTCTGCCCTGGGCGCGGCGCTTCGCGGCAGCCGCTAGGCATCGCACAGAGAACACGCGTCAACTGGCGCCGCTGGTTAAGCCGGCCGTGGGCCAGATGGCGCGCTGGCTTGCCGAAGTCGGCCGACCCGAGTTGCTGCGGACAAATGGGCATTTTCAAGTCTGGTTCGGACCTCGCTCCGACGAGCGGGCGGCCGAGCAGGGGCTCGCCATGGAGCGCTTGGGAATTCCGACGCAGGCGGTGCCGAACGAGATCCTGCAAGTCATAGCACACAAATCGGCAATAAGCCTCGAGCCTAGGACCAGTCTGCGCCCCAAGAATGCGCGCGTCGCGGGCCTGTGGTTTACCAGCACCGCGCATGTGCTCGATCCTCTCAAGATCGTGCAGAGCTTCGTCGGCGCCGCACTTCAGCGAGGCGCGTCTTTCGAGTGCACCGAGGTCCGCACCATAAAGCCGCTCGAGCGGCGGATCGCCCTACATACGAGCTCTGAGACCCTGACCGTCGACGCGGTCGTCGTGTGTACGGGTGCCTGGACCGCGAGCTTGCTGGAGCCCCTCGGCTTGCGCGTGCCGATGGAAAGCGCACGCGGGTATCACGTGGAGATGGCAGGTCCAGCGCTCACCGACGCGCCAATCCTTTATGCCGACTCGCGCATCTATGTCACACCGATGGAAGGTCGACTACGCGCTTCCAGCTTCATGGAGTTTGCCGGACCCCACGCCGCACCCGACCCGCGAAAATTGGCGCGATTGCGTACGCGCCTTGGGGACCTGGGCTACGGTTGCCCTGCCGATGGCCCGAGCTGGGTTGGATCACGACCGGTGCTTCCTGACTATCTTCCGGGCATCGGTCGTCTCGAACACACCTCTATCTTCTATGCGGTAGGGCACCAACACATTGGCTTGACACTGGCGCCCGTGACCGGGGAGCTTATTTCCGACCTGGTGGCCAGCCGTCAGCCCAGACACGATATCTCCGCTTTCGATCTGCGGCGATTCTAAGGTTCTTGCATCCTTGCCCTTGCCAGGCAGCTGGGCAGAATGTCGTACGTTCATCACTGTCCGCGCATCCATCAGCGCGCTGACAGCGCACTTGAAATCGCTCAAGGATGAGCGACCGATCCCAGAAGGCGCCCGATATGTATGTACGGAAACAGGCTTCGGGTGAAAAGCCTGACATGGGCGTGAAGGAAAAATCAGGCACCGCCAACTGAGATGTTGCTCCTCCATATCCGCAATGGGTCATTAGCGGACATTGGTGAGGGTTATCAGGGATGTCCGCATTACCCCCAGAAGCGGACATGCTCCTCGTCGGCATCAATGTCTTCTATGTGCCACAAGCAGATGTCCGGCATCAGTGGGTTGGCATTCTGAATACCAGTGATTTGCTGATGGATTGGGCCTAATGTAGGTAGTCTTTCCAATTGGCGTGGCTTCCTGGGGTGTGGCCGCCATGGAACGTCGGCTAGCTGCAATTCTCGCGGCCGATGTGCAGGGGTATAGCCGTCTTACGGAGCTCAATGAAGAAGCCTCCACGGCTACCCTGCGCATGTACCGTGCTGTGGTGGAGGAGTCTATCTCCGCCCATCGCGGTCGCATCTTCAGCAGCGCAGGGGACGGCGTCGTCGCAGAGTTTCCCAGCATCGTTGAGGCCATTCGCTGCGGTGTCGAGATCCAGAACGAGATTGCGGAGCGCAACGAGGCCGTCCCCGAGGATGGACGGATGCAGTTCCGCATCGGCGTCAATTTGGGCGATGTGATCGCCGAAGACAACAACCTTTACGGCACCGGCGTGAACGTTGCTGTTCGCCTCGAACAACTGGCCGAGCCTGGCGGAATTTGCCTCTCGCAAACCGTCTACGATCAGGTTCGCAAGATCGTCAAGATTCCATTCGAAGACATCGGTCAGCACCGTTTGAAGAATATCGCCGAGCCGGTACACGTCTATCGCATCCTTCCGGGGCCCTTGCCGTGGCTCAAGAGGCTATTTTCGCGTACCAATATCCACCGCCAGCGCTTCGGCGTTGCCGCTGGCGTCCTTCTTTTACTTCTCGCATTGGGCGCAGGAGCATTCTATCTGCGGCAGCCGGCTGCGCTATGGGCCACCCTTCTCAGCGATGCAGGCGGACTTTCGCTCCCTGACCACCCGGCCATCGCTGTTCTGCCCTTTGACGACATGAGTCCCACTCACGACCAGCAATACCTTGCCGATGGAATTACCGAGGAGCTGATCACGGGGTTGGCCAAGTTTCCCGAGCTGATCGTCATGGCTCGCAAATCTACCTTGGCATACAAGGACAAGCCTACGGAGGTGCGACAGGTGGGAAAGGATCTCAATGTTCATTACGTCGTCGAGGGCAGCATACAACGCGCCGATCAGAACGTGCGCGTAACGGCGAAGTTGATTGATGCAAGTACGGGGGGCCAGATCTGGGCAAACCGCTATGACAGGGAGATAAGCAGCATCTTCGCAATTCGTGATGACATAACGCGGTCCATCGGCGGAACACTCGGGGGGAGGGCCGGCAAACTGGGTAAAGCCGAGGCCGCACGCGTGTCCGGGAAAAACCCGAATAGCTTCACTGCCTATGATTACGTTACGAAAGGCTGGTACGCCTATAATAAATTCACCCGTGAAGACAATGCAGCCGCACGTGATCTTTTTGAACTAGCCAGGAAAATCGACCCAAACTATGCCCGTGCCTATGCCGGCCTCGCCTGGACTTATGAATTGGATTACGACTACGAGTGGACTGATGATGACGAAAAAACTCTTAAACTGGCACTCGAGATGGCCACCACGGCGGTGCGCCTTGATCCCGATGATAGCCAAGCCCAGTGGGCGCTTGGGTGGGCGTATCTATACAACCGGCAACACGAGAGGGCGATGGCGCATTACTTGCGCTCTCTAGAACTGAATCCGAACGACGCAGAGGTTCTCGCTTCAATGGGCAGTCTCCACATCTACATCGGCCAGCCGAAACAAGCCGTCGACCAAGAGAAGGAGGCAATTCGGCTCAATCCGAACCACTATGAATGGTATGTTTATTATGTGGGATGGGCCTATGAGGAAGCTGGTATGCCTAAGGAGGCCATAGAGATTTTCGAGCAAGCGATAGATCTTCAAAATCCGAATGAGGAACAGCTTTGGTATTTGCCGACTATAGCGGCCGCGTACGCCCACCCTACGGTTGGGCGGATGGATGACGCGCGCAAGGTAGTCAAGACGGTCCTGTCACGTGACCCAGAGTTCTCGATTTCAAAAAAGGTGGCTCGGTATCCTTACAAGACAAAGGAACTAGCCGACAGGTATGCGAATGCGCTGCGCCGAGCCGGACTGCCAGAGTGACACAACGGCTGTCGAACAGAGCGCACGCGTTAGGGGCAGTCACGCGCGCCTGAACGACCCTGAGGGGATTTCTCTGGGGCCAAGTAGAGACAGTCCGCTTTGGGTCATTAGCGGACATTGGTGAGGGGTTTCAGGGATGTCCGCTTTACCCCCAGAAGCGGACATGCTCATCGTCGGCATCAATGTCTGCTATGTGCCAAAAGCAGACATCTGAGGAGTAAAGAAGCGCCTCACTCGCGACGGTCATGTCTCCATCGCCAAACAATCAAACCGGGCATCCGTCACAAGACGGCAGACCAGCCCAAGCGGTCGCCCTGTTCTTCTGACAATTGCCTCTCTCATCACGGCTTCCAACGCAGTCGCGGGCGACAATTAGGGGCTAGGCATCAATATCCCCGTCGCCGGTAATAAACCGGTGGGGGTTGGTGGTAGCCCCGTCCATTGTAATAGGCTCCGCCAAACCGCCGACCGAAAAGGCCACGGCGCCTGGGTGGCTCGCCATACCAATTGTTGCTGGGCCTAAGTGAGCGGGGAGTCACCTGAGCATAACGGGATTTAACGCGTGCCGAGGTCGCCGCCTTAGCTGATCGAGAACGTGCTGAACTCGCGACCTTACCCTCACCGCCGGGAGTAAACCCGGTCAAAACGACCTGGGTGTTCTTTATGCCGTTCTTTGCCACTAGCGAATAAAGGGTAGCGGCATTCTTGGGCGATATGCGCACGCAGCCATGCGAAACGGGCTTGCCGAGTTTCTTCACCTCATAGCTGCCATGGATGGCATGACCGTCTTTCGTAAAGAAGATTGAATGTGGCATGGGAGCGTCGTCCCATTCCTTGCTATACCAAACTTCATTCATCGAAGTGCCCGTGTAACTTCCTGACGGGGTGAAATAGCTTGGTCGACCCGTTGATACTGGCCATTTGTACTTTTCTACCCCATTTAGAAGGATCCGCATCCTCTGTCTGGTTTTGTCAATGTTGATGACGATGGCAAGTACAGGCTTGTTGGTTGCAGTACTCGATCCAGGTGGTGCGCCCACGACGTTGGAAGCTTCCGACTCGGAAGCGCACACATTCGCGTTGTCCTTCCATGTCATTCCAGCCTTGTCGCAGTCTGCTCTTGTCAGCGGTTGGCTCGGGGTTGTCACCTCTGATACCGCCTGATTTGCCCCGCCACACACATTCGCGTCGTCGCTCCATTTCATGCCGGCCTTACCGCATTCCTCTCTCGTTAGTGGCTGGTTTGAAGTAACCGCCTCGGATCCAGATTGGCATACGTTGGCCTTCTCATCCCACGCCATGGCGGCTCTATCGCACTCAGCACGCGTTAGCGGTTGGATCGTGATGTCGTGGGCAGATGCCTGAACCGAAATGAGATTGCCAGCTACAAGAAAGATTAGAGAGAAGAATTTCATGTTTCCCTCTCCTCAAAAATTTCCAACTTCGGGCAAAATGCGCATGAAGATTCTTATGAATCACAAGTTTTAACCTCGCGTATGCACCCTACGTTCCGGAATGATGCTCAGCGGCCCGGCCGACCCTTAAAAGTGGCGCCTTCATCACCGAAGATGCCGCCTCATCCACCGACGGAAATCGGGAGATTAAGCGACTGAAAGATTGCCGTTTTTTTGCCTCCCCCATAACGCATTGCCGACAAGGTTCTCGTGAAGGTCGCTCCTCAATGCGCGCGAATCAATCAGAGGAGATCTTGCGATGAGGACGGCTGTGTTGGCGCTTGGTGCGCTAGCGTGTTTAGGGGCTCCCGCCCAGGCGGAGATTGCCTCTTATTATGGTAGCGAATTAGCGGGACGGCGTACGGCATCTGGCGAGAGGTTCAATCCTAGCGCCATGACTGCTGCGCATCGGACCCTGCGCTTCGGAACGAGGGTTCGAGTTACGAACTCCCGCAATGGCAGGTCCGTGGTGGTTCGCATCAATGACCGCGGGCCGTTCGTGAAGGGCCGCTCGATCGATCTCAGCAGTGGCGCAGCTCGGGCAATCGGGATGGGGAGTTCAGCTCACGTCCGCATGCAGGTGCTCAGGTGAGAAGAAGGATTGTGGGGACGACCATAGACCGCCGTGACAGCGTCTTCGCCTTCTTTCGTACCCGATTGTTGGCTTAGCTAACAATTCAGGCTCGTACGCAGCCTGGACACGGGACGCAGCGTAGGCGGTAAAATAGTTTTCAAATGAGCGCCTCGCCTGGCGTTACTATATGAACCTCCCCAGCGTTTCCGCCGCCAGCGGTTCTATTCGCGCTGGTAAGTTAGAAAGTTCTACCAACGCAGCCGGATTTCCCAATCGCCTTTTAAGGCGACAACGCATGCTCACCAGCATTACCGTCGAATTGCCCTGTCCATTATGTTGGCGACACTCTCCCTTTGGGTGCGAGCACTTGCAATGCGAGGCGGAATTTTTTTGCGCTTTTGAGATTCCGATTTCTTTACCCGTTTGACATGTGGACGCGGCTTTGGCGCCTCAAGAGCCGCCGGTGTGCGCTCAGACCAATCTGACACCGCTGCGATCATCTGCCCAGGACCAGGAATTGGCTGAAGATAGTACTTCTCGTAGATCCAACCACGCTGCGAGGTTGCGGCGTCTAAGACTTGAAACCAGCCACCCTGATAGTCGACCACCTGCAATTCTGTGCCAACGGGATAGAAGCGAACCGTAGGAGCAGAAACTGAAGGACCGGAATGTACCGTCGCCCAGCGCACTACTACGGCCCAAATCACTTCCTCCTTCTCGTCCTCTGGTACCGGCGCCACTGAAGGTTCAGTACGGTCACCGGTGGGCGGTAGGGGCGCTCGCTGCTCCTCTGCTCTTGCGAGGGTGGTTTCGGTATCATGCCGCACCATTGCCACTGATCGACCGACCATTTGTTCCGAATGGTTCGATCCAGCCATGCCTTGAGCTTTTAGCCCGCCAGGCGAAATGGCGGGCGGAGCTCGCGCCCCAACAAGCAGTGGGGCCGATGCGGTAGAGGGTTGTGTTGTCTGGAGCAGAAATGGGGTATGGCCGGGGAAGGCCGCGCCTACGAGACACAGAGACAGTAGCAGCCGCTTCATTACGCAAACCGGCCCACCGTCTGTCTATAGACTAGCACAAAATTCAGTCGGTGTCGGTCACTCCCTTGCTGATGCGCGGTTAGGACGCCTTTTTGCGGTCCGCCCTCATCGCCCGCAATTAATGGCTTAGCTCACCGAGCTCGTACGCACCTATAGGGCCTTCCGAGATTGGAAGCCCGAGCGGGGAAAATCTCTCATTGAATTAGTTTAGGGCGGCGCCGGATGGCGCCGTCCAACCACCCTCTTGGCCGGCACGGCTGCTCTGTGCGCCTCGTTCTTGCGAGCAATCTGGGGGGTCTGCTAGGAATGCCAAATGGCGAAAGTGAATGGCGATCCGAAGCGGGAGCCGAGAGAGCACTTCACACCGGCCGCGGCTTTGATTCTGAAATCCACCGCCACATAGGTGAAGACACCTTCGGTCACCTGTATTTGCTTACCGCTGCGACCACGGCGGGCAAAGGCTTCGACCTTCATTGTTATCGAGGTTCGCCCCACCTTAAGGATTTTCGCATAGCAGCTCACCTCGTCTCCGACGAAGACTGGGCGCTGAAAGCTCATCGCAGTGACTGCGACAGTGACGACTCGACCATTGGCGCGTCGGACGGCGACGGCGCTGCCGGCGAGATCCATTTGCGACAAAAGCCAGCCGCCAAAAATATCTCCATGCGCATTGGCAAACACGGGCATAGCGATCGCCCGCAGCGCCAGCTCCGATTCCGGCAAAGACTTGGATGCCTTTCTAACGGTCATTGGAACCCGATCCGATTGCCCGAGTGATTGAGCCCTCTCTCGGGTCGCGTACTTGTCTAACGGCGGCACTTCGTTATCAAGGCACGAGACGAGCGCGGACATAGGTCGACGCCCGTGCGATATCCGCTTATCGCTCTACAGCGGACATTCATCGACGCTCACACTACGTCTGCTTTGTGCCAGAAGCAGACATTCCTCTTTCAGACGTAGTAGCTTCGATGTGATGCAAGAAGGCACGGGAAGGAACCAAAGACGGGCAAATTTCTGCTTGTACTGCGTAACGGGTGTCATTGTGGTCACCGGCGACGACGGTTCTCAGTGCAGTTTCAGATCCGGTGACGCTTTCGTGTCGCCCGCCGGCTTTACCGGCACCTGGGAGATAGCTGAGCCCGCTAAAAAGCTGTACGCTTACTACGGACTAGTCCTCATCAGCTCGCCAGAGGGTGGTGAAGGTCGCAGACCGAAGCTCGTCAATTTACGCGGGCCCGGACCATATCGCCTTTTTTGTTCGCAGGAAGACCAGGCGAGGCGCCATGCCGCCTCCGCTTCCGACGTTTGCGTTTGCCTGACCGTGCCTTGACCGGTGCTTTCGCTACCTGTGGCTGGATATCCATCGTGGAAGCACGACCACCGGTGATCATTGAGGCCTCAACGCTTGTCGCATCGTGAGATTCTTCAACGGTTGATGGGCTGGCGGTCAACGAGTTGTTCGCCGTGGTATTTTTCCCAATCGGAACCAAGAACTCGCTTTGCCCGTGCGCAGATCCTTCATGCTGTGATTCAGCAATACGCTCGTTTTGCTTCGGGTTAGGGACTTTCTGTCGGTGGGACCTTGAAGGTGCTGGGGACAGCCATTTTAGCTTGAGCTCTGCTGAACGCTGCAAGCCCAGGACACATGCCCAAACTTTTGCGGACCACTTGCTAACGATCACGCGGCCGATTCTTAACTGCTGTCGCGATTGGCGCCTGGTTGCAGCGATCAGTGATGAGAACTTGGCGAGGATTGCTGGTGAATGCTGGAAGCCCCGGACGCATCTTGCAGCTTGTGTGGAAAACTTGCCTACGATGGACAGACCAATTCTTAGGTAGCGCCGTGATTGGCGCCTAGTTGCAGCAATCAGTTTGGGAATTAACGAGAGCTTTCTAAGGATCATCCCAACGCTTAGCGATGTATTCTCCGATTTCTCCGAGGTTGCCGACACGTTCCCCTGCAATTCGATGTTGGCCTCGGCCCAACGCTTGAGCTGACTGAACTTTTCGAGGCTCGAAGAGAGTTCTTTCTGCCATCGGATGTTCGTCTTATCCGACGCCGCAAGGCGGCAGCAGAGGGCGACGCTCTGCTCGTAAGCTGCAACCGCGGCAATCGTATCGCCAACGGTGAGCTTCACGTCGCCAACGCGTTCGAGACTCAGTGACAAATTCCGCTGCCAATCCCTGTTATTGCGATCAATTGCGACCAGCCCACGGTCGATGGAGACCATCTCCCGGTAAGCAGCAAGCGCTCCCTTATCGTCGCCAGCCGCAAGCTTGAGGTCACCGATCTTCTCAAGGCTTTCGGCGACGTTCAGTTGTCTGCTGGGGTTGCTTGGATCGCCCTTGGACAGGTGACGGCGGATGGTGAGGCTCTCCTCGTAGGCGGCTAGTGCCCCCATGCCATCAGCTGCGCCGAACTTAACGTCGCCGAACTTGTCTAGGCACCCCGAAATATTCAGCTGGAGTTGAGGGTTCCGCCGATCGATCTTGGCCAAATGACGCCAGACGGTGAGGCTCTCCTCGTAAGCTGCAATGGCCCGCTGGTTCATACCAACTTTACGGTACTCGTCTCCAATCCGCTCCAGGAAGTAGGCCGCGTCGCGCTGCCACTGGCTGTTGCGCGGGTCGATTTTGGCCAACCGGCGCCGGAGGGTAAGGCTTTGCTCATAAATCGCCAGCGCCTCAGAGTTCTCCTCGAAGTCCTCGCCGTCGAGACCGTCGAGGTCGCCTTTCCCCCGGATGTTGTTCGGGTTGGCTGTAAGCTCACCCGCGATAGCGAACGATTGTTGGGTGGCGCTAGAACTCCAGATCCGCCTGGTGAGGTCATCCGCAGTCGCTACCGCGCAAGAGACCCGATCTCGATCCCTCATCCTATCCCCCTTGAACGTCAATTGTTCGGAACCAAATTTGCGCTGCCCCTAGTCTTTAATTGCCGTGCTAACCCTCCATTGAAATCGCTCCCGACTGAGTCGTGATCTTGTCGTTGGAGCGAGGTGGCGCGGAAGGTCACGCAGAGAACCGAGTGCTCGGGCGATTCGTATCGCTTGCCTCCTCGTATCCGTAACGCGAGTACCGGAGAAAACTGCCTGCCTAAAAAGGCAGCGCGGCAATAGTCACGCAATTCTGCAGCCAAACAGCCGACGTGCCCAAGGTCCGAAGTTGACCGCGGACTGCGCGAGAAACGACCCGTAGTTCCATTGTCCATACTACGCACACATTGGATCAAGGAACGTCGGCTATGCGCTGTTAAAGCGTGTTTACTAGCCACTCAAAACGCACTTGCAATCCAGCAAGGCGTCAGTTGATGCAATCATATGGGCAGCCATAATTGGTGGCAAAACTGCCACAGAGCCCAAAAAACGCTACACCTTACGGCTGGGAACCAAGCACTTCGGCTTAAAAGACGACCGTTTCAGATCTGTGATCAAGCACGCAGTGACCGAACTTCGAGCGCCAGTTCACTTCATTTGCTATCCATCATGTCCGCTTTGGGTCATTAGCGGACATCGTAGCGCGGATGGTGCTGGTCCGCTTAGTGCCACTGCGGACTCAGCGATCACTGAACAAACGAGGTTCTATAGGGGGACACGGCGCGGGGCTGACAACCTATGCTGCGGACCCCGTACAAGACGAAGAGGCTCTCAGGAGTGGCAGCATCGCTCTGCCTTCGCTATCTTCAAACGCGCACTGTTCCAGTGAAATAATCCAGCGGTGCGGTTTCTGAAGGATGTGAGCCGCTTCTTCTGATCTCCATAGCGCTCCTCCTGCCCCCCTTTTTTCGTTCTCAACGACTTAGGGCGCGGCAAGTTCGAGGCATGGCCCTAAAATCGGTACAATGTGAATCGTGCGCCGATCATAATTGGAGTGCTCATCGCAATGGCCGTCCTTGTCGTCGCGTGCTTTATCGCTTACGCGTCTGGGCCCAGTTCACCCAGCTGTTCGCCGACTACTAACTACCCCCCAAATCAGAAGCACGATCACCGCACCCACCGTGGCTCCAATGAAACCCGCGCCTTCATCCGCTCCGTACCAACCAAGAGCTTGCCCGAGATAAGTAGCGACGAACGCGCCCACGATGCCCAGGATCGTAGTGAGGATGAAACCCTGGGGCTCATTGCTTCCTGGAGTGACCAGCTTTGCGATGACACCGGCCACGAAACCAATGAGAATTGTCCACAAGATGCTCATGTTGGAAGCTCCTGATGCTTAGTGAAATGGCGGCTTTAAATCGTCTTTTTCTTGATTACCTTGGGTAAGGCTTCGAGCTTGGCGCAAAGCTTATCAAGGTGCTCTTTGTGCCTTTCCGACTCAGCAAGCAGTTCCATTAGACTTCTCGCGCCACTTGCTTGAAGCGCCTCGGCAATAGCCCGAGTACGCGCTGCCTCCGCGTCCACCCTGCTTGTGCTCATGATGAGTCCCTTTGTGATTGCTGAGAAGAGCAAAGGACGCCGGAAGGATACGAGAGTCGCCTCGGTCCCTAGGCCGCTTTTTTGGATTTCCCACAAGCTATGTCGGTTAAGGTAAGGCGCGGAAAGGTCAGGTCCGAAGACGGAATTGAATGGTGATTATGCTTATGGGGCTTAAGTCCTGTAGAGACTAGCGACATCGAAAAGCAGATTGGGGACTTACAGACTGCCCGCCAGAAGCGTCAGTGGAGAGATGGTTCCCAGCGCCGAAGGGGTAGATCGGCGGTTCGCCCGCCAAGATCCTGATCAGCGATACATTCGATAATCTAGGTTGCGGCTTCGGTCATGTTTTACCACGCCTCCCCTTTTTGCAAGTTGCCCACCAAACGTCCCACCAGATAATTTTAGGTTTGCTCGGGGAGGCGCAAGAGCCTTTCGAAAGACAAGGGAAGAATGCGGGTGATTCGGGGGGAAGTCGCAGAAAGACGGCGGTCGTTAATTTTCCAAGCAGGGTTTGCGAGCGCGCTGTTGCTGGCGGCAGCCTCCGCCTATTTTGCCTGGCGTAGTTGGAGACAGGCGCCCGAATCCTACGACATCATCCTGCTCACCACCGAAAGCACGCGCCTCGACGCGATCGGACCGGAGACCACGCCGAACCTCTGGCGGCTTGCCGGACGCGGCAGCCGCTTCACCCAGCACCGCGGCAGTTCCGCCTGGACGGCGGCCGCGGCGCTGTCGATCCTCACCGGCCTCAGCGCTTTCGAGCACGGCATCCATACCCGCGACGAGACGGTGCCCGAACGCTGGCCGCTGCCGCTGAAGGACCTTGCCGCGCGGGGCTGGAAGGTGGGCGGCCTGCAGTCCTTCATGCAGGTCCCGAATTTTGCCCATCTGGGCATGAGCGTCGAAGCGGGGGTGGAGCCCGAGGCCTGGATCGCGGCGCGGCTGAAGGCGAAGGAGCCCTATTTCCTCTGGTATCACTACCTGCCCACGCACCTGCCTTATAACCCAGCGCCGGCCTTTAGGCCCGACTGGCAGGCGCTACTGCCGCCCGGCGACGCGGGGGCCGTCGAGCGATTGCAGAAGGTGATGACGCAGCCGGTAATCCCCGCAGGCTCGGTCACTTTCGAGGCTTCCGACCGACCGGCAATCCGCGCGCTCTATCTGGCCGGCTTCCGGCAGTTCGATGCCTGGTTCGCCGACTTGTGGTCCTTTCTGGAGGCCCGCGGCCGGCTGGACCGAACCATCATCGTGCTGACCACCGATCACGGCGAAGAACACCTCGAGCGCGGCCAGGTGGGGCATGCCTCGACCACGCGAAACGGCCATCTGCACGAGGAACTGGTGCGACTGCCGCTGATCGTCTGGGCGCCCCCAGGGCGGGGCTTCGAGGGCCGGGTGGTGCAGGCGCCGACCACGCATACGGACATCATGCCGACTATCATGGCGATGCTTGGCGTTTCGCCGACACGGGCGCTATCCGGCTACGACGTCGCCAAGCCGCTGCCGGCCGATCGGCCCTGGAACGGCATCACCAGCAAGGCGGGCTTCTCCGAGGCCGATCCGCGGCACATCCATCGTTTCATCTTCGCCCGGGTGGAGGGGCGGTGGAAGTTCCACCTGGTGCAGGATGACGGCGTCACCACCGATCGCCAGCTCTATGACCTCGAAACCGATGCGGGCGAGATAACGAACCGCCTCGCCGAGCAGCCGGAGATCGCCCAACGGCTGGAAGCGGCACTGACACCGCTGATCGCCGGCATGCGGCACTACCGCCCTGACGAAACGGCGAAAGCGGCTGCCGCGGCGCCGGTGTGGCGGCGGCCGACAGCCAGCGCCACGGTTGCCTATGTCGATATCGGGGGGCGCTTCCGGCTGGAATGGGAAGGCGAGCCCGATGCCGCCTATCGCCTGCAGTATCAGGCGGGCGAAGGCTTGCTGTCGGTCGCGGGCGAGATGGAGGTGATCGGCACCGCGAAGGATTTCGGCATCATCGACCGCGGCTACTGGGACACCTGGCTGGTGCCCTATGGCACCTTCCGGCTGCGAGTTGGCGTGGCCGGTCGTGACGACCTGTGGACCGACTGGATCACGCTTCGGGCCGTCAGATAGTCAGATATTTTCAACCAGGTAATCGGCCTAAGGATTAGCAATCCATAACCTCCCCCGCCTCCATAAAGCCGCAACGGCCGTAGCAAGAGCAACTAACCCCGCCAAAGCAAAGGGGTTACCGGGGAATGTACGGCAGGATGTAAGGAATAGGTACGGCGGCTACGCCCCTTCCCCTTCGGCTAGCTCGACCCATTCTCCCCAACTCAATCGCAAGCCTTGGCGAGCGCATTCACCACTGCCCTGATGGTGCCACTCTGCCCACGCACCTGCTGCGCGTCGAAGGCTTCCAGCCGAACGATTGTGGTGACGTGAACCTTAGCGAGTCACGCAACATCGTGGGGTGTGGATAAGTCTGGTTCCCCAAAGCCTCCAATTTCACTCGGTTGTTGCGATTGTTAATCTGATTTTTGGCGCGGAAAAAATTGCGAGGGGGCCATGCGTGACATTCGGAGCGATTTACAAGAGCGTGCAACGCTGATCGACGAGCAGATCAAAGGCGCATACGACCACTTTGAAAGGTCGATCCGGCAACTCCAAAATGAGCGAGATGCTAGAATAGGGGAGTTGCAGTCAGCCCTCGCCATGATTGCAAAGTTCATCGAGTTTGAAGATCGGAATATGCCCAATGTGACGCAAACGGTCCCTTCTTCGCCGCTGGTCGCATTCGCGGATCGCGTTATGCAGGCACTCAATGATGCGGGACGAATGACGAGGCAGGAACTCATCGACATGGCGGTCAAAGAAGGCTTCTTCTCCGACGCCGAATCCGCCACGCAAGGGATACATCCGATGCTGATAAGCCTGGTTCGAAGTGAACTAATTCGCGAATTGCCGAATGGCGCTTTTGCACCCCCTACTATGTCTCAGGCAATCAAGCTTCGCAGGGTAGGATAGATCGGCCTTAGCTTATCGCCCTCCCCCGGCGACAAGCTGTACGCGACCGTAAGAGGCTTCTCCCTAGCCCCTCATCCTGTCAGCGAGCGAGGGTTGCGACGCAGGGGGATGCTCCAGCGTCACTACTTTGTCCATGGCGCTAGTCTCGAATTGCATGAGCTTGTCGATCATTGCCAGGGTGCCCTTTAAATCGGCAACTCTCGCATCCCGCTCGTGTTGCAGTTGCTGCATCATCTTCTCAAAGTGGGCATTCGTCCCTCTGAGCTGCTCCTGGATAATTTGAGCACGCTCTTCTAGGTCGCTGCGGATATCGCGCATGAGGCTTATCCCCCTATCTCCGTACTCCCGCTGTAGGCAGTGTTAGCTGAACGAGAGCTTGTGGCAGCGTTGAGGCCAAGGAGGGGTTTTATAGGCGAAAAAATGCGTCTTATCAGTCGGCTTCGGTCGGCGCTCTTCTTTTGCGCGTCACAGTAGTGCAATGTTATGATAGGATCTCATGGCTGGCTCCCAGCCAGCATCATCTCTATCTCTGCTTGGAAGCCCCGGCGTGACACGCACACGCCGGGGCTTCTTTGTGTGATATGGCTTCATCATGGACATTGAGGTCAAGTTCGACGGCGCAGAGATAATCATCACTAAGCCGGGTACTGACTTCATGTTGGCGTATCGCAAAAGGCCTGATAGCCCGACTCTGAAGCTCACCCGAAGCTGGGTCGATCCCCACATCACCTCCCCTGCAATCAGCGACTTTCGTGCGCACGCCTTTCAGGCTGCGGTCAGCAAGGCCCGCGAGATAAAGCAGAAGCCCCGGTGCGGGGGCGGCCGGGGCTTCGCTAGAGATACTTTCTCATTAATAGGCCGAAGCGTGGGGGGACACGCTACTAAAAGAGGACTGGGGGTCGGCCTACTTGGCTATCAAACTCGCGAAGCTAAGAGGGGTTCCTTCTGCACGAAACCCGGCAGCGGCGACGCAACCGGGTCTCTCTCAGCCTGGGGGCTGATTGCCAGTGGCTGGATTAGCGCGAACCAGCGCACTGGCGGGGATTACAACCCGCGATAGGAGCGAGTGTTCCTAGCCCGAGGCTTTGAGCAATTCTCAGCTACTGGGTCCCAGTGTCGATCAACCTTTTCGCACTCCGCTTGAGTTTGAGGCTTCAGGGGTTTCCCCCAAATGCAGGGCACAAAGGATGAGCCTGGTACTTCACAATTTCGGCGACTCTGGGCGACAAGCAGACAGCCGCCTGCAAACTAGGGGAGCTACTTTGAGGGGAATAACGGACATGACGCGGACGTGACGCTGATGCCTGGAAGCTCGCCAAGGACAAGGCAAGTGAACTCGGCTGGTAACGCGGCCGAACGACTCCATTAGCGGCGCGAGCGACCGAGGATGTTGGCCTAGTGCCAATCAAGCGATTTTGCCGCCGCCATCTTTGGTAATGGCCAGTACGGAGGGACGCGGCGGCATCTTCGGATCGAAGTCAGGCCAGCGGGTTTTACCCCCCTACGAACGGACATGCTCAGCGTCGGCATCGATGTCGGCAAAGTGCCATAAGCAGACGTTCCATCAAGCGGTCTTAAGCTCGGCGACAACCCGAAAGAGTGTCTCGGGGCTGCGAGCGTTCCGAAGCTCCCTCAAAGTTTCCGGATCTCTCAGCGCGCGAGCAACGCAGGCCAATGCATTTCCGTCGGGGCCATCGCCTGCTTCCGGAAGGAGAAGAAAAAATACGATATCAACGGGCTCGCCGTCGATGGAGTTGAAGTCGATTCCGTGGTGAAGGCGAGCGAGTAGGCCGAAGGGCGTATTGAGGGCCCGGAGACGCGCGTGGGGAAGTGCTACGCCATTGCCGACGCCGGTCGATCCAAGTTCCTCGCGCTTGGCGATCTCTGTCACCACCTCGTCTCTGGCCAAACCGACTTCGCCCGCGGCCTGAGTTGAAAGCTGCTCAAGCAAGCGACTCTTGTCTCTCGCGCGCATATTGATCATGACGTGAGCGGGGGAGAGGAAATCGCTGATCTTCATTGATGTGGCTTGCGTCTCGCGGGGTTGGTCGAGGCCGCCTCTTCACTCCGGCGCCTTCAAACGATAGCCGATGCCGGTCTCCGTCAAAATGTACTGTGGCCGCGCCGGGTCTGGCTCGACTTTGTTTCTGAGCTGGCGCACATAGACGCGAAGATATTGCGCGTCAATGGGCGTAGCCCAAAGCTCCTTGAGCAGGACCCTATGGGTGAGCACCTTTCCCGCATGTTGCACCATGATGCGCAGAAGCTCGTATTCCTTCGGCGAGAGCTTCACTTGTTTACCGCGCACCTTGACGATGCGCCGGACCAGATCGACGGAAAGATCGTCAAGCTCGAAGATCGGCCGTTCGCCCTGAACCTGGAGCTGATGTCTTAGCGCCGCCCTGATGCGGGCGAGCAGTTCCTCCATGCCGAAGGGCTTGGTGACGTAGTCGTCAGCGCCGAGATCGAGGGCCTCGACCTTGGCGACCTCGTCGCCGCGGCTTGAAAGCACCACGATCGGCACGGTCTCCGTCCGTGAGCGAATTTGGCGCAAGAGCTCCAATCCCTGCATGTCCGGAAGGCCAAGATCGAGGATCACAAGATCTGGTTGGTTCGCCATGAGGTCAAGAGCGGTCTTGGCGTTGGGCGCATCCATCGTCTGATATCCCTGCGTGCCCAATCCCATGCGCAGGAGCTTGCGGATCGGCGGCTCGTCATCGACGACGAGAACCTTGAGCGGGGTGGCATTCATGCCGCGGTATCCAGCCGCTCGGTTGGCCTCGGTACCGGCATGGCGATGGTGAAAACCGCGCCAGGCCGATCCTGCCGGTTCGCCGCGCTGATCTGGCCGCCCATGGCTTCGATGAAACCACGCGAGATGGCGAGCCCGAGGCCGGTACCGGCGCGAACATGATCCGCTTTTTGGGCGCGATGGAATTTGTCGAAGATGCGCTCCACATCCTCGGGCGGGATGCCGCCTCCCTCGTCGAGATCTGAAGCTTGACCGCATCCTCTTCGCGCCAGCTCTGCACGCAGATCGTGGTCTTCGGCGGGGCATATTTCGCCGCGTTGTCGAGAAGATTGAACAGGACCTGCTCGAACAGCACGGCATCGAGCTCAAGCATGGGCAGGTCGGAATTGAGCTCCACCTCCACACGATGCTGCATGAGAATTTTGCTCGCGCGTTGGAGTGCCGTTCCCACGATCTCGCCGAGATCGTACAAAGCAGTGTTTGGCTTGATGGCGCCCGACTCGAGCTTCGTCATGTCGAGTAGATTGGCGATAAACCGATTGAGCCGCTCCGATTCATCGACGATCGTGGCGAGCAGATCAGCCTTGGCGCTATCGTCCAGATCGCGGGAGAGATCCTTGAGCGTTCCCGCCGCGCCGATGATCGCAGCAAGTGGGGTCTTCAAGTCATGCGAGATGGAAGTAAGCAGCGCCGCGCGGAGACGATCAGCCTCCTCCCTCCGCTTGGCCTGGTCGAGATCGTCGACAAGATACACGCGCTCGATGGCGAGCGCGGCCTGATCGATCAGCGCGTCGAGCAGGCGGCGCTGGTCCGGCGTGAGCAGCGGGCCAGGCTTGTCGCTGTCGATGCCGACAACCCCCACGACGCCGCGGCCGGTGCGCATGGGCAGGAACAGCCGCTTCGCACCAGGCAGCGTGTCGGAGCCGCGTCCGGCCGGGCGATCATGGTCCCAAGCCCATTTGGCTGCGGCAAGATCAGCGTCATCGAGAACGTCCTCGGGTGGATAACCTGTCTTAACGGCAAGGGCGCCATTATCGGGCAGCAACAGGACGACGCGGACCTTCAACATCAACGCAGCCTGATAGGCGCTTGCCCAAAGCACGTCGTCGAGCGTGCCGGCGCCCGCCAGCTTACGGCTGAAGGCATAGAGCGACTCGGTGGTGCGCGCCCGGCCCATGGCGGTTATGGCAAGCGTGCGCGCGCGCGCCGCGACATTGGAGACCACGACGGCCACGATTGTGAAGAATACCACCGCAATCACGTTTCGCGGATCGGCGATGGCGAATGTGTAGTAGGGGGCGGTAAAGAAGAAATTGTAGCAAAGAGCCGACGCGGCGCTGGCGACCAGCGACGGCCATAGGCCGAAACGCACGGCAATGCCGACAACAGCGGTAAGGTACACAAGGTTGGTGTTCTCTGGGCCAATCCAGCGCCAGAGCAGCGCGCTTACCGCCGTGGCGGCGGCAACGGAGAGCAAGGCAAAGCCATAGGGTCGCGGATCGAATGGTTCGGAACTGACGGCGGTGCGAACGGTCTTTCTCGGGATGGTCTCCTTGTCCAGGTCCTCGCCGGCGATGACATGCACGCTGATATTGCCGCAGCAGCGCAACAGATCGCGGACCACGGAGCCATGCAGGAGCTCGAACCAAGGCGTCCGCGTCGATTTGCCGATGATGATTTGCGTGATGTTGTTTCCTTGCGCAAAACCGACCACGTCGTCGGCGATGCGGCGGTCGCCGCCCGGAATGGTCACGGGCTCCCCGCCCAAGGCCTGCGCCAGCCGCAGCGTGTCGGCGATGCGGTCGCGCTCCTCCTCGGTCAGTTGCAGACTGCGCTTGGTCTCGACGTAGAGTGCCGTCCAAGATGCATGTAAGCGGTCGGCGAGACGCTTGGTGTAGCGCACAAGACCCGCCGCGCGCGGGTCCTCGCTCACGCAGATGAGAATGCGCTCGCCAGCCGCCCACGGTCCAGGTATCGCGCGTGCCTGCATTTCGCTGAGCAGCTGCTCGTCAACGCGCTCCGCCGTGCGGCGGAGGGCGAGTTCGCGCAAAGCGGTCAAATTGGCAGGCGAGAAGAAGTGCTCGAGTGCGCGCTCGGCCTGCTTGGGGACGTAGACCTTTCCTTCCTTAAGCCGCTGGATGAGGTCGTCGGGAGTGAGGTCGACAAGCTCGATGGCATCGGCGCGATCGAGGATTGAGTCCGGCAAGGTCTCGCGCACGCGGATGCCGGTGATCTGCGCCACCACGTCGTTCAAGCTTTCGATGTGCTGGATATTGAGTGTCGTGTAGACGTCGATGCCCTTGCTCAGGAGCTCCTCGACATCGAGATAACGCTTGGGGTGCCGGCTGCCGGCAACATTGGTATGCGCGAGCTCGTCGACGAGCGCCAAGCCTGGTCGGCGCGCGATCAGAGCGTCGAGATCCATCTCCTCAAGCTCATGATCCTTGTATTTGATGGGGCGGCGCGGAATGACCTCGAGACCGTCGAGCAACACCTCGGTTTCTTTGCGGCCATGCGTCTCGACCACGCCGACGACAACGTCCGCGCCCTCCTTCAGTCTGGCGCGGGCCTCCTGCAGCATCTCGTAGGTCTTGCCCACGCCGGGAGCGGCGCCGAGGAAGATCTTCAGTCGTCCTGCACGCCTCTCCTCCTTCTTTGCCTTGGCAAGCAGTGCCTCTGGCGAGGGGCGCTGGTCGGACTCACGCCGCTGAT
This sequence comes from uncultured Alphaproteobacteria bacterium, assembly GCA_963827365.1. Classification (GTDB taxonomy): domain Bacteria; phylum Pseudomonadota; class Alphaproteobacteria; order Rhizobiales; family Methyloligellaceae; genus Methyloceanibacter. The sequence goes on along the minus strand of CAWHAX010000034.1, from coordinate 36,740 downwards.
CTGCCATGGAGCCTTGGTCCTTACGCGGGTTTCAGATCCCGCGCCTTCACTGCGTGCCGGCGCGATCCAGCGCAAGATTGAGCGCAAGCACATTGACGCGCGGCTCGCCGAAAATGCCGAGAGTGCGGCCCTTGATATTATCCGCGACGAGCTGGCTGACGTCATTTTCCGGCAAGTTGCGCGCCTTCGCAACGCGCGGAACCTGAAAATAGGCGGCTTCGGGGGAGATATCGGGGTCGAGCCCGCTCGCCGACGTGGTTACCAGGTCGGTCGGAACCGGGTTGACGGGTTTTCCTGCTTCAGCCTATCGACATCGGCCGTGATCCGCTCGATCAGCGCCTTGCTGGTCGGGCCAAGATTGGAGCCGCCGGAATTGGCGGCGTTGTAGGGCACCGAAATTGTCTTTGCGGGATCGGCAGGGTCCGGCCCCAGCGTCGCCGAGGGCCGGCCGTGGAAATAGCTGTCCGAGGTGAAGGACTGTCCGATCAGCGCCGAGCCGACCACCTTGCCATCCTTCTCGATGAGGCTCCCGTGCGCCTGATTGGGAAAGATCGCTCCGGCGATGCCGGTCATCACCAGGGGATAGACGAGCCCGGTGATAACGGTGAAGGCGACGATGCAACACGAGCGCGGGGCGGAGTTCTTTCAGCATGGCTGTTCTCCTCTTAGGCAAGGTGCAAGGCAGTGACCAGAAGGTCGATGGCCTTGATGCCGACAAAAGGAATGATGATGCCGCCAAGCCCGTAGATGAGCAGATTGCGGCGGAGCAGCGGACCTGCGCCGATCGGGCGGTAAGCGACGCCTTTCAACGCCAGGGGAATGAGCGCGATGATGATCAGCGCATTGAAGATGATAGCCGACAGGATGGCGCTTTGCGGCGTCGACAGATTCATAATGTTCAGCGCCTGAAGTTGCGGGTAGAAGGCGAGGAACATCGCCGGGATGATGGCAAAATATTTCGCCACGTCGTTGGCGATGGAGAATGTCGTCAACGCGCCGCGCGTCATCAGGAGCTGCTTGCCGATCTCCACGATCTCGATGAGCTTGGTCGGATTGGAGTCGAGGTCGACCATGTTGCCGGCTTCGCGCGCGGCCTGGGTGCCGGCATTCATGGCGACACCGACATCGGCCTGAGCCAGAGCCGGCGCATCGTTGGTGCCGTCGCCGCACATGGCGACGAGCTTGCCCTTTGCTTGCTCATCGCGGATCAGCTTGAGCTTCTCCTCCGGCGTCGCTTGCGCGAGGAAATCGTCGACGCCGGCTTCCGCGGCGATTGCCGCAGCGGTCATGGGGTTGTCGCCGGTGATCATGACGGTGCGGATGCCCATGCGGCGGAGTTCGGCGAAGCGCTCGCGGATGCCGCCTTTGACGATGTCCTTGAGCTGGACGACGCCGAGCAGCTTGCCGTCCTTGGCCACCGCAAGCGGCGTGCCTCCGGACTTGGCGATGCCCTCGGCGATGGTGTTGACCTCCCGCTCGAGCTCAGCACTGACCGAGGTTTTGCGCGCGGCGGCGGCGCCGGCGCTCACCATCTTGGACGATTTGAGGTAATCGAGCACCGCGTCGATCGCGCCCTTGCGGATCCACGAGCCGTTGATCTCGACACCGCTCATCCGGCTCTGTGCCGTGAACGGGATGAACTTGGCGCCGAGCTCGTTGATGTCGCGACCGCGGATGCCGTATTTCTCCTTGGCCAGCACCACGATGGAGCGGCCTTCAGGCGTCTCGTCGGCGAGAGAAGCGAGCTGCGCGGCGTCCGCCAGCTCCTTCTCGCTCACGCCGCTCACGGGGACGAAGGCTGTCGCCTGCCGGTTGCCGAGGGTGATGGTGCCGGTCTTGTCGAGCAGCAGCGTATCGACGTCGCCGGCCGCCTCGACGGCGCGGCCGGACATGGCAAGCACGTTGAAGCGCACCAGGCGGTCCATGCCGGCGATGCCGATGGCCGACAGGAGCGCGCCGATGGTGGTCGGAATGAGCGTCACGAACAGCGCCACGATCACCACGATCGAGATCGTGCCGCCGGCATAAGCGGCAAAGCTTGGAATCGTCGCCGTGGCGAAGACGAAGATCATCGTCATGCCGGCGAGCAGGATGTTGAGCGCGATCTCGTTCGGCGTCTTCTGGCGCTCGGCGCCCTCGACGAGCTTGATCATGCGGTCGAGGAAGGTCGAGCCTTGTGCGGCGGTGATGCGCACCTTGAGCCAGTCGGAGACCACCAGCGTGCCGCCGGTCACGGCTGATCGGTCGCCGCCGGATTCGCGAATGACCGGTGCGGATTTACCGGTAATCGCCGCCTCGTTCACCGAGGCGACGCCCTCGATCACCTCGCCGTCGGAGGGGATCAAGTCGCCGGCTTCGACCAGCACCACCTGTCCCGGCCTGAGCTCGCCGGCAGGGGTCGGCACCACGAGGTCTTTCCCATCGACGATGAGCTTGGCCTTGGTCTCCTCGCGGGTCTGACGCAGGCTCGCCGCCTGCGCCTTGCCGCGGCCCTCGGCCACGGCCTCGGCGAAATTGGCAAACAGCACCGTGATCCACAGCCAGACGATGATCTGGAAGGTGAAGCCGAGGTGTTCGCTGCCGCTCAGCCATTCGCGGATGAAGATCACGGTGGTCAGCGCCGCCACGACTTCGACCACGAACATCACCGGGTTCTTCATCATGGTGCGGGGGTCGAGCTTGGCGAAGGCCGAGCCGATCGCCGGCATGACGATCTTGGGATCGGTCAGCGCCGTGACCGGCATCCGTTTGCGTGAATGAGAGGTTTCCATGGGTGACACTCCGGAAGCTCGATCAGAACAACTGCCCTGCCATCATGGCGAAGTGCTCGACGATCGGCCCGAGCGCGAGCGCCGGGAAGAAGGTGAGGCCGCCGATGATCAGGATGACGCCGACGAGCAGACCCACGAACAAGCCGCCATGGGTCGGGAAGGTGCCGGCGGAGGCGGGCACGATTTTCTTGGCCACCAGCGAGCCGGCCACAGCCATCATCGGCACGATGACGAAGTAGCGGCCGATCAGCATGGCGATGCCGCCGGTGGTGTTGTACCAGAGCGTGTTGCCGGTCATGCCGGCGAAGGCAGAGCCGTTATTGGCGGTTTGCGACGTGTAGAGATAAAGCGCCTCGCTGAAGCCGTGAGGCCCGGCATTGGCCATGCTCGACACGCCGAACGGGAGGACTACCGCCGCAGCGGTGAAGGCCAGCATCGACAGCGGCAGGATCAAAATGCCGAGCATGGCCATCTTGACTTCCTTCGCCTCGATCTTCTTGCCGAGATATTCCGGCGTGCGGCCGACCATGAGCCCTGCCACGAACACGGCGACGATCACCATGAGCAGCATGCCGTAAAGACCTGAGCCGACACCGCCATAGATGATCTCGCTTAGCTGCATCATGATGAGCGCCATCATGCCGCCGAGCGGCGTGTAGCTGTCATGCATTGAGTTGACAGAGCCGTTGGAGGCGGCGGTGGTCGCCACTTCCCACAGGCTCGAATTGGCGATGCCGAAGCGGACCTCCTTGCCTTCCATATTGGCAGAGTCGAGCCCGAGCGCGGCGAAGTTCGGATTGCCGGAGCCTTCGGCCCAGTAGGAGAACGCCACCAGAGCGAGAAAAATGACCGACATGGCGGCATAAAGCGCCCAGCCCTGCCGCTCGTCCTTGACCATGCGCCCGAAAGTGTGGGTGAGCGCCGCCGAGATGAGCAGGATGTAGATCATCTCCACGAAATTGCTGAGCGGCGTCGGGTTCTCGTAAGGGACAGAAGAGTTTGCGTTCCAGAAGCCTCCGCCATTAGTGCCGAGCTGCTTGATCGCGATTTGCGAGGCGGCGGGGCCCTGGCTCAAGGTCTGCTTGGCCCCCTCAAGCGTGGTCGCGTCGACATAGGCACCGAGGTTTTGCGGCACGCCCTGCCAAACGAGAACAAGCGCAGCGATGATGGACAGAGGCAAGAGCACGTAGAGTGTGCAGCGGGTGAGATCGACCCAGAAATTGCCAACGGTCTTGCCCGAGTTCCTCGCGAAGGCGCGGATCAGCGCCACGGCAAGCGCGATACCGGTGGCAGCCGACACGAAATTCTGGGTGGTGAGTCCCACCATCTGCGTCAGATAGCTGAGCGTGCTCTCGCCGCCGTAGTTTTGCCAATTGGTGTTGCTGGCGAAGCTGACCGCCGTGTTGAAGGTAAGGTCGGGGGCGACGGCCGACATGCCTGCCGGATTGAGCGGCAGCAGTCCCTGGAGACGCATTAGCGCGTAGACGCATAGGAACCCGCGGCGTTGAACAGCAGCATGGCGACGGTATAGGCGATCCAGTGCTGCTCACGCGTCTCGTCGACTCCGGCAATTCGGTAAAGCCCGCGCTCGACGGGGCCAAGTACCGGCGTCAGTGACGTGCGCTCACCCTCGAAGATCTGCGCCATATAGCGGCCAAGCGGCACGACGAGCGCGGTGAGGACCACGAAATAAATTGCGATCTGAATCCAACCATTGAGGGTCATTACGCGCCTCTTAGAATTTCTCGGGCTTGAGCAGGGCGTAGGTGAGGTAGACAAGGAGCGCCGTGGTCACGACGCCGGCGAGCCAGTAGTCGAAGATCATGGTTGCCTCCTATAGACGGTCGCAGGCGTAGACGTAGGCGATCGACAGCGCGAAGAAGCCGAGGCCAACAGCGAGGAAGATTAGGTCGAGCATGGGACGCTCCTTCGGGAACGAACGGGCGCGGAACTAGGCGTCGGCCGCGTGGCCGGCGGCGATGGCTCCGCTCGGCGAGAGTTAATTTGAGGGAGTGTATGTTTTCGAGGTGGAGGGGGAGCCTGTTTTATAGGAATTTCATAAATGCCAAAGGTCCGCTGGGTCAGTAGCTGAGATGTGCGGGCGCGCTGGAGTCCGCCTTGTTTCAATAGAAGACATTTCTTCGCACCGAAGTCCGTCCTGTCCAACCGGTGATTTTAAAAAGCTGCGTGCGACTGCGCGATCTCCGATTCTCGGTTGGCCGGAGCTCGCCTCCCGGCTATAGGGGCACGACCTCAGATCGCCCCGGGTGCCGGCTTGTCCTCATCGCACCGAACCAGAACTACCTTCCAACGCTTCATCGAATTAAGAGGCAGCCGGCGGCGTCGTGCTGATGGTTAGTGCTGCGCTCGGCCTCGCCATGGCCAATTCGCCGCTCGCGCCAGATTACGAAGCGATGTTGCACGCGCCCATCGGCGGCCTCGATCTGCTGCATTGGATCAACGATGGGCTGTGACAATTCCTATTTCGGGGGGCTTCGCTACCTCTCGTTTCTTTATGGCCTTCGGCCCATATCGTTATGCAGTCTATGGCAGTCTATGATGGTGAGGTTATCCGCTTCGCCCGCACCAATGCCGGCGCCCAACTTGGTATGGCAGCACCACTCTTTCTCTACGACGAGCTGGACATAAGAACGTCGTTTCCAATTCTCTCTTTGTCTTATCCGGAACGCTGGGCGCCCGACTAGGATTGCGCGGGATTAAAAACAAAGCAAAGGTGTGCCACTCGAGCGCACCCGCCTTGGCGCCCCGGGCTGATGACACTTGCAATTGCACTACTTGCTTGGGCAAGGGCTTTATAGAAGCGCCAGTTGAAGGTCGTAAGGAGTGTTTCAAACTTCTTCCAAATCGAATTAGGGTGCGCGCTGCGTCACCATCGGGCAGCCGAGGGTCTTTTCGAGAGCCACGATCAGGTCCTCCTCGGTCTCGGCAGCGATATAAAGCCCGCCGCTTTGATCAGCGAGGCACTTTGCATCAATCAGGCTTTGCTCGCCCGTCCAAGAAAAGCCCTTAGGACGATAACCTATCACGTGAATGGTCAGTTGCTCGGCAGCAGCATGTAGTTCTTTGCCAAGGTCGCAGGGCGAACCTCCACATGTCTCCTCTCCGTCGGTTACGACGACAATGAGGCCCCGCTTGTGGCGGAAGTCGAGCACCTCGGCCGCCTGGGCCACGGCAGATGTGAGCGGCGTGCGGCCCGCCGGCGTCAAGGCATTCACCGCGCCCATGATAAGTTCCGCCGCGTTCGGTATTGGCTTCAACTCGAGCTTGACGTTGCACTGTTGGTAGGGGCCGGGACCATAGGTGATGAGACCGACGCGGCGAAATTTTGTGGCGCTTGGAAGGGCCTTGCCGAGGGCGCGTCGCACTTTGTCGATCCGGGTGACGGTTGTCCCGATGCCTTGCCCTACGTTTCCGCCCATTGAGCCGGACGCATCGAACACGATCATGGCGTCCTCGTTGCACGGAGGTGGTTGCGGCTTCTCTGCACAGGCAGCATGAACGTTGCACGCCGCATTCACAGTCAAAGCGATTGCGACAAGCCGAATGGAAAAGATGAGCCGGACCATGGCGTGGGCTTCCACAAATCTCACCTGCGCTTCATCGTGCGCGTCGCCTCACAGCATGTCAGTGAGGCCACAAGCCCCTTCGCTTAAAAGTCCGCTACAGCCAGCCCTTGCGCTTGAAATAAAGGTACGGAAGCACCGCCGAAGTCACCATGAGCACCAGGGCCAAGGGGTAACCTAAGAACCATTTCAGTTCGGGCATGATTTCGAAATTCATGCCGTAAGCCGAGGCGACCAGCGTCGGCGGCAGCAAGACTACCGCGGCGATCGAGAAAATTTTGATGATGTCGTTCTGCTCGATGTTAATCATCCCCAGCGTTGCGTCGAGCAGGAACACGATCTTGTTCGACAGGAAGCTGACATGATCGGCAAGCGAGGCGACATCGCGGGCAGCCGTGCGGATGCGTGCCTTGATTAGCTTGTCCTCCTTCCGCTCATTGGCGGCGTGGGTGAGAAAGGTAAGCAGACGTCCAAGCGAGTACGCGCTCTCACGTGCGAGTGAAGTGATCTCGCCCTCACGCCCAATTGACCTGAGAAGTCCGTCGAAGCGCCGCTGCCGTGAAGCGCTACTGCCTCGCATCCCGAAGATTGAATGCGATAGCGTCTCGACTTCGGCCTGCACGCGCTCAATGAAGTCGGCAAGACGGTCGACGATGGTCTCAATCAATCCGATGAGAACAGCGCTGCCGCTTATAAGGCTAGTGTCCGGTCGCTGGCTGCGCGTGAGAAAAATCGAGAAGGCGCGAGGTTCGGCATACCGCACGGTGGGATGAGCCGTTGTCCGGCAAGGATGAACGTGATCGATTTCGTGGTGGGCTCCGGCGTATCGGTTTGAACGAGCACCGTCGCGGTCATGAAATGCGCGTCGTCCTCCTGATAGAGCCGGCTCGAGGCCTCGATTTCCTGCTGTTCTTCTCGTGTCGGCACATCGAGGCCGAGCGCTCCCTCGATGACTTTCTCCTCCTCTGGTGTGAGATTAATAAGATCAATCCAAACCACCTCCTCGTTAATGCGCGGCTGGCCTTTTTGTGGGACAAGCGCTCCTGATCGGCTCTCGTAGACAGTGAGCACTGGTTTGGTTCCGTTGTCGAAACGAAAGGGCTGATGCTGCACTAGGCGAATCTACCGTAACTGCCCATCCGCGCGTTTGAAAGCGCCCAGCAAATGAGCGACAAAGTTGCTTGCGCCTGAACAGTTCGTGTCCTCACTGCTGGTTTCATCGCCTCGTTTATCGTGGCTCTCCTCATTATCAAGTTCCTGCTTGCTTTTGTTGGAACCCACACCTTCAATCCTTTTTGGTACCTACCGCATCGCAGTCGCTTCTCGCCTTCGCGCTTCTCTTAATGTAACGGTGCCTGCGAGACCATCGGGCAGTCGAGCGTCTTCTCCAGCGCCTCGACCAGTTCTTCCTCGCTGTTGGCCTTGATGTAAAGGCCTGCCATTCTCCTTGGCCACGCACATGAGATCCATCACGCTGCCCGTTCCCGTCCAGGAGAAGCCGCTATAACGGAAGGCGATCACGTGAACGGTCAGCTTGTAGCCCGTGGCATGAAGCTGCTTGGCAAGATCGCAAGGCGACCGGCCGCAAATCTCTTCGCCATCGGTGATGACAACCACGACGCCGGGCTTGGAGCGGAGCTCGAGCGCCTCCGCCGCCGTTTCGATTCCCTGGGTCAGCGGCGTTCGCCCGGCAGGCACGAGTGAGTTCACTGCACTCATGATGGGGAAGGCCGCATTGGCCACTGGCTTGAACTCAAGCTTGACGTTGACTCGGTCCGTAGGTGCCCGGCCAGTACGTCACGAGCCCGACCTTGCGGAACTTGGTGGCGTTCGGCACTACCGTGGCGAGCGCGGCACGCGCCTCGTCGATGCGGGCCCGCGAGTTCGGAATGCCGAGGGTCTGATTGCCTGACATCGACCCCGACGCATCGAACACGATGATCGCGTCGTCGGTGCAAGGAGCAGGCTTCTTTTTCCTCGGCGCTGAATGCCGAGCTCAAGGTAAATAAGTGCAGCCGAGGCGGAGATCGTGAGCCTAATGGCGCAAAGCTTTGCAATACTGCCAATCCATCAATCCGGGCTCCATGCGGTGAGCTAGAAATTTCGTGCCACGGTACAGCTATAACGGATCTTGTGTCCGCTACGGGTTGTGCATTGATGTCCGAACATTTATGCGATGGGGTGGCATAGGGGCGCCAGTCCAGTACATCATTAACACTGGCACAGTGGTGTTGCGCAGAACGTAAACGAGTTGCTCCGCAGAACACCCACTCCCGCCATGGCACGTCCGAGACCTGCGCCACAGCTGGCCTCGCTGAACGCTTTGGCACATCTCACTCGAAGTGCTGCATGCGGGCACCTCGGTGATGCTCAGGAGCAGAGCCCAGAACCTGGTTCCGGGTGGAGCCTACCCAGGTCGCCTTAGGCGCCGGTGGGGTCGGCGAGGTGCTTCTGAGGTAGCCAGCGTCAACCGGGCTTTTCTCGTCATGGGCGCTTACGGTCATTGGCGTAGCTCGAAGCGCTTGCGACCTGACAGCCGCCCATACGCTTAGTAGCAACACCTCATACACTGTCCCAACGGCTGACGTAGTCTCCCGCGGAGCGTGCAGACGGAATCCCGGCAGGCGCGCCCGAGGAGTTGTTCGCGTGCCGTCGGTCTACGACGTAGAGGCACCTGCAGACGTCGGAGGGACGACCAGCACTGGGCAGCGCACGATCTGCAGCAGACGATGTGTGACGCTCCCCAGCAGCAGCCCAGAGATGGGGCCATAGCCGCGCGTTCCCGCCACGATCAGATCGGCTCCCTCCTTGTCCGCAATCTCCGCGATCAAATGCGCCGCACCTCCCATCGATACCCTCGCCGTCTGGAGCGTCGCCTCGAGACCTTCCTTCTTTAGGTCCTCGACATGCTTCCCGATCGCGGCCTGGACCTCGTCCTCGTTGAGATTTACCGGATATCCGATGGCCCGGCCGACCATGAACTCATTTACGTGCACGACAACGAGCCTCGCGCCGTGAGCCTGCGCGAGCCCCTTGGCAAGCGAGAGCGCCCGCTCGGCTCCGCTCGAGCCGTCAGTCGCCCAGATGATCGCCTTGAACACTCCTACCTCCCTTCTGTCCGGCTTCTGGCGCGCGGATTGCGCGCTTATGCGCTGGGGTCTTTGACTAACATCAAAAGCGCCATTCCATAAGCAGCCGGGACACCTTCGAAGGCGCCCACCTCTTGTGCAGTGCAATAAATTCTGGGGTCCGGGTATTGTGCAATGCAGCATAAAGACATATATAAGCGCCGTACCGCCCCCCGCGGCCCCCCAGATAAAGAGGTAATCCAGAGATGTCAGACGTTCAAAAGTTTGGTGAAGAGTTTCAGCGAGTGGGCAAGGACGGCTTCGATGCTGCTGTTCGCTCGTTTGGTGAGGTGAACAAGGGCCTGCAGGCTATCGCCGCTGAGGTCACTGATTATTCAAAGAAGGCGTTCGAGGATGGCACCCGGGCGTTCGAGCAACTGCTCAGTGCGAAGTCGTTCGAGCAGGTGATCGAGATCCAGTCTCAGTACGCAAAGAGGGCATATGACGCCTACGTTGCGGAGTGGTCGAAGCTCGGCGAGATGTATACCGGTCTGACGAGCAACGCCTACAAGCCGGTCGAGCAAGCCGCTGCTAAGGCTGGTTCGCCTAATCGACTTCGTAGTGCCTAGTTGAGGAAAGACCTGCGGGCAGCCTCAGGTCTTTTTTTCCCCTATTTCAATGTCCTTCGGCTCGCACTGGGGGTCAAAATTCGTGCCCCACAGACTGCTCATTTTCGACGTGCGCGATCTCTGGGGGCTGACGCTACCAAGGGCAGCGATATGAACCCCACAGCAGGTCAGCGTGGGTGCGATTTCCGGATGTCGAGCTCTCTCTTCGCTGAAAGTATCATCAGCGTATGCATTCCCACAGGTGGTCTTCCTCGTCTAGTTGATCGATCTCCGTCCCCTTGAAATCACCGCGCGAGACGATGCCCCAGATCCTTTCATTCTCGACGACCGGAAGGTGACGAAAGCCGCCATCGCCCATCCTCCGCAGCGCGTCGATTGCGCGGCTCTCCGGCGTGATCGTGACTGGATTCGGCGTCATCGCCTGCGCCAAGGTGGTCACCGCGGCATCCTTGCCTTCGGCAAGCGTACGCACTGCATCACGGCCGGTGAAGATGCCGCTCAAGCGCTGCTGCTCGTCGATCACCAGCACCGAGCCGGCGCGACGCTCCCTCATGCACCGGCAGGCATGCTGCACCGTGTCGTGGGTCGCCAACATAAGCGGCTTCTGGTCTTTGACAATGTACGCGAGTTTTCGGTTGGTCATGATCTCAGTCCTCACCCTATGGCAGAATGAATAGCGCAAGAGATGCCGCGGCCATTACGACAGTTGCCGCCCAGCCCCAGATCGCCATCGACCGTGATAGCGTCAGTCGCCCCATGACCCTCGGATTGCGGACGATCAGCATCATCACGGCCATAAGCGGGGCTGCGAGCACCCCGTTGACCACCGCCGCCCAATAGAGCGCGCGAACCGGATCAAGTCCAACTAAGCTAAGAGCCGCGCCGAGCAGCGTGGCAACCGCTATCGTCGCATAGAAGGCACGTGCATCGTTGGGTCGGGCGTCGAGGCTGCCAGCCCAGCCGAACATCTCGCTAACTGCATAGGCCGCCGATCCTGCCAGCACCGGTACTGCCAGCAGCCCGGTGCCGATGATCCCGGCGGCGAACAGCACAAACGCGAACTCACCCGCGATCGGCCGCAACGCCTCGGCAGCCTGCGCCGAGGTGGCGATGTCAGTAATTCCGTGCGCATGCAGTGTCGCCGCGGTTGCGAAAACAATCGCCAGCGACACCAGCGAACTGAACGCCATGCCGCTAATGGTATCTATGCGGATCCGGGCAAGTTCCGCGCCAGCGTTCTTCGGCGACACGCAAAGCGGCTTGGTGTGGTGGCGGTGTTCCTCCTCGACTTCCTGCCCTGCCTGCCAGAAGAACAGATAAGGGCTAATGGTCGTACCGAGGATCGCCACCATGGCCATCGCGTACGCTCCGGTCAGTTCGATGTTGGGAACGAATAAGGACTTCAGCGCATTACCCCATGGCACATCGGCCACAAACACAACAGCGACATAGGAGAACAGCGAAAGCGTCGTCCATTTTAGGATCGCAGCATAGCGCGGATAGCTGAGCCAGACTTCGAGCACAATACAAACGACGCCGAACAGCAGCGTGTAAAGCTGCTCCGGCCCGCCGATCAGCAAATCTAGTGCGGCCCCCATCGCGCCGAGATCGGCCCCGAGATTGATGATGTTTGCGACGAGCAGCAATGTCACCACGCCTCGCAACAGCCAGGGTGAATAATGCCGCCTAAGATTGTGCGCGATGCCGCGCCCTGTGACGCATCCGATTTCGGCTGCAACCTGCTGGATAACGACCATTAAGGGGAAACTGAACAGAAAGGTCCACGAAAGCCCAAAGCCAAATTGTGCGCCGATTTGGCTATGCGTGCCGATCCCACTTGGATCGTCGTCTGCCGCTCCGGTTACCAGGCCAGGACCTAGAAGTCGCCACAGGCTTAGCAGTGGCGAGTCTGTCCGCTTGTCAGGTGCTTCGTTCATGGCATTGCCAAGCGTCAGACCTCAGACCGAGAGCGCAACTTGGTCGTAGCGGTCATTACTGTGCTCCCAAGACCCCTCGTCTAAAAGTCAGCCTTGGCTTCGGTTTATGATAACGCCCTAGTCTTTGAGGCTTAGGATATAGGCTGTCAGGTTTCGCAACTCCTGACCTCTAACCATAATATTTGGCATCGTGGGATGGTTCGCGTTCTGTAACCAGACCTTGAGCGCGGTTGGCGTCATGCCTGGCGTATTTGCGACGTCCTTGAACCTTGGTGCCTTCGGATTGGGTGACTTCTCTTGCGAGATAGCGTGGCATGCGGCACAGACCGCGTGAGCATATTCAAAGCCCGCCTGGGGATCGCCAATCTCGCCCATTGGCACGTCTCCGACGTCCTGAGCTTGGGCCAAAGTGCCAAGGCCGAGCACAATCCCTAGGCCGAGGACGAGCCACATGCGCATCGTTGCATCTCCCTTAGCAAAGAAGGCCCAGTATATCGCGCAGTGCCGCTGCGCGCCCGCCGTCGATATTTGTTACTCCGACCTTGACGATGTTCTCTCGCGTACTCCAGCAGCTCAGACACACCGAATAACAACAGCATGATGCCGCAGAAGACCTCAAGGGAAGCCAGCACGCGGGCGAGGCCGCTGTACGGAATAATGTCCACGTAGCCGACCGTGCTGATGGTGCCAATCGAGAAATAAATCGACTCCGAGAAGTTCAAGGCATGAGGAATATCCCCGACATAGAAATGCGGTTCGGGCGTGTATACCGAGGTAAGCCGGTAAGCCGAGCAAAGAGGATTACGATAAACGAATAGACTGTGACAAAGGCGAAGGCTGGAATGACGAGACGCGACACCCGCGAGAAAACTCCTCAAAGAGTAGGCCAGCGTCAACCAAGAAGACGGCGACGTCCCTACTGGCGTCCCCAGCCCAATGGCGCCGTAGTGGCGAAGTTGACCCTCGCCTGAAGGCAAAGCTCGTACTCCTCATAATTAAACACGCGGCGAAAGGGGAGACCAGCCCTGCGATTCTTCGCAAGCGAGCTTTGGCGAATTACTTCCTGGAATCAGCGTGCGAGGAAAGTGGATCTTAATAGCAGCTCTGGCTATGGTATCAGCGAGTCATAAGGTCTGCCTTGGTTCAAAGGCGGACTAAGGAGATGGTGAATCTCACCGACAGCCCATTGGTCAACGCGACGAGGTCACTAACCCCTGCGGATCGACTCCTTGAATAGCCCGTATTCCGAAGACAGAAATCATACCCTTTCCTTTGACTTCCATTTCGCCAAGCGCTTCCCCGTCGAAGTCGTGCCCGATGTGCTCCCAAACGTCCTTCGTGACCGCGACACTTCCTGGTATGGACTTCTCTGACATCCGCGCGGCGACATTGACGGTGTCTCCCCAGATGTCGAACTGGTATCGTTCCTGGCCGACGACACCAGCGACAACAGGGCCAGAGTGAACGCCAACCCGAACCTCCCATCCGAGTTGCGCTTCGATCAAGGTCGATGACATTTCAAGGCCGCAGCGCGCGGCCGAGCCGATCGGATCCTTGACCTCTTGGAGGAGTCCGCCCGCCGCCATGAATCCATCACCGATCGTCTTGATTTTCTCAAGCCCGTGTCTGGCTGTGATCCGCTCGAAAATGACGAAGAGGGCATCAAGCCTCGACACCACATCCTCTGGTTCGTGCTTGTCGCAATAGGAGGTGAAATTGGTCACGTCGCAGAACAGGACCGCTACGTTCTCATAGCGCCGCGGTATTACGGTTCCGATGGCGCGAATCTCGTCGGCCGCCTTTTTCGGAAGCAACGCGTGGAGTAGCTCGTCGGCCTGGTTGCGCGCCGCATGCGCTTCCGTGAGCGCAGCTCGCAAGGCCAATTGCGTCTTGACCCTGGCAAGCACCAACGGAGCTGAGAAGGGTTTGTGGATATAGTCGACTGCTCCGACTCCAAATCCAATTTCCTCGTCCATGGCATCGGTCTTCGCGGTGAGGAAGATAACCGGGATATCGCGCGTCAGGGGATTGGCCTTGAGACGACGGCAAACTTCATATCCGTCCATCCCTGGCATCATAACGTCGAGCAGGATCAAGTCGGGCTTTTCCGAAGCAGAGGCGAGCACCAGAGCCTTCTCGCCATTGGTCGCGACTTTTGTCTTGTAAAGATCTTTCAACACGCCGGAAATAACCCCAACATTGGTTGGAGTATCGTCCACGATCAGGACCGACTTTGTGTTCGAGGTTTGGGTCATACGCTCGGGTGCTGGAGAAAATTCCTCGAGAAACCAGACTTTGCATGATCACTCAGCGCACGGCCGCACGCGCTTGTGACAGCCTATTCCGGGAGCGCGGCGTGGATCCCCTCCACAACGGTGGCCAGCGACTGCGAAAGCGAGTCAAGAGTCTCGTCGACCTTCTGCCCTGTTTTTATAGCGTTTTCGGCCCGCCCGGCATGTTCTGCTAGTCCCGTGATACCTAGAGTACTTGCAGCGCCCTTCAACGAATGGGCGGCACGCTCAGCTGTGGAAGTGTCACCGACCGAGAGGGCAGCCCGAATAGCCACGACGGTAGCTGCTTGTCGCCCCGCGAACTTACGTAACAGCGTCTCGTACCGCTCGCGCTTGCCTCCAACACTCTTCAGCCCGAAGTGCGCATCAATTCCCGCAATGTTGAGAGTATCAGGACCCATGAGATGCCTCCGATCTAGCGTCGACATCGCGGCGCTCCGCCCAGCGGAGCAGGACACTAAACAGTTGGTCGGGGTCGATCGGCTTGCCGATGTGATCGTTCATGCCAGCATCCAGGCACTTTTCACGATCGGCAGCCATGGCATTGGCAGTCATTGCTATGATGGGCAGGTTCCGCAGGCGCGGATCAGACCGGATCTCTCGAGTAGCCTCAATCCCGTCCATCACGGGCATCTGCATATCCATTAGCACGACGTCGTAGTCGTTTTGCTGCGACATTCGGACGGCAATCTCGCCATTCTCTGCTAAATCCACTTGAATCGCGGCATCCTCTAGCAATCCAATCGCGACTTCCTGGTTGATTTCGTTGTCTTCGACCAGCAGCACGCGTGTCCCGCGCGTCCGAGCGATCTCGAACGAAGGAGCAACTTCGACATGGCCGTTCGTCTCTTGGTCGGCGCGGAGAACCCCAACGATTGTGTCGAAGAGGGTCGATGAAGTGACGGGTTTGATGAGTACGTTCTCGAGTCCGTTTTTCTCCGCCTGCTTCAACACATCCTCGCGGCCATAGGCGGTAACCATTACGAGGTGAGGTGAAATGGCAAGATCGGGCAGAGCAAGGATGCGCTTGCTGGTTTCGATGCCATCGAGACTAGGCATTTGCCAGTCGACGAAGACGATTTCGTACGGCTCGCCACGCTTGACTGCTTGGCGAACCATTTCGATGCCTTCTTCGCCCGAAGCTGCCTCGTCGGCCGAGAATGTCATGTTCGTCAGCATGTTCGACAGCACAGCGCGAGCGGGTGAATTGTCGTCGATGATCAAGACGCGTCGGCCGCGGAGGTCGGACCGAAGCAAATTTGGACGCGGTACAGCAGCGCCTTTGCCGAGACGAGCGGTAAACCAGAATGTACTTCCCTTACCTAGCTCGCTCGTGACCCCAACATTCCCATTCATCAACTCGGCGAGCCGCTTGGAGATGGCGAGTCCAAGCCCGGTGCCCCCATATTTGCGAGTTGTCGAAGTATCGGCTTGCTCGAACGCCTGGAAAAGACGCTCCATCTGCGCGTCAGTCATCCCGATTCCGGTGTCGCAGACCGAAAATTTGACGACTTGGCTATCCTCAACGACGTCTAGGACCTGAGCTCTGATTACAATCTCACCTTCCTCAGTAAACTTGACGGCGTTGTTGCAGAAGTTGATCAGGATTTGCCCGAGCCGCAGCGGATCGCCTCTAAGTCGCGACGAGACGACCGAAGGCTCGATGTCAAAAACTAGTTCCAGCCCTTTTTCCGAGGCCTTCTCTGAGATCAGATTGCTGACATTCTCCAGCACTTTATCGAGGTCGAACTCGATGTTTTCGACCGTCAACTTGCCAGCCTCGATTTTCGAGAAATCGAGAATCTCGTTGATGATGCCGAGAAGGTGCTGCCCTGAGTTCCTTATTTTGATCAGATAGTCCCGCTGGCGCGGCGAGGGATCCGTCTTAAGCGCGAGGTGAGAGAGACCGAGGACTGCGTTCATTGGCGTCCGGATTTCGTGGCTCATATTTGCCAGAAACGCGCTTTTCGCATCGTTCGCCTTCTCCAGTTCCGCCTGAGCGGCCTGGATAGCCCGCTCCGCGGCCTTGCGACTGTCGATATCGCTCCAAGAGCCGACAACCTCCATAGGGCGCCCCCCCGCATCTCGAGTGAGATGCTGCTCGTCACTCACCCAGCAATAAGAGCCGTCCTTTTTGCGGAATCTGTATTCAGCCAAATGCTGTCCCTTCTCGAACAGCTGTACCTGCTCGGCCTCGACTTTAGTGAGGTCTTCGGAATGCACGCATGACCGCCAGAAATCCGCATTCTCCAAGTACTCATCGGCCCCGTATCCGAGCATGCCCTGAATACTGTCACTGACAAACGTGGGTGCGAAATCTCCGACTGCCCGGAAACTGTAAACAACGACCGGAGCGGCACCGAGCAATGAAGACAGCCTAGCGCGTGCGGCTTCCTCCGCCTCCTTAGTTGCTTGCAGTGCTTGGTTGTTCGACCGCAATGCTTCGAGAAGCTCATCAACGCTTTGCTCGGCAATTACGTCTTTGCACAATTTGATGTTTTCTGGGTTCAACGCGTCATTCGTGTCGATGTGGCAAACGGCGCGCCAGCCCTGCCGTTCGCCTTCGATCAACGGCTCGACCCGGTCGAAGCCTCCTCGCGACAACGTTTCGGTTCCCCGATGGGTCGTCGCGAAGTCGAAACAGAGTTCTTGTGCCGAGGCGGAGCCGTTCAGTCTGACGAGCATCTCAAGAGCGGTGTTCCGCACCACGGCCTTTGCATGGTCGGAGGCCGCTGCGACAAGTTGAGTTGCTTTAGTGGAACTGACGCCGAGGCGCCGAGCGACGGCAAGCAGCTTGCGGCGCATGGCAAGAACACCTGCCTCACCATGTAGGGACAGCGTGCCCAGGGTTACCATCTGCATCGCATCACCGCGCAGGAGGCATCGTCCATTCCCTTGCCGAAACGACTAACCACGTTGAAGGCAATCGCGGGGGCAGGATCAAGGCCAAGGCTCGGATAATCATCCTTTCGAAAGCGTCCGGCCACCCCGTCGGAAAACAAAATCACCACGTCTGTCGGCCGTAATGCGAACGATGCCGGTCGAGGTGTTCGTACCCGCTGACCAAGCACACCCTCGCCGAACTCTAAGGTCCTCGTCTCCGCACCGAACAGACGGCATCGGACATTGCCTACTCCCGCCGCCCAGCCTTCGAGCGTCCGGTTATCGAGCCACGCCACCGCTGCTGCGGCCCCCCTCGTCCCGCGGGCGCTTTCATGCAGGACCGCAAGAGCATCCGCTGGCTCAGGAGGCAATGCTTGCGACAACCATCCGGCGAGAGCGGCACTGAGCTGGACGCCGAGCCGGTTAGCGTCGGGGCCATGACCGAGAGCGTCGATCACCGCGGCAAATACGCCGTCGCCTTGCGGCTGCACGAAAACGACGTCTCCGGACAACGTCTCGCCGTCGCAAGGCCGCACATAAATGCCCGAACTCGACTCTACTTTCCACGCGGCTTCACCCATTTCTTGGCCGTTACGATGGCGCCCGCGCCAGGTTGGGACTTGATCTCAAGGGAGTCCATGATCCGCGCCGCGCCAGGCAGGCCGAGCCCTAGCGTTCCGCCAGTGGAGTAATGATCCTTGAGAGCGGCTTCGGTATCGTGGAATCCCGGTCCCTGGTCGATGGCCTTGATCTCGACACCTCCACCGCGCCCGGTCGCATCTTCAAACCAGGTCACCAGCAAGTGGCCCCGACCGCCCCCGTATTTGAGGATGTTGCGTCCAAGTTCAGAAGCAACAGTTGCGATCATTACCACTTCTGCTGCTCCAAACGACGCAGTTAGGCGCTTGTTGAATTGAACATTCACCACAGCAGCATGAAGATCGGCCTCAGCCTGAATGTCAAAGCGGCCAAGCATCGTCCGGCTCGTATTCGGGTTCTGGGTCTGGTTGAGGTTCGGGTTCGTCACGAGGATTAAGCTCCTGCAAGGCAAGCTCCAGATCGAGTGAGGTGCGAAGCGATCCGGCCGAGATGCCGGCCGCGGCAAGATAAGCAACGATGCCAGGTCTCAGACCCGCAAGCACACAACGCATCCCCAGCCATTCCATGGTGCGGACGGCCTTCTGTAACTTCACAAACTCGTCGAGGTCGATCACTTCGCATCCGGAGACTTCGAACACCACGCTGTCGGCGCCATGCCGTGCATGAATCTCCGCCAGCGCATTGGAGGCGGCTGAAAGGGCCCCCGCGTCTGCCGCGCCCTCTAAGGTGACGACCAAGGTCTGGCCAATGCGGCTGATGACATAACGGCCTTCAGGCATACGGGTCCCTCGGGAAGGCTACCGGTGCATCGCCTCGGCCTGCGTCCTGCTTGACGCCTTGCCATTGCGTGCCGTCGGTTCAATGGTGGCGAGGGCGAGCTGTAGCGCATCGCGAAGGGTTGCGGTTGTACGCACTTCACCGACATTAGCGCCCAACTCCACAAGCGTACGCGCCACGCTGGGCGAGATCCCCGAGATGATGCAATCGCATCCCATCAGCCGGGTCGCTTGGGTGATCCTGATAAAATTGTTTGCAACCGCAGTATCGACGGTTACGACGCCGCTGATATCCATGACGAAGACGCGCGCACGGCTCTCAGCAATGCGCGACAGCGTCTTCTCCATGATGTCTTGCGTGCGTTGCGAGTCCACGACTCCGACCAAGGGAAGGAGAAGAACACCCTCCCAGATTGAGGTGACCGGAGTTGACATCGCCAGCATGGCCTTGCTGCTTTCGGCAACGCGGCGCTTGGCGAATTGCGCGATCTGATCGCTGGTCACATAGGTGTCGAGAGCTAAGAGCTTTGTGAAAGCGCGCATCGCCGGTCGGCGTCGATCTGCAGGAAGATCACTCGATTGAAGCTCGTCCATGAAAAGGAGCTGGAAACGCAACATAGCGGCGAAATAGATCAAATTGGGCATGTCGCGTTGAGCGTGCAGGTCGCCAATATGAACACGATAATCGATATAGCGCTGATCGACGACACCGTTGAAAAAGTCGACCCAATAAACCTTCTGCAACTTCTTGACCCGTTCGACCGTATCCTGACTACTGAAGAAGACATTGAACTCCGGCTGCTGCCCTAGCCACTCGTAGAAGCGATCGACAACACTGTCGATCTTGTTGCCGAGCACGTGTCCGCACTCCTTGAGGAGGGCTAGGTCCTCAGACGAGATATCGAAACGATCAAGTAGCGATTGAGACGTTAGCGACTGAGACATGTGCATCCCCTAAATCGTCAAGCGCAACCGCGCGGAGCACGGGCGTCGGGAAGATAACGTGGGTGAAATCAAGGATTCCCCCCAAGCGTAACCGCTTGGTGCAATGGGACAAAAGCATGAATTCGTCCGCAAATTAAGGCAGCTGGGTGTCAATAAGCGCGGAAGAGCTCAGGAAATTTCTGCGTTATTGGGCAAATTAAGGTGCGATTTTAGGGCACCAATGCGTGCAGCTCCAGAAGCCCCAGCTTTGAGCACGGCTGAGCGGCCACAATCATTTGACGACGACACGGTCGTCCCTCGCTTTGCACCGCGACGACGGGCGTCCCGGTAAGGAGTTCCGGAGTGGCGAGGGTCGTGAGGAGGCGCCTTCTGATCGGCTGTGCTCGTGGTGTTAAGCGATTGACGAACGTCGGCTGGGAAGCAGGATGTCTGCAAACTCAGTTTTGAACTCTCCGCGAGCACCGTCCGGGACTATGGTTTTGATTGCGACCGCAGGTACCACACCAATTTGCTGTCGACCCTGAATGTCAACTTCGATATCCGCTCACGGTGAACATTAAAGCGGGGTTTTGGGCTAATGATGTCGTTGCTCGGAGTTCTCTTTCGCATCCTCGGTTGATCTCGGAATGTCACAGCCCCCGCGCCAACGCCGGAGTCAACAGACGATTGGCAAGTATCTGCCCGATTTCGTTTTGGGAGCTAATGACGGGGTCATCACGACGCTCGCGGTCGTATCGGGGGTCGTCGGAGCATCCCTCTCCGATAATGTTGTTATCATCATGGGCTTCGCGAACCTCGTTGCGGACGGGATTTCCATGGCCGCCAGCAATATCCTGGGACGGCGATCTGAAGCGCAAAGCGCTCGTCCCAGTCTGAAGAGCGTCGGGCCACACGGCCTCGCCACCTTCATCGGCTTTGTTGCAGCGGGTATAGTCCCGCTCTTAGCCTATCTTTTGCCGTGGTTTCAGGACACTCGATTTAGCGCGGCTACCATTCTTGCCCTTGTCACATTGTTCGCTGTCGGAGCAGGCCGCACCTTTTTCACAGGGCGATCCTGGCTGGCCTCCGGAATGGAAATGCTTGTCATCGGCGGTGCGGCAGCCTGCGCGGCCTACTTAATCGGCGCACTAGTTGCATCCATTATCGCCGGGTAGATACCCCGTCGCAATCAGGCTCTCCCTTCCTTGCCAATCCAGACTTGGTGATACATCTCCGATGTCCGCTTTGGGTCATGAGCCGACACCAGAACGCGAATAAGAGATGTCCGCTTCACCCCTAAGAGCGGACATGTTCAGCGTCGGCCATCGATGTTCGCTAAGCGCCACAAGCAGACATAAGACTAGGTCGGCTTCCGGCCAGCTTTCGCCCAGGGGTAATTCTGCCTTAGCTCCCCACTCGTCCGAAGCCGAACGGTAGGAAGCTAAGGTTTTGCGAGTTCATTTCAGTGCCTCTCGCCATTAGACATTAACTCGCTCTATGTTGCCGGGTTCTTCCGCATGATGCCCTGACGAACTTTGCCGTAAGTCCGTTGAGGGGGCCGCTCACGCAGAGTGCAGATGGGCAGGCTCGGCTATCACCGCCCGGCAGTCACGTCGGCGTCATGTCCGTTATTCCTCCCGAAGCGGACATTCATCAGCGCGGTTTGCACGTCCGCTGTGCCTGCAGCGGACATCGACGCATGCCGTCTGGAGGCATTCGGGGTTATGCGGCTTATGCCGGTGAGAAGCTTGAGCAGCACTTCCCGCTGCTACACCGTAACCTGCGTCCCGATTTCCACAACTCGATCCGCGGGAAGTTGAAAATAGCTGCTCGCGTCGTCGGCGTTCTGGGCAAGGAAGATGAACAACCGGTCCTGCCAAAGTGGCATGCCCGAGCGCACATCCGGCCTGACGGAGCGCCGCGACAAGAAGAATGAGGTCGACATGATCTCGAAGCTCCAGCCGAGCTTCCGCGCAATGGCGAGAGCTCGCGGAACATTTGGCGTCTCCATGAAGCCGAAATGCAGGATCACGCGCGTGAACCTATCGCCGATCTTTTCGATCTGCACGCGGTTCTGTTGTGCGACGCGTGGAATGCCTTCGGTCACGATGGTCAAAATGACGTTGTTCTCATGCAACACCTTGAAGTGCTTGAGGCTGTGAAGCAGGGCCGTTGGCGCGCTTGAGGGCTCGGAAGTGAGAAAGACAGCGGTGCCTGGAACAAAGTAAGGCGGATGTTTCTCAAGACTTCCGATCAGGCTATCGATTGGGGTTTCAAGTCGCCTTGTCTTGGCGGTAAGGATGGCCACGCCTTTGCGCCAAGTCAGCATCACCGCCGCAAGGCAGCCGCCGATGAGCAACGGCACCCAGCCGCCATGCGCTACCTTAAGCAAGTTGGCAAGCAAGAAGGTCGTATCCACGAAAAGGAAGGGCGCGATCAAAGCGAGCGCAGCGGCCATAGACCAGTTCCAAACTCGCCAAACCACGATCAGGGCAAGCGCGGTGGTTGCCACCATGGTACCGCTGACAGCCACGCCATAGGCTGCGGCGAGCGCACTCGATGAGCCGAACACCAAGACGAGAAATACGACGCCAACAAGCAGCAATCCATTGACCCGTGCCAGGTAAATTTGCCCAGCCTGCGTTTCCGAGGTGTGCTGGATGTAAAACCGCGGCAAGAGCCCGAGCTGCACGGCTTGGCTCGTGATCGAGAAGGCACCGGTGATAACCGCTTGGCTCGCGATCACCGTCGCCACTGTGGCAAGCCCGATCATGGGCAGCAGGGCCCAAGAAGGCACCATTCGATAGAATGGATTTTCGATGGCTGAGGAATCGGCGAGGACGAGAGCGCCCTGGCCGAGATAATTGATGGCAAGCGCCGGCAAGACGAACCAAAGCCACGCGATTTGGATGGGCTTCCGGCCGAAGTGACCGAGGTCAGCATAAAGCGCCTCGGCTCCGGTCACCGCAAGGAAGACCGCGCCGAGCGTAACCAGCCCAATGTAACCGTGGCTGCCGAGAAACGCGATTGCATGCAGTGGATCGAATGCCGCGAGTACGCCTGGGTTCTGAGCGATCTGGCTGAGACCGGCCATCGCAATGGCGATGAACCACAACCCCATTACGGGTCCGAAAAACACCGCGATTCTCGCCGTCCCTCGCGATTGGGCGGTAAATAGGACAACCAGGATGAATATTGTGAGCGGCACGACATAGTGCTCAAGCATAGGCGTCGCAATCTTGAGGCCTTCGATAGCGGACAATACGGAGATGGCTGGTGTGATGAGCGCATCGCCATAGAACAGCGCGGCTCCGATAATTCCAAGAATCAGGACGATAGTGCTGGGTCGCCCAAGGGCGCGCTGAGCGAGCGCCATCAATGCGAGCGTACCGCCTTCACCTCTATTATGCACTCTCAAGAGGATCAGTACATATTTGGCGGTGACCACGATCATCAGCGCCCACAGGATCAGCGAGAGAACGCCTAGCACCGACTCGGCGTCGACTACACCTCGCTCCCCGCCAATCGCCGCAAGCAGAGCTTCGCGGAATGCGTAAAGCGGGCTCGTGCCGATGTCGCCGTAAACCACACCAAGTGAGCCGAGAGTAAGCGCCACGAGCTTGCGGCCGCTCGCGACTTCGGCGGTACGAGCTTCAGTGAGGGCATGCGTCATGGGGCCAGGGTAGGAATTTGCTTGGTGAACTGCCCAACTCTTACGTCAGGTTATAGTTTACATCTGCCCGTCCCACACGCATGAAGCCTGGTTTCTGTGCGGCGTTGTATCGCGGGTACTCCAGTGCGTGATGTCCGCTTTGGGTCATGAGCAGACATCGCGTCACGTCCGCGTCATGTCCGTTATTCCCCTCAAAGCGGACATTCATCAGCGCGGTTTGCACGTCCGCTTAGTGCCAATAGCAGACATCGCCCAACAAGCAGCCGTGGCCGCGGGACAAGTCACGCCCTATATATTCTCGGGTTCAGTGGTAGCCATGGGGCGCTGTTATGCAGGGCTCATTGTTGCTTCAGCTGCTGATCTTGCTGGTGGTGGCCAATGGGACGGCTGTCGTCGCCAAGAAGCTCCTTGGAGCTACGTTGGCGCGCCCGCTGGACGGCGGCGCTCTCTTTGGCGACGGTCAACCCATATTCGGACCCTCAAAAACCATCCGCGGCATCGTTGTGTCCCTATTGGCAACGTCCATCTGCGCAGCGGCGATGGGACTTGGATGGGAGGTCGGTATTCTGGTCGCAACCTTTGCCATGGCCGGCGATCTTTTCTCTAGCTTTGTGAAACGTAGGCTGCACCTGCCCTCAAGCAGCATGGCGATAGGTCTCGATCACATCCCGGAGTCCCTTTTCCCCCTCCTCGCCAGCCGGTGGCTACTGCCGCTGAACATTCTCGACATTGTGGTCGGGGTGACGATCTTCGTTGTGGGCGCGCTGATCCTGTCGCCTCTCCTTTTCAAGTTAAATCTTCGCGACGAGCCCCACTGACCGACGATCGTCAGCTCGAAAGGTGGAGGTGATGCAGGGTGATCTCTGGAGGACAGTTAAAGCGCACAGGGACGACAGATGACCCCGCGCCCACCGATGTGTAGCCGATCATGTCATGGTATTTCCAAGCGCCGGCGCCCATGGACCGCGGCAAGACTGAAAGAAGCGTGATTGGGATACCGCCCGGTAGGCAGATCTGGCCGCCATGGGTATGGCCGCTCAACAGGACATTGAAGCCGGCAGCGGCGGCCTGCCGATACACTTCCGGCGTGTGCGAGAGCAGAATGGAAAACTCGTCGTGAGGGATCGCGGCAGCAGCCTTCTCGATGTTGTCCACTCCGTAGGAACGGGCATCGTTGATCCCGCCGAGATAGAGGCGCTGGTCGCCGCGCTCGATAACGACGCTCTCGTTGAGCAACACCCTTATTCCCATCTCCTCTAATCCCGGCACCATGCAAATCGTGTCGTGATCGCCGAGCACGCCGTAGATCGGGCCCTTGAGGGCATCACGCACGCGTGCCATTCCGGCAAGCGTTGTGTCATACGGACCGCAGGTGCCGCCCCGGTAATCACCGGTTAGAATGCAAAAGTCGTAGCGTGCCTCACGCGAGGAGATCGATAGCGCGCTCCATTGCGCCTTCGCTCATTTCGACATGAAGGTCACTGAGCTGAACGATGGTGAGCCCGTCGAAAGCCTTCGGCAGGTGCGGCGATTCAATGCGATTGTGCCGTATGGCGACCTTTGCCGCATTGCGAATGCCTCGCCAATAGAGGCCCGTCGCCATGAGGACCGCGCGGATCAGGACAGATGACAGCGCCAGATTCTCGATGGAAACGAAGCCTATGCCTTGGCCGAAGACCTGCGCCTCCTTCTCGATCTCGAGGCGCTGTCTCGCATGAGGCCCCAGTCGCTGCTCAAGGATTTTCTGAATATCTTGGTTCGCCATGGCCTGTGTGAGAGTTGCGCGCGCCCCCAGCGGTGGCACTCAGCAGTTACGGGACTTTAGCCCTCCTACGCTACAGCGTCTGAGCGTCAGCATCGACGTCCGCTTAGTGTCATATGTAGACATTGCAAAGTTAATCAGCGCGACGCGCGGCTGAGCGGCGTCCGTGAGCCGTCGATAGCCTCCGCCTTTCTGCCATACGCGCGAAGGACAAGTGAAAAATCAGAGTCCTTGAAGGCCAATTTGCGCGCGCCTCCGGCGGTGGCACTCAGCAGTTACGGGACTCTAGCCCTCCTACGCTACAGGTCAGGACACCTGCATTGGGATTCGCTCACCGACAGACAAAAATGTGCTCGGAGCTATTGCGGTAGCGAGCATTACCTCGTTGATGTCTTGATGGGCTTTCCAGCTCTCATCCGGATTTTCTGCATACGGGAGCCAAAAATCGATAATCTCGTCGCTTAGGCGTTCGTAGGGCAGGAGCAGATCGATTAATCGAAGCGCGGAAGGTCTGCTTCCAAACGGATTCCTCTCATTCTGAAACTCATTGGCAATAATCGGTACTGCTCTTAGGCCTATGGCCAAGCCGAGCTCTCGAAAGGCCAAGCGGTGCTGGGCCGGCCGCTTCAGGTACCCTGTCTTTAGCATGATCATTAAGCCGTCACCGGATCCTTGCATCACGTCTTCCAGGAGACGAAGTTCGCCACGGTTTTCCTGGCCGGGAGCTGGCAGAGACGGCAAGCATCAAACAGTAGCCCACCAACTCCGAGCGGATCGTCCGTCGCCCATTGTCCATGTTCACATAATGCGAATAGAGCTTCGGTGGCTTGGCTGAGCCCGCTCACCGCGGCATCGACGCCTGAAATCTTTACGATCGCATGCTGCACTTCGCGAAAAGTGATGAAACCATCAAGAGCATCATGCAGCCCCATAGCGGGAACGAGTGGCCTCGAGAGGTCTGTGCTCATTTTCCAACAGACGCCGACAAGCTTCCCGGATCCGAGCCTGCGCGCAAAGGCTTTAAACGCGGTCTGCGCCAGTTCACCTGCCCATTGTGCGCATTCGTGGCTGCGCATGAGGAAGGCCGTCCGACACAGGGCGTGCATCCATTTGGTGAGATAGTGAAAATATTGACCGTCCCGATCCCACTCCAGTCGTTCATCAATGATTTCATCGGCACCGCGCTCTTTCAGAGGCTTGCCGATCCTGAGACCGCCCAATGTAGGGTGGCGGCGTCCCGCCTCCTCATCGAGGCCGCTGATCCAGCCCTTACGACCCTCATCACGGCGAAAACGGCCAAGAACCCGATGAACCTGCTCGATTAAGGCTGTTGCCGCGCGGCGATATTCTTGGTCGCCCGTCCGCTCAAAGAGCTCAAGGAAATTGCAGACGGCAAATGCATCAGTCCAAAGATACCTTTGCGGATTGTCGGCAGCAGGCGAAAGGCCCGTTCGCCGTGCAAAGGCAGCCATGAGCCGAGCTATCATTGCCGTTTCATGTTCTGACGACATTGCTGCTATGCGGCGGAATCCACTTAGAGCCCGAAGGGGTAGGTCTCGTCAGGCCCGTGGGCGTGGACTGGCCGTGCCGCCACTGCTTCAGTTTCCTCGAACCAGATCCAGGCATCGAACTGTCGTGACAGCTCTGCCTGGAAGTAGTGGGAGAGAAACTCGGTCTCGGGCCGGTAGATGACGCCGATGGCGCGCTCGAGCAGAGGCTCTGCCAATTGGCTGCGGACGCTTGCCCTTTGCCCTGAGCCCGTCTCGAGCAGGAAGGCGGCGATGCCGGTATCGCGCGAACGGCCCTCATAGGAATTGTCACGGGCAGGGCGCACGCGCTTGATCTCCATCAGCCCATCCCAGTCCGATGCCGCGGCGACGGTGCCGCGGTCGGTGCCGAAGCCGATCAGCGCGGCATCGTCGCCGAAACGCTGGCGCGCGAGCTGCCCGATATTGTGCTCGCCGCGCACCTGGCCCATCTCGGTGAAGGCCGCATTGCCGATATGGGAGTTGTGCGCCCAGACCACGGCCTTAGCCTCAGGTCCGCGCTCGGCGAGCAGGCGCTCCAGCGTGTCGAACATATGCTGGTCGCGCAAATTCCACGATGCCGCGTCGCCGTAATAGATGGCGCGGTAATATTGCTCGGCGCCGGCCACGATGCGGGCGTTCTGCTCGGCGTCGAAGAATGCCTCGCCGTCCTTGGCGAGATAGTCGAGGCGCTTGCGCAAGAGATCGACCAGCGTGTCGGCGACGGGCTTCTCGCAGACGGCATAGCCGCGGCTCAGCGCCATGCGGCCGTAACGCGCGGGCTCGGCACGCCAGGGCGCAAGGCAACCATAACGCTCCCGCGCGACCGCGCGGCTTGCGGATCGACCTTGTCGAGATAAGCGAGCACCGCCTCGATCGAGGCGCCGAGACTGTAGATATCGAGCCCATAGAAGCCGGCCTTGCGATCTGGATCGCCGATCGTGGCGTTGATCTCTTTCAGCCGGTTCAAGGAACTCGGCGACCTGACCGTTGCGCCACATCCAGGTGGGGAAGCGGGTGAAGGCGGTTTTCGGCACCTTGGGTCGGGGCAAGTCCGCGCACATAGGCGTCATAGACCGCGGCATCCGGCCAGTCGGCCTCCACCGCCACGATATTGAAGCCGTGACGGTCGACCAGCATCTCGGTGATGCGCGCCCGCGCCTGATAGAACTCGGCCGTGCCATGGGTCGCCTCGCCAAGCAGGATCACCCGGCAGTCGGCGAAGCGCTCGACCAGCTCACAGAGCTCATGCAGATCGCCAAAGGGCTCGGCGGCTTCCGCCATCAACCGGCTCAAACGGTTCTGGATCGTCCGCGCCCGCTTCTCCGGCAGGAGCAGCCCGGCGGCAAACCCGGAGGGCTCCGCATCGAGTGGCGCTTCCTCGGCGCGCTTGGGCTCGGCCCAACCTTCCTCCCCGATCAAGGGCACGAAGGCCACGGCGCCGAAATCCTCCTCCTCCTCGAAGCTGTCCTTACCGGTGCGGCGAACGCGTATCAGGGTCTGATAGCCGAATTGTCCAATGGGGATGATCAGCCGTCCACCCAACGCGAGCTGCTGCTTCAGGGCCTCGGGAACATGGGGACCGCCGGCGGAAACGATGATGGCTTGGAAGGGCGCTTCCTCCGGCAATCCTTTGGTGCCGTCGGCGACAATGATCTCGGCGTTGGCGTAACCCAACCGCTTCAGCCTGGCGCGGGCGAGCTTTGCCAGTTCCTCGTGGCGCTCGATGGCGAACACCTTGCTCGCCATGCGGCTCATCACCGCCGCCGCATAGCCAGAGCCGGCGCCGATCTCGAGCACCTTGTCGCCTGGCTTGATCTCGGCAAGCTCGAGCATGCGGGCGACGATATAGGGCTGGGAGATGGACTGCCCCGCCTCGATCGGCAGCGCGGAATCCTCATAGGAGAATTCCTGGAGGTGTTCAGGGACGAAGGTTTCCCGCGGCACGTTGCCCATGGCGGCAAGGAGCAGCGGGTCATCGATGCCACGCGCGCGGAGGTGGCGGGCGACCATCACCGCCCGGTCGCGGGCGTAGGTGTTGTCCAGAAGTTCCGCACGCTCCATTGCTATAACCGTTAGGACTAATCGAAGGTCCGGTCGTTCAACCTTGATTTAGATCAGTACTTAAGGTTGCGTCACCATCGGGCAGCTGAGAGTTTTTTCGAGAGCCACGATCAGCTCCTCCTCCGTCTCGGCGGTGATATACAGCCCGCCGTTTTTCTCGGCGAGGCACTTGGCGTCGAGAATGCTTTGCTCGCCTGTCCAGGAGAGGCCCTTCACCCGCAAGCCGATGAGGTGCACGGTCAGCCGCTCGGCCGCCGCATGGAGCTCTTTGCCAACGTCGCACGGAGACCCTCCGCATGTCTCTTCGCCGTCGGTCAGCACCACGATGAGGCCGGGCTTCTCGCGGAAGTCAAGCACGTCGGCCGCCTGCTCCACGGCTGATGTCAGCGGCGTGCGGCCGGCCGGAATTAAGGCATTAACTTCGCGCAAGATCTGGTCCGCAGCGTTCTCCGTCGGCTCGAGATTGAGGTGGACGTTGCACTGGTTGTAGGGCCCCGGACCATAGCTGATGAGGCCCACGTGGCGAAACCGCGTGACGCTCGGCAAGACTTTGGCGAGCGCGGATCGCACTTTGTCGATGCGGCTGACCGTGGTCGGGCTTTCGCTACCATACCCCCATCCGTTGCCGGACATCGAGCCGGACGCATCGAACACGAGCATGGCGTCCTCGGTGCAAGATGGAAGGTGCAGCTCCTCCACGCGTGCTGCGTGGACTCCGCAAGCGACAATTACGGCAACTGTGGAGAATCGAATTGATAGAGGGAGCGAAACCATGCCATGCGCCGCCCGCCCAAACATGCTCATCAAAATGTTTCGCATTACACGTTCAATGAACTATGACCAGCGACCTGGACTTAACGGTCGACCTGGACTCAACGGTCGCTCACTCTAATAGATTTATGGCCGCGTGCGCGCGACCGATCTCTTGGAGTACGGCTTCAAGCGCTATTTCTGGAAGCTGTTCGGCACCAGCATCGATGGGCTGGCGATCCAACAAGCCTCGTTGACGGCTCGAAGAAGCGCAGCACTGTCAGAACCGGCGCCAATTGAGCGGGCATGTCCCGCTTTGGGTCACTAGCGGACATCTGAAGCGCGGATCCGGCGAGTCCGCTTCACCCCCAGGAGCAGACATGCTCAGAGCCGGCTGCTATGCACTTCCGTTGAGATCGGCGAAACCACCGAAGGGCCGCGACTAGGAGGCTTCGCCTTTCGCCGCAGCTTCCAAACCGGCAATGTCGAACTTCACCATCTTGAGCATCGCTTCAGTGACACGTCTGGCCTTGGCCGGGTCGGGATCCCTCATCAGCTCGCCCAGCCGCTTGGGCGTGATTTGCCAGCACAGGCCCCAACGATCCCTTAGCCAGCCACATTGCTCAGTCCGGCCGTCCTGCTTCAGCGCCTCCCAGAGGCGATCGATCTCGGCCTGGGTTTCGCATTCGACGATAATGGAGAAGCTGTGGTTGAACGGATCGAGGGGGCCTGCCTCGATGGCCATGTAACGCTGGTCGCCAAGCGTAAAGGCCGCCACTTTGACGCTGCCGGCCGGTCCGCTGGGGGTGTCGGCGGGGATGGGCGCAGTCCAGCTGATCGACGAACCCGGGATCAGGGACGTGTAGAAGCTTATCGCGGATTCCATGTCTTTCTCGAACCAAAGGTGCTGTGTGACCTTCATCGTGTGATCTCTTCCCTTGTAATCAGGGCAGCCGCGAGGCGGCTCGCATCCGCGCCCCCAGCGCCGTCTAGGCGATTAAAGGATGAAAGAAGAAGCTCTGTTCCCACTCGCCGAGCAAATTTCTCGATGCGCCGGTTGTGGGTTATTAGCGGAAATTCGACACGCTCATTAGGCATGTCCGCTGTTCGGCGGTAAGCGGACCTCACGATGCGAGCGTCCGAAACTCCGCTAAGTGCCACATGCGGACATTGGTCCGTCACCGACGCCGAGATTTCGCGGACATTAACGCAAGTAGGCGACGTAATGGTTTGCAGGCCATTCATCGGCCAGGCGCGCTATGGCAGGAATCAAACAAGGCTCGGAGTTCGTTATTGGCAACGCCGCCCTTTATCCCTGCACTTTCTTTTCAACGATAAAGCTCAATACCAGAAGCGTCACTGGCCAAATAGCTACCCAAATTCCCAACCGCTCTGCATGAGCTTCTTGAAGGACCGCTCTTAATGCAGGATCGGCAACACCGCTAAGGACTGGCCTCATGGGTTCCAATTCTGGCCCGAAGTACCATATCAGCCACGCAAGCGGGATAGAGATAATTCCCAACCAAAACAAAACTTGAGGTAACAATTTCATCTTTTCCTCCTCTGGCCGTGTTGCAGAACGTGGTCATCAGAATACTCGTTGTTGCGGAAACTAACTCGTTGTGCCGGAATCCGCAACGGGTCGATGCTGTTGCTGCTCGTGCGCTGCACGTTGCCGAGTTTATCAACGGTATGGGTCATTCTGCGACATGCGCGGCCAACGCGCCGCTGTCCGAAAAGGTCTCTAAACCGGACACTGAACCGCGCCGCGCACACACAATGTGCCATAAGCAGACCTTGAGCCCATGACGTACGCGCGTCGGCCATGACGCCTCCCCCTCCTACTCCTCAACCAAAGCGTCTATTGGAAGATTCTTTGGGGGGTCTATACTTCGAGTGCTGCACCTGCCGAAGCTTTGGGGAGCACGCAGCGTCCCAGCGAGTGGCAGGGAAGGCAGCCGCCTCAATTCGAAGGAGATCGAATGACGCCACCGGGCAAGAACCAACGACCTTGCTAGGTGCGAGGTCACGGCGTGGGTCAAGGGTCGATCGTTGCCAAGCAGCCCGCTGAGCTGCACCGCCGATAATTCGAAATCATCTCGAGACTTGGGAGCGCTAGGCCAAGCGCAAAAAAGTCTTGAAACTGAACTACTGAAGTCCAGACATCGCCCCCGAGGCGAAGACAAAGGGGCCCCGAGATGCCCTGACTTCGCTCGCCGTTCGTTCGGTGCGCGCTTACAGCCCGGCTTCTTAAATCGCTCCTCCCACTTATTCTGGATGTCGGGTTTGTAGACCTCCTCTGCCCAATCCTCTGGTTTGACTTCCTCGATGGCGACCGAAACCGACTCTACTCCGTAGTTCAGGACGTTCATCACGTCTTTGACGATTGCTTCGGAAAGTTGAGCCTTCTGCTGTTCGGACTTTCCTGGCCAGAGCTTCACGACCACTTATGGCATGTTTTCGCTCCTTCGCTTCCTCGCCGGATTCACCCGCGCTTTCGCGTTGCTTATCCTTGGACTTAAGTCGTCGACTACTCAGATTTCAGAGAAGCCATGTCGATGGAGAAGCGGTACTTCACGTCGGACTTGAGCAGTCTCTCGTAGGCTTCGTTGACCTTCTGGATGGGGATGACTTCGACGTCGGCGGTGATGTTGTGCTTCCCGCAGAAGTCGAGCATCTCCTGGGTTTCGGCAATGCCGCCGATGGGCGAGCCGGAGAGGCTGCGCCGTCCAAAGAGCAGGCCGAAGGCAGAGACGGCGAGAGGCTTTTCCGGCGCGCCGACGAGGGTGATGTTGCCGTCGCGGCGCAGCAGGTTGATGTAGGCGTTGATGTCGTGATCGGCGGAGACGGCGTCGAGAATGAAGTCGAAGCTGCCGGCATGCTTCTGCATCTCGTTGGCATTGCGGGAGACGACGACTTCGTCGGCGCCGAGGCGGAGCGCGTCCTCCTTCTTGCTGGGCGACGTCGTGAAGACAACGACGTGGGCGCCGAGCGCATGGGCAAACTTCACGCCCATGTGGCCCAGCCCGCCGAGACCGACCACGCCAACCTTCTTGCCCTTGGTGACGCCCCAGTGGCGCATGGGCGAGTAGGTCGTGATGCCGGCACAGAGCAGCGGCGCCGCTCCGGCGAGATCGAGGTTGGACGGAACGCGCAGAACGAAACTGCTCATCGACGACGATGCTATCGGAGTAGCCACCATAGGTGACGCCTCCGAGGTGCTTGTCGGGGAAATTGTAGGTGAGGATCATGTTCGGGCAGAACTGCTCAAGGCCCGCCCGGCAATTCGGGCAGGTGCGGTCCGAGTCGACCATGCAGCCGACCGCCACGAGGTCGCCTGACTTGTACTTGGTGACTGCGGAGCCGACCCTGGTGACCCGGCCGACGATCTCATGACCGGGGACGCACGGGTAGACGGTGGGCATCGCATCGCGCCACTCGTTGCGGACCTGGTGGAGATCGGAGTGGCAGATGCCGCAGAAGAGAATCTCGATCTGCACGTCGCGTTCAGTCGGATCGCGCCGCGGGATCGTGTCGGAGGCGAGCGGCGATGTCGCACTGGCAGCGGAGTAAGCTTTCGCGTTGTATGCGTTGTCCATTCATTTGTCCTCTTATGGTTTCGTTTCGATTCTGACTTCAGGCTCGGTATTGTTCGTCGCTGACATGCTCCATCCAATCGACGACTTTGCCGTTCAGCGCTTCCTGAATCGCGATGTGTGTCACGCTGGCGCCACTAACACGCGCCTGGTGCCTGGAACAGCGGATCGATGCGCACTGTTCCAGTGAAATAATCCAGCGGTGCGGTTTCTGAAGGACGTCAGCCGCTTCTTCTGATCTCCATAGCGCTCCTCCTGCCCCCTTTTTTCGTTCTCAACGACTTAGGGCGCGGCAAGTTCGGGGCATTGCACTAAAATCGGTACAATGTCCGCTATAGGTCATTAGCCGACATAAGGGCCCGTTCGCGTCATGTCCGTTCTTCCCCTCAAAAGCAGACATTCGTCAGCCCGAGTGGCACGTCCGCCATGAGCCAAAAGCGGACCTAACTATCAGGCCACGTGCTCCCAGAAATGATCTCCCGGTTCGCGCCGCATCCAATTGATCAGAACTGCCGCATTTATCCTGTTGGGACGTTAAGACCACTTGAGCGCGGCATCGCCCGAGGAACACTACAGGCCAAGAAGATCAGGGATCGACAAATACTCGGGGGCACTCGCCGAACACGGCACCGCCCTAAGCATAGCATAGGCCGCGCTACTCAGGGCTTGCGCGGCAAGCTCCACCGAGAGCGGCTCGACACCTTTCATAAGTTACTGCGCGGGATTATCCTGCATGGGCGGATAGGCCGTCCATGGGGCAGCGGAGCAACGGCCCGCATCGCGCGTTGTGAGCAGCATGGAACAGCGACGATTCTTTGAAGTGATGGGCGAAGAAAGCGGTGAATGGCTCGTCCTAGACAGCAAGCGCCATCCGGCGCGTGTGATTTGTAGGTGCCGCGGCTGGAACGCGCCGAAAAATGCAGCGCTGATCGTGGCTGCTTTGGAGGCGCACCATTCGGAGCTCTACTCAAAATTTCCCCTCGACGGTTCGGGGCGGCCCAATCAGCAGCCAGCCGTCAAACCTGGCTTGCCATCAAGCGAGGCTAAATCTGCGCCTGCACCCAAGCCTGCAACCCGAAAGTCCCGGGCAGGACACCGGGGCTAGGCGGCGATCTCGATCAGATCAGATCAGATCAGAAACCCAGCTTTTGCAGCCACCGCCGAACCGGCCCCGGTGGTTTGCCAGTCTCTCCGCTTCAGCTGGCGGCAAACGGATGGTGTGCCGAGTCCTTCTTCGCGGTGACCTCGGAGGCCTTGGGCTCGCCCTTGATGGCGCGAGCAAGAGCTTCCTTCGTGGCGCGATAATTGAAATCCTGGATCTTCTTGTCGTCCTTGGCTTCCCAATGGATGAAGACGCCGACGGTGACGTAGAGATCGTCAGCCTCGTTGGCGGGGATCACGCCTTCTGCCACGGAGTCGGCGACGGCTTTGGCCACGGCG
Source organism: uncultured Alphaproteobacteria bacterium (assembly GCA_963827365.1). Lineage (GTDB taxonomy): Bacteria > Pseudomonadota > Alphaproteobacteria > Rhizobiales > Methyloligellaceae > Methyloceanibacter. The sequence continues at coordinate 2,466 of CAWHAX010000034.1, read as the reverse complement.
TACTGCGCCGGACCGAACATCTGCACCGCCTGGCGCGCGTCCTTGATCGTCACCTTGTTGTAAAGGATCGTTGGGGGTTTACACATAAGGTTCGGGGCGACCAACGCGAGAAGCGTGGTGAACCCGTCCTTATTGTTAGTCAACGCATGGCAATAGGCCGTCTCGACGGCGCTGCCGCGAGGACCGATCAGCAAATCGACGTGAGCAACTTCATTGCCCTCACCAACGAGCAATTCACCGACACATACACCACTGATCTTGGCCATGAACTAACCTCCTCTTTAGGTTCTCTGAGATGACTTCCTCGAGTTGCGGGTCAACGGCAAGAGGAAAGCGCTAGCTGAACGCGTTCGCTCGGTCAGAGCTACGCGACGAGTAGATCCGCCGGAGATGGAACGACCGGCAAGGTCGTTGTTAGGATAGGACCGTGACGCCGATTGAGCCAGCCCAGAGTTGAGCCTTGACCCAAGCCTTTGACGAACATTGCCGCCTGGTCACCGCGGGTTGTCGCGCCGGTCAGCTATAGTGGAGCCGAGCCGGACTTACGTGAGCTGAAAACCGCATATGTCGAGCGCCGCAATGACTGACCGTGACGCCAAAAAGCTTGAACGCCAGCTCGATCGGATCTCCGCTGGACTTCCCAGCGGAGTCGGCGGGTTCTTGCGCTGGCTGAGAAGCCCGTCGTCGCGCTGGGTCCGAATTCCGGCCGGACTGCTGTTGATCATCGGCGGAGTTGTCGGCTTCTTGCCGGTGTTGGGATTCTGGATGGTGCCGCTTGGCGCCCTGCTACTTGCGCAGGACATCCCCTTCCTCCGACGGCCGGTACTGCAGTCGCTGGCCTGGCTGGAACGAGAATGTATCAAATGGAAGAGTCAGAGGTCACGTTTACCGAGGAACCGGCATCCTAAACAATAGCCCCGGGCGTTTGGAAACACGCTCTCGCCAATGGGCCGGAAAAGCTTCTGGCCTCAAGAACAGGTCCCTCGTGGGAAAAGGCGCGCGGTTCAAAATCCTGCAGAAACTCACCTCCAAACCGTTTCGGGCGATGTCCGCTTTGGGTCATTAGCGGACATTAGCGAGCGAACTAGGGATGTCCGCTTTACCCTCGAGTGCGGACCTCCGATGCCGTTGGACCCCGGAGGTCCGTACATCAAAAGCGAGGTGAGCAGCAGGGCAAAAGACGCCGGTAGCAGCCAGAAGGAGATGTTGTTCAGGCGCGGGAAGGCCATGTCCGGAGCGCCGATCATCAACGGCACCATCCAGTTGCCGAACCCGCCAATCATCGCCGGCATGAGCGCGAAGAATATCATGATGAGGCCGTGAGCGCTGACGAATGTGTTATAGACCTCGGGATTGCCGAAGATCTGCAGGCCCGCAGACATAAGTTCTGCCCGGATCCCCATCGAAAGCACCCCGCCGATCACCCCGCCAACGATGGCGAACGTGAGGTACATCGTGCCGATGTCCTTGTGATTGGTCGAGTACACCCATCTTCGCCAGCCATTCGGATGATCATCGTGCGCGGCTTCTGCCTGGACGCCATATGTCATGACTGCACTTCCTTATTTTTCAAAGTCGCGAGCCTGGCCTTTGCTCGGTCTCAGTTGGTGACTTCGATGTCCATGCCTTCGAAGGTGTAGCGGGGGACTTGGGTCCAGACGCCGTCCTCCTGCACCGGGATCTTGTGCACCTTGACGTTGTCGACTTCGAGCTTGCCGGTCTTCTGGTTCACCCAGAAATCGATGTCGTAATACTCGTCCTGGCTGCCGGGCTTGCGGAAGTCGGTGCACACGAAATATTCGCCTTCCTTCTTCAGGTGGCGCACCGGCTGGTGGATCTCGACGAACTGAAGCGGCAGCGTCTCGCCGGTCTTGTCGTCCTTGATCGGAAGGCTGCCGTCCTTGTCCTTATGCGTGGCGATGTAATTGTGGATCGCGCTCATCACGTGCCAGGCGCGAGTCACTTCCATATCACCGGGATGCTCCTGCACCGGCAGCCACCACCAGGCCACCGGCATGCGCGTGATCATGGTCCAGCCGTCGCCTTCTTGCTTCGGACCCTTCTGCACGCGGATGTCCATCAGCTTCAATTCCTTGCCCTCCGGCTTGAACCAGAAGTCGATGGCGTATTGCTTCTTGGCGTTGTCCTTGTCATGGAAGATGGTGTTGGCGAACCAGCCATAACCCTCCATGCCGCGCACGATCTTGATCTGCTCATAGACGAGGTTGAGTTCGGCGTTGAGCTTGGGATCGCGGAACACGAAGGCGCCGTCCTTGCTGCGCTCATCGACCACTTTCTTTACCGCGGCGTTCACGTCCTCTTCGGTGAGAGCCTTGGTCGGACCGGTGCTCTGTGCAGCGCTCTTTGCGGCAGGAGCGGGGGGAGCAGCCGCGGGAGCCGAAGTCATCGCCGGCGCATTCGTCGAGGGCTGGTCGGCGGCAATCACAGGCGCCGCAGCAGCAAAGC
>CAWHAX010000033.1:0-32904 GCA_963827365.1 uncultured Alphaproteobacteria bacterium | reverse complement strand
TCGGCCAACTTGACGGAAAGTCGGTGAGCTTGAACAATTTTGCGATCGGCGATCCGAGCCTCAAGCGGCTCTATCTCGGCCGTAACAATTGCGGGGAAGCGAGCTTCTACGATGTCGGCGAGCAATCGACGCGTCCGTCGAGGTCGAGACGCGGGCACCGAGCGTGCTGCCCAAGGCGCAAATCGTGAAGATCGACACCGAAGGCTCGGAGATTGACATCCTCGGCCGCATGACCTCCTTCGATTTCGAGGTGACCTTGAATACCACTCTGAGGCGAACCGCCGGAAGGTCGAGGAGCTGCTTCAGGATTTTTTCTCGTCGGCGGCGAGATCCGGGGTATTCACCGCGGCACGCTGAAATATTTCCACCACCTCCTGGTCAAAGCTGCCGGCTTGCTTCTGCCAAGGCGTGCCGGGTAAGCCTGTCCCAACTCGCCATCAATCCGCTATGTGTCAGAGCCAACAACTCCTGGAGGTAAGAATGCGGCGCGTCACTGCTGCCTTTAGCGTCACGTCCCTGCTTGTCATCCTGCCGGTCTTTGCTGCGCTCGCGGCCGACCCGCGATCCGCCGCGGATGACGCGGCCCTACAGACGGCCTGCCAGAAGCTCGCCGTCGACCTGTTCGCCAGCAGCGGCCCCCGGGAATGGTCGGCGCCCTTCCAGTCCATCGACGCCTTCCAGGCCATTCCAGTCTGCAAGGAAGCGCTGCGGCTGCACCCCGACGATGCGCGCCTCAAGCTCGCGGCCGCATTTGCCTATATCGCCGGACGCAAGAACGAGCAGGCAAAGCCGCTGCTCAAGCAGCTCGCGGCGCAGGGCAACAGCGACGCCATGCTTGCGCTTGCCTTCATCTCGACCGGCCCCCGAAGCAACGGAGTTGATGCGTAAGGCTGCGGAAGGTGGAAACGCTTCAGGCATGATGCTGTACGGCATGGCGCAGCTTTTTGGCAAAGGCGTGCCGAAAGACGAGACCGAGGGTGTCCGCACGCTGCGCCGCGCCGCCGCGGTCGGCTCGACCCGGGCGATGCTCGTCCTCGCCAATTCCTATTACGAGGGCGATCACGGCCTGGGCTACGACCCTGGCGAGGCAAAGCGGTTGGCTGACCGAGGCCGCGGACCCCGGCGATCCAAGCGCCAAGGAAGCCCTTGCCAATCTTGAGCGGAATGCCGCCGACGACGCAGCGAAGGAGTGAGGGGCGGCCGCCACTGTCACAACGATCGAGGCGAGTGTCGGGAACTCGGACCCGCGCCTTGACTTGGCGAATCCCAACCCGTACATGCCTCTCACGGATTACCCCACGGCCGCGCTAGGCGGCCGGCGGAAGGGGGTGTAGCTCAGTTGGTTAGAGCGTCGGCCTGTCACGCCGAAGGTCGCGGGTTCGAGTCCCGTCACTCCCGCCATTCATCAGTAGAACCACCGAGGCGGCATCGGAACCTATTCATGCGGCATGCACCACATCCATATCGACAACGGTGCGTCAGTCCGCTGGCACAAATGCATCGGCGGCTCCAAATACGCCAAGAGCGGCAAGCGGAGCGGCAAATACGCCGAGCGAGGCATGAAGTCTGCCAAGCGCGCCTAGGCGCCACCAGGCGAGGTTTTGATGCGGGCGGGGCAGCGATGCTCCCGCCTTTTCTCTAGGCAAATGACCAGTTTGCGACACTGGCTGCGCTTGCCATCCCACCCTCCCTGCGCTAAGCCAAAACGGGGCTCAATAACGGGCGAACCCGCGCTTCGAAAGCGCCAATGAATGCCATGAGCCAGCTCCTCCAGGCCTATCTGCCGCTCGTGATCTTCATCGGCATCGCCTTTGTGATCAGCACGGCGCTGCTCGTGGTGCCTTTCGTCATCGCCCCGCACAAGCCCGATCCGGAGAAGGTGTCGGCTTATGAATGCGGCTTCGACGCCTTCGATGACGCCCGCATGAAATTCGACGTGCGCTTCTACCTGGTGTCGCTGTTGTTCATTATCTTCGATCTTGAAATCGCGTTTTTGTTTCCCTGGGCGGTGGCCTTTGACGACGTTGGCCTCTTCGGATTCTGGGCGATGATGGTGTTCCTCGCCATCCTCACCGTCGGCTTCATCTATGAGTGGCGGAAAGGCGCACTCGAATGGGATTAGGCCCCGAGATCAATTTTGAGCAGCCCAAGGAGGGCAGGGGTGGCGGCCTCGTTACGCCGGCGCAAGTGAGCTTCGGCGAGTTCTCTGACGCGCTCGCCGACAAGGGCTTCCTGCTAACCACTGCCGACGACCTGATCAACTGGGCGCGCACAGGCTCGCTGATGTGGATGACCTTCGGCCTTGCCTGCTGCGCCATCGAGATGATGCAGGCCTCGATGCCCCGCTACGACCTCGAGCGCTTCGGCTTTGCGCCGCGCGCAAGCCCGCGCCAGTCCGACGTGATGATTGTCGCCGGAACGTTGTGCAACAAGATGGCGCCGGCGCTCCGCAAGGTCTATGACCAGATGCCGGAGCCCCGCTATGTCATCTCCATGGGCTCCTGCGCCAATGGCGGCGGCTATTATCATTATTCCTATTCCGTGGTGCGCGGCTGCGATCGCATCGTGCCCGTGGATATCTACGTGCCCGGCTGTCCGCCAAGCGCCGAAGCGCTGGTCTACGGCGTGCTGCTTCTACAGAAGAAGATCAGGCGGACCGGCACGATCGAGCGCTGAAGCCTTTCCAGTCCTGGATGATTGATGGACGACGCCCTTAACGAGCTAGGCGCTTATCTTGCAGATCGCCTTGGACCCGCTCTTGTCTCGAGCCAGGTGGTGCTTGGCGAGCTCACCATTGAGGTCGATCACGAGAAGCTTATCCCCACGCTCGAGTTTCTTCGCGACGATCCGCAATGTCGCTTCGGGTGCCTGATCGACATCTGCGGCGTCGATTACCCTGAGCGCGAGCGCCGCTTCGATGTAGTCTATCATTTGCTGAGCCCCTGGCTTAACCACCGGCTCCGCGTGCGGGTTAAGACCGACGAGGCGACGCCGGTGCCGAGCGCGGTCTCCGTCTTTCCGGCCGCGAACTGGTTCGAGCGCGAGGCCTACGACCTCTACGGCATCCTGTTCTCCGGCCACCCGGATTTGCGGCGGCTGCTGACCGATTATGGCTTCGAAGGTCATCCTTTGCGCAAGGACTTCCCGCTTACCGGCTTCGTCGAGCTTCGCTACGACGATGAGCTAAAGCGCGTGGTCTACGAGCCGGTGAAGCTGATGCAGGAATACCGCAGCTTTGATTTCCTGAGCCCCTGGGAGGGCATGGATACCGCCATTCCCGGCGACGAGAAGGCAGGCGAGGCCAAGCGTCCCGATGGGGAAGCCAATCCATGAAGCCGACGCTCAAGCCAGGCCTCATTCACCGCTTCTTCTACAAAGTGCCTGTCGCCAAGACGGTGCCGCATCTCTATGACGAGTTGCCTGAACTCGCCGCCATGCCGGAAGTCTTCGCCACGGGCTTCATGGTCGGCCTCATGGAATGGACTTGCGTGCAGTTGCTGGCGCCGCATCTCGACACTGGCGAAGGGAGCCTTGGCGTCCATATCGACGTGTCGCACAAGGCCGCGACGCCGGTCGGCTTCACCATCACAGTAGAGGCAGAATGCGTCGAGGTGAAAGGGCCTCGCGCCAAATTCGCGATCAAGGCGCATGACGGCATCGACGAGATCGGTTCCGGCATCCATGAGCGGTTCATCGTCACCTGGGACCGGTTCAACAAATCCGTCGCCGCCAAGACCGCGAGGGCTTTACCCAAGGTGGATGCGTGATGGCTGAGACCGAGACCGAAATAGAATACGCTTCGGCTGACACCGAGAACCGGAAGTTCACCATCAATTTCGGGCCACAGCATCCGGCCGCCCACGGTGTGTTGCGGCTTGTGCTCGAACTCGACGGCGAGATCGTCGAGCGCGTCGATCCCCATATCGGGCTGCTCCATCGCGGCACCGAGAAACTGATCGAGTACAAGACTTATCTCCAGGCTCTGCCCTATTTCGACCGCCTGGATTACGTCGCGCCGATGAATCAGGAGCACGCCTACTCGCTCGCGGTGGAAAAGCTCGTCGGTGTCACCGTGCCAAGGCGCGCCCAGCTTATCCGCGTGCTCTATTCGGAGATCGGCCGGCTGCTCTCGCATCTTCTCAACGTCACCACGCAAGCCATGGATGTCGGCGCGCTGACGCCGCCGCTTTGGGGCTTCGAGGAACGCGAGAAGCTGATGGTGTTTTACGAACGGGCGAGCGGTAGCCGCATGCATGCGGCCTATGTCCGTCCGGGCGGCGTGCACCAGGACCTGCCGCCTGACCTGGTTGCCGATATCTACGCCTTCTGCGATCCGTTCCTCAAAGTCTGCGACGACATCGAGGGCCTGCTCACCGACAACCGCATCTTCAAACAACGCAATGTCGACATCGGCGTGGTGAAGCTTGACGACGCCTGGGCCTATGGCTTCTCCGGCGTGATGGTGCGCGGCTCCGGCGCCCGCTGGGACTTGCGCAAGAGCCAACCCTACGAGTGTTACGCTGAGCTTGAGTTCGACATCCCCGTCGGCAAGAACGGTGATTGCTACGACCGCTACCTCGTGCGTATGGAGGAGATGCGCCAGTCTGTGCGCATCATGAAGCAATGTTGCGAGCGGCTGACCACCGAGCTTGGGCCGGTTACGGTGGAGAACCACAAGATGGTGCCGCCGAAGCGGGCCGTGATGAAAAGCTCGATGGAGGCTCTGATCCATCACTTCAAGCTCTACACCGAGGGCTATCACGTGCCCGCCGGCGAAGTGTATGCGGCGATCGAAGCGCCGAAGGGCGAGTTCGGCGTCTATCTCGTCGCCGATGGCACCAACCGCCCCTATCGCTGCAAGATCAGGGCGCCCAGCTTTGCGCATTTGCAGGCCATGGATTTCCTCTGCCGAGGCCATATGCTGGCCGATGTCTCGGCGGTGTTAGGTTCGATCGATATCGTGTTCGGAGAAATCGACCGATAGGCTTTGACGCTCAGCGCGGAGGGGATAATGGGACAGTTTTTCAATGGCTTGCTTACCTTTGGCGCCGTCTGCGCCGTTGCCTTCCTGTGTCTTACCCTCCCCGCGGTCGCCACTCCCCCGCCGATAAGGATTTGCCAGAGGCCTCCGAGCCGAAGGATGACGACAAAGATGATTCCGCCCAACCCGAGGAGAAAGGGCACGACGCCGACGAGGCCAAGGACGAAGGCAAACCCGATGTGGCCGCCACCGCCAGATGCAAAGGCTGAGGACGCGCCGCCAGCCGCCACTGGCGAGATCCAATCGGCGGTAAAGATGAAGGATTTGCTCGGGGAAGGCTTTCTGATCAGGACGACGGTGCTCGTGCCAACCGATGCGGTGACCCGCCAGCTCGGCAAGGCGTCCCCGGATGCCATTATCCTGACCCTGCAAAGAGAGACGGCGATCGCGGTTTGCTATTACACGCTCAAGGCATATGTGAAGGAGAGCCTGACCGATATCGCCTCCTGCACCGTGTTCCGTTAGGCGATGCCGGTCACGCTCTTGCGCACGATCAACGCGAATAGAAAAGAAGAAGCGAGCCTATGAGCGTCCGCCGTCTTGCCGCCGAGCAGCCCGAGACCTTCGCCTTCACGCCCAAGAACCTCGATTGGGCGAAGGATCAGCTCAAGAAATATCCGGAAGGCCGGGAGGCTTCTGCCGTGCTGCCGCTGCTGTGGCGGGCGCAGGAGCAATGTGGCGGCTGGCTGCCCGAGCCCGCGCTCCGCTACATCGCCGACCTGCTCGATATGGCCTACATCCGCGTCTATGAGATCGCGACCTTCTATACCATGTTCAATCTCGCGCCGGTCGGCCGCTACTACGTGCAGCTTTGCGGCACCACGCCCTGCTGGCTGCGCGGCGCCGAAGCGCTGAAGGACTCCTGCCGCAAACTGATCGGCGAGCCAGGCCACGTCACCCGTGATGGGATGTTCTCCTGGGTCGAGGTGGAATGCCTCGGCGCTTGCGTCAACGCGCCGATGGTGCAGATCAACAAGGACTATTACGAGGACCTGACGCCAGAGAGCTTCGAGAAGATCCTGATGAATTTGCGTGAGGGCCGGAAGGTCAAGCCGGGACCGCAGGACGCCCGCCATTCCTCCGAGCCGTTCGGCGGCGCCACAACCTTGATCGCTCCGAAGCTCTATGCCCCGCGCCCGGCGAGCAAGGCCGACGCGGACGACCTCGAGCTCGCTCTAATCGACGAAGAGGCAAAGAAGCCTAGCGAAGCGGCGAGCCAGCGCGAGGCGGCCGTACCGAAGCCTCCGCTCCGTGACGGCTCAGGGAAAAGACAAAAGTAATGCTGAAAGACTCAGACCGCGTCTTCACTAACCTCTACGGCTTCCATGACTGGGGACTCAAGGCGGCACGCGCCCGCGGTGCTTGGGACGGCACCAGGGCCATGATCGAGCGCGGGCACGACGCCATCATCGAGGAGGTGAAGGCTTCTGGACTGCGAGGCCGCGGCGGGGCGGGCTTTCCCACCGGATTGAAATGGTCGTTCATGCCAAAGCAATCTGACGGCCGCCCGAACTACCTCGTCATCAACGCCGATGAATCCGAGCCCGGCACTTGCAAGGATCGGGACATCATGCGCCATGATCCGCAGCTCCTGATCGAAGGCGCGCTGCTCGCGGGCTTCGCCATGCGGGCGCATGCCTCCTACATCTATATCCGCGGCGAATTCATCCGTGAGCGCGAGGTGCTCCAGGCCGCGATCGACGAGGCCTATGACGCAAAGCTCATCGGCAAGAACAACGTCAATGGCTGGGACTTCGATCTCTATCTGCATCACGGGGCAGGGGCCTATATCTGCGGCGAGGAGACGGCACTGCTCGAAAGCCTCGAAGGCAAAAAGGGTCAGCCGCGGCTGAAGCCTCCATTCCCCGCCAATGTCGGCCTCTATGGCGCGCCGACCACGGTCAACAATGTCGAGTTGATCGCGGTGGTGCCGGACATTCTCCGCCGGGGCGCGACCTGGTTCGCCGCGCTCGGCAAGCCCAACAACACCGGCACCAAGCTCTTTTGCCTGTCAGGCCATGTGAACACTCCCTGCAATGTCGAGGAGGAGATGGGCGTGCCCTTGCGCGAACTGATCGACCGCCACGCCGGTGGCGTGCGCGGCGGCTGGGACAACCTGCTTGCCGTCATCCCCGGCGGCTCCTCGGTGCCGTGCATCCCGGCAAGCCAGTGCAACGACCTGCCCATGGATTTCGACAGCTTGCGCAATCTGAAGAGCGGGCTCGGCACCGCGGCGGTGATCGTCATGGACAAATCCACCGACATCATCCGTGCCATCGCAAGACTGTCATACTTCTACAAGCATGAATTTTGCGGGCAATGCACGCCCTGCCGCGAGGGCACTGGCTGGATGTGGCGGGTGCTCGAGCGCATGGCGAAGGGCCAATCCGAGAAGCGGGAAATCGATATGCTGCTCAATGTGAGCTACCAGGTGGAGGGCCACACCATCTGCGCGCTCGGCGACGCCGCGGCGTGGCCGGTGCAGGGGCTGATCCGCCATTTCCGCCACGTGATCGAGGAGCGTATCGACGCGCAAGCCACGAAGCCGCTCGCGCCGTCCGTTCCCGTGGCGGCGGAGTAGGAGCCGCGCATGATCTGGTTCTGGGACAACGCCGTAACGCTCGCAAATTTGGTGATGGCAGCGGCCGCCATCGCCGCCTTGATCTATGCCCATCTGCAAATCGCCGAGAACAAGAGAGCCGAGCGCCGCGCCAATGCCAACGAGCTTTGGCGGGAGACGCTCCGGCTCGCCTTCGACAACCCGAAGCTTTCCGATCCGACGCTGAAGCTCGCTCAGTTCGACTACGAGGAGCGCACCATCGACGGCAGCATCGAGCTCTTCCAGAAATACGAGCTCTATGTGGACACCATCCTCAATGCCAGCGAGGAGATCTTGCTCGTCTCGCCGAGCAAAGAATGGGACGTCGCGGTCCGCATCCAGCTCAAGCCGCATCGCGACTATTTGCTGTCACCTTACTTTCAGAAATCCGGCTACCTTGAGCAATACACCCCGAGGTTCCGGACGTTCCTGCACGAGGTGCTGAACGATCCTCGTCATACGCCGCCGGCGCCGACAAACGTCGCCAGGATCGACACGCCGAAAAGGAAGGCTAGCAAGCGTGCCTAAGCTCATCATCGACGGCAAAGAGCACGATCTCCCCAACGGCATCACGCTGATCCAGGCCTGCGAGCTCGCCGGCATCGAGATCCCGCGCTTCTGCTATCACGAGCGCCTGTCCATTGCCGGCAATTGCCGCATGTGTCTGGTCGAGGTGGCCGGCATGCCGAAGCCCGTCGCCTCCTGCGCTATGAGCGTCAACGATCTCCGTCCCGGGCGCGATGGCACGCCGCCGACCATCATCACCGACTCTGAGACGGTGAAGAAGGCGCGTGAGGGCGTGCTCGAATTCCTGCTGATCAACCACCCCCTCGATTGCCCGATCTGCGACCAGGGCGGGGAGTGCGATTTGCAAGATCAGACCATGGCGTATGGCTTCGATGCCGGCCGCTTCGCCGACAACAAGCGCGCGGTGGAGGACAAATATCTCGGCCCGCTGATCGAAACCTACATGACCCGCTGCATCCACTGCACGCGCTGCATCCGCTTCATGACGGAAGTGGCCGGTGTCGAGGAGCTTGGCGCCATCGGCCGCGGCGAGGACATGGAGATCACCACCTATCTCGAGCACGGCATGATGTCGGAGTTATCCGGCAATGTCGTCGATCTTTGCCCGGTCGGCGCGCTCACCTCCAAGCCATACGCCTTTATGGCGCGGCCTTGGGAGCTGACCAAGACCCAGTCGATCGACGTCATGGATGCGCAGGGCTGCAACATTCGCGTCGACAGCCGCGGGCGCGAAGTGCTGCGCATCCTGCCGCGGGTCAACGACGCAATCAACGAAGAATGGATTTCCGACAAGACGCGCCATGTGTGGGATGGATTGCGCGTGCAGCGTCTCGACCGGCCGTACCTCCGGCGCAACGGACGGCTTGAGGCTGTCACCTGGGACGAAGCCTTCCGCGCGATTGCCGAGGTACTGCGCGAACTTGACGGCGAGCGCTTCGCTGCCATCGCCGGCGATCTCGCCGCGGCCGAGGAGATGTTCGCGCTGAAGCTGCTCGCAGGGCAGCTTGGCTCGCCCAATATCGATTGCCGGCAGGACGGGGCGAAGCTCGATCCGGAGCGTGGCCGCGCCACCTATCTGTTCAATGCGACCATCGAGGGCATCGACCACGCCGACGCCATTCTTCTTATCGGCACCAATCCACGCCACGAAGCGCCCGTGCTCAATGCCCGTATCCTCAAGCGCTGGCGGCAGATACAAGGAAAGCTTCCCCTCGGCCTGATCGGCACGCAAGCCGACCTCACCTACGCCTACGAGCATCTGGGCGCCGGGCCTGAGACCCTCGCCAAGCTTGCCGACGGCTCGCATGCCTTCCTCGACAAGCTGAAGGGCGCCGAGCGCCCGCTGGTCATCGTTGGCCAGGCTGCGCTCGCACGGCCCGACGGTACTGCGGTCCTGTCGCTCGCCGCCAAGGCCGCGATGGTCATGGGCGCGGTGAAACCTGACATCGACTGGAACGGGTTCAGCGTGCTCCACACCGCCGCCGCCCGCGTCGCCGGCCTCGACCTCGGGCTCGTGCCGAGCGAAGGGGGTAGGGACGTGGGCGCCATCCTGGAAGGCGCGGAGAAGAGCGAGATCGACTTGGTCTATTTGCTCGGCGCCGACGAGATCGATACGGACAGGCTCGGCAAGGCCTTCGTCATCTATCAGGGCAGCCACGGCGATCGCGGCGCCCATCGCGCCGATGTCATCCTTCCCAGCGCCGCCTATACCGAGAAGGACGCGATCTACGTCAACACCGAAGGCCGCCCGCAGATGACAGCGCGCGCCGTCTTCCCCCCGGGCGATGCGCGCGAGGACTGGAAGATCATCCGGGCCCTGTCGGGCGTGCTCGGGCAGTCGTTGCCGTTCAACACAGTCAATGAATTACGCGCCAAGATGTTTGCCACCTGTCCGCATCTGGCGATGCTCGACCAGATCCTTCCTGCCGACAGTTCCGCCATCGAGACGCTCGCCGCGAAAGGCGGCAAGACCGGCAGAAAGCGCTTCGGCGAGACCCTCACCGATTTCTATCTCACCAACCCGATCGCGCGCGCGTCCGAGATCATGGCGGACTTGAGCGCGATCCATGCAGCAAGCGCTAAACGGGCGACAGGCACCGATGGCTGAGTTCTGGTCGAGCTATGGCCTGCCCATCGTCCTCATCATCGGGCAGAGCCTGTTGCTGCTTGTCATCCTCCTGATCATCGTCGCTTTCCTGCTCTACGCCGACCGCAAGGTCTGGGCGGCAGTGCAGATGCGGCGGGGGCCGAACGTGGTCGGACCTTTCGGCCTGCTGCAATCCTTCGCCGATCTGCTGAAATTCGTGTTCAAGGAGCCGATCATCCCGGCCGGCGCCAACAAGGGCGTCTTCCTGCTCGCGCCGATCGTTACCGCTGGGCTCGCGCTTTCCGCCTGGGCGGTCATCCCGGTCGCCGATGGCTGGGCCGTCGCCGACATCAATGTCGGCATTCTCTATATCTTCGCCATCTCGAGCTTGCAGGTCTACGGCGTGATCATGGCCGGCTGGGCCTCGAACTCCAAATATGCCTTCCTGGCAGCGCTCCGCTCGGCAGCGCAGATGGTCTCCTACGAAGTCTCGATCGGCTTCGTCATCATCACCGTGCTGCTCTGCGCCGGCTCGCTCAATCTGAACGAGATCGTGAAGGCGCAGGACAGCGCCTTCGGCCTGTTCGGCTGGTACTGGCTGCCCTTGCTGCCGATGTTCGTCGTGTTTTTCGTCTCGGCGCTGGCCGAGACCAACCGGCCGCCCTTCGACCTGCTCGAGGCAGAATTGGAGCTCGTCGCGGGCTTCATGGTCGAATACTCCTCCACCCCCTACATGCTGTTTATGCTGGGTGAGTATGTTGCCATCGTGCTGATGTGCGGGCTTGGCACGGTGCTGTTCCTGGGCGGCTGGCTGCCGCCGTTTCCCATCCCGCCCTTCACCTGGATTCCAGGCCTGATATGGTTCGTCGGGAAGGTTTGCTTCCTGTTCTTCCTGATTGCCATGGTCAAGGCCATAGTACCTCGGTACCGCTACGACCAGCTAATGCGGCTCGGGTGGAAGGTCTTCCTGCCGCTATCGCTTGCCATGGTCGTGGTCGTCGCGGCCATTCTTAAGCTTTGGCAGCTGGGGACATAGAGGAGACGACGCGTGAAGCGTTTTGCCGACACGGCCAAAGCCTTGTTGCTGACCGAGTTTCTCTCGGCCTTCTGGCTCGCCATGAAATATTTAGTGCGGCCAAAGGCGACCATCAACTATCCCTTCGAGCGCGGGCCGCTCTCGCCGAGATTCCGCGGCGAGCACGCGCTCCGACGCTATCCCAATGGCGAGGAGCGCTGCATCGCCTGCAAGCTCTGCGAGGCGATCTGCCCCGCGCAGGCCATCACCATCGAGGCCGAGCCTCGCCGCAATGACGGCACCCGCCGCACCACGCGATACGACATCGACATGGTGAAATGCATCTATTGCGGATTCTGTCAGGAGGCTTGCCCGGTCGATGCCATTGTGGAGGGGCCGAATTTCGAGTTCGCCACCGAGACGCGCGAGGAACTCTACTACGACAAAGAGCGGCTGCTCGCGAACGGCGACCGCTGGGAGCGCGAGATCGCCAAGAACCTGGCGCTCGACGCGCCGTATCGGTGAGGGGCCAGACCCCGCATGATGCTGTTCGCGCTGTTCTTCTACCTCTTCGCCGGAATTTGCGTGGCGTCCGCCTTCATGGTCATCGCCGTGAAGAACCCGGTGCACGCCGTGCTCTTCCTCATCCTCGCCTTCTTCAACGCCGCGGGCCTGTTCGTGCTGCTCGGCGCCGAGTTCCTCGCTATGATCCTCATCGTCGTCTATGTCGGCGCGGTACTGGTGCTGTTCCTGTTCGTGGTGATGATGCTCGATGTGGACTTTGCCGAGCTCAGGGCAGGCTTCCTCAAATATCTGCCGATCGGCGCCACCATCGGTATCGTGTTGCTGATCGAGTTGGTCCTCGTTCTCGCCGCCTGGGTGACTGCGCCGGGAATTGTCGCGCTGGCTCCCGCGCCGTCCGCCTCGCAGATGAGCAACACCGTGGCCCTCGGTCAGATCCTCTATACGAAATATGTCTATCTGTTCGAGGCCGCGGGTCTCATCCTGCTCGTCGCCATGATCGGCGCCATTGTCTTGACGTTGCAGCATAAGCGCGACGTGAAGCGTCAGTCGGTCCCCCGGCAGGTCGCGCGCACGCGCGAGCGTGCCGTCGAAGTGGTCGAGGTCGAGACGGGGAGGGGGCTCTCATGACCATCAGCCTCTCCCATTATCTCACCGTTGCCGCGATCCTGTTCACGCTCGGCATTTTCGGCATCTTCCTCAACCGCAAGAACGTCATCGTCATCTTGATGAGCGTTGAATTGATGCTGCTTGCGGTCAACCTCAATCTCGTCGCCTTTTCTGCCTTTCATGGCGACCTTGTCGGTCAGGTTTTCGCCCTCATCGTGCTAACCGTCGCCGCCGCCGAAGCTGCGATCGGCTTGGCCATCATTGTCGTCTACTTCCGCAACCGCGGCACCATCGATGTCGCCGAAATTGACCTCCTGAAAGGTTAGCCGCGCGGAGATGTATCAAGCCATTGTATTCCTTCCGCTGATCGGTGCGATCTTTGCCGGCTTTTTTGGACGCTTGATCGGCGCTCGCGGGAGCGAGGTGATCACCACGAGCCTCGTACTGGTCACCATGCCGCTCTCCTGGTTCGCGCTCTACCAGGTGGGTGTCGAAGGCCATGAAACGCGCATCGAGCTCGCGCGCTTCATCGATTCAGGCGCGCTGCAAACCTCCTGGGCGCTCCGCATCGACACGCTCACCGCCGTGATGCTGGTGGTGGTCACGACGGTCTCCGGCCTCGTGCACCTCTATTCCATCGGCTACATGGAGGAGGATCCGCACCGTCCGCGCTTCTTCGCCTATCTCTCGCTCTTCACCTTCGCCATGCTCGCATTGGTGACGGCCGATAACCTTGTGCAGCTCTTCTTCGGCTGGGAGGGAGTTGGTCTGATGAGCTACCTGCTCATCGGCTTCTGGTACCATCGACCCTCAGCCAATGCCGCCGCCATCAAGGCTTTCATCGTCAACCGCATCGGCGATTTCGGCTTCGCGCTCGGCATCTTCGCCACCTTCACGGTCTTCAACACCGTTCAATACGACACGATCTTTGCCTCCGCCCCGGACCAGGTCGGCAAGACCATGGAGTTTCTGGGGATGCAGGTGGATGCGCTCACCCTGATTTGCCTCCTGCTGTTCATGGGGGCCATGGGCAAGTCGGCGCAGTTCCTGCTGCACACCTGGCTGCCTGACGCCATGGAAGGCCCGACGCCGGTCTCCGCCCTGATCCACGCCGCGACCATGGTCACGGCTGGCGTTTTCATGGTGGCGCGGCTGTCGCCGCTGTTCGAGCTTTCGCCGACCGCACTCGGCGTCGTCACCTTTTTCGGCGCAACCACCGCCTTCTTCGCCGCCACCGTGGGCCTGGTGCAGAACGACATCAAGCGCGTGGTCGCCTATTCGACCTGCTCGCAGCTTGGCTACATGTTCGTGGCCGAGGGCGTCGGCGCGTACGGCGCCGGCATCTTCCACCTCTTCACACATGCTTTCTTCAAGGCATTGCTGTTTCTCGGCGCCGGCGCCGTGATCATCGCGCTTCATCACGAGCAGGACATGCGGCGCATGGGGGGCTTGCGCAAAGTGCTGCCCTTCACCTGGGCGATGATGCTGATCGGCACGCTATCGCTCACCGGCTTTCCCTTCACCTCGGGCTTCGTGTCGAAGGACGCCGTCATCGAGGCCGCTTACGCCGCGCATTCGCCGATCGGCATGTATGGCTTCGTACTCACCACCGTCGCGGCACTGCTAACCTCGTTCTATTCCTGGCGGCTGATGTTCCTCGCCTTCGAGGGCAAGCCGCGCGAGAAGCCAGATGTCCTGGCGCATGCCCATGAGCCGCCCTGGACCATGGGAATCCCGCTCGTGCTTCTTGCGTTCGGTTCGCTGCTCGCCGGCGCGATCTTCATGCATTTCTTTATCGGCTCGGACCAGACCGCGTTCTGGCGCGGATCCCTCGTGACCCATGGCGGGGAGCATCACGAGGTGCCCCTCCTGGTGATGCTCACGCCGACACTCGCCATGGCCGCCGGATTTGCTGTCGCCTGGTATTTCTACATCACGAACCCGCTGGTGCCCTTTGGTCTCGCCAAGCGTTTCCGCGGGCTCTACCAGTTCCTGCTCAACGCCTGGTATTTCGACGCCCTTTACGACGCGATCTTCGTGCGTCCCGCGAAGCGGCTCGGGCAATTCCTGTGGAAGACGGGCGACGGCACAATCATCGACGGTATTGGCCCTGACGGTGTTGCGGCGCGCGTCATCGACATCACCAACCGCGTCGTCAAGCTCCAGACCGGCTACATCTATCACTACGCCTTCGTCATGCTGGTCGGCGTTGCGCTCCTCATCACCTATTTCATCTTTGCCGGGGGAGGGCTGCCGAAATGAGCTTTTCCTGGCCGATCCTCTCCACTATCACCTTCCTGCCGCTACTTGGAGCGCTGCTGATCGTCGCCTTGCGCGCCCGCGACGAAGCGGTCGACCGCAACGCCCGCTACATCGCGCTGTGGACCACGCTCGTCACTTTCGCGCTGTCGCTGCTGCTGTGGCGCGACTTCGATCCCAGCACGGCGCAGTTCCAGTTCGTGGAGCAGCGCGCCTGGCTCGGGCCGATCAAGTTCCATATGGGCGTCGACGGTATTTCCTTACCGTTCGTTCTGCTCACCGCGCTGCTCATGCCGCTCTGCATCCTCGCGAGCTGGCAATCGATCACGGAGCGGGTGCGCGAATATACGATCGCCTTCCTCGTGCTCGAGACACTGATGCTCGGCGTGTTCACGAGCCTCGATCTCGTGCTGTTCTATCTGTTCTTCGAGGGCGGCCTGATCCCGATGTTCCTGATTATCGGCATCTGGGGCGGTCCGCGCCGCGTCTATGCGAGCTTCAAATTCTTCCTCTACACGCTCGCGGGCTCGCTGCTCATGCTGCTCGCCATCATGGCGATCTACTGGGAGGCCGGCACCACCGACATCCCGACGTTGCTGACCCACGGTTTCCCGCCTTCCATGCAGACTTGGCTGTGGTTCGCTTTCCTCGCCTCGTTCGCGGTGAAGCTGCCGATGTGGCCGGTACACACCTGGCTGCCTGACGCCCACGTCGAGGCGCCGACCGCGGGCTCCGTGATCCTCGCCGGCATTCTCCTGAAGATGGGCGGCTACGGTTTCCTGCGCTTCTCCATTCCGATGTTCCCGCTCGCCTCGGCCGAGTTCGCACCGCTGATCTTTGCGCTCTCGGTCATCGCCATCATCTACACTTCGCTCGTGGCGCTTGCCCAGGAAGACGTGAAGAAGCTGATCGCCTATTCCTCGGTGGCCCATATGGGCTTCGTCACCATCGGCGTGTTCACCCTCACCATGCAGGGGCTACAGGGTGGCATCTTCCAGATGCTCTCGCATGGGATCGTGTCGGGCGCGCTCTTCCTCTCAGTCGGCGTGATCTACGACCGCATGCATACCCGCGAGATCTCGGCCTATGGCGGGCTCGTCGACCGCATGCCGCTTTACGCCTTCTGCTTCATGGTGTTCACGCTTGCCAATGTCGGGCTGCCAGGCACGAGCGGTTTTGTCGGCGAGTTCCTGAGCCTGACCGGCGCCTTCCGCATCAACACCTGGGTGGCATTCCTCGCCACCACCGGGGTCATCCTGTCGGCGTCCTACGCGCTCTGGCTCTATGGCCGTGTCATCTTCGGCAAGCTGGAGAAGCCTGCGCTGAAATACATCACCGACCTCACCTGGCGCGAGGTTGCGGTGATGGCGCCGCTCGTCGTGCTCACCATCCTGTTCGGCTTCTATCCGGCCCCGATCCTCGATGCGAGCGCGGCCTCGGTCGAAGCTCTGATCAAGAACTACCAGACCGCACTTGCCGCCGCCGAGCAGGCGCGCATTGCATTGTCGCAGTAGGGGGAAGCCGTGTCCTCAACCCTGCAATTGGCGGTCGCGCTTCCTGAGCTCACCCTGGCAACCGGCGCCATGGTGTTGCTGATGGTTGGCGTGGCCACCCGCAAGGAGCAGGCAGACCTGATCCTCTGGCTCGCCGTGCTCTTACTCGCGCTTGCCGGTTTCTTCGTGCTGCGCGGCGAGGGAACGGCCACTTTGTTCGGCGACAGCCTCATCGTCGATCCCTTTGCGCGCGTGATGAAGTTGCTCACGTTGACCGGCGCCGCCGTCACGCTGATCATGTCGATCGATTATTGGCAGGGGGCAGGGCGCCTGAAGTTCGAATTCCCGGTGCTGGTGCTGCTCGCCACCACCGGCATGCTGATGATGATCTCGGCCAACGATCTCATCGCGCTCTATGTCGGGCTCGAGCTGCAAAGCCTATCGCTCTACGTGGTCGCCGCCTTCGACCGCCGCTCGGCGCGCTCGAGCGAGGCTGGACTCAAATATTTCGTCCTTGGCGCGCTCTCCTCGGGCATGCTGCTTTATGGCGCATCGCTGATCTACGGCTTCACCGGCTCGACGCTGTTCACCGACATCGCCGCTTCCGTGCAGCCCTCCGGCACCAATCTCGGGCTTATCTTCGGCCTTGTGTTCTTGATCACCGGCCTCGCCTTCAAGATCTCAGCCGTGCCCTTCCATATGTGGACGCCCGACGTCTATGAGGGCGCGCCGACGCCGGTCACCGCCTTCTTTGCCGCGGCGCCGAAGCTCGCCGCCATGGCGCTCACCGTGCGCACGCTGTTCGCCGCCTTCCCCTCGGTCACACCGGAATGGCAGCAGATCGTCACCTTCCTCGCCATAGCCTCCATGGCGCTCGGCGCCTTCGCGGCAATCGGCCAGCGCAACATCAAGCGGCTGATGGCCTATAGCTCGATCGGTCATATGGGCTATGCGCTGGTCGGCCTCGCCGCCGGAACGGCCGAAGGCGTGCAGGGCGTGATCATCTATCTCGCCATCTACCTCGCCATGACGCTCGGCACCTTCGCCTGCATCCTCGCCATGCGGCGGAACGGAAGGATGGTCGAGGACATCGACCAGCTTGCCGGCCTGTCGATCACGAGCCCGATGATGGCCTTCCTGCTCGCCATGCTGCTCTTCTCGCTCGCAGGCATCCCGCCGCTCGCGGGCTTCTTCGCCAAATTCTATGTGTTCCTCGCCGCCATCAATGCAGGACTTTATGCTCTTGCCGTGATCGGCGTGCTGCTCAGCGTGGTCGGCGCTTATTATTATCTCCGCATCGTCAAGATCATGTATTTCGACGCTCCAGCCGAGCGGTTCGAGCCGATGCCTGGGCTCCTTGCCGCCGTACTCGGAGGATCCGGCCTTTTCATTTTGTTCTATTTCGTCTATCCGGCACCGCTTGTGACTGTCGCCGAGGCCGCCGCCAAATCCCTGTTCTGATGCTTCCTTTCGCTTCCTCATCGCCGAAGCTTCCCGCCGGATACCGGTTGCTTCGCCTGGAGACGATCGACTCCACCAACGCCGAGGCCCGCCGCCGCGGCGAGGCGGGCGAGCCGGGGCCTCTGTGGATCTGGTCGCTGCGGCAATCCGCTGGTCGTGGCCGCAACGGCCGCCAATGGCAGTCTCAGCACGGCAATCTCTTCGCGAGCCTCCTCATTGGCCTCAACTGCCCGCTCTCGACCGCTGCGCAGCTCGCGCTTCTTGCCGGCGTTGTCGCCATTGACAGCGCGGCCAAACTCCTGCCCAGGGAGGCCCGCTCTGAGCTTCTCTTGAAATGGCCGAACGACGTTCTGCTCAAAGGCGGCAAGGTCGCGGGCATGCTGCTTGAAAGCACGAGCGAGGCAGCGCCGAACCGCTGCAAGGTGGTGATCGGCACCGGCTTCAATCTCGCGACCTTCCCGCCAGACCTCGAGCAGCCAGCGACGAGCCTCGCTGCCCATGGCGGTACGGCGACGCCGGCCGCTGCCTTCGAGACGCTTGCAGCCGTCACCGACGCCTGGCTGACCCACTGGGCGGAAGGCGTGGCGTTCCAAACGGTTCGGCGCGCCTGGCTCGACCGGGCAGGGCCGACCGGTCGCCCGTTGCGGGTGAGGCTTCATGGCGAAGAGGCGGAAGGATCGTATGCAGGGCTCGATTCAGGGGGTGCGCTCAGGCTCCTGATGAGCGATGGTGCCGAGCGCCGCATCTCTGCCGGCGATGTGTTTTTCGCCACGTCGAAGTCAATCCCCAACCCCATAGCCTAGAGCATGTCCCGCCGCTCCGACCGACAAAGGCCTGAGTTCGTGTTCGTCCCCATTGGCGGCGTGGGGGAGATCGGCATGAACCTCTACCTCTACGGTTACGGTCCGCCGGACGACCGCGAGTGGCTCATCGTCGACTTGGGGATCACCTTTGGCGGCGAGACCGAGCCTGGAGTTGACGTGATCCTTCCCGACATCACCTTCCTCGAGGCCGAGCGCCCAAATCTCAAGGGGCTGCTCCTGACCCACGCGCATGAAGATCATTTCGGCGCCGTGGTCGATCTGTGGCCAAGGCTCGGCGGCGTTCCTGTCTACGCCACTTCCTTCACCGCCTCGATGCTCAAGTCGAAGCTCGGCGAGGCGGGGCTCCTCCAGGACTTTCCGCTGCACGTCATACCGCTCGGCCATCGCTACAAGATCGGGCCGTTCGACGTCGAGCTCATCACCATGTCGCACTCGATCCCCGAGCCGTCCGCGGTCATGATCAAGACCGAACTCGGCACCGCGCTCCACACCGGTGACTGGAAGCTCGACGAGGCGCCGCTGACGAGCCCGGCCACAGACGCTGCGCGCCTCAAGGCGCTCGGCGAGGAGGGCGTTACCGCAATGATCTGCGATTCGACGAACGCGGTCCGCGAGGGCGTGTCAGCCTCTGAGGCCGATGTCGCGGTTGTGCTCGAACGGCTCATAGCCGAGGCGCCGAAGCGGGTGGCCGTTACCACCTTTGCCTCCAACGTCGCCCGCATCCGTTCCGTCGCCAACGCCGCTCGCGCCGCCGGCCGCAAGCTCATCGTGGTCGGCCGCGCCATGTACCGCGTCATCGAAGCGGCGCAGGAAACCGGCTATCTTGATCGTGACCTTCCCATCCACGAAGAAAGCGAGTTCGAGAAGATCCCGCCGCGCAAGGTCGTGGCGCTCTGCACCGGAAGCCAGGGCGAGGCGCGCGCCGCCATGGCGCGGATCGCGCAGAACGAGCATCCCAATGTGGATCTCGACGCCGGCGACCGCGTGATCTTTTCCTCGCGCACCATCCCTGGCAATGAGAAGGCGGTCGGCCGCGTGCAGAACGGCCTCTCCGATCTCGGCGTCGAGGTGATCACCGATAGCGATGCGCCGGTGCATGTGTCGGGCCATCCGCGCCGAGGCGAGCTCGAGCAACTCTATCGCTGGGTAAAGCCGAAGATTGCCGTGCCGATGCATGGCGAGGGGAGGCATCTCGAGGCCCATGCGCGGCTCGCCGAACAGCTCGGCGTGCCGGAGGTCATCCGGGCGCGAAACGGCGACATGGTGCGGCTCGCGCCGGCGCCGGCCGCCATCATCGACGACGTGCCGACCGGCCGCCTCTACCGCGACGGCGCCGTCATCACCCGCTCCGAGGATGGGCAGGTGCGGGAGCGCCGGAAGCTGAGCTTTGCCGGTACCGTATCGGTGTCGCTGGTGCTCTCGGACAAGGGCGCGCTGCTGGCCGATCCGGAAGTTGCGCTCTCCGGGATTCCCGGCACGGACAGGAACGGCACCGCCTTCGAGACCATTGTCCGCGAGGCCGCCGTCGGTACCATCGAGTTGATCCCGCGCCCGCGCCGGAAGGACCAAGCTTTGGTCAGCGAGGCCGTCCGCCGCGGCGTGCGCGCCGCCGTCAATCAGGCCTGGGGCAAGAAGCCGGTATGTTCCGTTCTGCTGACGGTAGTCTTACCCCGCTCAAAGCCGAAGTAGCGGGACGCACGACAGCGCATTAGATAGATTGCAGATGAAGTAAGGTTAGGGAGAGTTATTTCCGATGATCGGACGTTTGAACCACGTTGCCATTGCCGTTCCCGATCTCGAGGCTGCGGCCAAGGTCTATCGCGACACGCTTGGAGCTAGGGTCTCGCCGGCTATCGATCAGCCTGAGCACGGCGTCACCACGGTGTTCATCGAGCTGCCCAACACCAAGGTCGAGCTGCTGGGCGCGCTCGGCGACAAATCGCCCATCTCGGCCTTCCTTCAGCGCAATCCAAACGGCGGCATTCACCATCTTTGCTACGAGGTCCCCGACATCGTCGCGGCGCGCGACCGGCTTGTCGCCGACGGCGCCCGCGTGCTTGGCCAGGGCGACCCCAAGATCGGCGCCCATGGCAAGCCGGTGCTCTTCCTCCATCCCAAGGACTTTTGCGGCACGCTGGTGGAGCTAGAGCAGGCCTAGGCCATGACGCTCAGCTTCGCCCTCGCCATCTACGCCATCATCTGGTGGATCGTGTTGTTCGCCATGCTGCCGATCGGCGTGCGCACGCAGGAGGAGGAGGGCGAGGTCGCGCCCGGCACCGCCGAAAGTGCGCCTCATATGCCGAAATTGCTGCCGAAGATGCTCGCCACCACGGTGGTCGCGAGCGTGGTGTTCGCCGTGGTCTACGTGATCATCGTCCATCGCGTGATCACTCTCGACCAGATCCCCTTCCTGCCTCGCTACGAATCGGTGCGCTGACCTGAACGACTCGGAGGCGTACGCACAAAAAAAGAAAGCAAGGCCGCGAGACCTTGCTTTCTTTGTCGTCTCAATACTCCTTATCTCACCGGCCAAAGAGGCTCGTCATCAATCCTGACTATCGAGTGTGTTCTGGCAAATGAGCGGCTGCGCCTGCCTACTCGCTATTAGCGCGCCTGGAGCTACTTCCTCCCAAGACTTGGACCTCGTCCAATCTCAACGCATGACTCCGAGATCATTTTGCCGGTCCCGAACTCTCATCACGTTGTTCCGGGACACTAACAAGGCCGCGCCAAATTGTCACCATCATTGTGATCCTTTGACGTAAATTCATGCTGCCGACCCCGCTTCCGCTAGGCAGATCGCCTCAAAACTAGTCACTCCGCTAAATTCGTGGCGCCGCAGCCACGTCCCAAGCCCGTCCCGTCCGGGTGACTGCCGTACGAATCGCACGCTCCAGGCGCCGGCAGGCGCCGATCCGCCCACGATTGCTAACCCTCGGCAAAGTAAGCTATAGCGCCGGAACGGTTTCGCCCCGCCAATTGAAGCACGAGAAGGGCCTCCATGCGCCTCAGCCGCTACTTCCTGCCCCTGTTGCGCGATGACCCCAAGGAAGCCGAGATCGTATCCCACAAGCTGATGCTGCGCGCCGGCCTCGTCCGGCAATCGAGCGCTGGCATCTATTCCTGGCTACCCCTTGGCTACCGGGTTCTGAGCAAGATCGAGCGCATCGTGCGCGAGGAGCAGGACCGCGCCGGCGCGCTTGAACTGCTCATGCCGACCATCCAGCCGGCGGAAATCTGGAAGGAAAGCGGCCGCTACGAGGTCTATGGCAAAGAGATGCTGCGTATAAGCGACCGGCACGAGCGCGAGATGCTCTACGGTCCGACCAACGAGGAGCTGATCACCCAGATCTTCCGCGACGGCGTGAAGTCCTACAAGGATCTGCCGCGCATCCTCTATCAAATCCAGTGGAAATTCCGGGATGAGATCAGGCCGCGCTTCGGCGTGATGCGCGGGCGCGAGTTCCTGATGAAGGATTCCTATTCCTTCGACCTCACGGTCGAGGACGCGCGCGTTTCGTACAACAAGATGTTCGTCTCCTATTTGCGGACCTTCAACTGCATGGGACTGAAATCGATTCCCATGGCCGCCGAATCCGGCCCCATCGGCGGTGATATGAGCCATGAGTTCATCATCCTCGCCGACACCGGCGAGAGCGAGGTCTATTGCCACAAGGACCTCGTCAAGCTCGATCCGCCGGGCGCCGATCTCGACTATGAGAGCGACCTCTCACCCGTCATCAAGACCTGGACGAGCAAATATGCCGCAACTAGCGAGAAGCACGATGCCGCTCGTTTCGCGAGCGAAGTGCCGGAAACCGACCGCGTCACCGCCCGCGGCATCGAGGTCGGCCATATTTTCTTCTTCGGCACCAAGTACTCCGACTCCATGGGATGCAAGGTGCAGAGCCCCGACGGGGGCTTGGTGACAGTGCAAATGGGCTCCTACGGCATCGGCGTGTCGCGGCTTGTCGGCGGCATTATCGAGGCCTCGCACGACGATGCGGGGATCATATGGCCGGCGAGCGTAGCGCCCTTCGACGTTGGCCTGATCAACATCAAAAGCGGCGATGCCGAGACCGACAAGGTCTGCGAGGATTTCTATGTGAAGCTCGAAAAGGCCGGAGTGAGCGTCCTTTATGACGACCGTGACGAGAGGCCCGGCGCCAAGTTCGCGGCCATGGACCTTATTGGGCTCCCTTGGCAGCTCATCGTCGGACCGAAAGGGGTGAAGGCCGGCGAGGTGGAGCTGAAGGAACGGGCGAACGGCGTAAGACAGACGCTCGGCTTCGATGCGGCGCTCAATCGGCTCATCGCCTCGGCCGCGGAGCCGGGCAGGGCAGCGGCATGAGCGGCAAGGGCACAGGCGCCTTCTCCCCCTTCGAATGGTTGGTGGCGCTCCGCTATCTGCGACCCCGCCGCAAGGAAGGCTTCATCTCGGTGATCGCCGGCTTCTCCTTTGTCGGCATCATGCTCGGCGTGATGACGCTGATCGTAGTCATGGCGGTGATGAACGGCTTCCGCCAGGAGCTGTTCAACAAGATGCTTGGACTTAACGGCCACGTCGTGGTGCACAGCCTCGATCCCAACTTCGGCAACTACGACACTATCGCCGGCAAAGTCCGCGCCGTCTCCGGCGTCAAATATGCGCTGCCCTTGATCGAAGGGCAGGTGATGGTCTCCACCCCATCATCCTCAACCGGAGCGCTGGTGCGCGGCTTGCGCGAGGCCGACCTGAAGCAGCTCAAGGCCGTCTCCAGCAATATTCGCTTTGGATCGCTGGACGGCTTCGATGGCAAAGAAGGCATCGCCGTCGGCACGCGGCTCGCCAACGATCTCAACGTCAAGCTCGGCGATCAGGTGAGCCTGCTGACCCCGCGCGGCGCCTCCACCGCACTCGGCACCGCACCCCGCGTCAAGCGCTATCCCATCGTCGCCATCTTCGAGATCGGCATGTCGGAATACGACTCGAGCATCGTATTCATGCCGCTTGCCGAGGCGCAGCGTTATTTCTCCAAGCCCGACAGCGTCACCGTTCTCGAAGTCGTGCTCGACACGCCTGACGAGGTGGGCACGCTTGGACCGAAGATCATCGAGGCCGGGGGCTCGTCGATCTATATCAGCGACTGGCGGCAGCGAAACGCGACCTTCTTCACCGCGCTCGAGGTCGAGCGCAACGTCATGTTCCTCATTCTCGCTCTGATCGTGCTCGTCGCGGCGCTCAACATCATCGCCGGACTGATCATGCTGGTGAAAGACAAGGGCCGCGACATCGCCATTCTCCGCACCATGGGCGCGACGCGCGGCGCCGTGATGCGCATCTTCTTCATCACCGGCGCAACCATCGGCGTTGTCGGCACGCTTGCCGGCCTTGCGCTTGGCGTTCTCATCTGCACCTACATCGAGCAGATCCGCGCCGTCGTCGCCTGGATCACCGATACCGAGCTGTTCTCGCCCGAGCTCTATTACCTGTCGCAACTGCCCGCCGAGATTGACACCGGCGAAACGGCATCGGTGGTGATCATGGCGTTGATCCTGTCGATCCTCGCCACGCTCTATCCCTCCTGGAGAGCCTCCCGCCTCGATCCCGTCGAAGCCTTGCGCTACGAGTAGGGGCAGGCCGTGGGGAGGTCAGATCAGGCGCCGGCGCTCCACCTTCAGGACCTGCAGCGCTCTTACGCCCAAGGCTCGCGCGTCATCGAGGTGCTCAAGGGCGCGACCGCCTCGCTTTATGCCGGCGAGACCGTGGCGCTACTCGGCCCCTCGGGAGCGGGGAAGTCGACGCTCCTCCATATCGCAGGATTGCTTGAACGCCCCGACGGCGGCGCCGTAGTCATCAACGGAGTCGATTGCGTCAAGCTCGGCGACAGCGAGCGCACCAGCATGCGCCGCTCCGAGATCGGCTTCGTCTATCAGTTCCACCACCTCCTGCCGGAATTCTCCGCACTCGAAAACATCGCCCTGCCGCAGCTCATCCTGGGGCTGTCTCGGGCCGAGGCCGAGGAGCGCGCCAGGCAACTCCTCGAACTCGCTCGGCATTGCCGAGCGCGGCGATCATCGTCCGGCGCAGCTTTCCGGCGGCGAGCAGCAGCGCGTGGCCATCGCCCGCGCTGTGGCCAATGGACCGCGGCTCCTTCTCGCCGACGAGCCGACCGGCAACCTCGACCCGCCAACCGCCGAGCGCGTGTTCGAGCAGCTCCTGGGCCTCGTGCGTCACTCTGGCGTGGCGGCGCTGATTGCCACCCACAATCTCGAGCTTGCCGCCCGCATGGACCGCATCTTGCGCCTCAAGGACGGCCTTCTGGTCGAGGAGCAGGTAACTGTGGTGCAGGTCACCGAGGTTTAGCCTCGGTCTCCAAGCAACAGAATTGACACGCAATTCACGGTCGTCTTGACGCTAGAACAAAAGCGGAACAAACTTCGTTGGTATAAGCGGGATATCTCTGGGCGGCAGGTTGCCCAGCCGACCGCAAGTCCCGCAAGCTATGACGCGCGCGAATCGAAATGGAGACACGATTCTTGACTGAGAACGGCGAACCCTTCGTGCATCTTCGGGTGCATTCGGCCTATTCGCTGCTCGAAGGCGCGCTGACCATTCCGAAGCTCGTCAGCCTTGCCGCCGAAGAGCGCATGCCTGCGCTCGCGCTGACCGACACCAACAATCTGTTCGGCGCCCTCGAATTCTCCGAATACGCTGCGCAGGCCAAGATCCAACCGATCATCGGCTGCACCCTTTCCTTGAGCTTCGCGGCCGAACCCGAGGCGCGCCCGGACAGCTGCGAGCTAGTGAAGCACATCAATCACGGCCGCATCGCGCTCCTCGCCAAGGATGCGAGCGGTTACGCCAATCTCATCAAGCTCTCCACCGAAGCCTACCGCTACGGCGCGGACAGCGGCGAGACGCTGGTCACCATCGCTCACCTTGCGCTCCACCAAGAGGGGCTCATCGCGCTGACCGGCGGCCCTGACGGCGTGATCGACCGCGCCATCGCCGCCAACGATTTCCGATTTGCCGAAACAGCCCTCAACCAGCTGAAAGGCATCTTCGGCGACCGGCTCTATGTCGAGCTTCAGCGGCACAGCTTGGCTCCGGAGCGGACCATAGAGCCGCTCCTGCTCGACCTTGCCTACGACAACCACTTGCCGATCGTCGCCATCAACGAGCCTTATTTCGCCAGCCCAGACGATTTCGAGGCACATGACGCGCTGATCTGCATTGCCGAGGGGAGCTATGTCGGCGTCGACCAAAGGCGCCGCCTGAGCCCGGAGCATTATTTCAAGAGCGTGCGGCAGATGACGGAGCTTTTCGCCGATTTGCCCGAGGCGATCGAGAACACCATCGAGGTGGCGCGCCGCTGCTCATACCGGCCGCGGGAGCACGCGCCGATCCTGCCGCAGTTCCTCGGCGGCACCCGCGCCGAGGCGCAAGGTGAGACCGAAGCCGCGGAGCTTCGCCGCCAGTCGGAGGCAGGCCTCGCCAGGAGACTTGAGGAGGAGGGCACGGCGCCGGGCTTCGATGCCAAGGCATACGCGGATCGTCTCGCCTTTGAGCTCAACGTCATCATCGGCATGAACTATCAGGGCTACTTCCTCATTGTCGCCGACTTCATCCAATGGGCGAAGGCGAGGGGGATCCCGGTCGGGCCGGGACGCGGCTCCGGTGCGGGCTCGCTCGTCGCCTGGGCGCTGACCATCACCGATCTAGACCCCATGCGCTTCGGGCTCCTGTTCGAGCGCTTCTTGAACCCTGAGCGCGTGTCGATGCCGGACTTCGACATCGATTTCTGCCAGGACCGCCGCGATGATGTGATCGCCTATGTGCGCGAGCGCTACGGCGCCGACCGCGTCGCGCACATCATCACCTTCGGCAAGCTCCAAGCGCGGGCGGTGCTGCGCGACGTCGGCCGCGTGCTGCAAATGCCCTATGGCCAGGTCGACCGCCTGTGCAAGCTCGTACCGATGAACCCAGCAAACCCCGTCACACTTCCGCAAGCCATCGCCGGCGAGCCACGTCTCCAGGAGGCACGAGACGCCGAACCGTTGGTGGCGAAGCTGCTCGATATCGGCCAGCGTCTCGAGGGGCTGTACCGCCACGCCTCGACCCACGCCGCCGGCGTGGTCATCGCCGACCGGCCTCTGATCGATCTTGTGCCGCTCTACCGCGATCCGCGCGCCCAGCTTCCCGCCACCCAGTTCAACATGAAATGGGCTGAAGCCGCGGGGCTCGTGAAGTTCGACTTTCTCGGCCTGAAGACGCTCACCGTGATCGAGACCGCGCGAGAGCTGCTTGCTCGCAGGGGCGTGACGCTCGACCCGGCGCGGCTTCCGCTCGACGACGCTGCGAGTTACGCGCTCCTGGCGTGCGGCGATACGGTTGGCGTGTTCCAGCTCGAAGGTGCCGGCATGCGCGATGCCTTGCGCAAGCTGAAGCCCGACCGCTTCGAGGACATCATAGCCATCGTCGCGCTCTATCGGCCAGGCCCGATGGACAACATCGACAGCTACGTCAACCGCAAGCACGGGCGCGAGCAGCCTGATTATCTGCATCCGGCGATCCGGCCGATCCTGGAAGAGACCTATGGCGTGATCATCTACCAGGAGCAGGTGATGCAGATCGCGCAGGTCCTCTGCGGCTTCTCGCTTGGCGAAGCCGATCTGCTCCGCCGCGCCATGGGCAAGAAGATCAAGAAGGAGATGGCGCAGCAGCGGAACCGCTTCATCGAGGGCGCCGTCGGCAAGGGTGTTGACCGCGGCCGCGCCGAGTTCATTTTCGAGCTCGTGGCCAAATTCGCGGGCTACGGCTTCAACAAATCGCACGCCGCGGCCTACGCGCTGATCGCCTATCAGACGGCGTATCTCAAAGCCAATCATCCGGTCGAGTTCCTAGCTGCCTCGATGACCCTCGACATCGGCAACACCGACAAGCTCAATGGCTTCGCCCAGGAAGCGCGCCGCATGGGCATTCGCATCGAGCCGCCCTCGGTCAATCATTCGGAGGCTGGCTTCATGCCGAGCGAAACCCGCATCCGCTATTCGCTCGCGGCGCTCAGGAATGTCGGGCGCCAGGCCGTCGACCATATCTGCGCCGAGCGGGAGAAGCGCGGACGCTTCAAGGATGTTTCGGCCTTCGCCCGCGCCATCAATCCGCGCCTCGTCAACAAGCGCGCGCTCGAGACGCTCGCCTCAGCCGGCGCCTTCGACGAGCTTGGCATCGACCGCGCCACCGCGCTCGACAATGTCGATCGCATCATGGCCGCCGGCTCCCGCTCGCTGGAGGACGAGACCGGCGGCCAGAACGATCTCTTCGCTAGTGCGGCGCGCACACCGCCGCCGATCGAGCTTCGCCCCGCCAAGCCTTGGGCGCCGACCGACCGGCTGTCCCACGAATTCGAGGCGGTCGGTTTCTTCCTCACTGGTCACCCGCTCGACGACTACCAGGAGGTGCTCGAAGCGCTCGGCGCCGAGACCTGGGTCGACTTCGCTGCCAAGGCCCGCACCCGGCGCGTCGTCGGCACGCTCGCCGGCACGGTGCTGTCCATGCGCGAGCGTCAAGGCAAGAGCGGCAACGCCTATGCCTTCGTCGCCTTCTCCGATCCAACCGGCCAGTTCGAGGCTGTGGTGTTCTCGGAGGCGTTGGCCGGGTCGCGCGAGCTTCTTAAACCTGGGAGCGCCGTGCTGCTCGACGTCGAGGCCGAGGCCGACGGCGAGACCGTGAAGGTGCGCGCCCGACGCATCTCCTCGCTTGAGGCTGTGGCGGAGGCGCGTCATAGCGGTATCAAGATTTATCTCGAGGGCACCCGCGCGCTCGATTCCATCGCCGAGCAGGTCGGCGGACGGGGAGGGCAGGGCGAGCTCAGGCTCGTTCTCCGCCTCGACGATGCCGGGCGCGAGGTCGAATTCGTGCTGCCGCAAGGCATCGATGCCACCCCGAAGCAGCGAAGCGCGCTCAAGCTCGTGCAAGGCGTGGCGGCGGTCAGCGCCCTCTAACCGCCAAAATCGGCCTCCCGCCCTTGCCAAGAGGGGGTGGCATCCCTATAAACCGCACCATCTCACACGCGGGACCTTAGCGCCGCGAGGCCCATTCAAGGGTTCTCACGCTCGCTCCGGTGACCGGGCAACCGGTCTCATCATCCCGCGGCGGCAGAACCGGAAAAGGAGAATGCAGTCCCATGGCACTGCCTAATGTATCCATGCGCCAACTGCTTGAGGCTGGCGTGCATTTTGGTCACCAGACCCACCGCTGGAACCCAAAGATGGCACCGTTCATCTACGGCTCCCGCAACAACATTCACATCATCGACCTGACCCAGACCGTACCGCTGTTCCATCAGGCACTGCTCGCCGTGGCCGATACCGTGGCCAAAGGCGGCCGCGTGCTCTTTGTCGGCACCAAGCGGCAGGCCTCCGAGGCCGTGGCGGAAGCGGCGCGGTCCTGCGCCCAGTATTACGTGAACCACCGCTGGCTCGGCGGCACGCTCACCAACTGGCGCACCATCTCCAATTCGATCCGCAGGCTCAAATCGCTGGAAGAGCTGCTCGCCGGCGAGACGCAAGGCCTGACCAAGAAAGAGCTGCTTCAGCTCACTCGTGAGAAGGAGAAGCTCGAACGTGCGCTCGGCGGCATCAAGGACATGGGCGCGCCGCCTGATTTGATGTTCGTGATCGACACCAATAAGGAGGCGATTGCTATTGCCGAAGCGCGCAAGCTCGGCATGCCGATCGTCGCCGTGGTCGATTCGAACTGCGATCCGGATGGGATCAGTCATCCCATCCCCGGCAATGACGACGCGGGCCGCGCCATCACCCTTTATTGCGACCTGGTCGCCCGCGCCGCCATCGACGGCATCGAGCGCGCGCAAGGTTCGGCTGGTATCGATCTCGGTGCCTCCGAAGCGCCGCGCGGCGAGCAGGTACTCGATGAGGGCGACGAGAGCGGTGAGGGCACGGAGAAGCCGTCGTCTGACGGCGAACGCAGGCCCCAGCGGCGTAGGCCGGGGCGAGCCGACGCAAGAGGCGGCAATGGCAAGGCTCCGTCGCAGGCGAAACGCCCCCCGAGGGGACCGAGGCCGAGCGCCGAAGCAAAGCCTGAGTAGTGTGACGATCGAGATTGGGGCCGGGGTAAAGCGGGCTCCAGCCCAATAGAGGATGGCATGACAGCGATTAGTGCAACGATGGTGAAAAACCTGCGCGAGAAGACCGGCGCGGGCATGATGGATTGCAAAGCAGCGCTCAACGAGACCTCCGGCGACATGGAGGCCGCGGTCGATTGGCTGCGCACCAAAGGTCTCGCCAAGGCCGCCAAGAAGGCTGGCCGTGTAGCGGCCGAAGGGCTGATCGGCCTTGCCGCTGAGGACTTCAGGCGGCGCTTGTCGAGGTCAACTCGGAGACCGACTTCGTCGCCCGCAACGACAAGTTCCAGGAGATGGTGCGCGCCATCGCCGCCGACGCGCTGAAAGCAAAGGGCGATCTCGATAAGCTCGCCAAAGCTCCTTATGGCGGCGGGAAGATCACTGTCGCCGATCACCTGAAAGGGATGATTGGCTCGATCGGCGAGAACATGACGCTGCGCCGGAGCGCCTATCTCGGCGTGAAGAACGGCGCGGTCGCAAGCTATATGCACAACACGATCTCGCCAGGCCTCGGTAAGATCGGCGTGGTCGTCGCGCTTGAGTCGACCGGCGACGCCACCAAGCTCAAGAGCTTCGGCAAGCAGGTGGCGATGCATATCGCCGCCGCTAACCCGCAAAGCGTCGATGTTTCCGGTCTCGATCCGGTCTTCGTCGAGCGCGAGCGCGCGGTCCTGACCGAGCAGGCGAAGGAGTCAGGCAAGCCCATGCCCGTCATCGAGAAGATGGTCGAGGGCCGCTTACGCAAATTCTACCAGGAGGTCGTGCTGCTGTCGCAGGCCTTCGTCCACGACCCGGAGACAACCGTCGCCAAGGCGCTTGCCGCGACCGAGCAGAGCGCCGGCGCGCCGATCAAGATCGTTGGCTTCCATCGCTTCGCCCTTGGCGAGGGGATCGACAAGCCCGACAGCGATTTTGCGGCGGAATTCGCCGCTGCGGCGTCCGGCTCTTAAGGGGCGGCGGGGGATCGGCTCATGGCACAACCGCGCACGGGCCGATCGCCAGGCTACCGCAGGGTCCTCGTCAAGCTATCCGGCGAAGCCCTCGTGGGAAAGAACGGCTACGGTATCGACGTGGACGTTCTGAACCGCGTTGCAGGCGACGTGTGCGAAGCCGCAGGCCTCGGCATCGAGCTTTGCCTCGTGGTCGGCGGCGGCAACATCTATCGCGGCCTCGCTGCCGCCACCGACGGCATGGACCGAGTGAGCGGCGACTACATGGGCATGCTCGCCACTGTGCTGAACGGCCTGGCGCTAGGGCAGGCGCTCGAAGCCAAGGGCCGGTCGGCGCGGGTGATGTCGGCAATTCCCATTATCAGCATCTGTGAGCCGTTCATCAGGGCCCGCGCTCTTGCTCATTTGGCTGATGGTCACCTGCTGGTTTTGGTCGGCGGCACGGGCAATCCGTTCTTCACCACCGACACCACCGCGGCGCTGCGGGCGGCTGAATTGGGCTGCGACGCGATCTTCAAGGCGACCCAGGTCGACGGCGTCTATGACTCCGACCCTGCCAAGAACTCAAAGGCGCGCCGCTACGACGCTCTAAGCTATGCCGATGTGCTGCGGCAGGATCTGAAAATCATGGACGGGGCGGCAATCGCCCTTGCCCGGGACAATCGGATTCCGATAATTGTGTTCTCCATCAAGGAACAAGGCGGCTTGGCTGCGGTGTTGCAAGGGAAGGGATCCTCGACCACGATATACTAGCTGGCCGAATTGGCGCCGTTCGGAGGCGCGTGATCGGCGGGAGGACAAGCTTACTCAAGCGCGGATTTCAACCGTGCGCGGAGGAGACGCGACATGTCTGGCTTCGACCTTAAGGACACCGAGCGGCGCATGCGCGGCGCTCTGACTGTGCTCAAGCAGGAGTTTGGCGGCCTGCGTACCGGCCGTGCCAATATGAGCTTGCTAGATCCGATCATGGTAAATGCCTATGGCAGCCAAATGCCACTCAACCAGCTCGCCACCGTCAACGTGCCGGAATCGAGGCTGATCACCGTGCAGGTGTGGGACCGCTCTCAGGTCAGCGCGGTGGAGCGCGCCATCCGCGAATCCGATCTCGGATTGAACCCGGTGGTCGAGGGGCAGCTCCTGCGCCTTCCGATCCCCGAGCTGAATGAAGAGCGCCGCCACGAGATCGCGAAGGTCGCGCATAAATATACCGAGCAGGCACGCATCGCCGTGCGCAACGTCCGGCGCGACGGCATGGAGCACCTGAAGCGCATGGAGAAGGACGGCGATATCGGCAAGGACGAGCACCATGCGTTGTCCACCAAGGTGCAGGAATTGACCGACAAGGTGATCAAGGAGATCGACGAAGCGCTTGCCAGCAAGGAAGCCGAGATCATGCAGGTTTAGCTGGCGAGACGGCGCGAAGAGCAACATGCCGCTCACCCTTATTGGAGCATTGAGACCGTGACGCTTGCAGTTGAGGATCTTGCCTGGTCGACCACCGAGACGACGGCGCCTCGGCACATCGCCATCATCATGGACGGCAATGGCCGCTGGGCAGGCGAGCGGGGCTTGCCGCGCGCCGAAGGTCATCGCCAGGGCGTGGAGAGCGTGCGCCGCACGGTGAAGGCCGCGCTCGAGCTCGGCATCACCCATTTGACTCTGTTCAGCTTCTCTTCGGAGAACTGGTCGCGGCCAAAGCAGGAGATCCACGATCTGTTCGGCCTGATGCGCCGCTTCGTCAGGCGCGACCTCGCCGATCTGCATAAGAACGGCGTGAAAATCAGGATCATCGGCACGCGCATCGGCCTCGACGACGACATCCTGCGTCTCATCGACGACGCCGCAGCGGTGACCAAGGACAATACGACGCTCAACCTCACCATCGCCTTCAACTATGGCTCCCGTGACGAGATCGCCCGCGCCGCCGCGCGCATCGCCGCGGCCGTTGCCGAAGGATCGCTCGACGCCTCCGACATCACGCCGGAGCGGTTCGGCTCCTATCTCGACACCGCGGATATGCCTGATCCCGATTTGCTGATCCGCACCAGTGGCGAGTTGCGCCTGAGCAATTTCCTTCTCTGGCAGCTCGCCTATAGTGAATTCGTGTTCGTCGACACCTATTGGCCGGACTTCTCACGCGAAACCCTCGACGCCGCGATTGCCGAATATCAGCGGCGCACGCGCCGCTTCGGCGGCCTCAAGGCGAGATCGACCGCGTGACACCGCTTGAAGTCGCGCCGAGTGGCGCCGAGCCGCGAGCTCACCCCAAGAAATCCGAGATGACGACGCGTCTCGCATCGGCAGTGGTCATGGCGGTGCTTGCGCTTGGTTCGGTGCTGGTGAGCGTGTGGACCTTTGTGGCCCTAGTCATCGCCGCCGGCGTAACCG
>CAWHAX010000032.1:0-28715 GCA_963827365.1 uncultured Alphaproteobacteria bacterium | reverse complement strand
CGGCAAGCATTCGCAGGCCGCCGCCGGCTATATCGCCAAGCGTCTCGATGCGCTTGCCGAGGATACCGAGCGCGGCTGGCACGGCGAGGCGCTGCCAGAGGGCGGTTTGCGCTTCTGGCGCGAGCTTCGCGGCGTGATGGAATTGCACCTCGTGGATGGGCCGTTCATCGCTTCGGCCGACGCGCTCAAGCTCGACCACTATGCCGAGCATCTCCAGGAGGTTTACGCCAAGCCCGCCACGCTGAAGCGCAAGGACATGTCCACCGTGGTACACGGGCCCTCGGACCTGCTCGAGGCGGTGATGGCGGCAGGCCGCAAGGGCCTTACGCTCCAGCGCTATAAGGGTCTCGGCGAGATGAACCCCGAGCAGCTGTGGGAGACCACGCTCGACCTCGAAAGCCGCACCATCCTGCAAGTCAAGGTGGGCGAGCTCGACGAGGCCGACGAGATCTTCTCGCGGCTGATGGGCGACGTGGTCGAGCCGCGCCGCGAATTCATCCAGGCCAACGCCCTGCAGGTTGCGAACCTGGACGTCTAGCCTCCAAGCCCCTTCCCTTAACCCCGGGTCAATGCGAAGCGGCTAGCCTCTGAGCGCCGTGGGGCGCCTCTCTCCCTGCGATTATCGGACGTCATTGGGGCCAGGAATCCATGCCAGCGCGGCGTAAATCCAAGCCTGCGCCAAAGGGGAAAGAGCGCGTCGAGCCGCATTTCGGCGGCGGCAAGCGTGCGCCCGCACGGAAACCCCGCAAGACCCCGCGCCGCAGCGCAAGCGCAAGCCCCATTCGCCGCGCCCTGCTGCGCGGCCTTTTCACCACCTTGGCCTTGATCGCACTCATCATCGTCGGCGGCTTTCTCTATTTCGTCGCCCGCCTGCCAGACCCGATCCTGCTCACCCTCGACGACCGGCCGCCTAACCTCACCGTGCTTGCCTCCGACGGCACCGTGCTCGCCGAGCGTGGGCTTCGGCGTGGCTATGTGCGGCTGGACCGGCTGCCGGCCTATCTGCCACGTGCGGTGATCGCCACCGAAGACCGGCGCTTCTACAATCATCTCGGCGTCGATCCGATCGGCCTTGTCCGCGCCAGCGTCCGCAATTTGGCGGCAGGCACCGTGGTGCAGGGGGGATCGACCATCACCCAGCAGCTCGCAAAGAACCTGTTCCTCAGCCCGGATCGCACCATGGCGCGGAAGCTCGAAGAGGCGATTTACGCCATCTGGCTCGAGCGGCGCTTCACCAAAGACGAGATCCTCGAGCTTTACCTGAACCGGGTCTATTTCGGCGGCGGCACCTACGGGGTGGAGGCCGCGGCGCGACGCTATTTCGGGCGCTCGTCGCGGTCAGTGACGCTCACGCAAGCAGCACTGCTCGCCGGCCTGCTCAAGGCGCCCTCGCGTTACGCGCCGACGCGCAACGTCGAGTTGGCAAGCGCCCGCGTCGACGTGGTGCTCGACAACATGGTCGACGCCGGTTTCCTCACGAGCGCCGAGGCGAGCGCTGCGGCTGCGCAACCCTTGCGGCTTCGCACCTTCGGCGACGAGACGGGATTTCCCTACGCCGTCGATTGGGTGGCGGAGACGCTGCCAGATTTCGTCGGCAATAACGAAGGCGATCTGGTGGTCGAAACGACGATCGATGCGAGCCTCCAGCGCGCGGCGCAGACGACGCTCCGCCAGACACTCGACGCCGAAGGCAAGGACCTCGACGTGAGCGAAGGCGCAGTCGTGGTGCTTGACACCGCGGGCGGCATCAAGGCTCTGATCGGCGGCCGCTCCTACCGCTCTAGCCCCTTCGACCGCGCGGTGAAGGCACTGAGGCAACCTGGCTCAGCCTTCAAGCCCTTCGTCTATCTCACCGCGCTTGAAAGCGGCTACACGCCGGACTCGGTCGCTGATGACTTGCCGGTGAGTGTGGACGGCTGGACGCCCAAGAATCACAGCAGCACCTATCGTGGCGCGGTGACGCTCCGCGACAGCTTCGCCCACTCCATCAATACGGTTGCGGCGAAGCTCGCAGACGATGTCGGCCGCGAGAGGGTGATCAGCACGGCTCGGCGGCTCGGCATCCATTCGGAGCTGCACGACAACCCGTCGATCGCGCTCGGCACCGCCGAGGTGACGCTGCTCGAGCTTGTCGCGGCGTATGTCCCCTTCGCCAATGGCGGTGAGGGCGTGACCCCCTATATCATCGCCCGGGTGCGGAACGGCGACGGCAAGCTCATCTATGAGTGGAAGGGCTCGAAGCTCGGCCGCGTCGTGGATGAGCTTTACATCGCGGAAATGAACGACATGATGAACGCGACGCTGGTCAGCGGCACGGGACGACAGGCGGCGTTGCCGGATCAGATCGCAGGCGGCAAGACCGGGACAAGCCAAAGCTCGCGCGACGCCTGGTTCGTCGGCTACACCGCCCATTACGCCGCTGGCGTGTGGGTCGGCAATGACGACGGCTCGAAGATGCGCAACGTAACCGGCGGCACCCTGCCGGCGCGGCTCTGGCACGACCTCATGGCCTATGCCCATGAGGGAAAGCAGCCGGCGTCGCTTCCCGGAACGCACTCGCCTTGGCTCGAACAGGCTGCCTCGCGCGTCTGGGGAGCGCCGGCGGAGAGGAGGAACGAGCCGCTCTACCGCCGCATGCTCGGCATTCTTTCCGGCGGATAGGCTACTCGATACTGCGCTTGGGCGAGCGGCCGTTGGTGGAAGCCAGCATCCCTTCCGAGCCGTAGCGATGCAGGCTCGCGCCGTGCTTTCGCAGCCAGGTTCGCGCTTCCTCGTGGCGCGGCATGGTGCGCTCGACGAGGTTCCAGAAACGCGGTCCGTGATTTATGTGGCCGAGGTGGGCGACCTCATGCGCGGCGAGATAGTCGAGTACGAAGGGCGGCGCGAGCACGAGCCGCCAGGAGAAGGAGAGCGCACCTGACGTCGAGCACGATCCCCAGCGCGTGGTCTGATCGCGGACGACGATGCGGGCAGGCGTGAGCCCGAGACGGTCGGCGTGTACCGCGACGCGCGCATTCAGATCAAGATGCGCTTGCCGCTTCATCCAGTCGAGCATGCGCCGCGGCGCGTGCTCGGCCTCGCCCGCGACGACGAGACGCGGCAGCCTGCGGATCGGCAGGCGTGCGCCTTGCGGCCAGGCAGGGGCCACCTTGGTATCGTCAGCTGCTTCCAGCCACACGACGCCGCGCTGCCGCACCGGTCCGGCGAAGCGGATCAGATGCGCATATCCACGGAGCGGCACGATCGCGCCGTGAGTGAAGGGCACCGGTTCCGAGAGACCGGCGACGCGCTCTTTCAGCCAATCGAGATGGCGCGACAGGAATTCATCCGCGTCAGCGAAGCTCGAATAGATCGGCATGGTCAGAATGGCGCCGCGCCGGGCTTCGCTCACTTGCAGGCTGAAGCGCCGTGCGCGCGTGCTGCGGCGGAGCAGAAGGGGAAGCTCTAAGCCCTTAACTTTAACCTCAATGGTTTCGCCGTTGCTCGGCCTCAGCCGCCTAAGCATCACACATACGCTCCCTGCGCCGGTCGATTTTCTCCTCGATTCGGCGAAGCTACGATAACACAGGCTTCGGGGAAGAGAGTGCCTAAGCTTTAGGACATTCGGCTAAAAGACCGAGCCAACAGCCCCTTACGGCGCTGATGCGTAGCAATGAAGTCATTGATTTTAGGTACGATTTCCGCGCGGAAGCGAGAACCGTTGAACACGCCATAGTGACCAGCGCCTGGCTGCAGATGATGCCGCTTCATCGAGGCCGGCAGGTTCTTGCATAAATTGTGTGCAGCATAGGTCTGCCCGATTCCGGAGATGTCGTCCTTCTCGCCCTCCACGGTCATCAGCGCCACGCGGCGGATAGCACCTGGGTCGACCCGGCGGTTACGATGGACCATCTCGCCCTTGGGCAGTGCATGCAGGAGGAAGACTGTGTCGATTGTCTGCAAATAATACTCGGCCGTCAGATCCATGACGGCAAGAAACTCATCATAGAACTCGCGATGCTTGTCGGCTGAATTGCCGTCGCCTCTCACGAGATTATGGAACAGCTCGCGGTGCGCGGTGATATGGCGGTCGAGATTCATGCCCATGAACCCGCTCAACTGAAGGAAGCCTGGGTAGACGCGTCGCATCATGCCTGGATGCGGCCACGGAACCTGGGTGATGACGTTTCGCTCGAACCATTCGACGGTGTGGCCCTCGGCAAAACAGTTCACCTCTGTTGGGCTTATTCTCGTATCGATCGGGCCAGCCATCAGGATCATGGACCGCGGAACCGCGCGGTCGCGCATGGCCTCGAGCAGGGACACGGCGGCGAACACCGGCACGGTCGGCTGACAGACCGCCATCACATGCAGGTCGCCCCGGAAATGCCTTATGAATTCAATGATGTAGTCGACGTAGTCGTCGAGATCGAAGGGCCCTGCGGACCTCGGCACGCGGCGCGCATCGCGCCACTCCGTGACGTAGACCTCGTGGTCCGGAAGTATGTCGCGCACGGTGCCGCGCAGAAGCGTCGGGTAATGACCGGCCATGGGCGCCACGATCAGCACCTTTGAGTCCTTGCCGCGGCGCGCTGGCGGCAGGTCCCGCTCGAAATAAACTAGATTGCAGAACGGCTTAGCGATGATCCGGCGCGTGCGCACGGCGACTTCGCGGCCGTCCACGGACGTGGTGCGGATATCCCACGCGGGCTTGCGGTAACGGCGCGTGGTGCGCTCGAACAGCTCAAGTGCAGCTGCAGCACCTCGGCCGAGCGGCGTGTGATACGCCGGATTCAGCGGGTTGCGAAACAGCAGCCGGTACGCTTCGGCCGCCGCCCGGGCTGGGCTCAACGCGGCCTGATTGAGTTCGTACAAATGGTAAAGCATGGATCGACCTCCCGCTTTCCTAAGGGTGCAGCAATTAATGCTGCATCGCAAACTCAAATGGTGATTCTATGTTGCGGCGCAATGACAAAGGCCGCGGTGCGACATCAGGGCCGCTTAACTATAGAATTTTATTGAGCTTTTCCGCCAATTCGTCGGCGCTGGTGCCATAGGAAAAGTGCGTCACATACCTTCCCTCGGGATCCATGAAGTAGACCAGAGCGGAATGATCGACGCTGTAATCGCTGGCTGATTCTTTATTATCAACCTTGGTATAAGCGACGCGATACGACTTGGCGGCGGCGGCAATCGCCTCCGGCGTGCCGGTCAGGCCCACGAAATTCGGCCCGAAGCTCTTAAGATAATCAGCCATAGCCCGCGGCGTGTCCCGCTCAGGATCGAGGGTGATGAAGACGGGAACGACCTTTTTCCCCTTGTCGCCGAGCTTGTCGAGTGCCTGGGCGATGACCTGGAGCTCGGCAGGGCAGATGTCGGGGCAATGGGTGAAGCCGAAGAAGACGAGCATATAGCGCCCGTGGAAGTCCGCGTCGGTGACGGTCTTCCCGTCGGCGCCGACCAGCGAGAATGGTCCGCCGACGAGCGGAGTGCCCGAAGACTGAACCGGCTGCCCGCCATGCGGGGAGGTGAGGAGCAGGATCGCTGCCCCGGAGAGTGCGCCGATCAGGAAGCCTCCGACGATGAAAGCGATCAGGCCGGCGCGCATCTACTCTCCGAGTTGCACAAGCGTGCCGTTGACCTTCGCGCTTTGCAGGAACCAGCGGAAGGATAGATAGCCAATGGCGAGGTACATCGCATTCAGCCCGAGCGCCCACCACAGCTCCTTCACGTCGAACACGCCGTGCAACAGGATCGAGCGCATGCCCTCGAACACATGGGTGGGCGGCAGAGCGAGCGCGACCGGCTGGAGCCAGTCCGGAAGCACCGACACGGGGTAATAGACGCAAGAGAGCGGCAGCAGGATGAAGGCAAGTGACCAGGCAAGCTCCTCGGCGCCGAGCCCGTAGCGCAGGATCACGCCGGCGGAGAGAAGTCCGAGCGACCAACTCGTCAGCACGAGCAGCGCGAAGAAGGCCACAAGCGCAAGCCCGAGATCGAGCAGGTTGAAGCCGAAGAAGAAATAGGCGGCGACGGCGACAGGGATCATGCTGACGGCAAGGCGCAACACGCTCCACACACTTAAAGCGGCGACAAGCTCGAAGGGACGCAGCGGGCTCGTGAGCAAATTGCCGAGATTGCGCGACCACATCTCCTCGATGAAGGTGGTTGAGAATCCGATCTTGGAGCGGAACAGAATGTCCCACAGCAGAACCGCGCCGATCAGCACGCCCGCGGCCTGCGCGAGCGGGCTCGTGGTCCCGGCGAGATATTTCTGAAGAAAGCCCCAGGTCAGCATCTGGAGGAAAGGCCAGTAGATCAGCTCGATCAGCCTGATGCCGGAGCTCCGCAACAGGTACATGTAGCGGAGCACGAGCGCGCGGATGCGGCGAAGCGAGCTGCCGATACCGAAAGCCGGCAGGAGCACGGCGACGGCGACGGAGCGTGAGGTCACCGCACTCATGATGCCTTCCTCGCCTGCCCCGCGTCGTCTCTTTCTCCGCGCTGAGCACGGCCGCGCACCACGTCGAGAAACACTTCCTCCAGCGTCTCGCGGCCGTAGGCCTCGATCAGCACCGAAGGCGTGTCGTCCTCGAGGATGCGGCCGGCATCGAGCAGGATGACGCGATCGGCGAGGCGCTCGACCTCTGCCATGTTGTGCGAGGCGAACAGGATGGTGGCGCGGTGACTATTCGCATAGTCCTTCAGCTTCTGCCGCACCCAATCCGCGGCGTCGGGGTCGAGCGACGCTGTCGGTTCGTCGAGCAGCAACAGCTCAGGCGAATTGAGCAGCGCCTTGGCAAGACCAACACGGGTCTTCTGTCCGGCCGAGAGCTTGCCGGTTGCCCGGTCGAGCAGTCCTTCGATCTGCAAGTCCTCGGCGAGGAAGGCGATGCGCTCAGCTTCGTTGGCGACGCCATAGAGGCCGGCATAGACAGTGAGGTTCTGGCGTACGGTGAGGCGCATCGGCAAATCGACGTAGGGGCTCTGAAAGTTGATGCGCTGGGCGACCTGATAGCGGTTCCGTGCCATGTCGGCGCCGAACACCCTCACCTCGCCGGAGGTCGGCATCACGAGGCCGAGCAGCATCGCGATGGTCGTGGTCTTGCCGGCGCCGTTGCCCCCGAGCAGGGCCACGGTCGAGCGCGGCTTCAACGAAAATGTGATGTCGTTCACGGCAGTGACCGTGCCGTAAACCTTGGTGAGGTCCTCGACCGCAACCGGAATCGTTTCCGCGACTGCGAGCGCCTCGGCCAAATCCTGCGACTTTGTTAGTCTCTCATCCATCTCTTAGCGCCTGCTGCCGCGCTTTGTCCGAATTATGGCCGCGCCGACCATGCTAGACTTCACCTATGAGCGCCCTGGACATTAGTCAAACCTCCGTTCAAGCCTCGCCGCGCGCCAAGGTGCACGATCTGCTCCGCCGCGGGGAAAGCCGCTTGCGGTTGCAAACCATCGTCCGCCTGCGCTGGCTCGCGGTGTTAGGCCAGAGCATCACCGTCGTATTCGTCTATTGGATCATGGGCATCGATCTGCCAATCGGCGCCTGTTTTGCGGTGATCTCGCTCTCCGCCTGGCTCAATGTCGCGCTCCGCCTTCGCTACCCGGCAAGCCAGCGCCTCCAGAGCCACTACGCCTTTCTGATGCTCGGCTACGACATCCTCCAGCTCGGGGCGCTGCTCTATCTGACCGGCGGCCTGGAGAATCCCTTCGCCTTCCTGCTCATCGCGCCGGTCACGGTGTCGGCCTCGACCTTGCCGCCGAGGGTGACCGTGGCGCTTGGCGGTCTTGCCGTTCTGGTGGCGACGCTGCTCACCGAGTTCCATCTGCCGCTTCCCTGGTTTCACCATTCGACCTTCCTGCTGCCCCTACCTTACGTGTTGGGCATCTGGGCGGCTCTGGTCTCTGGCATCTTGTTCATCGGGCTCTATTCCTGGCGCACGGCGGAGGAGGCGCGGCGCATGGCCGAAGCGCTCGCCGCTGCGGAGCTCGTGCTAGCGCGCGAGCAGAAACTCTCGGCGCTTGACGGACTTGCCGCCGCAGCGGCGCATGGCCTCGGTACGCCTCTCGCCACCATCGCGGTCGTGTCCAAGGAACTGTTGCGTGACGCCAAGCACTCCGATCCGCATTACGAGGATCTCGTGCTGTTGCGCGCCCAGGCCGAGCGCTGCCGCACCATCCTTGGCGAGCTCGCCGGCATGGGGGAACAGCCAGACTTCATCGTCTCCCGCCTCCCTATCAGGCATCTCATCGAGGAATTGGTGTCGCCGCACCGGCTGATCGCGGTACCGATCGAGGTTGAGGCGGGGCCATTGCCTAGCGCAAAGGGCGACAAGCTTGCGCAAGAACCGGTTATGCAGCGCAATCCCGGCGTGATCTACGGCCTTGGCAATCTCGTGGAGAACGCCATCGACTTCGCCAGAAGCAAGGTCGAGGTCAAGGCGCGGTGGTCGGAGGATGAAGTCAGGATCGAGATCGCCGATGACGGCGAGGGTTTCCCACCGAATGTGCTCGAACAACTAGGCGAGCCCTACGTCACCACGCGCCCCGGCCATAGCAGCAACGGCGATCTCGACGAACATGTAGGCATGGGGCTTGGCTTCTTCATCGCCAAGACCCTGCTCGAGCGCTCGGG
The DNA here is from genome assembly GCA_963827365.1 of uncultured Alphaproteobacteria bacterium. Taxonomy (GTDB): domain Bacteria; phylum Pseudomonadota; class Alphaproteobacteria; order Rhizobiales; family Methyloligellaceae; genus Methyloceanibacter. Next base: position 20,101 of record CAWHAX010000032.1, on the reverse strand, counting down.
CGCGAGGCTAGAGCTTGCCAATCGCATCCTGCCGCCGGGCGGCGCCAAGGTGACCGTGGTGTGGCCGCGGGCGAGGTTCGAGCAGCCTCTAGAAGTGGCTGCTTGGCAGGACGAACCGGTGGCTTAACCCTAGTGAACCCCCTGTGACGCCTTGGCGGCTTGCACAAAGGCAGCGGAGCGCCTAGTTCTCAACTGCTATTTGTCTTGCCGATCAAACCCCGCGACGGCCTGAGGGGTATAGGAGGCTCCATCATGGAAGCTCAGCAGACCTGGCCAATCCCCCAGGACAACACGCTCCTCATCGTCGACGACGACCGCGCCTTCCTCGCGCGGCTCGCCCGTGCCATGGAGACCCGCGGTTTCGAGGTCGAGACCGCGCCGACCGTGCAGGATGGACTTTCCTCCCTTCGCCGCCGCCCGCCGGCCTTTGCCGTGGTCGACATGCGTCTCGACGACGGCAGCGGCATCGACGTGATCGCGGCGCTGAAGGATGTGCGCCCTGAGGCGCGCGCCGTCGTGCTCACCGGCTACGGCAATATCGCCACCGCTGTGACCGCGGTGAAGCTCGGCGCCGTCGATTATCTCGCCAAGCCTGCCGATGCCGACGATGTCTATCAGGCGCTGGTCGCGCCTGGCGACGGCAAGGCGCCGCCGCCGGAGAATCCAATGTCCGCGGATCGTGTGCGTTGGGAGCACATCCAGCGCGTCTATGAGCTTTGCAACCGCAATGTCTCGGAGACGGCGCGGCGGCTCAATATGCATCGCCGCACGCTGCAGCGCATCCTCGCCAAGCGCGCGCCCAAGTAACTAGATTTCAAACCCGCAGCCGGGGTCGAGGTGAAGCTGTAGCCTGAGCGCTGCCGCGCGGGCAAAGCACAGCATCATCGCCTTACGTCGTGCCGCACCGAGGCGCTCTTCCACCGGCTCGCGCACGAGATGGGCGCCGTAGCGGTCGGCAAGCATCAGCCCGGCGTCATTTGGAATGACCTCGGAAGGGAAGTTTGGCGACACGGCGAAATAGAGCCGGTCGCAATGCGGCCGGTACTCGGTCCATTTGCCATCGGTCTGAAAGTCGAGCAGGCAAGACTTGATCTCGACGATCCAGATGTCCCCGCCGGGAGACAGACCCACCACATCGGCGCGCCTGCTGTTGGAGAGCGAAAGCTCGGTCACCACTGAATGGCCGAGGGCGCGCAGCGCTCGGCAAACACCCCGCTGGATCTCCGCGGCAATCGCCGACTGGCGCCTGTCGGAGGCCATGACGGGATCGCTGTCTTCCAGCAATTTGCGGCTTGAGGAATGGTTGACCATGAGTTGCAGCCTCCACAGGTTTGTGCATGCTCACCCCATTCCGCGTTGTGGAACAAGCTGCTAAATCTGACGTTCTGCAGCCCCAATATTGCCTAGCCCCTGCATATAGCTGCAGTGCGGGTTTTATGCGATTTTCTATGCAACGCTAGTCACTCAGTGCTGTGCAGTATCGTCTAATGCTGCGCAGTTGGGTGCCAATTCGGGTGCCAATTTAGCGGGCAAGCGCCGTGAGCCTGCAAGGCGATGAATTTGCTCACTAGCGCCGGTTCTCGACAATCCTCAAGTCGCTAGGCGCAAAGCCGATCCCCCCGCCGTTCCGGTCATCTTGCACCTGACACATTGAAAACCAGTTCTCCGACTCCCACACAGTTCTCTACAAGCGGTCTCCGGACGCTAGTATCTCGTAGCGTTTAGCGGTGTTGTCGCCCAGGCCGGTACAGATTTGACAAAGGCCCCCAATGGCCAGGGGGCCTTTATTTTTGCGCCTGGCTTCTTTTTCCAACACCCTTAACAACTCTGAAATCTCTCCGCTCGACACTCGCGGCTTGTCGTGCGTAGGGGCAGCGTTATTGCCTAAAGAGGGGTTTTCAGAATGCGCACCATGTACAGAGTAACCATCGCGGCGGCTGCCATCGGCATTGCCGCACTCTCGCTTACCGGCTCAGCCAATGCAGGTAATGGCTCCGCGGTTGGTGCAGGGTTGCTGGGATTTGGCGTCGGAGCCGTTGTCGGCAGCGCGCTCGCACCGCAAACGGTGTACGTCGCGCCGCCCCCGCCGGTCTATTACGCACCACCTCCACCGGTTTACGTCGCGCCGCCTGTCTACGTCGCGCCAGCACCCGTTTACGTTGGACCGGCGTATTACGGGCGTCCGTATCGAGGTCATCGACGCTAGCGACCTCCAACCGCTCGTCGGTGTCCTTGAATGAGAAACCCGGCCCTGCCTCGCGGGGGCCGGGTTTTCCGCAGCGCTGGAGGCTGATTCGGCAACCACTGAAGTGACCTAGTCAGGGATGAGTCGCAACCTCGGCTGCCGACAGGCGATTCAACCCGCGATAGGACCGGGTGTTCCTCCCTCCGACAACCGAACCTTATTGCCCTCAACCGTCCACCAAATGTTGCACAACATGCAGCCCGTGAGGTGCTTGCCGCGGTTGTCGATCTCGATGACCGGCTGTTTGCATTCACGACAGGCATCGGACAGTACTAAGCTGTCTCTGGGCCCTCGAGCGTTGACGTGGCCGCCTCCAGCTCCTCTCGATATATCTTCATCATGTCGCTTATCTGGTCGGCATCCATGGTTTCAAGTGAGCGCATTTCTGCCTCAATCTCCGCCAGCATTGCCTCAATATCCTCGTCGGTGGCGCCGGTCGCTCGTCTTGCGGCTACCGCCGTTCTGAATGCGGGCAGCGCCGGCCCTAAAAGTTTGCGCAGTTGATTCAACTTCTGTTCCTCGTCCATACGACCTTCCCTCAAATCCAGGCCGCTCACGTTCAATGATACGGCGGGCTTCTCTCAGCGTACTGAGGGGAGCTGATTGCCGAGCGAGCACCGGTTCAACCCGCGATAGGAGCAGGTGTTCCTGACAAGACTGGCCATCTTGGAACCGGTAGGCACCGGAATTACTTAAGGGGTGGACGGGGGATATGGAGGCGTACCATGCCTGACCGATCCCCAAGTACAGAAACCCGCGAAGGTCAATCCGACAATTCCATACCCATTGGTATTCCGTTGGCAGCGGTGATTGCAGTCCTCTTCCTTTTTGGTTCCACTTTCTTCAATTCTGGCCAGAAAAGCGAAGATGTGTCTGCAGCGCGGCTAAGTACGGAGTCACCAGGACATTACTAGAGGGCAATCTATTCGGTTGCCTTTGGCTTCGTTTCTGCAGTGGGGCGAACGGTTGGGTAGCGGGATGACATCGAGGAAGATCGAAGGCATCGAGCACGGTATTGAAAAAGCGACCGCTGGTGCCTTCGTCCAAGTGCGCGACGATGAGATCATCGTGACGATGCCAGGCACGCACTACGCCGTGACGTATTGCAAACCCGTCAACTCACCTCAGCTACTCGCAAGACGCATCGCCGAGAGCGACGACAAACACACCTCCATCAGCCTATCGGAGTTCCTCACACTGGCCTGGACGCTCGCAAACGATAAGGCACGCGAGCTGGGGTGGATTGTGTGACATGGCGCGGACTTGTCAGTACGTCCGCTAATGGCCCAAAGCGGACGTTTTCAACAGATCGATGGGTCATCGCAGATCACCCCCCGAAAGGGACGTCGCTTGCGGTAACTTGCTTGAGCAATTCCGGTCCGACAGAGGTAAAAGGACGACTATATGCGGCGATCAGCAGCACGGACAGTGCAATGCCTGTTGCAAAGAGAGTCAATGTTATGGCGCGAGCGAGACGGTTGTCGCTGTGAACCATGGCAATGGCGACCAAGGTGCAGAGTCCCTGAAGCAGAATGCCCACCCATTTAACCGTGCCTAAGGCAGATTCACTGATAACAATGCGCTGGCGCCTGGCATCCAGCGCGGTATGGAGCTCTTTCACCATCTCAAGCTGTACGGCTCGCTGGCTGTCATCGGCAGGCTTTAGTCCGAGCGTGACGTGCAATGCCTCGATCAGAGCCGTTGGCAAAGTTGCGAGGGTCGCTCGCCGTTGCGTCATCTTCGGCCATTCTTTGTTCACGGATTCATCTATGTGGCGGTTGACCAGCGCATAAATGCGCGTCCTCTGTTCGTCGGGAAAAGCTCCGGCGAGTAGAACGACAGCACGAAGCGCGCTGGCCTCCGTCATAACCGCACCCTTTGCTTTGTCGAAATTGCCCCAGACCTCGACGGCGATGAAGCCGACCAGCAGAGCGAAAAGGATGCCTAATGGGGGTAGCATTCCAGGCGAAACCGCCTTGAAGCCCTTCGCTCGTTCGTTTACTGCGAGTGTGGTCACAACGAAACCGATGCTACCTGCGACGAGATAGCTGGTCAGGAAAATAACCAGGGCCATCCAGGGCATAGGAAGATTGAGCAGCCAGTCGCCCATTATCGAGCGTTCCTGCTGAAGAAGTGCGCAGCATTATTATAACCCGGCTGCTGCTGCCGCATTAGCAAGAACACCCTCGGGGCCTCCCCTGCATATCGTTCCTGGCTTACAGTCGACTCAATGTTGCCTAATAACCTAAAGCAGACAACCGCTGTGTGGTTGCCCGTGAAAGACCGGAACAGCCGAGAGGCTGACATGACTTTCTACCTTGACTGGATGGTACCAGCTTATGCCTCTCATCGAGGAAGGAGTTGCGAGCGAAACATTAGCCCGTTGCCATTATGGAGGTTGTTCATGTTACGCACGGGTGAATTAATCGCGGTCCCTGAAGTAAGGCTTATTGCAAAAAAAGCGCTTGTGGTCCTCGTGATTGCAATTGGCTTCCCCGGAAGTTTCATGCTGTTGGCAAGCGCTGCCAATGCTCAGGAGGCAAGAACCGCAGCGTCGATGGCGGCCTTGAAAGATAAGACCGCTAAACTGGGAGCGCCAAATATTCAGGGAATTGAGGAGATTGGTGGCAAAAGTGCCCCAGTTCTGTATTTCGGCCCGACTAAGATAAATAACAATTTCACCGTCGTCGATGAGGTCGCAAAGGAAGGCGGGCCAGGAATGGTGGCCACACTGTTCGTGAAGGCGGGCGTTCAACAAATGATTGCGGCCGCCAGCGAAGAATATATCCGCGTTGCGACTAGCGTGCTGCTCCCTGACGGTAGGCGAGCGGTTGGAACTGTTATGGGGTCACCGGCGCTCGAGTTGATGAAAGCAGGCCATCCCTACCATGGCGAAGTCGAGGTTCATGGCACGCAATATATTACTGACTACGAGCCTATCCAAGACGCCTCGGGTGAAACCATCGGCGCCTACTTCGTTGGATACAAGAAGTGACGCCCGCCGCAGCGCTCCGATGCCGTGGCAATTGCCAAATTGCTAGGCTAGGGTGCGAATTCGGTGCCAATTCCAGTTTTTTATGGCCGTAATCCGCGCTTTTGCGGAACAGCTAGCTAAATCTGACGTTTACCAGGGGGTGAAGAGGACTGCTCGCCTGTTCCTTATGGGCGGTAAGTGGAATGCGTTCCCAAAAGGAGAGGATCATGAGTGCGAGCGATGCCGTCCTCCGTCACGAGATCTTCCGCACCCATACGCAATCGCTCCATGATCGCCTAACTGCCACGCGTCGCCTCTCCTCCGAGCTGGCGCGGCCCTTGAGCGACGAGGACCAGGTCGTCCAGGCCAATGACGACGCAAGCCCAACCAAGTGGCACCTCGCTCACACCACCTGGTTCTTCGAGGCGTTCGTGCTCAAGCCCTTCCTCGAGGGCTATCGAATCTTCGACGAGAGCTTCGAATATTGCTTCAACTCCTACTATGAAAGCGTTGGGGCGCGACAGCCACGCGGCAAGCGCGGGCATTTGACGCGGCCCTCCGCCAATGAGGTGCGCGCCTATCGTGAGTATGTCGATGCCGCGCTCGAGCGTCTCCGCGAGCGCGACTTGCAGTCACGGGCAGAGGAGCTGATCGAGCTCGGCGTCAATCACGAGCAGCAGCATCAGGAGCTTTTGCTCACCGACATATTGAGCCTGTTCGCCAGCGAGCCGCTGAAGCCTGCTTACTCCCGCGCCAACCCCGGCGTCGCGGTCGCCGAGCCAGCACCGCTCGGCTGGGCGTCCTTCGACGGTGGCATTTTCCCTGCTGGTCAAGACGGCGACGGCTTCGCCTATGACAATGAAGGTCCCCGGCATGATGAGCTCATCCGCCCCTTCAAGCTCGCCGATCGCTGCGTCACCAACGCCGAATGGATCGGCTTCATCGAGGACGGCGGATACAGCACCCCGACGCTGTGGCTCGCAGACGGCTGGGCCATGGTGAAGGCGCAAGACTGGCGCGCCCCGCTTTATTGGGAAGAGGCAGACGGCGGCTTCATGCAGATGAGCCTGCTCGGCTTCAGGCCGCTCGATCCTGCCGCGCCTGTCAGCCATGTCAGCTATTACGAGGCCGATGCCTTTGCCCGCTGGGCCGGCTACCGGCTGCCCTCGGAATTCGAATGGGAGGTCGCGGCGGGTGGTGTCCCGGTCAACGGTCGCACGCTTGGCGCGAGTCATCTGCGCCCCATGCGCGCCGAGACTGGCGGCTTTGGCCTCAAGCAGATGTTTGGTGATGTGTGGGAGTGGACGGCAAGTGCCTACCTTCCCTACCCCGGCTTCAAGGCTGCGCCCGGCGCGGTCGGCGAGTACAACGGCAAGTTCATGTGCAATCAGTTCGTGCTCCGCGGCGGCTCCTGCGCAACGCCCGAAGGACACATCCGCAAGACGTACCGCAATTTCTTCTATCCCCATCAGCGCTGGCAGTTTATGGGCTTGCGGCTGGCCGGCGACGCGTGATGGAGAGAGACATCCCCCACACCATCGTCGAAGACCTCGAGCGGTCTTCGAGCCTCCCGCCCCCAAGGCTCGATCCGGCGCGGGCAGATTTTGCCAACGCCGTGCTGGAGGGGTTCGCAACGAAGCCGCGCAGTCTCCCTTGCCGCTTCTTCTACGACGCACGCGGCTCGGCACTGTTCGAGGAGATTACCCAGCTCGAGGAGTATTACCCGACGCGGGCGGAGACGGCGCTGCTCGAGGCCTATGGCGACGAGATCGCCGAACGCATGGGCGATGCCAGCGTGCTGGTCGAGTTCGGCTCAGGATCGAGCCGCAAGACGAGCCTGCTATTGACCGCGCTCCACCGCGCCTCGGTCTATGTGCCGATCGACGTCGCCGGCGAGAGCCTGGCTGAGGCGGCGGAGTGGCTCTCCGAGAGGCATGACGGGCTCGCGATCAGGCCGCTTGTCGCCGACTTCACCAAGACCCGCACCCTGCCCATCGTCGCGCGCCGCCCGCAGAAGCTCGGCTTCTTCTCCGGCTCGACCATCGGCAATCTGACCCACATGGAGGCTATAGGCTTTCTCGCCAACGCAGCGCACCTGCTCGGTCGAGGCGCGTCGTTCCTCGTCGGCGTCGATCTGAAGAAGGATCCGGCGATCCTGATCCCGGCCTATAACGATGGGCTCGGTGTGACCGCCGCTTTCAACCTCAATCTGCTCGCGCGCATCAATCGCGAGCTCGATGGCGATATCGATCTCGACAGATTCGCCCATGACGCGGTCTACGACGAGGATAAAGGCCGCATCGAGATGCATCTCGTCAGCCTTGGCCGCCAGACGGTGCGCGTGCTGGGCCGGGCGTTCAGTTTCGCCAAGGGCGAGCGCATCCACACCGAGAACTCGTACAAATATTCAATCGAGGAGTTCCAAGCACTGGCGCGTTCCGCCGGCTGGACCCCGGCGCACTCCTGGACGGACGCGGACCGCCTCTTCAGCCTGCATCTCCTGCGGCTCGATTAAAGCCTGCGCGGTCGCCCAGGAACTCCGATGTCGCATTCAAGCGCGGCACGATCCCACTTACCCAAAACGGCAGCCGCTTCGTAGGTGCTGATCAAGAAGTCCATGAGCAGTCCATCGGGATCGGGGGCTGAGCGCACCGCATCGTAAGGCAGAACGTATTCGCGGAGGTCGTTACTGTAGAAGGCCTCTTTCGGGCAAATCGGCGCCGCAGAGAAGCCCGGCGGCTCAGGATAAGCGTAGGAGTAAAAGGCAGGGTATTCGACACCCGCACTTCCCGGCCAAAAGCCTGCGCTGCTCACTTCATGCGAATACGCCTCTTGAGTCACGGCGTCGGGGAGGTTGGGCACGCCTCCCGGATGCAGGGGCGCCCGCCGACCGGAAAACCGCGTCACCGCCAAGTCGAAACTTCCCCAGAAGAAATGAACCGGGCTGCATTTGCCGATGAACGAGGTGCGAAACCCATGCAGCACCCGATTCACCTGCAGCAGAACCCGCCAGTGCCGCTCGGCGTAGTCGCGATCGTAGGAAGCGTGGGCATGGTCCTCGCTGAACCGGATCGCGTCGGGAATCTCGTTGGGCAATTCATTGATGCGGACCTCAATGCCAAGCTCGGCGAGTGACCGCATGAGGTCGGCATAGAAGTCGGCGACGGAGCGCGGGAAGAGCGCGATCTCCTTTTGGCCGCCATCGCTAACCGATGCCCGAAGCACATGGTCGAGGAAATCGAAATCGAGCTGAAAACTACGATCGCCGAACGGAATTGGCGACGTGGTCAGCCCCCGCGCCGACACATAAAGCACCACGTGCCAGGAATGATTGAGCCAAGGTGTCCGCGCGAGGCGGATCTTGCCAGCGATCTGCGTCCAGAGATGGAGCGTCGCATAGGTATCCTTCCAGGCCGTGTAGGGTAGTTCCGGCCATGCAGCTTTGGCCATGGGTCGCGCTCCGCACCTTTTCTGCCTCACAAGCCATCCAATTCTAGGTTTCTGTTCGACACCTTGCCAGCCGGGAAGGTGTTGGGCATTGTGCGCGCCTTGCATGGCAGGGAGTGAGGCTCCGTGGCTGATCTTGTTTCCGGAAATGCGGCGATCGGCCAGTCCGGCGGCCCGACCGCGGTGATCAACCAATCGCTGGTGGGCGTCATCGAAGGCTTGAGGACGAGCCTTTGCGCCACCGGCCAGGTGAAACGTGTCCTCGGCATGAGGCACGGCGTGCGCGGGTTGGTCAAAGCAGGCGGGGATGGCCTCGTTGATCTCACGTCAGTTTCGGCGGACAGGCTCGACCGCGTCGCCCGCACGCCATCAGCGGCACTCGGCTCGACCCGCGACAAGCCCGACGAGGCCTATTGCCAGAAGATCCTCGACGGCGCGCGCGCCCACGACATCCGCTATTTCTTCTATATCGGCGGCAACGACTCGGCCGACACCTGCCGCATCGTCAGCGAGAAGGCGGCAGCCGCCGGGTACGACTTCCGCTGTTTCCACGTGCCGAAGACCATCGACAACGATCTCCTCGAGAACGACCACACGCCGGGATTTCCCTCGGCCGCGCGCTACGTCACGCTCGCGCTGATGGGCGACGCGCTCGACAATGCGAGCCTCGGCGGCATCAAGATCAACGTGATCATGGGGCGGAATGCAGGCTTCCTCACTGCCGCTGCCTCACTCGCCCGCGGAGCCGCGATCAACGGGGCGAGCCCTGCCGACCGTCCGCCGCCGCATCTCATCTATCTGCCAGAGGTACCTTTCTCCATCGACGCGTTCCTCGCGGAAGTCGAATCCGTCTACGCAAAGCTCGGGCGCTGCCAAATCGCGGTGAGCGAAGGCATCCGCGACGAGAAGGGCGAGGAGATCGGGCCGAAGCTGATGCGCGGACCAGGCGAGGTCGACGCGCACGGCAATGTGCAGCTCTCGGGCTCCGGCGCGCTCGGCGACGGGCTCGCGGATCTCGTGAAGACAGGCTTGACGCCGAAGGGCGGCAAGGCGCCCCGCGTGCGCGCCGACACGTTCGGCTATATCCAGCGCTGCTGGCCGCACTCGTCGTCCGTCGATGCGGAAGAGGCCCGAGCCGTGGGCCGCTATGCCGCCGAGCTTGCCGCCAAGGGCGACAGGAGCGCCTCGGTGATCATCCTCCGCACGAGCAACGCGCCTGACGCCTATCGCAGCGCCGTCGGCCGCGCCGACCTGTCCGCCGTGGCGCGGCGCACCCGCCACGTGCCGCCCGAGTTCATCTCAGGATCGAATGACGTGAGCGCGGCTTTCCATGCCTATTGCCGCCCGCTCGTGGGCGAGCTGCCCACCATGGAGCGGCTCTGAGGTCTTAGCCCTCAACCAGCTCAAGGACGTAGTTCGGGAGCGCGAAGGCCGCGACGTGGACGTCGGGGCGCCAATAGCGCGTCGGGAAGCAGCCTGCCTCTGCGTAGCGATGCTCGATGGCGTTCTCGCGGAGGTGCCGCAAATCGGTGTCGTCGGTCGCCCAGCCATACGACATCGGGCCGCCGAAATAGCTCGGCGTGGTGGCGAGGTAGGCGAAGGCATCCTGAAACATCTCGCCGAAATAGCCGATGCTTTGCTTGAGCTCGCCGGCTTGCAGGAAAGGAATGCCGTTCTGGGTGACGAGGACGCCGCCGTCGGCGAGCGTGCGGCGGCAATCGGCGTAGAACTCGCGCGTAAATAGCACGGCGCCAGGGCCGATCGGATCGGTCGAATCTACCATGATCACGTCGAAGCGCTCTTCGGTGTCGGCCACGAACTTGGTGCCGTCGGCGATTACGATGCGGGTGCGCGGGTCGTCATAGGCGCCAGCGGATATTTCCGGGAAATGCTCGCGGCAGAGATCGATGACGCCGCGATCGATCTCGCACAGCGTCACCGATTCAAGCTCGGGATGCTTGAGCGCCTCGCGCAAGACCCCGGCGTCGCCGCCGCCGATGATAAGCGCCTTCTCCGCCCGCCCATGGGCGAACAGCGGCACGTGGCTCATCATCTCGTGATAGACGAACTCGTCCTTGGTCGACAGCTGCACCACACCATCGAGCATCATCACACGCCCGAAATCGGGCGTCTCGAAGATGATCAGATGCTGAAGCTCGGTCTGGCTGTCGAAGAGAACTCGATCGGCTCTCAGGCGTGCGCGGAAGCCGCGATGCAGCGTTTCTTCGACCCACCGTTCCATCGATTCATTTCCTTGCCGCGCAGATGCTCTTTGACCACGACCTTGCCCGGCGAAAACGCCTCTTTGAGGACGTCGATCGCTCGTCTCGGATCGGTCTGACCGCACATAAAGACATCTAGCGCCGCATAGCCGTACTCCGGCCAGCTGTGGATCGATATGTGCAACTCGGCGAGCACTGCCACGCCCGACACACCGCCATTCGGCGTAAAGTGATGGAGGTGGATGTGCAAAAGCGTGGCTCCGGCAACCTCGACGCAGCGTAGAAGCGTGGCTTCGATGTGCTCTAGATCGTCGAGCCGTTCCGCTCGGACCAGATCGATAATGAGATGGGTGCCAGCGTAGCGAACCCCGTCACGCTCACAGAAAAAATCCTTGCGCTCGTCCTCTTGCGAGGAATGGCACTGAGAGAGCTTTTCTTCCGTTTGGGCGGTGCTTGAACCACGATCCAAGTCCATCCCCAATTGGAAGAGGGCGTCATCGGACATGGCGTCCTCCCCAACCAGCAGATGTTCAAGTTAAACGACGCGCTATGTACACCCATGCAGCAGCGATGCAAGAAGTTTTTGGCCCTTCGGGCTCGAAGAACCTAATAAAATTGTCCGAGGCTCCTCCAGAGCGGATTCCGGCTGTCACCAAGCGCGCGGGCGGAGCGAAGGGAAGACGCATCCGAGGTGCGAAAGCGAGGCTCGTTCGATGCAACGGTTGAGACTGAGGCGCACGTTCCTGTCTCTTGCCGCGCTCGGCGGCCTCGGACTGATCGCAGCGCCGCTAGACGCGGCGAGAGCGGCGGAAGAACTGCCGCGGCTCGGCGTCACACTTCCCGCAACCTCGGTCTCAGGCCTCTCCTCCGGCGCTTACATGGCAGGACAGATCGAGCTTGCTCACTCCAAAGACATCGTCGGAGCGGGCATCGTCGCCGGTGGCCCCTTCGCCTGTGCCGAGACTGCGTCGGGCCAATTTTTCCCCTATTGGCCGATCGTCATGTGGCAGAACGCCTCGCAAGCGGCGAACGCCTGCATGAAGGTCGCTTGGGGCGTGCCCGATGTGGAAAAGCTTGCCAAGCGCGCCAAAGAGCTTGCCGAGGATGGCAAGATCGACGACCTCTCGGGCCTTGCCGACGACAAGGTCTATCTCTTCTCCGGCGATGCGGATCAAACCGTTCAGCGCCAAGTGGTCGAAGCTGCCAAGCGTTTCTACACTGCGGCGGGCATGCCAGAGAGGAGCGTGACGCTGGTGGAGAAGGAGGGCGGCCACGCTTTTATGACAGAGACGGAGGGCACGGCGTGCGGTCTCTCCGAGGAGCCTTACGTTAGCGACTGCGATTACGACCAGGCGAAGGCGATCCTAGAATGGATCTACGGCGCTCCCCTCGCCGATCCGTCCCCAAGCCCGACCGGTAAGTTCATCATTTTCGACCAATCCTCCTTCGCTGACGGGGTTGCCAACGGGCTTGGCGCCGAGGGCGTCGCTTATGTTCCCGCGGCTTGCGAGATCACTCCAGGCTGCCGGCTGCATATTGCGCTACACGGCTGCGAGCAGGCGCGTGAGAGCGTTGGCGACGCGTTTATCAAGGAGAGCGGCTTTGCCCGCTATGCCGACACGAACCGGCTCGTGATCCTTTTTCCGCAGATTGCGGGGAGCGTGGTCAATCCGCATGGCTGTTGGGACTGGTGGGGCTATAGCGATATCGACTATCTCGGCAAGGACGCGCCGCAGATTGCCGCCATCTGGGCCATGGCCGAGCGCCTGGCAGCGCAGCCTTGAGGGGACAGCCATCCATGGAGACCGTCAGGCAGGGCACCGAGGCGCGGGGCCTGTTGACGGTGGTTGCGGACGAGGGGCGCGAGTGACCGAGGTTCATGACATCGCACTAGCCGAAGCGCCCTACGGCTCCGACCTCTATGCCCAGGCTGTAAAGCTCCGCGAGACGATGCTCCGGAAGCCACTCGGGCTCACCCTTAGTCAAGAAGAATTGGCCGAGGATGCCCTGAGGCGACATTTCTGCGCCCTCACCAATGGGACCGTCGTCGGGTCGGTGTCCTTCAAGACCTTAGGACCGCACACGCTCCAGCTGAAGCAGATGGCGGTGGCGAAAGCGCGCCAGCGCGAAGGCGTTGGATCGCGGCTGCTCGCCTTTGCCGAGGCTTGGGCGCGGCGCGGCGGCTATGGCATGATCATTCTCAACGCCCGCGTCGGCGTGGAGGAGTTCTACAAGAGGCATGGCTACGCCGCCGAAGGCGAGCCCTTCGACGAGAACACTATCCCTCATATCAGGATGACCAAGCGGACCTTAGGAGGGAAACGCATGAGTCTCGAGGTTGGCGACAAGGCGCCGAGTTTCACACTGCCTGCCGATGGCGGCGGCAAGGTCGCGCTGAAAGACCTCAAGGGAAAGAAAATCGTGCTCTATTTCTATCCAAAGGACGACACCTCGGGCTGCACGGCAGAGGCCTGCGCCTTTCGCGACAATCTTCCGGACTTCTCCAAGATGAAGGCAGCGATCGTCGGCATCTCGCGCGACTCGGTGGCAAGCCACGAAAAATTCAAGACGAAATACAAGCTCCCCTTCCCGCTAGCCTCCGATGAAGACGGCAAGGTGTGCGAGGCGTACGGCACCTGGGTTGAGAAGAGCATGTATGGGCGGAAGTACATGGGTATCGACCGCTCCACGTTCCTCATCGACGAGAAAGGCGTGATCCGCGGCATCTGGCGCAAGGTGAAAGTCCCTGGCCACGCCGAAGAGGTTCTGAAGGCCGCCGCAGCTTTGAAGTAGCCTTACGCCTACGGCCCAGCTCCGCGCCGAGACGTGTCGCTGCGCCGATGTCGCACACCCTCCCCTCGCAGCCGCACAAGGTCTAAGTTCTCCATGTGACCGATCCCGGGATGAAGAGAAGCTGCAGGCGGATCCTGCTGATCGAACGCTGCAAGACCTGAAACTCGCCTGAGTCCTTGGCAAGCTGGTAGAGAAAAATGACGTTGAGGATGATCCAGCCGATGGGAAGCAGGCCGAACACCGCGCCATAAACGGCGGCCAGGGCTGCCATCTGCGGCGGCAAGCGACCGTAGGCGAGAAAACTCCTATTAAAGGATGCTTTTGGCGTAGAGGTCGGTGCGGCGGTCGCGGAAGAAGCCCCACTCGGCGCGGTAACGCTCGATCTCGGCGAGATCGAAGCTATGCATGAGCACACCCTCTTGCTTGTCGCCGAATCCTGCCACCACTTGGCCGGTATGGTCGGCAATGAAGGAGTGGCCGTAATAGCTCTGCGTCGCACCGTCGTTTTGCTCAACGCCGATGCGGTTCGCGGCGAGCACGGGCACGGCATTCGATACGGCATGGCCCTGCATCGCGCGTTGCCACCGCGCATGCGTGTCTAGAGACAGATCGTAGGGCTCGGAGCCGATGGCCGTGGGGTAGAGCAGAATCTCGGCACCCTTCAGCATCATGGCGCGCGCGGCCTCCGGGTACCATTGATCCCAGCAGATGCCGACGCCGATCGTACCGACCTTGGTCTTCCACGCCTGGAAGCCGGTGTCGCCGGGGCGGAAGTAATATTTCTCCTGATAGCCAGGGCCGTCGGGGATATGGCTCTTGCGGTAGACGCCTAAGATCTCGCCGTCAGCATCGGCAATCGCCACGCTGTTGTAGTAACGCGGGCCGTCCTTCTCGAAGAAGGAGATGGGAATGACGAGCTTCAATTCCTTGGCGAGCCTCTGGAGCGCGCGCACGGAGGGATGCTCGCTCGCAGGCTTCGCCACCTCGAACCATTTCGGGTCCTGCAGCGTCGGGAAATAGATGCTCTGGAACAGCTCCGGCGGCAGCACGACCTGCGCACCGCGCTTGGCAGCCTCGCGGACAAAGCCTTCGATCCTGGCGACGTTGGCCGCCATGTCTTGACCGAACGACGACTGGATGGCGGCGACGGTGATCGTGCGGCTCGCCATCACGCGGGCTCCTGTTGCGTGATGCAGTGGAACGAGCCGCCGCCGGCATCGCCCGCGCCGAGCAATCCGCGCGACAGCACGCCCACAACCCCGCGGTCCGGAAACACCGCTTGCAGAGCATCGAGCGCGGCGGCCCCGGTCGGCGTTCCATAGAGCGGCATCACCACCACGCCATTGGCGATGACGAAATTGAGATACGAGGCGGGCGATATCCCGCCAAGCGCGTTGCGATAGAGACCGACGCCGGGAATGCGGATCGCCTCGATCTTCCTGCCTTTCGCGTCGGTCGCCCCTTCGAGCGCGCGGGCGATCCCCTCCAAGGTCTCGGCGTTGGGGTCGTCGGCGCCGGCAGGCGACTGGCAGACAACGCGGGCAGGCCCTACGAAGCGCACGACATTGTCGATATGGCCGTCGGTGTGATCGTTCTTGAGGCCTTCATCGATCCAGATCACCGTCTTGGCGCCGAAGGCCCGGTGAAGTGCTGCTTCAGCTTCGGCCTTGGACCACCCGTTGCGATTGGCGTTGAGGAGGGTTTGGCGGGTGGCAAGCATGGTGCCCTCGCCGTCATGATCGACGGCGCCGCCCTCCAAAACAAATTCGAAGCTCAGAATAGGCCAACCAGCGAAGCGGGCGATGTCATCGCCGACCGTCGCGTCGTCGGGCAGATCGAACTTGCCGCCCCAGCTGTTGGTCTTGAACCTGAGAGCGACCAAGCCATCGCCTCTCTGGGCGAAGATAGGGCCAGTGTCGCGGAGCCAGATATCGCCGTAGCGCGCCGGAACGAAGTCTGCGGCACCGCCGAGCGCGGCACGAGCGGAGGCCTCAGCCTCGGCGCCATTGACCAACAGCCGCACGCGGTTTCCGTCCGAAAGCGCGCGCACCATGGCGGCAACGTCGCGCCGCGGCGCCTCTAGATCGCCGTACCAGGCGGCGGGATTGGCCGGCCAGGCGGTCCACATCGCCTTTTGCGGCGCCCATTCGGGGGCGAGCGAAATCGGCCTGTCGGTAACGGAAAGTGTCATGTCGCCCCTTTTACGGGTCGCCGGCTCGGCCAATCAAGCGGCAAGCGCCGAAATCGTGGCGGTTTGCTTGCGGGTCGAGGCGCGGAGTGCGGCGAAGCCGGGATTGGTCGCAATGAACCCGACGTGGTAGGTTTGCGTTTTGGGGATGGGGCGTACTTGTTCTTGAGGAGGTCAGCATGGCAGCTAACAACATCTTTGGCTCTGATGGCAGCTCCGCCCTTCCCGGCGGCAATGTCGCGAAACCCCTGATCATCGCGCTTCTAGCGCTTTTCGCCTCGCGCTATTTCGGCAAGAAGGGCGCCGACCAGACCGCATCCGCCGAACCTCATCCGGCGCCGCGCATCCCGCAGGCAGTCCCGGCCGACGCCGCCCCCGGCGACATTCTCGATGGGCTTGGCGGTCTCATGAAGCAATTCCAACAAAAGGGCCTCGGCGACACCATCGACAGCTGGGTGAACCGCGGCAAGAACAAGGACATCACCTCGCGGCAAGTGTCGGACGCGCTCGGTTCGGACGTCGTCGATCAGTTGTCGCGGCGGACCGGCCTGTCGCGCGACGAGGTAATTACCGAATTGGCGAAGGTACTGCCGAATGTGGTCGATCGGATGACGCCGGACGGCCGCCTGCCGACGCAACGCGAGTTGGAGCGGCTGTGGGGCTAAAGCCTTGAAGCGGCCGCGATCGGAATCGTGACTTCACAGCAGGGAGGGAAGTGGAAATGTCAATTCTAGCCTGGATTGTTTTGGGCCTGATCGCGGGCTTTATCGCGAGCAAGATCTATGTCGGCACCGGTCAGGGCATTCTCATGGATATCGTGCTCGGCATCGTCGGTGCCGTGGTCGGCGGTTATCTCTTCGATATGCTGGGCTCGACCGGGGTGACCGGGTTCAATATCTGGAGCATGCTGGTGGCGGTCATCGGCGCCGTGTTGGTGCTGTGGATCTATCACGCCGTGAGCAGCCGCAGCGCGTAAAGTTACGCTGTCAAGTCGAAGGGGCGGGTGCACCGGTTGGAGCACCGCCCCTTCACTTTTACTCCGGTTTTGCCGGAGGCGGGGTATCGTCGCCAGGGCCGTCGGGCCCGTCATCGCCCTTTGGACCGGGACCGTGATGCGGCCCAAACCGCGGTCCGCCATGGCGCTCGCCGAGCCGCGCTTCGATCTCGGCAACCTTGGCGAGCTGCTCCGGCGTCAGCTTGCTCTTCAGAGCTTCGATCGCCTTGGCAAGGTCTTCAGCGTGCCGGCCGCGCTCGATGGCGTTGTTGGCAAGACGCTCGGCGCGCGCGAAGGGCTCGCTCTTGCCGTCATTGTCGGGCGGCGATTGGCGCCACGACGGAGTCATTGTCGCTATCAGCGCGTCGGTGAAATCGCGCCAGGCATCGAGCTGATTGGCGCGGATGCCGATCTCTGTCTCAGCCGCATTCAGCTTCATGGCGAGACGACCCGGACCGAAACTCTGCCTCGGCGGGCCCTCGCCGGCATGAAATTTCGGTCCGCGTCCCGGCCGGGATGCATCGCATCTGTCTGGGAGACCAGCATGCGGCGGGGCCGGAGGAGCGGCTTCGGCCATCAGCCGATCGCCGTGTTTCATCTCTGCCTTGGCGATCTCGGTCATCGCCACATTCGTCCTTATCAGGTCTGCCTCGGCGAGCGCTGCTGCCGCCGGCTGCGCTTCGGCCAAATTGATGCGGGCCATCGGCGCTTCCTGCGCTTGGCCCCAGGCAGGCGTCAGCATATGCACGCTGGCGAATGCGAGGACGCGGGCAAATCGCGGTAGATCGGTCATGGGTCACCTCAACGTTTGATGGCCGCGACGCTAGACCAGGATCGTGACCACGCTTGGTCGCGACATGTCCAAGCGTTGCCCGCGCGAACCGATTTGTGTCGAAACATTGCTGAGGAGCCGAATGGCCTGGTTTCGTCACAAAATTGGCCTCGTTGCAGCCACGTGGCGGCGCTAGAACGCGGCTGATCCTTCTCCTCGGGGCGAAACCACGATGTCCGCATCCCAGCGAATCCTTGTCACCGACGACGATCCAGAGATCCGCAAGCTTCTCGCCCGTTACATCGAGAGCCAGGGTTACACGGTGTCGCTCGCCGCGGGCTGCCATGAGCTGCACGAGCGCCTCGCCACACATCAGGTCGATCTCATCGTGCTCGACGTGATGCTGCCCGACGGCTCAGGCCTCGATCTTTGCCGCGACTTGCGGGCGCAGCGCTCGAACGTACCCATCATCCTGCTCACCGCGCTGAAAGAGGATGTCGACCGCATCATCGGGCTCGAGATCGGCGCCGACGACTATCTCGGCAAGCCGTTCAATCCGCGCGAGCTGATCGCCCGCATCAAGGCCGTGCTGCGGCGGCATGGCGAAGCCGCCCCGCAAGCCGCCGACGAAAAGACCTACCGCTTTGCAGGCTTTACCGCCGATCCGCAGACAAGGCGCGTGATCGATTCGCAAGGCACTGACGTCGTGTTGACCGGCGCCGAGTTCGATCTGCTCAAGACCTTTCTTGACCGGCCGGGACGGGTCCTGTCACGCGATCAACTGCTCGATCTCACGCGCGGGCGCATGGGCGATGTGTTCGACCGCTCGATCGACGTGCTGATCAGCCGGCTCCGCCGCAAGCTCGGCGACCGCGCCGCCTCGCCACTGTTCAAGACCGTGCGCAACGGCGGCTACCAATTAGCCGCCCGCGTTGACCTTCAGGACAACGAGACATGAACACGCTCCGCGCCAAGATCGCTCTGCTGCTCGTCGTGGCGATCGTGTCGGTGGTCGGAATCTTGACCTGGGTGATGATCGCCATGCTCGTACCGCCGCCGCCACAGCGCACCACCGAGCCCTTGGCGGATCAGGTCGAGATGTTCCTGCGCGTGGCAAAGCAGGATACGAGTGCGCTCACCCTCGTGCGCGAGCCTTCGGGCGGGGACTTGCGCGAAAATGCCACGGCGAGGCCTAGGACCGAGCTTGCCGAGCGGGGCGTCGACCTTCCAGTCACCATATCTCGCAAGGACTGGAATGCGCCGCTCGTGGTGTCGATCCCCATCGCCGGCAAAGGTTGGCTGTTGCTGCCGATCGCCGACCTGCCGCCGCAGCGGAAACCCTGGTACGGGCTGCTTAAATGGCTTGCGCTGATCACTGTCGGGGTATCGGCGATCGCCATCTTCGCCGCTCATCGCATGGTGCAGCCGCTCATGCTCCTTGAGAACGCCGTCGAATTGGTCGGACCCGACGCCATCCTTCCGCTCTTGCCGGAGAAAGGCCCGGCCGAAGTGCGGGCGACAGCGCGAGCGCTCAATTCCCTCTCCTCGCGGCTCCGCAGCGCCATTGAGAGCCGCATGCGGCTGCTCGCCGCCGCCGGCCACGATCTCCGTACGCCGATCACGCGCATGCGCCTGCGCGCCGAGTTCGTGGAGGATGAGGAGGAGCGGAGACTCTGGCTCACCGATCTCGATGAGCTCGAGCGTATCGCCGACAGCGCCATTCTCCTCGTTCGCGAGGAATTGGGCAAAACCTCGCCAGAGGCCTTGCGGCTCGACACACTGGTTACCGGTATTGCCGGCGAGCTCAAGGATCAGAACTTGGATGTCACGGTGACGGGTACGCAAACGGTCAGCGTGCGAGCCGGAAAGCTCGCGCTCAGCCGTGCGCTGCGCAATCTTATGATAAATGCCGCGACCCATGGCCGGCAGGCGACCGTCAGTGTCGCAGACGCGGATGGCGCCGATGGCGCCGTGGCACAGGTGATCATCGAGGATGAGGGCCCGGGCATTCCACCGGAGCTGCTGTACCGGGTTTTCGAGCCCTTCTTCCGCGTCGATCCTGGTCGGCGGCAGAACATCGCCGGCGCTGGCTTAGGCCTCACCATCGCGCGCGAGATCGTGCAGCGCGCGGGCGGTGACATTAAGATTTCCAACCGCAATGGCGGCGGCCTCAAGCAGGTCGTGGAACTGGCGAAGGTCGAGGAGCAAGCGGCCGTTAAGGATGCCGCCGAATAGAGTGGCGCACATCGCCGCTTAACTGCGCGATCTGCGCGCCTTCGGCGTCCAGCTCGTCTCGACTAACCATCGTCGGTCTTGCAACCATATAAATAGCCAATCATCGCAATCGAAATTAGCGCTAACAACGCAGACATACGCCACACTCCCCTTACAGACAGACGCTAACCGATCATGCTGCAAAAATTGGCGCACCCGACAGGATTTGAACCTGTGACCTCTGCCTTCGGA
>CAWHAX010000031.1:0-468473 GCA_963827365.1 uncultured Alphaproteobacteria bacterium | reverse complement strand
CACTAAGCGGACGTGCAAACCGCACTGATGAGCATGTCCGCTTTGGGGGGAATAACGGACATCCCAGAACGTGACGCGATGTCCGCTAATGACCCAAAGCGGACGTGGACTTTGTCCGCTTAGCGTGTTGCTTTGTCTTCACTCTCAAGGTCACAAGCCTTGCCAATAAGGTTGCTTCCCCAAGCGCGAGCCCTTTCCCGTTGATGCGCATAATCGGGACGACACCGCTGCGGTTATTAAAAAGGCATTGCCGCTCCAAAGCAGCCACAAATCACAGCTAGGGAGACCTGATAGTTACTCTCACACCTGGCGGGATAGAACGTGACGGAATCAGTTTTGGCGATCGCAGCTATGGCTGGGTTGCTTTCCACTATGGCCTTCGCTGGTCCCGTCACGGATGAAGAAAAGCAGTATTGCGCATCATCTCCACGTGGCGCTCATTGCCCTGCGTAGGTCGAGGCGCTCACGCTGATCGATTATTTCTGTGGAGAGGAGAGCCAAAATGCTCGCGGCTAGGTATTTGTCGAGGTTTGCAGCGACGGGGGCGTTCGCCGTGTTTCTCGGCCTCGGCGGAGACCCGGCCGAAGCGCTTTATGACGTTCAGCCCGGCGAGATCCCAGGAAAGGCGGGGACGATCATTCGGGTGTGGCCGCTTGAGAGCGGCGGCCCTGGCAATAGCGACGCTTTCCGTTTTCTCTACCGCTCCACCGGACTGAAGGGCGAGCCGATCCCTGTCTCTGGCGCGATCTTCATCCCGTCCGGCCCCGCGCCTGCCGGCGGCCGCAACGTCATCGCTTGGGCGCACCCAACTTCGGGCGTCGCGCCGGCTTGCGCGCCATCGCTGTATCCGGATAGGGCAGGATTGATTTGGAACTTGCGCGAAATGCTTGGCCAAGGCTACGTCGTCGTCGCCACCGACTATCCCGGTCTCGGCACCGATGGCATCCACCCTTATCTGATTGGCGAGAGCGAAGGGCGAGCTGTACTGGACTCGGTGCGTGCTGCGCGACACCTCACCAAAGGCGGCGCTTCCAACCGTTTTGCGGTATGGGGTCATAGCCAAGGGGGCCACGCGGCTCTCTTTACGGGCGAAATCGCCGCCCGCTATGCGCCGGAACTCGAGCTTGTTGGTGTCGCCGCGGCGGCACCTGCGACCTATCTCGTCGAGCTGTTCGACGACGACGAATTCAACCGAACAGGACTTACTTGCGATGGCGTTGCTCTCCTGGTCAAGGCTTCAGAACGTCTCGCCCGCGACCATTGTCGAGCCGGCGGTGATGTCCGCCTTCAACAAGACCGCGCGGGACTGCCTTACATCTATCGCCCAGTTCGAGACCCTTGAGGACGACGAGAAGCCATTGCAGAACGAGAACGTTTTTCAAATTCGATCCATCCAAGACGGAACCCTGGAAAGGGATCATGGTGCGCAACTCACCGGGTCAAGCTCCGGCCGGGGCGCCGGTCTTCATCGCCCAAGGGCTCGCCGACACGACGGTGGATCCGCAGGTCACGAAGCGTTTCGCCAAAGCGCTCTGCGCCAAAGGCGTGCGGGTGACCTTTGTCGAGCTTCCCGGCGTGTCGCATATTTTCGTCGCACGCGACAGTGCTCCTACCGCCATCAGTTGGATGAACGACCGCTTCAGAGGCGCCCCGGCTCCGTCCGTTTGCCAACGGTAAAGGCTGGCCTCAAAGTCCATCCGCGAGCGCGGGCTCACATCCACCACACGTCCGTTCCTGGCACTAAGCAGATGTTTGATAGCTGGGTCCTCTTAGGAGCGTATTGTGGACGTTGCTAGACGCAATGTCTGCTTAGGTGGGAGAGCAGCGGACAGTTCCCACTCAGTCTGCTTATGACCCGAACGCGGTCCTTCCGGCGGGCGTGCCACTCAGTCAACCTGACAGTTTAGGGCAACTCCAACTTGTTCGGGCAACTCCAACTTGCCCTTGTATCTGCCGACAAAAAGCTTATCCCTCAGGCTTGTGCCGACAACTGAACTTTTTTTGTAGCGCTTGGCCGCGATCCGTCGCCTGCGATACACCATGTTCAGGGTATCGCTCGCCGTAAACCAGTCGGCAAGGAGGTTACGTCGCGGGCGATGTAACTGGTCTGGGATGGGAACGCGAAGCTCAAGTCAGCCTTGTTGACCAAAGCCATTATCCACAGCATGAATTCCTCTTGGGTGGCGAGGAACTCTGGCAACTCTTTGGCATCGATGTAGGCATGAACTTCGACCTTTATCGACCATTCGCCAAATCCGACGACGTGCACCCTCGGCGGGGCCACCTCCTTGCGCACCCTCGGATGTGACATCAGGAAGTTCCGGATGCTCAGAGCTAGAAAGCGTAGCTGCTCTGTTGTCGTCTCGTAAGGCAGATCGAGAATGTGGTGAAAAAGCATCTGATCACGAAAGGCAAAGTTCGTGATTTGCACCTTAGCAAGCTCGGAATTCGGCACTGTCGTCACCGTCCTGTCGAGCCCACGGATCCTGGTGGATCGCAATCCAATGTGCTCGACGTGGCCCTTGATGCTGCCGTATGCGCAGAGATCCCCCACGCGTATAGGACGGTCCGCGTAGAGGTTGAGACCGCCAATCAGGTTCTCCACGCTGCTTTGAGCAGCGAGCGCCACTGCTAGACCACCAACGCCAAGTCCTGCCAGAACGCCAAGGACGGGGATACCCAATTGCTGTCCGCCATGTGCCGCCACCATGGCAATCGCAAAGATGCCGACAACGCGCCCAAGAAGACGAAGCAGATTGGCATCGAGGCTCTCGTCTGGGACCGCGGGTGAAGCAATGATCCACTCGATGACAAAGAGCGTCGCGAGCCATAGGGCCCAGGCCGCAGCGATGTATAGGGCGATCGTGGTCGCGAACTCGACGATATCGGCGAAATCGCCGATGACGTTGATCTGGTCCTCAATCACATACCCGACACCGAGGATGGCTGCCACCAACGCTATCGGCGTCAGCAGGCGACGCAAATAGCTGACGGGTCGGTGGTCCAGCGCTCGGGGGCGAGTCAGGCGATGCCATAGCCAGACGATGGTCCACGCCAAGAGAATGATGAGGCCGGTGCCGAGAACTTTCCATGCGGGGGTGTCCAGCACCTGTTGCTTGAGGCCGCTCGGCAGGCCGATTACGAGATTCGGCGGGATCATCCAGCCATGGGACTGCAATTGTAAATCGCGCCAGCTTTCTACCCGGTCAGGGCGCTTCAGCGGAAGGTTCTTGACGAGCGCATGGAATTCGCCCGCACGTGACACGGTATCCGCACTAAAGAGAAACTCTCCTTTTCTAGGGCCCTCCATTATGCGAGTGACGGTGATCTCGGTATCGGGAATGGCCCAGCTTGCCGTCTGGCTTGCGTCCGGAAAGGCCTTGGCATCGGGTATGGCTTCAAGTGGCGGCACATCCACACGCCGAATTACATCGACCAGAAAGGCCATCGCATCCGCACCGACATCCTGACGCAAGGCGGGAGGCACTTGGCTCATATCGAATAGCCGGATCAGTTTGTCCCGCAGCCGTTGGGTCGTCGCCTGTGTTGCTGCATCCGGATTGGTGAGGTAGGCAAGAAACGCCTCTTCAATCGCCTCCGTGAGTGTGAGAAATGACCGCAATGTCGCTTGTGGACTCGCAGTATCCACGGCGTGGAGAGGATTGTTGTCTTGTGCCTGAAGCGAGGCTGGCCACGCCAGCAGCAGGAACCCGACGGTCAGCGCGCCTGCAAGTCGCCGAATACAACTGAAAGCAATCACAGTACAGCACCCCAGCAGGGGCGCGCGCGTACGAGGCTTCATAAGCGGTCCCCCTAGTAGCGAGTCCAGCCGACGGGCGTTGAAAATGCCACCAGCATTTAACCTCATGCCCTCGGCTCCCAATTGGGCCGTTAAAAGACCTTTGTGTGGCATAAACGCAGGCCCCTTATCGAGAGGCGTTGCAGGCGAAGGCGGGATGCGATCGCTCGTGTAAGAACAGGAGGTCGAGACTCGGCGCATTTGGCTGCTAGTCAACAAAGCGAACAGCCCGCCGGTGCTCAAGCGCACGCCAATCGCTTCTGACCACTCGAAGCTACTCCTTGAGTTCTCCCGGGAATTCGCTAGGACCGAGGGTTGGGTCCTGAATCGATTCGAGATAGTCGATGATCGCCGCGACGTCGTGCGGATCGAACGTGAAGATTGGCAT
Source organism: uncultured Alphaproteobacteria bacterium (assembly GCA_963827365.1). Classification (GTDB taxonomy): domain Bacteria; phylum Pseudomonadota; class Alphaproteobacteria; order Rhizobiales; family Methyloligellaceae; genus Methyloceanibacter. The sequence goes on along the minus strand of CAWHAX010000031.1, from coordinate 464,286 downwards.
ATCGGGATGGCCGGAAACGATGCCCTCGGCCAGTGATTTGGCGAGATCCTTGACCGGGTATTTTCTAGACAGCGTTCGGAAGGGTGGCGCTTCCTTGTGGGGGCTCTCCCCCTCCTTGCCGATGGCGTGACAGCGTGAGCAGTTTTCCCTGAGGAGAACCTCCCCCTTGTTGAGAAGGTTTTTTTCGACGGCTTGCGCTGGAGGCGCGGCGAGACCTGTCAGAAGTGCCGCTATGAGGCTGGCCCATAGCAGTGCCGCAATGCTCCCCTGACGACAATGCAGTTCTCCACCTCTCGAGATAAGCGCCGGGATGTTTTCAGCTGTTGCAGATTGGAGTTTCAAGTGCACCCCGACGATCAGACATTACCAGCGAAAACTCAAGCCCACCACCGGTCCATGCAGGATTAGGTCGAGGTTGTTTTTGCTGGGGCCGTCTTGGGTGTAGTCGACAGCCAACGCGCGATAGCCAACGAGCCCGTGGAGGTTCGAGCCCCAGAAGTCGAAAGCGTAGCCACCGAAGAGCTGCCAAGTGAAATCGCTGCCGACGCCAAAACCGCCGACATCGCCGAGGAATTGAAGCTCGCCTCCTGACGACAACTGGTGCCGCACACGCAACCCGACAAAAGGATCTACCCACTCGAGGGTGCCGGATCGCGCGACGGCGCGTTGAGGGAGGGTGATCTTTACCGCGACCTGCGCATGTTGCCGAATGATACCGACGAACCGATTGTCTTCTTCGGGGGCAAGGACTACCTGCCGCTGTTTTGTGATCTCACGAAAGATGTCAAAGCTAAGAGAACGGTGTTCTACAATTCGGGCTACGCACCCGCAGCTCAGGGCTGTGCCCTAGTGAGGTTCGTCACGACGACACGCACCAACTGGCACTACGAGTGCGCAAGAAATTTTAATGGGGATCTGCCTAAGCGTGCGGCAACGGTAAGGCTCGCCGACGAAGCGCGAAAACGCGGTCGTCAAAAGCTTCGCGCGGAACGCCCGGCGAACGAAAAGTTGAAACTCACTGGCCACGAAAGTTGAAACTTTGTGGCAAGCCCAGATTTAACTCATTGATTTTATTGGCGCCCCGTAGGGGTTTCGAACCCCTGTTTCCGGCGTGAGAGGCCAGCGTCCTGGGCCACTAGACGAACGGGGCGTTCCGTTCCGGCCAAGCGAGCGGACAGCTATAGCTTGGGCGCGCGAAAGGGATCAAGGCTTATTGCGGCTTGAGCCTCACATGGGCGACGACCTTGCCGGTGGCAAGGTCGATCACCGCGATTTCCGGACCAGCGGGACCAGTGAGATGCACCGCGAGGCGGCTGCCGTCGAGCGACATGGCGCTGACCGCGGCACCGGCAGGCACGGGCAGATCGATGCTCAAGCCCCCCTGCCCCGGCACGGCTCGCGCACCCGTCAGGCTCGCATCTTGTGCCGGCCGCGACGCTTGATAGACAATGGCCGCGAGCACGAAGGCGAAGCCGCCGACGAGCAGCACGCCCATGACGATGACCGCCATCTTGAGAACGCGTACCTGACGCGGGGTGAAGACGGTGCCCGGCACCGTGCTATTACTCTCCGGCTCGCCGGCCACGGACATCCTTAAAACCCCATGCCTGATTCGACCGAACGACTGACGGCAGAAGCCGATGAGAGCCACGCTGGCCAGAGGCTCGACCGCTTCCTAAGCGGCCACTTTCCCGAGTTAAGCCGCACCCGCCTTCAGGGCTTGATCAGGGAGGGCCGCGTCGCGCTCGGCCCCGCGACCATAGAAGACGTGAAATACCCGGTCAAACCGGGCGACTGCTTCGAAATCAGCGTTCCGCCGCCGGTAAGTGCGAAGCCGGTGGGGCAGGAAATCCCGCTCAATGTGGTTTACGAGGACGGCACCATCATCGTCATCGACAAGCCCCCCGGCCTCGTCGTTCATCCCGGCGCCGGCAATATCGACCGTACCCTGGTCAATGCGCTTATCGCCCATTGCGGGGCGAGCCTCTCAGGCATTGGCGGCGTGGCTCGCCCGGGCATCGTGCATCGCCTCGACAAGGACACGAGCGGCCTCCTCGTCGTGGCCAAGACCGACCAGGCCCATCGCGCGCTGTCGGAGCAATTCGCCGACCACGGCCGGGAGGGAGAGCTCGAGCGCGGCTATCTCGCGCTTGTCTGGGGCGCGCCGCCGCGGCCGCACGGCAACATCGACGCGCCGATCGGCCGCCACAAGACGAGTCGCACCAAGATGGCCATCACCCCCGTGGCGAGAGGCGGACGCGAAGCTATGACCCACTACCAGGTGGTCGCGACCTTCGGACGCGGGCCTGAGCCTATCGCCTCGCTGCTCGAATGTACGCTGGCGACGGGGCGGACCCATCAGGTGCGCATGCACCTTGCTTCGATCGGAACGCCGCTCATCGGCGACCCGGTCTACGGCCAGGGCTTCAAGTCCAAGCTGCGCAAGCTCCCCGAGAAGGTGCAGGAGAAGCTCGCCGGTTTCACCCGCCAGGCGTTGCACGCCGCCCAGTTAAGCTTCGTGCATCCGGTCTCGGGCACCTTACTGGAATTTAATAGTCCACTGCCTGAAGATTTTGCGATGATCGTGGAGGCCCTCAAGGAACTGTGAAGGTTCCCCGGCCTTTAATCCTCGGGGCAAACGTTCTATAGAGAGGCGCCGGGGGGCAACGGGTGAAAAGATGTGGCCCGCATTGGGCCGCAGGAGATTAGCTCTCATGGCGCAGAGTTTACCGAGTGTTGGGGCGCATGGCGGCCTGACGCGTTACCTCGAAGAGATCCGGCAATTTCCCATGCTGGAGCCTCAGGAGGAGTACATGCTCGCCAAGAGCTGGCGCGAGCATGGCGACCGTGACGCGGCGCATCGGCTCGTCACCTCCCACCTTCGCCTCGTTGCGCGCATCGCCATGGGCTATCGCGGCTATGGCCTGCCGATCGGCGAGGTCGTGTCCGAAGGCAATGTCGGCCTAATGCAGGCGGTGAAGCGCTTCGATCCGGACAAGGGCTTCCGTCTCGCCACCTACGCAATGTGGTGGATCAGGGCGGCTATCCAGGAATACATCCTGCGTTCGTGGAGCCTCGTGAAGATGGGCACCACCGCGGCGCAGAAGAAGCTCTTCTTCAACCTGCGCAAGATCAAGGGCCAGCTCAAGGCGCTCGATGAAGGCGACCTGCGTCCCGATCAGGTGAAGCGCATCGCCACCCAGCTTGGCGTCACCGAGGAAGACGTGGTCTCCATGAACCGGAGGCTTGCCGGCAACTCATCGCTGAACGCGCCCGTGCGCAACGACAGCGAAAGCGGCGAGTGGCAGGATTGGCTGGTCGACGACACCATGGACCAGGAGACGGCACTCGCCGAGTCCGAGGAGGCAGAGCGCCGCCGCGGCATGCTCAACCACGCGCTGCAAGGTCTGAACGAGCGCGAGCGCAGGGTGTTCGAGGCGCGCCGTCTCGCCGAGGATCCACTGACGCTGGAAGAGCTGTCCGCCGAGTTCGGCGTGAGCCGCGAGCGCATTCGCCAGATCGAGGTGCGCGCCTTCGAGAAGGTGCAGAAGGCGGTGCAGAAGGCTGCCGCCGCTGCCGAAGCTCCGGAAGCCGCAGCCGCGAGCTGACGTCGCCGAAGGTATTGTTGTAGTTCCGTCCTCCAAGCCATACACCTCCGTCATTCCGGCGAAAGCCGGAATCCAGTTTTTTTGTCTTCGCGCGCGCCGCGCTGCTGGATACCGGCTTTCGCCGGTATGACGGAGTCTGAGGGAAATGAAGCAGCTCGCGGTCGACGGCGTTGAGATCGCCTATCTCGACCGGGGCAAAGGGCCAGTGGTCATTATCGGCCATTGCAGCTCGGCCTCGCACAAGGAATGGCTACCGCTGATCGAAGCACTCGAGCCCGAATGGCGCGTGCTCGCGCCGGACTTCATCGGCTATGGGCAATCCGGCGCCTGGCCTGAAGGCAGGGTGTTTACCGGCAAGGCCGATCTTACCGTGCTCCTCGATCTCGCCAAGAAAACGAAAAAGCACGTGCACCTCGTCGGCCACTCCTATGGCGCGGCCATGGCCCTTGAAGCCGCGTGCGAGCTTGGGCCGAAGGTGCAGAGCCTGACACTGGTCGAACCAGTGTCCTTCAATCTCTTGCGCGTCGAAGGCCGCCCCGAGTGGACCGAAATCGAGAAGCTCGGCGTTGCCGTGCTCTCCGCCGTGTCGAACGGCCAGGACCGCGAGGCGGCGGCTGCCTTCATGCGCTATTGGCTCGGCCGTCTGCGCTGGTGGCTATCGCCGGAGAAGTTCAAGGAGGCCATCACCGCCACCATCCACAAGGTCGCACTCGAGTTCATGATCATCATCGAGGCCGACAAGAAGCTCAGCGCCTATGCGAGCGTGACCGTGCCGACCTTGCTGATCGCCGGCGGCAAGACTCCCGCGCCGACCCGCGCCGTGGTCGACATGCTCGGCGCTACCTTACCCAATGCGGAGGTCACGGTGATCAAGGGCGCGGGCCATATGAGCCCGTTCACCCATCCTTCCGAGGTGAACCGGCTGATCGCCAGCCATCTCGCCGCTCAGCGCCAACAATCGCAGGCTCCTCCTCGGCAAGATTGAGCTCTTCCACGTCGCGGGCGAACAGCTCCTCGAGCTCAACCGCCGCCGTCTGGGCGTTGGCGCGGACCTTCTCCAGATCCGTGTAGTATTTATAGTCGTCATAAAGCCGCTTCTCGTCCTGCCGCTTGAAGGTTGCGAGAAGCCGCTTCGTCTCGGCCTCGCTCAAACCTAGACCGCGCAGCAGCCTGCGGGTCAATTCCAGCGCCGAGAGGAATGTCTCGCGCTCGATGATGGTGACGCCGAGATCCATGAGCTTGTGCACGTGGATGCGGTCGCGTGCCCGCGCGTAGATCGGCAAATCCGGAAAGTGCTGGCGCACCATCTCCGCCACCCTGAGCGAGGCATCGACATTGTCGATGGCGAGCACGAAGGCGAGCGCCTTGTCGGCCTGCGCCGCGCGCAAGATATCGAGGCGCCCGGCATCGCCGTAATAGATCTGCGCCCCGAACCGGCGCACGAAGTCCACCTGCGCAACGCTCGAGTCGAGCGCGGTGAACGGAATGCGCCGGGCGCGCAACACACGTGCAACGATCTGGCCGAAGCGGCCGAAGCCAGCGACGATGACGTGATGATCGCCACCGTCCGGCGTTTCATAGTCGGGAGGCTCGGGCTCGGCGGCGCGGAAGACCGTCTCATCGATGAGGAGCAGAAGCGGCGTCGCCGCCATGGACAAGGTCACGGCGAGCGTCAAGAGATTGGCCATGTGCTGGCCGATGACCTGCTGCGAGACGCCGGCGGCGAACAGCACGAAGGCGAACTCGCCGCCCTGACTGATCACGAGCCCGAGGCGCCGTGCCGCCTCGCTCTTCAACCCCCACCAGCGGCCAAGCGCATAGAGGATGACGGCCTTGATGGCGACGAGACCGACGACGATGGCGATGAGCTGCAGCGGCTCCGCCACCACCACGCTCAAATCGATCGACATTCCGATGGCGATGAAGAATACGGCGAGCAGCAGCCCCTCGAACGGACCGATATCGGCTTCGATTTGATGGCGATATTCGGAATCGGCGAGCAGTGCGCCGGCGATGAACGAGCCGAGGGCCGCGCTGAGACCCGCGGCTTCCATGACCAGCGCCACTCCGACCACCGTCAGCAGCGCGCTCGCCGTCATGGCCTCGCGCACGCCGGTTGCGGCAATGATGCGATAGAGCCTGCTGAGAACGAAGCGGCCGACGACAATCACCCCGATGATGGTGAAGATGGCGAGTATGCCGGCGCGGAGGTCCATGGCCAACTCGTTCGGTGCGCCGACCGCGAACAGCGGCACCAGTGCAATGAGCGGGATGGCGGCGAGGTCCTGGAACAGCAGGACCGAGAAAGCGAGGCGCCCATGGCGCGTATTGATCTCGCCCTTCTCATCCAGCAATTGCAGCGCGAAGGCCGTCGAGGAGAGCGAGAGTGCAAGCCCGATGAACAGCGCCTGGGCGAAGGTGAGGCCGAGCGCAAAGCCAGCGGCGGCGAGCACAAGCGAGGTCGCCACGAGCTGGGCCGCGCCGAGCCCGAAGATCGCCGAGCGCATGGCCCATAGCCTGGCGGGGCGAAGCTCAAGCCCGATCACGAACAGCAGCATGACGACGCCGAACTCGCCGAAATGCAGGATCCCCTCGACATCGTTAAGCTGGTAGAGGGGCCCGAGAATATAAGGGCCGATGACCACGCCCGCGGCGAGATAGCCGAGCACCGCCCCCATCCGAGAAATGCGGCCGAGCGGCGCGGCAATGGCTGCGGCGGCGAGAAACACCGCCACCTGGATCAATTGCGTCGAGACCATCGCTTTTCCTAAACCCGCACTTTTCGCGTCTTCCGTACCACGCTCTCCAGGCAACACCTAGATTTGAGCGCGCTTATCCCGCGCTGTCATTCCGGCGCAACCCGGAATCCGCTACCAACGGCTCATGCCGCAGCACCGAAGCGCCGCACCCACCTTCAACGAAGCGCTCGCCGTCTGGGCGCGGATCGGCGTTCTGTCCTTCGGCGGCCCGGCCGGCCAGATCGCGCTGATGCATCGCGTGTTGGTGGACGAGCGCAAATGGATTGGCGAGGAGCAATTCCTGCACGCGCTCAATTTCTGCATGCTGCTGCCGGGGCCGGAAGCCATGCAGCTTGCGACCTATGTCGGCTGGCGGCTGCATGGCACGTTGGGCGGGCTTGCCGCCGGGTTGCTGTTTGTCCTGCCCGGCGCCCTTGTCGTGCTCGCGCTTAGCATCGCCTATGCGATGTACGGGCAATTTCCTTTTGTCGAGGCGGCGTTTGTCGGCATCAAGGCGGCCGTTCTCGTCATCGTCATCGAGGCCCTGCTCAGAGTTGCGAAGCGCGCGCTTCGTGGGCCGGCTCATTGGCTCATCGCCGGTGCGGCCTTCATCGCCATCTTCTTCTTCGATGTGCCGTTTCCCTTGGTGATCGCCGGCGCCGCTTTGTTGGGATATGTGCTTGCCGCGACGAACGGCGCCGCATCGTCCGAGCCTCGAAGCAAAGCCCCTCCCGTGCCCGTCGGCCAAACGCTGCGCACGGCAAGCCTGTGGCTCGCCATCTGGATCGTGCCGCTTGCCCTAGTCGCCATCAGCTTTGGCCGCGACCATGTCTTCACCGACATCGCCATCTTCTTCTCGAAGGTTGCCACCGTGACCTTCGGCGGCGCCTATTCGATGCTCGCCTACATGGCGCAGCAGGCGGTCGAAACTTATGGCTGGCTGAACGCCGGCGAGATGCTCGACGGTCTCGGCCTCGCCGAAACCACGCCGGGCCCGCTCATCCTCGTGACTGAGTTCGTCGGCTTCCTCGCCGGCTATCGCTTTGGTGGCGAACCGAAGCTCGTCTTCGGACTCCTCGGAGCGGCGATCACGCTATGGGCGACTTTTGCGCCCAGCTTCCTTTGGATCTTCGCCGGCGCGCCCCATGTCGAGCGCTTCGGTACAAATCCGAAGCTTACCGGCGCGCTGAGCGCCGTCACCGCCGCGGTGGTTGGCGTCATTCTCAATCTGAGCCTGTGGTTCGCGCTGCACGTGTTCTTCGCCAAGGTCGAGCCTGCATGGCACGGCCCGTTGCGGCTCTGGCTGCCCGATGTCTCGACGCTCGACCTTGAAGCCGTGGCACTGTCCTGCCTTGCAGCACTTCTGCTGTTCAGGCAGAAACTCGGCATTGCCGCCACGCTTGCGATTTCCGCAAGCGTGGCGCTTGCGTGGTTCCTATTGTTCGGGACGTCGTAAACCTTAGTCGCGCGGAGCCCAGAGGTTCACGAACGGCGCCCGCACCCATGTGCCGCGCCGGTCCGAATAAACCCGGGCGAAGGGCGCCGCGACCCAGGTGCCGCGCCGCGTATCCACCTCGGCGAAGGGTGCCCGCACATAACTTCCGGTGCGGCGGTCGTTGCGGCGATAATATCTGGTGCCGGTCTGCTGCACGAGCGCAGGGCTCGCTTGCGTGTCGACGCCGACGCGCGGCAGCGCCGACGCGTGTTGCGGCATCAATGCGGTGAGAACCAGCGCGCCCGCGGCAACGGCGATGCTCAAGGAACGATCGATCATTCTTCTTACTCCTATAAGTTTTTTGTTCGGCGCCCGCCGTCTCGTCTCTTATATCAACGTGGCGGAGGCGAGACGGTTCGATCGTGGGTGCTACAGCCAGCCCTTACGCTTGAAGATGAGATAGGGCAGCACGGCCGAGATCACCATGAGCAGAATAGCGAAGGGATAACCGAACGCCCATTTCAGCTCGGGCATGAACTCGAAATTCATGCCGTAGGCCGAGGCGACCAGAGTCGGCGGCAGAAACACGACCGCGGCGATGGAGAAAATCTTGATGATGTTGTTCTGCTCGATATTGATCATGCCGAGCGTGGCGTCGAGCAGGAACACGATCTTGTTCGACAGATAGCTGACATGATCGGCGAGCGACACGACATCGCGCGCCGCAGTGCGAATGCGCGCCTTCAACAGCTTGTCCTCTTTGCGCTCATTCGCAGCCTGGGTGAGGAAGGTGAGTAGGCGGCCGAGCGAATGCGTGCTCTCTCTGGCACGCGAAGTGAGTTCGCCTTCGCGCCCGATCTCCTTCAGCAATACGTCGAAGCGCCGCTGCCGCGTGGCGGTTCCTCCCTTCATGTCGAAGATCGAACGCGACAGCTTGTCAACCTCGCCCTGGATGCGCTCGATGAAATCCGCCATGCGATCGACGATGGTCTCGATCAGCCCGATGAGCACCGCCGTGCCGTTGGTGAGGCTCGGATCAGGCTTGCGGCAGCGCGCGGCGAAAATCGCGAAGGCGCCCGGTTCGGCGTAGCGTAGTGTGATGAGCCGATTGCCGGCGAGAATGAAGGTAATTGGAGTGGTCGCAGGCTCAGCCGTGTCGGTCTGATAGAGAACCGTCGCGGTCATGAAATGAGCGCCGTTCTCCTGATAGAGCCGGCTCGACGCCTCGATCTCCTGCTGCTCCTCGCGCGTCGGCACGCCGATCTTGAGCGCCCGCTCGATCTTGATCTCCTCCTCCCGCTTCGGATTGAGGAGGTCGATCCATATGGCCTGCTCGGTGATCCGCCGCGGATTTTTGTGCGGCTCTAGTGCGCCCGACCGGGCTTCGTAGGTGGTGAGCATGTTCGAAAGCGTTCCCCGCGAGTTTCAGCCGCCGGCACCATAGCCCAGCCGGGCACTATTGGCACGCCGACGTGGTCGCAAGCCGCGAAATAGCGGAACGTTTTCGGCCCTATCGCCATAATTGGCCCCTGTGGCCTCAGTTCTTCTGCACGATGCAGGCGCCGCCGCGCGCCCTGAGCTCGGCGCAGAGCTTGACCGCGTCGTCGCGGGCATCGGCGCCGATCTGCACCATGTAGAGCGCGCGGCGTCCGCGGGAGAGATTGCGCTCAGGCAGCACGAACGGCTCGCGCTCCGACAGCACCGAGGCATAGCGCCGCTGCAATCGCGCGAAGGTCGACAGCGCCCGCGCCTTGGAGAATGACGTCGACACCTGGATGCCCCAAGGCCGCCACGCACCGCTCGCTGTCAGCGGCTCGGTCTCGTACACCGCGCGCACGACGAGAGGCGCGAGCTTGCGGCAGGACTCGACCACATCCTCGGCCGGGGTCTTCAACGAGTTCGGCAGATCAGTCTCGGGCAGCTTCCACTCCTCTGCGTCGCGGCCGGTGACGAAGGACACGTAGCCGATGGTCTCCGCCGGCAGGCTCGACCGTCCGTCGAGCCAAGCGCGCACCCGCTCGGCGCCCGCGTTATAGGCCGCCGCCGCCAAGCCCACATTGCCGAACTCGGACTTGAGGTCGGCGAGCAGGCTTGCCGAATGCACGATGGCCGATTTCGGCTCGAACGGGTCGTCGAGCCCGCGATCCGATGCGGTGCCAGGCATGAACTGCGCGATGCCTTGCGCGCCCTTGGGGCTCACCGCCCCAGGATTGAAGCGGCTTTCCTTCCAGATGAGCCGCACAAAGAACATGGCCGGCAAGCCCTTCGCATCCGCCTGCTCTTGCATCAGCGGGCAGACCGTATCAACGAAGGGCTTGGGTTGGTTCGCGGCAATTTCCGCCGCTGCCGCGATGCCGTTCTCCACGTCGTCGCTATGCGCCGGAAGCGGCATAAGCAGGAGCGCTAGAGCTAACCCAAGCGGCGCGATCTTCGCCGCAGGGAGGCGCCGCAAAAATCCGCCGGCTGTTACGGGAAATTCTTGGGAATATCCTGTGGAAGAGTGCGCAGCACCCCGAGCCAGACCATCACCAGGGAGAGGGCTCCGATGGCCTGCAACCGCTCGAGAATCACCCGGAAAGCGTTTCTTTTCATAGATATATCCGTGTGCGCGCTGGCCATGTACGAGCATAGCAAATAGCCCCATCAGGCACCATTTGCCACCGGTAGCCGCTGGCAGCGAATGCCCGTTTGAGGACGCGTTGCTCGCGTCTCGTCCTCGCTCGTCCTAGTCGTCCGCGACCTCGGTGGCAGGGCGGTCGGTACCGGGATCGAACTCCACATGCCAGATGCCCTTCTCGTCCTCATATTCGATGGTCTCGCCTGCGCCTGGCAGCTCCTGCTCGGCCGCGGCCCGCTTCGCCGCGGCGACCGCATCCTCGTGGCTGCGATACGGCTCGGAGAAAGAGCCGTCGACCTTGTAGGCCCAGCCACCGTCGTGCTGCACGATCTGATAGACAATCTTGGCCATTGCATTCACCGCCCTTTGCTGCGCAAGGAGTATAGCGCATAACCGACGCCGCCACCGCCGCGTTCCAATCCTCGAAGGGCTCGACCGCGCCGATCTCTTCGAGAGCCTCAAGCGCCTCCTCGATGCTCAACCCTTTCTCTTGCGCATCAGAGAATCCGAAATCGCCTCGATAAGCACGGCAAGACTTCCACCCTACAATGCTGGGATAATCGTCCAATGACCCCGAACGTGATCGGCGCAGGTTTCGGCCGGACGGGCACGCTGTCGCTGAAATCGGCGCTCGAGGAGCTCGGGCTCGGCCCCTGCTATCACATGGTCGAGACGCGCGCGCATCCCGAGCACGACACGATGTGGCTCGCGCTGGCGAACGGCGAAGCCTCCGATTGGCGTCCGATGCTGAGCGGCTACGCCTCGGCCGTAGACTGGCCGACCACCTATTTTTGGAAGGACCTCGCCGCGGCGAACCCGCAAGCCAAGATCATCCTCACGCTGCGGGATCCAGATGCCTGGTACAGAAGCGCGGCAGCGACAATCTTCGCGCGCATGCTGGAATTCGAGACGCTTCGTTCTGACCCTTCCGCCGTCGATCCCGACCGCCACCGCCACATGGAGATGGTCAATACCATCGTTGTGGAGAAGACCTTCGGTGGCTCGCTCGACAAGGCGCACGCCATCCAAGTGTTCAACGCGCACAACGAGGACGTGCGCCGCTCGGTGCCGCGCGAGAAGCTGCTCGTCTATGAGTCGGGCGAAGGCTGGGAGCCGCTTTGCGACTTTCTCGGCGTTCCCGTTCCCGCGGCGCCCTACCCCAAGGTCAACACCACCTGCGATTTCGTTTCCCGCTTCCCCGGCAAATCGTGATCGCGGGGGCCCGCGACCGATCGAAGCGTTGACCGGCGCGATGCAAGCCTCAAGGATCATCCGGCCTGCGACAAATGCGAATGGAGTTGTCATGATCTTGGGACTATCGATTGCCGCCTTCACCAAGCTGCATGTTGCCATCAGCCTGATCGGCATCGTGTCTGGCCTCGTCGTGTTGTACGGCATGCTTGGCGCGCAGAGGATGCCGGGGTGGACGGCGCTGTTTCTCGTCACCACCGTGCTCTCCGGCTTGACCGGCTTCATGTTCCCCGCCGTCACCATCACGCCCGCGGCAATCTTCGGCGCCATCTCGCTCGCCGTGCTCGCGTGGCGCTGGATTTATGTCGTCACCGCGCTCTTGGCGCTCTATCTCAATGTGGTCGTGCTGGTGGTGGCCTTCCAGAAGATCGCCTTCCTGCATCCGCTGGCGCCGACCGGCTCGGAGCCGCCCTTCCTAGTGGCGCAGACCATCGTGTTCCTCATCTTCCTGTGGCTTGGGTTTGGCGCGGTGCGGAAATTTCACCCCGAGGCGATTCGCTGGCGCGAGGCTGAGTAGCCTCATCGGCCGGTGTAATCTTCGGTGCCGGCGCCGAGCGTCTTCTGAAATTCGATGCGCCGACGCTCCTGTGCCGCGGCCTCGTCGGCGGCAGCTTGCACCAAAGTGTTGCGGCATGCGTCATAAGGCTCGGTTCCCGGCGTGAGCCCCCTCTCGCGACAGGTGGAATCGTCCTTGGCGTCGGCCTCGGCTTGCGCCGCCTGCCTGCTCGCCTGCTTGGCTTCAGGATTGGCGCAAGCCGCGAGGGCGAGGCTCAGTAGAATAGCTGCGGCGAAGTTGATGCGGGTCCCCATGGGCGCCGTTCAACACGCCAATTGCGATCTTGAAAAGGCAGTCGCGAGGGTTATGGCGGCTCTCTCACATCTTCGAGCAGAATCTCTAACCCCGCGGCGGGCGGCGGCGCTCGCTGAACCAGGAGCGATATTCACCCGCCATCTTCGCTCGCTGCGCCGCAGGCGCACGCCGTTTGCAGGTGGCGGCTTCCTCGCTGTTATCCGGCGCGCCCCAGCGCAGCTCGGCGCAGTCGTTGACATTATATGCCATCTCCAGCGCCGGCATGCGGTCGGACACGTCCTTGAGCTTGAGCGTCCACTGCGAGCCATCGCTTCGCGTATAGGAAAACTCCCGCGTTGAAAGTTCCGACGCGAGCGTCGCTTCCAGTTCCGCCTTGACCTCCGCGACGGTCTTCCCGCCGGGCATCGCGTAGCGCTCTGGCCGCCGCGCCACGCGATCCGGGAAGCCGCGCACCACATCGACCGCGATCAGCAAGCGCAAATCGCGAGACGGCGTGGCGAAGTCTTCCCACGCGCCGGTGGTCTCGAAGATCGACACGCCGTCAGGCATGTCCACCTCGCGGCCGCCGCTGACAAGGTATTTTCGCCCGTTTTCGACCGACGCAACGCGGGCATTCACCTGCTCTTCGAGCGCCGTGATTGCTTCCTTCAGCGCCCGCATCGGCTCGAGCGGCGCCGGAGACATCACGTCATCCATGCGGTCGTAGAAGTCTTCCACCGCGAGCGTCGATTGATCGAGCGAATAGTCGCCATAGTCCGGATTTTTGGCGATCTCATTGTTGGTCAGGCGCCTCAAGGTCCCGTTCTTCTCGCGCACGATCGGGCGGAAGCGCTTGAAGCCCGGACTGCCGAGCGCTGGATCCTGCGCAAACAGGAAGTTGCCGCGCCAAAAGCGCTTGCGCGCCACCGTCCCGTCTGGCTGCCCGTCGACGGCGAGGAAGACGCCAGCTCCGTCGCCCGTCTGCGGCACGCGCTTAACGAGGATCAGAACGTGCCCGTAAGGATCGGCGTAGATGGTGCCGGGGCGCAACCTGTCCTCGCTCAGCGGAACGGGATAGTAGTCGGTGTCGTCATCGTCCGCCGCGGTTCGCCCGTTGCCTGAGTGCACGGCGTTGGCGATGGTCGTCCTCAAGTAATATCCGAACCCAGGCACGAGCCCTTGCGGTTTGCGCGGGAGCTTGAGCACCGAAGGCACGGCAACCGGCGGGCCAAACATGCCGAAGAGGCCCTGCTGCGCGGCCAACTGGTCTGGCGGGGGAGCTGGCGGAGGCTCCTCGTTCACGATGTTCCACCATTGTGTGCATCTCGGCGCCTGGCCGCCGTCGCCCCGCGTGCACTTCGAGTAGCCGAACGGCAGCCCCATCTTGAAGGCGAAATAGGCGCGTAGGAAGTAAGGCACGTCGGCGCAGTCCGGCTGAATGACTAGCCCTTTCTGATCCTCGCGCAGGCCCAAATGGTTGAAGAGCACATTGCGCGACGGATCGCGCAGCACCTCATGCATCGCCTTCCACGACGGTGCCTCGTTGAGCGGCGCGTCGAACAATGTCTCGATCCATGCGGAGTACAGATTTTCAGTCGCGCGATTCCAAGCTTGCTTTGTGGGCCAGACGCCCTTTCCAGCGCGCGGGCCCGCTTGCTGCTTGCGCTGCACGACGATCTCGCGCGTGACGGTTGTGCAGTCCGCGGATTTGCCTTGGCGCGTGAGCTTTGCGTGCCACCTCCCTGCGGCAGGCGAGTCGATTTCGGCGAGCCAGAAATAGGGCGGGCCGCCATGCCGATCATTCGACTTGGCCGCGATCTTTCCGTCAGGCGCGATCAGGGAAAGCTCGCCGTCGAGCGGCTTCTCAGCGGCGAACACGACGCGCAAGGGCGAGCCCTTCCACGGCGCCATCGGAGAGGCGAGCATGGTAAGCCCTGCCTCGTCCTTGCAAGTGTCGATTGGTGCGTGAGACTCAGGCTTAGCCTTGGCCGTGCGTTGGGCGGCAAAAGCCGGGGTGGAGGCAGCAAACGCGCACGCGATCAGCAACGATGCGATCGCGGCAGCAGTAGCGGCAGCAGTAAATGGGCGCAGGCGCGCAGGCAACATTGGAACCCCCCTGCGATTCCGTCGACGCACCCAAGAATACCCCGAAATGTTGGGTGCAATCATGGCAAATTGCACCCCGCCACTAGCTAGCGCGAACCGCCGAACAGCCCTCCGAAGGGGAAGAGACCCCTCTTGGCCCTGGAATAGGTCGCGGCCGCGCTCTTCACTGGATTCAGGTAGCCGGCCGTATTTCCGCCTCCGGGGCCGGTCTGGATGAATGAGTTGGCCGGCCCGTGTGTCGCCAAAGGGACCGGACGGTTCGCTGGGTCTCGGGGAGCGGGACATGGGCTGGTACTGGGACTTCCGATATCTGCTCGGGCGTTTGGAGCGCCGTTCGTTCCTAAACACAGTCTGACGCGCTGCCTAGCGTCGCTTCACTCCTCAGTCACATAGACCTCGGCGCCGGAGGCGAGGAACCTCTCGCTCATCTCCGCCATGCCTCGCTCCTTCTCGGCGAGTTTCGCCGCGTAGTCGCGCACCTGCTGGGTGATCTCCATCGAGCAGAATTTCGGTCCGCACATCGAGCAGAAATGGGCGAGCTTGTGCGCTTCCCTAGGCAGCGTCTCGTCGTGGTACGAGCGCGCCGTGTCGGGGTCTAGCGACAAATTGAACTGATCCTCCCAGCGGAACTCGAAGCGCGCCTTGGACAGCGCATCGTCGCGGGCGACCGCTGCCGGGTGACCCTTGGCGAGGTCTGCTGCGTGTGCGGCGATCCTGTAGGCGATGACGCCAGCCTTCACGTCGTCGCGGTTGGGCAGGCCCAAATGCTCCTTCGGCGTCACGTAGCAAAGCATGGCCGTGCCGAACCAGCCGATCATTGCCGCGCCAATGGCGCTTGTGATGTGGTCGTAGGCCGGCGCGATATCGGTGACCAGCGGGCCCAGCGTATAGAACGGCGCCTCGCCGCAAAGCGCGAGCTGCTTCTCGACGTTCACCTTGATTTTGTGCATAGGTACGTGGCCAGGACCTTCGATCATCACCTGGCAGCCGCGGTCCCAGGCGATCTTGGTCAGTTCGCCAAGAGTCTCGAGCTCGGCGAATTGGGCGCGGTCGTTGGCGTCAGCGATCGATCCGGGGCGGAGTCCATCGCCGAGCGAAAAGGACACATCGTATCGGCGCAAGATCTCGCAGATCTCCTCGAAGCGCTCATAGAGGAAGCTCTCGCGGTGATGCGCCAGGCACCATTTGGCCATGATCGAGCCGCCGCGCGACACGATGCCGGTGACGCGAGGGGCGGTGAGATGGACGTAGCCGAGGCGCACGGCGGCATGGATGGTGAAATAGTCGACGCCCTGCTCTGCCTGCTCGATCAGCGTGTCCTTGTACACCTCCCAGTCGAGTTTGACCGGATCGCCGTGCACCTTCTCCAGCGCCTGATAGATCGGCACGGTGCCTATCGGCATCGGCGCATTGCGGATGATCCACTCGCGCGTCAGGTGAATGTTGCGCCCGGTCGAGAGGTCCATGACGGTGTCGGCGCCCCAGCGGATCGCCCACACCATCTTCTCCACCTCTTCTTCGATGGAGGAGGTGACGGCGGAGTTGCCGATATTGGCGTTGATCTTGGTCGCGAAGTTCCGGCCGATGATCATCGGCTCGGATTCAGGATGATTGATATTGGCGGGGATGATGGCGCGACCGCGAGCGACCTCGCTGCGCACGAACTCCGGCGTCACCAAAGGAGGAATAGAAGCACCGAAGCTCTTGCCGTCGGCAAGCCGCGCTTCAGCCTCGTCGGCCTGACGCTGCCACCCGATATTCTCGCGGTGGGCGACATAGACCATCTCCTTGGTGACGATTCCGGCGCGGGCGAGCTCGAGTTGTGTCACGGGACGCCTGCCATCGACATCCATGGCGCCGCGCGCGGCGATCCAGCCGGCGCGTAGAGGCTTGAGCCCACGATTGACGTCGATGCAGGCTTCGGCGTCCGTGTAGGGGCCCGACGTGTCGTGGACGCGGAAAGAGGTACCGTCCGTCAGCGTAATCTCGCGGAACGGCACCAAGACATCGTCATGGCCTTGCGGCGCTGAATAGATCTTGCGGCTCGCCGCAAGGGGCCCGGTGCTGACCTTCGGCGGCTGAACGTCCTTGGCTGAGATTGGCTTGTTCATCGTCAGGCTCCCGTGTGGTGCGGGGGCGCTGGCGTTGGGGCAGAAACCCTTCCCTGTCCCTTCGCCGGCATGACCCGGATCAGGTTCAAAGGGTCTCCGCCAGGGCCTCAGCATGAGGCAGGCGAACTCTCAGCCCCTTCCTGGGGCTCCCCTCGGACTGGCCTCAGTCTAGGCGCAGTTTATCGTTCGCGCTACGCCCTTCGGGCTACTTTCTTATTCGCGCTATTGCTCTTCGGGCTACTTGAGCGCGGCCGCACCAAGCGTCAGGTCATGATATCAGCCCGACCGGGTCGTGCCGGACTTGCGGCGCGGACGCTTGGCGCTGCTAGAGGCCGCGCCTGAGCTCTTCACGGCGCTAGTGCGATGATGGACCCGCCGCTTGCCCTGCCAGATGTCCTGATAGCCCATGACTGAGAGGAAGGCGCCGAGGCCAAGCGTTATGATGGCCCCCATGACAGGCCAGCGGCGATGAGCGATGAAGGACTCGCCGATCTCGCGTACAAAGTTAGGCGCTAAAATCCTTAAAATGCCGCCGATGACGGCGAGCCAGCCGAACATTGTGATGACGCTCCGCCAATCCCGCGTCCAGTGATGATGCACATTGAGGATGGCAAGGCCCAAGGCGAGCGTGGCCACGCCTGAGAAATAGACAAGAGCCGCGCTCCGTAGGAACTCTCCGGCCATGGCCCGGAACGTCTCGCCTTCAAGCAGGAGTCCGAGGCCGACGATTACCAGCACCGGGCCCAAGATGCGCGCGATATATGCCGCAGGCGTCATGCCTCATCCCTTCCCTTGCAGGTCCGAGCAGGCCGGCAAAATACCAACCGCCTGACGGGTCAACTCGCTGCCCGCACCAAAACCAAACTGACGTCAATGATGCTTGAAGGGCGTCACGCCAAACGACGGCCAAGCTTCCTGCGCGCCCAGGTTCGATAATCACTGCCAATGTGAAGCCGAACCGCTGCGATGGCAAGGCGACCTTATGCCTGGGCGAT
Source organism: uncultured Alphaproteobacteria bacterium (assembly GCA_963827365.1). Taxonomy (GTDB): domain Bacteria; phylum Pseudomonadota; class Alphaproteobacteria; order Rhizobiales; family Methyloligellaceae; genus Methyloceanibacter. The sequence continues at coordinate 446,635 of CAWHAX010000031.1, read as the reverse complement.
TCGCGAGCCGTTGCCCTGCAACGGAAACCTTGCGATGGGCGTTTATCCGGTCTAAGCCTCCGCCATCATTCTGCCGCTCTTAACCTTTGATTGCGGGCCTGGAGGCTACCCCCGGCCCGATCCATTCCCCCCGCCGCAACCGAGGTAGAACCACGTGAATCAAGACGCTTCGACCGAGGTTCGCCGCACAACGGGCTTTGCCACCTTTCGTTGGGTGGCGCTTGCCACCGTCGTTGTCGCGACCGTGGCCGGAGCCTTCTACTATTGGCGACACGTCGAGCTCTACCCCACCACCGAGAACGCCTATACCGGATCGAATATCGTCCGCGTAGCCCCGGAGGTAAGCGGCCCCGTCATCCGCGTCTATGTACGGACCGACGATGCCGTGAAGGCCGGCGACCCCCTGTTCGAGATCGACCCGACGCTTTATGACGCGGCGCTACGCAATGCGCGCGCCCAGTTCGACGCAGCTGCGGACGCCGCCGGAACCGCCGGGGAAGGTCTGAAGAAGGCGGCGGCCACGCTTGAGGAGAAGCGCGTGGCCCTCGAGGCCGCGCTCAAGACCTTCCAGGAGGCAAGGGATGCGCAAGCGCCCGACGCGCCGCCCTCCGACCAGCTCACCGCCACTGCCAAAGGCTGGCAGGACGCGCTCAAGGCTTACAAGGATGCCGAAGCCGCCTTCGCCGCCGAGCAGGACAAGCCGCTCACCGTGACCACACCCACCGTGCAGCTCAGAGCCGCCTCGGCCCAGCTCGCCAAGGGTACCCATGACCGGGTGAAGACCCACACCACCGCGCCCTCCGACGGCATCCTCTCCAATGTCACCTTGCGGCCTGGCGCGACCGTCCAGGCCGGACAACCGCTCTTCGCCATCATCGAAGCCAACCGCTGGTGGGTCGATGCAAACTTCAAGGAAACGGATCTCGCCCGCATCAAGGTCGGCCAGCCCGCCACGTTATATCTCGACATGTATCCAGGTGTGACCTTCAACGGCACCGTGGAAAGCATCAGCTCGGGCTCCGGCGCGACCTTTTCCGTGCTGCCGCCGGAGAATGCGAGCGGCAACTGGGTGAAGGTGACGCAGCGCTTCCCAGTGCGCATCGCCTTGACCAACCCGCCGACCGACAAGCCGCTCAGGGTCGGCGCCAGCACCTCGGTCACGATCGACACGACCAAGGACAAAAAATGAGCCGGCGGAAACCGGGCGCCAAAAAGCCGCAGTCAAAAAAAGAAGTAACGCCGCCTGAGCCGCCGCGGCGATCGGAAACTTCGGCTCCGCCTCCCGAGCCGCCGGTCATCAAACCGGAACTGCCGCTTCCACCCGAGCCGCCGCATATCGAGTACAAGCCGTCGGTCGCCCTCGTCGTCGCCGTCGTGCTCACGGCGATCCTCGAAGTGCTCGACATCACCATTGTGAGCGTAGCGATCCCGCACATGCTCGGCACCTTCGGCGCCACCCCCGATCAGATCACCTGGGTGCTCACCTCTTATCTCGTGTCCGCGGCCGTGGTGATGCCACTCACCGGCTATCTCTCCGCGCGGCTCGGGCGGCGGCGCCTCCTGATCTTCTCCATCGTCGGCTTCGTGATCTCCTCGGCGCTGTGCGGCCTCGCCTGGAACCTCGAAAGCATGGTGATCTTCCGCCTCCTCCAAGGCATTTGCGGCGCGCCGCTCGTGCCTTTGAGCCAGGCCATCCTGCTCGATGCCTTCCCCAAGGAGAAGCACGGTCAGGCGCTCGCCATTTTCGGCCTCGGCATCATGGTCGCGCCGGTACTCGGCCCCACCTTCGGTGGCTGGCTGACCGACACCTTCGTCTGGCGCGCGGTGTTCTACATCAACGTGCCGATCGGCATCTTTGCGCTCCTGCTCGCCATGGGCCATTTGCCAAAGACCGACGTCAAATATCTCAAGACCGATTGGACCGGGCTCGTTCTCCTCGTGTTCGCGGTGGGCTCACTGCAAATGGTGCTCGACCAGGGCCAGACGCGGGACTGGTTCAACTCGCGCTTCATCCAGATCTTCACCGCCATCACCCTTTTCTCCAGCATCGCCTTCTTCATGCGCGGCTGGAACAACTCGAAGAACATCGTCGACCTGTCGCTGCTCAAGGATCGCAACTTCCTCGCAGGCCTGCTCGCCATCACCGCCTATGGCGTGACGCTGTTCGGCTCAATCGCGCTTCTGCCGCTGCTCACCCAGCGGCTAATGGGCTATCCAGCCATGAGTGCAGGCATGCTGTTCATCCCCCGCGCGGTGGCAAGCGCCATCGCGCTCTCCATCACCGGCAACTATTTGATGCTCTATATCGACCCGCGCATCCTCGTCGCCGCCGGCATCGTGCTGTCGGCCGTGGGCACCATGATGATGGCTGGGCTGTCGCTGCAGGCCGACGCCTGGGCGATCGCCGCGCCGGGCATCATCGCCGGCGTCGGTATGGGCCTATTCTTCGTGCCGCTGACTGCGGTGGCCTTCGGCAGCGTGCGGCCAGACCTGCTCGACGAGGCCGCAGGCCTCTATGCGCTGATGCGCGGCATCGGCTCCTCGATCGGCATCGCCGTGGTGAGCTGGCTCTTTGTCCGCCAGGTCCAGGTGCATTGGGACGACCTGATCACCCACATCACCCCATTCAACCCGGCGGTACCACCTTTCCTCTCAGCCCACGGGCTGAACCCGCAGGCGCCTGGCTCCATATCGGTCGTGGCGCTCGAGATCGGGCGTCAGGCGCAGATGCTCGCCTTCATCGATCTATTCTGGTTCATCGGCATCGTGACCTTCGCCATCCTGCCGCTCGTGTTCATGATGAAGCGGCCGAGCACGACAGGCGTGTTCATCCCCGCGCACGTTTGATGCGCGCGGTTGGAACGATGTCGAAGTCAGTTTACCAACAGACTTTGGCGCCGGAACTGCACACGACCGGCGATACTACGCCCTTCCAGCATACGGTGTAGGACTTCGCCGTCACCACATCAGGCTTGAGGTAGAGCTCCGCCGACACGGAATCGCGCCAATAGGGTTGAGGCTTTGCCCGCATTGCGCTGACGGTCACCGCGCCTTTGCCCTTCTTGAACTCGGCGACAGCCTCGGCAAGCGCCAATTGCGCTCCGCTCAGCGCATCCGGCTTGTTCCAGCCATCCGCGGTTCCTACCAATTTGTTGCAGCCGCCTGCACTCGCCGGTGCTGCCGCAGCCACGCTCAGCCCCACCGCAACCAAGGCACAAGCCGAGACGCACAAGAACGACCTCATGTAAGGACCCCCTCCTTCGCACAAAAATGAGCGCCGTTAAGATATAGCGGCGCAGGTGCAATGGCAGTACCTCGCCTGCGCCGTGCCTTCGGTTCGCTGCGGCCTGTAGCGTTTGTGCCACAGTCCGAGACGCCCACATCTCGACGCGAAACCCTGGCAATGATGTCAATCGCGAAGCGGCGGCGGTTGGCTTGATTTGGTAATCGGGGTGGGGGGACATTGCTCCCATGACAGCGAAGCTTGTTCTGATCACCGGCGCTTCGAGCGGCATCGGCGAAGCGCTTGCCAAGCGCTACGCCCGGACAGGAGCCCATGTGCTGCTGCTCGCCCGCGATGCCAAACGGCTCGCCGCGGTTGCCGATGCTGTCAGAGAGAGCGGCGGAACTGCCACCGCATTTTCGATCGATCTCGCCGACGCCAAGGCCATCGAAGATACGAGCGCGACGATCGCGCGCGAGATCGGCATTCCGGACGTGCTGATCAACAATGCCGGCGCAGGCCGCTGGCTGCCGCTGCTCAAGACCACGGCGAAGGAAGCGCTTGCCATGATCGAGGTGCCGTATCTTGCGGCCTTCAATCTCACCCGCGCCTTCCTGCCCTATATGCTCGCCCGCGGCAGCGGCACGATCGCTTGCGTGACCTCTCCCGGCTCTTATGTCGTCTGGCCCAATGCCAACGCCTATATCGCCGCGCGCCATGCGCTGAAGGGATTCACCGACGCGCTCCGCAGCGAAGTGAGAGGCACCGGGATCATCGTGACGCTTGCCGTGCTCGGTCCGGTCGAGACTCCCTATTGGGAACACAATCCCGGTAGCCGCGAATATCTGCCCAGGGCAAATCCGAGGCTGGCGCCGCCGCTTAACGCCGCCGAGGCGGCCGAGGCAATCTTCGAGGGCGTGGAGAGCCGCAAGCGGACCGTGGTGAAGCCCGCCATCATGCGCGCGCTATTTCTGCTCAACGCCGTCGCGCCCGAGCTCGTCACCCGCCATCTTCGCCGCAGCATTCGCAAGCGGCCCAACTGACCCTAGCGTCTAGTCGTGCCTAAGCGCCGCAACAGCCAGTAGACGAGCGCCGAGGCGCCGGCAGTGAGCGCTATCGCCCAAAGGAATCCGGCGTTGTCCCCGGTCAATGGCAACCCGGCGACATTCATCCCGAAGACGCCGGTAACCAGCGTCGCCGGCAGGAAGACGGTGGTTACGATCGAGAGCACGTGCAAGCTGCGATTGGTCTGCTCGCTGCCCTTGAGCATGATCTCCTCCTGCAAGAGCCTGGAGCGATCGCGCAGCTCTACAATCTCGGTGTCAAGCCAATCGAGGCGCTGAATGAGCTTCTTCGTCCGCAGATTGAGGGCCGGATTCTCGGACTCCTCGATTTCGTGCTCGAAGCGCTGGATGAGCGAGCGCAGCGTGACGAGTTGCCGATGCAGCCGCACGGTCGTGCGCCGCACGCTGCCGACCACTTTGCGGTCGACATTCAGCTCATCAGCCAGGATCCTTTCTTCGGCCCGGTCGAGCTGATCGGCAAGACCATCGGCAAAATGGTCGAGCGACTCGATCATCTGCCCGGCAATCAATTCAAGCAGCGCGGCTGGCGATTGGACCTTCGCACCTAGACGCAGCGCTTTGCGGGTCGCTTCGATCGCGTTCAGCTGATGCCGGCGGCTGGAGATGAACACGCGCTCTGTCAGGGCAAAGTGCAGAAAGCCGATTTCCTCGGTGGGGCCGCTCAGCCCGCAGACGAGATCGGCAAGGATGCCGTAAAGGCAGGCTTCGCTCCCTTGCAGCTGCTGATGCTCGTCGCCGGAGACGAGAAGCGCCCGCGCCGGGTCGGGAAGCTCGGGCGTGGTGGCCAAGAATTGGCTGGCACGCATATCGGCGAGGTTGAAATGGAGCCAGAGCCAGCCGCCCCCTGCCGACACCGGCTGCTCGACATTGAGCACCTCCGACGATCCGTCCGGATAGAAGCGGTAGGAGATCACCAGACCCGCCAAGGGCTTGGCCTGCGCTTCGGCAATATCGCTGGGAGGCTTTGTCTCTAGGGCCGTCATTCGCTTCAGCTCCCCGGGGAAGCTGAGAACCGAAATGTTACAGTCGTGTGACACCCGGCTGTTTACCGGCGGGAAACGGGGGCTGACCTATCTAAACTGACGCATAGCTGCGCCTAAAGGTGCGGCATGCTCGCCGATAGCCGCTTCCGCGCGTTTCAGCGCTTCTTTCGTCGCCGGGCTCTCCCGTTTTTTCCAAGAGCGAGCCGGTCTGATAATGCTGGGTGATGCCGCCCGTTGCCCAGTACGCCCCTGGCCTCGCCGCGCTGCTTCACTACAAGCTCGCGGACGCCCCTGCCGACCTCAAGGCAGGTCTCGCGGTGACCGCCGTCGCCCTGCCGGTTGGCATTGCCTATGCCGAACTCGCCGGCTTTCGGCCGGAAGTGGGACTCTATTCGAGCATACTGCCGCTTGTGGCCTACGCAATCTTCGGCACGTCCCGGCAATTGATTGTGGGCCCTGATGCCGCCACCTGCGCGCTGGTTGCCGCGAGCGTGGCGCCGCTCGCTGCGGGTGACCAGGGAACCTACGCCTCGCTTTCCATGGTGCTCGCATTGCTCACGGGCGTTCTGTGCATCGCCGCAAGCTTCCTGCGGTTGGGAGCGCTCGCAGATTTTCTATCCAGGCCGATTCTGGTCGGCTTTCTGAATGGCGTGGCGCTCTCCATCATTCTTGGTCAGGCCGACAAGATCTTCGGCTTCCCGGTCGTCGAGAGCGGCATTCTCCCGCGCCTAGCCGAGATCGCCGGCAAGCTCGACGCCATTCAGTGGCCGACACTCTCCGTTGCGGTTGGAACGTTCCTCGTTCTCTTGATTGTGCCACGCGTGGTGCCTCAGCTACCGGCCGCCCTTGTCGGCATGGTGCTCGCTGGCGCCGCAGTTCTGCTGCTCAATCTCTCCGCGTTAGGCGTGAAAACCATCGGACACGTTCCTGCCGGACTGCCTGAGCTGGAGCTGCCGATCGTCGACCCAAAGATGCTGCCGGCCCTTCTGGCAGAGGCGGCAGGTTTGGCCCTCGTCAGCTTCTCAAGCCTGATGCTGACGGCACGGAGCTTTGCCGCGAAAAACGACTATGACATCGATGCCGACCAGGACTTCGCCGCACTTGGCGCCGCCAATATAGCCTCCGCCGTCTCGCAAGGCTTTGCTGTTAGTGGAGCGGATTCGCGTACCGCCATGAGCAATGAGGCCGGTGGCAGAACCCACGCGGTTGGGCTCGTGGTGGCGGCGGCGGTGGCGTTGGTGCTTCTGTTCTTCACGGCTCCGCTGCAATACGTGCCGATGGCTGCGCTTGGCGCCGTTCTCATCGCTGCAGCCATGTCTCTGATCGATTTCGGCAGCCTCCGACTCTTTTACCGGATCGACCCTACTGAAGCTCTCCTCTCGGTGCTGGCCACGCTCGGCGTTGTTGCCGTCGGTGCGGTCAACGCGATTCTGTTTGCGGTGGTGCTCGCACTGTTGCGCTTCATCAGATTGGTGTCGCGGCCCCGCGTCGAGATCCTGGGAAAGGTCGAGGGATTCCCCGGATTTCATTCGTTAGTGCGGCACGAGGACGGGAAGAGTGTGCCCGGCCTCCTTCTCTTTCGCTTCAATGCTCCAATCACCTTCTTCAACGCCCCTTATTTCAAGCGCGAGTTGCTGCGAGCCGTCGACGAAGCGGGGTCTGGCCTGCATCACGTCGTCATCGACCTGCTCCCGGTGACCAGCATCGATGCAACCGGACTCATGACCATCACTGAACTCGCGACGGCGCTCAACGCGCGAGGCATTGGGCTCAATGCCGCCGGCCGCTTGACCGAGTGGGACATCTGGGCAGCTGAGCGCGGCTTTGACGGCTACGGAATCGGTGCTTTCCCGACCTTGCGCCAAGCCGTGCGCGAGCTATCGTCGCAAGCGCCGCCACCTTGATCCCCGTCATGGCCCGAGCAGGCAGGCGCCCACTCTCGTTTATCTGGTCACCCGAAACTCAGAGCGGTCCGAGATGAAGCCATTGCCGCATAGTTACGAGGTTACACTCACCGGCGGTCCTACCGGTAACGCCACCATCTCAACCGATGGAGTACCCCGGCTGAGCTCGGCGCCCCCGAAGGAATTCGATGGCCCGGGCGATGCCTGGAGCCCAGAGCATCTTCTGCTCGCCTCCGTGCTTGCCTGCTTCATGTTCACCTTTCGCGCTTTGGCGCGGGGCTCCAACTTCGACTTCCTGTCGCTCGACCTCACGGGCAGCGGAACCGTCGACCGCAAGGACGGCGTCACGCGCTTCACCGAGATTGTGCTCAAGCCCCGGCTCGTGCTGACGAAGGGCGCGGACCCTGACCGCGCCAACCGGGTGCTTGAGAAGGGCAAGACTGCGTGCCTGGTAACCGCCTCGTTGTCCGTCCCGGTTCGCCTCGAGGCCGAAATTCTCGCTGCGGTATAGGCACCGCGCGCTTATTGCGCCACTACGATCCAGATATTCGCGACAATCACGACGAGGCAGATGAGGATCTGCCAGAAGAGCGGCCGCGCGCGGAACCGTCGGCGGAAAACTGTGCTTAAAGCGCGCTTAGTTGTTGAGAAAACCTGAGATGGCGTCGGCAATGCTGTTGCCACGCCGGGCACCGCCGCGCTGCTGGACACGCGCCGGCCGGCTCGCGACCGGAGCGGGCTCCGAGTAATCTTCGACGATCGCCGTATCGACGTCGAAGGGCATCCGCTCGCCGAACATCGCCGCGGCCATGCGCGCGTCATGACCGTAAAGATCGCGGAAGGTGGCGATAGACCCGTCGTCGTTCACCTTCAATGTGAAATAGGTGATGTAGACGGGGATCTTCTGCCTCAGCGGAACCTGATAATCGGGCTTGCCGCCGATCGCCGAAGCGACCCTCTGGGCAGTCCAGCCCTGGTCCTGCTGCAACAGGATAGTTGCCAGCTGCTCAGGGTTTTGCACCCGCATGCAGCCGTGGCTCTCGGCGCGGATGGTCTTGGCAAACAGGTTCTTCTGCGTCGTGTCGTGCATATAGACGTCATGCTTGTTAGGGAACAGGAATTTCACCACGCCAAGCACGTTGGTCGGTCCGGGTGGCTGGTAGACGTTGAGGCTGCGGATATCAATGCGGCTCCAGTCGAGCAGCGACGGATCGACTTCCCTCGTGCCGATGGCGACGCGCAGGCCGTTCCGCGCGAACACGGAGGCGTCATACATGCCGCCGCCGAAGAAGAAATCACCACCGCCCCTGATGGAGGGCAAGAGCTCATCGGTCTTGATCGAGTTCGGCACGTTCCAATAGGGATTGAACACGATCGTCTGCATATCGTTTGAGAACACCGGCGTCTGGTTGCTGGGCTTACCGACCACCACCCGCGTGGTGAAGGCAGGCTTGCCGTCCTCCATCACCTTGAGCATGAACTCGGGGATGTTGACAGCCACGTAGAATGACCCAAGGTCGTTCGGGAGCCAGCGCCAACGCTCCATGTTGATGAGAATCTGATGCGTGCGCGCCGGGCTCGAGTTCTGTCGGTTCTGCTGATTGAGCACGCGCCGCGTCCCGGGGCCTACCATGCCGTCGGGCCGATAGCCGCGCTCCCGTTGGAAGCGGTCGACTGCCTCCTCGACAGTAGCGTCGAACACGTTCTCCTTGGCTGGGTCGGCCGCAGGCACGTCGAGCCGCTTCCGCAGCAGCGCCACCTGCTCGTGCTCGACGCCGATCTTGAGCACCGGTCCGTCAGGGATGCGCACCACGTCATCTTTTTCTTCGACATTGCCGCCGCGCGCGGCGATCAGCGCCTTGCGCAAAGCTTGGAACTGAGGCTGGTCTGGCTGGAAGCTGCGCAAGTAGATTGCGGGATCCGAGCGGATGGCCATGGACTGCATCACTTGCAGCGGATCGGGCAGCGCCAGCGTCGGATCGAGATTGGGATTGATTTTGGTCCAATCGAACCGGCCGCCCCTCGCGTCGCGCGCATAGCGCAGCATGGCGATGTTCAGCTTGACCTCGGCATCGGCGAGCGCTGGCGTCGCACGGGCAGAGTTCCGATCGATGCTATCGAGCTTGGGCAGCGTGTAGTCTGATGCGCGCAGGCCATAGTCGTCGGCCTTGCCGATCTCCTCCATCACCGATTTGGCGCGGGAGTTAAGTCCGTTGTCATCGACCCAGAGAAGGGTCGCGTCGGAACCGGAATAATAGTCCGCGATCGCATTCATTTCGGCGCCCGCCTTGCCGCCCTTCTCGGAGGCGCGGGTGACGATCGCGATACGCAGCGCCTCGGCCGGGCCGATCAGCGCCGCGGGCCCGTCGGGCTCAGCCGGGTAGGCAGGCGAGAGCGCGGCCAGGCAGCCAATGGCCGCGGCGGAGAACAGGACAAGAGTCGCGCGAGAGGATGACCTCAAGAAGCCGCTCCTGATAATCGGTGGACCCCCTAAAACTTGCCCTCGCCACCCCGAATGCAAACAGTGCCCGCGGCGCTTCATCCCTCGCAAATCAACTTCGCGCGAAGCGCTGTCGCGATTCCCTCGCGGGCCCCAGCCACATACGTTAGCCTCTAATATTTGCGCCCGTACAGAGGCAAGAGAAAGGCAAGCCTGTGCCAAGCCGCGGCATAGGAAAAATCTTGTACGTTTTCAGTCGATTACGACCAGCAACTGCGGGCAGAGAAGCGTGGAAAGCACGCCTTGAAGCCCCGCGGTGCGCTAAGAGGCGAGCTTAAGCTGCGCCTTGCCGTCGGCATGCGCCAGCCCACCGTCCTTCCCGGCGAACGGCAGCGTGGCGCTCGCGCCGAACTTCCTGAGCAGCCGCGCCATATATTTGCGGAAGCGATAGTGGTGAATCTCGAATTTGTGCCAGGGCGTGTCCTTGTAGGGGATGCCATGGCCGATATCAGGGGTGGCGCTTGCCTTGAGCTTGCGGAACCACGCGGCGTGCTTCGGGTCTGAGGTCATGGCGACAATGAAGCTCGCAATCAGTCTCGCCTGGTAATCGGCAAGCTGCCACACGCCGCCTTCCGCCGGCTCGAACAGCCCAACGACGAACAGATCGTCATGGTCGCGGTCGAAGGTGTGGATGAAGAGCTTGGAGCGGCCGTCCTCATACAGAATATAGCTCTGGTCCATGAACGGGAAGCTTGGCCGGAATCCGGTGGCGTAGACGATGAGATCGATTTCCTCGTTGCTCCCGTCGGCGAAATGCACGTCCTTGCCGTCGAGCCTCTCGATCCCAGGCTTGGCCACGATGCGCCCATGCACGATGTGATCGAGATAGAGCGTGCAGGCGGTGGGATGCGCCTCGAACAGGCCGTGGTCCGGAGCCGGCAAATTGTAGCGCCAGTGCGAACCGACGGTGGCGCGCATGCCCCACCAATAGAGCTTCCGCATAATGGAGCGCGGCAGCGGCCAGCGGCTGGTGAGATCGATGAATGTGTCGGTCGGCTTGCCAAACACGAGCTTGGGGAAGAAGTAATAGCTTCGCCGCATGGAGTGCACGGCGCGCGCCCCGTCATGGGCGGCATCGTCGAGAATGTCGACGGCGGAGTTGCCGGCGCCCACCACCAGCACCCGCTTGCCCTTGAGGTGCTCCTTCGATTTCACATCGTGTGAGTGGAGGATCTCGCCGGTGAAGGCGCCGGAAAAACTCGGCCAGTTCGGGTGCCAATGATGGCCATTGGCGACGACGAGCCCATCATAGAAGCGCGGCTTTGCTTCGCCTTCGATCTGGATGCGCCAGCGCCCGTCGACGCGCGCAGCCGAGGCGACCCGCGCATTGAAGGTGATGCGGCCGTAGAGCCCGAACTCCTTGGCATAGGCGCGCAGATATTCTTGCGCCTGGGCCCGGCTCAGATAATGCGGCCACTCCTCCGGAAAATCGTAGTCGGGGTACTTGGACAGCTTCTTCGACGAGTTGAGATAGGTCGAGCCGTAGACCACGTGCGGGTTTTGCGGATTCCAGATGCCCCCGACGTCGCCAAGCGCCTCGAAGCAGTCGAACGGTATGCCGCGCTCCGCGAAGGTCTTGGCCACCGGTAGCCCGGAGGCGCCGGCGCCGATGATGCAGTACCGTTTCACGGTTTCCCCACGCAAATAACGGCTCCTTCCACTCTGGCTCCGATCCGCCCTGGATAGCACGGAAGCCGGGCAGGCTGACCCCCTGAAATCGAGGCGAGCGCCGGCAAGCTCATTGATCTGTATCAATTCGCCGCAAGCCTACATCGGCTCACTCGGTGCCGGTCGCTGGTGTATACAGACGATGCGCCGGCATCCCGGCCATGAGACCGGCCCCTGCAATCGGCGGGGCTTTGCCTTATGGTCTGGCGGTCGAGATGCTCGCGGGGGGATTTGCATGGACATCAAGGGTGACGTGACGATCCAAAGCTGGGACGGCACCTGGACCTATCGGCCCAAGGTGCTGGTCACGCCTGAGACGCCGGAGGACATCGTCGAGATCGTAAAGAGCGTGGTGCGCTTCCCCTCGCCGGTGCGCCCCGCCGGCTCGATGCACTCGACCGCGCGCATGAACGGCGACGACGGCGGCACCATGGTCGACATGAAGGCCATGAACCGCATCCTCAAATTCGGCGAGGACACCGTGACGGTGGAGGCCGGTGCGACCTATATCGTCGTGTCCAATGCGCTCAAAGAACGCGGCCTGCAATTCCACGTCACCACCGAGATCGGTAACGTCACCCTCGGCGCCATGGCGACCGCTGCGACCAAGGACAGCTCTTTCCCCGGCGGCTATGGGCAGATCAGCTCCTATGTCAGCGGCATGCGCTACGTCACGCCCGGCGGCGACATCCGCGCCATCAACGAAGGCGACCATCCGGAAGAGATGCAGGTGATGCGCTCGAGCTACGGTCTGCTCGGCATCGTCTTCGAGGTCACCATCAAGGTGAGACCCACCACGGCGCTCAGCGTGCGGCATCACTCGATGGGACTTGCCGAATTCCGCAAGCGCTTCCCGGTCTACAAAGCGCAAAGCTACGCGGTGATGTACTACATCTTTCCTTATGTGCGCCGCGTGCTGGTCGAGTTGCGCAAGGACAATCCCTCGGCGCCGCCGACCTCGCGGCGCCGCTGGACCTACCGCAATCGCTTCTGGCGCAAATATGGTCCGGCCATCACACTGTGGATCAAGGGCCGCACCGAAAACAGGAGATTGCGCGAGCTTGCCGACAAGCTCCACTTCTTCATCTTGCGTCAGGGGCTCATGCGCGTCGTTCGCAGCGACGTCACCTGGCCGCACGCGCAGATCATCAACTATCCGCGCGATCCCGGTCCGTTCAAATATCTGTTCAGCATGTGGGCCTTCCCGGAGCGAAATTTCTTCAAGATCCTGGATGAATATTGCGACTTCGTCGAAGCCTACGACAAGCGAACCGGCTACCGCTGCGACCTCCCCTCCGTCGGCTACTCCATCGTACAGGATCGCGAGGCCCTCCTTTCCTACTGCTGGGACGGCCCGACGCTGTCGATCGACCCGGCATCCACCGGCGGCAAGGAGTGGGAGGAGTTCCTCCGCGAATACAACAAATTTTGTAGCGACCGCGGCGGACAGCCGCTGTTCAACCAGACGCCGTTCCTGACCCGCGAGCAGGCGCAAAAGGCCTTCGCCGAACGGCAGAAGCTGTTCGCCGACTACCGGCGCCAGGCAGACCCCGACAACCGCCTGCTCGATTCCTATTTCCGCGATCTGCTTTCGTAGGGTGGCAGGGCACGCTTCGCTTGCCCACCCTACGTCTATCGCCCTGCACGACGCTGCGGTCCGGTGGAAGCCGCCGGCGCGCCGCTGACCAGGCCAAGGCCGGTCTCGCGTTGATCAAGGCCGGTCTCGCGTTGATAGAGGATCAGGTCGAGCGATGGCGCCGCGTCGGTGATGCGCGTGAGCAGGCAATGCGCCTGCCCCCGGTGATGGGTCTGGTGATTGAAGACATGCAAGAGCGCGAGCTTCAGCTCCTGCTCGATGTCGTCAGGATTGCTGATGGTGTGGTAGCGGATTGTTCGGTCGAGGTCGGACAGTGCAAGCGAACCGACATAGGCGCGATGCGCGCATCTTCCTGTTCGCGCGCGGCGCGCAAGCCGGCGAAATCCTCATACAGGATCTCGTCGAGCCGCGCCGGCGACGGTCCCTCGCCGGTGGAACGATGCATCCACACCCGGTCGCCAACGAGCAGATGGTTGAGCTGCCGTGCACCGAGCCGAAGAAGGCGCCATAGTCGGCGCGGAAGTCTGCGTCATCAAGGCTGGCTGCCGCATCGTACAGCCTGCGGTTGGCCCATTCGCTGTAGCCGGCGAGCATCTGAATATCGGCTTCATCTAGGACCCGTGCGCTTGGTGAACCAGCGGATCAGCGGGAAGGAGAGCGCGCGCGGCATTGAACGCACCGACTTCAAAAAGCCCGCGACCTGCGGCGGGAAGGCGATCTCGTAAGGCTTGGCCGGAAGCTTCTCCAGGATCTTGCGCGCGCAGCGCTCCTTGCTCATCACATAGAGCTTCTTCTGGGCGTCATAGGAGGCGTTAAGCGGCGTATCGACGAAGCCTGGGTTGATGATGGTGACGGCGATTCCTTCAGGCTCCAATTCGAGCTTGAGGCTCTCGGCGATATTGATCACCGCTGCCTTGCTCGCACCATAGCTCCCGGTCTCCGGCCAGCCGGCATAGCCGAACAACGAGCCCATGATGGCGATGTGGCCGCTCTTCCGCTGGAGCATCGACGGCAGCACCGCGGCGACGCCGTTGATCACGCCGTCGACATTGAGCGCCATGGTCTTGTGGAAGCCGTCGAGATCGATGTTGCGGACATCGAAGGGCACGTACATGCCGGCGCCGAGAAAAGCGAGGTCGATCAGCCCAAGCTCGCTCTCCACGTTTCGGGCGCACACCTTCAAGGCATAAGGCTGCAACACGTCGGCGGGGAACGGTGTGATGTTGTCGCTCGCGGCGGCAAGCGCATCGAGCTTCTCGCTCGGCCGCGCCGTGGCACCGACCTTGACGCCGGCGGCGGCGAGCCGCCTCGCCACCTCGCCGCAGATGGCGCCCGAGGCACCGGTGATCCACGCCACCTTCCAGGGAAATTTATGTTCAGCCACCGCGCTTACTCTCTGTTGCCTAATTCCGAACGCGTGTCATTCCCGCGAAAGCGGGAAATCCAGTAACCAGCGACCTCGCTTTCAATTGCGCCGCCGGGAATGCTGGATTGCCCGGTCAAGCCGGGCAATGACAAGAGCGAATTTTGCGGCCAAGCCCTAGTTAATCCACGAAGGGGTCGTGCACGAGGATAGTGTCCTCGCGCTTCGGGCTGGTCGAGAGCAGCGCCACCGGCGCCTCGATCAGCTCCTCGAGCCGCCGCACGTACTTAATGCACTGGGCGGGAAGCTCGCCCCAGGAACGCGCGCCCCGGGTCGATTCCGTCCAGCCCTCGAGCGTCTCGTAGATGGGCTCGACGCGGGCCTGCGCCCCTTGCGCCGCCGGCAGATAATCGATCTCGCGGCCATCGAGCCGGTAGCCGACGCAGATCTTGAGCTCCGGCAGCTGGTCGAGCACATCGAGCTTGGTGAGCGCGATGCCGTTGATGCCGCCGACTTTGCGCGTCTGGCGAACGAGGCAGGCGTCGAACCAGCCGCAGCGGCGCGGCCGTCCGGTCACCGTGCCGAACTCGACGCCGCGCTCGCCGATGAGGCGCCCGGTCTCGTCCTTGAGCTCGGTGGGAAAAGGCCCCTCGCCCACGCGCGTGGTGTAGGCCTTGGTAATACCGAGCACGTAATTGATGGCGCCAGGCCCAAGGCCCGATCCGGTCGCCGCCTGCGCCGCCACGGTGTTGGACGAGGTGACGAAGGGATAGGTGCCGTGGTCGATGTCGAGCAGCGCGCCTTGCGCGCCTTCGAACAGGATGCGCTTGCCAATGCGCCGCTCGCGGTCGAGCAGCGCCCACACCGTGTCGACGTAAGGCAGCACTTTCGGCGCGATGGCTTGCAGCTGTTCGCAGAGATCGTCGGCGCTGATCTCCGGCTCACCGAGTCCGCGGCGAAGCGGATTGTGGTGGGCGAGGATGCGCTCGATCTTGGGCTTCAGGCTCGACAGGTCCTGTAGGTCCATGACGCGGATGGCGCGCCGTCCGACCTTGTCCTCGTAGGCAGGACCGATGCCGCGCTTCGTCGTGCCGATCTTGCCATCACCGGCCTGCGACTTGCGAAGAGAGTCGAGCTCGCGGTGGAGCGGAAGGATCAGCGTCGCGTTCTCGGCGATGCGGAGATTGTCGCGGGAGATCGACACCCCTTGCTTCTCGATCTTGGCGATCTCCTCGGCGAGCGCCCACGGATCGACCACCACGCCATTGCCGATCACCGAGAGCTTGCCCTTGCGCACGACGCCCGAGGGAAGCAGCGACAGCTTGTAGGTGGTGCCGTCGACCACGAGGGTGTGGCCGGCATTGTGGCCGCCCTGGAAGCGCACCACGATGTCGGCGCGCTCGGACAGCCAATCGACGATCTTGCCCTTGCCTTCGTCGCCCCATTGGGAGCCGACGACCACGACATTGGCCACGGGTTAGGTCCTCTGAAATCGGATCGGGACACGAAAAACGGCCCCGCTGACTGCGGGGCCGTGGGCCTTTATAGCGTGCAGCCCGGGCCAATGCGAGTGGCATGGAATTGGTGGTTAGCGACGCCACAGCTTGAGGCGAGTCGCCGCAATCCTTGCCACGATTGATCCAATTCTTGCCCGGTTTGATCTCACTGGCGCCGGATTGAGCGGGCAAGTCTCGCCTCACGCAAAACGCACTCCCCCAAAAATCAGGAGTAATGGATGCGAGTATTCTTTCTCGCCGCGATCATAGTTTGTGCTTCGGGGCTGCCCTTGAAGGCTCAACCTTCGAAGATGCATCCGCAAGGGAGCGGCCTCATCGAGAACGTTGCCCTTACCCCTGCGAGCGGTCCGATCTCGGATTTGAACGCGGAAGCGACAAAGATCGAATTGATCGACAGCGCCAATGCACGACCGACCAAGATCGAACCGAAAGGATCGCGGGTCGCGAGCCTCGCCCGCGCTGACATCAAACTCGCCAAAGTGAAACCACAACGCTCTCCTGTCGAGCAGCTGAAGGACACCAATGCCGAAACGACGCCGCTTGAGGGCGACCGCTCCGGAAATGCCGGATTGACCGGCGCCATGCGCGACGTGCAAATGAGCGCAGGGGCCTCACCCTGGCTAATGCACGCCTTGAACGACGTCGGCACCAATCCGACGGGCTGGAAGCGGCTGTGGTGCGCCAAGTCTCTGAACATGTGGCTCGAGCAGTCCGGCAAGCGCGGCTGCGGCGGCAACACCGCCGTCTCCTGCCTCAATGCCGGGCGCGAGCTGTCCGGACCGCAAGTCGGCGCCATCGCCGTGATGAAGCATCATGTCGGCATCGTGAAGGAGGTGCACGGCGCTCACGTCACGCTGGTGAGCGGCAACAATTCCGGCCGCTCGGGCGCGCGCAAAGTCGGCGTCAGCAAATATGCGAAGGGACGGGTGATGGCCTATGTCTGGCCGGAGTAGCGGTAAAGTGCAGCCAGACTAGCGCTGAAGTCCCCGAGTTCCCAACGACTCGTTACGCCGCTGCGTCAGTCAGAGCGTGCACGATGTCGGAGACGACGGTGTCGACGAGCTTCACATCGTCGCCCTCGGCCATCACCCTGATCACCGGCTCGGTGCCGGAGGGGCGGATGACGAGGCGTCCAGTCTTGCCGAGCCGCGACTTGCCGCTATCGATCGCCTTGCGCACGGCGATATTGTCCAAGGGCTGATGCCCGTTCTTATAGCGGACGTTCTTCAACACCTGCGGCAGAGGCTCGAAGCGATTGCAAATCTCGCTCACCGGCTTGCCGCTCTGCGCCACCACGGCGAGGAGCTGTAGCGCGGTGACGAGGCCGTCGCCGGTGGTCGAATAATCTGACAGAACGATGTGGCCCGACTGCTCGCCGCCGACATTGTAGCCATGCTGCCGCATGTGCTCGACCACGTAACGGTCGCCGACCGGGGTTCGCTGCAGGCCAAGACCGAGATCCTGCAAATAGCGCTCGAGCCCGAGATTGGACATGACCGTGGCGACGATGCCGCCGCCGGCGAGCCGTCCGCGCCTGAGCCAGGACTCGGCGATGACCGCCATGAGCTGATCGCCGTCGATCATGCGGCCTTTCTCGTCGACGATCACCACGCGATCGGCGTCTCCGTCGAGCGCGATGCCGATATCGGCGCGCACTTCATTGACCTTGCGAATGAGGTCGCCGGGTGCGGTCGAGCCGCAATCCTTGTTGATGTTGAAGCCGTTTGGATCGACGCCGACCTTGACCACGTCGGCGCCAAGCTCCCACAGCGCCTCGGGGGCAACCTTGTAGGCCGCGCCATTGGCGCAATCGATCACCGCCCTGATGCCGTCGAAGCGGAGGTTCTTGGGCAGCGTGCGCTTGGCGAACTCGATATAGCGCTCGCGTGCGCTGTCGATGCGGGTCGCCCTGCCGATCTTCTCCGGTGCGGCGAGCAGGTCGGACATGTCGCCCAGCATCAGCTCTTCAACCTGGAGCTCGGTGTCGTCGGAGAGCTTGTAGCCGTCAGGCCCGAACAGCTTGATGCCGTTGTCGGCGAAGGGATTGTGCGAGGCTGAGATCATCACGCCGAGATCGGCGCGGAGCGAGCGGGTGAGCATGGCGACGGCAGGTGTCGGCATCGGCCCGAGCAGGAACACGTCCATGCCGACGGCGGTGAAGCCCGACACGAGCGCCGACTCGATCATGTAGCCTGAGAGCCGCGTATCCTTGCCGATCACCACGCGATGGCGATAAGAGCCGTTGGTGAAAAGCTTGCCGGCGGCCATGCCAACACGCAGGGCCACCTCTGACGTCATGGGTGTGGAATTGGCGCTCCCACGGATTCCATCCGTGCCAAAGTATCTGCGAGCCATGGACCGATGTCCCCCTAGTCCCCCAAAGGCGCCGCCCGCCTTTTGCGATTAGGTCGGCGTGTCATGGAATTATGCTCCTGCTCTATTCCAGCGCCTTTCACAAAGTGTAAGCAAAAGTTACATAAATTCCGTTTGGTGAATCAGGGGTTTAACCCCTTTTTTCCACGGCGCAAGCGGATTAGCCGTCTTTGCTGGCTATGCCCGCCCGCCAGACGGAGAGCGCCTGCCGCGTTCCGGCGACGTCGTGGACCCGCAGGATTTGTGCGCCTTGCGCCGCGGCAACAAGGGCAACGGCGAAGGATCCGGCCTCCCGCGACTGCGGTGTTTCGCCGCCGGCCACCCCGCCGATGAAGCGCTTGCGCGAGGCCCCGACCAGGATCGGCACGCCAAGGCCATGCAGCAGGCTGAGATTGGCAAGTAGCGTAAGGGTGTGGGCGAGCGTCTTGCCGAAGCCGATACCGGGGTCGGCCGCGATGCGGGAATGATCGATGCCTGCCGCCTCTGCCGCTTCGATGCGCTCGGCCAGGTAGTCGTAGACCTCGAGCGCCACGTCGTCATAGCGGGGGTCATCCTGCATGGTCTTGGGCTCGCCCTTGGCGTGCATGAGGATAACCGAAAGCCCCGTGTCGGCCGCGGCAGCGAGGCTCTCGCGGTCATAGGTCAGCGCCGACACGTCGTTGAAGATCTTGACGCCGGCATTGGCGGCGGCCCGCGCCACGCTGGCTTTGCGCGTATCGATGGAGACCGCGGCATGGAGCCCGGCAAGACCTTCGAGCACCGGGATCACGCGCGACAGCTCCTCGCCCTCCTCCACGGCATCGGAGCCCGGGCGGGTCGACTCACCACCAACGTCGACGATATCGGCGCCGGCTTTCGCGAGCTCGGCCGCATGCACGATGGCGCCTTCCGTCGTGTCGTAGAGACCGCCATCGGAGAACGAGTTCGGCGTGACATTGACGATGCCCATGATCAGCGGGCGCGTGAAGACAAGACCTGCGAAGGGAGGACGCGGCGCGGTCACGCGCTCGAGTACCAGGCCGAGATCGGCGTCGCGCGATCGCGCAAGGTCTTGCGCGGTGACGAGCCTTCGCTTGGCTGTGCGGGGCGTGCCCTCAATCAGCTCTGCCGCAGCGAAGGCAATGGCGCTGCCGGCAAGGCGAAACGCAACACCTTCCGCCACGGCCCTTGCCGCGGTGTCGCCGTAGAGAAAACCGATGGGCCTGAGATAGAGCTTCGCGTCCGCCATACCGCCTGCCTTAGCACGATGCACCGCTACGGCGCGACGCTCCGCAAAGAAAATGGCCGGGACGAGCCCGGCCATTCCTTCGTGTCAATTCGGCAAGCCTCAGGTCGTGGGCTGAGGCTCCATGCCGCCGGTGTCTGGCTCCGGCTCCGGCGGCTTCTTGCCGCGACCAGCGGTCGGGACGGCAGAGGCCGGCGCCGGACGCGGTGAGATATCGGCCGCGAATTCGCGCACCGGAGGCTTGCCCTTGAGCAGGTCCTTGATCTCGTCGCCCGACAGCGTCTCGTATTCAAGCAGCCCGCGCGCGATCGTATGCAGATCGTCGATATTCTCGTCGATGACCTTGCGCGCCGTCTCATAGGACTCATCGACCAAGCGATGGATCTCCTCATCGACGATGGTCTGCGTCTCGTCGGACAGGTTCTGCGTGCGCGCGATCGAGTGGCCGAGGAACACCTCTTCCTCGTTGTCGCCGTACGCGAGCGGCCCAAGCTTGTCGGACATGCCGTACTGCGTGACCATAGCACGGGCGAGCATGGTCGCCATCTTGATGTCCGAGGAAGCGCCCGAGGTCACCTTCTCGTAGCCGAACACGAGCTCCTCGGCGACGCGTCCGCCCATGGCCACGGCGATGTCTGCCTTGAGCTTGGCGCGCGTGTAGGAGAGCATGTCGCGCTCAGGCAACCGCATGACCATGCCGAGAGCGCGGCCGCGCGGAATGATGGTCGCCTTGTGCACCGGGTCTGACGCTTCCATGTGCAACGCGACGAGCGCATGGCCGCCCTCGTGATAGGCGGTCAGCGTCTTCTCCTCCTCGGTCATGACCATGGAGCGGCGCTCGGCGCCCATCATAACCTTGTCCTTGGCGTCCTCGAACTCGAGCTGGGTAACAAGTCGCTTCGAGCGGCGCGCGGCGAGCAATGCCGCCTCGTTCACCAGATTGGCGAGGTCGGCGCCGGAGAAGCCGGGCGTCCCGCGGGAGATGACGCGCAGATCGACGTCGGGAGCGAGTGGGACTTTCCGCACATGCACCCGCAGGATCTTCTCGCGGCCGATGATGTCTGGGCGCGGCACCACGACCTGTCGGTCGAAGCGGCCTGGCCGCAGCAGCGCCGGATCGAGCACGTCAGGACGGTTGGTCGCGGCGATCAGAATGATGCCTTCATTGGCTTCGAAGCCGTCCATCTCGACGAGCAGCTGATTGAGCGTCTGCTCGCGCTCGTCATTGCCGCCGCCAAGACCTGCGCCACGATGGCGGCCGACGGCGTCGATTTCGTCGATGAAGATGATGCAGGGCGCGTTCTTCTTCGCCTGATCGAACATGTCGCGCACGCGCGACGCGCCAACGCCGACGAACATCTCGACGAAGTCGGAACCAGAGATGGTGAAGAACGGCACATTGGCTTCGCCGGCGATGGCGCGCGCAAGCAGCGTCTTACCGGTGCCGGGAGGACCGACGAGCAGCGCGCCCCGCGGGATGCGCCCGCCGAGCTTCTGGAACTTCTGCGGATCGCGCAGGAACTCAACGATCTCCTGGAGATCTTCCTTCGCCTCATCGACGCCGGCGACGTCATCGAAGGTGACGCGGCCATGACGCTCGGTGAGCAGCTTCGCCTTGGACTTGCCGAAGCCCATGGCCCTGCCGCCGCCGGACTGCATCTGGCGCATGAAGAAAATCCACACGGCGATAAGGAGCAGCATCGGGAACCACGACACGAGCACACCGAGCAGCGACGGCACGTCGTCCTCCGACGGCTTGGCGGTGATCTTCACGCCCTTCTGATGCAGCTTGTCGACCAGGCCGGGATCGGTCGGCGCATAGGTCTGGAAGTTCCGCCCGTCATTGAAGTGGCCGGTGATCTGATTGCCGGCGATGGTCACGTCCTGAACGCTGCCGCCCTCGACTTCGGTCAAGAGCTGCGAGAAGCTGATCTCGTTGCCGCGGACGTGAACGCCCGGGCTCTGGAACAGATTAAACAGGGCGACCAGCAACAGGCCGATGAACACCCAGATGGCGAAGTTACGAAAATTCGAATTCATAATGTCCCTAGCTGGACCGCGTGCGACAGGACCCGGAGGGGGTACCGGTACCTTACCTTCGCTGGCGGGACCCTAACTGACCTCAACGACCTGTTAACATAGGTGGGAACGGCCCCATTTCCAAGTAAAGCTACCCCTAAGAAGTGCACGCTTCCTCAATTCCATCCTTCAAATGCGGCACGTTGGCCGAAAGTCGAAGGCGCATTGACGAAGCGCGCGCGGAATTCAACTCCTCCTCCACCCGCCGCATCGGCGCGCTGGCCCGGAGTTGGAACCAGGATCTGGCCTCCATCGAAGCACGCCGGCAGCGTCGCGCCGGCGAATCGCGGCAGCTCAGCGAGCCAAGGCGCTCCGCCTCGAAGATCGCGCCAGCGCGCCTCGCCGAGGGCGGCAACAGTGACAGGAGCCGGTGCGTTGCTCCGAAGCTCGACCGCGAAGCGGTTGTCCCAAAGCGCGCGTTCTCCTGGAGCAAGCCGGAGCGAAGGCAATCCCGCTCCTCTCGTCTCGCGGAACACGCCAAGCCGTCCGCCGATCGGCTGAAGGCGGCAGCCGCCGAGCGTATGCGCGACCTTCGGATTATCGCTTAAGCCTTCGAGAAGCGATTCGAGCTTCGCAAGCTGAAGCGGACTCTCTCTGCCGCTGACGGCATTGACGGAACGCGCTAGCACGCGAAGCGCGATTTCTTCCGGCGCGGCGATGAGCGCAGCGTGCTCGATAAGGCAATAGCCTGCTTCGCTCATGTCGCCATGAATTCCGAGAAATGTTAGTGCGGCGTCATCGAGCGCCGCCCGTGCGCGCCGGAGCCGACGCGCCGAGCGAGCGAGCGCTTCTGGCGTGAGCCCAAGCTTCGCCAGAGCTTCACCGTCAGCGCGCAACCGCGCGCGCTCGAAGCGCTGATCGCGATTGCTCGGATCCTCGGCCCATCTAAGACCCGCCGCGGTCAGCGTGGCAGCAAGTCGGGCTTTCGGCATGTCGAGCAGAGGCCGCAGCACGGCGATGCCGGACCACATGCTCTCCTCGGGGATGGCGGCAAGGCCGTCGAGTCCGCTGCCGCGCTTCAAGCGCATGAGAAAGGTCTCGGCCTGATCGTCGAGGTGATGCGCGGTGGCGAGCGCCGGAATGTCATGCGCATGGCAATAGGCGGCCATGAGATCGTAGCGCGCCTCTCGCGCGCGCTCCTGCAAGCCGCCGCTCTGACTTGCGCCCTCCGTCCAGGTCAGAGTCGCGTGGCGGAGACCGAGTCTCGCCGCCATACGCGCCACCGTCGCTGCTTCCTCACGCGATTCGGTACGGAGTCCGTGGTCGACCGTCAGCACCGTGAGGTCTGGCTCTGCCTCGCCTTCGGCGCGCCACTCAGCCATGAGGTGGAGCAGAGCCAAGCTGTCGGCGCCCCCCGATACCGCGAGCGCAATCCGGGGGAAGCGGTTAAGCGGAGCGAAAGCGACCCGCGCTTCGCTCGATGAAATTGGCGTTGCCGTCGTCACTCTTGTCTAGGCACCTCGGCCGTTAGTTGCGGCGGGGACGTCTGAAGCGCGCCTTGGCGTCCCGGAAGCTCAGGCAGCGGATCGTCGCCAGAAGGCGGCGGCGCCACCGGCGTCTCGGGTTCCTCGGCTTGCGGCGGCGCGAGCTGCTGTGGCGAGCCTCCGGAGCCGCCGAGCCGTGTCTCGAGCGCGCCGAGCTGCTGCGTCAGCAACTCAAGCTGGCTCGTCAGCGCGCCCATCTGCGTCTCGATCGCGTCGATTCTGGCGGTGAGCCCGGCGGCATTGCCGACGCCCTGGCCTGCATCGCCGGCGGCGCCTTCTTGTGGCAGCGTCACGTCCGGCCGCGTCTTCACCAGCGATTCGAGCGCGGCGACCATGGCCCGAAGATCGGCGATCTGCTGCTCGAGGCGGCCGAACTCGGTCGGCCGGGGCCGGAGCGGCTGCCGCAGGCGCCTGCCCTTCCGCCGGCGGAGCCTGTTGCGGTACCGCTTGCGGCGGCACGTCCTGCTGGGCGAGCACCGGTTTTGCCGCCAAAACGGACAGAAGTAGCGCTCCTGCATATGCGCTCGCCAAGCGCGATCGGCGGCGCCCGATCAACATCGAAGAGGTCACGGAATTAGAGCCTTGTCAGAGCTTCGTATCGGATCGCGGGGACTATAGCCGCCAATAGCCGCCCGCAACATGGCTCATTTGCTTGTGATTTTAGTAGGGCCAAACTGTGTTGGCCGGCCCTCCGAAGCCAGACCTCGCTTCCGCCCGCGAGCGCCCGCGCGCGCCTCTGCGGCGGCTAGTAGCGCGCCACCGCGCCATCGTTGAGGATGGTCTGCGCCCGGCGGTTCTGCGACCAGCAGGAGATGTCGTCGCACACCGCAATCGGCCGCTCCTTGCCGTAGGAGATCGTGCGGATGCGGCTTGCGCTCACCCCCTGCTGAGCAAGGAAGCCGCGCACCGCCGTCGCCCTGCGGGCGCCAAGCGCGATGTTGTATTCGCGCGTGCCGCGCTCGTCTGCGTGGCCCTCGATGGTCACGGTGTATTGCGGATATTGGTTGAGCCAGACGGCCTGGTTACGCAGGATTCCTTGCGCTTCGCCGGTCAGAGACGAGCTGTCGACCTCGAATCGAACGACATCGCCGACATTGACGGCAAAGTCCCTGGAGGTGCCAGGCGTGATCGGGCCCTCTCCGCCTACGCCATATTCTTTCGGCTGCTGCTGGGCCCGCGAGCAGGCCGCAAGGGCGATTGCCACGACGAGGACGCCCGCAATCCGGAAGGCGCGGTTAACCCCACCCTTAACGCTCATAACTGGTTACTCCCGCTAGCCGCATTTTAGGAATTGTTAGGCGGAAACCTTTAACGAACCCCTATGCCCCGAAACTGTTTGGAGCCTGGCCTGCGGGCGAGTGGGTGGTCAAAAAGAGTGAAAGAGTAGAGGGATAAGCGGCCCTAAAAATGGAAGGGATGCCTGGGGCGCCGCCGCTAATGCCTCGGCGCCCCGGCATCCAAATCCAATTGCGGAAAGTGATCCCCCTCCGCCCCAAATCTTGTGTTTCGCGCGCGTTAGACGCGAACGACCTGCTCGACCACGACGTCGGCTGAACCGAGCTTCAGGGGCTCCTGCGTTACAGCCTTCTGGTGATGGAAACAGCCGCCCAGCGCAACGGCGGCGGCCACGATCGTGGCGACGACGATAACGCCCTTCAAACCCTGCATGGTCTTCTCTCCTTTGGTTAAACGGCAAGTGCCGTTTTTGCATGTACCGGTGTGACGCTTTCAGATCAAGAACGGACTTCTGTCCGGCGACCGTTTTGTCGGCCATTGATGCCAAAATGCCACGCCGAATCCGAACCCCGATGCCCACTCACGCTACAAGGCGGAAAGAGCCTGATCATGCATAGTTAACATAGGGATAAGAGTTCTCTTGAATTGGGATAGAGGCCAATTCCGAGGCCTTTTTTCAGGCCATATGAGTGGCAATTTCGGCCTAGTTGATCAGTGGCGACCAGGCGGGGTCGGAGCCGAAGGACGGGGTGGCGACAAGGCGCTCGTTATACCCCGTGAGATCGATGGAAAAGAGCCTCGGACCGCCTGCCGCGCCGGGTGACTCCCTGAAGAACATCAGCACCCTCCCGTTCGGCGCCCAGGTCGGTCCCTCGTTGTGGAATCCCTCGGTCAGGACGCGCTCTCCGGAACCGTCAGGCTTCATCACGCCGATGAGGAACTTACCTCCAGCTTGCTTGGTGAAGGCGATGAGATCGCCCCGCGGCGACCAGACCGGTGTCGAATAGCTGCCGCCGCCTGAGCTGATCCGACGCTGACCCGAGCCATTGGCGTTCATCACGTAGATCTGCTGTGACCCGTCGCGGTCGCTTTGGAACACGATCTGGCGCCCGTCCGGCGCATAGGAGGGCGAGGTATTGATCGCCGGGCTGTTGGTGAGCTGAGTCGTCCGCCGGCTGCGCAGGTCCATGGCGTAGATGTTCGCAGCTCCCGCCTGCTCGAGGCTCATGATGATGCGCTGCCCGTCGGGCGAGAATTGCGGCGCGAAGGTCATGCCTGGGAACGTGCCCACGATCTCCTTCTGCCCGGTCTCGATGTTGAGCAGATAGACCTTAGGCGTGCCGCCTTCGAACGACATGTAGGTGATCTCTTGCGTCGAAGGGCTGAATTGCGGGGTGAGCACCAGGTCCTTTCCCGTCGTAAGCAACCGCACGTTGTGGCCGTCCTGGTCCATGATGGCGAGCCGTTTGACCCGCTTGTTCTTCGGTCCAGACTTATCGACGAACACGACGCGCGTATCGAAATATCCCTTCTCGCCGGTGATACGCTCATAGATCGCGTCGGCGATGATGTGGCCCACGCGGCGCGCGCCCTTCGGCCTGGTGAAGAACTGCTCGCCGGCAAGCTGCTTGCCTGAGAGCACATCCCACAGGCGGAACTCTGCCCGTAACTTCCCGTCGCTATTGCCGATTTTGCCGACGACGAGAGCCTGCGCGTTGATCGGGCGCCAGTCCTCGAATCGTGGTGCGCGCGTGACGTCGAGTCCTTTCTCGATGAAAGCCGCCTGGTCGATCGGCAGAAACAGGCCTGAAGATTTCAGATCGTTCGCCACGACATTGGAAATCTCGCGCGCGGCATTTGCATCGATCGAGCCGTCGGAGGCGAAGTCCGGAATGGCGATGGGCATCGCCTGGATGTTGCCTTGGGTAATGTTCAGCTCAACCACCGCGTGCGCTGGGTGCGTGGCGGTGCCGGCAATGAGAGCGCACAGAAGGAGGCCTACGACGCGGCTTACGCGCCGCTGATGCATCGAAGAAGAAGTAAGGTCGGTCATGGTGTCAAATCGCTCATGCAAAAGCGGAGCTAACCGCTGCCATACATTTGTCTTGGGTCGAAATTGAGGATCATGTCGCGCCACACCGCGTATTTCTCAGCCGGCAGCTCGTAGGGCTGGCACTGGTAGACCGCGCGCACGGCGCTGTCGGCCGCGGCCTGGAAGAAGGGTGAGAAGCCACTATTGGCGACCGTGGGATAGCCGATCAAGCTGCCATCCTCGTTCAACTGAAGTCTAAGCTTGACGATGATGGCGTCGGCGCCGAGTCCACCCGGCGGCGGGTTCCAGCATTGCGCGATCTTCGCGCGGAGCGCATCGATCTCGTTGACCGCCATGGTCATCTGCATGCCGCTCGATTGGCCCTTCACCTTCTTGCGCGGCGTGTCAGGAGACGCATCCTCGGTGCGCGCCTCGCTCGCCGCATCGGGAAGCTTGTTGAGGAGCGCTGCCATGCGATCGACGTTGACGTCGCGCTTCTTCTCGGCCTCAGGCGCGGGCCTTGGCTTCGGCTTGGCCTTTGGCTTGTCGGGCTTGGCTTCGGCCTTCTTGGGATTGGCTTCTCGGCCTCTGCTTCCTTCGGCTTCTCGACCTTCTCGGGCTTTGGCTCGGGCTTTTCTTCCGCCTTCTCCTGCGGAGCCGGCGGCGGGGGTGGCACGGCCTCAGCCTTCGGCGGCTTCGGCGGTTCCTTCTCGGTCACGGCTTTTGGCTTCGGCACCTCGGGCTTCGGCGCGAGCGGCGCCTCGTCCTTGGCGTCGACCATGCCAGCCTTGATTTTGGTAAACTCGGACGGCGAGACGATGTCGATAGGCACGTCCTCGATCATCGGCGCATCGAGCGCGCGGCCGGTGGGAAACGCCACCACCGCCCACAGCAGGATCACGAGATGCAACGCGATGGAGATGACGGCGCTCTTGCGCACCATGTGCCCCTTATTGCGGCTTCTCTTCGAGATCGGAGACGAGTGCAATTCGGCGAAAGCCTGCCGCGCTGATTGTCCCCATGACCCTCATGACGACGCCGTAGTTCACCCGGCGGTCGCCGCGCACGAAAATGCGCTCGTCGAACCCAGCTTTGGCGATAGCAGTGAGTTTGGGCACAATTTCGTCAATCTGAAGTTCGGTTTCATGGAGGAAGATCTTTCCGTCCGGATCGACCGTGATGGTGAGCGGTTCCTTGTCGCCTTCGAGCTGCTTAGCTTCCGACTTCGGCAACTCGATCGGAACGCCGACGGTGAGGAGCGGCGCCGTCACCATGAAGATGATGAGCAGCACGAGCATGACGTCGACCATCGGCGTCACGTTGATCTCGCTCATCGGACGTCCGGCGCGGCGTCTCCTGCGTCTGCCGTTGCTCGAGCCTGATTGGATCGAAGCGCCCACGAGCCGCTAGCTCCTCACATCAATCTGGCGCGACAGGATGGCCGCGAACTCATCGGCGAAGCCTTCCAGACGCGCGCCCTGGCGTGCAGCTTCGCTGTTGAATTTGTTATAGAAAATGACCGCAGGGATGGCCGCTAGCAGGCCAAGCGCGGTGGCGAAGAGAGCCTCCGCGATACCCGGCGCAACCACCGCGAGATTGGTGTTCTTGCTCACCGCGATGGCCTGAAAGCTTGTCATGATGCCCCACACCGTGCCGAACAATCCGACGAACGGCGCGGTCGAGCCGACGGTCGCGAGGAAGGTGAGCCTGCGCTCGAGCCGCTCGACCTCGCGGCTGATGGTGACGTCCATCACCTTCTCGACTCTCAGCTGCGTGCCGGGAGTCGGTTTCGGATTGCGCTCGATGCTGCGCTTCCATTCGCGCATGGCGGCGACGAACAAGGCTGCCATGCCGGTGTTCCGCCGCTGACTGAGCGCCTGGTACAATTCTTCCAGCGATTGCCCCGACCAGAACACCTGCTCGAACTTGTCGGTCTCCTTGCGCGTCTTGGCGAACAGGAAGAATTTTTCGAGGATGATCGCCCAACACCACACCGACGCGGCGAGAAGCCCGATCATCACGAGCTTGACGACGAGGTGAGCGTTCTTGAACAGCTCCCAGACCGAGAGATCGACGGCGACGGCAACATCAGGCGGATTCATGCGTGCCCCTTGGCGTAAGCTCCATTGCGTCTCCTCCGGGCGGATCGCCTAGCGGAGACGACGACTGCCCCGTGGCTACGAGGGCCCTCGGGGTGAATGCACGTGCCGGAGAGAGCGCCGCCTTTGGGTAGGGAGCGAGACCTTGACCGAGGGAATGTGACTAAACTTGGACCCGTTAACCGTTAACGCCCCTGGCCTTCCCCCGCCCGAGGCCGCGCAAATCCGGCTCTTCAGAGATACCCTTACCCGCGCTGGTTAACGAACCGTTCAAGAGCGCTCCGAATTAGCGTGCCGATGCGGTGCGGTTTGCCCGAGGAGGAGACGAGCACGACGATGACCTTGGCGCGGGCGAGCACGGTGTCGCCGCGGCGGACCTCCTGGTCGAGGGTGAGCGATGCGCCCCCAATCTCGGCGCATCGGGTGACCACTTCGAGCATATCGTCGAGGCGTCCAGGCTTCAGATAGTCGATCTCGATGCGGCGCACGACGAACACTACAGGGTCTCCGGCGTCCGGCGCCGCAAGCTCCTGGTGGTGAATGCCGAGCAGCCTGATGAAGTCGGTGCGGCCGCGCTCGCAGAACTTTAAAAAGTTGGCGTGATAGACGACCCCCGCGAAATCGGTGTCCTCGAAATAGATGCGGATCGGCAGGACATGCGTCTCACCTTCGATCTGTCCAGCAAGATCCGGCCAATTACCGCTCACGGCTCTTCGCTGCCGTTAAACAGGGGGAACTGGGCAGAGGATTGCGCCGGCGCGGGCAGGCCGAGATGGGTGAAGGCAGCGGCGGTGAGCATGCGCCCGCGCGGGGTGCGCGCGATGAAGCCCTGCTGCAAGAGATAAGGCTCGATGATCTCCTCTATGGCGTCGCGCGGCTCGGACAGCGCCGCGGCGATGGTCTCGATGCCGACCGGCCCGCCGCTATAATTCACCGCGATGCAGCGCAAATAGCGATGATCGAGCGCATCGAGCCCGCGTGCATCCACTTCGAGTTGCGCCAGCGCGTGATCGGCGATCTTCGCGTCGACCGCGCCAGCGCCCTCGACGGACGCGAAATCGCGCACGCGCCGTAGCAGCCGCCCGGCAACACGCGGGGTTCCCCGCGCGCGCCTCGCGATCTCATGCGCGCCCTCCGCGGTGAGCGGCAGGCTGAGCAGCCGCGCGCCGCGCCGCACGATCTCCTCGAGCTCAGGCACGCCGTAAAATTCGAGTCTGATGGGAATGCCGAACCGCTCCCTCAGCGGCGTGGTGAGGAGGCCGGTGCGCGTGGTGGCGCCGATGAGCGTAAAGCGGGCAAGGTCGATGCGCACCGAGCGCGCCGCCGGTCCCTCGCCGATGATGAGATCGAGTTGAAAATCCTCCATGGCCGGATAGAGGATTTCCTCGACCGCGGGATTGAGCCGGTGGATCTCGTCGATGAACAGCACGTCGCGGTCTTCGAGATTGGTGAGGAGGGCCGCGAGGTCGCCTGCCTTGGCGATGACAGGTCCTGATGTCGCGCGGAAATTCACGCCGAGCTCGCGCGCGACGATCTGGGCGAGTGTGGTCTTGCCGAGACCAGGGGGGCCTGCGAACAGCACATGGTCGAGCGCCTCGCGCCGGCCACGCGCGGCATCGATGAACACCTTGAGGTTTGAGCAGACCTTCGGCTGGCCGATGAACTCGCCGAGCGTCTGCGGGCGAAGCGAAGTCTCGCCCTGGTCCTCATCCCGCCGCGCCGCGGCCAGCATCCGCTCGCTCATTGTGCGAGCTCCCTAAGCCCGAGCCGGATCAACTCCTCGGTTCGAGCCTCGCGCCCCGCCTTGCCGACGGCAAGCGACACCGCCGCCGCAGCCTGGGCGTGGCCATAGCCAAGATTGGTGAGCGCCGAGACTGCGTCGCGCGCCGACCCGCCTTCGGGAAGCATCACGACAGGAGTGACGCCGCCGCCTGGCCTGATAGCAGGCGCCACCGCCGGCATCTTGTCCCTGAGCTCAGCTACGATGCGGGCTGCGACCTTGGGGCCGACGCCAGGCGCGCGCGCCACCGCGTTCTTGTCCTGCAACGCAACGGCATTGGCGAGGTCGGCGGCATCGAGCGTGCCAAGCACGGCAAGCGCGACCTTGCCGCCGACGCCTTGCACCGTCTGCAACGCCCTGAACCAGGCGCGCTCATGATCGGAGACAAAACCGTACAGCCTGATCGAATCTTCGCGCAGATGGGTGTCGATGGCGAGACTTATGGTCTCGCCGACGGCGGGGAGCGATGCGAGTGTCCGCGCGGCGCAAGTCACCTCATAGCCAACACCATTCACATCGACGATCACCGTGGAAGGTCCAACCTCGTCGAGCCGCCCGGTGAGCTTGCCGATCATGGCGCGCTCCTCGCGGCGAGCGCAACCGCGGCTTTGAGCCGTCGCCAGGAGCGGCAATGGGCATGGGTGATGGCGATGGCGAGCGCGTCGGCTGCATCGGCGCTGTCGGGAACGGCGCGCGGCAGGAGTCGCGCAACCATGGCCCTGATTTGGCCCTTGTCGCCGTGGCCCGCCCCGACCACGGTCTTCTTGATGGCGTTCGGTGCGTATTCGGCGATTGAGACGCCAAGCAGAGATGGCACCAACATGGCGATGCCACGCGCTTGGCCGAGCTTCAACGCGGCCGAGGCGTCGCGGTTGACGAACGTCTGCTCAATGGCGGCTTCCACCGGCGACAGCCGCGCCAGCACCTCCTGCAACCCGTCGAACAACTGACGGAGCCTGACGCCAAGCGCCTCCCTATCATCGGAAGTGACCGAGCCGCAGGCCACGTACGCAAGCCGGACCCCGTCGGAATCAATGATGCCCCACCCCGTTCGGCGGAGCCCCGGGTCAATACCGATGATGCGAATCGCTTTGCCAGCCATGCTCACGTGATATCACGAGTGGGGCGTCTAGCGACCATCGAGGAGGGCGAGAATCCCCCGCCAGCTACATCGGGATGGCGTTGGCGAACAGGCCCTCGCCCCACTCATAGAGAGGGCGCTTGAAGTCGGACTCGGTATGGATGGCCTGGCCTTTGCGCTCGGTCCATTTCTTCCCGTAGGTCTCGAATGGGAAGTGCCGGATGTAATAGTCGCAAGTCTCCTCCCAATGATCGACCGAGAGCGACTTGCCGTAATGCTGGCAGTAGAGGTCGATCTTGACGTTGCTCATGCCGACCGGCGTCCGGCCGTGGCCCTCGGCGAAATGGATGTCGGGACGGTTCCGCCACAGCATCAGAATATCCCGCTGCTCCGGGCCATAGAAACGGCGGAAGTGAAGCAACGGCAGCTCTGGCCGGTACGGCGCGCAATCCTCGGGCGTCATATAGGCGTCAAACAATTTCACTCGCACCGCGTCGGAGGCGTCCGCCCCAAGGCCGGCGACGAAGCTGCGCAGATTCCCTGTGACGCGCTCGTCGGGATCGAAGCAGAACATCCAGTCATGCGGCAGCTCGGCGCGCGCCATGTCGAGCAGGAGACCGCGATGCCTCCCCTCTGCGCGCTTCCGCGCATCGACGTCCTTTTCCCAAGATTGATTGGCGACGATCAGCGCCACCTTCGGGTGACGGCGCAGGATGTCGACAGTGTCGTCGGTGCTTGCATCGTCGTAGGCGACGATGGCGTCGACCTGGCCGGCGAGGTAGTCGAGCGTGTCTGGCAGGATCAGCGCTTCGTTGCGGATGCGCGTCATCGCCACGAGTGCGTGCTTGCGGCCGAGCAGCGCTTCGTTGCCCTTGATCACGCGCTCCGAGGGACGAAGCTGCCAATTGCTTGAGCCTGGCGCGATCATCGCGGGAACGCTCCGATTGCGGCTTAGAACCCGAAACGGGCGAGTAGCGCCGCGATCCAGATCAACCCTGCGAGCAGAATGGCGAAGAACACCGCCGCAGAGCCGAGGTCCTTGGTCACCCGAATTGCGGCGTGCAGCTCGGGTTGCACGTGATTGCACAGCCGCTCGATTGCCGTGTTGAGAAACTCGACCGCCAAGAGAAACAGCAAGCTGCCGATCAGCGCGACCCATGTCCAGAGATTGGTGGCGATAAAAAAAGACAGTGGAAAGGCGAGCAATGTGATCGCGACCTCCTGCTTGATCGCCGCCTCCGTGCCGAGACCTTCACGCAAGCCCCCGACAGTGTTCCAGAACGCCGCCCAGATGCGGGCGATGCCGCCACGGCCTGGGAGCGCAGCCTGCTCGCGGAGATGCTTGTACTCGGTGCTTTCGGATTGGCGCTGCGGCTTCATCTCGGCGCTTCGCGATCAGGCCGCAGTCAGCCGCCGCAGCACATCCTCCGCCACGTCGAAATTGGCGTAGACCTGCTGCACGTCGTCAGAACTCTTCGAGCGCATCGATCATGCGCAACAGCTTCTGCCCGGTCTCCTCGTCGATCGGAACCTCCGTCTTTGCCCGCCACATAATCTGCACGCTGCGCGGCTCGCCGAAGCGCGCCTCGAGCGCCTTCGCCACCTGATGCAGCTGATCCGGATTGCAGTAGACGACGTGGCCCTCCTCGCTCAATTCGCAATCGTCGGCACCTGCCT
This sequence comes from uncultured Alphaproteobacteria bacterium, assembly GCA_963827365.1. Lineage (GTDB taxonomy): Bacteria > Pseudomonadota > Alphaproteobacteria > Rhizobiales > Methyloligellaceae > Methyloceanibacter. Next base: position 413,729 of record CAWHAX010000031.1, on the reverse strand, counting down.
CGATCGCGGCTTCCAGCATCTCGTCCGCCGTCGCCTTGGCGGCATCGAACTCGATGGCGCCGAGCCTGTCGAAATTGAAGGAGACCGCACCGGTCTCGCCGAGATTGCCGCCGAACTTGGTGAAGATCGAGCGCACATCGCTTGCCGTGCGGTTGCGATTGTCGGTGAGCGCCTCAACGATCACGCCGACGCCGCCGGCGCCGAAGCCCTCGTAGCGCACTTCCTCGTAATTCGCCCCGCCGGCCTCAAGGCTCTTCTTGATGGCCCGCTCGATATTGTCCTTTGGCATGTTCACGGCGCGCGCCGCCGCGACCGCGGTCCTGAGACGCGGGTTCATGGTGAGATCTGGCAGGCCCATTTTCGCCGCAGCGGTGATTTCGCGGCCGAGCTTCGAGAAGAGCTTAGAGCGCTTCTTGTCCTGGGCGCCTTTGCGGAACTGGATGTTCTTGAACTTCGAATGGCCAGCCATTCTTCCGAATCCTATTGGTTACCGGCCTTAAGCATGACGGTGCCGCTTATACGAGGCCGCGAGCGCAAAATCCATAGGGGGCTGGAGACGGCCCGGTCTCGTGCCCTGAGGCATTAACAGAGCCTTAACCCTAATAGTCCGACAACTGACGTGGGAACTGATTGGGGGGCGAGAATGTCGAGCATGATAAGCGCGTTCACCACGAAGTTGAGAGGGGCCTCCGAGGAGCGGACGCCGACGCTGTCCGAGCTTTGCGGCGATGCCGCGAAGCACGTGGCCGAGGCCCGCATCGCGCTGTTCAGCGAGGCCGTCGACACCGACGGTGCTCTCGAACATCTCGACCAAGCGATCTTCCTGCTTCAGCGCCTCTCTGCCCACGGCAGGGCCATGGGGCTCACCGGATCACAGAAGAAAACGCGGTCCGCCTGACGAGAGCGGCGCCGGTCACACCGGGGTCGCGGCGCGCACCCAGAACGCGGGCTCGGCTTGCGAGAGTCTGCCGCCGAGCCTGATCGGCCCGATGGCTTCTGAAAGCCCTGTCGCGTCGTCGACCTCGATGCCGACGCCGGTAATGGTGGCTTCACCGAGCGCCGGCTGAAACCTGCCGTTCGGAATCTTGGTGAGGAAGCGCGACAGCGGCTCCTCCTTGTTCATGCCGAGCACCGAATCGTAGTCGCCGCACATGCCGGCATCGCTGATATAGGCGGTGCCGCCGTTCAGCACCTGCTCGTCAGCCGTCGGCACATGGGTGTGTGTGCCTATCACCGCACTTGCCCGCCCATCGACGAAATAGCCGAGCGCCTGCTTCTCCGAAGTCGCCTCGGCGTGGAAGTCGATGAGGATCGCATCGGCGCCGCGCTTCAAGCCGCAGGCCTCGATCTCGGCATCAACAGCGCGGAACGGGCAATCGAGATCGCCCATGAACACTCTGCCCATGGCGTTGATGACGAGCACGTCCGCGCCGTTGGCCGCCTTGAACAGCCCTGCGCCGCGCCCTGGCGCGCCTCTTGGGAAATTGATGGGCCGGAGCAGGCGTTCATGCCGCTCGATGAAGATCAGCGTCTCGCGCTGGTCCCACACATGATTGCCGGTGGTGACGACGTCGGCGCCGGCATCGAGCAACTCGGTCAGGATCTGCTCCGATATGCCGAAGCCTCCGGCAGCGTTCTCGCCATTGACCACGACGAAATCCGCACCGTAACGCTCGCGCAATCCCGGCAGGGTCTCGATGATCGCCGCCCGGCCCGACCGGCCGACCACGTCACCGAGAAACACAATCCGCATACTCGCCGCCGATCTAAATCCGAAGGGGCACCCGCCCGGCAATGGGTGAATAGCCTAAACCCGCCCTTCGCCGCCAGCCTCGCGGGGCGATCTCCTTAAGCCTTTTGAAAAAGCGGGCGGAAGCGGGGCGGGTCGCCTCGCGAAAGTAGCGAGGCCGCGATGGCCGTCGGGGCGTAGATCCCTGGTGTCCCTACTAATGTAGGTGGGCGCCGAATGTCGGAAACCACGGTCCCCGACGGGTCAGCTCCCATAGGATCTTATAGGGCCCGGGGATAGTGCCCCTAACGCGCCTCGCAGCCCGCCACTTGCGACTATAGCCGGTGGCGGGTTGATAAACTATCGCCGTGTCGAAGCCTGACCGCCGAAGCGCTGGCTTATTTGCTCGAGGCGGTCGGCCGCGGCGCTGATCGTATCGGCGAGATCGGCACGCAGCAGTTTCGAGGATTCGTCGGCGGACGACCGGTCGCGGCGGAGCTCCGCCATGTTTCCTTTCAGCTCCTGAAGCTGGCGCCTCGCCTCCCACAGCTCGTCGGTCACCATCAACGATGCCATCAGAATCAACCGGTCGTCGCCGACCTGCCCGAATTTGTGCTTCATTGTCTCCATATGCGAGGAGAGATATTCGGAGAGCGCGATGAGATGCGCCTCCTCCCCCTCACCGCATTCGAGGCGATAGGTGCGACCGTTGAGAGTTACGCTGACCTGTCCCATAGTGTGCCCTTGATATGCCCGTGCCCCTCTAGTGCTCAGCCCCTTTGGCCGGCGCCATCTCCCGCAACGTGCCCATCACAACTTCCAGCCGGCCTGAGACCTCGCTGTTGGCATCTTCGAGCCGCCTTGCCCGGCCGCGCTCATGGTCGAGCTCGGCTGCGAGCCTGTCGCGCTCGGCAGCGAGCCGGTTGCGTTCGTCGGTGAGCGCGCGAAGCTGCTCTTTGAGCTTTACCGCCTGGTCCCGATCTTCGAAAAGCTGCCCTAAGAATTGCTCGAGGCTGTCGACTGCCGCGCCGAACCGAACCAGGGCTTTTTGCAGAGCGTCAGTTTGGGTCATTGCGAAGCCCTCACCGTATCGGCCTCGCCCCGGTTTCCCGGCGGGTCGGCGCACGCTCCCTCGACCGGGCGACTGCGTGACAATGTGGCGACGGCCATGACATTCTTCAACAAACTGTTGCCTCCTCTCCCCCTGCCCTCCGCTTTTTCGGCGGAGTGACGAGCAGCCAACATGAAAAGCCGCGGCCAGCGATTTGCGACGAACACTGACAATACCGCATCATTGCGAAGCGAAACGCAAGTGGAGGCTGCGTGATGGCTGAAACTGCGCCGCGTTGCCGGCTCTTTCTCGTGCTTCCGGCAAACCCTCCCGCCGGCATCGAGCGATCCTTGACCGAAGCCTTGGATACGACCGACGTTGCTTGTCTGCTGCTGAGCGCCGCCGCCACGGCCGATCCGGCCTTGGATGCGAGGCTCCGCGAGCTGACGATGGCGCGCGATGTGGCTCTTCTGATTGAGAACGACGCCGCGCGCGCTGAGCGCATCGGGGCTGATGGCGTCCATATCCCCGCGGACGCAGCACTGTACGGACTCACGCGAGAGCACCTAGGTCAACGCGCGATCATAGGCGTTGGTTGCAACGAAAGTCGTCATGACGCCATGCTGTTGGCGGAGCTTGGTGCGCATTATGTTGCATTCGGTTCCACGCCCGCGCTTTCCGGCCGCGAGCGGGAGGAGCGCGCCGGGCTGATCGCCTGGTGGTCGGAGATTTTCGTGGTGCCTTGCGTCGCCTGGAACGTGGAAACTCAAGAAGAGTCCGCCCAGCTCGCTGGCCTGGGGGCCGATTTCGTGACTCTTTCTTCCGGCATTTGGCTGGCCGAAGACGCCCCGAGCCGGATCGCCGGGATCGGATCTGCCTTGCGTGAAGCGAGGAGCGCCGCATGAACGGCAGCGCCGCCCTCCACCGCCTGCTGCTCGCGGCCGCCATGCTCGGGGTGGCCATAGTTCCCATGCAAGCCACGGAAAGCCCGTCGTTCAAGGCCTATGCGCAAGGCCAATACATGACGGCGCGGAAGCTTGCCGAGACCGAGGCTGCGCAAGGTTCGAAGGAGGCCTACACGCTTCTTGGCGAGATCTACGAGGAAGGGCTCGGCGTCGCGCAGGATTACAGCAAGGCCGCCGAGGCTTACCGCAAAGCCGCCGATCTCGGCGATGCCAACGCCCAGTTTTCGTTGGGCACCTTTGCGCTTGCCGGCCAGGGCATAAAAAAGGACGACGGCGTCGCAGCAGACCTGTTCGAGAAAGCCGCAAACAAAGGCCAACCCATGGCGCAATACAACCTCGCCCTCATCTATCTCGACGGCAAGGGACGCGTTGCCGATGAGACGAAGGCCGCCGAATGGATGGAGAAGGCCGCAAAGCAGAATCTGCCTCAGGCGCAATACGACCTTGGGGGCTTCTATCAATTCGGGCGCGGCGTCACCAAGGACCGGGCGAAGGCCGCTGAGTGGACCGGCAAGGCGGCCGAGTCAGGCGTCCCTGAAGCGCAAGTCGAATATGGCGTGATGCTGTTCAAGGGCGAGGGCGTGGCCATAGACGAGAAGCGCGCGGCACGGATGTTCCGCCTGGCCGCCGAGAGGGGCAATCCGGTGGCCCAGAACCGGCTCGCCCGCCTCTATGCCAATGGCGTCGCCGTCGGCCCTGCCGATCCGGTCCAGGCCGCCAAGTGGCATCTTCTTGCCCGCGAGTCCGGCGTCGCCGATTTCACCCTCGACGTCATGCTGGCCAAGCTCACGCCGGAGCAGCGCGCCGCCGCCGACAAGGCAGCCCAAGCCTGGCGCGAGGAAGGCTTGTCGAATTGACCGCCCGCCCTTGACAGCGGCGAGGCCTTAAGTCCTTAAAGGCGGGCCATTCAACCAAATTCCACTTGTAGGGCTCATGAAAATCAACGGCAACGAGATTCGCCCGGGCAACGTGATTGAGCACAAGGGCGGGCTCTGGGTCGCGGTCAAGACGCAAGCAGTGAAGCCAGGCAAAGGTCCGGCCTACGCCCAAGTCGAGCTCAAGAACCTCATCGACGGCACCAAGCTCAACGAGCGCTTCCGCTCGTCCGAGACGGTCGAGCGCGTGCGGCTCGAGCAGAACGACTATCAGTTCCTCTACGAACAGGGCGACATGCTCGTGTTCATGGACATGGACACCTACGACCAGATCGAGATCCTCAAGGACTTCCTGGAGGAGCGCGCGGCCTTCCTGCAGGAGGGCATGAAGGTGACGGTGGAGAGCCATGAGGGGAAGCCGATCGGCGTCGCCATCCCCGAGCACGTGACGCTCGCCGTGGTCGAGGCAGATCCGGTGGTGAAGGGCCAGACCGCGGCCTCCTCCTACAAGCCGGCCAAGCTCGAAAACGGCGTGCGCATCCTGGTACCGCCTTTCGTGGTCGCCGGCGAGCGCGTGGTGGTCGACACCAACGAGCTGACCTACGTCCGCCGCGCCGAGTAGGCCAACGCCACCACGTCATTCCCGCGAAAGCGGGAATCCAGTAGATGGCGCGCTCGATGCTTAGAACGAATGTTGCTGATTACTGGATGTCCGCCCGCGCGGGCATGACAACGAGATAGCAGAATCTCAGATGCCTGCTTCAGCACTGATGAACGTGATGGTCGGCGCCGCGCGAAAGGCGGGCCGCAGCCTCGCGCGCGATTTCGGCGAGGTCGAGCAGCTCCAGGTCTCGCTCAAAGGTCCGGCGAACTTCGTCAGCGCCGCCGACACCCGCGCCGAGGAGATCCTGCACAAAGAACTATCTCGCGCCCGGCCAGGCTACGGACTTCTACTTGAAGAGCATGGCGAGGTGGAAGGCGCCGACCGCACCCATCGCTTCATCGTCGATCCGCTCGACGGCACCACCAACTTCCTGCACGGGATCCCACTCTTCGCCATCTCCGTGGCGCTCGAACGCGACGGCGAGCTGGTCGCCGGCCTCATCTACAATCCGGCCAGCAACGAGATGTTCACCGCCGAGCGTGGCAAGGGCGCCTTCCTCAACGACCGGCGCATCAGGGTGGCGGCGCGGACCGAGCTCGCCGACAGCGTGATAGTCACCGGCATCCCGCATCGTGGAAAGTCGGGCCAGGAATTGTTCCTAAAAGAGATGCAGGTGGTGATGGCGAGCTCGGCCGGCATCAGACGCACGGGCGCTGCAGCCCTCGACCTCGCCTGGGTCGCCGCCGGCCGCTTCGACGGCTTCTGGGAGCGGAATTTGCGCCCCTGGGACCTGGCAGCGGGCATTGTCATCTTGCGCGAGGCCGGCGGTTTCCTCAGCGATGCCGACGGCAAGGACAAAATGCTCGCGACGGGAAGCGTGGTTGCCGGCAACGAGGCCATCCAACGGACGCTTCTCAAGCTCCTGAAGACGGCGTCGGCCACGCGCGACGCGGTGGCGACGGCCGACCCGTCGCCTTAGACGGCGCGAACCAGGCGAGTGGGAATTCGCCTCAGCGCCCTGAGGTTGCCGTTTTGCCAAAGTTAGTATTCGGTTAATCTCTGCCCGAAAAGCGGCCCCCGATTCCCCCTGACGGCACCCATGGCAGCGACGGCGACTTACAAGGCTAAACTTACCTACCCACAGATCTTCCTCTGGCGCATGAGTTTATTCCTCATCCTCGCCATTCTGCTCGCCATCATCCTCGACGGCCAGACGCAGCAGCTCCGTACGAGCTTCATGGCCAATCCCGGGCTGAACGGGCTCATCCTCGGCGTGCTGTTCATCGGCATCGTCTACGCCTTCCGCCAGGTCTTGCGCCTCTACCCGGAAATTCGCTGGGTCAACTCTTTCCGCATCTCCGATCCCGGCATCACTGTCGACACGACACCGACACTGCTCGCGCCGATGGCGACCATGCTGCGCGACCGCACCGGACATCTGTCGCTTGCCACCGGCGCCATGCGCTCGCTGCTCAACTCGGTCGCTTCCCGCCTCGACGAGCAGCGCGAGACCACGCGCTATCTCGTCGGCCTGCTCGTGTTCCTCGGCCTGCTCGGCACTTTCTGGGGCCTGCTTCAGACTGTGACCTCGGTCGGCACCACCATCAGCGCGCTCGACACCAACGGGTCCGAGAGCGTGATGCTGTTCGATCAGTTGAAGGAAGGTCTCGCCGCACCGCTGAAAGGCATGGGCACCGCTTTCTCCTGCTCGATGTTCGGGCTTGGCGGCTCTCTGATCCTGGGCTTCCTCGATCTACAGGCGGGCCACGCGCAGAGCCGCTTCTATAACGAGCTTGAGGATTGGCTCTCCGGCATCACCGAGCTGCAATCGGCGGAAAGCACGACCGTCACCGGCAGCGTGCCGCCGCAGCTCCGCTTCGCCCTTCTCGACATGCAGCGCTCGCTGTCGGACTTGAGCGAGAAGATCGAGCTTCGGGTGCTTGGCGACAACACCGGAGATGCGGTGAAGGACCTCGCCCAAGGCGTGGAGAAGCTGATCCGGCAGATGCGCGCCGAGCAGAAGGTGGTGCGCGAATGGGCCGACGAGCAGGCCCAGCAGCAGCATGAGCTTGCCGTGGCGCTGAAGCAGATCAGCGGCAAGGTGAAGCTGCCGGTGCATGAGGAAGAGCGGAGCTAGCCATGGCGCTGGCGAAAACGCGGCGCGGCGGCGGCGTCACCAATTACTGGCCCGGCTATGTCGACATGCTCTCCACCTTGCTCCTGGTGGTGACCTTCCTCATGTCGCTGTTCATGCTCACCAACTATTTCATCACCACGCAGACGAGCGGCAAGGACACCATGCTGTCCCGGCTGAACCGCCAGCTCTCCGAGCTCACCGAGCTTCTCGCGCTCGAACGCTCCAAGAAGCAGTCGCTCGAAGACAGCCTGTCGGCACTGCAAGCGACGCTAATCGACAAGGACAAAGAGAATGCGCGGCTGACCGGGTTGCTCGGCGACCAGAGCGGCAAAACCGAGGGCGCCGAAGCAAAGTCCAGCGAGATGAGCGGCCAACTCGACGAGCAGAAGCGGATTACCAACGAGGCCCTTGCCAAGGTCGAGATCCTCAATCAGCAGCTTGCCGCGCTCAGGCTTCAGCTTGCCGCACTCCAGGAGGCGCTCGATGCGTCCGAGGCCAAGGACAAGGAGAGCCAGGTCAAGATCGCCGATCTCGGCCAGCGCCTGAACGTGGCGCTCGCCAAGAAGGTGCAGGAGCTTGCCCGCTACCGCTCCGACTTCTTCGGCAAGCTCAGGGAGGTTCTCGGTTCCCGTCCAGACTTCCAGGTGGTCGGCGACCGCTTCGTGTTCGCTTCAGATGTGCTGTTCGATTCAGGCTCGGCTGACCTCAAGCCAGAGGCCATGCCGCAGATCGACAAGCTCGCCGACGCTCTGAAGCAGCTCGAGACCCAGATTCCTGAGGACATCGCCTGGGTGATGAGGATCGACGGTCACACCGACATCAGGCCGATCACCAACGCGCTCTTCCCGTCGAACTGGGAGCTGTCCTCGGCTCGCGCCATTTCCGTGGCGCGTTATCTGCTCGACAGGGGCGTGCCGCCGAACCGGCTGGTTGCCGCGGGCTTCGGCGAGTTCCAGCCGCTTCAGGCCGGCGACAGCGACGAAGCCCTAGCCAAGAACCGCCGCATCGAGCTCAAGCTCACCGAGCGCTAGCCGCCTTCCCGTCTACTTCTGCGTCCGTTTGCCCCGCCGCTCCGCCACGGCTTGACGCCGCCCGGTGGTGTTATGTTATATCATCGCGATGAACGCCGGCCATCACCATGACCACAAGCTTTCGCGCAATCAGGGGCGGATCCTGTCCGCCTTGCGCAAGGCCAAGGAACCCTTGAGCGCCTATGCCATCCTCGACCGCGTCAGGGTGGCAGGCATCTCCCACCCGCCCACGGTCTACCGGGCCCTGAACGAGCTGATTCAGCTCGGCATGGTGCACCGACTTCAGTCGCGCTCGGCCTTCGTCGCCTGCGACCACGGCGCCTGCAACGGCAAGGCGGCCTTCGCTATCTGCCGGGAGTGCGAGAAGGTGGTGGAGATTTCGCTCAGCGACAAAGACGAGCGGGTGCTACTCGCGCTGTCGCCGAAGGACATCGCCCCTGAGCACGTGACACTCGAGATCGCGGGGCTTTGCGAAGCCTGCCACCCAGCCAAAAGGGGCCTGAGACCTATCCCGAACCGCCGGCGCTGAAACGCCGGTCTCGTGACGCGTGATTTAGGGAGGACGCGCGCTGCCATGGACCAGAGAAGCAGCCTTGACTTCGAGGAGCATGCGCGGTCGCCGTATCCGGCGCTGAGCCTTTCGCTGATGCGCCTGTCGGTCCCCGCGCGCCTCGCTATCGCCGCTCTGTTGTCGCTGCTCCTGTGGGGCGCGATCTATTGGGCCCTCGCCTGACCATGGGCAACACCCCAGCCATCGAGCTTCGCGATCTGACCCTCGGTTATGGGCGCAGGCCAGCCGTGCACCACGTGACGGGCGAGGTGGCGCAAGGCGAGCTGCTCGCGCTTGTCGGTCCGAACGGCGCCGGCAAGTCGACGCTGCTCAAAGGCCTGATGGGCGAGATCAAGCCGCTCGACGGCTCGATTGACCTCTTCGGCCTCTCCCACCGCGACATCGCCTATCTCCCGCAGCAGATCGACATCGACCGCAGCTTTCCCATCTGCGTGTTCGACTGCACCGCCATGGGCCTGTGGCGCGAGATCGGCATCTGGCGCGGCGTCGATCCCGCCGCCAAGCGCAAGGTCGCCGATGCGCTCACCACGCTAGGCATTCTCGCTCTCGCCAACCGACCGATCGGGGCGCTTTCCGGCGGACAGTTCCAACGCGTGCTGTTCGCCCGCCTGCTGTTGCAGGATTGCCGCCTCATCCTTCTCGACGAGCCGTTCCGTGCCGTCGATGCCAAGACCGTCGCCGATCTCATCCTCCTCATCAGGCGCTGGCACGACGAAGGCCGCACCGTGATCGCCGCGCTGCACGACATCGACCAGGTGCGCGCGCATTTCGACAAGACGCTGCTGCTCGCCCGCGAGGTCGTTGCCTGGAGCGATACGTTGACGGTTCTGACGCCCGAGAACCTCACCAAGGCGCGCCACGCGGTCGAGGTCTGGGAGGAGCATGCCGGGATCTGCGAACGGCACGACGAGGTCAAGGAGCGCGAGCCGGCATGATCGACGCCCTCACCCAGCCCTTCGTCGAGTTCGCCTTCATGCGCCGTGCCCTTGTCGGCCTGTTTGCGCTCTCCGTCGGCGCGCCGCCCATCGGCGTGTTCCTCATGCTCCGGCGCATGAGCCTGATGGGCGACGCCATGAGCCACGCCATTCTACCCGGCGCCGCGGTCGGTTTCCTCCTCGGCGGCCTATCGCTCTCCGCCATGAGCCTTGGCGGCTTCATCGCCGGCCTCGCCGTGGCGCTCGCCGCAGGTCTTGTCGCCCGCTCCACCATCTTGCGCGAAGACGCGAGCCTCGCCGCTTTCTACCTCGTATCGCTTGCGCTCGGCGTGCTGATCGTCTCGGTTAAGGGCAGCAACATCGACTTGCTGCATGTGCTGTTCGGCACCGTGCTCGCCCTCGACGACGCGGCGCTGATCCTCGTCGCCGCCATCGCCTCCGTCTCTCTCGCCATCCTCGCCATCATCTACCGGCCGCTCGTGCTCGAATGTTTCGACCCGCAATATCTGCGTTCGGTCAGCCGGGCGAGCGGGCCGACGCATCTTCTCTTCCTCGTGCTCGTGGTGCTCAATCTCGTGAGCGGCTTCCAAGCGCTCGGTGCGCTGCTCGCGGTTGGCATCATGCTGCTGCCCGCGATCACCGCGCGCTTCTGGGCCGAGGACGTCTCCGGGCTCATTCTCGTGGCCATCCTCGCCGCCTTCGCTGCGAGCCTCACCGGCCTGCTCTTGTCCTACTACACCAACGCGCCGACCGGCCCCGTGATCATCCTCGTGAGCGGCGTTGGCTACATCCTCTCAATGCTGGTGGGCACGAGGGGCGGACTTGTCTGGCAGCTCGTCCACCGCAAGCACCTCGAAGCCTGATCTCTCTGAATCCGAAGGAGTTCATGTCATGAAAGCGCGTTTCTTGATGCCGATTGCAGTAGCAATCGCTCTGTTGCTTGGCCTTCCCGCCGGAGCCCATGCGGGCAAGATCGAGGCGGTCGCTTCCTTCAGCATTCTCGGCGACATGGTGAGAGAAGTCGGCGGCGACCGCGTCGAGGTGACGACGCTGGTCGGTCCTGACGGCGACGCACATGTCTATGAACCGACGCCGGCCGACGCCAAGAACCTCGCCGCCTCGAACATCCTTTTCGTCAACGGCCTCGGCTTCGAAGGCTGGATGGACCGGCTGGAGAAGTCCTCAGGCTTCAAGGGACCGGTGGTGGTCGCAAGCAAAGGCGTCACGCCGCGCCATATGATGAAAGGCAAGATGGAAGAGATCACCGATCCGCACGCCTGGCAGAGCCTCGCCAACGGCAAGATCTACGTCGCCAATATTCGTGACGGGCTGATCGCCGCCGATCCCAAGGGCAAGCCCACATACGAGGCCAACGCGGCAAAATATCTCGACGCCATCGCCAAGGAGGAAGCCTCGGTGAAGGAGACGCTGGACAAGCTGCCTGAGGATCGCCGCCGCATCATCACGAGCCACGACGCCTTCGGCTATTTCGGCGCGGCCTATGGGATTGAAGTCATCGCGCCGGAAGGCGTGAGCACCGAGAGCGAGGCTTCGGCCAAGGACGTCGCCAAGATCATCCGCCAGATCAAGGCGGAGAATATCCCTGCCGTGTTCATCGAGAACATCACCAACCACCGCCTGCTCGACCAGATCGCGCGCGAGACCGGCGCCAAGATCGGCGGCACGCTCTACACCGACGCGCTATCACAACCCGACGGTCCTGCCCCGACCTATCTCGGCATGTTCCGTCACAACATCGAGGCCCTGTCGCAGGCGCTGTCGTCGTAGCGTTCGGGGGGGCTCATCCTTGGGAGACGGGCGCGTTCCGCGCCCTCCTCAGGATGAGGAGCGAGCTCCTCATTGTGAGGAGCGGCCGAAGGCCGCGTCTCGAACCATGTGGCCAAATGTTTCCCGTCCCCCGCAAATTGGCAACGGGTCTATGATTGGGCATGAGGTTCTCAAACGTCGCCAGTGGTGTCATAATTCTGATCGCCGCCGTCGTCGCCTCGCTGATCCCGGCGAACATGCAGATCCGCACGGGGCTGCATTGGCAGGTCGAGCACTTCCTCTTCTATTTCATCGCCACGGCGATCTTCTGCGTAGCCTGGCCGCGGCCGTTCATCGTCGCCGGCGTGATGATGGCCTTTTCGGCCCTGCTCGAGGCCCTGCAAGGGCTGACACCCGACCGTACCCCTGACCTGCCGACGGCGCTCAGCGCCGCGGCCGGGGCGTTAACCGCGGGGGTTTTGGCCAAGCTCGTCATATTGGCGCGGAAGCTTGCCCTGGCGCGGACAAAGCAAATCTGATGTATCCTTGAGCCATGGAGAGTTCCGTGCGCCGGCGCACAATTCCGGTCAATATTGGCGGCGTCATTGTCGGGGGACCTGCGCACATCGTGGTGCAGTCCATGACCAACACCGACACCGCCGACATCGAGTCAACCGTCGCGCAGGTCGCGGCACTGGCCCGCGCCGGCTCCGAGCTCGTGCGCATCACCGTGGACCGCGACGAGGCCGCAGCCGCCGTCCCGCATATCCGCGACAAGCTCGATGCCCGCGGCGTCGACGTGCCGCTGATCGGCGACTTCCACTATAACGGCCACACGCTCCTTTCCGAGCACCCGGCCTGCGCGCAAGCTCTCGCCAAATACCGCATCAACCCCGGCAATGTCGGCTTCAAGGACAAGCGCGACAGGCAGTTCTCCGCCATCATCGACATTGCCATCCGGACCGACAAGCCAGTCCGCATCGGCGTGAATTGGGGCAGCCTCGACCAGGATCTCCTCACCCGCCTCATGGACGAGAACGCGAAGCTGCCCGCGCCGAAAGATGCCCGCGCCGTGATGCATGAGGCGATCACCCAATCCGCTCTGCTCAGCGCCGAGCGGGCCATCGAGCTTGGGCTCGGACCCGACAAGATCGTGCTCTCCGCCAAGGTCAGCGCCGTGCAGGACCTGATCCAGGTCTATGCCATGCTCGCCGCGCGCTCGGACCTCGCGCTGCATCTCGGGCTGACCGAGGCCGGCATGGGCTCGAAGGGCATCGTCGCTTCCTCAGCCGCGCTCGCCGTGCTGCTGCAACGAGGCATCGGCGACACCATCCGCATTTCGCTGACGCCGGAGCCCAAGGGCGACCGCACGCTGGAAGTTAAGGTCGCGCAGGAGCTGTTGCAGAGCATGGGCTTCCGCAGCTTCATGCCGCTCGTCGCCGCCTGTCCGGGCTGCGGCCGCACTACCTCGACCACGTTTCAGGAGCTTGCCCGCGACATCCAGGACTTCATCCGCGAGTGCATGCCGGAGTGGAAGCGCCGCTACCCGGGTGTGGAGACGCTGACCGTCGCGGTGATGGGTTGCATCGTCAACGGTCCCGGCGAATCGAAGCACGCCGATATCGGCATCTCGCTTCCAGGTACCGGAGAGGCCCCGGCAGCGCCAGTGTTCATCGACGGCAAGAAGGCGATGACCTTGCGCGGCCCAGGCGCCGCAGACGAATTCAAGCAGATGACGCTCGACTATATCGAGCAACGCTTCGGCCAGGTCGGCCGCAGCCGCACCGCCGCCGAGTAGGCCTGAGCGCTATCAATTCTGCACAACGTCGCCGACCAGCCCTACGGTCAGCGCGATCATCGTGACATTGAAGACAAACGACACGATGCCGTGCGCCAGTACCGTCCGGCGAATTCGCTTCGAGCAGATCTCGATGTCGGACACCGACGCTGCCGTGCCAATGCTAAAGGCCAGATAGACAAAGTCCCAATAGTCGGGCTCGTGATCGCGCGGAAAGATCAGGCCCCTACCCTCGGGATGGTGCTCGGCATAGTACTCATGCGCGTAGTGCAACGCGAACATGGTGTGGATGAAGGCCCAAGAGAGCGCGATGGTTAGCAGCATGAGCGCGAGGCCGTGCATGGAAAAAGTCTCGGCGCGTGTCGCCATCTCGATCCACTCGAACACCGCGCCGACGCTCGCCGTGGCGCTGACGATGGTGAGCACGAGAATGGCGAAGCCGCCTTCGTCCTGAAGCAAATACTGCCGGTGGATGTCAGCGACCGTACTATGGGCGGTCATCCAAAAGGCAAGTATGAGATAAAGCCCGACCGCCACATCCCAGCCGACCAGGATCGAAATGAGCAGTCTCGGCCGCGCCAGGAGAATATTGAGCGGCCATTTCCGACGCGCCGCAGCCCTGGCCTTGGTCATGACTCCCGTGTCTCCCGATTCGATTTAGGGCTCAGGCGCGGCGCGAGGCGATGATTCGCGCGGCGTCTTTCAGCGTGGCAGCTTTATCCCCGAATGGTGCCAGCGCGGCTTCCGCCTCCCCGACAAGCGCCTTGAGGCGGGCGCGCGCTGCCTCGACCCCAAGCAGCGCGACAAGCGTCGCCTTGCCGCGGCCGGCATCCTTGGCGACCGCCTTGCCGACCGCCTCTTCATCGCCTTCGGCATCGAGCAGATCGTCGGCGAGCTGGAAGGCCTGGCCGAAGGCGGCGGCATAGGCCTTGAGTGCCCCTCTTGCCAATTCGTCGGCCCTGCCGAGCACGGCGCCTGCCTCGCAGGCAAAGGAGAACAACGCCCCGGTCTTCATCGCCTGCATCTTCGCCACCTCCATCGGGCCGAGCGTCTCGCCCTCTGCCGCCAAGTCGAGCGCCTGCCCTCCTGCCATTCCTTGCACGCCGGCGGCCTCCGCCAGCAAGTCGATCAGCTTGACGCATACGCTTGGGTCTCGATGCGTGCTGGGGCGGCTCAATATAGCGAAGGCAAGTGTCTGAAGCGCGTCGCCGGCAAGAATCGCGGTCGCCTCGCCGAACGCGACATGCGCCGTGGGGCGGCCGCGCCGGACCGCATCGTCATCCATGGCGGGAAGATCGTCATGCACCAGCGAGTAGCAATGAACGCATTCGAGCGCGGTGCCGGCGTCGAGCGCATCCTCCTCCGCCACGCCGAACAGCCGCGCCGATTCGATGAGCAGGAACGGCCGCAAGCGCTTGCCGCCGCCGAGTGCTGCGTAGCGCATCGCCTCGATCAGGCGCGCCTGGCCTGACGGCGCTGGCTCGGAGCCAAGAAACTCGTCGAGACGCCGCTCGATGAGCTCGGCAACGCGTTCAAGCTCTTGGTTAAGGTCCATGCCTCAGCACGCGGGGAACTTCAGCCGCAACAGTTTGCGGCGCAGGACCCTAATACCACGTTGCTCCTCGCGGCAACCGGAGGGTACAAGGCCTTCCGCATGGCAAAGACTAGGGCAAAGCGGCGGCATCCGTGGGCGAGGCGCCTCGGGCTCGTGGTCCTCGCCATCATGGTGGGCCTGCTCCTCTCCATCATCGCCTTCCGCTTCGTGAACCCGCCAATCACCCCGGTGATGGTGGCGGAGAAAATCGGGGGCACGACGCTCAAATATCGCTTTGTGCCGCTCGAGAGCATAGCCCGCGACCTGCCGCTCGCCGTGATCGCCAGCGAAGACGGCCGCTTCTGCAACCATTGGGGGGTCGACTGGGCAGCGGTGAAGGACGCGGTGCAGGAGGCTAGGAAGCGAGGCCGCGGCTTCCGTGGCGCGAGCACCATCCCCATGCAGACGGCAAAGAACCTCTATCTGTGGACCGACCGGAGCTATGTGCGGAAGATCCTCGAAGTGCCACTCGCCTATCTCCTCACGATCCTCTGGCCCAAGGAGCGGGTGATCGAGGTCTATCTCAACATCGCCCAATGGGGCCCTGGCATCTTCGGGGCCGAGGCGGCCAGCCAGCATTACTTCCGCAAGAGCGCCTCGCAATTGACCCGTCGCGAGGCCCTTCTCCTCGCGGTGTCGCTACCCGCCCCAAGGCTGCGCAATCCGGGCAAGCCGAGCCCACGAATGCTGCGGATGGCCAAGGCGGTGGAACGGAGGATGCCGGTCCTCGCCGCGCGCTCGGTCTGCGTGGGGCCACGACCGGCACGCCAATCGGCCTCTGGCCAGGGCCGGGGTTAGCCACTATAAGGGCCCTCACTCAAGACACCGCGACGTCCCACGGTTCATTTTTCGAAGGTTGGATTATGGCTGTACCCAAGAGAAAAACTTCCCGCATGAAGCGGGGCAACCGCCGCTCCCACGACGCGCTCGGCGCGCCGGCCTATGTCGAGGACAAGGACTCAGGCGAGCTTCGCCGGCCGCATCATATCGATTTGAAGTCCGGCAAATATCGTGGCCGCCAGGTGCTCAAGGTCAAGGAAGAGGCCTAAGCGAGCCGCGTTCGGGGAAACTTCTCGCCTAGGTCGAGGGTAAACACCCCATGGTGATCGTGGAGCCGGAGGAAAGGGTCGTTCGCCATTACCGGCGAACGAGCTGGCTTTCGTCAGTTCCTCTGCTCGCCTTCGTGGTCATCGCCTATGTGGCCTTTGCCGCGGGCGGCGCCGACTTCACGCTGACGCGATTCACCGTGCCAATGCCGTCCGGTGCGGTGTGGAACATCTCGCTCGGGGACATGATGCTCGCCTTCTCGCTCTTCGTGCTGTTCTTCGAGGTCCTCAAATCGACGCGGACGGGCGGCAACTCGGTCGTCGATCACGCGCTGTCGATGATGGTGTTCGTGGCCTGCCTAATCCTTTTCCTGGTCTGGCCTCTGGCAGGAACGTCGCTGTTCTTCCTGATCATGCTCACGACACTGGTCGACGTGATCGCCGGTTTCTCGGTCACGATCAGGTCGGCGCGCCGCGACTACTCTGTCGGCGGCGAAAACTAGATTAGCGTCGGGAGAGCTGGTCGAGCCGATCCTGCATGGCGGAGAGCTCCGCCTTGAGGTTGGCGATCTCGTCATCGCTGCGCGGCGTCTCGGTCGCTCCGGGCTCCTTCAAGCCTGCCGCCGGAGCGTGGTCGTTCTTGCTTTCGCTAGGCCCCGTGCCTGTGAACGGGCTGAACAGGTCAAGGGCGCGCTCGAAGGTGGCGAAGTTCTTCCGCACCTGCTCCTGCATCGCCTCGAAGGCCGCAGTACCAAAGGTATGGGCGAATCTGCGGCGATATTGCTCCTGCTGGCGTGTGAGCGAATCGAGGCTAAACTCGAGATAGCTCGGCACCAGCCGCTGCATGCTGTCGCCATAAAAGCGGATCAGCTGGCGGAGGAAGCCGATGGGCAACAAGTTCGTGCCCCTGCTCTCCTGCTCGACAATGATCTGGGTCAGAACGGAGTGGGTAAGGTCTTCGCCCGTCTTTGCGTCATAGACGACGAAGTCTCTTTCGGACCGGACCATTTCGGCGAGGTCCTCCAAGGTCACATAGGTACTCGTGTCGGTATTGTAGAGCCGGCGGTTCGCGTATTTCTTGATTATGACCGGGCGGTTCTCCTGGTCGGTATCCCGTGCCACGTGTCTCCAGACTCCCTGGCCCTTGGCGTGTTCCGCCAAGCCATTCCATGCCGCAACTGCGAAATCACTAGCACGTTCTTTGTGCGGAGCACCAGAGCCTTTGCCGCACCCTTTGTCACGCACGAGGCGTAAGGCTTCCATAGCGTGAATCACTAGGGTATGACCTTGGATATGTCGGGGAAGTGGAGAACGCTATGAAAGACCAAGATGTTGTCATCGTCAGCGCGGCGCGAACGCCGGTTGGCTCGTTCAACGGCACGCTTTCTAGCGTCCCAGCGCACACGCTCGGCGAGGTCGCCATCCGCGCTGCGCTCGATCGCGCACACGTCGCGCCTGCGGATGTCGATGAAGTGATCATGGGTCAGGTTCTGACCGCTGGCC
The DNA here is from genome assembly GCA_963827365.1 of uncultured Alphaproteobacteria bacterium. Classification (GTDB taxonomy): domain Bacteria; phylum Pseudomonadota; class Alphaproteobacteria; order Rhizobiales; family Methyloligellaceae; genus Methyloceanibacter. Next base: position 396,123 of record CAWHAX010000031.1, on the reverse strand, counting down.
AGGGGCAGAACCCAGCGCGGCAGGCCGCCGTCGCCGCTGGCATCCCCATCGAGGCGACCGCCTGGGGCGTGAACCAGGTTTGCGGCTCCGGACTTCGCGCAGTCGCTCTCGGCGCTCAGCAGATCAAGACCGGCGACGCCGACATCATCGTCGCCGGGGGCCAGGAGAATATGAGCCTTGCCCCGCATGTCGCGCATTTGCGCAACGGCCAGAAGATGGGCGCGCTCGAGCTCGTCGACAGCATGATTAAGGACGGTCTATGGGAAGCTTTCAATGGCTATCACATGGGCAACACCGCCGAGAATGTCGCGCGCCAGTGGCAGATCACGCGCGAGGACCAGGACAAATTCGCCACCCACTCCCAGAACAAGGCGGAAGCCGCGAAGAAGGGCGGCAAGTTCAAGGACGAGATTGCGCCTGTCACGGTCAAGACCCGCAAGGGCGAGACTGTGGTGAGCGAGGACGAGTACATCCGCGAGGGTGCCAAGATCGAGGACGCCGCGAAGCTTCGCCCTGCCTTCGACAAGGAAGGCACCGTGACCGCGGGCAACGCCTCAGGCATCAATGACGGCGCTGCCGCGGTGGTGCTGATGACAGCTGCTGAAGCGACGAAGCGCAAGCTGAAGCCGCTCGCCCGCATCGCCTCCTGGGCAACCGCTGGCGTCGATCCCAAGATCATGGGCTCGGGTCCCATTCCCGCTTCGCGCAAGGCCCTTGAGAAGGCTGGCTGGAAGGTTTCCGACCTCGACCTGATCGAGGCCAACGAGGCCTTCGCGGCACAGGCGCTCGCAGTGAACAAGGATCTCGCCGTCGACACCGGCAAGGTCAACGTGAATGGCGGCGCCATCGCCATCGGCCATCCCATCGGCGCGTCTGGCGCGCGCATCCTCGTCACGCTTTTGCACGAGATGCAGAAGCGTGACGCCAAGAAAGGTCTTGCCACGCTCTGCATCGGTGGCGGCATGGGCATCGCCATGTGCGTCGAGCGTGACTAAAGCGAATTTGTAGAAGTGCAGAGGCCTCGCGCCGAATAGCCGGGCGCGGGGCCAATTCGACTTGACTGGGAAGCAAGCGCCTTAAAGAGCGCCTAAAGGGAGGAACGCATTATGGGGAGAGTGGCTCTCGTCACGGGAGGTACGCGTGGTATTGGCGCCGCCATCAGCAAGGCACTGAAGAAGGCTGGCTACAACGTCGCCGCCAATTATGGCGGTAACGACGAGGCCGCCCAGGCGTTCAAGAAGGAAACCAAGATCCCGGTCTTCAAATGGGACGTCGGCGATTACGTCGCCTGCGAGCAGGGCATCGTCAGCGTTGAGAACGAGGTCGGCCCGGTCGAGGTGCTGGTCAACAATGCCGGCATCTCGCGCGACTCCATGCTCCAGAAGATGACGCATGAGCAGTGGGAGCAGGTGATCCGCACCAATCTCAACTCGCTGTTCAACATGACGCGGCCGGTGATCAACGGCATGCGCGATCGCGGCTTCGGTCGGGTGATCAACATATCCTCGATCAACGGGCAGAAGGGCCAGCTCGGCCTCGCCAATTACTGCTCGGCCAAGGCCGGCGTCGTCGGCTTCACCAGGGCGCTCGCGGTTGAGAGCGCGCGGAAGGGCATCACGGTCAACGCCATCGCCCCAGGCTATGTGGCGACGGAGTTGCTCGCCGGTGTGTCCGAGGAGGTGATGAAGTCGATCGTGGGCCAGATCCCTGTTGGGCGCCTTGGCGAAGCCGACGAGGTTGCCCGCTGCGTGACCTTCCTTGCCGCCGACGAGGCAGGCTGGATCACAGGCTCGACGCTCACCATCAACGGCGGCCAATTCATGGATTAGGCCGTCAAGGCACCCAATCCTCGGGGGCGAGTTCGAATCCTGCGAAGTCGAAGCCTGGCGCCGCGGTACAGCCGGTCAGCGTCCAGGCCCCGAGGCTCTGGGCGCTTTGCCATGCGCCGGGAGGCACCAGCGCATGCGGGTGCTCGCCTTGGAGCCAGTCGGGACCAAGGCGATATTCGTGCCGGGTCTCGCCGTGCTTCACTTCGAGCAAGAGCGGCGCCCCGCCATACCAGTGCCACATCTCGGTGGCGTCGACACGATGCCAGCGCGACACTTCTCCTGCCCTGAGCAGATAAAGGATCGCGGTCGAATGTGCCCGGCCCTTGTGCCCTGGCTCGTCGCGGAAGGTCTCGCGGAAATATCCGCCTTCCGGGTGTGGCCCGAGCTTCAGGTGGGCGATGATTTCGTCTGCTGTCAGCGTGGATGGGGGAGCTCGTTCGGTCATGGCCAACAGGCTAACTCGTCATGACCGGGCTTGTCCCGCCTACGCAGGCCGAAGCAGCATTACCGGACGTCCCAGCTATTCGCTTCGGCGGGCGAACGCCCGGCCATCGCATGTCGCTCACGCAGCGCGGAGGCTCGTTGCAGCCTGCAACGCTTCCGCAAGCGCTTTCTCGCGCTGCTCCGGCGCCACCTGGATGCCCTCGGCGACGATGATCTCGGGATTGGCGATGCCGATGAAGGCGAACACCGCGCGGAGATACGTCTCCACGTGCTCGGCCGCAGCCGACTGCATATCAGCTCCGTAAAGGCCGCCGCGCGAGATGGCGATGATCACCCGCTTGTCGCCGGCGAGCCCCTCAACGCCCTGGGCGCTGTAGCGAAAGGTCGTTCCCGCCACGACGATCCGGTCGATCCAGGCTTTCAATTGGCTCGGAATGGTGAAGTTGTACATCGGCGCGCCGATCACCACGATGTCGGCGGCAAGAAACTCATCAGCATCGCCTGACCGGCGGCCAGGTCTTGCTGCAGCGGTGCGTCGGGAACGGCTCCTTGCGCCGCGGCGAGATGGCCGCCGAGATGAGACAGTGGCGCGAACGAGAGGTCGCGATAAATGACCTCAAGCCCGGGCATCTCCTTGCGCAAGCGCTCGACAATCGCGGCGGAGACCTTGCGGCTGACGGAGTGGTCGGCGAGGATGCTCGTGTCGATGTGCAGCAGCTTCATTTCACTCACCTCAAGATATAGAATTGTAACCTAGACTATATGTGTGACCGGTGATAAACCGCGCAAGAAGGCACATTTTTGGAACCAAAGCACAGTAAAGTGACCAGCGAGCCGATTAAGCATCAGTCTGAGGACTGCCGCGGCGTGAGCGCGGTCCTCGCCCGCGTCGGCGACAAATGGAGCGTGCTCATCATCATGCTGTTGGGCGACGGGCCGAAGCGCTTCAATGAGATCAAGCGCATGGTTGGAGGCATCTCGCAGCGGATGCTGACCTTGAAGCTCCGAGGCCTCCAGCGGCACGGCCTCGTGACCCGCACTGTGTTCCCGACTATCCCGCCTCGGGTCGATTATGAATTGACCGATCTCGGCCGTTCGCTGTGGAAGCCGGTGGAAGCGCTCGGGTCTTGGGCGCGCGAACACCTGACCGAGATCGAAACCGCAAAACGCGGGTTCGACGAGCGCGCCGAGGCGGATTGAGCGCGCAGGCTAGAACCTATCCTTGCGCCGCCGCGTTTCGCCGAAGATCTCCCACAGCTCCCTACCCTCCATGCCGAGCCGCTTCTGGATCTCGGGGCTCGACGGCCGCAGGAAGGGGTTGGTGGCGAGCTCCCTGGCGATGGTGGTCGGCAGCGCCGGCTCTTTTTTTTTGGCAAGCTCCTCAGCCTCCACGGCGCGGGCTTGCAGCGCCGCATTGCCGGGCTCGACGGTCAGCGCGAATTTGGTGTTGGCGCGGGTATATTCGTGGCCGCAATAAAGTTGCGTCTCTGGCGGGAGCGCCATCAGCTTCTGTAGCGAGCGCCACATCATCTTGGCGTCGCCTTCGAGTAGCTTGCCGCAGCCGACCGAGAACAGCGTGTCGCCCACGAACACGATCCCGTCCTCAGGGAACAGATAGCTGATATGGCCGCGCGTATGGCCGGGCGTCTCAATGACGAGTGCGTTGGAATTTCCCACAGCGACACTGTCGCGTTCGCTCACCTCGACGTCGATGGCAGGGATGCTGCCGGCCTCCACCTTCGGGCCGACGATGATGCAGCCGGTCGCCGCCTTCAGCCGCTTATTGCCAGCGGTGTGGTCGCCATGGTGATGGGTGATGAGGATATGGGTGAGCGTCCAGCCCGTCCGCTCGAGCGCCGCAAGCACGGCATCCGCGTCGGGAGCGTCGATCGAGGCCGTTGCCCCGGTGTCTGGATCGTGGACCAGCACGCCGTAGTTGTCGCTGCGCGCCGGGAACTGGTGAACTTCAAGCTTTGCCATTGCACTTCCGCTGAGTTGCCGAACGGGACCGTAGCATCTCCTTAAACTGGATTGAAATGCGACTGATTATTGGGCGTCGCGAGAGTGTATCCTCCCGGCGCTGGAAACTGAAAACGACGGCCCCGATGCATCTCGACGCCATCGACCTCAAGGACTTCTATGCCTCGTCCCTCGGTGCCGTGGTGCGCCGGCTCTTGGGCGCGCGGGTCAGGGCGCGCTGGACCAATCTGCAAGGCAAGAGCCTGTTCGGCGTGGGCTTCGCCACGCCCTATCTCGGCGCCTTCCGCAACGATGCCTGCCCGTGCGGCGCGCTGATGCCAGCCGAGCTCGGCGTTATCTCCTGGCCGCGCGAGGGCAAAGGCCTGAGCGTGCTCGTCGATGAGACCGACCTGCCGCTCCCCGACGAATGCGCCGACCGCATCCTCCTCGTTCATATGATCGAGTGGAGCGAGCGGACGCGGGCGCTGCTCCGCGAACTGTGGCGGGTGCTGGCGCCGAACGGGCGGCTGCTCATCATTGTGCCGAACCGCCGGGGGCTATGGGCGCGCGTCGACTCCACGCCCTTCGGTCATGGACGCCCGTTCAGCCGCTCGCAGATCACGACGCTGCTCAAGGACGCCATGTTCTCTCCCGAGGACTGGCAATACGCGCTCTATATGCCGCCCTTCTCTTGGCGCGTGCTGCTCAAATGGCCCGTGTTCTGGGAGCGGCTCGGCCTCGTGCTATGGCCTGCTTTCTCCGGCGTCATCATGGTCGAGGCGACGAAGCAGATCTATGCGGGCGTGCCGGTGAAGGAGGTGCGGAGCAAGCGCCGCCGCGTGGTGCCTGTGCCTGCCGGAGTGACGCCGACTTCATCCCTCCCTTATAATTCCCCACTCAAGTCTTCTCAAGCACCGAGAGAAGTAGCCGTTGTGCCAGTCGCTCAAATGCCCGATCACCGGCCCGTGGGTGCCGTCGAGGGTGGTGCAATCTCAAGACTGTATTTCAGCGACAAATTGAGCGCCTTGATCGCGGCGAGGCTTCCACGGCGCACGGGCTCCCAGTTCCAGCATCTATGATGAGGATGAACTGGCGTGTCAGGGCGGGGGCGGCGTGCACGAGCCCGTCATAGTGATCCTGATAGGCGTGCGGGCCGTCGAAGAGATAGACGTTGAAGGTGCCAAGGCTCGCGATGTCCAGCTTGCGAAAGTCGCATCCACGAAGGTGACGTGCGCCTCAGGCACCTTGAACCGGTTGACGTTGGCGAGGAACTGGTCCTTCGGGCCGCCAAACTCCGACCAATTGTCAATGCCGGTGGCACGCACACGGTTGCGGCTGATCGCCGAGCACAGGGTCGATCCTGTCCAGCAACCCACCTCGAGATAGCTCGGATTGGGGAGCCCGCGGATCAGATTGTTGATGAAATGCCGGTACTTGCCGCCCGACATCCCGACCATGGTCAGAACGTCGGGATCGATCTCGCTTTCGCTATGAGAGCCTTGCCGAACGCCTCTTTGATGTTTCGAGACAGTTCGTGGCAGGCGTCTCATCGATCTGAGTGACATGTGCGGCTTGGGCAATGTTGGACATTGTGCCGAGTTCCCCAGCGGTTCTACCCGACCGCGAGCATAGTCCTCTATCGCGACAGGAGAAACACCGCCTGCTCGCCGAATAGGTTTTGCGCGAAGAGAGGCATGGACACGCCGAGCTTGGAGCCCGACGCGTTGAGCGCGACCACGCGCTCGACCTTGGCGCCGGCATCCCGGCACAAATCCAAGAAGTCCTTGATGGTGCAGAGATGGATGTTCGGCGTGTCGTACCAGCGGTCTGGCAGATTGTGGGTCTTCGGCATCTTGCCGCGGAACATGAGCTGCGTGCGCACGCGCCAGTGCCCGAAATTGGGGAAGGACACGATCGCCCTCTTGCCGATGCGGAGGAGCTGCTCGAGCACATCGCGGGGGCTGTAGGTCGCCTGGATGGTCTGGCTCAATATCGCATAATCGAAGGCGAGGTCGGGGTAATAGACGAGGTCCGCGTCGGCGTCGCCCTGGATAACGGCGAGCCCTTGCGCCACGCAGTTGTTCACCCCGGCCTGCGAAAGCTCGATGCCGCGCGCATCAGCGCCGCGCTTTGAGGCAAGCAGGCGCATCAGCGTGCCGTCGCCGCAGCCGATATCGAGCACGCGCGCACCGGGCGTCACCATGTCGGCGATGAGCAGGAGGTCGACGCGCGAGGTATCGTTCGCCGTGCGCAACCCGTGGGGCGCGACGTTGACGTTCACGGCAGCCAGCCCTCCGGCTCGGCGATGCCGCGCTGGCGTGCCGCCGCATTCGACGAATCCGCGGATGGTGTCGAAGAGTTCCGGCTCGTGCAGCAGGAAAGAATCGTGCCCGCCTTTCGTCTTCAGCTCGACGAAGCTGACATTGGCGGCGACCGCGTTCAGCGCATGCACGATCTCCCGGCTCTCCTCGGTGGGGAACAGCCAGTCGCTCGTGAACGACACGAGGCAGAAGCGCGTCTTAGTGCCGACGAAAGCATTGGCAAGCACGTCCCCATGGTCCGCGGCGAGATCGAAATAATCCATGGCGCGGGTGATGTAGAGATAGGAGTTGGCGTCGAAGCGATCGACGAAGCTCAAGCCCTGATGGCGGAGATAGCTCTCCACCTGGAAGTCGGCGTCGAAGCCGAAGGTGATCTTGTCGCGATCTTGCAGGTTGCGGCCGAATTTCGTGTGCAGCGCGTCGTCGGACAGATAGGTGATATGCGCCGCCATACGCGCAACGGCGAGGCCTTTGCGCGGGCTCGTGCCCTGATCGAGATAGCGACCCTGGCACCAGTCTGGATCGGCCATGACGGCTTGGCGCCCGACCTCGTGGAAGGCGATGTTCTGCGAGGAATGACGCGCGGCGCAGGCGATCGGCACGGCAGAGAATACGCGGTCCTTATAGGTAGCTGCCCATTCGAGCACCTGCATGCCGCCCATCGAGCCGCCAAGCACGCAGAGCACCACGGGAATGCCGAGATGATCGAGCAGCTTCGCCTGCGCCCGCACCATGTCGGCGATGGTGATGACGGGAAAATCGAGCCCGTAGGAACGGCCGGTCGCGGGATTGGTCGAGCTTGGCCCGGTCGAACCCATGCAGCCGCCGATCACGTTGGGGCAGAGCACGAAATAATGGTTGGTATCGATCGGCTTGCCTGGGCCGACCATCGTCTCCCACCAGCCAGGCTTCCCGGTCACGGGATGAACGTTGCCCACATGCTGGTCGCCGGTGAGCGCATGACAGACGAGCACCAGATTCGACTTGTCGGCGTTGAGCGTGCCGTAGGTCTGATAGGCGATGGAGAAGGTCGCAAGTTTCTCCCCGCAGTCGAGCGGAAGCGGATCGTCAAAATGCGCGATGTCGCTCTGGGGATTGGCGATCTGAGCAAGCCGGACGGAATGGTCCAGGAAGGTTTGCGATACCGGCGCTTCACTCATCACTGTAAATCCAGGCGTCCATTCCGTTCGGAGGCCACTATTGCCTCGTAATTTGACAATTCGGCGTTAGCTAGGAGCTTACCGTCGAAAGTCAATCTTTTCTTTGCCTTGAGCGAAGGAAAGGCCCTATGAGAGCCCCGCTGCCCGCGCGGAAGCTAGGCGGCATATCGATACCAGGAGACTGCGGAATGACGGCGAAGCGGGCCTTGCGCCCCCGGCAAGGCATCCTCGACATCGCGCCCTATGTGCCGGGGAAGAGCACCGTCGCGGGCGGAGGGCCGGTGATCAAGCTCTCCTCCAACGAGACGCCGTTCGGTCCCTCCCCCCGCGCCATCGAGGCCTATCTCAAGGAGGCGCAGACCCTGTCGCGCTACCCGGACGGCACGGCGCGGCCCTTGCGTGAAGCGATTGCCAAGCTCTATGGGCTCGACCCCGCACGCATCGTCTGCGGCGCGGGCTCAGACGAGCTGCTCAGCCTGCTTGCCACCGCCTATCTCGGCCCGGGCGACGAGGCGATCTACTCGCGCCACGGCTTTCTCGTCTACCGCATCGTCATTCTGGCCCGGGGCGCCACGCCGGTGGTCGCACCGGAGAAGAACCACACCGCCGATGTCGATGAGATTCTCGCCCGCGTGACGCCAGCAACGCGCATGGTGTTCCTCGCTAACCCGAACAATCCGACCGGCACCTACATCACCTTCGACGAGGTCAAGCGGCTGCGCGCGGGGCTGCCCGAGGACGTCGTGCTCGTGCTCGACGCGGCCTACGCCGAATATGTGCGCGCCAACGACTATGAGGCGGGGATCGAGCTCGTCGCCACCACGCACAACACGGTGATGACGCGCACCTTCTCCAAGATCTACGGACTCGCGTCGCTGCGCATCGGCTGGGCGTACTGCCCTGACGCCGTGGCCGAGGCGCTGAACCGCATCAGAGGTCCATTCAATGTCTCAGGCCCGGCCATCGCTGCCGGTGTGGCCGCGCTCGAGGACCGTGCCAGCATGGCGCGCGCCGTCGAGCACAATGAGACTTGGCTCGGCCGCATGACCGAGGCCCTTGCAGCACTCGGCCTTGGCGTCACGCCGAGTGCTGCGAATTTCCTCCTCGTGCACTTCGCGGGCAACGGCCATTCCGCGGTCGAAGCCGACACCTTCCTCCAGTCGCGGCGGATTATCTTGCGGCGCGTCGCGGAATATGGCTTTCCCGACGCGCTGCGCATGACAGTCGGCACCGAGGAGGAAAATCTCGCGGTGCTCGACGCGCTCAAGGCTTTCCTCGGCGCAACAGGCGCGAAGCGCCAATGACCGAGCCGATCTTCGATACCGTCGCCATTGTCGGGCTCGGGCTGATCGGCTCCTCGGTCGCGCGTGGGCTGAAGGCACGCGGCCTCGCCCGGCGCGTCGTCGGCTATGACAGCTCGACCCAAGTGCACGCGCGCGCCAAGGAGCTTGGCTTCTGCGATCACGTGGCCAACACGCCCGCGGAAGCCGTAAAGGACGCTCAGCTCGTGCTGATCGCCGTGCCGGTCGGCGCCACCGCCGATGCGGTCAAGTCCATCGCGCCGCATCTCCGCGAAGGTACCATCCTCACCGAGGTCGGGTCGGTCAAGGCCGCGGTGATCCGCCAGGTGCTCGCCGTGCTTCCTCAAGGTGCGGCCTTCGTTCCGGGCCACCCGATCGCAGGTACCGAGCATTCAGGCCCTGACGCCGGCTTCGCCGAATTGTTCGACGGCCGTTGGGCCATTCTCACCCCGTGCGAGCGGAGCAGCGAGGCGGCAGTGGCGAAGGTCGCTGCGTTGTGGCGCGGGCTAGGCTCTGCGGTCGAGACCATGACGCCTGAGCACCACGACATCGTGCTCGCCATCACGAGCCACATCCCGCATCTCATTGCCTTCAACATCGTCGGCACCGCCGCCGATGTTGAAGAGGTCACCCAGTCCGAGGTGATCAAATTTTCCGCCGGCGGCTTCCGCGACTTCACCCGCATCGCCGCCTCAGATCCCGTCATGTGGCGCGACGTGTTTCTCAACAACAAGGAGGCGGTGCTGGAGATGCTCGGCCGCTTCTCCGAGGATCTGGCCGCGCTTCAGCGCATGATCCGCTGGGACGACGGCACCGCCCTACTCGAGCTGTTCACCCGCACCCGCGCCATCCGCCGCGGCATCATCGAAGCCGGGCAGGACACGCAAGAGGCCGATTTCGGCCGGCCGCACGGGCACGAGGACTAGGCAGAGCGGCTTGATACAAACCCCTGAGCTCTGGGTGTTCGGCTATGGCTCGCTGATGTGGCGGCCGGGCTTTCCCTTTGCCGAATCTGCCCCGGCGCTGCTCAAAGGCGCCCACCGTGCGCTCTGCGTCTATTCCGTGATGCATCGCGGCACCCACGCCCAGCCGGGCCTCGTGCTCGGTCTCGACCGTGGCGGCGCCTGCCGCGGCGTCGCCTTCCGCGTAACCGAAGGTGCAGAGGACGAGACGGTGGCCTATCTGCGCGAGCGTGAGCAGGTCACCGACGTCTATGTCGAGGCGGTACGGCCAATTCGCCTGCTCGACGGCTCAGGGCGCGTGCTGAAGGCCCTGACCTACCTCGTCGACCGCAACCACGACCAATATGCCGGCGGTCTTTCGCTCGATGAGCAGATCCGCATCGTCCTCGGCGGCAAGGGTCAGGCCGGCGGCAACGTGGAATATGTGATGAAAACGCTACGGCATCTCGAGGAGACCGGCGTGCACGACGATTTGCTCGCCAGCATAGCGGCGCATCTCACCCAACAGGACTAGGGCTATGCCGCGTCGGTGGCGAACTGGAGCTCGGCAAGGCGCGAGTAGATGCCGCCATTACCAAGCAGGCTTTGATGCGTTCCTTCCTCAACCAATTGCCCCTGATCGAGGACGAGAATGCGGTCGGCGCGTGTAACCGTGGCAAGGCGGTGGGCGATGACGAGCGTGGTGCGGCCCTGCATAATCGAATCGAGCGCGCGCTGCACCAGCGTCTCGCTCTCCGAGTCGAGCGCGCTTGTCGCTTCGTCGAGTAGCAGGATCGGCGCATCGCGCAGCACGGCGCGCGCTATGGCGATGCGTTGGCGCTGGCCTGCGGAGAGAGTCACGCCGCCCTCGCCAAGCATGGTGTCGTAGCCTTGCGGCAGGCCGGCGATGAAGTCGTGCGCAAAGGCCGCGCGCGCCGCCTTCTCGATCTCGATGCCGCTCGCTTCGCCGACGCCATAGGCGATATTGGCGGCGACGGTATCGGCGAACAAAGCCGGCTCCTGCGGCACGATGGCGAAACGCGAGCGCAGGTCATGGAGATTGGCCGTGTTCACCGCCACGCCATCGACGGACACCGTTCCCCGTTGCGGATCGTAGAAGCGCAGCAGCAGAGCGAAGATCGTGGTCTTGCCCGCGCCTGACGGTCCGACGACGGCCACGCGCTCGCCAGACTTCACGCGGAACGACACGCTGTTGAGTGCGCTTGCATTCGGGCGTGACGGATATTGGAACGACACGTCGCGGAACGCGATCTCGCCGCGCGGAGGCTCGGGCAGCGCGACAGGATGCGACGGCGACTTGATCTGCGATTGCACCGCGAGCAGCTCCCCGAGACGCTCGGCGGCGCCTGCGGCCTGGTTCACCTCACCCCACACTTCGCTGAGCCCGCCGGTCGCCGCGGCCGCAAGCACGGCATAGAGCACGAACTGGCCGAGCCTTCCGCCGCTCATGCTGCCTGACAACACATCCTGCGCGCCGAACCACAAGATGCCGACGACGCTCGCGAAGACGAGGAAGATGGCAAGCGCGGTGAGGCCTGCGCGAGCCTTGGTGCGTGCCCGCGCCGCGCCAAAGGCGCGCTCGACGGCGCCGGCGAATCTGCCGCTCGCCGCCTTCTCATGGGTGAAGGCTTGCAGCACGCGCACCTGACTCAAGCTCTCGCTCGCATAGGCAGAGGCATGCGCAAGACTGTCTTGCGCCTCGCGCGACAACGAGCGCACCGCGCGTCCATACGCAAAGAGCGGCAGCACGATCAGTGGTATGGCGACTAGCACCAGCAAGGACAGTCTGGGGCTCGTGACGATCATCATGGCCACGGCGCCGAGCAAGATCACGATATTGCGCAACGCCTGGCTGATCGTCGTGCTTGCCGCTGCCTTGACTTGCGTGGTGTCGGCGGTGAGCCGCGACATCACCTCGCCTGAGTGCGCCGTCTCGTAGAAGGCCGGGCTCAAGCCGGTAAGATGCTTGAAGATGTCAGTGCGGATGTCGGCGACCACACGCTCGCCGAGCCAGTTCACGAAATAGAAGCGCGCCGCGCTGGCGATGGCGAGGATGAGGCCGACGCCGAGCAGCGTGGCGAAATATTTGTCGACGAGGCCTCGCTCCATTCCGCTGAAGCCGACATCGATCATGCGCCGCACGGCGAGCGGCAGGACGAGCGTCGCCGCGGCGGAGACGATCAGCGCCACGAGCGCAGCCCCGATCACGCCCTTGTAGCGGAGGAGATATGGCTTCAGCGCGAGCAGCGGCTGGAGCGAAACACGGCTTTGCCTGTCCGCCTCGGTGGCCGAGGCAGAAAAGGGGTGCTGGTCCTGGCCGTTGGGTATCCTCATTCTCGGGGGGAATGTACGGAAGGAGCGCGCTCAACGAAAGATCAAAGACCCGCGCCCTTCCGGCGCAGCCTTGTGCCCTCGCCGAACTTCCGTTATAGGCACACGCTGAACCGCAAAAACTGAGATTTCCAAGGCAAAATCGCCATGAAAAAGGACATTCATCCTAATTATCACCGCATCAAAGTGGTGATGACCGATGGCACCGAGTTCGTCACCTATTCGACCTACGGGGCGGAAGGCGAGACGCTGAAGCTCGACATCGACTCCAAGACGCATCCGGCCTGGACCGGCGGCAGCCAGCATCTGACCGACCGCGGCGGGCGGCTGTCTCGCTTCAACCGGAAATACGAAGGCTTCCTCAAATAGGCGGTTAATCGCCGTCGGTGCCGAACGCCTCGCGTAAGCGCGACAGCTGCATGCTCAAGGGGTGATCGGCTTCGCCAGGTGCCTGCGCCTGCTCGAGCCCGAGCATCTGGTCGAGGCGGACGATCCGCTCTTGCAGCTTGACGCTCTCCAGGATCAGCTCCTTCAGCCGCGGCGGCAGCGCGCCGAAGTCCCGGCTCGGCTGATCGCCTCCCTTGGCTGGCAGCTTGATCTTGCGCTGCTCCTCGAAGGCTTGCTCGAGCGTGAGCTCGCCTTCGCTCACCGCGCGCCGGATCAGGAGCCATGAAGCAAGCTGCATGAGACGCGTGGTCAGCCGCATGCTCTCGGTGGCGTAAGCGAGCGAATGTGGCGGCTGAAGTTTGCGCGCTTCTTTCCTGCCGTCGCCGTCGAGATAGGTGGCGGCGGCTTCGACAAGCGCCATGCCCTCGCGAAACACGGTCCTGAATTGATCTGATTGCGCAAACTTCGCGCCAAATGAGACGGTGACGCCGTCATCGCGCTTGGACTTCCCCGCCATCGGCTACTCCCCTCTACGCCTGTGCCCACGGCATTACGCGCCAACCGGGAAATTCGCCCGACTGGCGGAGACACGTTAGACCAGCGAATGGGGCAAAAAAAGAGCCGCCTTAGGGCGGCTCAGGAAGTTAACAGGGAGGCGTCAAACAGAGTGGACAGGCCACTCAAATCCAGAGGACTGGATGGCTGAAAACCTAGCGCAAACCTTCTAACAACGAGTTAACGCTAAGGCGCGATTTACCTAAAGGAAGGGAGTTAGCAAGATTGGTTAACGCTTGAAGGCCGCGTCCGCGGCGCTGCGCGAGGATTCCTTCGCCGCCCGCGTTGCTTCAACTCGCGCGATCTCTTTCTTCAAGCTCTCGATTAGCTCGGCAAGCTCGCCAACGGAGAGTTTGCTCAAGTCCTGGCCAAGCTCGTAGGCTTTCTTTTTCTTCGGTACCAGATCGTCGAGATCCATGACGCTTTCCTTTGCCGGCGAAGCATCCTAGCACAGTGCTGCGACGAGAAAGAGGGGACAGCTTTCCATGCCGCCTGAGACCATGACCGTCATCGAAGCGAAGGGCCACGGCGGACCGGGCGTGCTCGTGCCGGCAAAGCGGCCCGTGCCGGTGCCAGGTCCGGGCGAGGTGCTGATCGAGGTCAAGGCCGCGGGCGTCAATCGCCCGGACGTGCTCCAGCGTCAGGGCCTTTACCCAGCACCCAAAGGCGCATCCGACCTTCTCGGGCTTGAAGTCGACGGCAACGTGGCGGCGTGCGGGCCAGGTGCCGCGCGCTACAAGATAGGCGATGCCGTCTGCGCGCTGACAAATGGCGGCGGCTATGCCGAGTTTTGCGTTGCGCCGGAAAGCGCGACTCTTCCCCTGCCCAACGGCCTCTCGCCGATCGAGGCAGCGGCGCTGCCCGAGACCGTCTTCACCGTGTGGCACAACGTGTTCGAGCGCGGCGGCTTCAAACCAGGCGAATGGTTACTTGTGCATGGTGGAGCGAGCGGCATCGGCACGACTGCGATCCAGATGGGCCGGCTGTTCGGTGCGCAAGTGCTGGTCACGGCTGGCAGCGCCGAGAAGGTACGCGCCTGCGAGGAATTGGGCGCAACCCGCGCCATCAACTACCGCGAGGAGGATTTCGTCGAGGTGGTAAAGGAGGTGACCCAAGGCCACGGCGCCGACGTCATCCTCGACATGGTCGGCGGCGACTATATAGAGCGCAATTTGCGCGCGGCGGCCATCGACGGACGCATCGTCCAGATCGCCTTCCTCAAAACCTCGAAAGTTGAGATCGATTTGATGCGGCTGATGATGCGGCGGTTGACGCTGACCGGCTCGACCTTGCGGGCCCAGAGCGCCGAGGCCAAGGCGCGCATGGCCCGCGCCATCGAGGAGAAAGTCTGGCCGCTCATCGCCGAGGGCAAGCTCCAGCCGGTAATCGACTCGACCTACCCGCTCACCGACGCAGCCGCCGCGCATGCCCGCATCGACGACCCCGATCACATCGGCAAGATCGTGCTGGTGGTTGAAAGTTAGGGGCCCGCTAGCCAGAAGAGCGCTGGCCAACGGCTTGTCGGGGGTAGTGACCCTTGACGCAGCAAGCACAGAATTCAAATAACGCGAGCCGGAAGCATTTGCCTAGCGAAGCGGCAGCCCCTATATAGAGGCCTTCCCCGTCATGTGAATTTGGCTGACTCTCGCTGGCCTAAGGAAATCGAGAGGCCGCCCCAACTCTTACAGGTATTGCAGATACTCATGGACCGCACACCGCTTATGCCCAAGGCGACCGCCGTATGGCTGGTCGACAACACCTCGCTCACCTTCGAGCAGATTGCCGAGTTCTGCGGCCTGCATGTGCTCGAAGTGAAGGGCATCGCCGACGGCGACGTTGCCCACGGCATTAAGGGCATGGATCCCATCTCCTCCGGCCAGCTCACCCGCGACGAGATCGCCAAGGCCGAAAAGGACAGCTCCTATCGCCTCAAGCTCGCCGAGCCCAAGGTGGAAGTGCCAGAGGTCAAGACCAAGCGCGGGCCACGCTACACGCCGGTGTCGCGCCGCCAGGATCGGCCGAATGCCATTCTCTGGCTGCTCAAGAACCATCCCGAGCTGAAAGACTCCCAGATCATGCGGCTCGTCGGCACGACCAAGCCGACCATCATCGCCATCCGCGAGCGGTCGCATTGGAACTCCGGCAGCCTGGTCGCCCAGGACCCCGTAGCGCTCAGCCTCTGCTCGCAGATCGACCTCGACGCCGAAGTGAAGAAGGCGGCAGCCAGGCTCGCCCGCGAGCGGCATGAGGTCGAAGCCGTCGAGCCTCCGAGAGCCGGCACGCTCATCCCGGCCGAGGAGACAATTGCCGCGGAGCCTGCCCCCGCGCCAGAAGCGCCGATGGCCACCGCGCTGGCCCAAGAGGCCCGCGATGCCATGGCCGCGCCTGACGAGGAGGAAGAGGTTCCGGACATTGACTCCGTCTTCGCCAAGCTGAAAGAGCTGAAGCGCGACTAACGCGACTTCCGCACTCTCCGTCCCGAGCCAGGGGCTTTGATCAAAATCAAAGCCCCGGTCCGGCCCTTTGCCGATCCTTGCACTCCTATTCATAGGAAGGAGTGCATCATGGGAACGGGCGAAATTCTCGTTCTGGTTTTGGTATTGACGGCTGCCAGCGTCTTCGCGGCGACCCTCGCTTATTATTCGCGAGGCTAACCCGGCCAGATATCGTTCATAAGGGGAATTGATCGAAAGGCTTGAGCATGGCTAGGGTGCGACATGGAACGCACTCAAGGCGGGTCATGACGAGCCCCTACGATACCGATCTCGGCAAGACGAGAGCCAATTACCAGCCGCTGACGCCGCTCGTGTTCCTCGAGCGGGCCGGGAGCACGTTCCCCGATCATCCAGCCGTCATCCACGGCAAGCGGCGCTATTCCTACGCCGAGTTCTATGCCCGCTCGCGCAGGCTCGCCTCGGCGCTTGCCGCCCACGGCATCAGCACGGATGACACCGTCTCGGTGATGCTGGCCAATACGCCTGCGATGCTCGAGGCCCACTACGCAATCCCCATGACGGGAGCGGTGCTGCATTCGATCAACACGCGGCTCGATCCTCCGGTCGTTGCTTTCATGCTCGACCACGCAAACACGAAGCTCATCATCGTCGACACCGAATTTGCCCCGATCATCAAGGAGGCACTTGCCGAGACTGAGGTCGAGCCAACGATCATCAACTACCGCGACCTTGAATGCGGCGTGGAGGGCGAGCGCTTGAGCGATCTCGACTACGAGGAGGTCCTAGCCTCCGGTGACCCCGATTATGCCTGGAAGCTGCCCTCCAACGAATGGAACGCCATCTCGCTCAACTATACGAGCGGCACGACCGGCAACCCCAAGGGCGTCGTCTATCATCACCGCGGCGCGGCCCTGATGTGCTACGCCAACACCATCGCCACCAGCATGGGGCCGCATCCCGTTTATCTCTGGACGCTGCCGATGTTCCATTGCAACGGCTGGTGCTTCCCCTGGTCGTTGTCGGTGGTGGCCGGCACCCATGTCTGCCTTCGCTCGGTACGGGCGAAGGCGATGTATGACGCCATCGCCGATCACAAAGTGACGCATCTCTCCGGCGCGCCCTTCGTCATGTCAGCGCTGCTCAACGCCGCCGAGAATGAAAGGCGAAGCTTCGATCACACCGTCGCCTTCAATCATGCGGCAGCCCCTCCCCCCGAAGCGGTGCTCGGCGACATGGCCGAGGCAGGCTTCGAGCTGACCCATCTCTACGGGCTGACCGAGACATATGGCCCCGCGACCATCAACGAATGGCACGCAGAGTGGAACGATCTACCGCCCGATCAGCGCCTCTCGAAGCGCGCCCGCCAAGGCGTGCGCTACGTGGCGCTCGAAGGCCTCGACGTGCTGGACCCGGAAACCATGGAGCGGGTGCCGGCCGACGGCGAGAAGATCGGCGAGGTCATGTTCCGCGGCAATATCGTGATGAAGGGCTACCTCAAGAACAAGAAGGCGACCAAGGAGGCGTTTGCCGGCGGCTGGTTCCATTCCGGTGATCTCGGCGTGCTTCACCCCGACGGCTATATCCAGCTGAAAGACCGCTCCAAGGACATCATCATCTCCGGCGGCGAGAACATCTCCTCCATCGAGGTCGAGGACGTGCTCTATAAGCACCCTGCCGTCGCCGCCGCCGCGGTGGTGGCGAAGCCCGACACGAAATGGGGCGAGACGCCCTGCGCCTTCATCGAGAAGCGCCCCGGCGCGGATGTCACCGAGGCCGAGATCATCAGCTACTGCAAAGAGAAGCTCGCCCGCTTCAAATGCCCAAGCCGGGTGGTGTTCACCGAGCTGCCCAAAACCTCGACGGGTAAGATCCAGAAATTCAAGCTGCGCGACATGGCGAAAGAAGCGTGATCCGCCGCACGCACGATAAAGGCACTTGACCGCGCCGATGGCAGGATGTCGAGTTGGGCCAGCGCCGGTCGCTGGCCGACGCCCACAGCAAGGGATTGGTTCTAGCATGCCCAACCGGGGCCTGAAATTTGTGGAGATTAACGAGCACTCCGACGCGCGTGGAAAGATGCGCATCGTTGAGGTCGACGGCGGCGGACTGCCCTTCGTGCCGGTGCGGAGCTTCATCGTTTCCGACGTTCCAAGCGGTAAGTCGCGCGCAGGTCATGCCGTGTCCTGCGACGAGCTGATCATCGTCGCGCAAGGCTCGTGCCTGATCACCGCGCGCACCGGCGCGGGTCTTGAAGAGCACCGCCTCACGCCCGGCACCGGCGCGGCACATCTTCGACCAGGCACCTGGCTGATGCTGAGCGAATTCGAGCCTGGGACCATCCTCGTCACCTATGCCTCGGAGAGATATGCGGAAACGCGCTTCTTCGAGGATTATGTCGAGCTCGACCGCTGACCGGAGCGCCACGCTAGACTCCACGCTGGGGCACCAGTGGGGGCAAGCCCAAAGAGGACAAGGGAATTAGGCTTAGATCGCAAGAGGTTGCGGAGAGACACAATTTCCTGGCCAAGGACATCATGGCCTTCGACAAGAGCCAGGCCGAGGGCCCTGAAAGAGGCGCAATCTAGGCAAAAATGGCCGAATCCAGCACCGTTAATCAAATGGACTGATCTGCGAATATGTGGTTCAGTTTGTTGAAGTCACGTGCGGCGACGTTGCCGAATGCGTCAGGTTGCGCGGGTTTCGGGGGGTTCAAAGACAAGGCTGGCGGAGAGTGGCTCTGGCCGGCATAGGTTCGCGGGATCGTCATCCCCGCACCATCCCGAAGCATGGCCACCCTCAACTCGGGGCCGATGAATGCTGAGCAAAGCACGGGGCAAGCGGTTTCAGCTGATCCTGATCAAGCCGTCGCACTACGATGCGGCCGGCTATGTCGTGCAATGGCTCCGCTCGACCATGCCGTCGAACTCGCTCGCTGCCGTCTATAGCCTCGCGCGCGGGGCCGCCGAGCGGCAAGTGCTGGGGCCGGATCTCCCCATCGACGTTATCGCCATGGACGAGACCAATACGAGAGTGCGCCCGCGCGAGATCGCCAACCGCATCGCGCGCAATGGCGGTTTGGGGCTGGTCGGGCTGATCGGCGTGCAGTCGAACGAATTCCCCCGCGCCCTCGACATCGCGCGTCCGCTACGCGCCGCAGGCGTGCAGGTGATGATCGGCGGCTTCCATGTCTCCGGCTGCCTTTCCATGCTGAAAGACACGCAGACCGACATCAAGGTTGCGCAGGAGTTTGGCATCTCCATCTTCGCCGGCGAGGCCGAGGAAGGCCTCGACGAGGTGTTGCAAGACGCAGCGCGCGGCGAGCTTCGCGATCTCTACAATCATATGAAGGTGCTGCCGGGAATTGGCGACGTTCCCTCGCCGCCCTTCCTTCCAGTCGATTTCGTCAAGCGCACCGTCGGCAACGTGACGAGCTTCGATGCCGGGCGCGGCTGCCCCTTCCAATGCTCGTTCTGCACCATCATCAACGTGCAGGGACGCAAGTCGCGCTACCGTTCGCCGGACTCGATCGAGCAGATCCTGCGCATGAACTGGGCGCAAGGCGTGAAGCGCTTTTTCATCACCGACGACAATTTCGCGCGCAACAAGGACTGGGAAGCGATCTACGACCGGATCATTAAATTGCGCGAAGAGGACGGCATGGACGTCCGCTTCATGATCCAGGTCGATACGCTCTGCCACAAGATCCCGAACTTCATCGAGAAGTCGCAGCGCGCCGGCGTCACCCGCGTGTTCATCGGCCTTGAGAACATCAACCCGGCAAATCTGCTCGCCGCCAAGAAGCGGCAGAACAAAATCACCGAGTACCGCAAGATGCTGCTCGAGTGGAAGCGCGTCGGCATCATGACCTTCGCCGGCTACATTTTGGGCTTCCCCAACGACACGCCGGAGACAATCCGCCACGACCTCGAAATCATCAAGAAGGAGCTGCCGCTCGACGCGCTCGAATTTTTCGTGCTGACGCCGCTGCCGGGCTCGGAGGATCACAAGATCCTCTACGAGAAGAATGTCTGGATGGATCCGGACATGAACAAATACGAGCTCGAGCACGTAGTCACCGGCCACGCCAAGATGACCAAGGAAGAGTGGCAGGGCGCCTATCGCGCGGCCTGGGACATTTTCTACACTGACGAGCATCTCGAGACGATCATGCGGCGCGCGCACGTGACCGGCATCAACATCCGCTCACTCATGCCGGTGCTGATGTGGTTCTCGAGCGCGGTGAAAATCGAGGAGCTGCACCCGCTGCAATGGGGCATCTTCCGCGTCAAGTACCGCAAGGACCGCCGGCCCGGGCTGCCCATCGAGTCGCCGCTCTCGTTCTACGCGAGCTATGCCGCGGAGACCGCGAGGAAGGCGGTGAAGCTCGCCCGGCGTTGGAGGCATCTTAAGAGCATCGTCGCCAAGATCGAAGCCGACCCGCACGCCAAGTCCTACCAGGACGACGCTTTGATCCCGGTCGGAGAGGAAGACGCCGAGCATATGGAGCTTTACACCCAGAGCGAGACGGTGCGCGCCGCCGTGCAGCATGAGCGCCGGGTGGCGGGTGGCCCCGCGAATGGTCATCAGCCGAAAGTCCATGCTGGAAACGGCCATGCCGGAAATGGCCATGCCACGAACGGCCACAAGGACAATGGCCTAGGCGACGCCACGCATCACGACGCCGGCCATCACGATCACGCCCACGAGCGGTGTCCGGACATCGCCCCTCCCGCGGCCTAAGCGAGTCGCTCCAAGGCCAAATTTCGAAACTTGTCATGCCCGGCCTTGTGCCGGGCATCCATGTTTTCAACGCGAGCAGACGCAGAATCGTGGATGGCCGGGACAAGCCCGGCCATGACGAAATCCTGAAAATCTGTTGCTTCTAGAATCCGCCGAGCGCGCGGCGGAAGAAATCGCCGAACTCGCTGCCGGGCCTGCGTGCCCGCCAGGGCGGAGGAGGCGCGCCGTAAGGATAGGCCTCATCGGCGTAGCGATTGTCGGGACCATAGCGGCGATCATAACTGCCATAACGCGGGTCGCCCTGCGGGCCCTTGGGACCCGTGACAGGCGCAAGCGCCGAGGATTCGACCCAGCCTGCCGCGCCGCTATTCGCGTCCTGCACCTGCACCCAGCCCGGTTGGCGGGCGATCACCCGCACCTGCCAGCCTGCCGGCAGGGCATAAACCAGCGGCGCCTGCATCGAGGGCTCGGACCGCATGTCCGCGGTGCCCGCGATTACTTTCGCCCATTCATCCGCTTCGGCAGGGCCTTCGCCAGCGCCCGGACCCCCGGTGCCCATGGCGTTCTGATCGTCACCCGCATCCGGCGGCATGGGACCTTGATCCTGCCAGCCGTCGGGGATCGGCGCGCCGTCCGGCCCAAGCATGGCCTGGTCTTGCCGATCGCTTTCGCCCCCTTCCGCCGGCCGCTGCTGAGCGCCGGCATTGGAACCTGGCGTAGCTTCGTCGCGGTTGGCGGTTTCCGGAGAAGAGGGCTTCGCCGCAGCAGGCGCAGGCGCCGGCTTCTTCTGTTGCGGATCTGCAGCTTTGGCCATGGCTGGCTTGGTATCGTCGGGCTTGGCGTTCTTTGACGCGAGGCTGTCCTTTTCGCATTGCGCGGCATCCGCCGCGGCGACCTTCGTCGCCTTTGCTTTGTCGACAGGCGTGGAGACGTTGCCGCCGCCGAGCACGGCGTGGGCGAGAAATGCGGTGCTGCCGGCATAGAGCACGGCTCCCGCGAGCCACAGGGTCAGAACGAGCTTGCTTCGCATGCCAAGCCTCCGCGCCGGCGCATCCGCCGACCTGATTCGGTCTCTCCAGTTAAACAGGAATGCCCGAAGCAGATGTTAATTGGCACGCCAAAATGGCAGAAGCGTGGGAGCTTTTTGCCTAACTAAAAGGCTGTCACACTTCTCCCATGCCGGTCAGCCGCGCCTATAAGGCCTTCATTCAGGACCTGCTCTCCGACTTCGGTCCGGTCAACATCCGCAACATGTTCAGCGGCGCCGGCATCTATGCGGATGGGGTGATGTTCGCGATCCTTGTCGACGATAGGCTCTATCTCAAGGCCGACTCGCTCTCGGCGCGTGACTTTGCCGCCGAGGGCAAGGGCCCTTTCACCTACCGCCCGAAGGGCCGGGCTCCGGTCGCTATGTCTTATTGGGAGGTCCCCGAACGCCTGCTCGATGACCCTGAAGAGCTCGTGACGTGGGCGAGGCGCGCGCACGCCGCGGCGCTTACCGCCAACGGCCAGTGAAGCCCGAAAGCGCTACTGAGCCTGAATGCTCTTCATGTACTGGATGATGGCCTCGACGTCGTGCGGGCTGAACACGAAGATCGGCATGTCTGGATGGCCTGAGACAATCCCTTCGGCGAGCGACTCGGCAAGATTATCGATCGGGTATTTGGCGGAAAGGGTGCGGAAGGGCGGGGCTTCCTTGTGCGGGCTGTCTCCTTCCTTGCCGATCGCGTGACAGGGCGAGCAGTTCTTCCTGACCAGCACCTCGCCCTTGTCGACGACCGATTTTTCGGCCGCGTTAGCCGGAAGGACAAAACAAAGGCTCAAGCAAGCGAGCCCCGCGATCGAGGCGCTCCGTAGTGTGTCCGATAGGGGTGTTGACGGCACCGCGACCTCTCCTCTTCTGCCTGAGGCTTGTCACGGATAGTAGCTAAGCGCTCAGCGCTCATTGACCTTGATCAAAGTTGAGATCCGACGTGAGGGCGCGGCCGGACGCGCACCCCCCCTCGGGAAGCGTGCTCTCCTCGCGCTTTCGGCGCGAAGATCGCGACGCTTGCTGTTTGCTTTAGAAATCCTCGGTCGAGCGAGGGATCTTCCCTACCCTAGTGGCTCATTTGATGCTTGAGCCGTTCTATTTCGTCCTTGAGACGCAGTTTTTGACGTTTCAGCTCGGTGATTTTGAGATCGTCGGCGGTCGGCCGGCTCATCTCTTCCTCGATTTTTCGATCCAGTTGACGGTGCTTTTCAGACAACTCCACAAGATGTGCGTCGAGCGCCATATTCAGACCTCCGACTCAGTTGGTCCAGGGCTGGTCATTGTGACAAATCGGAGACGTTTTGTCTAATGTCCACACCGTGTCAGGGCGTCGCTCCGGCGCGCATCGAGCTTCAGAGCAGGTGCAACTCTGCGCTAGAAGCCTTGCGCGACTTGGGATTCGCCGTGATACTTTTCGCCGGTCTCCGAGGCAACCAAGGAGCAGGGGCGTCCATGGAGAGCGAGGAGATCCGCGAGCTCCGGGCGAATTTGCTCAAGCTCAAACAAGAGCACCGCGACCTCGACAGCGCGATCAATGCGCTCGAGGAATCAGGCCGCGCCGATCAGCTCCAGCTCAAGCGCCTGAAAAAGAAAAAGCTGTTCCTGAAGGACGAAATCTCCCGCATCGAGGACCAGCTCCTGCCCGATATCATTGCCTAAACTCAGCTTTCCGCTCGCGGGCGAACACGAGAAGCCCGAGCGTGCCGCCGATGAGCTCGACCGCCATGAAGA
Source organism: uncultured Alphaproteobacteria bacterium (assembly GCA_963827365.1). Taxonomy (GTDB): domain Bacteria; phylum Pseudomonadota; class Alphaproteobacteria; order Rhizobiales; family Methyloligellaceae; genus Methyloceanibacter. The sequence goes on along the minus strand of CAWHAX010000031.1, from coordinate 372,914 downwards.
AGAGGAGGATGGGGCCGAAACCCGTTGACGATCAGGCTGAAGATGCGGCCTGCGGCGATCGAATAGAGAAACACAGCCCAGATCGCTGCGACATGACGCCAGGAGGGCGTGAAGGCGGCGATGACGCAGAAAAATGGTCATGCCGAGATAGGGCCCCATGACCGCCGGGAGCATCTCGGTCTGGTCGGTTCCCTCAACCGCAATGGACATGGACTTGAGAAGGACGGCGGCAGGGTTGATGCCGTAGCTCAGCGCCGCCGGCACGAGGATCGCCGCGACGAACAACAGAAAGAGCCTCATCACGGTGTTTCCCGCCCGGAAAGCCGACCTCTACGGACCTTTGACCAGCCATTGTGGGCCATCTGTGTTTGCCGCTAAAGGCCCAATCTCCTTGCCAAGCTTCCCGCAACCCTATAAATCCCCCGCTTTTCCGCGAAGCCTAGGCACCTTCCAAGAGATGAGCCTGACATGAGCCTGACATGAGCGATGAGAAGCCCGGCGTTGGCATCATCATGGGCAGCAAGTCCGATTGGCCGACGCTGAAGGCGGCCGCCGCCGTGCTCGACGCTCTCCGCGTGCCGTACGAGACCCGCGTCGTCTCGGCCCACCGCACCCCCAAGCGCCTCTATGATTATGCGACGAGCGCCCGCGAACGGGGGCTGAAGGTGATCATCGCCGGCGCCGGCGGCGCCGCCCACCTTCCAGGCATGACCGCCTCGATGACCGAGCTGCCCGTGCTCGGAGTTCCCATCGAGAGCCGCTCGCTGAAAGGTCTCGACAGCCTGCTCTCCATCGCCCAGATGCCGGGCGGCGTTCCGGTCGGCACGCTCGCCATCGGCGAGGCCGGCGCCACCAATGCCGGGCTTCTCGCCGCGCAGATCCTGGCGCTTTCCGACAAGGCGCTCGCAGCCCGCGTCATGGCGTGGCGCGCGGCACTGACCGCAAGCGTCGCCGAGGCACCAGAGGATAATGCCTGAAGTCCTGCCTCTGGGAAGCACCATCGGCATTCTTGGCGGCGGCCAGCTCGGCCGCATGCTGGCACTCGCCGCGGCGAGGCTCGGGCTGAACAGCCACATTTATTCCGATGAGCCGAGCGCGCCTGCCTTCGACGTCGCCGCGTCTTGCACGGTCGGATCCTTCGAGGACGAAGCTGCGCTCAGCACCTTTGCCGCGGGCGTGAACGTGGTCACTTGCGAGTTCGAGAACGTGCCTGCCCGCGCGCTCGAAATCGCCGGGAAAAAGGCTCCGGTCTATCCGCCTGCCAATTCTTTCGCCGTCGCTCAAGACCGTCTCGTTGAGAAGGACCTCATGCGCGGGCTCAGCATCCCGGTCGCCGATTACGCCGACGTGCATGACGAGGAGAGCCTGCGCGATGCGCTGGCGCATGTGCAACTGCCCGCGATCCTGAAGACCCGGCGCTTCGGCTATGACGGCAAGGGGCAGGCGCTCGTCCGCAGCGAGAAAGAGGCGTTCGCGGCGCTGAAAGAGCTTGGCGGGCGGCCTGCCGTCATCGAGCGCCTCGTGAGATTCGAGCGCGAGATCTCGGTCATAGTCGTGCGCGGCCGGGACGGCGAGATGAAGTTCTACGATCCGGTCGAGAACGTGCACCAGAACGGTATCCTTGCCATCAGCCGCGTGCCCGCCCGCATCCGAGACGATTGCGCCGAAGAGGCGCGGGGCATCGCCGGCAAGATCGCCCAGGCTCTCGGCCATGTCGGGGTGCTCTGCGTTGAGATGTTTCAGCGCGGGGGCGAGACCCCTCGGGACGAAGTTCCTCGCCTGCTCGTCAACGAGATCGCACCCCGAGTGCACAATTCCGGCCACTGGACCATCGACGCCTGCCTCGTCAGCCAGTTCGAGAACCACGTGCGCGCCATTGCCGGCTGGCCGCTCGGCGACACGGCGCGCCACAGCGATGCGGTGATGACAAACCTGATCGGCGACGATGTGAACCGCTGGCGCGAGTTGGCGCGCGAGGACATCGCCGTTCATCTCTACGGCAAGGCCGAGGCGAGGCCAGGCCGCAAGATGGGCCATACCACGCGGCTTATGCCAAAGAGTTCATGACACCCACGCTCTGGACAATCGGCGGCGCTTTTGTTACAGCAGTCCCGGATTCGAGGCTTCTGGTCCCGGTCGGGCATGGCATTTGCCACACCCAAATTCCTCAACACTGAAACGGAGATGATGGCGCGTGCAAGTCGTCGTTCGCGATAACAATGTGGATCAGGCCCTCCGGGCGCTAAAGAAAAAGATGCAGCGCGAAGGCATCTTCCGCGAGATGAAGCTCCGCAATTACTACGAGAAGCCCTCCGAGAAGCGCGCCCGCGAGAAGGCCGAAGCCATCCGCCGCGCCCGCAAGCTCGCCCGCAAGAAGGCTCAGCGCGAAGGCCTCGTATCGGCCAAGCCGCGCACATCGCGCGCTCCTGCGCGCTAGCGCATTCTCCTTCCAATACTGACCGTCAATTGCCGGGCTTGACCCGCCTACGCGGGCCGAAGCAGTGTGACCGCACTTCCCAGCTATCGCTTCGGCGGGCGAAGGGCCGGCCATCTGCGTTCTTGCTATCTGTGAAAACAATCATGCCCGGCGTGATGGCCGGGCATGACGATTCGTATTGAATTGCGTCTTGGTTACGACGCGAGCGCCACCTGCTCCACATAGACCGGGCGGACGATCGCGGGACGCACCGGCTCGCGGGTATCGAGGAACGCCTCGACTTTCGCCCAGCCGCCGTGGTCGAACAGATCGTTGTGATCCCCACGGCGCAGGATGGCGAGTGTCTTCGGCTCATTCGCCGCGGCATAAACCGCCCTGGCGTGATTCACCGGGATCATGCTGTCACGCGCGCCGTGCACGATGAGGAGCGGCACCTTCACAGAGCGGATGCGGTCGATGGTGCGGTACTGGTCCGTCATGACGAGACGAAGCGGCAGGAACCACCAGACCTGACGGCCGACATCGACCACAGAGGTGAACGGCGCTTCGAGCACGAGAGCCTTGACCCGCCGCAGCAAGGCAAGCCGCGTGGCGACGCCGGTGCCGAGCGATTCGCCATAGGCCACGATATTGCGCGGCGCGACGCCAAGCTCGTCTTGCAGGTACTGGTAGGCCGAGACGGCGTCGGCAATATTGTTGCGCTCTGTCGGCCAGCCGCCAGAACCGCCGTAGCGGCGATAGTTGAGCATGAATACGCCATAGCCGCTCGCAGCGATCGTCTCGATCTTGCGCGCGCGATTGGCAACCGAACCGCTTTGGCCGGTGAAATAGAGGAGCGTTGGCTTGCCGCGGCGCGCCGGCAGATGCCAGGCGATGAGCTTGACGCCGCCTTTGCCCTCCAATGTGATCTCCTCGACATCGGCGAGACCGACTTCGCGCGGAGTGTAGCGCTTCTTGTCGGGCATATAGAGAAAATAGCGATGCAGCACCCAGGCGCCCAAGCAAATGAGGGCATAAGTGCCAAGAAGCGAGAGCACGAGATTCAACATGATGCGATCAAAGCCTTTCCATCAATTCGAGCAAGAGACATGCTCTCCTTATGGTTTCCTCGCTGGACCAAACATGAACGTGGCGTTCAGCCTCACGCTAGTGAGCCGCGTTATCCCCAATTTGCGATAGAGGTCAGAACGCCAAGCCGTCTGGCCCGCGCGTCAGTCCGGCTAACTCTTGCCGGCTGCGCGGTTTTTTCGGTGCGCAGGCCTGATCCGGCTTGCGCCTCACGTTACTCAGTCTACGCAATGTGTTCGTAGCCCTGTGCTGCCAATTTAGGGGAAGCCCCTTTCCTGGGGGCCAGACACACGGTCAATGCGGCCATGCCGTGACCTGAATCCGGCAAAAGCTGGAATAGCCCGAAATTCCTTAAAAATTCCGGCCTTTGCGGGAAGGCGTGGGCGGGGGCCTAAAGCCCCTTGGCGATCTCTTCGGTCATCTTTTTCGCGTCGCCGAGCGCCATCATGGTGTTGTCGCGATAGAACAGCGGATTGTCGATGCCGGCATAACCGCTTGCGAGAGACCGCTTGTTGAAGATGACAGTGCCGGCCTTCCACACTTGCAGGACGGGCATGCCGTAGATCGGCGAGGACGGATCGTCCTCCGCGGCAGGGTTGGTCACGTCATTGGCGCCGATGACATAGGCTACGTCGGATTGCGCGAATTCCGAGTTTATATCCTCGAGCTCGAACACCTCGTCGTAAGGGACGTTCGCCTCGGCGAGCAGCACGTTCATATGCCCAGGCATGCGTCCCGCCACCGGGTGGATGGCATATTTGACCTCGACGCCCGCCTTCTTCAGCCCGTCAGCCATCTCACGAAGCGCGTGCTGCGCCTGCGCCACGGCCATGCCGTAACCAGGCACGATGATCACCTTGCTCGCGTTCTTCATGAGGTAAGCGGCGTCCTCCGCCGAGCCGAGCTTCACCGGCCTCTGCTCGGCGCCTGCCGCAGGGCCCGCCACCTCGCCGCCGAAGCCGCCGAGAATGACGTTGATGAAGGAGCGGTTCATCCCCTTGCACATGATGTAGGAGAGGATCGCTCCGGAAGAGCCGACCAGCGCGCCCGTGACGATCAGCGCCGTATTACCCAGGGTGAAGCCGATGCCGGCAGCGGCCCACCCCGAATAGGAATTGAGCATCGAGATAACGACCGGCATGTCCGCCCCGCCGATCGGGATGATGATCAGCACGCCGAACAGGAAGGACAGCAGTGCAATCGCCCAGAAGTACATTGCCGTCTGCTCGCGGCAGAACATCACCACGCAGAACACGAGAAGCAGAGCGAGCGCGATGTTGATGACATGACGCGCCGGTAACAGGATCGGCTTGCCCGACATGCGCCCAGAGAGCTTGAGGAAGGCGATCACCGAGCCCGAGAAGGTGATGGCACCGATGGCCGCGCCCAACGACATCTCGATCAGGCTCGCGGTATGGATAGCGCCGGGTTCGCCAATGCCGAAGGCCTCAGGTGCGTAGAACGCCGCGGCGGCAACCAGCACCGCCGCCATGCCGACCAGCGAATGGAAGGCTGCGACAAGCTCCGGCATCGCCGTCATGGGAATGTGGCGCGCCACCACGGCGCCGATGCCGCCGCCAATGGCGATGCCGCCAAGGATCATCGCCCAGGTGAGCGGCGTTTCAGGTCTTGCCACGGCAAGTGTGGTCAGCACGGCAATGGCCATGCCGCTCATGCCGAGATAGTTGCCCTGGCGCGAGGTCTCCGGCGACGACAGGCCGCGCAGCGCCAGGATGAACAGGACGCCGGCAACGAGATAGAGCAGCGCGACGAGATTCGCGTTCATTTTTTTTTCTTCTGATACATGCCGAGCATGCGCTGGGTGACGAGGAAGCCGCCGAAGATGTTGACGCTCGCCATGATGAGCGCGGCGAAGCCGAGCAGCTTAGCGGTCCAGCCGCCGGACGCCCCGGCCTCCGAGGTTTCAACCGCGACGGCGAGCAGCGCGCCGACCACGATCACCGAGGAGATGGCGTTGGTCACCGACATCAGCGGGGTGTGCAAGGCCGGCGTCACGCTCCACACCACGTAATAGCCAACGAAGATGGCAAGCACGAAGATCGAGAAGCGGAACACGAAGTCCTGGTTGCCGGACTCTGCCGCATGCTGCGCATGGGCGCTGCCGCTAAGAAAACATCCCGCCAAGAGCACCAGTCCAAAGACGGCGCATGCGAGCAACGCATGTCCTCGCCTCATGTCTTGCCTCCCTTCGCTGCCGCGCCGGCACGCTCGGCGAGCATCGCATTGACGATGGCCCCGTCACGCGCGATCAGCGTGCCTTTGACCAGCTCGTCGTCCCAATTGACGGCGAGTGCCCCGGTCTTCTTGTCGACCATCGGCTCGAGGAAGGCGAGCAAATTGCGGGCGTAAAGACTCGAGGCATTCACCGGCACCGCACCGGGCAGATTGAGCTTGCCCATGATGCGCACACCGTTGTGCTCGACCACCTCTCCCGCCTTGGCGAGCTCGGCATTGCCGCCGCGCTCCACCGCGAGATCGACGATGATGGAGCCGCGGCGCATGCTCTCGATCATGGCCTTTGAGATGAGCTTAGGCGCCGGCCGCCCCGGAATCAGCGCCGTGGTAATGACGATGTCCTGGCTCTTGACGTGGTCGGCGACGAGGGCCGCCTGCTTCTTCTTGTATTCGTCAGACATTTCCTTGGCGTAGCCGGCGGCGGTCTCCGCCTGCTTGAACTCCTCGTCCTCCACCGCGATGAACTTGGCGCCAAGCGAGGCGACCTGCTCCTTCACCGCAGGGCGGACATCGGTGGCGGTGACGATGGCACCGAGCCGCCGCGCCGTGGCGATGGCTTGCAGGCCGGCGACGCCGACGCCCATGACGAACACCCGCGCCGCGGGCACGGTGCCTGCGGCGGTCATCATCATTGGCAGCGCGCGTTCGAAGGCTGCCGCGGCATCGACCACGGCCTTGTATCCGGCGAGATTGGCCTGGCTCGACAGCACGTCCATGCCCTGCGCCCGGCTGATGCGCGGCATCAGCTCCATGGCGAAGAGCGACACGCCAGACTTGGCGAGCGCTTGTAGGCCCTCGGCGTCGGAATGAGGATCGAGCATGGCGATGAGCATGGCGCCCTGCTTCATCGATTTGACGAGAGCGAGCAGAGGCCGCCGCACCGTGAGCACGATGTCGGCGTCCTTCACTGCGTCGGCGTCGGTCGCGACGATGTCTGCGCCGGCTGCCTTGTAGTCCTCGTCGGAGAAATGAGAGCGAAGGCCTGCGCCGGTCCGCACCCGCACCTTGGCGCCGAGCTTGACGAGCTTCTTCGCCGTCTCGGGGCTCAACCCGATGCGAGGCTCTTCGGCGCTTTCGGCTGGCACGCCAATGGCGATCATCGTTGCTCCGTGGGCGTGTGGAACGCCGGTGCTCCAAAGGCGCTTTCGTGCGCAATCCGTGTCGGATATTGGCGGCGGCTGATCAATGCCGCCATTCGGGCAGGAAGTCTAGGCCGGTCAAACCACGAACACGGCCATGAGCGCCATGAGCACGACCACGCCGACGATGATGGCGATCGTCAGCTTGAGGAACAGCTTGTAGGTCTTCTTATGCTCATTGTAGTCCATCGCCGGATGGCATTCAGACGGATCGATATGCATTCCACTCCCCTTTTTGTGCTCTTGAACGCCCCTATTCAGCTTGGGTCGAGATAGCACGAAGCCGGTCGACCGGGCAATCCGGGGTTGCACACCTTTGGAGCTTTCAAGAGCCCGCGTCAGGCAGCGGCACCCCGGCCGCGGTAAAGGCTTCTTTCTGCCGCCGCGCCACCTCGCCGAGATCGGCGTCGATGATGGTGTCGTTGAACAATCGGTAGAAATTCAGCTCGGCATTGAGGTGCAAAAACACTCCGCCAAGCCCTATCGCCGCGCGGTCCATGAACACGAATTCCCGCGGCACCCTGACCGGCCCCTTGTCGCGCAAGCCCTGATGCACCTTGAAGGCCTCGCGCCGCCCGTAGGAGCCGGGGCTTTGCTCCTCGGCGATAGTGCGCACGCGGTCCTCGAGCATTGGCCCATAGATGAAATTGGCCCAGATATTAAGGATGTCGATCACCTCGTTGGAGAGACCAGCGAAGCCCCAGGTCTCGTAGGCATGCACGACGAGCGCCCGGTCGTTGTTGAGCAGCCCGCGATAGAGATCGACCACGCCCTGGATGAATTTCGGCGCGAAGGTGCGCATGCAGCCATAGTCGAGCAGGTTGATGCCAGCCGCGCTCCCCGCCTCGTCCTCGAACACGGTGTAATTGCCGAGATGCGGGTCGCCATGAATCACGCCGTAGTGGCTGAACGGGTACCACCAGGCCCGGAACATGGCGCGTGCGATTTGGTTGCGCTCTTCGGCAGGCCTGTCCGTGTAGTCGAGGAGCTTTCGCCCCTCGATCCAGGTCATGGTGAGCAGCCTCTGCGTGGAAAGTTCGGGGAGCACCTGAGGCACGCGGATCAACGGATCGCCGGCGAAGATCGATGCGTAGAGGCGCATATGGCTCGCCTCGAGAGCGTAGTCGAGCTCTTCTCGTAAGCGCGCCGCGATCTCCTGCATCATTTCCGACGTCTCGATCGCGGGGCGGAGCCGCCGATGAATCGCAAACAGCATATTGAGCTGTTTCAGATCCGCTTCGACAGCGGACTGCATGTCGGGATATTGCAGCTTCACCGCCAAGGACCGCCCGTCATGAGCGCGCGCCCGATGCACCTGGCCAAGCGAGGCGGAAGCCGCAGCCTCGCGCTCGAAGCTTGCGAAGCGGCTCTCCCAATCGGGCCCAAGCTCAGCTGCCATGCGCCGGCGCACGAACGGCCATCCCATCGGCGGCGCCTGGCTCTGAAGCTGACCAAGCTCGGCGGCATATTCGGCGGGCAGCGCCTCGGGAATGGTGGAGAGGAGCTGCGCCACTTTCATGATCGGGCCTTTGAGCCCGCCAAGTGCAGCGGCAAGGGCGGCTGCCTCGCTGTCGCGGTCTGGATCGAACCCGAGCAGCCGCGTGCTTGCGATGCGGGCAGCCACCCCGCCGACATTGGCGCCTACACGGCCATAACGCTGCACACGGGCGGTCAGGCGATTGCGCTCTCTATCGGAGGTCATTGGCACCAAAGGTAAGGCGGAATGAGGAAATTGCCAGTGCGGCGGGTCAGCTGCCATTGACGAAATTGTCAATTGTCGAAACGCCTTAGGCCGCCCATGCTGGCGGGAGGAGGACTGGGCATGCTTATGCGAACCTTGCTCGTGCTGTCTCTCATGATCTTCGGCGTGGCGCCAGTCGCTGCCGCTGACAAGCCTTCGTCCGTCGAGGTGTGGAAGTCGGCGACCTGCAAATGCTGCGGCGCCTGGGTAAAGCATCTCGAGGCCAATGGCTTTGCCGTGACGGTGAACGACGCTGACACGAGCGTGCTCGCCGCGCTGAAACGGCAGGCTGGCATCAGTGACAAGCTCGCCTCCTGCCACACCGCCAAAATCGGCGGCTATGTCGTCGAGGGCCATGTGCCTAGCTCAGACATCAAGCGCCTCGTTACCGAGCGGCCGGACGCGATCGGGCTCACGGTACCTGGCATGCCGGTTGGCTCACCAGGCATGGAGCAGGGCGACGAGTTCGAGCCTTACGACGTGCTGCTGATCAAGAAGGACGGCGCCACCGAGGTGTTCGCCAAGCACTGAGCTCCGTCGTGCGTCGGAAATATCGGCGACGTCTTCGCTGCGTCGAGACTTTACCCGCGCCGACTTGCGCTGCACCGGCGGGAGGATCTCAGGTGTCGGTCCTGCCGCGAGGGACTCCCGCAAGGCCTGTCGTGCCTTTTTCAACTCGTTCTCGATGCGGGGGCGCTGGCGGCGTTTCGACCATATCCTCGACATGCGCAGCCGATGCGGCCTCAGCGGATTTGCCGGCGGCAGGCTTCGACCGTGGCGACATCAGCAGCAGGACGAGAATAGCGTCAGGAAGTCGGTGAAGAGAATCGGACCAGCATTACCGGGAGCGAGATTTCCGCTCGACGCGATTCTCTTGATATGGCCGATGCCGCCGCCGCCAAGAAAGCCCGTCGCCATCACAGCGACCGCGGCCCGCGATCCAAATCCGGCGAAGGCGGTATAGAGGCTCGCAATCCGGTGCCGAGATTGATGACGCCAACCTCACGATCAAAATATAGCGCAGCAGCCGCTCGACGACGAACGCGAAGTTGATCGGCGAGGACCGCGCAAAAAAGCGCGATGACCGACAGCGCCACGGGGACAAGCGAAACAATGACGTCCCCCGGCGAGGCGCTCCAGCCGCCAGCGTCAGGCATCCATCGCCTCGAGCTCGTCGATCAGGCTTTCGATGACCTTGAGGCCCATCGACCAGAACTGGGGATCGGAAGCATCGAGGCCGAAGGGCGCGAGCAGGTCCTTGTGGTGCTTGGTGCCGCCCGCCGCGAGCATGTCGAGATAGCGGTCGACGAAGCCCTTGTCGGCCTTCTCGTAGACCGCATAGAGCGAGTTCACCAGGCAATCGCCGAAGGCATAGGCGTAGACATAGAACGGCGAATGGATGAAGTGCGGGATATAGACCCAGAAATTCTCGTAGCCCGTCTTGAGGTCGATCGCCGGCCCTAGGCTCTCGCCTTGCACTTTGAGCCAGATCTCGCCCAAGCGCTCGGCCGTGAGCTCACCCTGGCGCCGCTCGGTGTGTACCTTACGCTCGAAGCTGTAGAACGCGATCTGGCGCACCACTGTGTTGATCATGTCTTCGACCTTCGAGGCTAGCAGCGCCTTCCTCTCGCGCTTGCTAGGCGCGCTGTCGAGCAGCGCACGGAAGGTCAGCATCTCGCCGAACACGCTCGCGGTCTCGGCAAGGGTGAGCGGCGTCGGCGCCATCAATGGGCCTTGCGCGTTGGCCAGCACCTGATGCACGCCGTGCCCTAACTCATGCGCCAGCGTCATCACGTCGCGCGGCTTCCCCTGATAGTTCAGCAGGATGTAGGGATGCGCGCTCGGCACCGTCGGGTGCGAGAAGGCGCCTGGAGACTTGCCCTCGCGCACCGGCGCATCGATCCAGTTCTTGGCGAAGAACTCATCTGCCACCGCGGCCATGCGCGGCGAGAAATCGCCATAGGCCTTGAGCACGGTCGCCTGGGCTTGCGGCCAGCCGATGCTCTGCTTCGGCTCCTCAGGCAACGGCGCGTTCCGGTCCCAATAAGCGAGCCGCTTCTTGCCGAGCCATTTTGCCTTCAGCACATAGTAACGGTGCGAGAGATGTGGGTAGGCTTCGCGCACCGCGGCGACCAGCGCATCCACCACCTCACGCTCAACCCGGTTGGCGAGATGACGCGAGTCGGCAACATCGGCAAAGCCGCGCCAGCGGTCTGAGATCTCCTTGTCCTTGGCGAGCGTGTTGGTGATCAGCGTGAACAGCCGCACATTGTCCTTGAAGGCGCGCGCGAGCGCTTCTGCAGCCTCGCGGCGCTTTGTTTCGTCCCGATCGAGCAGGCGATTGAGGGTCGGCTCGAGGCTGAGCTTCTTGCCATCGACGTCGAACCGGAGCGCGGTCATTGTCTCATTGAACAGCCTGTTCCAGGCGCCGCGGCCCGAGACGGCCTTCTCATGGAACAGCTGCTCGAGCTTATCCTCGAGCTGGTAGGGCTTTTCCTTGCGGAGATCCTCGAGCCAAGGCCGGTAGTGTCCGAGCTCCGGGTCTGCCATGGCAAATTCGAGCAGCTTGTCGTCGAGCCGATTGAGCTCGAGCGGGAAGAACAGAAGCTTGGAGGAGATGGTGGTGATCTTCTCCTGAATGTCGCCGAAGAATTTCTGCCGCGCCGGGTCCGACGTGTCGGCGGCATAGAGCAGGCTCGCAAAGGACACGATGCGCCCCATGCGGTCGCTCAAAGCCTCGTACTCACGCACGGCCTTGGCGAGGGCCTTGCCGCCCTTGCCGCCGTCGGTGAGCGCCGCGAGCTTGCCCGCATAGGCCTCGTGCATCGCGTCGGCGGCGCGCTCCGACGCCTGCAGGTCGGCCTTGAGCGCCGGTGCGTCAGGGCCCTCATAGAGATCGGCGAGGTTCCACTCAGGCAGCGCCCCGAGTTTCGGTTTGCCGCGCGCCTGAGCGCTCGCAGGCTTCTGCTTGGTCTTGCCGCGCGCGGCGGCGGCCGTGGCGTGTACCGCGAGCCATGAAAGCGATTTCTGCTGCATTGGAGTTTTGATCCGTCCTCTTCGAAGCACCCGCGCGCTCCCGATCTAGTCTGCTCTTACGGCGATTTTACCGGAGGGCCAAGGGCAACTCTCACCAAAATAGGACTCCGATAAAGGCCTTGTTTACCGATCAGCGGCACAATTTTGACCTAAGGGCCACCTCCAGGGGACGCGCATTGCAGGCGCGAGGAGGGATCGGCTCCGGGGGTTTCCTGTAAGTAGCGAGTCTTGCGTCATGCCCAAGAATGTTCTGGTCGTCGACGACGACCTTGTTCAGCGCCGTGCCTTGGAAGAGACCATCAGGCGCTTCGGTTACGCTGTCACGACAGTCGACACCGGAGAAAAGGCAATCGCCACCCTCAATGCTGACGCCTCGGGAGAGATCTCGCTCGTCCTCCTCGACCTCGTCATGCCAAGCACCGGCGGAATCGCCGTGCTGTCGGCCTTGCGCTCCTTGCCGCGGAGATATCCGACAATCGTGCTGACCACCGACGGCAACATCGAAGCTGCCATGGCCGCCATGGGCGCGGGCGCCGTCGACTTCGTGGTGAAGCCGGTGAGCCCGGAGCGGCTCGAGGTTTCCATCAAGAACGCGCTCAAGATCGATGCACTTGAGGGCGAGATCAACCGCATGAAGGCCTCTGCCAGGGGCGAGCTCGGCGTCGCCGACCTGGTCGCAGGCGAAGCCATGGCCCGGGTCGTCGACCTTGGGCGCAGAGCGGCACAATCCTCGATCCCCGTGCTGATCGAAGGCGAGAGCGGCGTTGGCAAGGCGATGATCGCACGCGTCATTCACGGCGAGAGTGCCCGCGCCGGCAAGCCCTTCATCGCCGTCAGTTGCAGCGCCATCCCGCAAAGCGAGATCGAAAGCCGCCTGTTCGGTGAGGTTTCGGGCAAGCCTGGCAAGATCATCGAGGCCGATCGGGGCACGCTCTTCCTCGATGAGATCGGCGAGCTGCCGCTCCAAGCCCAAGCCAGGCTGCTTCGCCTGCTGCAAGTCGGCGAGGTCGAGACCCTTGGCCAACACCACCCGATCAAGGCCGACATCCGCCTGGTCGCCGCGACCAATCAAGACCTGATCGCACTAGTGCGCGAAGGCCGCCTCCGCGAGGACCTCTATTACCGCCTCAACGTCTTCCCCATCTGGGTTCCGCCTTTGCGCGATCGCCTTGACGATGTGGCGGAGCTTGTACGCCTGTTCATCGCCCGCTTTGTCGCTGAGGAAGGAAAGCGCGTCGATGGCATCTCGCCGGAAGCCCATGCCATGCTGAGGCGCTATAGCTGGCCCGGCAATATCCGTCAGCTCGAGAACGCGGTGTTCCGTGCCGTCGCGCTCGCCGACGGCCCCATGCTCGGGGTGAACGAATTTCCGCAAGTCGCCGCACATGTCGAAGGCTATTGCGTGACAGTGCCGGCAGCACCCGCGCCCCGGGCCATGAGCGCCCGCATCGAAGGACAGGTGATGCTTGGGGAGAGCTCGATGGCCCCTGCGACCATCCACATTCCAACGGCAAATGGCCGTGACGCGGTCGGTATTCCCGCGCTGAGCGAGGAAGGCGACATTCGCTCGCTCGACGCGGTCGAGGCGGACATGATCAGGCTTGCCTTTGGCCGCTACCGCGGACGCATGACGGAAATCGCCAAGAGGCTCGGCATCGGCCGCTCAACCCTCTACCGGAAGATGCGGGAGATCGGGCTCGAAGCGAGGGCGAACTAACTCGCGTAATGCCCTTGCACGGAAGCCACACTTGCGAAAAAAGCGCGCTCCACGCGGCCGATATTGCACCGCGTTGTGGCCAATGGCAGGGCGCCCAAGTTAGGTTCGAGTTTCTGCCGAATCGAGCACGATCGGCTGGGAGGGGGAGCATTGATGAGGCCTATTTGCCGTATCGCGTTTGCCTTGTTCTTGACCGCGCCGCTGGCGCTGCCGACCTTCGCCGCCGAACCTGAGTCCCCGGACGCCCTGATCGGCCGCACCGAGGCGGTCCGTGCCGCAATTCAGGAACAACTCTCGGCCAAGTTCACCAATGCCAGCGAGGCAAGGAAGACCGAGCAAGGCGCCCTCGTCGAATACTATTACGTGGCCGAGAACCGCCTCCTCTGGGTCGATGAGAATGGACTCAACGACCGCGCCAAATCGGTGATCGAGGAGATCGGCAAGGCCGACGAATTTGGGCTTCGCCCTTCCGACTATAAGCTTCCCAAGGTCGGCGAAGAGTCCGCCGACGCAAAATCGCTCGCCGACGCCGAGATCAAGATCAGCTTCGCCGTGCTGGGATACGCCCGCGACGCCCGCGGCGGCCGCATCACGCCGCAGCGTGTGAGCCCAAACCTCGATCCGGAGCTCGCGCTACCAAATCCTATGGAAGTGATCGAATCGATCTCCTTCCGCTCTGACCCTGCGGCTTACTTGCGTAGCTTCCAGCCCGACCAGCCGCAATTCGAGGCTCTGCGCAAGGCTCTGATCGCTGCCCGTGGTGGCAATCCCGACCCGGATCTGGTGCGCATCCCGGACGGCCCGACGCTCAAGCTCGGCGTCGACGACGAGCAGGTGGCTCTTCTTCGCAAGCGTCTCGACATTCCGGTCGAGGATGGCGACAAGGAAACCGTATTCGATGCTTCGGTGCACGCCGCCGTTCAGCGCTTTCAGGAATCCCGTGGCGTGTTGCCGGATGGACGTGTGGGGCCAGGCACGAGGCGCCTGCTCAATCAGCAGCATCAGCAGGCTGCAAGCCCCGCGAGGACGCGGCTGATCCTGTTGAACATGGAGCGCTGGCGCTGGCTGCCGCATGACCTCGGGGAGTTCTACGTCAACGTCAACATCCCCGAGTTCATGGTTCGGGTGATGGGAGACGGCAAGCTCGTGCACACCGCCAGAGTGGTGGTCGGCAAGCCGGACAAGCAGACTCCGGTCATCTCCGACGAGATGCAGGAGATCGTGTTCAACCCCTATTGGAACGTGCCGAACTCGATCAAAACCGAAGAGATCAGGCCGTTCCTCCGCGAGGAAGGCGGCTGGTTCGGCGGGGGTGGCTGGAACACTGCCGTTCTCGAGCGCCACAATCTCCGCATCAATATCGGCGGCCGGGAAGTCGATCCCTCAAGGATCGACTGGAACCGCATCGATATTCGCAGCCTCAACATCTATCAGCCGCCTGGCCCCGACAACGTGCTCGGCAACGTCAAATTCGTGTTTCCCAACAAGCACGACGTCTACATGCACGACACCACGCAGAAATCGCTGTTCGCCAAGACGGTGCGCGCCGAGAGCCACGGCTGCATGCGGGTGCAGAACCCCGACCAGCTCGCCCTCACCCTGCTCAAGCAGGACCAGGGCTGGAGCGCCGGGCGGATCGCCTCCGCCATCCAGGGTGGGCCGGACCAGCATATTGCACTGCGGCAAAGGATTCCGGTCTACATCACCTACTTCACCCTATGGGTGAACAATGACGGGTCGATCTCGACCTTTGGCGACCTTTATGGCCACGACGCCCGCATGGCCGCGGCCTTGAGGCTCTAGGAGGCCGCCAAAACCTTGGTAAGGTAAAGTTAACGCTACCTGTTGATTTCGGGCGGCAACGACGTTTTTGCCTTTTTTTTCCCGCATTTAAGCAAATACTATAGCCCGGTCGGCGATGCCAAAGGCAGGCCGGCTACGGGGGCTCGGACCTGACGGGTGGTTCGAGCCAAAAACCGGCGGCTCAATGCCGGTTAGAGGGAAAGGCTGCGAAGCTAGGGGATGACTGTCCGGGGGATCGTCGCACGACGCGTCATGCTTGGCGTTGGGCTCGCGCTCACGCTCGCTGCGGCTTTGTGTTGGCCGGCGGCGATGCAGAACGCCAGTGCGTCTGGCGAGAAGCGCACCCTCTCCCTCTTCAACATCCACACCAAAGAGAGCCTGACCGTCACCTTCAAGAAGGACGGCCGCTACGACACGGACGCTCTTAAGCAGCTCAACCATTTCATGCGCGACTGGCGACGCAACGAATTGCGCGAGATGGATCCCGAGCTGATCGATCTGATCTGGACGCTGCACGAGGAGCTCGGGTCGAAAGAGCCAGTAAAGCTCATCTCGGCCTATCGTTCGGCGACGACCAACAACAAGCTCCGGCGCAAGGGCGGCGGCCAGGCCAAGAACAGCCAGCACATCCAAGGCAAGGCAGCCGACATCCAGTTCCCCGACGTGCCGGTGAAGACGCTCCGCAACTCGGCGCTCGTCCAGGAATGGGGAGGTGTCGGCTACTACCCGACCTCCGGCGTCCCCTTCGTGCATGTCGATTCCGGCCGCGTGCGCATGTGGCCACGCATCGCGCGCCTCGAGCTTGCAGCACTCTTCCCCAAGGGGCAGACCAAATATCTGCCGATCGACGGCAAGCCGATCACCCCGCAAGATTATAAGCTGGCCATGGCGAAGGGGCTGCCTGGCCGCAACACGCTGCTCGCCTCTGTCAGGCCGGCGCCGAAACCGGCAGCGGAGCCAGCCGTTCAGACCGCAGCCAACCAGCCCATCATTCAGCCCGTGTTCCGCCACGAGTTCGAGCCTGCGGTCCAGAACGAGCCGCAGCCGCCGCAGGCGCTGCTGGCCTCTTACGTGCCTGATGCACCTCTCACCGCTCCAGCAGTTGTGAGCGCGCCGGCAGAGCAGGCCGCGCCGCTGCCGGAGCGCAACCGCTTCGTCTATGCCAATGCAGGCGGCGATCTGCCGAGTCCCAGGCCGCAATTGAGCTCGCCGAACTTCCCGCTCTATCAGAGCGCCGAGGTGGTCGGAGCACCAGAGGCTGACGAGGATCATCCTGAGGAGACGAGCTACGTTCCCTTCGAGATCGCCGGCCTGATGAGCGACGTTTCGATCACCTACAACCACGTCGTCGCCCGCATGATCCATCCCGAGCAGAAGGACCTGTCCTATCTGTTCGAGGCCATGGAGCGGCCACTGGCAGCGACCTTCCGTGCCACCTCCGGCTATCGTGGCCTCGCCGCGGCCCAGACCTTCAGCGGCGCCGCCGTTCGCAACGCCTACGCCGAGTTGCACCCGCCTGCGCCACGCAAGCCTCAGCAGCTTGCCCAGGTGACCCGCTAGCCACCTCGCCACTATCCAAGTCGTTCGTCATGCCCGGGCGTGACCCGAGCATCCACGATTCTTTGCCTACAGCCAAACGTGGGTGGCCGGGACGGAGCCCGGCCATGACGAGATTCGGTGACGGTGGAAAATAAGCTACGCGTTAGGCGGCCTCGGCCTCGGCCATGCCGAGCGCATGGAGATAGGTGTCGAGCACCGCCACCTCCTCCCGCCGCTTGTTCTCATCCTGCTTGCGGATGCGAATCACGGCACGCAGCGCCTTCACGTCGAAGCCATTGCCCTTCGCCTCGGCATAGACCTCGCGAAGGTCGGCGGCGAGGGCCGCTTTCTCCTCCTCGAGCCGCTCGATGCGGGCGACAATGGCACGAAGCTGGTCTTTGGTTGAGTTCTGGAGCTGCACGGTCGACCTCTGATTCTTTTGAAGATTGATCTGCCGCGGAGCTTAGGCGTCGGGGTTGTCACAGGGCAACGCGCGGGTAATTCTTATCCAGCTTATCCAGAGCCCTGCGCCGAACCGTCGGTGTGGAAGCCGTAGCGCTCGATGACGTGGAGCTTTGGTGCGAGATCGGCGGCGGCGAGCACCGTCCGCACGACCGAAGCCAGTCGCTCCCCCCACTCTTCCTGCCCCTCAGGCCCAAGAATGAGATCCTGGCGGACTTCGATCAGGGCATGGGCAAGGCCGCGGAGCGTTCCGTGCTGATAGAGCGTGTCGCCCTTGAGCTGGCCGCTATATGGCACGTTGTCGCCGACGGTAATGCCTGGAATCGCCGCGAGCTCGCGCAACAACGCGCAAGCGAGCCGCGGGTCCTTGTCCCACAGCACCGCAACGTGCCAGGGCCGCGGCACGCTCTTCCAGGCCTGGGTGAAGCTATGGATGGCGAGGATCACCGGCGGCTTGCCTGCCGCCATGCCTGCGTCGATGGTCTCGTCGATGGCGCGGTGGTAGGGCGCGTAATAGCCCTCGATGCGCGCCTCGATCTCGTCGTCATCCAACACGGCGTTGCCGGGCACCACCCGTCCATCCGAAAGCTGCATGATGAGCGTGGGATCGTCGCGGCCACGATTGGGATCGATCAGGAGCCGCGAATATTGGGTGAGCAACGCCGGCGCATCTATTGCCCGCGCGAGAAGCTCAGTCACCCCGGCAGCGCCGATGTCATAGGCGATATGCCTGCCGAGATCCTCCGCGGAGAGACCGAGACTGCCATAGGCGGGGGGAATCGTATTCTCGGCGTGGTCGCAGAGAAGGAGCACGCCGCTCTTGAAATTCCCGTCGATGCGCCGGAACGGCGCCACCGTCGTTTGCTCGTGCCGCAGCCGATCAAGCCGCTGCTCCACCGCTAACCTCTTATTCACTTGACACGAATCCTGGGGGTCTTATCTCGGCTTCTCTCGTTCTTCCAAGCGGAAAGGCCGTCTCTGGTCAAGGTTGTGACGCAATTCGTGAGGAATGTCGGCGTTTGCTTTCGGGTCCGTAAAATGACCTTATAATTGATAGTCCTAGTCAGACAAACGCAACCAATTCGATGCTACCGTTCGGCAATCTCAACCGTGATTGATGGCCCTGAGACAGTGACGCTCGCCCGCTCGATTCGCCTCGCGGCCTCCGCCGCATGGGAACTTCCGTGGCCGCGCTGGGCGCTGAGTCTGCTTGCCTCGGTCGCGGCAATCGGTTTTGCGCCCGCGCCGGCCCATGCCGATCTCAAGCTGTGCAACACCACATCGAGCCGGGTGGGCGTCGCCATCGGCTACCGGGACGTCGAGGGCTGGGCGTCGGAAGGCTGGTGGAACGTCGCCTCGCATACCTGCGAGACGCTGCTCAAGGGTGTGCTAATTGCCAGGTTCTATTACATCCACGCAATCGACTACGATCGCGGCGGGGAATGGGGTGGCACCTTGTACATGTGCACCGACGATAAGGCCTTCACCATCCGCGACGTGAAGGAATGCGTAAAGCGGGGCTACAAGCGCACTGGTTTTTTTGAAGTCGACACCGGCGAGGAGCGTGACTGGACGGTCCGCCTCACCGACCCTGAAGGTGAAGCGAAGAGTCAATGAGGCGCAATCGACGAGTCAAGATCGTCGCCACCCTCGGTCCTGCCTCCAACAACGAAAAGACGATCCGGGCGCTGTTCGAAGCCGGCGCCGACGTGTTTCGCATCAATATGAGCCATGCGACGCCCGAGGTCTTGCGCGAGTCTCACACCATCATCCGCAAGATCGAGGCGGAGTTCTCCCGCCCCATCGGCATCCTCATCGACCTGCAAGGCCCGAAGCTCCGCGTCGGAAAGTTCGAGTTGGGCGCCATCCGTCTCACCGAGGGGGACATCGTGAGTTTCGTCCGCCGCGAATTGGTTGGCGGCCTCGGCAGGGTGCATCTGCCGCATCCGGAAATCTTTGAGGCCGTGCAACCGGGCCACACCCTCCTGCTCGACGACGGCAAGCTGCGCTTGCGGGTGGTCGAGGCGAACGACGTGCGCATCGACGCCGAGGTGCTGACCACCGGCACGCTCGGCAGCCGCAAGGGCATCAGCCTGCCCGATACGGTCATTCCGCTCGCGGCCATGACCGACAAGGACCGCGCCGATCTGGAAGATGCGCTCAACGTCGGCGTCGACTGGGTTGCACTCTCCTTCGTGCAGCGCGCCAAGGACATCGCCGAGACCCGCAACCTGGTACGCGGACGCGCGGCGATCATGGCCAAGATCGAGAAGCCGTCGGCGCTTGCCGAGCTCGAGGAGATCATCGATATCGCCGACGGCATCATGGTTGCGCGCGGCGATCTCGGCGTCGAGATGCCGGTGGAGAAGGTTCCCGGTTTGCAGAAGCAGATCACCCGTGCCGCCCGCAATGCGGGCAAGCCCGTGGTCGTCGCCACGCAGATGCTGGAATTGATGATCCTAGCTCCCGCCCCCACCCGGGCCGAGGTGTCCGACGTCGCCACTGCAGTGTTCGACGGCGCCGATGCGGTGATGCTCTCGGCGGAATCGGCGGTCGGTAAATATCCAGTGGAGGCCGTCGCCACCATGGACCGCGTCGCCATCGAGGTCGAGCGCGACCCGCTCTACGAGCCCATCATTCACGCCCAGCGCATCGATCCTGAGGCGACCGGTGCCGATGCCATCTCTGCCGCGGCGCGCACCGTCACCGAAACGCTCAATCTCGCCGCCATCATCTGCTACACAGCCTCTGGCGCAACCAGCCTCCGCGCCGCCCGCGAGCGGCCGCCGCAGCCGATCATTGCGCTGACCCCGATCCCCGCCACCGGCCGTAAGCTTGCGATCGTCTGGGGCCTGCATTGCGTGCTGACAAGCGACCCAAAAGACCTCGACGACATGGTGGCAAAGGCCTGCCGCATCGCCTATCAGGAGGGCTTCGCGGTTCTCGGGCAGCGCGTGATCATCTCCGCCGGCGTGCCGCTCGGCACTCCTGGGGCCACCAACATGCTGCGCATTGCCGTTATCCGTGAAGACAAGATCAAGAACTCGTAACCGCGGATGGGCAGGATCTAGATGTCCCGGCCTTCGACGTCGTGGGAGAGCTGCTCTTCGGCGCGCCGCGTCTGCTCCATGAACGGATTGATGGCGAGCGCCTTGCGGTAGGCATCGAGCGCGCCACGCTTATCGCCTTTCTGCTGTAGCACGGCGCCAAGATCGCGAAGCGCCTTGTAGTTATTTGGCTCCATGGCGAGAGCGCGCCTGAGATCGGTGATCGCCTGGTCGGTATCGTTCTGCATCACATGCACGAGCCCGCGCTGGTGCCAGCCCTCGCTGTACTCGGGCGCAAGCTCGGTCACGGCATCGAGCACCTGTAGCGCGAGGTCGAGATCGGCTTGCAGCACGAAAGTATCGACTCTGGTCATCAACAGATCGACGGTGGCGCTGCCGGATCGCCGCCAGGTCTGCTCGATGGCCTCGGTGATCGGCTCGGACTCCGTCGCATTGCGCGCCGAGCGCAGTTTCCCATAGAGTTCGTTCAGCAATTCGGCGCGCACGGCAGGGTCGCCGAGCGGCACGTTGCGAAGAAGATCGGACCGATCCTGCTTGCTCGGCGTCGAGGCTGGCGGCGGTCCACCCGAGTCTTTGCCGAGCGGCGGCGGTTCCAGCCCAAGTTCGAGCCCTTCGCCATTGCCACCTTCCGGCGGCGCTGCGCCCAGGCTTTCGTCGCGTGTATCCTCGCCTGCGGGCGCGGCAAAACTCGGCATGGCGATCGTCGCCAGCCAGGCGAGCAGGAACAACGTGAAGACGGAGCGTGTCCCGCTTGATTTTAGGCTCATGGCAAGACGCTAGGACAGCGGAGGAGCGCCGTCAAAGCCTATAGGATCGATCCCGCGGAAGCGAAAACTAGCCTTGCCGCGCCTTGAAACGGCGGTTGGTCTTATTGATGACGTAAAGCCGTCCGCGCCGGCGCACGACGCGGTTATTGCGGTGGCGCTTGCGCAAGGCCCTGAGCGAATTCTTGATCTTCA
Source organism: uncultured Alphaproteobacteria bacterium (assembly GCA_963827365.1). GTDB lineage: Bacteria > Pseudomonadota > Alphaproteobacteria > Rhizobiales > Methyloligellaceae > Methyloceanibacter. Next base: position 351,689 of record CAWHAX010000031.1, on the reverse strand, counting down.
TGCGAAGCACCTAAAGCAACGGTGAAGGAGATTGTACGGCCCGAGGGGATAAGGCCCTGGGAACCGGGCCGGACCATAGTCAAGGCCGCCCCGCCCTGTCAATGTCTTGAAACGCGCCAAGGCCCTAACTTGCGGCCATGTAATGGAGAAGCTAGGCTTTGGACAGACATGTCCGTCACCAGGGCCAAGCTCGCGGCGACAGGAGAGGCCTATCAGCGTGTTGTTCGCTCCCCCACCCCACTCTCAAGTCTCGCCGCCCCCCGCGATGTTCTGACGCCGCTCGGCTACGACGCCGGCGCTATGGCGTTCCAGCCGTGTGGCGGTGGGGCGAACCTGCCACGCTCGTCATCGGCAAATATTGCTCTCTGTCGATCGAGTTCGTGATCCTGCTTGGCGGCAATCACCGCCCGGATTTCGTGTTGCCTTGCGTCACCGGGGAGTGACGGCCGGCTCTTGGGTCTTATCGCCCGGAAATACGCCGGAAGGGAGCGAGCCATCGCGAGCAGGGGGGGGACAAGGGGATAAGTACCCGCAGCGTTGCTTTCAGTCCCGCTTGTGCCGCCTGGGCCAGTGTAGGTATTGTCTGAGGTAGTGGCCTTCGCCTTAGCCCAGCGCCGACCTTCCTCTGTGCGCTACGTCACTAACGGCTGTACGGTAAAAGTTATATAATGCCTAGGTAGCGCAAGTATCGCGCTCAGGTAGCTATTAATGCGCGGCCAAATTACGAACATATCCCCGAAAGATACCGCGTCGCGATCTGCGCAGACTGCTTTTCTTTAACGACTCCATCGCTCCTAGCTTCAAGCTCATATGGCAGGGACAAGCACGGCAAGAGCGGTGCAAGTCATCCAGCGATCGCCTAGTCGCCTTCCCTCTCAAAGATCGGCTGGGAAGCATTAACGCCGCAATCGAGCGGGAATGTGCGTGAAGCCAACAGCGACGGACGCAAAGTAGCGATGTGCGCCGTGGGGTAGTCGATAGTGATAATCACCCAACGATAGCTCCTCGACTTCGACGGGCGGGAGCGCAGTTCGGGAGACAATCGCCTGAAGCACCTTCACCATGCGTACGCGATCACGCTCCTCATAATCCATGGGTGGCGGCTCAATGGCGTCGATCCGTACAAAGAGTTCGGTAACCGCATCCCACAAATAGTACGGTGATTGCCGCTCAAAGGCTGGCATTCCAGCTTCATTCCACCACTCGACAGGGAAGGAGAATTCAGAGCCGTTGGGGAGCCTGAAACTTATCATCAACGTGAAACGGTCAGAGCATCGCCTATGTCTACGGCCACGCTGATCCGCGTGATGCCGGAACCGCCGATGCGCTAACTCTTGATGAAGCGAGACGCATCGCCAGATGAAGCGCGGCGCATCGCCAGCAATATCATCAAGCTGCCAGGCCTGCTCGCTAAAGAGCGACGACCTAAGCCGAGATCGCTTCGGTTAGTGTCTTGGCGATGCGCCGAGGTTCAAGGATGACTTAGGAATGGGATAGCCAGTGCGGGCAGCGACGGCACAAGCGGCTGCGTCGAGCGACATGGGCAGCGGAATAACGAGCGGAATTAACCCCCGCATTTTCAGCTTTGCTGACATGGTGCTGACACAACCAAGTTGCTTCCGATCAGATAACCCGCAAAGCCTGGAAAAGTGGTGGGCGCGACTGGGATCGAACCAGTGACCCCTGCGATGTCAACGCAGTGCTCATACCGCTGAGCTACGCGCCCGACCGTTGCGAACGGCTTCTATATCGGGAGTGACCCCTGAAAGGCAACCCGCGCTTCGGGGCTAAGATCAGGCGGCAAGGAGCCGCTCAACCTCGTCGACCAGATCGCGCAAATGGAAGGGCTTGGACAGGATCTTGGCATCCTTCGGCGCCTGATTGTCCGGATTGAGCGCGACCGCGGCGAAGCCCGTGATGAACATGATCTTCAGATCCGGATCGAGCTCGCTCGCGCGCCGCGCAAGCTCGATGCCGTCCATCTCCGGCATCACGATATCGGTGAGGAGCAGGGTGAAGGGCTCTTCCTTCAGGCGCTCATAGGCTTCGAGCCCGTTGCCGAAGGATACGACGTCATACCCCGCCTTGGTCAGCGCCCTTACCAGGAAGCGGCGCATATCCTCGTCGTCCTCGGCGAGGAGTATCCGCTGAACGCATCGCGCGTTCGGATCATTGGCCACCATCCCTCTTCCCCCTTTTGACGCTACGCCCCTACATCGATTTGGTAAACGGCCGCTTGACTGCCATCGCTATCAAGCCCGGCCGGTCCCGTCACCGTGAGACCCAAATCATCGCGTCTTATTCATTGTCGCACAAGACAGAACACGCCTAGACAGGTTCAACTCTCATTGGCAGAGTTTACACACGATTCTGAGGGCTGGTGGCCTGCCCGGCCCCGGCGAGCACAAGGTCTGACGCATGAGCCGAAGCGAGTCCGAGGCGATCGAGAAGGAGCTCTCCCCACCCTTCGAGGTGGCAAGACCGGCCAAGATCACCGCGCCGCTCGTGTTCAATTCGCCCCATAGCGGCCGCATCTATCCAGGCGCCTTCCTGGCAAGCTCCAAGCTCGACGCGCTGACCCTGCGCCGCTCCGAGGATGCCTATGTCGAGGAGCTGTTAGGTTTCGTGAGCGCGCTTGGCGCGCCCCTCCTTTACGCCCATTTCCCGCGTGCCTATCTCGACGTCAATCGCGAGCCCTACGAGCTCGACCCGGCGCTGATCCGCGATGGCCTGCCGCATTACGCCAATACCCAATCGGTGCGGGTGGTTGGCGGGCTCGGCACCATCGCCCGCATCGTTTCGGAGTCAGACGAGATATACCGCGAGCCGCTGTCGCTGGTTGCCGCGCTAGAGCGGATCAACCAGCTCTATACGCCCTACCACGATACGCTGAAGGCGCTTCTCACCGAGGCGCGCCAGGCTTTTGGGCTTGCCGTCTTGGTCGACTGCCACTCCATGCCGTCGAACCCGATCGCCGACCAAGGCGGCGCCAGGCCCGACTTCGTCCTTGGCGACCGCTACGGCACGTCGTGTAGCGCCGAACTGACCCGTGCCGCGGCGCAGGCGCTCAAGGCGCAAGGCTATGTTGTAGGGTTGAATAAGCCTTACGCCGGCGGCTACATCACCGAGCATTACGGCAGGCCCCATGCCGCTCTCCATGCCATTCAGGTGGAGATCAACCGCGCCCTCTATATGAACGAGGTCACCTTCGAAAAATCGTCTGGCTTCGAGCGGATCAGACGGGATCTGGAAGGAATGGCGCGGGCGATCATGGCATCCCTGCCGGGTATAGCCATTCCGCGGGCAGCCGCCGAATAATCCAAATCTTTGGGCAAAAAAAGGGGCCGTTCGAAATGATCGGAACGGCCCAAGTCTAGGGAGGAAACGCCCAAGGAGGGCAGCGGCATAACAGGAGGGTCATGCCGCGTTGCAACAATATGTCATTGCGATGCACAAAATGCAAGGTTCGAGTTGCGTTCCCGCGGCATTTACGAAACAGTGATGTAATTGCGTCACAAGCCTGCGGCGGACCCCTTGTCAGCTCCGGCAAAACGACGACTTTGAAGTTGAACGCTTGAATCCAAAGGGAAAAGCCGCTTAAGGGACGCCGTGCCCAGCATCCCCAATTTCGCCGCCCTTCTCGCCACCGCCCACGCGCTCGCGGACCGTGCGGGTGCGGTCATATTGCCGCATTTCCGGTCGGGCCTTGCCATTGACCATAAGGGCGGCACCTTGTTCGACCCGGTCACCGCCGCGGACATCGCCGCCGAAACTGCCATCAGAGAGGCGATCGCCGACACACACCCGGCGCACGGCATCGTCGGCGAGGAGCTCGGCGCGAGCCGGCCCGAGGCCGACTATTGCTGGATCATCGATCCGATCGACGGCACCCGCGCCTTCATCGTTGGCCAGCCGCTATGGGGCACCCTTATCGGCCTCCTCAGGAACGGGACGCCGCTTCTCGGTCTGATGAACCAGCCCTTCACCGGAGAACGCTTCTGGAGCGGGGATACACAAAGCTACTTCCGCCACGCGAGCGGCGTGGAGCAGACCATCCGCACCCGTGCTTGCGGAAGTTTCCGCGAGGCGTTGCTTCTCTCCTCCAGCCCCGATCTGTTCGAGACCGAGGAGGAGCAGGCGAGCTTCGCACGCATCTCCGAGGCCGTTCGCCTGCGACGCTTCGGCGGCGACTGCTACAATTATTGCCTGCTTGCGCTCGGCCAGATCGACCTCGTGGTCGAGGCCGGGCTCAAGGATTTCGACATCCTGCCGCTCATCCCGATTGTCGAACGCGCCGGCGGCGTGGTCTCGACCTGGGACGGCGGCGATCCGCGCAAGGGCGGCCGCATCCTCGCCGCAGGCGATCCACGCTTGCACGAGCAGGCGGTGAAACTCCTCACTCGATAGGAGAATTTCTAGGCAACCACCGGCTCGCCGAGCCTGCTCGTCACCGCGCTCGGCACGAAAGCGTCGAACGCCGCCCAGAACTGCTCGCGGATCAGGTCGCGCTCCTGAAGGATCTCGTGGCGCGATCCACGGAGCAGAAGCTGCGCTCCGACTTTTAGCCGATTGGCAAATTCCTCGATCGCCTTGCTCGACACAATACGGTCGTCACCTGCGGCGAGCATCAACACCGGCACGCGAAGCCTGTTCGGGAACCTGTCGCTTTCGATCGCCGCCATCGCGGCAAGAGCACTGCGCACCCAGCCGATGGTCGGCGGGCCCACGGCGAGCCCAGGCGCCGCCTTCGCCACCGACAAATTGCGCAGGAAGCGCTCGTGATCGCCGGTCAGCGGATTGCCCTCGAAGGTCTGGTTCGCCAGATACTCCTTCATCCCGCCAGGCACGGCGACCTTGCCAAACCCACTGAGCGAGAGCCCGGTGGTCGCAAGCGACACGGCACGAGGCGGCATCGGCAGCTCGGCGATCTTCAGCATCGGCGCGGTCATCACCATGCGCGAGAACCAGCAGCCCCTCTGGGTCGCTGCCTTGAGCAGTACCGTCGCTCCCATGGAATGGGCGAGTGCGTAATAAGGCGGCGGGCAATCCGGCAGCGCGACGTCGTTCATGAAGCGGGCGACGTCGTCCTCGTAGTCGGCGAAGCTCCTCACGTGGCCTTTGAGCGAATTCCGCATCAGCCGGCCAGAACCGCCCTGTCCCCGCCAATCGAGCACGGAGACGGCAAAGCCTCGCCGCCGAAGCTCGCCAACCACCTCGAAATATTTCTCGATGAACTCGGCCCTGCCCGGAAAAATGCAGACCGTGCCGTGCCGCTCCTTCAGGGCCGACGGCCAGCGCGCATAGCGCAGGCGCACGCTGCCCTTGCCCTCCAGATAGCCGCCGGAGACGCCGAGCGGGATGGGGTTCTTGGGAGTTGCGACGAGGTCCATGACGTGCCGTTGAGAAAAATCTTGGCGGTTCCTTATAGCAACACTGAGGCGCACCGGCAGGTTTCACCGTGCGTGCTCGCGGCAAGCCAAGATTCGGCCCTTTTTGCCGCCCTTGTGGAATCTATTTTATCGTTATGAATCATATAATTAAGCCCTCTTGACGGCCTAAGCATCGATTCCCATATCTTGGCCGCGCAAGGCCCTCAAGGCTTGCGTGAACCACCAACGCCCGGCTCATCATGAGCGGGCTCCAACATATCGCTTCTCAAGGAGGATGTGACATGAGGCATTTCGATCTTACCCCGCTTTACCGTTCCAGCATCGGCTTCGATCGTCTCGGCTCCCTGCTCGATACGCTCGGCACCTTCGAAGGCGACACGCCGAGCTATCCGCCCTACAACATCGAGCGCGTCGGCGAGAACGAGTATCGCATCAGCATGGCGGTCGCCGGCTTCGGCGAGAAGGACCTCTCTCTCGAGGTGAAGGAGAACACGCTTTCGATTCGCGGCGAGAAGCAGGCGGAGGTCGAGCAGACCACCTATCTGCATCGCGGCATTGCCGGGCGCAGCTTCGAACGCAGGTTCCAGCTTGCCGACCACGTGGTGGTCAAGGGCGCGAGCCTCGAGAACGGCCTGCTGCACGTAGATCTCGTGCGCGAGCTGCCCGAGGCGATGAAGCCCCGCACCATTCCGATTGCCACCAAGGCCGACAAGCCGAGGGTCATCGACAGCAAGGCCGCGTAAAGCGGCCTTTTCGCTGCTTCATCGGTTCAACAAGGGCGCCTTCGGCAAACCGGAGGCGCCCTTTTTTGCAGCGGACCAGCCCGAATGCTGGGATCGAACCGGGAGCGGGGCAACCGCCTTCAGCTTTGAATCCTTCTTGTGTGCGTATTGGAAATCTGTCATTTTGAGGATGAATAGGACAGGCTTGCTGACCTTTGTGGCTGAAGCTTCAGCCGGAAGCGCAAGGCTGGCGCTCGGGCCCGGAGTCCAATCCCCGTCCTTAACGCATTTTGATTGAGTTGATGGCAGGCTCGCGGTGCCTTGCGCGTTGTTCTTGGTCCGATTCGGCCTATGCTCTTTTGGAGACAAACTGCCCTAAAGCGGTCTTGCGTGTGATGTCAATCAATCAACATGGTTCAAATCGCGAGTTTGCGGGGCTAGCTCTGCCGCCACCGGCGCAAGGACTCTACGATCCGAAAAAAGAACATGATGCCTGCGGCGTCGGCTTCGTCGCCGACCTGAGGGCGCGGCCGAGCCACACGATCGTCCAGTACGGTCTACAGATCCTCGAAAATCTGACCCATCGCGGCGCTGTCGGCGCCGACCCACTTGCCGGCGACGGTGCGGGCATGCTCGTGCAGATGCCGCATGAATTCCTGAAAGTGGTGACCGCACCGCTGCGCATCGCCCTACCCGAGCCAGGTCACTACGCCGCCGGCCATATGTTTATGCCGCGGAACGAGGCGCAGCGCATCTATTGTCAGTCCGTGGTCGAGCGCGCGACCGAGGCCGAGGGCTTGCAGCTTCTCGGCTGGCGCGACGTCCCGACCGACAATAGCTGTCTCGGTCAGTCAGTGATCGAAACCGAACCGCGCCACATGCAGGTGTTCATCGGCCGCGGGCGTGACGTCAAGGACGAGTCGACCTTCGAGCGCAAGCTCTACGTCCTGCGCAAAGTCATCTCCAACACCATCAACGGCGACACCGGCGGCCGCGACATCGGTTTCTACACCGTGTCGCTCTCCTGCCGCACGCTCGTCTACAAGGGTATGTTCCTCGCCTACCAGCTCGGCGCTTATTATCTCGACCTGCATCACCCGAAATTCGCGTCGGCGCTCGCGCTCGTGCACCAGCGCTTCTCGACCAACACCTTCCCATCGTGGAAGCTCGCGCACCCCTACCGCATGGTCGCCCATAACGGCGAAATCAACACGCTGCGCGGCAACCTGAACTGGATGGCGGCGCGCCAGGCGAGCGTCTCCTCGCCGCTGTTCGGCAAGAACATCTCGCGGCTGTGGCCGATCTCCTATGAAGGCCAGTCCGACACCGCCTGCTTCGACAACGCGCTCGAGTTCCTGGTGCAGGGCGGCTACAGCCTCGCCCATGCCGCCATGATGCTGATCCCTGAGGCGTGGGCCGGCAATCCGTTGATGGATGCCAAGCGCCGCGCCTTCTACGAATATCACGCCTGCCTAATGGAGCCGTGGGACGGGCCGGCCGCCATGGCCTTCACCGACGGCCGGCAGATCGGCGCCACACTCGACCGCAACGGTCTGCGCCCTGCCCGCTACTTCGTGACCGACGAAGGTCTCGTGGTGATGGCCTCGGAGACCGGGGTACTGCCCTTCCCCGAGAAGAGCATCGTGCAGAAATGGCGGCTCCAACCCGGCAAGATGCTGCTCATCGACCTCGAGAAGGGCCGCATCATCTCCGACGAGGAGATCAAGGCCGAGCTCGCCGCCGCGCACCCCTACCAGCAATGGCTCGACCGCACCCAGATCCGCGTGCATGAGCTGCCGGGCTCGTCCTCGCCGCAGCCGCGCACCAATGTGAGCCTGCTCGATCGCCAGCAGGCGTTCGGCTACACGCAGGAGAGCGTCAAGTTCCTGATGGTGCCGATGGCGCAGACTGGCCAGGAGGCCGTCGGCTCCATGGGCACCGACACGCCGATCTCTGCGCTGTCCGACCGGCCGAAGCTGCTGCACACGTATTTCAAGCAGAACTTCGCGCAAGTGACCAATCCGCCGATCGACCCGATCCGCGAGGAGCTGGTCATGTCGCTCGTGACCTTCATCGGGCCGCGGCCGAACCTGCTCGACCTCGAAGGCACGTCCAAGCAGAAGCGGCTCGAGGCTGCGCATCCGATCCTCACCAACGAGAACTTGGAGCGCATCCGCGGCATCGGCGACGTCGCAGACAATCAGTTCCGCACCGTCACGCTCGACATGACCTATGGCGCCGATCACGGCGCAGCCGGCATGGGCGAGGCGCTCGACAGACTGTGCAAGCGCGCCGAAGCTGCCGTGCGCGCTGGCGAGAACATCATCATCTTGTCGGACCGGGCGACCGGCCCCGACCGCATCCCGATTCCTTCGCTGCTCGCCACCAGCGCCGTGCATCATCATTTGATCCGCTGCGGCTTGCGCACCTCCGTCGGCCTCGTGGTAGAGACCGGCGAGGCGCACGAAGTGCATCAATTCGCGACGCTTGCCGGCTACGGCGCCGAGGCGATCAATCCCTACCTCGCCTTCGAGACGCTCGAGGCCATGCTGCCCGAGATTGACGAGGAGCTGACGGCGGAAGAGACGGTCAAACGCTACATCAAGTCGATCGACAAGGGCCTGCTCAAGGTGATGTCCAAGATGGGCATCTCCACCTATCAGTCCTATTGCGGCGCTCAGATCTTCGATGCTGTGGGACTGCGGTCGGAGTTCGTCGCCAAATATTTCACCGGCACCAACAGCCAGGTCGAAGGCATCGGGCTTGAGGAGGTCGCGCGCGAGACGGTCGAGCGCCATCGCCTCGCCTTCTCCGACGCGCCTGTGTTGAAGGAGATGCTCGAAGTCGGCGGCGAATACGCATACCGCATTCGCGGCGAGGCGCATATGTGGCGCCCGGGCGTGGTGGCCGATCTCCAGCACGCCGTGCGCGGCGAGCTGCCTGAGAAATACCGGTCCTACGCCAAGCAGATCAACGAGCAGTCAGAGCAACTCCTCACGGTTCGCGGCATGTTCCGCATCAAGGACGCCGAAGAGATTGGCCGCAAGCCTGTGCCGCTCGATGAAGTCGAGCCGGCGAAGGAGATCGTCAAGCGGTTCTCGACCGGCGCCATGTCCTTCGGCTCGATCAGCCGCGAGGCGCATACCACGCTCGCCATCGCCATGAACCGCATCGGCGGCAAGTCCAACACCGGCGAAGGCGGCGAGGAGTCCGATCGCTACAAGCCGCTCTCCAACGGCGATTCGATGCGCTCCAAGATCAAGCAGGTGGCCTCTGGCCGCTTTGGCGTGACCGCGGAGTATCTCGTCAACGCCGACATGATGCAGATCAAGATGGCGCAAGGCGCCAAGCCCGGCGAAGGCGGACAGCTTCCCGGCCACAAGGTCGACGCCGTGATCGCAAAGGTGCGCCATTCGACGCCTGGCGTCGGCTTGATCTCACCGCCGCCGCATCACGACATCTATTCCATCGAGGATCTGGCGCAGCTCATCTTCGACCTGAAGAACGTCAATCCGAACGCCGGCGTGAGCGTCAAGCTCGTGAGCGAGGTCGGCGTCGGCACCGTTGCCGCCGGCGTCGCCAAGGCGCGCGCTGACCATGTGACCATCGCCGGATTCGAGGGTGGCACGGGCGCTTCGCCGCTCACCTCGATCAAGCATGCCGGCTCCCCTTGGGAGATCGGCCTCGCCGAGACGCAGCAGACGCTCGTGCTGAACCGCTTGCGCGGCCGCATCGCCGTGCAGGTCGACGGCGGCGTCCGCACCGGCCGCGACGTCGTGGTTGGCGCCCTGCTCGGCGCCGACGAATTCGGCTTCGCCACGGCGCCGCTGATCGCCGCCGGCTGTATCATGATGCGCAAGTGCCACCTCAACACCTGCCCTGTCGGCGTCGCCACGCAAGACCCGGTGTTGCGCTCCCGCTTCCAGGGCAAGCCTGAGCACGTCATCAATTTCTTCTTCTATGTCGCCGAGGAAGTGCGCGAATACATGGCGGCGCTCGGCTTCCGCAGCTTCTCCGAGATGATCGGCAAGACCGAGATCCTCGACAAGAGCGAGGCCATCGACCACTGGAAGGCCAAGGGTCTCGACTTCACGCGCATTTTCCATAAGCCTGAGGTGCCGAAGCACGTCGCGATCTACAATTCGGAAGCACAGGACCATCACCTCGACGAAGTGCTGGACCGCAAGCTGATCGAGCTGTGCAAGCCTGCGATCGAGGAAAAGAAGCCGGTCAAGCTCAAGCTCCCGATCAAGAACACCGACCGCACCACCGGCGCCATGTTGTCCGGCACGATCGCCAAGCTGCATGGCTATGCCGGCCTGCCTGAGGATTCGATCTGGGTGAGTCTCAAGGGCTCCGCCGGCCAGAGCTTTGGCGCCTGGCTCGCTCATGGCGTCACCCTCGATCTTGAGGGCGAGGCCAACGACTATGTCGGCAAGGGCCTCTCCGGCGGCCGCATCATCGTCCGTCCGCCTGCGGATTCAGGCATCGTGCCGGAAGAGTTGATCATCGTCGGCAACACCGTGCTCTACGGCGCGATTGCCGGGGAGTGCTATTTCCGCGGCATCGGCGGCGAACGCTTTGCCGTGCGCAATTCCGGCGCCACCGCCGTTGTGGAAGGCACCGGCGACCATGGCTGCGAATATATGACCGGCGGCGTCGTCGTGGTGATCGGCCCGACGGGGCGGAACTTCGCGGCCGGCATGTCTGGTGGCATCGCCTACGTGCTCGACGAGGATGGCGACTTCGAGCGCCGCTGCAACCTCGCGATGGTCGAGCTCGAGCCGGTGCCGAGCGAGAACGGCGTCATGGAGCGCACCCGCCACCAGGCCGGCGATCTTGAGAGCCACGGGCTGGTCGACGTGACCGACATGACGCGCTTCGACGAGGTGCGGCTCTATCAATTGATCGAGCGCCACCTGCACTACACGGCTTCGGAGCGGGCGCGCGCCATCCTCGCCGATTGGAGCACCTACCTGCCGAAATTCGTCAAGGTGATGCCGGTCGAATATCGGCGTGCGCTCGAGGAGATGGCGCGTCAGCAGGTGCTCGACACGACCGGGCTTGGCGAGATCGAGATCGGTCTTCGCGCCGGCGCCAACGGCAAATAATCTTAACCGGAGGCGATTTACGCTCCCTGCCAGGAGGCTAGGGGGTAGCGAGGCTGACCTCGCGCTTTGGCGGCTTGACGAGCGGAGGCTCGGCTGGCGACATTTTTCACACCGGCCGCAGTAAAGCGCCGGACGAGCGGATGGGTTGATGGGAAAGATCACGGGATTTCTCGAGATCGAGCGGCAGGACCGGAGCTATGAGCCGGCGGCCGATCGCGTCCGCCATTACCGCGAGTTTCTCGTGCCGCTCAGCGATGCGGAGATGGTCCAGCAGGCGGCACGCTGCATGGATTGCGGCATCCCCTATTGCCACCAGGGCTGCCCGGTCAACAACCAGATCCCGGACTGGAACGACCTCGTCTACCACGCCGACTGGCAGGAGGCGGCGAGCAACCTCCACTCCACCAACAATTTCCCAGAGGTGACGGGCCGCGTCTGCCCGGCGCCTTGCGAGGCTGCCTGCACGCTCAACATCATCGACGTGCCGGTGACCATCAAGTCGATCGAATGCACCATCGCCGACAAGGCGTTCGCCGCCGGCTGGGTGAGGCCACAGCCGCCCGAGACCAAGACCGGCAAGCGCGTGGCCATCGTCGGCTCAGGTCCCGCCGGACTTGCCGCGGCCCAGCAGCTCGCCCGCGTCGGCCACGACGTGCATGTCTACGAGAAGCATGCGCAGCCTGGAGGTTTGCTGCGTTACGGCATCCCGGACTTCAAGATGGAGAAATATATCGTCGAACGCCGCGTCGAGCAGATGCAGGCAGAGGGCGTCACCTTCCATTGCAACGTGCATGTCGGCCACGACATCTCGGCGCGAAAGCTCGAGCGGGACTACGACGCGGTGCTGCTCGCCGGCGGCGCCGAGCATCCGCGCGACCTCGCCATCGAGGGCCGCAATTTGCGCGGCGTGCATTACGCCATGACCTTCCTGCCGCAGCAGAACCGCCGCGTCTCGGGCGAGCCGCTTGGCGATATCGATCCGATCTTCGCGACGGATAAGCAGGTCGTGGTGATCGGCGGCGGCGATACCGGATCGGACTGCATCGGTACCTCCTTTCGCCAGGGCGCGGTCTCCGTTGCGCAGCTCGAGATCATGCCGATGCCCCCTGAGAAGGAGAACAAGGCGCTGACCTGGCCGAACTGGCCGCTCAAGCTCCGCACCTCATCGAGCCAGGCTGAGGGCGCCGCCCGCGACTTCAGCGTGGCGACGAGTCGCTTCATCGGCGAAAACGGCGAGGTCAAGGAGCTCGAATGCGTCCGCCTCGACGGCCAGATGAAGCCGATCCCAGGAAGCGAGTTCCGCATCCCCGCGGACCTTGTTCTGCTCGCCATGGGCTTCCTGCATCCCGTGCAGGAAGGCATGATCAAGGATCTGAAGCTCGACCTCGATCAGAGCGGCAATGTGAAGGCGAACGAGATCGAATACCGCACCTCGCGGCCGAAGGTGTTTGCCGCCGGCGACATGCGCCGCGGCCAGTCGCTCGTGGTGTGGGCCATCCGCGAAGGGCGCCAGGCGGCGCACGCCATCGACAAATTCCTCATGGGCAAGACGGACCTGCCGCGCTGAGGCGCTGACGCCTCAGGGCATGGCCAAATGTGTGCCGGCCGCAGCTCTCTCGCGCTTTGCAACATCAGCCCGCGACCAGCATCGCCGGCGCCTGCAACAGCCGCCGCAGCTCGCCGGTAATGTTGTCCGTCGCAAAATGGCTATCGCCGAGATGCAGAATTGTAACGGGATCCGAAGCCTGGCCGAAGAAGAAAAGAGCCACGAAGGCGAGCGCCGCGCCACCCAGCACCGAGAAGAGCCGTGAGGCCCATCGGCTCCGGGCGTGTTCCGTTGGCGCACCGGGATGTGAGCCCTCTCGGCCGTACATGAACGCGCTAGGCCCCATTACGCGAGCGCGCGTCCTTGCTCTAGCTGCGCGGCCAGGTGAAATCGTCGGCGCGTCCGGCCTTGGGCTTCAACTGCTCGCCCTTGATTAGCACGCGGTAATAGGGCCGCTGCGCGAGCGGTAGTGTCGGCTTCGACGAGGCCACGGACGGGTCGTTTACAGCGGAGATCGAGGCAAGGGCCGTGAGCCCTCCCGGCAGATCGCCTGCGATATTCTCGCTGTCGGCGAGAGACGCCGCCGCGGCAGCTTGCGGCGTCATGTTCTGCGCGGCATCGAGCGTCGTCTGCGAAATCACTGGACGGACGACGTCGACCTCGCCGACCTTGCTCTGCTGCACTTGCGGCGCCGCGGTCTCGCCCTCTTCGCCTTCAGTCCCGGCCGGAGGCTCGCCTTCGGCGGCCGCTTGCGGCTGCTCGCCAGTCTCCTCGGTAGGCGACGGCGACTTGCCTGGGCTCACCGTCCTGCCCATGACCTTCGCCTGCTCGTCCTCGTTGCCGGCGAGCGGAATGTTGCGCTCGAGCTTTGCGAGGCTGAGGTCGCGGCGGATTTCCTTCTCGGCGAAATGGGCGAGCTTCAGATAGCCGCGCGAGGTGAAGTGCATGCCGTCGTCGGCGCGCAGCCGGCGCACCTGACCAGACATGTCGGGACCGAAGGCGCTATAGCGGCCGGACTCATCGGTGAAGCCGCTCCATGTGTCGATGAACTTTGCGCCGTTGATGAAAGATTTCTCGCGATAGACCTCGTTCAGATCCTCAGCCTCGTCGCTCTCGTCCGGCGAGCGCATGATCGGCAGCCCGACCCAATAGACTGCGAGCTTCTTGGCGCGGAGCTTCTTGATGAAGGCTTCGACCCGCTGGCCGTAGAGAGCGTCCCACTCCTCGGTGCCGGGCTTCACATACTCCTTGCCGGCCTTGATCGCCTGATTGTCGTTGGCGCCGAACATCACCACGGCGATCTGGTAGGTCTCATCCTTGAGCAGGTCGTCGACCGTCTTGCTCCAATCTTCCCTGTCGATGCGAACGAACCCGCTTCCCGGCTTCGACTTGTTGATCACCTCCATGTTGGCGTCTTCCTGGAGGGCGCGGTAGAGGCCTGACCACAGTCCTTCGGCGAGCGAGTCGCCAAGCACGAGCACGCGGTAGCGGTCGCCCCGCGGAAACGGCTCGATATAGCTCCGTTGGAAGTCGGCGCCCTGCGCAAAGGCCATCGTGGGCGCAAGCCCAGCCAGGCAAAGCGCAGCAAATCCAAGCGCGGCGGCCGACGCCAGGAGGCATCGCCTGAGGCGGCCGAAATCGAGGCAAGAGGCGCTGATGGACATGCCCTACTTTACCCTTCCTTGCGCAACATCTCCAGGATGGTGCGGCTTGGGAATCCGTCGACCGGCATCCCCTTGCCGCGCTGGAAAGTCTTCACCGCCTCGAGCGTTGCCGGGCCGATGATGCCGTCGGTATCGCCGACCAGAAGGCCTTTGGCCACCAGCAGCTTTTGCAACTCAACGCGCTGATCGAGCGAGAGATGGTTCTCGTCGGTCGGCCAAGGATGCACGAAGGGTCCATAGCCCTTGAGCCGGTCCGAAAGATGTCCGACCCCCAAGGCGTAGGACGTCGCGTTGTTGTAGCGAAGGATCGAGCGGAAATTGTTGAGCACGAGAAACACCGGTCCGGCAGTCCCGGCTGGAGCGTAAAGCCCGGCCTTGTCGCCAGGGCGGGGGAATGCCTCACCGTTGACGCGCCTGATCCCGAGCTTCTGCCACTCGCCAAGGCTCTTCAGCGTTCGCTCGCTGTATTTTTTTGGGTTGAGGCCCTTCGGCAGCGTCACCTCATAGCCCCAGGTCTGGCCGGCCTGCCAATTCGAGTGCTTGAGATAGCTCGCGGTCGATGCAAGTGCATCGGGCACATCGCTCCAGATATTGCGCCTGCCGTCACCGTCATAGTCGACGGCGTAGGCTTGATAGGTGGTAGGAATGAATTGCGTGTGGCCCATGGCGCCGGCCCACGAGCCGTTCATCGCCTCGACACTGATGTCGCCGCGCTGGAAAATCTTGAGCGCAGTGATGAGCTGCTGCCGGGCGAAGCTCGCCTTGGTGTTGTAATAGGCGAGCGTGGCGAGCGAGCGGATTACGTTCATGTCTCCGGGCTGCGTGCCGTAATTCGACTCCACCCCCCAGATGGCGACGATGATGGTGCGATCGACGCCGTAGCGCTTCTCCAGAATATCCAGCAGCGCCTTGTTCTCCTCGAGCTTTTGCTTGCCGCCGGTGACACGCTTATCGGAGACGACGCGATCGACATATTCGCCGATCGGCTTTTTGTATTCCGGCTGGAAATTTGCTGCCTCGATCACCTTGGGGTCAGGCGTCATGCCCTTGAACGCGAGATCGTAGGTTTCTCGCTTGATGCCCACTGCCCTGGCGGTCGACCAGAATCTTTCGATCCATTGAGCAAAAGTCTGCGCCGCCTCGGCACGATGCGGCAGGCCAATGACGGCGGGCACCGCGAGCAGGGAAAGGGCAAAAATGAGGGTTCGGGCGATTCGCATGAGCGGAACTTAGCAACCCCTGCGGGTAAAACCTAGAGTTCGGAAAGCCTTGATTACGGACGTGCGGCGCTCGCTTCCTTCATCACCGCGTCAACCACGCGCTGGCTTGGATAGCAGGTGAGCGGCAGGCCGAGTCGCTTCTCGGTAACGCCGATGGCGGCGCGGGTCTTGAAGCCTGCGAGCCCGTCGACCTTGCCGACGTCATGGCCTTGCGCCACCAGCACATCCTGGAAGCGCTGGATGCGGTCGCGCGGCAGGCGCTCGACCGGCTTCCAGGCGCCTTCGAATTTCACCGGTGCATTGGAGGCGATCATGTCGGCGACATGGCCCACGAAAATCGCGTAGACGTCGGAGTTGTTGTAGAGCTTGAGCACCGAGAAATTGTCGGTGGCGAGAAACGCCGGCCCCTTCAGCCCGGCCGGCAGCACGAGGAAGGCCGAGTCGCCGAGCTTGTTGTCCGGGAAGGCGCCGTCGCGCACGCGCGCCACGCCGAGCTTCACCCACTCGGATATCGGCCGCGCCTTGTCAGGCCCTTGCAGCGTGCAGTCGAAGGCTTGCGGCAATTGCACTTCATAGCCCCAGGTCTTGCCACCATCCCAACCTTGCGATTTGAGCGAGTTGGCGGTCGAGGCGAGAGAGTTCTGGGATCGAGTTCCAGATGTCGCGCTTGCCGTCGCCGTCGAAATCGACGGCGAACTCCTCGAAGTCCTTCGGCATGAATTGGGTGTAGCCCATGGCGCCGGCCCAGGAGCTCTTAAGCTGAGCGCGCGTGGCGTGGCGCTCCTCGATGATCTTGAGCGCGGCGATCAGCTGCGGCCGGAACTCGTCAGGGCGACGCCCCATGAAGGCTTGCGTGGCGATCGTGCTGACGGCGTCGTTGGGCGTCTCGATCTTGCCGAAGCCCGTCTCGCGTCCCCAGATGGCGACGACGATGCTTGCCGGCACGCCGTATTGCTTCTGGATGGCGACGAGCGCCGACCGGTATTGCGCGACCTTTGCACGCCCCGTCGCCGCGAGCGCGTTGAGCGTCCCCTCTTTGAAATAGAACGCCGGCGAGTCGAACTCGGGTTGATGCTTCGGCGCCATCGCCTTGACCAGCGACTGCGGGAGAGGCGGTCCGTCAGGGCCTGCCGGATTTGGCAGCACGAGGTGAGGCAGCGCCCAGTTGAGCTTCAGCCCATTGAGATTGGCGTCGAAGGTTGCACGCGAAACGCCAGCAGCTTCGGCGTCAGGCCAAAGGGCTTGCAGCCACGCGGCGAACCGCTGCTCGACGGCACGGCGATAGGCGGCGACCTCCGGATCGTCGGCGGCAGGGGCAGAGAACGGCGTAAACACCACCGCCGCCAATAGGGCGGCCAGCATTGCTGCACGAGCCCAATTCGCACGCGCCATAGGTGGTCCTTTCCAAAGTCCCGCGATTCGGCGGAAGCGGCGGATTGTGGGCAGCGCTTTTGGCGGCGAAAAGGCAAGGTCAGAGCTTTTTCGCTTGAAAAGCCCGGAGAAGCCGCTGTTGCAATTCAACGCCTGCTGTCGGAAAGAGGGCGGCTGGCCCCAAAAAGGGGCGTAACCGCTCCAGAGGATCTGAATGGCTGCTCCCGTTCGCAAAGCCGTGTTTCCCGTCGCGGGGTTAGGCACCCGCTTTCTGCCGGCGAGCAAGGCGATCCCCAAGGAAATGCTGACCGTGGTCGACCGACCGCTGATCCAGCACGTGGTCGACGAGGCACGTGCAGCCGGCATCGAGCATTTCATCTTCGTCACAGGCCGCAACAAGAGCGCCATTGAGGATCATTTCGACCGACAGCCGGAGCTCGAGGAAACGCTTGCCGTCCGCGGCAAGACGGAAGAGCTCGAGGCGCTCCTTCGCGACCTGCCTGCGCCGGGCGAGACGAGTTTCGTGCGCCAGCAAGAACCGCTCGGACTTGGTCACGCGGTATGGTGCGCGCGCGAGCTCGTCGGCGATGAGCCCTTCGCACTCCTCCTCCCCGACGTGCTGGTCCAGTGCAGAGGCAAAGGCTGCCTCGCCCAGATGCTCGATGTGTACGAGGCCCATGGCGGCAACATCATCGCCGTCGAGCCGGTGCCCGACGCCCAACTCCACAGCTACGGCGTGGTCGGAATCGGCGAGGGTAATGGCAGCGTCTTCCCCATCAACGGCATGGTGGAAAAGCCGAAGCCGGGAACGGCGCCTTCCAACCTCACCATTCTCGGCCGCTACATTCTCCAGCCTGAGATCTTCGACATTCTGTCGGCCAAGGAGACAGGCGCAGGCGGCGAGATTCAGATCACGGACGCCATGATCAGGCTGCTCGCGACCCAGGACTTCCATGCGGTGAAATATGAGGGGCGCACCTTCGACTGCGGCTCGAAGCTCGGCTTTCTGCTCGCGAATGTGGCGTATGCGCTGGAGCGTCCTGAGCTCAAAGACACTCTGACCGCCGAGATCAAGAAGCTGATCTGAAGACACCGCACGGCCAGAATCCGGCCTTTCCCGGCGGTTGATCGGGAGTGCGCAACAGGACTAGACTTAACGAGGCGCAGGGAAGCGCCGTCCCTCAGAATAGCGCAAGCCGGAAGCGCCCGTAGGCGTCCGGACTGTGCTACAAAGGGGACGGACACACGGGGGGAAACGAGGGTATGGCTGTCGGTCTCAAACGTGACCGTTTTCCCGACCACGACGCGCGCGAGGCGATTGCCTCTGCCGCGCGCACCATCCAGCTCGAGGCACAGGGTTTAAGCGCGCTCGAAGCCGCGCTCAATTTCGATCTGGTCGACAATTTCGCCGAAGCGGTTTCCATCATCCGCTCCTGCCGCGGACGGGTGATCGTCACCGGCATGGGCAAGAGCGGCCATATCGGCATGAAGGTCGCAGGCACCCTCTCCTCCACCGGTACACCGGCGTCGTTCGTGCATCCGAGCGAGGCAAGCCACGGCGACCTCGGCATGATCACCCGCGACGACGTGATCCTCGCCTTCTCCTGGTCGGGCGAGACCGTCGAGCTCGGCAATCTTGTGTCCTATTCGCGGAGATTCGCCGTGCCGCTGATCGCCATCACCTCGAACGCTGAGAGCACGCTTGCCAAGGCTGCGGAAGTGGTGCTGGCAATTCCCCAAAGCAAGGAAGCCTGCCCGCACGGGCTCGCGCCGACCACCTCCACCATGATGCAGCTTGCGCTCGGCGATTGCCTTGCCATTGCGCTGCTTGAGAGCAAAGGCTTCACGGCGCGCGACTTCAAGGTTTTGCATCCAGGTGGACAGCTCGGCGCGCGGCTGAAATTCGTCGGCGATCTCATGCATAAAGGCGACCGTCTGCCGCTCACCCCCAGCGACATGCCCATGGCAGAGGCCATCGTGGTGATGACCGAGAAGGCCTTCGGCTGTCTCGGCGTGGTGGATTGCGGACGGCAGGCTTGCCGGAATCATCACCGACGGCGATTTGCGCCGGCATATGGGCGACGGCCTGCTGGCGCGGCGGACCGGCGAGATCATGACGGGCGCACCCAAGACGGTGTCGCCGGAGCTTTTGGCCAGCGCCGCACTCGAGGTCATCAATTCATCGAGCATCACCGCGCTGTTCGTGGTTGCGGACGGCCGCCCCGTGGGCATCATCCACATCCACGACCTGCTGCGCGCCGGCGTCGTCTAGCACCGCAATCCTCTCTGAAGAGCCGCCTCATCCGGCGCACTCCCATGGAGCGCGCCACCCTCGCCCACGAGGGGAGAGGGATATGGCGGCAACGCTCCAGCAAATTTTCCCTCTCCCCCTGCGGGGCGAGGGCTTTCGCCGCCACGATCATGCGCGGCGTAGCCTTGCGCAAGTCGTATGGCGGAAAGGGTGAGGGGTACTTTGGTCACACAGAGCTACGATCTTCTCGTCATTGGCGGCGGCATTCATGGTGCTGCCGTGGCCTGCGATGCAGCCGGCCGCGGGCTTAAAGTCATGCTCGCCGAGAAGGGCGACTATGCCTGCGCCACCTCCTCGGCTTCCTCCAAGCTGATCCATGGCGGCTTGCGCTATCTCGAGCAGCTCGAGCTTTCGCTCGTGCGCGAGTTGCTGGTCGAGCGCGCGGGGCTGCTCAAGACCGCGCCGCATCTCGTCGAGCCGATCCGCTTCCTCCTTCCGATCTATGGCTGGCAGAAGCGCCCTGCCCTTCTGCTCCATGCCGGGCTAGCGCTCTACGACCTCCTCTCGATCGGAGATGGGCTGCCGCGAAGCGGACGCCTCAAGCAGCAGGAGATTGCAGACCTGCCGCGTCTTCGCCGCGAAAATCTCAACGCCGTGCTGCATTATCACGACTGCCAGACGGACGACGCGCGGCTCGTGCTCGCCGTGCTGCTCGATGCCCGCGCCCGCGGCGCCGACATTCTGAACCGCCGCGCCGTGACGGCGATCGAGCCGCT
Source organism: uncultured Alphaproteobacteria bacterium (assembly GCA_963827365.1). Lineage (GTDB taxonomy): Bacteria > Pseudomonadota > Alphaproteobacteria > Rhizobiales > Methyloligellaceae > Methyloceanibacter. Next base: position 331,638 of record CAWHAX010000031.1, on the reverse strand, counting down.
CGCCAACGGCTATGCGGTCGAGATGCACGAGCGCGGGGTGAAGCGCCGCGTCGACGCGCGTTTCATCGTCAATGCCGCTGGGCCGTTCGTGGCGGAAATCGACGCCATGAGCAGGATCGCCCCTCCGCCACGTCGTCTGCGGCTCGTGCGCGGCAGCCACATCGTCTTGAAGATGCCCGAGCCCGTCCAAGAAGACGCCTACACCTTGCAGGACACGGAAGACCGCGTGATCTTCGTGCTGCCCTGGCTCGACCGGCGCTTTCTAATCGTCGGCACCACCGAAGTGCCGCAAGAAAGCGATCCCGGCACCGCAGCCTGCTCTCTGCAAGAGCAGGCCTATCTGCTCGATGCCTATAACCAGTACTTCGCGCGGCCCGGCGGGCCGGTCGGCGATAAAGACGTGGTGTGGAGCTTCGCCGGCGTCCGCGCCCTACAGGACGACCACGGGAAGAAGCCGAGCCGGCTCACCCGACGCCCGGCGCTTGCCAGCATCAGGAACGGCACCGGCGGCTTCGTCACTCTCTATGGCGGCAAGCTCACCACCCACCGCGCCTTCGCCGAGATCGTGCTCGATTCGCTGCGCGACCTCGGAGCGAAGATGGCTGGCCCCTGGACCAAGGACGTTCCACTCTATGGCGGCTGCGAAACGCGCGCGACGCTTCTTTCTCTTGTCGGCCCAAGGCCCGCCAACCCTCTCGCGTGAGACCTGCCATCGCTGGGCCTTTGCCTATGGCGACCAGATCGAAAGGCTTTATGCGAATGTCCTGCTCGATCCGAGCCTCGCGCGGGAGATCGCTCCGGGCGTGCCGCTTGCCGAGCTTATTCATTCGGTTCAGGTCGAGGACGCCATGACCGCGGAGGATTTTCTGCTCCGCCGCACCAAGCTCCACCTCACGCTTTCCCCGGAGGAGCGCGAGGCCGTCCGGCGCTGGTTTGACGCCGCCAAGGGTGACATGCGAAGTGCACAAGGGCAATCGCTACCGCGCGGCGACTTCCCGTCGGCTTGCTCAAAGCACTCGCCGGCAAGGACATGGTCGCGCAACAGATCGCCGATGCAGGCTTACCGAGGTCGAAGTCAGGGGTACAGGTCGCAAGCGCGAGGCCGAAGCGCTTTGGCCGCTCGATGACGCAACCGCGGAGATCCCGCGTCAAGTGAGCGACATCGTCGAGATCGTCTGACGGCTTGCGCGATTAGGCCGACGTCACCTTCAGCAGCGTTCCGTCGGCGCCAAGCACGCGAACCCGGCTGCCCTTCGGCAACTCCGGTCCCTCCACCCGCCAGATCGAATCGCCGATCTTGACGCTGCCGCGTCCATTCACGATCGGATCGACGAGATCGTAGCACTGGCCGATATGCTGCACCGCGCGCTCGTTAAGTAGCGGCCGGTCGCTCTGCAACGGGTTCCGACGCAGATAGTTCAGCGCGATGAGCACGGCGGCGAGCGACAATAGCGAGAACCATACGAGCTGCCACTGCCAGCCGATGTCGAAGGCGAAAGCGATGGCGCCGGTGACAGCCGCAGCCATGCCGAACCACATCAGGAAAACGCCTGGCGACATGACTTCGAGCGCGAACAGGATCGCTGCGATGATCATCCAGGTCCACGGACCGAGCGTGAAGAAGGCGCTCATCGTGACGGCTCCCTAGACCGAAGGAACAGCGCCGCCAGGGGGACGAACCCGCGGCGTGGTCGCAGGCTGCTTAGGCGGACTCGGCGGCGAGGCGGAATTGCCGCCACGGTCGCCGAAAGCCTCGCGCGCGATCTCGGCCACGCCGGCGACCGCGCCGATCACCGAGGTCGCCTCAATCGGCAGGATCAGCACCTTCTGGTTCTTGGCCTCGGCGAGAGCTTTCAGCGCGCCGACATAGTTGTTGGCGACGAAGTAGTTGATCGCCTGCACGTTGCCCTTGCTGATCGCCTCGCTGACCACCTGGGTCGCCATGGCTTCGGCTTCCGCCGAGCGCTCGCGCGCCTCGGCATCGCGATAGGCGGCTTCGCGCCGGCCTTCCGCGGCGAGGATCTGCGCCTGCTTGGCGCCTTCCGCCGTGAGGATCGCCGCCTGCCGCTCGCCTTCGGCGACGAGGATGGCGGCGCGCTTGTCACGTTCGGCCTTCATCTGCCGCGCCATCGAGTTCGATCAGATCGCGCGGCGGCTCGATGTCCTTGATCTCGATGCGGGTGACCTTGACGCCCCAATTCGAGGTGGCGTCGTCGACCACCTTGAGCAGGCGATGATTGATCTCGTCACGCTCGGAGAGGAGCTTGTCGAGGTCCATCGAGCCCATCACCGTACGGATGTTGGTCATGGTCAGGTTTAGTATGGCGACCTGCAGATTGGTCACCTCGTAGCTCGCGAGCGCAGCGTCGAGCACCTGGAAGAAGGCGACGCCATCGACCCGGACCATGGCGTTGTCCTTGGTGATGACCTCCTGGCTCGGCACCTCGATCACCTGCTCCATCACGTTGAGCTTCCGCCCGATGCGGTCGATGAACGGAATGATCAGGGTGAGTCCGGGCCGAAGCGTGCGGGTGTAGCGGCCGAAGCGCTCGACTGTGTAGTTCCAGCCTTGCGGCACGACTTTGACACCCGCGGCAAGCACGGCGATGAAAAGAACGAGCAGAACGAGGACGAAGATATTGAAGCCGAGCATGGCACCCTCCTAGAGGTGTCGGGCGAGCGTGAGTTGGTTAGCTATAGCACTCGACCTTTCATCGGCAGCCGATAAATGGGTGCGCTCGCCGGCGAATTTAAGGGGCCTTCGGCGAGGCCTGCGGGGTGAGCAAGATGAGCTTGGCGATGGGGGTTGCCGCCGCGCGGGCGGCGGCATCGGCGGCCACGCCCCATTTCCTGTCAAGTGAGCCTTTGCGCACGAGCTTCGTCTGCGACACGCCGCCAAGGGTCGTGCCGTCGGGCCCGAAGACCGTCCAATCGACGCGTACGGCCTGCTTGCCGCCTTTTGCCGCCGTCATCTTCACGATGCCTTCCACCGAATAGACGGTCGTATCGAGCGCGCTCGCGGTCTTCACCCCGGAGACGGAAAGCCTCTTGCCGAGCGCCGCGGTGAGCGCCTGTTCGCCGTCGCCAGGCGCGCCGGCAACGGTGATATAGGCGAGCGGCGGCGCAGGCTTTGCCTCCGGCATGGCGGCATCCGTCGCGGCCGCGGGCTTGGGTGTTTCCCTCTCGGCGCCGTGCGCCGGAGCCAAGGCGAAGAGAAGAGCGGAGCAGATGGCAATCGCAGCGCCACGCCGGAACATCGACAAACCCTAGCAGGATTTTTTGGCGCGCTTGAGCTCGACGAGCTTGCGGTCGATAGCCGCCGCCCAGTCCCCGGTGGCGATGGCGACGTTGCGGCCATAGGTGCCGGCGACGATATTGAGCGCAGCAAGCGCCGGCGCAACCGACTGGATGCCGGCAAGAAGCCTCTGATCGTTCTCGGCCTTCTCCTTTTGCAGTGCCGCGATCTGCCGGTCGATCCGCGCGCAATTGGGCTTGACCGCCTGGATCTCGCGCAAGGTCATGGGTGTGGCGCATCCCGCGACGGCAGCGCTCCCCACCAGCAGAAGCACTCTCAATGATGTCATCCCCCTCGTCCCCCGCGAGGTTCAAGCACTCATCGCAGGCCTCGACGCCACCATCCACGCCACGGCGAGCAGCGCCACGACGCCCTTCTTCTCGTGGTGCAACACGAAAAGCCGGGTCAGCGCGACCATGACGATGAAGATCGGCACCGCCAGCAGCTTGGCGATGGCGAGCTTGGTGGTATGCACCATCTCGAGACTAAGCATGATGAAGTTGCCAGTGACATGCGCCGTGAACAATCCAAACAGCGCAATGAAGCCAACGACGTCAACGAATCCGCCGACGAAAGACAAGGTCGCCGTAGCGAACACGACCCGGCCAACCGGTTCCCAGGCAATACCGGGCTCTTCATGATTGCCCCCGGCCGGACATCGCGCTGCTAGACCCAGCCCTTCAGCTCGCGTTCGATTAGGTGCAGGAGCACGCGAATACCCCCTTCGCTGTCGTTGAGGCATGGAATGAAGGTGAAGTGCTCGCCGCCATGCTCAAGAAAAATCTCCTTGTTCTCCTCGGCGATCTCTTCGAGCGTTTCGAGACAGTCGGCGGAAAAACCCGGCGTGACGATAGCGAGCCGCTTCACGCCGTCGCGCGCCAGCGCCTCGACGGTCTTGTCGGTATAGGGTTGAAGCCACTCCTCGCGGCCGAAGCGCGACTGAAAGGTGAGACTGAGCTTGGCGCCCAGCGGACCGAGCGCCTCGCGTAGCGACTCGGTGGTCTGCGCGCATTGCGCCCTGTAGGGATCCCCCTTGTCGACATAGCTCTTGGGCAGCCCATGATAGGAGGCGAGAATCGCCTCAGGCTGCCAATCGAGCCCGGCAAGATGCGTCCTGATCGATTGGGCGAGCGCGGCGATATAGACGGGATCGGTGGGATAAGGCGGCACGGTGCGGGCCGCGGGTTGATAGCGGATCAGCTTCAGCGCGTCGAAAACCTTGTCGTTCACGCTCGCCGTGGTCGAGGCGGAATATTGCGGATAGAGCGGGAAGACGAGCAGGCGGTCGCACCCCTTTGCCTGTAAAGCCTCGATGCGCGAGGCGATGCTCGGATTGCCGTAGCGCATCGCCCAGTCGACCACGACATCGGAGCACGCGGCGAGCGCCGCCGCAACCTTCTCGCCTTGCGCGCGGGTGATGGTGCGCAAGGGCGACTCGTCGAGCTCCTTGTTCCATACCGAGCGGTATTTCGCGCCGCTCCGCGACGGCCTCACCGTCAGCACGACGACATTGAGGATCGCCCACCACAGCGCGCGGTTCGTCTCGATGACCCGGCGATCGGAGAGAAACTCCTTGAGGTAGCGGCGCACCGACCAATAGTCGGTGCCGTCCGGCGTGCCGAGATTGACGAGGAGCACGCCAATCCTGCCGGTGGCGCCCCCTTTGGCCTCAACTTTTGCTTGATCCGGATCAAAGCCCTTGGCGGGCGGCCGTTCATTCATTCATCGACACTCCACCAGGCTTAGATAGAGCATCGCGGGAGACGCGCCTAGTGCGCGGGACGGCGAAAAGCGAGACCGGATTTGCTGTGGAGCCGCCCAGTAATGAATGGCCTGGACCGGTTTACGGCTCTCTAAGAGGCCCAAGGACAGCATAGGGCGAGTATAGGCGCCACCGCTGCCTCAATGGGTCGCGCCAGTGTGCCCCTGATCTTCCTCGCGGACATGCATCAAGGCCATGACCAAAAGATATGCAAGGAAGTTGCGCCGCTGGTTATGGGCGAGCACAATCAGCGTTTCTAGAACTCGCTCGATTTCGGCGAGACTTAGATCGCGCGGACCTCTTCGGTGGGGACGCTGATGTCCTCATCTATGATCGGGGAACTCATATCGGAAATTTCCTCAGCCCAGCTACATATTGTCATGAAGACGTGCCTGTTGGGATTGACAGTGAACAGCGACGACTTGACCTCGCTCAGGAGGAGCGTGACAGTCGCTGTACACTTTTTGGTTGCATCGACGGGTAGGACATGAACGAACGTCTAAGGCCTGATCTCAACAGGCTAACGGGCCAGAACATTGGGGAGCACCGCGTCAGGGCCTTTCTTTATCGGGATTGCGCGACCTTTTGCGGGATTATGGGGTCGATCACCGGCCGATTTTCGAGGAGGCTGGACTACCCCCTGACCACGGCGACGACCTCACCTGGATGTCGCTTGAGCGGCTGGTGAACGCCCTCACCCTCGCCGCGCGCGTCACCGGCGACCGCTTTTTTGGCCTGAAGCATGGAACGCGGGGGCGATTTACCGCCAACCCGCTTGGCTATCTCATGGCCAATTCGCCCGACCTCAGGACCGGCTTGCGCAACTTTGCGCGCTTTCAACCCGTGCTCTCCACCAACCATCTCGAATTCGTGGAGATCGCCGGCGGCGTAGGCCGCGTCGAATTTTGCTATCCGGTGACCATGCCGAACGTCGTGCAGATGACCGACTTCGTCTTGATGCGCTTCGTGACGCGGATCAGGGGCGCGGCCGGAAGCCACTGGCGCCCGGTCTCTGTCGGTTTGATGCATCGGCAGCCGGCCGATATCTCCGAATACGAACGCCAACTTGGATCTCGCATCTTCTTCGACCAGCCGGTCAACTCGATCACGATTTCCGCCGCCACGCTCGCCCTTCCCATGCCTAACGCCGATCCGCACCTCTTCAAGCTCGTGAAGCGCTACTGCGAGGAGGAGATCGAGCGGCAAAAGTCCGCGAACCATCCGCTGAATGGAATCCGCGAGGCGATGACCCGCTGCCTTCAGCAGGGAAGCTTCGGCCCCAAGCATGTCGCCAAGGAGCTCGGCCTCACCCCGAGCAGCCTGCATCGCCGGTTGAAGACGGAAGGCACATCCTTCCTGCGCCTCCTCGACGACACGCGGCGCTGCCTGACCCATCGCTATCTGATGGAGAGCTCGCTGAAGCTGACCGACATCGCCGCGCGGGTCGGCTATTCCGAGCTCAGTGCCTTCAGCCGCGCGGCGCGCCGCTGGTTCGGCACGAGCCCCCGCTCCTTCCGCCGCAAGGCGCCTGATCTTAACGCAGCGCCCTGAGCAAAGCCTCGGCGTCGCTGAGAATTTGCGCGTGATCGAAGGCAAGCTCGACGCTCCGCCAGTCCTCGATCCATTCCGCTCCGGCCGCGTCGGAGCCGGCCCGCGGCGCGATAGCACGGGGCAATATCGTCACATAGGCTGCGCTCACCGTATGGCCGCGCGGGTCACGTGCCGGATCGGAATAGACTCCGACGAGACGGAGCACATCGACCTTGATGCCGGTCTCCTCGAGCGCCTCGCGACGGCAAGCCTCCTCGACCGTCTCGCCGATCTCGACGAAACCTCCGGGCAGCGCATAGGAGCCGGCGTAAGGAGGATGACCACGGCGAATGAGCAGCACGCTGCCTCCCGAATCGAAGATCACGCAGTCCGTAGTCAGCGCTGGTGTCTTCGGCAGTCCCATCGGCTCTCCGCGGGCGGCCGCGCCTCACGAGCCTTTGGGCTGCGGCACGATCCGGATATAGGGCCTGGGCGACTTCCAACCTTGCGGGTAGATGGTCTTCGCCTCGTCGTCGCTGACCGAGCCGGCGATGATCACATCCTCGCCGTTCTTCCAGTTGACCGGGGTCGCCACGCGATGCTTGGCGGTGAGCTGCATCGAGTTGATCACGCGCAGCACCTCATCGAAATTGCGCCCGGTGGTCATCGGATAGACCAGGATGAGCTTGACCTTCTTGTCAGGGCCGATGACGAACACGTTGCGCACCGTCTGATTGTCGGCCGGCGTGCGGCCCTGCGACGTGCCGGTCGTGCTCGCCGGCAGCATGCCGTAGAGCTTGGCGATGGAGAGGTCCGGGTCGCCGATCATCGGAAAGTTCGGCGCCACGCCTTGTGTCTCCTTGATGTCGTCCGCCCATTTCTTGTGGAGGTCGATCGGATCGACGCTGAGGCCAATGATCTTGACGCCGCGCTTGTCGAATTCGGGCTTGATCTTTGCCATGTAGCCGAGCTCGGTGGTGCAGACCGGGGTGAAGTCCTTGGGGTGCGAGAAAATCACCCCCCAGGAATTGCCGAGCCAGTCGTGAAACCGGATGCGGCCTTCGGTAGTATCGGCCTCAAAGTCCGGGGCGATATCGCCGAGTTGGAGTGTCATCATTGTCTCCGCTGATTGATGAGGGGAAGGGCCGGCGCCGCGCCTGTGCCCTGAGGAATTCCCCTGAGAATTAGGATGCCTTGCTCGCCGATGCAATCCGGCGCGGCAAATAGAAACACTATTCTCCGGCCTTGAGACAAGGGAGCAATAAGTACCAGGTCCGGCGCTTGTCGCGCCATGACTAATGCACGATCAGAGCCCGCGACGCCGATCGCGGGACCTCGCAGAGCTTGGTTCGCCGCGTTTAGAACGGCCGCGCCGGTCCGAGCGAAGCTGCGAACAGGGTCGCGCCGAACAGGAGGATGAGCGCTGAGCCGCCGATGGCGCAGATCGTCCACACGGCATTGGCAAAGGCGCTGGTCCGCCGCCGAGCTTAAGCGCCAGTTCGCGCGAGCCGAGCGCCAGGGTGGCAAGCACCGCGACGGTAATGGCGGTACCGAAGCCATGGCGAAGGTCGCGGCGACGCCGGCCCAGAACATGCCTTGCGTCAGCGCGAAGATGAGCACGAGGATCGCTCCCGTGCACGGCCTGATGCCGACCGAAACACTACCGCCATGATTTTTCGCCAATCGAGCGGCCCGGCAAGCTCGCGCGCATCGACGATATGATCGCACGCCTCGCCTTCGGCATGATCATGGTGATGGTGATCGTGGTCATGCTCGTGAGCGTGGTCATGGTGATGGTGATCGTGACTTGCATGCGCCGCGCTCATGCGCCGACCTGCCAGCCCCGGTAGAGCCGGATGAGCTGAGTGATCAGGAGACAGGCGCCGACCAGGGCGATCATCGCATAGCTCAGGCTTTCGAGCCGGTTCGACCAGGCATTGATCTGGAGGCCCGTGGCTTGAGCGCGAAAGCGAGGACGCCGACGAGAGCGACGGCCGTGAGCGCCTGGAGTGCCGCGGCAATGAAGGAGATGATCACCCGCGCCGCACCGTCTGCTCGTTGGCGACCACATAAGATGAAATGATGGTCTTGCCGTGCCCCGGCCCATCCGCGTGCACGATGCCGATAGATGAAGCTCGCGAACACGAGCATCGCCGGCTTCCGGCCATGACGTGTCGGCTTTGAGACCCTTCACGCCCGTGGCGAGCTCGCGTTGCAAACTTTGCTGCGTGCGAGCACCCAGCCGAACACCCCCCCGAGCGGCCCGGCGACTGGGCGCGCGCCGGGCGCGGCGAAGGCCGAAGGCGGCGCGGCTCGTCGCGGCAAAAGGATTGATTGGTTTCAATTCGGCATGCGCGCCGGCGGTGAGAGCTGCGAGCATCAGCGCGCCGACGAGAGCCAAGAGCGCGCGCCGAGGCGCGGCATCAGGACGTATCGTCTGCATTTGACCGTCACCGTCTGGGCGAATTGCGAGCCGAAATTCTGTTCGGTCCGAGCTGACTGAAGAAGGATTTGGTCAACGCCTTTGTATCCGCCGCCGTCTCCGGATCGGGCTGCGTGACTTTGGCCGTGCAGCCCTTGATCTCGGCCCCACCAGATCATCGGAGCTTCGGTGGCAAAACCGAAGGCAACGAAGAATGACGGATCGTAGACATCGACCGCGCCGCCTGGCTATGCGTGTTGAGCGGCGTCTCGAGCGGCAACGTGAAATGGAAGGTGAGCAGGCTCTTGTCGTAATCGAGCGAATCGTCCTCCGGCGGCTTTGCTTGAGAGCGTCGTCGTTGCCGACATGCACGAAGGTGAAATAATCGAACTCCTTCAGCGAAATGACATTCACCTCGGCGAGCGGCGCGAGCTCGGCCTGGGAGTAGACGCCGTCCTTGTTGGCATCGAGGCCCTGCACCGCCATGGCGGTGTACAACTCATCGAAGGTCCAGGCGTGGCGAATGCTGATGATCTGGCGATTGGCGCCGAACACGATTTCCGAGCGGACCGTGGCCCAGACGTGAGGATGGGCATGGGCATCCCGCGCAAGACCGGATGAGGCTGCAACCGCCAGCACCGCTGCCAGGACGCGCCGGCACTTTGCCAGCTCGGTAGGCGACAAAGCCCGAGCTCCCCTCCGCGAGAATCGAACCTTGTGAGGCGCGAATTATGGAGGATTGGAGGCTCCCGCCAAACGGCGGTGCAGCCTACTGTCGCGGCTTCGCCCTGGATTAGCTGTAAGTCTGCCAGGTCACGATCACCGCGCGTGCCGATCTTTGCGCGGTTATAGAGATCGATGACATCGTTATTGAACATGCGGACGCGGCCGCTCGAGGCGTTCTGCCCAATGGTCCAGGGCGCATCGGTGCCGTGGATGCGGTACGTGCTCGAGCCGAGATAGAGGGCGCACGCCGAGCGGATTGAGCCGATGGCCTCCGGACACATAGGCGGGAAGCGTCGGGTTGGCACGCCGCATATCCGCCGTGGGGGTCCAGTCCGGATTGATCCGCTTCTCGGTGACGGTCATCTCGCCTGCCCATTCGGCGCCGTCTTTCGGCCCGGCGATGGGATAGCTGATGGCGCGGTTGTTGGTGAGGACGTAATAGAGTTTGCGGTCGGCGAAGCTGACGATGATCGTGCCGGGCTCTGCCTTGGTTTGGAAGGCGATGAGCTGCCTGCCGCTCGAATTGGCGTTGGCCGCTGGCCTACCCTTGAACATATCGAAGAGGCCTGCCGATGCATCGCTCGGCAGCATGGCGCTCGCCGCAATCAGGCTCGCGAAAGAAACCGCAACCTTCGTGAATTTGCTGAACTTCATGGCAAGCCCCCGTTGCTTAACCATTCCCTGCTCAAGGGACAGAAATAGGGGGGCGGCTCTCGGATTTCAATCTGGGCGAAAGCGTGGCGCGAAGAATTTTTTGCCGAGCGCGGGAAAGCGACGCCTTTTGCGGGCCATTCATCCTCTTTGCTCACCCCGTCGCCTTGACTTCGTATCGGACTCAGGCTAAGAACAAAACAGGAACGAATTCGGAGTTTGTACCCGTGCGTAACGACGTTCCAGACGGCGAAAACGTCGGTGAGTTTCTGCACCTCTGGCGTTGAGAGAGCAGGCGGGGCAGGCGGCGAAGGTCTCATCGAGCAGCTGCGTGAGCGTATTCGCGTGCTCGAACAGGTTCCCGTGTCTCTGGCCTTCCCCCCCGCGCCGGATACGGGACCTTTGCCCCGCCCCGCCTGCTCGCTTCTTGCACCTGTTCCTTCCTTTCCCTTGTCCTCCCTAAGTATGCCCGCGAACGCCAATCCCTCCCCTTTACCGGGGGAGGGAAGCGGGCCCCGCGCACAGATCCCCTGGAGCAAGCTTGCCGCCAACGGGCTGCATGAGATCAAGCCTGCCGCCTATCGCGACGCGCCGTCGGCGCTTGCCTTTGCGCTTGCCTTCATCGGCGATCGCCTGACGCGGCGGGAGAGCGCCTCGCCGCTCCTCTGGTGCCTGACCGAAAGGGCCGCGCGCGAATGGGGCGCGCCCTTATGGGCTCTGGGCTCATCGCCTTCGGTCTCGACCCCGCGCTTGTCCTCATCGTTCAGGCGCGGAACGCTACGGATGCTGCCTGGGCGCTGGAAGAAGGGCTGAAGGCGGGAGCCTTCATCGCCGTTCTCGGCCAGATCGAGGTCGAAGGCGCCGATCATGGCAAGACGCCTCGGACTTGCCGCGCAAGTGAGCCGCACCCCCTGCCTACTCCTCTCCGGGCATCAAGGAGGTGGCCTCCCCGGCACCCTCACCCGCTGGCGCGTCGCGGCGGAGCGAAGTAGCGGCGCCGCCTTCGATGCCTCGGCACCAGGGCGCGCCAGCTTGGCATCTCACGCTCGAGCGCTGCCGGGGCGATGGCGCCGGCGCGAAGTTGGACCGTGGAGTTTCGTGATGTCGCGTATGGTTTCCGTCTGGCTCCCCGCTTTGCCGATCGAGCGGCTGAAGCGGATGAGGAACGGCACGCCCTTTCCGGTTGACCGGCCCTTTGCGCTGGTCGGCAGCGAGGATCGCGGGCTCCTGCTCACCGCACTGAATGCCGCCGCCTTGGGCGAAGGCCTCTCTCCCGGCTTGGGCCTCGCCGACGCCCGCGCCATTTGCCCGCAACTCCTCACCGCTCCGGCTGCGCCCGACAAGGATGCCGCATGCCTGCTCGCGCTTGCCCGCTGGTCCGGCCGCTACAGCCCGTCTCTCAATGTCGACGGCGACGATGGTCTGTGGCTCGACGTGTCCGGCGTGCCGCATCTCTTCGGCGGCGCCCGCGCGCTTCTCGCCGACATGGCGAGGCGCTTCGCTACGCCTCGGCTTCAGCGCGCGGCTTGCCCTTGCCGAGACGCTTGGGAGGCGCTCATGCGCTTGCCCGCTACGCGCATTCCTCTTCCATCATCGTCCCGCAGGGAAAGATCGGCTGAAGCGCTTGGCGCCGCTCCCCGTCGAAGCTTTGCGCCTCGACAGCGAGATCACGCGGCTGCTCAAGCGCCTCGGCCTGAAGCGCATCGGCCAGCTCTACGATCTGCCGCGCGCGTCGCTCGAGCGGCGGTTCCATTCGCGCCAAGCGGCCGAAGCCGTGCTCCATCCGTCTCGATCAGGCGCTTGGACGGCGCGAGGAGCCGCGTCCCCCGCTCCTCCCCGCGCCAGACTACGCAGCGCGGCTCCCCTTCCCCGAGCCTCTGATCACCCATGAGGGCATCGTCGCCGGCCTCGATCATCTTGCGGAAAAGCTCTGCGAGGCGCTGGCTCTCGCCCGCCGCGGCGCACGGCGCCGAGCCTCACCCTCTATCGCGCCGACGGCACCTCCGCCCTCATCGAAGCAGGCCTGAGCGCGCCATGCCACGAGCCGTCGCATCTTGCGCGCCGTTCGAGGACAGGGTTGCGCGCTGTCGATGTCGGCTTCGGCGTCGATCTGATGGTTCTCACACCCCTCGCGACCCAGGCTCTGCTTCCGGCCAGACCGCCTTCGTTAGAGCGACGACCGAAGCAGGCAAGAGCCGCTGATCGACCGCCTGGCGAGCCGGTTGAAAGCGGAGCCGCCGTGCGCCGGCTCTTTTCCCGCGAGAGCCATATCCCTGAGCTGACGCAAGAGATGAGATCGGCACTTGCCGGTCCGGCTGCTCTGGTCCGAGCAAGGACCGGCCAAACCGCCGCGTCCCTGCCTGCTCTTTGCCGAGCCAGAGCCTGTCGACGTGCTTGCCGAGATCCCGGAAGGACCGCCAGCCCGCTTCACCTGGCGCCGCGTCACCCGCCGCGTGGTGAAGGCCGAGGGGCCCAGGCGCATTGCACCTGAATGGTGGCGTGAGCTCGTTCGCTCTAGCGGGTCGAGGCCACGCGACTATTACCGCATCGAGGACGAGGATGGGCGCCGCTACTGGGTGTTCCGCGCAGGCCTCTACGGTGACAGCGGGACAAATTTGCCTGCCTGGTTCCTGCACGGCGTATTCGGGTGATGGGCCTCACCCCGCGCTACGCCGAGCTCCAGGTCACGACCAATTTCTCTTCCTGCGCGGGGCTCGCATGCTGAGGAGCTGTCGCGGTGGCGAAGGAGCTTGGGATGTCGGCGATCGCGGTGACAGATCCAACACGCTTGCCGGCGTCGTGCGCGCGCATGTCGCCGCGAGGGAGCTGGGTTCGGCTCGGCTGATCGTCGGACCGCCGCCCGATCTCCAAGATGCACCGAGCCTGCTCGTCTATCCGACGGACCGCGCCGCTTATGGCCGCTCCTGTCGTCTGCTTTCGCCCGGCCAAGTCCGCGCCGAGAAAGGCAAATGCACTCTATTCTCGCCGACGTCGCCGCGCACGCCGAGGCCAATCTTCATTACGCTGCCGCCTGGCGATGGACTGGCTTCAGGCACTGGAACATCCCCGCGGCCCACCTCGAAGCGCCAATCATTCCTTTCGTTCCGCAGGTGAATAGCACCACGCACTACCCGGGCCACGGGCGGTCCCGTGTTGTCAGGAAGGAGGCAGAAGAAGGACCCAACCCGCTTCGCAGACGGCGGCGCGGCATCAAAGCGGCGCTCGGCCGATGAGGCCGCGCTCGCTCTTATCTTGCCCCGGTCGCACACCTATCGCGGCGATGATCGTGCGCGCATCGCGGCGCTGGCGCCTGGCGGCGCGCGCGGGCGTATCCCTGTCGCCACCAACGACGTGCTCTACCACGCCGCCGAGCGCCGGCCCCTGCAGGACGTGCTGACCTGCATCCGCGAGAACTGCACCATCGCACGAGGCCGGGCTCCGGCTCGAAGCCAATGCCGAGCGGCATCTGAAACCGCCGCAGGAGATGGCGCGGCTGTTCGCCGGCCACGAGGACGCGCTCGCGCGCACCATCGAGATCGCCGACGCCTGCACCTTCTCGCTCGACGAACTGCGCTACGAATATCCCGACGAGCCGGTGCCGCCGGGCAAGACGCCGCAGCAGCATCTGGAGGACTGACCTGGGAGGGCGCGGCCGGCGCTATCCCGACGGCGTCCCCGACAAGGTCCGCGGCGCATCGACAAGGAGCTGCGCTGATCGAGGAGCTCGACTACGCGCCGTATTTCCTCACCGTTCACGACATCGTCGCCTTTCGCGCGGCAGCCACGAGCATCCTCTGCCAGGGGCGCGGCTCGGCGGCCAATTCCGCGGTCTGCTACTGCCTCGGCATCACCGCGGTCGATCCCGACCGAGATCGATCTGCTGTTCGAGCGCTTCATCTCCGAGGAGCGCAACGAGCCGCCGGACATCGACGTCGATTTCGAGCACGAGCGGCGCGAGGAGGTGATCCAGTATATCTACGGCCGCTATGGCCGCGACCGCGCCGGCCTCGCCGCCACGGTGATCTCACTATCGCGGCCGCTCGGCGCGTGCGCGACGTCGGCAAGGCGCTGGGCCTGTCGGAAGACATCATCGCTGCGCTCGCCAGCACTGTCTGGGGCCTGAGCGACGGCGCCGTGCCTGAGGACGAGCATATCGCGCCAGGCCGGCCTCGATCCGACGACCCGCTGCTCTGCCGCGCTGTCTCGAGCTGACCCAGGAGCTGATGGGCTTTCCGCGCCACCTCTCGCAGCACGTCGGCGGCTTCGTGCTGACGCGCGGGCCGCTGGACGAGATCGTGCCGATCGGCAACGCCGCCATGGCCGACCGCACCTTCATCGAATGGGACAAGGACGATATCGACGCGCTGGGGATCATGAAGGTCGACGTGCTGGCGCTCGGCATGCTGACCGCATCCGCAAGGCGCTTCGACCTGATCGCGCAGCATCACGGCGAGACGCTGACGCTCGGCACCGTGCCGCGCGAGGACCCCGCCGTCTATGACATGCTGTGCAAGGCCGATTCGATCGGCGTGTTCCAGGTCGAGAGCCGGGCGCAGATGACCATGCTGCCGCGGCTGAAGCCGCGCAAGTTCTACGACCTGGTCATCGAGGTCGCGATCGTCCGCCCGGGCCCGATCCAGGGCGACATGGTGCATCCCTATCTGCGCCGCCGCGGCGGCGACGAGGCGGTCGAATTCCCCTCGCCGGCGCCCGACCACGGCCCGGCCGACGAACTGCAGCAGGTGCTGGGCAAGACCCTCGGCGTGCCGCTGTTCCAGGAACAGGCCATGCGCATCGCCATGGTGGCGGCGAAGTTCTCGGGTCGACGAGGCCAATGAGCTGCGCCGCGCCATGGCCACCTTCCGCCACCTCGGCACGATCGGCGGCTGCAGGAGAAGATGGTCTAGCCGCATGGTCGCGCGCGGCTATGACGCGGAGTTCGCCGAGCGCTGCTTCAAGCAGATCAAGGGCTTCGGCGACTATGGCTTCCCCGAGAGCCACGCCGCGAGCTTCGCGCATCTCGTCTATGTCTCGGCCTGGATCAAATGCCATTATCCGGCGGCGTTCGCCGCGCGCTTCTGAACACGCAGCCGATGGGCTTCTATGCCCCGGCGCAGATCGTGCGCGACGCGGTCGAGCATGGGGTGGAGGTGCGCGATCGACGTCAATCACAGCGCCTGGGACTGCACGCTGGAGCCTGCTTCGCGGGGTGAATTTTCGCTGCGTCTCGGCATGCGGCAGCTCGATGGAATGCGCGAGGACGACGTGAAATCCATCGTCTGATCCGCGTCGGCGCCCCCGCCGCAGCTGAACCGTCATTTGTCTGCGCCAGATCGACCTTCAATGTCATCGCGAAGCTGGGCCGGGCGATCAGTGATCAGAAGACCAGGGGAAACTGGATGCCCGCTTCGCGGGCATGACAAAGGTGAGGCCTTCAGAGACGTTCGCGATCTTGGCGGCGGAGCGGTGTCGGCCGCGCCACGCTCGAGCGCCTCGCCGCGGCGGATGCCTTCCGCTCGCTCGGCCACGACCGCCGCCAGGCGCTGTGGGAGGTGCGCGGCCTGCCGAAGGAACTGCCGCTGCCGCTGTTCGATCATGCCGCGGCGAGCGAGGCCGGCGCCGAGCCCCACGTCACGCTCCCAATCATGCCGCTCTCAGAGCATGTGGTGAACGACTACCGCACCTTGCGCCTGTCGCTGAAAGCCCACCCGATGAGCTTCCTCCGCGCGCAATCGCCAGCGAAGGCATTCGCTCCTGCGCCGATCTCAAGCGCACGCGTGACGGCGCATGCGTGAGCGTCGCCGGCGTCGTGCTGGTGCGCCAGCGGCCCGGCTCCGCCGCAGGCGTGGTGTTCATGACCATCGAGGACGAGACCGGCGTCGCCAATTCGGTGATCTGGCCGAAGGTGTTGGAGCGGATGCGCAAGGTGGTGATGGGCGCGCGGCTCGTCGTGGTGCATGGCCGCGTGCAGCGGCACGAGGACATTATTCATGTCGTTGCCGAGCGGCTTGAGGACCGGAGCGATTGGCTGCGGCTCCTCGACGAGGAGGCCGACAGCATGAGCGTGCCGGTCGCCAATGCCGACGAGGTGAAGCGCCCGGACCCGGGCTCATGGCGCTCGCCTCCGGACGAGGAGCAAACGCCTTTTCCCGTTGCGCCAGCCGATCACGTCAAACGGCCGCTCGCGCCACGCGAGAAATCCCATCCGCGTTGGCATCCGCGGCGCCACCCCCGCGCCGAGCGCATCATCCCCAAATCCCGCGATTTCCATTAGCCGCGCGGAGACTGCAAGAGCCAAACCCGCTATGCTGCACGCATGCTGCACATCAATAAGCGCACATTGATTGCTATCTCGCTGGCATTTGTCTTCGCCTTCGGCGCTGGCGCAGCGCTGCGCGCCTACGAACGTCCGGAAGGGCCGAGCGGCTTCACGGCGAAGACGCTGGTCAAGGCCAAGCGGCAAATGGTGGTGGCGGCGAACCCGCTTGCCGCCGAGGCAGGACTTGCCATCCTGCGCAAAGGCGGCAGCGCCGTCGATGCGGCCATCGCCACGCAGATGGTGCTCAATGTCGTCGAGCCGCAATCCTCAGGGATCGGCGGCGGCGCGTTTCTTCTTACCTGGGACGCGGTGAGCAAGACCTTGCTGAATTTCGACGGGCGCGAGACCGCGCCGGCCGCGGCGACGGCGGATTTGTTCCTCGACTTTGCTGGCAAGCCTCTGCCGCGCAATGAGGCGATGGAGAGCGGCCGCTCGGTCGGCGTCCCCGGCGTGCTCGCCGCGCTCAAGCTCGCGCATGACAAATACGGCAAGCTGCCCTGGTCCGAGCTGTTCGCCCCTGCCATCAAGCTTTCCCGCGACGGCTTCTCCGTCTCCTTCCGCCTAGCCGAGGTGCTGAACGACTACGGTCCGGCAAGCTTCACCCCCGCGGCGCGCGCCTATTTCTTCGACCCCGCCGGGCGCCCCCGGCCTGAAGGCTACAGACTGAGCAACCCCGCGCTTGCCTCAACCCTTGAAGCGATCGCGAGAGAGGGACCTTCCGCCTTCTATGAGGGCGCCATCGCCCGAGACATCGCCGCCGCCGTGCAGAACGATCCGCGCGGGCCAGGCAAGCTCACCACCGAAGACCTCGCGAACTATCGCGCCAAATTGCGCGAGCCGGTCTGCGTGCTCTATCGCGGCTTCGATGTATGCGGCGCGGCGCCGCCCTCTTCCGGCGCCATCACTGTCGGTCAGGTGCTGGCGCTGATCGAGCCGTTCGATCTCGGCAGTGCCCCATGGGCGTCGAGCCCGTGCATCGTATCGTCGAGGCCGAGCGCCTCGCCTTCGCCGACCGCAACCGCTATCTCGCCGACCCGGATTTTGTCACCGCTCCGGTGTCAGGCCTGCTCGACCGCACCTATATCGATCAACGCCGTGCATTGATCGATCCCAGCCGCGCACTTGGGGAGGCCAGCGCCGGCACGCCGCCAAACACGCGCCAGGGCGCCTTTGGCCGCGACGCGACTCTGGAGAGCGTCGGCACCAGCCACATTTCCATCGTCGACGACGGCGGCAACGCCGTGTCCATGACAACCTCAATCGAGCAGGCGTTCGGCAACCGCGCGATGGTGCGCGGCTTTCTGCTCAACAATCAGCTGACCGATTTCTCCTTCGTCTCCGTCGACGACGAGGGCCGCCCTGTCGCAAACCGCGTCGAGCCAGGCAAGCGCCCGCGAAGCTCAATGGACCCGACCATGATCTTCGCGATGGGATCTGCCGCCGGCGAACGCCGGCTTCGCTTCCTGCTTGGCTCGCCGGGAGGGCCAGGCATCATCCTGTTCAATCTGAAGGCCATCATCGCCATGCTCGATTGGCATCTCGACCCGCAAGCCGCCACCGCGCTCGCCAATTTCGGCTCGACCGGCGGAGCCTTCCTGCTTGAGCCTGGCAAGGAGTGGGATGCGCTCGCCGAAGGCATGGGCAGGCTCGGCCATCAGTTCCAGCGCTTCGACTTCACCAGCGGGCTTGCCATCATCGCCGTCACGCCTGAGGGGCTTGAAGGCGGCGCCGACCCACGCCGCGAAGGCGTGGCCCTTGGGGATTAGTCGCTTCGCGACAAGTCCCTTGCTAAAGAACCCGCAATGACCAACCAGCAGCGCAACATCGCCATCCGCGGCGCCGGCGTCGTCGGCCTGTGGCAGGCGCTGACGCTAGCGCGCCGCGGCCACAAGGTGACCGTGTGCGAGCGCTCGCCCGTGCCTTTCGCCCATGCTTGCAGCCTCTATGCCGGCGCCATGCTCGCGCCGAACTGCGAGAAGGAAACCGCCGAGCTGATCGTGCGCGATCTTGGCCGCCGCGGCCTCGCGCTTTGGCGTGCGACCTATCCTGGTGCTGTAGCCAACGGCACGCTCGTCGTGGCGCTGCAACGCGACCGTGCCGAGCTCGACCGCTTCGCGCGCATGACGGAAGGCCATCAGCGCCTATCGCCGGCAGAGCTCGCCACAGCCGAGCCCGCGCTCGTCGATCGTTTCGCCGGCGGACTCTACTACGCCGAGGAGGGACATCTGTCGCCGGAGCCAGCGCTGCACTTCCTGCTTGAGCAGGCGCAAGCCGCCGGTGCTGACGTCCGTCTCAGCGAGGGCGAGTTTCCCGCCGATGCCGATCTCGTCATCGACTGCCGCGGTCTTGCCGCCAAGGGCGACCTGCCGAATCTGCGCGGAGTGCGCGGCGAGCGGATCGTGGTGAAGAGCCGCGAGGTAAACCTGTCGCGCCCCGTACGGCTCCTGCATCCGCGCTTTCCCCTCTACGTCGTGCCCTGGGGCAACGGCGTCTACATGATCGGCGCCACGGTGATCGAAAGCGAGGAGACCGGCCCGATCAGCTTGCGTTCGGCGCTCGATCTCCTGTCGGCGGCCTACGCGCTCGATCCGGCCTTCGCCGAAGCCGAAATCGTGCTGCAAGGCGCGGGCGCGAGGCCCGCCTTCCCCGACAATCGGCCTAGGATTATCGTCGCTGAGCGCTATATCTATGTGAACGGCCTCTACCGCCACGGCTTCCTGCTCGCGCCAGTCATGGCCGAGCTCGTGGCCGATTACATCGAGACCGGCGCGACCGATCCGGAGGTGTTCGTTGCAAATTCTCGTTAATGGTGAGCCCGTCGCCACCGATGCCCGCACCCTCGCCGAGCTGTGCGCCACGCTCGGCTTTGCGCAAGCCAAAGTGGCTACCGCGGTGAACGGCAGCTTCGTCGCTTCGGCCAAGCGCGAGCTGACCCCGCTCGCGCCCAAGGACGAGGTCGAGATCGTTGCGCCGAGGCAGGGCGGCTGATGCTCGACATCTACGGCGAGCGCTTCAAGTCCCGTCTGCTTCTCGGAACGGCGCAATATCCCTCCCCGGCAACGCTCCGCCAAGCCGTCGAGGCGTCGTCCGCCGAGATCGTCACCGTTTCCCTCAGGCGCGAGTCGGCGCGGATGCGCGCTGGCCAAGGCTTCTGGGAGTTGATCGAGGATCTCGGCGTGCGCGTGCTGCCGAACACCGCGGGCTGCCGCACCGCAAAGGAAGCAGTGGCGACGGCGGAGATGGCGCGCGAGCTGTTCGGCACGCCGTGGATCAAGCTCGAAGTCATCGCCAATGACGACACGCTGCAGCCTGAGCTGTTCGGTCTCGTCGAGGCTGCCGCGGCGCTCGTGGCGGACGGGTTCAAGGTGCTTCCCTACACCACCGAAGATCTGAGCGCGGCGGAGAAGCTCGCCGGCGCCGGATGTACCGTGCTGATGCCCTGGGCCTCACCGATCGGCTCGGCGCGCGGGCTGATCAATCGCGATGGGCTGAAAACGCTTCGCGCCTATTTCCCCGAGACGACGCTGATCATCGACGCCGGCATCGGCGCGCCGTCGCAAGCTGCTGAAGCGATGGAACTCGGCTATGACGCCGTGCTGTTGAACACGGCGGTGGCAAAGTCCGCCGATCCGGTGAAGATGGCGCAAGCGTTCGCCCGCGCGATCGAGGCCGGGCGCCTCGGCTTCGAGGCAGGGCTGATCGAGCCGCGTGACATGGCGTCGCCCTCGACCCCGGTCGCCGGCACGCCGTTCTTCAAGATCGATCGCGTCTCTTGAGCGGCGGCGCGCTCGATCCGTTCTATCCCGTCCTTCCCGACGCCGCCTGGGTCGCCCGCATCGCGAGCCAAGGCGCGAAGTTCATCCAGCTTCGCGTCAAGGATCATGCCGCCTCTTGCGGTCAAGACCGAGATTGCGCGAGCCCTCGAATTTGCGTCGGCCCATGGCTGCCAGCTCGTCATCAACGATTATTGGCGTGAAGCAATCGATCTTGGCGCCGGCTTCGTGCATCTCGGCCAGGGCGACCTCGTCGGCGCCGACATCGCCGCGATCAAAGCCGCAGGCATCAGGATCGGCATCAGCACGCATAGCTTGCGCGAACTCGACATCGCGCTTGGTGTCGAGCCCGACTACATCGCGCTTGGGCCGATCTATGCAGACGAAGCTCAAAACGATGCCCTGGGCGCCGCAAGGTTTGCGACCGCATCGCCGAATGGCGGGCGAAGATCAGCTGCCCGCTGGTCGCCATCGGCGGCATCACGCTCGAGCATGTGCCAGACGTGCTTGCCGCAGGTGCGTCATCGGCGGCGGTTGTCACCGACATCGTCATGAGCGACGATCCCGAAGAGCGCACGCGGCAAGTGGATCGCCGCAACCGACCCCTGGCGGAACTTATCCACAGGCTGTCCACAATCCTGACCCCCTTGACCGAGGGGCGGCTGTTCTGGAACATCGTTGGGCACGCCTTCGGGCGGAGAGGGTTGGATGGGTTTGGGCTTCAGTCTTGATCCGGCCGTACCGATGAGCGAGGCGGTGCGCCGCGTCGCCTCGGCCGAAATCGATACGGCCTATGCCGCGCTTGCCTCCCCTCCGGAGCGCCATAAGGGCGTCCACGACTCGCGCAAGTGCTTGAAAAGACTGCGTTCTCTTCTAGTCCTGATCAGGCCTGGCCTACCCGAGCCGGTCTTCAACAGCCTCACCGAGCGGCTTCGCACCATCGCCCGTGGCCTTGCGCCGGCCCGTGACGCCGCAGCCCTGCTCGACGCCGTGGACAAATTCGCCAAGGCCGAAGGCGAAGGGGAGGCAACGCCGATCCCAGCCTTGCGCGCCTGGCTCCAGGAACGCCGGCAGGCGGCAAAGCGCAGCCTCGATGGGAGCACCGCCTCCGACGCCATGCGCGGCCTGTTCGCGCTCAGGCCTGCGATGGCCAACCTTGCCGTCTATCCCGACGATTTCAGCCCAATTGCCAAAGGCTTACGCGAATCCTATCGCGGCGGCCGCAAAGCCTTTGCCCAGGCCTTTGCCACCGGCAACGACGAAGATTTCCATGAGTGGCGCAAGACGTTGCAGCATCATTGGCGCCATATGCAGCTGCTCACGCCCTGTTGGCCGTCGGAGCTTTCCACGCGGGTGGAGGCGGCGCGCGCGTTGTCGCAAATTCTCGGCGACGATCACGACATCGCCCTGCTCCGCCAGCTCGTCTCAGCGCCCACCATGACCTTCGCTGCTCCCGACGATACCGCTTCCTTCTTGAAGCGCTGCCGTGCCCGCCACAAGGCGCTGCGCCGGGATGCCGAGACCTCGCGGGGCGAGACTGTTTGCCGAGCGGTCGCGTCCCTTTGTCGAGCGTATCGAAGCCTATTGGACAGCCGCCACGCGGCGCGGCGAGAAACCTGCCATCGTTGCGCGGACAGACAATGTCGTCGCCTTCGGCGAGGTTGGCGCGGGCGGGCGCCGGGCGAGCTAGCTCAGATCCCGCGTGGGGATCGCCAGGCCTGGAACATCAGCACCGTCCACAGCGAGGCATGCCAGTTGCGCGTGCCCTCAAGATGCTCTGCCCATCGCGCTCGGATCGGCGCCGGATTGAGCAGCCCACCCTCGCCGAGGCGCTTCTCCGACAGCAGCTCCTCTGCCCAGGCGCGCAACGGTCCCCTGAGCCATTGCCCGAGCGGTATGGCGAACCCTGACTTCGGCCGCTCCACCAGCGCCTTCGGCACATGGCGGTAGAGCACCTGGCGCAGCAGCCACTTGCCCTTGCCTCCCCGCATCTTGAAGCGCGCAGGCAGCCGCCAGGAAAACTCCACGATGCGATGATCGAGGATCGGCACGCGCACTTCGAGCGCAACCGCCATGCTGGCGCGATCGACCTTGGTGAGGATGTCGTCTGGAAGGTAGGTGATAGTGTCGAGATATTGCATGCGGTCCAGCGGGTCCGGCAGCGCGCGTGCGATGCCCGCATCGAAGATCGGACCCCTCGGTTCCTTGCCGCCATTCACGAGCGCGTCCGGATCGTCCCAGGCGCTGACCAGACTTAGGTAGCCGCTCTCCTCGCCGGCGCGAAACAGGCGCGCTGCCTTGTGCATCTTGTCGGCGGCGAGCTTTGGACGCCGCTCCGCAGGTAGGAGACTGAACACGCGATCCCATAGCGCTGGACCGGCGACGCCAAGGCCGCACGCCAATGCCCTCCCCATGGGCGCCGGCATGCGCTTGCGAAGCCGCGCAAAGCGATGCCGCGTGTAGCCGGCGAACAGCTCGTCGCCGCCATCGCCCGACAGCGCCACGGTCACGTGCTCGCGTGTGAGTTTCGATAGGAGATAGGTCGGAATTTGCGAGGAGTTGGCGAAGGGCTCGTCGTAGATCGTGGGCAGATCGGGGATGACCTCTCTCGCCTCTGCCGGGCGACATAGAGCTCGGTATGCGCGGTGCCGAGATGTGCCGCGACCGCCCGCGCATGCGGGGCCTCGTCGAAGCCCTCCTCCATGAAACCGATCGAATAGGTGCGCACCGCTGCGTTGCTGCGCATCCGCATCATCGCCGCGATGGTGGACGAGTTTATGCCGCCGGAGAGAAAGGCGCCAAGCGGCACGTCGGCGACGAGCCGCCGCCCCACCGCATCGCCGAGCAGCAGCTCGAGCGTATCGATCGCTTCGCGATCGCTGACATTGAACGGCGCGCCCTTGCCGCGTTCGGCGGCCTTCTCAACGCTCCAGAAGGCGGCGTCTCGATCTTGCCTTCGGCATCGATGGTGGCGATATGGCCTGGCGCGAGCTTGTCGATGCCGCGATAGATCGAATGCGGCGACGGCACATAAGCGAGCCGCAAATAGGCGGCGAGCGCATCGCGGTTGAGCTCCGGCTTCCAATCGGGAAGCGCCTCGAAGGCCTTCAGCTCCGAGGCAAAGATCACGCGCCCGTTCTGCCGACCGAAATAGAGCGGCTTGATGCCGAGACGGTCGCGAACGAGGCTCAGTGTCCGCGTTCGGCGATCCCACAAGGCAAAGGCGAACATGCCGATGAGACGCTCGACCGTGGACTTGACGCCCCATTCGGCGATGGCCTCGACCAGAACCTCGGTGTCGGAATGTCCCCTGAAGCGGCGCCCGCGCGCCTCGAGCTCTGGGCGGAGATCGCCGGAATTGTAGATCTCGCCGTTATAGGTGATGACGCAGGCACCGCAGCTCGACACCATCGGCTGCGCGCCCGCCGGCGAAAGATCGACGATGGAGAGCCGCGTATGGCCGAGCGCCACACCGGCCTCGGCGTCAGACCACATGCCATGCGCGTCAGGCCCGCGATGGTTGAGCGTCGCAGCCATGGCACGACCGAGCGCTTCCAGCTCCTGAGAGCCGGATCGGCGCTCGAGCTCCAAGAGGCCGGCGATGCCGCACATGAGCTAGATCCTTATCGCCATCCCATCATAGGCGACTTCCCATCCCGACGCTTCAACAGCGGCGCGCTCGGGCGATCCCTCGCGCAGCGCCGGATTGGAATTATTGATATGGATGAATACCTTACGCTTCGCCCCAAGGTCGGCAAAGGTGGCCACCGTGCCGTTTGCGCCGGACATGTTCATATGGCCGATGCGCTCTCCGGTCTTGTTCATCAGCCCCTGCACGATCATCTCGTCGTTGGTGTAGAGCGTGCCGTCGAAGAAAAGGAGCGGTGCCTCCTTGAGCCTCGCACGCGTCGCATCGTCAAGCTTGGCGCAGTTCGGCACATAGAAGAAGTGCCGGTCTGAGCCAGTCTCCGTCACCTTCAGGCCCAGCGTGTCGCCTTCCTGCGTGCCGAAGCCCTCGCCCGCCTTGGCGGTATCCTCGAGATAGAGCGCGACCTTGCCCGGTACGGGAAACGCCTCGATCTCGATGCCGACCGGGCCCTGGGGGCCTTCGACGGCGAAGGATCGCCCAAGCGCCATTGGCCTGCGCGTTACCAGGGACGCATCGAGCACATCGAAAATGCTGTTCGAGGCGAGCACGTCGAGAACGCGCTGGCTGCCATAGACGGTGAGCGGTTGCGCCTCGCGCAGCGTGAGCAGCCCGGCGATCGCATCGACATCGCCATTGGTGAGCACCACCGCCTTGATCGGGCTGTTGCGCGGGCCTTTGTCGGTGGCGGGCTGAAGTTCTGGAGTCTCGTTGATCTGCTGACGGAGATCAGGGCTCGCGTTGAGCACGACCCAGTCGCTGCCATTTGCGCTCACCGCCACAGAGGCTTGCGTGCGCGCCCGCAAGCCCGCCACGCCCATGCGCGTGTCGGCCGAATTCCGGCCGTTACAGTTCCATTGCGGCAGGCCGCCGCCAGCCGCAGAGCCGAGCACTTTGATCAGCATGATGGGAGCTAGAAAGGGTGGCGCGTCCCGTTCGTCAAGGCAAAAGATCGGGCCGCGGGGGTGACGCCAGCCGGCGACGGCAGCTAGCCGCTCACCAGCTCGGCGATCCGTGTGCGCTTCGCCTTGCTGCGCTGGATGGGAAGCTCGATGCGGATCGTCGTTCCCTTCATCGGCACGCTCTCGATCACGCAGTATCCGCCAAGCGACGCAACCCTCTCGGTCATGGTCATGAGACCGAAGCCCTTCGGAATCGACGGAGCAAACCCCATGCCGTCGTCGTGAAGCGTGAAATACAGATTCCGGCGTGTCCGCTTTGCATCCCCGCGCACGCCGCGCTCTTCCAAGTCGATGGTGATGTTGCGCGCTTTGCCGTGGCGAATTGCGTTGGTGAGACCCTCCTGAATGCAGCGATAAAGGGTGAGGTGCGTATCCTCGCCATACGAGTCGCCAATCCTGCCATGCTGGCGGCGATGTTGGTGTCGGGATGGCGGCGGCGAAAATCGTTGATCAGATCGTTGAGCAGACCTGACAAATTGAGGTGGCCGAGCGGCCCTGGCCTGAGCTTCTTGAGCAGCGCACGGTTCATCAACTTCAGCCGCTCGGTGATCGACAGGATCTCGGTAACGCGGCGCGAAATCTCGGGGGAGCGGTCATCAGCGATCTTGGCGGCCGAGGTCTCGATCGAGGAGGCATTGGCGACGATGCCGAACAGGCAGGGACCGGCCTCGTCGTGCAACTCGGTGGCGATCTCGCGCCGCTCCTGCTCCTGCACCGAGATCAGCTCGCGATAGAGCCGCCGGTTTTCCTCGCGCGTCGCGTCAAGCGCGCCGGCGAGCATATTGAAGCGGTCGGTGATCACCGCGAGTTCCTTGACCTTGGGCTGCTTGAGCCGCGTCTCGTAATCGCCGCCCTCGAGATCGTGCATGCCGCGCGACAAATTCGCGAGCGGATCGAGAAGCCTGCCAAGCACGACATAAAGAATTGCGAAGATGGCGCCGTTCAACACCAGCCATAGAGATGCCAGCACGGAAAAATCGCTCCACGCCTCGGCGAGCTCGTCGCCCGGTTCGCCGACGATGATCACAGGTTGGGCAGCACGCTGCGCGGATATGACCTTGACTGCTCTTCCGGAAAGTTTTGGGCCGACCAGCGCCGCGAACCATCTTGGCACCGTGGTCGCGCTGTCCGACTTCGACTGCGGCGACACCACCGTGAGGTTGCCGAAGCTGTCTACGAGCATAATGCGCACGTGACGGAGATGTTTTAGCTGCATCGGCAGCTGCTCAGCAAGCTGGTCGAGTTTGTTCTTCACCGTAAGGTCGCTCATGCTCGCCGCGACAAGGCGCTGTGCGACCTCGAGCGAGGCTTCAACCTCGACGCGGGTCGCAACGCGCGTGTTGAGGATGGAGATGGCACCGGCTACGAGACCCGCGATAAGGCTGATGGTGGCGACGGCGAGAAGAAGCTGCGTCCTGAGCGACAGCTCGCACCACAGCGCGCGCAGATTGAACGTCTTGAGGCTTGGGCCTCCACGCGAATCCGGACCCGACGAAGCGCTCATTACAGTATAGTTTCCGTCAACGGGGCTCCCTTCGGCTAACGTCAGATCTGTCCGGCCATAAAGGGGGGGCTTGAGGGCGGCAACGCCACGCGCGCCATTTACCGTCCAAATAGGCATTTACGCGCCTGTGCGGTTGCCATCGTGAAGGGCATGTGAACCGCGTAGACATACCGAACCAGCGACCAATTCGACAACAGGGACTAGCTCTCGTCGGCTTCCACGATAATTTTGCCAACGACCCCTCGGTCCATCAGGCCGCGTGAGCCAAATTCGTAACTCCCCGGCCGTATAGCCACAAAGAATAGCTCAGCCTCACCACCATTCTCGAATTCGAGTTCATCAAGCGTAACCGCCTTGATTTCAACTGCGCCAACCTCAACCTTTCGGATCCAGATATTGCGGATGAACTCCGGCGCGACGAAGGCGTACTCCGTTAGGTCCGAAGCCATAATCTTCCAACGATAGCCCTGGCCGACTTTCAGTCGGTATTCCATCGGCCTCATCTTGGTGCTGTCCTTGTCCACGCCCAGAACCAAAGGGTCGAGACGGACCAGATTGTGGACGGCCGGATCGCTGATTTGGAGTTTAGCTGAATTGGGCGTGGCAGACGCATTACCGTCGTCGCCCTCCTCGGCAAATGCCCCCATCGTGCACAAGCCCAGGGCAAGGGCCAAAGCGATCAATCTCATAATTGGTCCTCCGTTGTCACTGTTGGCCAATCGCGGGATTTTAACTCCCCTGAACCAACAATGCGAAGACGCAAGCTTGGCAAAGGTTTCGGGAACTATTGGCACGGCTCGGGTCGAGGACATTTTTGGAACCAGTGCCATAGTATCGCTGAAAATAATTCCAGCACCGCTTCGCCCCATGGATTCGAAAGGCGGGAACCCCCACGGGAACATTTGGCACCTAACTTTGCCAAACAGGTCTTGCAGCTGCCCCTTGCAGGTAGGACTTTCCGGAATGTCATCGAGGACAACTATGAATGCGTAATAGGCAGCTTATCGCCATGGCGCTCGCCGTGATTGGCGGCTTGAGCTGCGCCGCCGGCGATGCTCTCGCCTACACCGTCTATGTCTCGAATGAGAAGGGCAACTCGATCACCGTCATCGACAGCGACACGCTGGAGGTGAAGGAGACGATCCGCGTCGGCCAGCGCCCGCGCGGCATCATGCTGACCAAGGACGGCAAGTCGCTTCTCGTCTGCGCGAGCGACGACGACACGGTGCAGGTCCTCGATGTCGCCACCAACAAGATCGTTGGCGACCTTCCCTCCGGCCCGGACCCGGAGCAGCTCAACATCCATCCCTCGGGCAACCCGGTCTACATCGCCAATGAGGACGACAATCTGGTCACGGTGATCGATCTCGATACGCGCGAGGTGCTGGCCGAGGTGCCGGTCGGCGTCGAGCCGGAGGGCGTCGGCATCAGCCCGGACGGCAAGATCCTGATCGCCACGTCGGAAACCTCCAACATGGCGCATTTCATCGACACCAAGAGTTTCGAGATCGTCGACAATGTGCTTGTCGGCACGCGGCCGCGCTTTGCCGAATTCACGGCGGACGGATCGCAGCTCTGGGTGACGTCGGAGGTTGGCGGCACCGTGTCGGTGATCGACGCCAAGACGCGGAAGATCATCAAGACCATCGGCTTCGAGATCCCCGGCATCAGGCCGGAGAGCATGCAGCCGGTCGGCGTGCGCGTGCTCAAGGACGGGTCAAAGGCCTTCGTCGCGCTCGGCCCGGCCAATCATGTCGCGGTGATCGACGCGAAGAAGCTCGAAGTCGAGCAATATCTCCTGGTCGGGCAGCGGGTGTGGCAGCTTGCGCTGACGCCCGACGAGAAATTGCTGTTCACCACCAACGGCAACAGCAACGACGTGTCGGTGATCGACGTGCCGAACCTGAAAGTGGTGAAGTCGATGCCGGTCGGCATGGCGCCCTGGGGCGTCACCATCTCGCAAAATTGAGCCGAGCTTAGAACAGCGAAAGGCCAACCAAGCATCCTCCTTCGTCGGCTGCCAACTTTCTAGATAGCCTTGCTCCGCTGAGGTGACGACCTGCTAGGGTCCCGTGGCGTCACCAACGGTCTAGAAAGCGAGCGAGCCCTGGAATTTCAGCGCCGAATTTGAGGTGACATCGGTCAGTCCGAACTGGACGCCGACATTCATGGAAAACTCCATCTTGGCAGGCTCAGGATTGTTGTTCTTACCGTTATCGTCGGACTCCCCCACGTCGCCCACCTCTTCGTCGTCGTCATCGCCGCCAGGTTTGAAGAATAGCGTCGGGCCAAGGCTGTGCTGCTGATCGTTGAACGAGCCGGCATTGGCGAGATCCTCGATCTCCCCGAACATCTCGACACCAATGCCCCAGTGTTTGGCGAAGTCATATTCGGCTCGCCAGCCATATCCAAAGCCAAGGCCGTCGGTCTCGCGGTTATCGCCAACCTGGGCACCGAACAGAGGGTTGATCGTGAGCAGAGCCTTGCCGCTCGCCAGCTCAATGATTGGTCCGAACTCAATTTCGTCGGCTGCGCCCCCGATAGTCGCTATCCCGTATCCGGCTTGAAAGGCAAGGCCAATGCCGTTGCCCTTTCGCGCCTTCAATTCCACTTGGGTCTCAAGCTCGACCGAGGTCAGATTGAAGTCTTCCCCCAAAGGCTGCTCGGTGCCAAGGGTGACGGCGAGGAGCCACCAATTGGTGACGCCCCACTCGGCCTCGAAATCGTGACTTTGACGCAGTGAGGCCTCGGCTTCTTCGGTGTCAAGCGCGCCGCTTTCGTCAGCCTCCCCTCGCTCAGCGTTGGGAAAGCCCCAATGGACGGCGCCGCGATATTCGAGCTCGACTTCGCCCTTTTCGATGCCCGCCTCTTGGATCTCAAACTCGGCCAACGCTGGGTCCAGGGCGATAAAAAGGCCAAAGGCCATAGTAACGACCGAAGCTACCCCAGCCCCTGCAAACAACCGCGGAGTTCGCAGTAACGAGTTGTTTTTCACGAATTGTCCCCCCATGCTCCCTAATTACACATTAGGTGGAGCGCCGAAGGAATTCCAGCATGGCTGAGCCGCTCCGCGAATATCGGGAAAGATTTGCAACTAAAATCGGGAAAATAAGGCAAAAACCGACTTATCTGGTCTTTACCGCCATCGCTTCTCCCCTCCCCACTTCATGCGCGCTGCATTCCAATCGAATCCAGGCAGATAGCGGAGGCCCGCCCTCATCAATTCTGGCAGCGTGTTCACGCCAAGCTTTGCCTTTAGCCGCGCAGACGTAGCCGCAACGGTTGTACAGCTAATAAGCATTAGCTCAGCGATTGCTCTATACGATTTCCCCTCAATTAGAAGCATTAGCGTTTCGAGCTCTCGCTGGTTCAAACGACTCAAGGGGTTTGCCGCGCCCCTCTTTTCGTCGCTAGTCAGAGGGAGAAGGCACGGACTTAGGTAGGTCCTGCCATGGCAAATCTCGGCAAATGCCCGAGACAGCTCGTTGAATGGTCCATCTTTTAGAACATATCCAGTCGCGCCTATTTTAAGCGCTCGACCAACGATCATTGGATCACTGTGCATCGTAAAGACGAGTATTGGCGTTTGCCGGTCTCGACGACGCAGGCGCTCAATGAATGAGATACCGCCGAGTTTGCTTTTTCCGATCGTCAAGTCCAATATGATGACGTCTGGTAGGTGAGCACGATATTGACCGTAGCCGTCCGCGGTATCTCGCGCCTCATAGATTTCAGTAACGCGGGCATCTTCCAAAAGCTGGCGCCAACCCTGAACCACGATCGGATGATCGTCAATTATTAGGACGCGGGTCATCTGTCTACCCGATGCTTCTGTTCACACTTAGTCATCATCATCGGAGGCTGCTAGGGGGCATTCCCGGCCG
Organism: uncultured Alphaproteobacteria bacterium; assembly: GCA_963827365.1. Lineage (GTDB taxonomy): Bacteria > Pseudomonadota > Alphaproteobacteria > Rhizobiales > Methyloligellaceae > Methyloceanibacter. Next base: position 301,164 of record CAWHAX010000031.1, on the reverse strand, counting down.
TAGCTGCACTTTCGTCATAAAGCAGCAATCGCTCGTTTCTTTATGCCTTTGAGCCATCGCTAAGAATGGTCACGATCCTTGTCTCGGCGTCTTGTTCACTCGCTCCGGATATTGACCGTCGTCTCGTTCGGAGTTTGACGCCAGCCCAAGAACGAATGCAGCGATGGCTGCAGGGTTGAACAGCCGCATGCGCTGCCTCCATCTTTAAGTGGGTTGTCCGCAAGCAAGTTAGTCGCAATACAGACAACGACATGAAAAAGCGATGACGGACGGATTAACAGGAACGATTGCCATTGAATTTGGGGATAATCTTGCAAAATGCAGCTTCTTGAGCTGGAGGATACGGTCACCACTTTATTGGAGAGCTACGAATGCACGAATTAGTGAATTTTCGAGGCGTCATGAGCGCTATCCGACACGCTAAAATATTGCGATTGCGGACAGGCGGTTTTCTGGTCGCGACCGTCCTATCCCTGGACCTTGGTGTAGCAGTGGCACAGGAGAGCGGGATCGCCATTGAGCTCAACAAACTTGAGCCACAGGGCCAGGGGTGCCGCGCCTATTTCGTGGTCGGCAATAAGACGAAAACTGCTTACGAGGAGCTAAAGCTTGACCTTGTGCTGTTTCGGCCAGATGGCGTGATTGGCAGGCGCTTCGCGGTCGATCTCGGGCCGCTGAAGCCCGAGAAGAAATCGGTGAAGCTTTTCGACATCGAGGGCACGGCGTGCGATCAGGTTGGCAGCTTCCTGATCAACGACGTGATGGAATGCAAATCTGATACGGGGCCTGTCGCCGATTGCCTGAAAGACGTCGGCGTCTCCACACTCACCAACGTTCAACTGAATAAGTAAGGACTCTTCGAGTGGAACTCACGATCGCCCTCTCAAAAAACAGCGCCGTTTCCACCGATTTATCGAGCTCTCGGTACCCTACCGCTTCACAGGTGCCTTGACGACGGCGACCCTCGCCAAGCTTGGCAACTCCCAAACTTTCCCAAGCCGCATGCCGCTTGGATGGTTTTGGGGAGCTAACAACCGTGCCCTGATAGCTTCACTGGCACTCAGGAAAATCCACTATAAATATTGGGCTGCTGCAACACAGCCGCACGCCCGACGGCATCTGAGCCGCCCGGAGGACGGCCGGAGCTCAGACCTAAGAATGAGATGCGTTACCAGACGAAGCTCCTGATCACCGCAGGCCTGCTACTCGCTCTCTCCTTGAGTGCGGCCGCCCTTGCCTATTGGGGCGTGAGTCAGTCTCACGCCTATCTCAGCCGCTCGCGCGTTGCCCATCAGGAACTCGAGCGCCAGCTCCAGCTTTCCCGCCACAGCCAGCAGCTGTTCAAGTCGTGGACCGACACGCTCCTCACCGGCATCAGCGACCGGCCGCTCGGCGCCGCCTATCTGCACAAGGTCATTGAATTGGACATTGCCGAGCTTGAGCGGCTGACCCAGGAAGAGCTCGCCATGATCCCGCAGGGAGAGCGCCGGACCGAATTGGCCGAGGTCGCGCGTCTCAACGCCATCAAGAAGGAGTACCAGCATGCGCTCGACCAGCTCGAGGATGTCGAGCAATTGCGCAGCCGGGGGCGGCCTGACGCGGCCTGGTCGACGCTGCTCGCGCTTCTGAAAGGCGGGATCGACAAGAAGCTCAATGAGCTGATCGAGGTCGCGGTCGCCGACGAGACCGCTGAGGTGGATAGGATCGACGCCGACGCGGCGAGGCTCTTAAGCCGGCTCGAGCAGATCAGTCAGGTCCATGCCGTGGTTGCCATTCTGGTGACACTGGCTCTGGTGGTGCTGCTCCTGCAGCGGCTCCGCGCGCCGCTTGCCGAGCTCCTGCGCGGCACCCGCGCGCTCGCCGAGGGAAATTTGTCTCACCGCATCGCGATTTCCGGCCGCGACGAGTTCGCCGATCTCGGTCAGAGCTTTAATCGCATGGCTGGCGATCTGCAGTCGCATCAGAAGGCGCTGGAAGACGCGCATACCAATCTCGAAGCCGTGGTCGCCGAACGCACCGAGGAATTGCGCCAGGCGAATCAATCCTTGCGCAAGGTCGACGAGACGAGGCGCGCCTTCTTCGCCGATATCAGCCACGAGTTGCGCACGCCGCTCACCGTCATCCGCGGCGAAGGCGAGATCGCGCTCCGCGGCAAGAACAAGCCTATCGCCGAATACAAGAACTCGATCGCGCGCATCGTGGAGCAGGCCAAGCATCTGTCGGTGCTGGTCTACGATCTCCTGTTCATCGCCCGCCAAGGCGCCGGCGCAGCGCGCCTCAATCTACAGTCCATCGACCTCGGCAACCTGCTTGAGAAAGTTTGCGGCGACGCCAAGGTGATTGCCCACCCCAAATCGGTGCGGATCAACTACAGCAACGGCACGGCGCACGATCTCGTCTATGGCGATCCGGCAAGGCTCCGCCAGCTCTTCATGGTTCTGCTCGACAACGCCGTGCGTTATTCAAATTCCAAAGGTGAGGTGAAAGTCGCTATAGCGAGTGACAATGGAGAGGTTCGGGTGAGCGTCGCCGATCACGGCATCGGCATCGCGCCTGAGGAACTCGACGGTATCTTCGAGCGCTTTCGCCGCGGCGGCAACGCCACGGAGCATAATGAAGAAGGTTTAGGGCTCGGCCTGCCGGTCGCCAAGGCCATCGTCGAGGCCCATAAAGGGAGGATACAAATGGACAGCCGACTGGGCGAAGGCACCACCGTCACGGTCGCGCTGCCCGCTTCCGCGCCGGAGACGCCGGCGTGAACGTGCTTCTCGTCGAGGATGAGCCGCGGGTCGCAGATTTCATCGACCGCGGCTTGCGCGCCGAAAACCACGGCGTCACCGTCGCCCCGTCAGGCGCCGAAGGGGTCGAGCTTGCCAAGACCGGCGAGTTCGACGTGATCATCCTCGATCTGATGCTCCCCGACATGCATGGCTACGACGTCTGCCAGCGGTTGCGCCTGGAGGGCGACCACACGCCGATCCTGATGCTGACCGCCATGGACACGCTGGAAGACAAGATCAAAGGCTTGCGCGTCGGCGCCGACGACTATCTCGCCAAGCCCTTCGACTTCGACGAGTTGCTGGCGAGGATGGAGGCTCTGGTCCGCCGTTCCCATCATTTTGCGCCGAGCTCGAATGTCGTTCAGGTGGCCGATCTCGTGCTCGACCGCGACCTGCTTGAAGTCAAGCGCGGCGGCGAGGAGATCAAGCTTACCGCCAAGGAGCTTGCCATTCTCGAATTGCTGATGGGCGCGCCGGGCCGCGTGTTCTCGCGTACCCGCATCCTCAACCAGGTTTGGGGTTATAGCGAAGATCCGCTCACCAATGTGGTGGACGTCTATATCGCGCGGCTCCGCCGCAAGATCGACACGCCGGGCCGCGAGCCCTTGCTTGAAACGGTGCGAGGCCACGGCTACCGCCTGCGGGCTCCGGGACATAGCTAAAGGGCTAAGGTTGCTTGGCAAAAGACACAGGAAAAGTGGCAATCCTGCCGGGCAAAACTTGCTTAGTTTGTCGGGATGGGTAGAGTATGCCCCGCCACTCTTGCGGTCACGCGCCATACCAGTTCCGGGCCTCGCCCCGGCGAGTTACGAGCAGCGTCCGCCGCTTCCGGTGGCATCGGAGCTGCCCGCTCATCTCGTGGCGAATCCCAGAGATTTGGGACGGAAGAAAAAACAACGCGGAAGGAGCGCCCGTTGCGTTTAGCTCTGTTAGCATTCGTGCTTGCCACCCTCGCAGGCTTCACTCCCGGCCAGTCCGCCGATGCGCCGACCAAGGTCAGGGTCGGCGTTCTGAAATTCGGCACTGTCAGTTGGGTCCTCGACACCATCCAGCGGAACGGTCTCGACAAGGCCGAGGGGATCGAGCTTGACGTGATGCCGCTCGCCAGCACCGACGCGACCGCGGTCGGCCTGCAAGGCGGCTCCGCCGACATCATCGCCACGGATTGGCTGTGGGTGTCGCGGGAGCGTACCGGCGGCGCCGACTTCACCTTCGCTCCCTTCACCACGGCGCTCGGCGCCATCATGGTTCCCGCCGATTCTCCGATCAAGACCCTCGCCGACCTCAAGGGCAAGAAGCTCGGCGTGGCCGGCGGCCCGATCGACAAGAGCTGGCTCTTGATCGTCGCCTATGCGCTCCGCACCGCCAATCTCGATCTCAGAACCGAGACGCGGCAGGTCTTCGGCGCGCCGCCGCTCCTCGCCGAGAAAGCGAAGCAGGGCGAGATCGACGCCGTGCTCAATTTCTGGCCCTACGCCGCAAGGCTCGAGGCAGCAGGCTTCAAGCAGCTGATCGGCATCGAGGACGTGGTGAGCGAGCTTGGCGCCAAGGGCGAGGTCGCCATGGTCGGCTACGTGTTCAGCGAGGCCTGGGCCAAGGAGAACCTGAAAGCGGTCGACGGCTTTCTGCGCGCCGCCGCCAAGGCCGATGAGCTGCTCGCCACCTCCAATGAAGCCTGGGACGCCATCCGGCCGCTGATGCGGGCCGAGGACGACGCCACCTTCGAGGCGCTCCGGCGGCGCTACCGCGAGGGCATCCCCGAGCGCTCGACGGCGGAGAACGAGTCCGACGCCAAGGTCCTCTATCAATTCCTGCGCGAGCTTGGCGGCGAGAAGCTGGTCGGTCCCGGTGCCGAGCTTGCTCCCGGCACGTTCTGGAAGGGCGGCAAATCTTGAGCGTCAGCGCGGCCCCTCCCGAAACTCTTGCCGGGCTCCGGTCCTACCGCGGACCGATCGTCTCCGTGCTCTCGGTCGCCGGCTTCCTGCTCGTGTGGTTCATCGCCGCCGAGATCGCGCAGAGCAGAATGCTGCCGGGGCCGGTGGAAGTGCTGACTTACGTGGTCAAGGAGGCCGTGCACGGCGATCTTCTTGCCGAGCTCGGCATCACGCTGTGGCGCGTTGCGGCGTCGTTCTTCGTGGCCATGGCCATCGGCAGCGTCATCGGCCTTGCCATGGGCGAGTCGCCGGCTCTCAACCGGGCGCTCGATCCCTGGCTCATCGTGCTCCTCAACCTGCCCGCCCTCGTCATCATCATTCTCGCTTATGTCTGGTTCGGCCTGAACGAAGCTGCGGCAATCGGCGCCGTCGCCCTCAACAAGATTCCGAACGTCGTCGTCACCGTGCGCGAAGGCGCCCGCGCGCTCGATCCCGGGCTCGACGAGATGGCGCGCGCCTATCGCCTGTCCTACTGGAGCAAATTGCGCAACGTCACCCTGCCGCAGCTCCAGCCCTATTTCGCCGCCGCCTCGCGCTCAGGTATCTCCTTGATCTGGAAGATTGTTTTGGTGGTCGAGCTGCTTGGGCGCCCGAACGGCGTAGGCTTCGAGCTCCACCTCAACTTCCAGCTCTTCAACGTGACGGCCATTCTCGGCTACACCGTCGCCTTCGTCACCGTCATGCTCGCAATCGAATATTTGCTGGTGCAGCCCCTTGAACGACGTACGACCCGCTGGCGCAACAAGCCAGTTTGACATCCGCATCGAGGACAAGACCTACACGGGCGCGGACGGGACGCCGGTTCCCGCCATCCGCGATCTGGTGCTTGAGGTGCGCCCGCAAAGCATGACGGTGCTGATGGGCCCGTCTGGCTGCGGCAAGACCACTTTGCTACGGATTCTCGCCGGCCTCGACCCGCACTTCACCGGCACGGTGCATGTGCCGGAGAATGCGCGCATCGGCGTCATGTTTCAGGAGCCGCGGCTGCTTCCCTGGCGCACCGTGCGCCAGAATATCCAGATCGTCGCCGAGGATCTGACCAACGCCGAGCTTGAGCATCTTGCCGCCTCGGTCGAGATCGCCGACAAGCTGCCGCGCTACCCGCAGGAGCTGTCGCTCGGACTTGCCCGCCGCGTCGCCTTGGCCCGCGCCTTCGCACCGAGGCCCGACCTGCTCCTACTCGACGAGCCCTTCGTCTCGCTCGACGAGCGCACCGCCGACAGATTGCGCCGCCTCCTGCTCGAGGTCTGGTCGGCGCGTCCGACGACGGCGATCCTCGTCACCCACAATGCGCGGGAAGCGATCCTTCTCGCCGATCAGCTGGTGCTGCTCGCGCCGCGGCCGACCCATGTGGTTGCGGTCGTGCCGATTTCCGTGCCGCAGGCAAAGCGCGACACTGCAGTGGTCGAGGAAATCTACGCCGATCTGCTCAAACGCCATCCGGCAAACTTCGCCACCGGCTAGGCTAGACCGCTCAGGCCGCCGCCGCAGCGCCTGCCTTCCGCTGTTGAATGCCGAAGGACGGATCGTACGCCCAGATCGACAGCCCGAGGAACACGGCGAGACATCCGCCGACCACGCCGAGCGCCTGCCAATTCACTTCGAGATAGAAGGCAAAGCGGATCAGCTCGACGGCATAGGTGAACGGGTTGAACAGGCAGAGGTAATAGAGCCAAAGGCTTCCCTCGCGCATCTTCCATAAGGGATAGAGCGCCGAGGAGGCGAAGAACATCGGGAAGATCACGAAGTTCATGACGCCGGCGAAATTCTCGAGCTGCTTGATGGTCGAGGAGAGCAGCATGCCGAGCGCACCGAACATCATGCCGGTCAGAATGAGCGCCGGCAGCGCCGCGAGATAACCCCAAGGCGGCAGCTCGACGCCGCAGAAATAAGCGATGAGCAGGAAGGCGTAGACCTGTAGCAGCGAGACGGCGACGCCGGCGAACAGGCGCGACAGAAGCAGGAACCAGCGCGGCAAGGGCGTGGTCAAGAGCACGCGCATCGATCCCATCTCGCGGTCGTACACCATGGAGAGCGAGCTCTGCATGCCGTTGAAGAGCTGGATCATCGCGAGCAGCCCAGGCGTGATGTAGACGTCGTAGGTGATGTAGGTCTGGTAGGGCGGAATGATCGAAATGCCGAGCGCGGCACGGAAGCCGGCGGCGAAAATAATGAGCCAGATCAGAGGCCTGACCAGCGCCGCAAAGAACCTCTCGCGCTGCTGCAAGAAGCGCAGCAGTTCCCGCCAGACGATGCCGTTGAAGGCGCGGACGAGATGCATCGTCGTCATGCGGCGATGTCCTCTTCGGTATCGCCGCCGATCAAGAGCCTGAAGGCGCCGCCGAGATCGCCGGCACCGGTCTCCGCCACGACGTCCTTGGCGACGCCGCGCGCGACGATGCGTCCCTTGTTGAGCACGAGCAAATCGTCGTCGGGCTCGACCTCGTCGAAGAGATGGGTCGCCCACAACACGCCGATATTGTCGGCGCGCGCGAGCTCATGGATATGCCGCACGATGGCGGTGCGCGTCGGCACGTCGAGGCCGATGGTCGGCTCGTCGAGCAGCAGCAGCTTCGGGCTGTGCAGAAGCGCGCGTGCGATCTCCACCCGGCGCCGGTGGCCGCCATTCAGCGCGCGCACGCGCTCTTTGACACGCTCGGCCATGTCGAGCGCATCGAGCGCCCGCATCATCCGCTCGTCGGCGTCCTTGCGCTTGAGGCCCCTGAGCGCAGCGAAGTAGCGCAGATTCTGTTTGACGGTAAGGTCGAGGTCGAGCGTCGGCTGCTGGAACACCACGCCGAGCGGCCCGAGCGCCTTTGCGCCCCACTCTGCGGCCGATCGGCCGCAGATCTCGATGCGCCCGGTTGGTGCGTCGAACAGTCTGGTGATCAGCGAGAAGAGCGTGGTCTTGCCTGCGCCGTTCGGACCGAGCAACGCCGTCACCCTGCCCGGGAACACGTCGAAGCTCACATCGTCGAGGGCCTGCTTCGATCCGTAATAATAGGAGACGTTCTTGACGGTCAGGACCGGGGTGCGGGCCGCCTCGCCCTTGGGGCTTTCCTTCTGCATGGCGATCTTTCTTGGGGGGCCAGGGTCGTGCCCCAGAGATAGCCCCGGAAGGGCCCCGCCACAACCCTTGTCCGGGCTTGAATTCCGTGCGCAGCCTGCCAGATCCCCGTTCCCTTGTTACGGGCAGGTAAGCTCCTCTCACTCCTTCGCAAAATGGGAGGGTCAGAAAATCGCTATTGTGCCTGCCGGCACCGGAGCTGCCTTCGGTACGGTCGTCGAAGCATTCGGCGGATCAGCCTGGCGGCAGTCCCGCCGACTGAAGTTGAGCGCCGGGCTGCTGCGCTGCCCTTTGCTTCTCTGCGGTCTTTTTGCGCGAAATCCAACATTTGACGCCGGGCTGCTTGGTATTTGGCGGCATCCGTCGGTGCTCCCGTCCAGGACTTCTGGAAGCCCAGGAGCGGAACTAGAAAGACCATGGACTTCTGCGCGTTCGCGGCGGCCACAGCCAGCTTCTTTCCACTGATTATTTTCTGTAGCATTTCCTTGCTCAAGGCCATCTGCGCCTGGCAGCTCGTAGGGAGGCAGACACTAAACTGCATCGAGACCGGCTCGCCCTCGTCGATCCTTGCCTGTAGGCCGGCGGGAATGACCAGCGTGTAGGCGCTGGACACATTGATGATGAGCTGTTGTCCAGGCTCGCCTTCGACGGTGCGCACGGCGGCTGACAGGAAAACGGATCCGGTGCTAGGGTCGAGCTCCTCGTATTTGACGATACATACTTGAATATTGGCGCTTTGCTCATCCTTCCCGCAAACCTTCACCCAGCCGCTAACATCGCCCTTGACTGCACCCGCTGGTACCTGCTGGCCTTGCTGGGCCGATGCCGAAGACATCCCGAATCCGAAAATAGCGGCCGCAAGTGGAATGACGCGTCCCAAGCGGGCGAGCGAATGCCATTCACCAATCGAGCCAATGATATCGACCCCCCGCTTTGGATACATTTCTCGCGATACCTGCGCCGCCTTGCTGCTGAGGGTCAACACCTGAAATGGGGCATGGCTATGGTCTCAAAGGCAAATTGGAGACCTTCGCCAGATCGAGGCCGGCGCCCCACCGGCAAATGACTGACCCAGCGGCAAAAAAAGCCGCCCGAAGGGGCGGCTTCAATTGGGAAGGTGGATTTGTCGTTTAGAAGAAGATCACGCCACCAACTTGGAAGATATCGAGACCTTCCCAGCTGGTGCCGAAATTCTTGCCGAAGTCCTTGTTCAGCGACCATGGCAGCGCCGTTGTCGTTGATCCTTGAACAACGAAGTGTCCGTCGCACTCAGGTCGAGATCAAGATGCTGCCAGCGGGCGAACACATGCATCGCGGCAGAGTTGATCTCCTGCACCACGCCGAGGCCCCAGCGATCGACTGTCGAGCCGGTGACCGCAGCATCACGAAGAAGAACTTCACCCTTGGCGAACCTGCACGGTTTTGATTAAAGACGCCGATCGGCAACGCGACGGCAAATAGTGTTGTCGCTGGACGTCGTTGCACGTCTGGCTGGCGATCACCCGGCGCGCCGCAAAGCCCAGTGAACTGATCCTCATACTGGCCCCACTCGCCGAAGAGCACGGTGGCGCCGGCCGGCATCCAAGCCCTCTTGATACCGGCCTTGATATACCACACGTCGTTCTCGTTGGCTGCGCTGTCGGCGACTGGCCTTGAAGTTGTTCACAAGGAATGGATTGCCGTTGAAGTCCGGTTTTCCACTGCGTGCCGTCGTTCTCCTCGCGCTGATACAAGCCATAGACGAACAGGCCTGACGGGACGTGCAAGATAGACGCGCCGACCTGGAAGATCTGTGCATCCTTCCGGAAGTTCTGGAAGGGCGCGCCACCACCACCTAAAACAACGGCGTTAGTGCAGTTTCCGGCCGTTATTTTTTGCGCAGAGCCGTTCGCGACGTTGCAGCCCTCGTCGGTCAGCTGGGTATAGCCAACCGCGGCGGAGAACTTGATGCTGTTCCAGTCAGCAGCGTATTTGACGGCGACATCCCAGACGTCATCTTCGCCGTAGCCGGTCGAAACGCTGAAGCCAGCCCAAGTCGGCGTGTCATAGCGGAAGCCGTTGTAAGGGTTGCCTGCGCAGTCCGCACCGATGCCGCCACCGCCGCTAAGCAGTTCACGACACCACCCCACGCGAAATTGGTCGAGAGATCATTTGAGTTTTTGGCGCCTTTCGGACGGATAAACATGCCGGCGCCGTCGAACAACACGGCGTTGGCTTCGATGATGGTACCTGACAGATCAGGAAGCAGGGCCACGTTATCCGTCGCCTGGCTCAACTGACCCCAGTTGACCGTGCCCCATGCGTCGCTCTTGATCCACATGTAGGACAAGAGCGTGTTGATGTCGCCGAACAGCGACGCATTGTTGTCGTTGAACTGGTTCTCGCAGAAGCCGACCGAGGCGCTTTGGCCGGCGGTTTCGACCGCGATCGTATAACCGCCGACCAGCCGGGGCTGATCTGTGCGCTACCCGAAATCTGGAAGTGGCTCGTCAGGGTGGTGTCCTTGTCACCCACGTAGAAGTTCGTCTCGTGGCCGTCGTCCCACCAGGACCCAGCTTGACCACCCAACCGGACAAGGTCACGGAGACCTTCTTGTTGCCCTTCCGGACGGTCGTCGCCTCGAGCTCAGCTACCCTCTCCTCAAGATCCGCGCAGCAATCACCACCCAGATCCGCGGCCTTTGCAGGGCTGGCGCTCATGGCGAAACCGCCAAGCGTCATCCCAAGCGCGGCTGCGATGGCGATGCGGCTGGATGTTTTTGTCAGTCCCCCAAACATGTCCATCTCCACCTTCCCTGATAAAAATTGCCTAATCCAAACTCTCGGTCCGGATTAGCCTCCCGGCATCACCCAGTAGAGCCCCATCACGAGCGCCGTGACAGAACCCCCCTGATAAGAGAGTTCTACTCTGCTTATAAGGATTCCCTTCGGAAGGTAAATTGCTATCCGAGAGAGGCGCGGACGTTTTCGAAACTCTTGTGACATTTCCGCCACGAAAATCCGCCCTTCAGCCGGCGCTTGAAACGGTCCTCGACCGTTTCTAAACAGTAGCCAGATCAGTGGCTTGGACGATCGGCGGAGAACAAGCGTAACAAGCTGCGGCGTCGCTTACAACCCCCGGAAGGCGAGCGTCTTGGCGCGTTGAGCGACGCGCGTTTGCCTAATAACGAAGCAGCTGAAGAGCATTTCGACAGCAGTCAAATTCGCGTCGAGAATTGTCAATTTCGGGCTCTTCTCACCCCCCGCGAATCGCATCCGCCGGCGCCGGGATTCGGGGTCAAAACCTGCCCACGTCTCGGCAAGCCAACGAGCAAACCTTCTCGGAGGTGTTGCCAACTCCAACCGCGATGATCGGCTGGGGCAAGAGCGGATTTCCTTTGCGCGAACATTTCCGACCCGGAATTGCCGTGCTCCTGGAGGCCTAGCGAGGCCAGAGTGCTGAATGTCTTGGTTTCTCTGGTAAATGCCCGCGCGGCGCGCAGGAATGGAATTATGTATCTTTGTTTTCGCCCTCGAAATCGCTAGCGCCCGCCGTAAAAATAGAAAAGCAGAGTGTATTTACTACGGCTGAAAAGCGTGGAATTTCGTATCATCGTAACGTCCGCGGCTGGTCTTGCTAGGCCTCCAACACTCCCCCGCCGATGCCCAAGCCGAATGCACAATCTGAGTTCTATCTCGACGGCGAAACAATTCGCGATGGACCGTATCTTCGAGGTGAAGCTCGGCGACGTCGAGGGATGGGTCTGGTCAACGACACCTACGAGCGCCACACCTTCCATACCATCAGCTACGAATTTCTCATGCATCAGTTCCCGGCGAACCCGCTCGAGAGCGTTGGCGTGCGCGACAACGTCGATATCCCGTTCCGCGATCCGAAGACCAAGACGCCAGGCGAAGTGTGGGTCAAGATCCCCTTCACCAATCCGCTGATCGTCGGACAGGCTTCGACGATTGCCACATCCTCGAGCGTGAGGATGGGGGCATGACGGGGGCAATCTGCGCGTTGTTGCGGCGCGCAGATGCAAGCTTCGGCCGCGGTCCTATCGCCAGCGGGCCGAAGTCACTTTGGGCGGCTGGAAGTGGGTCGAGGCTAGCCGTTTTCGATGTGGACGACGTGATCAATGAGATCGAGACTGGCTCTTGAGGTCCTTGGGCACCGGCTTGAGTAGCAAAAGGAGAACAAGATGCAGATACCTTTGCAGATCAGCTTCCGGAACATGGACCCTCGCCCGCCGTGGAAGCCATCGTTCGCGAGAAAGCAGCAAAGCTCGACCGCTTCTTTGAGCGCATCGTGAGTTGCGACGTGACCATCGAGGCGCCGCATCGCCACCACACAAGGGCAAGCTGTACAAAGTGCGGATTGATATCGGCATGCCTGGCAAGGACGTGCATGTGAATTAGGAAGGACCGAAGAACCAAGCGCATGAGGATGTCTATGTCGCCATCCGTGACGCCTTCGACGCCGCCGTGGCCAGCTCGAAGACCACGCGCGGAAGCTCAGGGGCGACGTGAAATCCCGCGCATCCTAGACGCTGACCCCGCTCAGCCTTCCATGAAGAGGAGTCCCCCATGAAAGTGAAAGACATGATGCATAAGGGCGTCGAATGCGTGTCGCCCGAGACCGCGATCAACGCCGTCGCCAAGAGAATGCGCGAGCTCGATGTCGGCGCCATTCCGGTCGCCACCAACGGCACGCTCGTCGGCATGGTCACCGATCGCGACATCACCATCCGCTGCGTGGCCGACAACGAGAGCATGTCCAAGGTCAAGGCCAAGGACGTGATGACCTCCGGCGTCGTCTATTGCCGCGACAACGAGGACGTCGAGGACGCCGTGCGCATCATGGAAGGAAAGCAGATCCGCAGGCTGCCGGTGCTCGACGAGGCGATGCAGATGGTCGGCATGGTGAGCCTCGGCGACGTCTCGCACGCGCTGCCGCGCGACATCACCGGCGAGGTGGCGAAGGCCGTCTCAGCCCACCATCCCTGAGGGCCAATCCACTTAGGCGGCTTGCTCCAGCTCCGGCTTCCACTGCCCTAGCGAGGCGAGCCCGTTCATGCGCGCGCGATGGGCGAAGGCGGCTTGCGCCGCGGCGACGTTCTCAGGTTTGCCCGACCAGGCCTTTTGCGGCGCGGCTTGCAGCGCGCGGCTATAGGAGAAGCTGACCTTCCACGGCAGGCCGCCGATCTTGTTCATGGCGTCGAGCCGCGCCGTGCATCGACGTCGGACTGTCCGCCGGAGAGGAAGGCGATCCCCGGCACTGCGGCAGGCACGCATTCCTTCAGCACGCGCACCGTCTTCTCCGCCACCTCGGCGACCGAGGCCTGTTTCGCAGACTTCTTGCCCGGCACCACCATGTTCGGCTTGAGCACCGTGCCTTCGAGCTTCACCCGCGCGTAATAGAGCTGCTCATAGAGCGCCTTCAGCGCGAACTCGGTGACCTCGGCGCAGCGGTCGATATCGTGGTCGCCGTCCATCAGCACTTCCGGCTCGACGATCGGCACGATGTCCTCGCTCTGGCAGAGCGCCGCGTAGCGGGCGAGCGCGTGCGCGTTGGCGTTGATGCAGGCATAGCTCGGGATGCCTGCGCCGATATCGATGACCGCGCGCCATTTGGCGAATTTCGCGCCGAGCGAGCGATACTCGGCGAGCCTCTCGCCCAAGCCGTCGAGCCCCTCGGTGATCACCTCGCCAGGGCAGAACGGCAGCGGCTTCACGCCCTTGTCCACCTTGATGCCGGGAAGCGTGCCCGCTGCCTCGATGACCTTGACGAGCGGCGTCCCGTCCTTCGCCTTCTGCCGGATGGTCTCGTCGAACAGGATCACGCCCGAGATGTTCGCCATGCCCTTTGAGCGGAACAGCAGCTCGCGATAGTCGCGCCGATTGTCCTCGGTACATTCGACCCCGATCACGTCGAAGCGCTTCTTCACCGTGCCTGCGGATTCGTCCGCGGCAAGCACGCCCTTTCCGGGCGTCACCAGGAAATTGGCAACTCTGTTGAGCTCAGCGAGATCCACGTTTCTCTCCCCTTTTTTCAGCGCTATCGCTGCTAGAGTATTTTACCGCTAACCGCGTTTGGCATGGAAGCACCCTCCCATGAAGCCCGACCTCCGCCCCATGCTTGCCACCCTGACCGACAAGCCCTTCGACGACCCCGATTGGATCTTCGAGACGAAATGGGACGGCTTCCGCCTGATGGCCGAAATCAAGGACGGCTCGGTCGCGCTTTATTCGCGGAACCTGATCGACCTGTCGAGCAAATATCCATCGATTTGCCGCGCCTTGCGCAAAGATTGACGGCTTTGCCGTGATCGACGGGGAGCTTGTGGCGCTCGACGCGCATGGCCGCTCCCGCTTCCAGCTCCTGCAAAACGCAGAACGCGAGAAGGCGCGCCTCCTCTATTGCGCCTTCGACCTCCTCTATCGCGGGGACGAGGACTTACGCGGCCGCCCGCTCATCGAGCGGAAGGAGATGCTGGAGAAGCTCCTGCCGAAGGACAAGCTGCTGCATTACAGCGCCCATGTGTGGGACAAGGGCATCGCCGCCTTCAAGCGCGCGGCGCGCGCGGGCGAAGAAGGCGTGATGGCGAAGCTTGCCACGAGCCGCTACTACTCCGGCGAGCGAACCCGCGACTGGCTCAAGGTTAAGACCTCTCTTGGCCAGGAGGTGGTGATTGTCGGCTTCACCGCGCCGCGCCGCTCGCGCGAATATTTCGGCTCGCTCCTGCTTGCCGTGCGCGACGGCAAAGCATGGCGCTATGTCGGCCGCGCCGGCACCGGCTTCGACCGCGAGATGCTGAAATCGCTCCACGCTCTGATGGTGCCACTGATCACCACGACAAAGCCGGTTGCCGAGAAGGTGCCCGATGCGGCGAACACCACCTGGATCAAGCCAAAGCTCGTCGGCGAGGTGAAGTTCACCGAATGGACCGCCAAGGGCGAGATGCGCCATCCGGTCTTTCTCGGGCTTCGCACCGACAAGAAGGCAACCGACGTGATCAGGGAGGAACCGAAGCCAGGCGCCCGCCCCGCCACTTGATCGCCCGCGCGGACCTATTTCCAGAAGGATTTCACCGCGGCGAAGTCCGCATGCGCTTTTTGGGCGCGGTCGAGCAGCTGGTCCACATCAGCCTCCTTCGGCGCCAGCAGCCCGTCGGCATGATCTCCGAGTTATGGCCGTTGGCGACGAGAGCCTCGCGCTGGGCGAGGTCGTTCAGCGCGCCGAGCTGGTCCTGGAGTTCCTTCAAGGCAGTCAGCGCCGCCTCGCGCCTCTTGGCGTTCTCCTCGCCGGGAAAGATGCCGGCAAAGAACTCGACGGCATAGCGCAAATTCTTTGCCCTGATGCGGAGCTTATGGCGCTTCTTGGTGCTGAGCGCGCGCAAGTCCGCGCCGTCTTCCCTGATCCGCTTGCGTCCACGAGAGAGAAGTTTGGCGGCGTGGTCGACGACTTTTTCGTCGCGGCGCTTGCGCAAGTCTTTGTCGCGCGTCCACGGCCCGGCCTCGATCCATTCGGCGATATCGAGCAAGGCGGTGCGGAACCTGTCCGAGCGCACCGAGCCGACCGCAGACAGATAGGCCTTGGCGCGAGCTTCGTCGAAGGCGCGCCGCGTCTCTGCGTATCGCGCATCGCCGCCGTGCGTGGCGCTCATCGGCTTCAGGATGTCGACCTCGAACACGTCGAGATCGCGGGCAGGCCCGAGCTCGTTGGTGATCCATTTCAGTTCGGCCTTGATCCGCTCCTGCTCGGAATCAGCGACGACTTTCTCGAAGGCAACGATGGCGGCACGGATGCGGCGCAATCCGATGCGCATTTGATGTAGGGAGCTCGCATCGCCGGCGCACATGCCGCGCTCGTTGACGATGATCTGACGGAGGCAATTCTGACCGATGGCGCGGAAAGCCTGCCGGCAACGTGAGGCCGCCATCGAGATAGAGCCGCGTCGCCTTCTCGGCTTCCGGCGCGGCGCCCATCGCAAGCTCATAGCCGCGTTCGGCCTTGGTCTTCACCGCAAGTCGCAAGGGTACGCTCGCCGAGAGCCGGCGCGCGACGGCAAAGAGCTCGGCCGGATCGCCTTTCCTCAGCTCGATCTCGACCTCATGCACTGGAGACCCGCCCTTGGCGGCCTCGATCTCGCCACGATCGATCGCGACTTCGATCTCGGATCCGTTGCTTTCGACATGGTAGAGGCCGCGCTCGATGCGGGTCTGGAACAGCGGCCGCAAGCGCTCGCCTGCGTCACCCTTCAGCAGCGCCTCGATCGGCGTGCCGGCGATCGCGCTCAAGTCAGGGTGCGGTCCCGCGATCGCCTGCTCCCATTCCGGACGGTCGAACAGCTCGCCGGGCCCCTCACCCTTGATCGTCTGCACAAAGCCTAAGTCCGTCTTGCGCACGCGCAACGCGAACCGCGCCTTGTGCAACGCGGCTGTGTCCGTGTCGTAATAGACCGAGATCAGAGCCTGGCGATTGAGCCTTATCCCGGCGAGCAAGGGATGGGATTCGATGGCGGCAAGATCGGCGGGATCGAATTCAAGTTTAAGCTCGAATTCTCTTGGCTCAGTTTTGCTTTTACCGTCGCCACTCATCGCCGTAACTCAGACTCACCACGCCAATTTGAGCCAGAAGGTGCTGAAACTATCATGGCTGAAGAAGCTCAATCTTGCGCGAAAACCGTCATCGAACTGTCACAAAAGGAGGGCTCGCGGACCCGCGCAAAATGGCAAGCTTCGATGCCGGTAAGGTCTAGCCTGGAGGCTGCGGCGCGGGCGGTTCGGCTTGCGGCACTGCTTGGTCATCGGCCGGCGGCGCGGGCTCCGGAGGCTTCGCCTGCATCCTCAGGCGGGGGCACGGGCTCCGGCGGCGCGTTCTTGATCGCCTCGACCGTCCACGGCACGAGCTCGGTCGCGGCGTTGGCGAAGGCCTGGTTCAAGGCAGAAGCTGCCGCCGGCGCATCGGTGCCGGTCGCAGGGGCCGTGTGTATGGAAGGCCTTCGCCGCGATGATCTTACCGCCAGGCCCGAGAATCTTCGCCTCGAATTCGAGCTCGCCTGACGGCTCGGCCCCAGACACGAGCGAGAAGCTTCTAATGTCCAGCACGAGCTGGTAGCCCGCTTCAAAGCCGTCGCGCGGCCGGCTCACGGCTTGCGAATAGCCGGCATTCTCGAAGCTCTGGATGAACTTCTCCTGGAGCAGGATCGGGATATTGTCGAACCATCGCGCATCCGGAATGTCGGAGCTCTCCGCACCGTCGGCCGGACGCACCTTGATCTTGTCGGAGTTAAGCGCAAGCAGCGCCGAGGGCTCCGGCACCACGAGCTGCCAGGACGATGTTTCGGCCGGCTTCTGGAAGTCTTTCACCGCGGTGAGGTCATAGGTCGGGGCGGCGGATTTGGTTGACCCTCCGCCGGTCAGCTTCTCGAGCCCGCCGAGCAGGCCCTCTATGCGATCGGAATTGCGGGCGAGCACGTCGGTGAAGGTGTTGAAATTGGCGATGGCGCTATGCAGGTTGTCGGCGTTGTCGGAGAGGATGTTGTCGAGCTTGCGCAGCACCTCCCGGCCGAGCGACTGCCAATCCTGGCCAGCGCCAGGCTCGGCGCTGAGTAGCGGCAGCTCGCCGTTCTCCGCCGTCACCGGCGGACTTGAAGCGTCGCCGCCGTTGAGCGTCACCGCCGCACCGCCGGTGAGCCCCTGAGATTCGATGCCAACCGTGGTGTCGCTGCGCACCGGCGTGCCGCTCACCACGCCGACCGTCGCGATCACCTGGTCGGGATGATCGGGGCCGATCGCGAGCCCGGTTACCTCGCCAACGCGAATGCCGTTGAACAGCACCACGGAGCCGGTTTGAAGCCCCGACACCGAGTTCTCAAAGCGCAGGCGGTAATAGCTGCGCTCGCCGAAACCCCCCTTGTTCTCAAGCCAATAGACGAAGGCGAAGCTTGCCGCGATCACGGCGAGCATGAAGGCTCCAATCAGCGCGTAGCGGGCACCGGTTTCCATCTTCGCCTCAGTTTACCTGTTCGAGTCGATTCGTCAGCATCCCGCCGCGCTTACCCTGAAAATAGGTCTGCACCCAAGGATGCGTGCATTCGAGCATGGTTTCCATCGGCCCCAAGGCGACGATGCGTCCGTCGGCGAGGGCAGCGATGCGGTCGCACACGGTGTAGAGGCTCTCGAGGTCGTGGGTGTTCATGTACACGGTGAGGCCGAGCGTCCGCTGCAAGGTTTTGATCAGCGCATCGAAATCGCCGGCTGCGATCGGGTCTAGGCCGGATGTGGGCTCGTCGAGGAACACGATCTCAGGGTCCAGCGCAAGCGCGCGGGCGAGTGCCGCGCGCTTGGTCATGCCGCCGGACAGCTCCGCAGGGTATTTCTCGGCATCGATCGGGGTGAGTCCAACCATGTCGAGCTTGGCGAGCGCCATCTCGTCCATCAGCCGCTGCGAGATCTCGAGATTCTCGCGCATGGGGAACTGCACGTTCTGCCGCACGGTCAGCGAGGAGAACAGCGCGCCTTGCTGAAACAGCACGCCCCAGCGGCGCTCGAGCGCACGGCGCTCCTGCTCGGTCGCGGTGTCGAGATCGACGCCGAGCACTTCGATCTTGCCGTGCCACTTCGGCAGAAGCCCGATGATCGTGCGCAACAGCACCGACTTGCCGCCGCCAGACTTGCCGACCACGCCGAGGATCTCGCCCTTGCGCACGTCGAGCGACAAATGGTCGAGCACGGTCTGGTCGCCGAAGCCGACGACGAGGTCCTTGATCGAGATGACCGGCTTGTCTTTCGGGTTCATCACATTCCGATCGAAGCGAAGAAGATGGCGAACAGCCCATCGAGCACGATGACGAGGAAGATCGACTTCACCACCGACTTCGTGGTCTGCAGCCCGAGCGACTCGGCGCTGCCCTTGACCAGCAACCCCTCGGCGCAAGCCACCACGCCGATCACCAGCCCCATGAACGGCGCCTTGATCATCCCAACCTTGAAATGGGTCAGCGAGATGGCCTCTTCGAGCCGCGAAATGTAGATCTCGGGACTCATGCCGCCATAGAGCCAGGCGACGAGCCCGCCGCCATAGAGCGCGGCCATCGAGCCCAGGAAGGTCAGGATGGGGAGCGCGATGATCAGCACGAGCACGCGCGGCAGGATGAGCACCTCGACGGGATCGAAGCCCATGGTGCGGAGCGCATCCACCTCCTCGCGCATCATCATCGAGCCGAGCTCGGCGGTATAGGAGCTGCCCGAACGTCCGGCGACCATGATGGCGACGATGAGCACGCCGACCTCACGCAGGATGAGAATGCCGACGAGGTCGACGGCGTACATTTCCGCGCCGAACTTGCGGAAGTGGAAGATGCCCTGCTGGGCGATGATGGCGCCGATCAGGAAAGTGATGAGCAAGATGATCGGCACCGCCTGCCAACAAACGCGGTCGAGCTGATTGACGGCGGAGGTGAAGCGGAAATCGCGCGGGCGCGCGATGACGCGCGTGGCGGCGACGCCTATGGCGCCGAGCATATTGGCGAAGGTGCCGAGGTCGCGACCGAAGCCCGTCATGCCCCTGCCCACAGCGGCAAGAGCCGAGACGATGGGGTTGGGCCGCGCGGGTGGAGCGACGGGCTCGAGGTTCACCCCGCTCATCTCTTTCAGCAAGGTCCGGTCATGCTCAGGCATGCCGACTACCGAGGCCTGCCCGCCGATGCTGCGCCACTGCCGCGTCAGCCGCTCGAGCAGCCAGGCACCGTAAGTGTCGAATTCGCGCACGCCGCGCATGTCGATGGAAACAGCCTTCGCCTTGGCTGCGTCCTCCGAAGCACGATCGACGAGCGTCTCAAGTTCCGCCGCGTGTGGAGCGGTCCACGAGCCGCCAGCGGCAAGCTCAAGCCTGCCGTCTTCGAACTTGGCTGTCAGCAAAGCCGCGTCGCTCGCCATGGGCACCTCCAGCGTTATGGTCGCTAAGGCCTACGCCATAGAGACCCCGTTCCTTGCGAAGGCAAGGCCCGACTGAAATGCCGGGAAAGGCTGGCGGCGGTCAACTCCGTGAGAGCGAAATGCGCACACCCTGCAAGGCGACGCCCGAAACCGAGATGTTCACGTTCTGCGTCGTCTTCGTATAGTTGACGAGCATATTGGCCGAGACAGCACCCTTGATTGCAAGAGAGATCTTGTTGGGAGATGCGGTTCCAGAGGCGGTTCCAGAAGCATTGAAGGTGCGCTCTTCCCAATTGCCCGAGAGGCGGCCGCCGCTATAGCTCAGCTTGCTCCTGATCTCGATCTTGTAGTTGTCGCTTTGGCAGCGGATGGCCATTCCGAGGTCGGATCCGCCACCGGTGTAATAGGCATTGCACTTGATGCGTTCCTTCCGCCCCTTGTCGAGGCGGATCTCGCCGGATCCGCCCCAGGAGCCGAGCAGCGTGCTGAACGGGCTAGGATCCGATTTGGCAGGCCCGGCGGGGACGAGGAAAATCGGCGCGGCTATGGCAGCGGCCGCAAGCGACAGAATGGCTGAACGCAAAATCATGGATCGAGTTTCTCCCTGAGCCTGCAAGATCACGTCCCCAATGACACAGAATTGCTACCGCAGGGCGATTGCATGCCGCAAGCGCTAGGGCGCCGCAACACACAAATCTGAAAAAAATCACGGCCCTAGCGATAGGTATTTAGGTCAGATCGCGCTCACCGCAAGGCCGACTCCCGCAAGGAACAGCAGGAGTGAGGCAACGATCAGGCTCAATCCGAGCCTACGCATGACGTTTCCAAACGCACTGGAACGGCCGGGTGCGATGACGCCTTGGGCAATATAGGCATTCACGAAGGTTATGCCGGCAAGGAACATGCCGAGCCCAAAGAGGGCCAGTGCCCACTTTAGCGGCAATAATTCGACCGCATGGCTCCGTTGCCCTGATGCCGTGAGGATCGTTGCGAGAAAGAGGAGAAGGGTGACGGCGCCGCCGCCGTTGAGGAGAAGCCCCGCCTGAATGGCGGAGCGCACGAGGCCGACGCGCAATTCGATGAAGAGAAGCTGTAGGGGACTGGTCGGAGCGGCCTCTTGCATTTCAGTCAGTCCCGCAAGTAAGGACGGGCGCCGCTCCTCGAGCAGCGCCCGTGCCGTCAACTTGGATTAGCCGCACTCTTTCATCGTGGCCATGGCCTTCTTGGCCTCGTCCATGCTGCCATACGTGCCCATGGACTTCTTACCCTCGGGGATGTTGTGCATCGCCTCGCACTTATGGCTCGCCGGGTCGAAGACCACATAGAACTGCTCGGCGAGAGCGGGGGAAACGAAGACAGCGGTCAGGGCCGCTGCGATCAGATATTTGCGCATAGAGTTTCTCTCCTTGAATGGGTGGCGGTTAGCCAGGGACGTCCGAACCGGCTTGCCAATCACCCGGACCGGAACGTGGATCAGGCTAGAGAGACGGCCGCGCACTTCCCAATACCTTCTGGCTATGGTTTCGCTATTTGGCGTGCAGGGTTGCGCAGAGGCTATCAAAGGCCAAAAAAAACGGGCACCCGCTTGGTCGGCGAGTGCCCTTAAGGCTTGGGAGGGATTGGGTGGTCAGAGAACGACCACTTGGTCATCGACTAGCCGCAAGGCTTAGCGGCCAAGATGCGTCGCGTAGAGGTTCGGAAAGTTGTCGGCCAACGCGGGCGCGGCGAACGACACAACCAGGGCAACGGCGATCAAAAGCTTCTTCATAGAGGTCTCTCCTAGTTCGGTGGCCTTGGGGGTCGAGGACGTTCCGGCGGGCTGGCCATGTGGCTCATCGGAATGAGCGATAGGTAATGCCGGCACCCTCGTCTTGCCCAATACCTGTTCGCTATTGATCCGTTGCAGGAAACGACAGGAATAGCGGTCGGCTATCGAGTTCAAAGCCAACCGGCATTTCCGCCTGCGGCGGCTTCGGCCGATCTTCCTTTGTATCGTCGCGGCCAAATGTTCGTGGCCCGAGCAAAGACAAAGGAGACGAGGATGTTTCACTTCAACAAAGAGTCACGACTTGGCCGCGGCCTACTTCTCGCCGCTGTCGTCGCAGGCGCAGCCGCGTTCGCCGTTCCCGCCGTCGCCGGCGAATGCCCCGCAGATCAGAAGAAGGCGAATGCGCGCGAAGCCGTCGATCTAAAGCCGGTTGGCGTCACCGACACCACCATCGCCGCGATCGACGTGAGCAAGGCGCCGTTCAACATCGATGGCCGGAACTTCCGCATGCGCAAGCTCGTGGTCGAGCCGGGCGGTATCGTCCCCTGGCACAGCCACGCCGACCGTCCCGCCATCATCTACATCGTCGAAGGCGAGATCCACGAATATGCGAGCAATTGCTCGGTGCCGCTGGTGCATGAAGCCGGCGACGTCGTGGCCGAGACCCCCGACGTGTCGCATTGGTGGAAGAATCTCGGCGACACGACCGTCGTGCTGCTCTCCGCCGATCTCTTGAAGGACACGACCGACCACAACATGTGAGGCCGCCCCTCCTCACGCCTGGACGTGACGTTCCGCCCTCCTCCCCCGGAACGTCACGTCCAGCCCCCCACATCTATCGAGGAGCCAAGGCCATGTCGGACATCAGTCACGCGATTCCCGCCGCCAAGGGCCAAGCTCATGGTCACTCGGCGGGTGTGTTCTTCCGCTCCATCGTCATCGCGCTCACGGCATTCCTGAGCCTCGTTGATCTCTTCGCCACGCAAGCCATCCTGCCCATGCTGACCGAGCATTACGGCGTGACGCCGGGGCAGATGGGTCTCGCTTCCAATGCGAGCACGCTCGGCATGCTCGTGTCCGGCCTCGCCGTCGGTTTTTTCTCGAGCAGCATCGACCGGCGTCGCGGCATTCTCATCAGCCTCGTTCTGCTCTCGATCCCGACGGCGCTGCTCGCCTACGCACCCAACCTCACGGCATTTGCGATTCTGCGTATCCTACAGGGCCTGTGCATGGCCTCTGCCTTCACCCTCACCCTTGCCTATCTCGGCGAGCATTACAGCGCACAGGATTCGGCCTCGGCCTTCGCCGCCTACATCACCGGCAACGTTGCGAGCAACCTGATCGGACGGCTGATCTCGGCCGGCGTCGCCGATCATTTCGGGCTCGCCGCCAATTTCTATTTCTTCGCGCTCCTCAATCTCGCCGGCGCAGTGCTCGTCCATTTCACCGTGGAGAAGACCCCGCCGATGAAAAGCGTCGGGCCGGGCATGGGCTCGCATTTCTCTGCCTGGATCATGCACCTCAAGAATCCGTCCTTGCGCGCGAGCTTCGCCATCGGCTTTTGCATCCTGTTCGCGTTTATCGGCACCTTCACCTACGTGAACTTCGTTCTGGTGCGGCCGCCCTTCAGCGTCGACGCCATGACGCTTGGCATCATCTATTTCGTGTTCCTGCCCGCCATCGCCACGACCCCGCTTTCGGGACGCGCAGTGAAACGTTTCGGAACGCGGACGACATTCTGGGGCTCGCTTGGTGTGGCTGCGCTCGGGCTGCCCCTGATGCTGTCGTCGAGCCTCACAGCGGTGCTCGCAGGCATGGTGCTGGTCGGCGTGGGCACCTTCTTCGCGCAGGCCACGGCCACTGGCTTTGTCGGCCGCGCCGCTACCTCCGACCGAGGTTCGGCGAGCGGCCTCTACCTCGCCTTCTACTTTTTCGGCGGCCTGATGGGAGCGGCCCTTCTCGGCCAGCTCTTCGACCGGTTCGGCTGGGGAGCCTGCGTGGCCGGCATCGGCCTGTCGCTGGTGATCGCGGCGCTGCTCGCTGTTCTCCTCAAGACGCCGATGACGCCGGAAGCGATGCGGCATGACGCCTGACCGAAAGCCGAAGTCGCATCCCACAACACACAAAAAAACCGGCAGGCCTTGGCCTGCCGGTTCAAAACCAGTCGCGATGGCGAAAGGGTTAGGCGATCTGGACGTCCGCAGCCTGCTTGCCGCGGCCGCGCTTGTCGTCCTCGATCACGAAGGAGACTTTGTCGCCTTCGTTCAGCGCGGGAACGCCGGAGCGCTCGAGCGCGGAGGCATGGACGAACACGTCCTTGTCACCACCCTCCGGCGAAATAAAGCCGAAGCCGCGCGCATGATTGAAGAATTTCACTGTGCCATTGACACGAGTCATTGGGATTCCTTTCCCGTTCATAGATTTCACATAGCGGTCCGTTCGCCTGAGAAGGCGTCCGGCGTCTTCAAACGATCGGGGAAAGGTCGTGCTCGTATTCGGCGCGATAGTCTTTGCCGTCACTTCTTAAAGGCCCGCGCCCACCTTGGGCGCGCCGATGCACGTATCATATGGCGCACTGATCGAGCGATTGCAAGTCGCGATTGAGCCGGCACCGCGGCGCACATGCGGCGCTCGAGATTTTTGATCTGGCGCAAAGCCAGCAGCTCCAGCGCATTTAAGGCTAGTAAGGCAGCGGCAGCCATGTCGCGTGGTGGTCTCCTGCTTCTGCCTTGGCGGCCCCGACCGAACGGATAAACCCGCTCCGATCGGGGCCGCTGGCGCGCCGCGAGCGTGACGGCACGCTGCCGTGCAAGGGCACAGCATTGCCAAATGCCGGCCCTCTTTTGGTCGGCTTCCGGCGGGAACCGTTAACCCTAACGCCGCCTTAAAATGAGCCGCCCATTAATCATTTTCTAAGAGGCGGGGCGTAAAAAGCTGGACGTCTCGTTTAGGGGGATTTGTCTTATGCGCACTGTTGTAGCTCTCGCCATCCTCGCCTCGTCGGTCGTCCTGGCCGGCTGCTTCCATCACCGGCAGGCCGTGTATGCGGAGCCATTGCCGCCGCCGGTCTCCAACCCGTCCATCAAGTAGGACGAGGCACGAAGGTCCGGTCCCACGCAGGACCGCCGCTTCTAAAAATTGACGGTTTCGCTCCGCGCTAAGGCCGGCACCAATGAGTTTGTCGCGCGTCTAGTTGGAGAAGCCCGGTTTCTTGCGAGGCCGGGCTTCTTCGCAAGCGGGCTTTGAGCGTAAACTGGCCCCCCTTGCATCGTTTGGGCGCGCCAATGCCGGCTTTTCCCTGGATCGTCATCACCTACGTGGTCTTCGTGCTGTTCGGCTTCTACCTGTTCTACATGTACGAGCCGATCAGCACGCATTATCTGTTCAGCCGGATCTTCAACCCCTTTATCTAGGTTTGGCGGCCGGCGAGATGCGAATGCGCCAGGGCATCGCGGGCTTTTGCCGGAACTCCCCATCGGAACAAGACGTTGGCTAGGAAGCGGCGGGATGGGGCGCCCTCCCCAGAGGACATTTCCTCCAGCTGCGGAAGCCCGGTCTCGATCCCTTGGCCGGCTTCTTTTCCGAGATGGTTTGACTGCCCTCCACAGGTGACCAGCTTGGGAACCCATCGCTAGGCCGCGACGTTCTCCAGGCCAAGCGGTCGGAAATGGTAGTTCCCTTTCTGCCACGTGCGTATGCCTCGACCGTGTGAGTTCAGTAAAGAGAAGCCCGGCTCCCCAGCGCCGGGCTTCTTTTTTCGGTGCTGGACAGCCACAGCAGAACGGCTCAGCGGCTCGGAAGGGAACCGAGAGCCGGGTTGAGCCGTTTTCACTCTAAGCGGTTGGAAATGGCAGCCCCCTCTGCCATGAGCCCTGAGGGGCCACGACCGTGAGTAAGAGTTGAGAAGCCTGGCACCCCCTTCCCTGCGTGGGCCAGGCTTCTCCCTTATCTGGTGCCTTGGATACCTAAGATGCCGGAGCGGACGGCCGCGTCCTTGGCGATCAAGCTTGATAAGCCGAGATCACACCCCACACGCGCTGACCCAGATCATCAGCAGCACCGCGGTGGCGCTGGCGCCCAATGCAACGAACATGTTGAGCAAGCTTTGACGCTTCAGCGTCGGGGCGATGTCGCCATTGTGCAGCTCTTCAGGTAGCTTCACCCAGAACATGTCGAGGCAGAGCACGGCGAGGAGGAAACTCGCGCCGATAGCTGCAAGCTGAAGCGCCGAGATACCGGTGCAGACTCCCATCACACGCCCCCTACTCCGCCGCGAGCTTCGGCGATGACACTGAGGTGCAGAGCGGATCGCCTGGCGCAATCTCGGCTGCCGGCTCGGCGCCAGGCTCAGGCTCGTGCAGCAGCACGCCGTCGAGGAGCCCAAACTCGCCGAGCCACGCCTGGCGCTCGAGTGCACGGTTGGTATCGGCATAGCCTGCCTCCCACCGCGCGCGGATTCCCGCCGGCGAAAAATCGATGTCCTTGGTGTGGTTCTCATTGTCGAGGCGCGGCGCGAGCAGCCGCACCACGTGCATGCGCGTGTCGCAGTGATACTGCGCGAGCTCCTTGAGCAGCGGGTCCTGCTTCTCCTTCTCCGGCACATAGTCGAGCAGCTTGGTAATGACGTGGCGGAGCTTGTGCGCCTCACGCTGGCGAACGATGTGGCTCGCGATGCGGCTCGAATATTGGATGTCCTTGTGCCGGTTCAGGATCTCCCAGATGGTGGTTGGCTCATCGCCTGTCGGGTTCCACAGATGCACGGCGAAGATCAGCGAGTTCCGCCGCGGATGATCGTCGAAGATGCGCTCGGTCGGCGTGTTGGACAGGATGCCGCCGTCCCAATAGAGCTCGCCGTGGATGCGCACCGCTGGGAAGGCTGGCGGCAGCGCGCCAGACGCCATGATGTGCGCCGGCGTCACGTCCATCTCCTTCGAGTCGAAATAATGCATCATGCTGGTGCGCACATGCGCCGCGCCGACAGTGAGCCGCGGGTGCCCCTCGTTGATGAGCGAGAAGTCGACGAGTTCCTCCAGCGTCTGACGCAACGGCTCAGTCGAGTAATAGCCGGCGTGATCGGCGCCGAGTGGCACATGAGCGCCGAGGAAGGCGCGCAAATTCGTCTCGAAGAAGCCTGGGATGCCGGTGGCGAGCGTCGTCCATGAAGAGAGCGCGTCGGCGACGCCGGTGAAGGCAGGAAAGGCGCCCCACAGTGTCGAGCGCTCGACACGCCGCCAGAATTCCTGGAGCCTCGGGAGCCGGTCTTCGACCGCATTGCCGGCGATGATGCTAGCATTGATGGCTCCGATCGAGGTGCCGATCAGCCAGTCAGGCTCGATGCCGGCATCGTGCAGCGCCTGATAGACGCCGCCCTGATAGGCACCGAGCGCACCGCCGCCTTGCAGCACGAGCACGACTTGCCCGTTATTGGCGTTGCGGATTTCATTGGCGGCTTCGAGCGGGGTAAGGCCTATTGGGTTGGCCATGGTCGTTTCTCCAGGATTTTCCTTGCGCGTGGCCTCTACGGCCTCTAATGCGCGGTCCAGCCGCCATCGACGGCGATCGGGGTTCCGGTGATGGAGGCGGCAGCGTCGGAGGCGAGGAACACTGAGAGGGCGCCGAGTTCCTCCACGGTGGCGAAGCGCTTGTTCGGCTGTTGCGCGAGCAGCACGTCGCGGATCACCTGCTCACGCGGGATGCCATGCGACTTCGCCTGACCTTCGATCTGCGCTTCGACCAGCGGCGTGTAGACATAGCCGGGGCAGATGGCGTTGCAGGTGATGCCTTGCTCGGCGACTTCGAGCGCGGTCACCTTGGTGAGCCCGAGAATACCGTGCTTCGCCGCCACATAGGCTGATTTGTAGGCGGAGCCGACAAGCCCGTGCGCCGAAGCGATGTTGATGATGCGCCCCCATCTGTTGGCGATCATCGAAGGCAGCGCGAGCCGCGTGGTATGGAAGGCGGAGGACAGATTGATGGCGAGGATTGCGTCCCACTTCGCCGGCGGGAAGTCCTGCAACGGCGCCACATGCTGGATGCCGGCATTGTTGACGAGCACGTCGAGCCTGCCGAATTTGCGCAGAGTTGTCTCGATCATCTCGGCGATCGAGTCAGGCTTCGACATGTCGGCGGGGGAATAATCGACGCGAACGCCGTAATCCTTGGCGACGCCGTCTCGTGCAGCTTCGATCTCTTCCGGCTTGCCGAAACCGTTCAGCACTACGTCAGAGCCTGCGCCGGCGAGAGCCCGTGCAATGCCGAGACCGATGCCGCTGGTCGAGCCGGTGATCAGTGAGACTTTGCCCTTGAGCGAGGGTACGACGGCGGCCTTGGGCTCCGTCATGGCGATGTTCATTGCCTCAGGCCTCCTTTGGCTGGAGGCGCCCGATGCAGGGCCGGACGCCCCGGTTCTTCAGCCAGGATGATGCTCGCGGAGGTGGGCTCCCGGGAAATGCCCGTTGGCTAAGACTTCCATAGGGGGCCGCTATTACGGGTCAAAATGCCGGGGAGCGCCCACCCTGCCCAAAAATTAGGCATGACCTTTAAAGCATCTCGACGGCAAACTGTGAGAAAGCGTACAAGATCGAGCTTAACCAAAGCGCGACCAAACCATTTCCGAGGCCGAGGACCCCACTAAAGCATGGCGCGAGCCCATCCTGCGCGCACACGCCTGCCCGCGCTCGCGCGAGCAGATGTGAACGATCGTCATGCGCGCGTACCGTTTCTTGCCGCTAATCTGCCGCGGTCGCATTTGAGCTAAAGAAGCGGGGCGCGTTCCTTATGGAAATGCATCAGGTCCGCTACTTCCTTGCCGTGGCGCGCACACTCAATTTCACGCGCGCGGCGGAGGAATGTCACGTGGCTCAGCCCTCCCTCACCCGCGCCATACGCCAGCTCGAAGGCGAGCTTGGCGGCGATCTGTTCCGCCGCGAGCGGCCGCAATCGCAACTGACCGAGCTCGGCCAGCGCATGCTGCCGCTGCTCAAGCAATGCTACGACAGCGCCATGAGCGCACGCTCGCTCGCGTCCGCCATCAAAAGCGGAGAGGTCGGCTCGCTCAGGCTCGCTCTGTCGCAAACCATCGATCCGTCGCTCGTCATGCCGCATGTGGTTGAGCTTGGGAAATTGTTCAAAGGCCTGGAGCTGAAGCTCTATCGCGGCAACAGCGCCGAGGTGCTTGCCTATCTCAAGCGCGGCGATGCCGAGCTTGGTCTCGGCGCCGATCTCGGCGAGGAATGGGAGCGCCTCAATTCTTGGCCGCTGTTCACCGAGGATTTCCAGATCGTGGTCAGCGCAATGCACCGTCTCGCCAACGCCGGTGCGGTCGCGATCGAGGACCTCAAACCCGAGCGCTTCGTCGTGCGCACCTATTGCGAATGCACGCCAATGGTGCTCGATTTTCTGCGGTCGCAGGACATCGACGTCGAGCACCGGCACGAGACCGGCGCCGAGTCGGACCTGATGGCCCTGCTTGAGGCAGGCGTCGGCGTGGCGCTTCTGCCGCGCAGCACCAAGGCGCCCGACACTCTGCTTCGCCTCATGGTGGACAAGCTCGAGCTGAACCGCACCGTCTATCTTTACGGCGTCGCCGGCCGCCAGCGCACCGCGGTTGCCTCCACCCTGATGAAGATGCTGCGCGCCTGTGATTGGTCGCGCTACGCAGCGCCCACGGCCTGACCTCCATGACGCCGAAACCCGTCACCATTGCGGTCGACGAGACGCGGCGCGTCTCGGGTTTGCTGCAACACCCGCGCGGCGCACGCGCCTGCTACGTGCTGGCACACGGCGCCGGCGCCGGCATGACCCATCCCTTCATGACTGCAATTGCCGATGGGCTCGCTGAACGCGGCATCGCGACGCTTCGGTATCAGTTCCCCTATATGGAGCAGGGCGGAAAGCGCCCCGATGCGCCGAGGCTTGCGCAAGCAACAGTGCGCGCCGCGGTGGCGGAAGCGGCAAGGCTGATGCCCAAGCTCCCCCTCATCGCCGGCGGCAAGTCCTTCGGCGGGCGCATGACCTCGCAAGCGCAAGCCGAAGCTCCGCTCGCGCATGTGCGCGGTCTCGCTTTCCTCGGCTTTCCGCTGCATGCGGCTGGTCGCCCCTCGGAGGAGCGCGCCGCCCATCTCTTCGATGTGCAGATCCCCATGCTGTTCCTGCAAGGAACCCGTGATGCGCTGGCCGACATCGCTCTGATGCGCAAGCTTACGAAGGCGCTTGGCAAGCGCGCCACCCTCATCGCCATCGAGGACGGCGATCATTCCTTCCATGTGCCGGCACGCACTGGCCGCAACGACGCCGAGACAAGAGCGGAGTTGCTGGATGCGCTCGCCGGCTGGATCGAGGCCGTGCTTTAGCCTCCAAACTGCCCCGCGCCGTTAAAAGTCGGTCGCCTCTCGGTGTCGCATCAAGCACAGTTCCCGGCGGTGACGATCTCATTCAACCTGCCCAAGGCCGTAGCGCTCGGCCAGTCCTGCGCAAACTGGCGCTGGCCGAAGGCATCGTTGAAGCGATCAACGCCATCCAGAAGGCGATCAGCGCCAATGGGCAAGCCCGTGAACACGCAGTTTCGCCGGCGGAATGACGATCACCGCCGAACGCGCGAACGAAGCCATTTAGAGATGCCGCAGAGTTAGAGAAGCCGCAGAGGTGCCGTTCCCTCGCGAACCGATCTACTTCAATGGCGGAAGTGCTGTTGGTGTCGAATAAACTTGGCTGGTGTGGAAGTGAAAACACCCGCCCAATGCACACGATGCAGCGAGAACCGCCGCAAGGACGATGATACGCATGTACTGCCCCCTCAAACGCCACTTTCAACCATCGCCAACTGGCGAAAAACCGAAGGTCAATGCACCACATTTTGCTGTGGATTTGGTGACGATTCTGCAACAGTGACGGAGGGCTGTTGCGCTCGCGCGAAGTGCCGCGAGCAGAGTCGGCGCGAGCGCCGGTGCACGCAAGCTCCGGGTCCCAAATACAAATCTAGCATTGGCGGGAGTCCGCGACTCAGGTAAGCCGGATCCGGCGTATCGGGTTCAGTTGGCAAACGTGAAACGCCACCCCTTCTGCCGTGACCCATAGAGACCGACCGAAACTGCCCCTTCTCGTGCTTGCTGCCGGCGGCATTCTGCTCGGCGCAGCCGCGTTGCAATCCGTGCTCATCACGGTGCCTAGTCCAGGCAGCAGCAACCCGCACGCCATCACCGTCGATACCAAGCCGCCTGTGGTAGCGCCCAAGCCCTGGGACGAACCATCGAAATCACCGACCGTGGTGCTGACGCCGGCGGAGCCAGCCGATCCCTCGCCGACCGGCGCCGTGCCCGACGCACCGCAAAGCGCCGATCATGCCGTCGATCCAGAGGCTCCACCTTCGCCGGCAAAGGCGGAAAGCACCGGCGGAGAAACGGCGACAGAACCTGCCAAGCCGGTGGCTGACGAGCCGAAGGTCGAGACGCCGCCTACCGAGTTGAAACTAGCGCCGAAGCCAGAGCCGTCGCAGATCGCCAAGGGCGAACCTGAGACTGTGGCCGCACCCGCCCCGCCTTCGGTGCCCGTCGTTGCTGAGCCGACAATTGAAACACAGATCGCAAAGCCGAAGCCCGCGCCGCAGCCCGAGCCTGCAAACGTCGCGACGGTCCCGGAGGAAACGATCGAGGCGGTGGTTAAGGCGCCCGCCTTGCCCGACGCAAAGCCCGTCGAGGAGGCGAAGGTCGAGACACTGCCAGACGAGCCAAAACCGGTCGCGCGGCCTGAGCGTGCGCAGGTCGCAGCTTCTGCGGGAAGCGAAGCCAAACCAGAGGCAGAGAAGGCGCCAGAAGCGCCCAAGACCGAGGTCAACGAGACCGGGGCTGTGGCGAAAGTGAAACCTCCGGAGCCAGAACCAGCGCCCGTCGCCAAGGCAAGCCCACGCAAAGAGAAATCCGCATCGAAATCAACGCCGGCAGAGAAACCGAGAAAGACCGCCGCAGCCAAAACGCAGGGCGGTCTGGTCGGCAAGCCCATGACCCTTGGTTTCGGCCGCAAGCCCGCTCCAGCCGCGGGCAAAGTTAGCTCAGGCCGTTATGCCGCCAATGTGCGGGCGGCGATCGGACGGCATCGGCCGAGAGTCGGTGGAGGCGGCAGTGCCACGGTCGCCTTCAGCATCGGACCTGGCGGAGGATTGCAAGGGGTAAGGGTCGTCCGTTCGAGCGGCAAACAGGCCGCCGACCGGGCCGCGATCGCCACAGTGCGGGCGGCGGCGCCTTTCCCGCAGCCGCCCGCTGGCATCAACAACACGTTCTCGATCCAGATCTACTTCCGCTGATCCGGCGCGCCTGGACCATTGTCGGGGTCGCCGTGGCGCTCGCGCTCCTCCTGCTCGTCGGCATAGGCTGGATGGAGGGCGTCTATTCCACCGCGCCAACCATATCCCAGACGCGGCGCTAGCTGCCTCTTCGCCGGCAGGTTGGCGCAAGAAACAATCAATCGCGGCAATTGGCTTCAAGCACAATCGGCGTCCCGCTGCTATGCGGCGTGGTATGAGCCAATCAGTGTTTGCCGTCATCGGCATGACAGGACATGTCGGCGGCGCCGTCGCGCAAACGCTGCTCGCGGAGAAGCGGCATGTCCGCGCCGTCATGCGCGACGCGACGCGAGGGCTACCGTGGGCGGTGCGCGGCTGCGAGAGGGCGCTTGCTGATCTGAACGACGCCGCGTCTCTTGCCTCAGCCTTCAACGGCGCCGAGGGCGTCTTCGTCATGCTACCGCCATTCTTCGATCCGTCTCCGGGCTTTCCCGAAGCGCGGGCGATGATCGCGGCCCTGCGTTCCGCGCTTTTGGCCGCCCGTCCCCGCAAGGTCGTATGCCTTTCCACCGTCGGCGCGCAGGTCAAGCGGCAGAACCTTCTCACCCAGCTCTCCATCTTGGAGCAGGAGCTCGGCGATTTGCCGATTCCGGTCACGTTTCTTCGGCCAGCGTGGTTCATGGAGAATTTTGCCTGGGATATAAAAGCGGCACGCCAAGGCCTCGTTCCGAGCTTCCTTCAGCCTCTGGACAAGGCGATCCCCATGGTCGCCACCGAGGACGTGGGGCGGGTGGCGGCCGAGCTGCTGCAAGCCAATTTGAGCGCAAGGCGCGTCGTCGAACTCGAGGGACCGCGCCGCGTCGCGCCGATCGATGTGGCGAGCAACTTTGCTCAGATCCTCGGCCATCCTGTGCGCGTGGAGGCCGTGCCGCGCGAGAGTTGGGAAAGCCTGTTCAGATCGCAAGGCATGAAGAACCCGGAGCCCCGCATGCAGATGCTCGATGGCTTCAATGGAGGCTGGATCAACTTCGAGGGCGGCGAGACTGGCCCCCTCAAGGGCAAATCCGAGCTGAGGATCGTGCTGAAAGGCCTGGTGGAGCGCGCAGCTCCTGCGGCAACGCCCCTTGCCGCTCAGTGACTGAGGCACCGGACCGATAGAATCAGCGACCGGTTAGCTCGCGCATTTGAGCGCGGCGATCAGATCTTCGACCGCGACGCGCTTGCGGTAATCGGGGTCGAGGAAGCGCGACTTCACCTGGCCGTCGGTGCCGACTACGAAAGTGGCGGGGATTGGAAGCAGCCAGGTGTTGCTCCCTTGCGAGCGCGACACGTCCCAGCCCGCGCCGGTCATCAGCTTCTGCATCTCCTCGCCCACCCAGAAGGCGAGGTTCAACGACATAGCGTAGCCATTGTCGATGTCGGTGAGGATCGGGAAGGGCGCGTCGTGCTCGGCCTTGAGCTCGGCGGTGAAATGCTGCTGGTCGGGCATGATGGCTGCGATCTGCCCGCCTTGCGCCGCGATCTCGTCTTGCGCCTCGGCGAGTGCGCGCGTGTTGATGCGGCAATAGGGACACCAATATCCGCGATGAAAGGTGATGGCGACCGGCCCCTTGTCGAGAAGCGCATCGAGGCTGACGAGGTGACCTGTTTCGTCTGGCAGGACGAAGAGCGGCATGGGCTCGCCTGGCTTAGGCGCGGTCTCGCCGACGCCCTGATCTTTCAGCCGCGTCACAAGCTTGTCGACAGCCTCCTGGAAATGCGGGCCAAGGCGTCGCACCGCGTCGGCGAAAGCCTGTAGCCGCTCGCCAAGCGACGCGTCCATGTCGCGCGCCTGGACGTAGGCCTCGTGCAGCGCATCGGAAAGCGAATTCGCCGTCATCTGCAAGCTCCCCTCGTCCTGGCGGCCACGTAGCGGCCTCCAATCCGTAAGGATGCTGAATTGTTACGTTTTGCCCCTGGATTCTCAATAGCACTTGAGGACGGGAATGGGTAGGCGCGATCGGGCGCGAGCAACAAAACTACCAGGGTGGAAGGGGCCGTGAAATTCGCGCGTCCCGCACTGCCTGAAGCAGATCCTCGATCTCCATTCGCTTGCGGTAATCCGGATCGATGAAGCGCGCTCGCACGATGCCCTCCGCATCCACGACGAAGCTCGCCGGCAGCGGCAGCATCCAGGAATCGTTGCCCTGATAGCGCGGCAGATCCCGCCCGGACGCCGCCATCAACTCCTGCACTTCGGCGCCAACCCAGATGGCGAGGTTGAGCGAGAGCGCGTAGCCATTGTCCATGTCGGTGAGCACCGGATAGTGCATCTTCGAGTCGTGCTTGAGCGAGACGGCGAATTGCTGGCGGTCCGGCATGATCGCCACGATCTGTGCGCCTGCCGCGGCAATCTTGGTCTGCGCCTCGGCGAGAGAGCGCGTGTTGATGCGGCAATAAGGGCACCAATGGCCGCGATGGAAGGTGACGGCGACCGGCCCCACCCGCAGAAGACTTTCGAGGCTCACGAGCTCGCCAGCTTCGTCCGGCAGAATGAAGTTCGGCATGGCATCGCCGATCTGCGGCGCGCCAGCGCCTACGTCGGTCGCCATGAGCCGCACCACGAGGCGGTCGACCGCCTCCTGCATCGCCGGGCCGAGCGCCCGCGCAGCTGCGGAGAAGGTATCGAGCCTCTCGCGCAAGGAGGCATCCATGTCGCGGCAATAGCGAAAGGCCTCGTCGAGCGTATGGAAGACTGGAGTGGTCATCTTCAGGTTCGGCTCCCGCGGGAAGGGCGGCCTTGGCACGGCGAACGGGGCCGGCGCTTGGCGATCTCGTCACGGACCTCACTCACATCACGCTGCGCATCAGCTGCGCCGTTTGAGTTGCGTGTTGCGGCTGCACCGTGTGAACCCCGGAGGAACTCGAAATCAGCATGTGTCTCTTCATCTCCAGCGTCAGAAAGCGTGGCGCAGGACTGCGTTGGCTGGCTCGCGAGTTGCCCCGCTCAGCCTGTCTCAGGGTGGATTAGGCGCCGATGCCGCCGCGAGGTCCAATAGCGAGGCGCTATGGTGTTGATCCTCGATCGGCATTTCCCGATGGGCCGGGCTTAGGCTTTGATCTAGGCTGGAAATCGTGCCTCGCGGGGGGCCAATCGACGCCAGGATTTCTGGGGTCCAATCGTCTGCGATCCGGTTGGCGGGCCTAGGCGCCGAGCCGCTCGGCGAGGAAGGCGGCAAGAACCTCCACTCGCGCGGGCCTCGGATCGCCTGGCGGCATGACGAGGTGGAGCGCGATCGGCGGCGGTGACCAATCCGGCATCACCACTTCGAGGCGCCCGTCTTCGATTGCCTCGCCGACCACGAAATCGGGCTGCACTGCGAGCCCGAGACCTGCAAGGAGCGCAGGCGCAAGTGCATCGGCATTGTTGGCCCGAAGCGGCCCGGCGGGCCGCACCTGAACCACCTCGCCTGCCTTGTTGACGAACCGCCAGACGTCAGGCGTCGGCAGATAGGCGTAGCAGAGGCAGGCATGGTGCATGAGGTCGCGTGGATGGGTGGGTTGCCCGTGGCGCTTAAGATAGGAAGGGGCAGCGACGAGGTTACGGCTCACGTCGCGCAGCCGCCTCGCTCGCAAGGAGGAATCGGGCAGCGCCGCGATGCGCAAGGCGGCATCGAACCCGGCGCCGATCAGGTCGACCAGCTCATCGCTCAAATGCAGATCGACCGAAACGTCAGGGTAATCGGCAAGAAACTCCGGCAAGAGCAGCGCCACCTCCCTGAGACCGAAGGACATCGGCACGGCGAGGCGCACGAGTCCGCGAGGGCGCGCCGACTGGGCATGGGCCTCGCTCTCCGCTGCCTCTCCTTCGGCAAGGATGCGCGCGGCGCGATCAAGCAGGAGCTGGCCTGCGTCAGTGATCGCCAGCCGTCGCGAAGTGCGATTGAAGAACCGGGCGCCGAGCCTCTTCTCCAGCCGCGCGACAGCCTTCGACACCGTGGCTTTGGAAAGCTCGAGATCCTTTGCGGCGAGCGCAAATGAGCGGAGCTCTGCCACCTTGGCGAACACCGCAAGCCCTTCGAGGTCTGGAAGCCTGGGCATATATTGAGAAACAATGAGTTTCTAAAGTTTCTATTTATTCGCCGATCCTGCACCCCATTTTGAGGACATGCAACAGCGCCGAGCAGGCGCGGAGGGTTAAAGACATGATCGATGTAAGAGCATTCAAAGGACTTGGCGGCGCCGATCACGGTTGGCTCAAGGCCAAGCATCATTTCTCGTTCGGCGGCTATTACGACCCTGAGCGAATGGGTTGGGGCTCGATCCGCGTGTGGAACGACGACGAGATCGCGCCGCATACCGGCTTCCCGCCGCATCCGCACGCCAACATGGAGATCATCACCTATGTGCGCGACGGAGCCATCACCCATGAGGACACCCTCGGCAACAAGGGACGCACCGAGGCCGGCGACGTGCAGGTGATGAGCGCTGGCAGCGGGGTCCGCCACGCCGAATATAATCGCGAACCTGAGACCACCCGGATCTTCCAGATCTGGATCGAGCCGGAGCGTGAGGGCGGCAAGCCCTCATGGGGCGCGAAGCCCTTCCCCAAGGGCGACCGCGCAGGCTCGTTCGTGGTGCTGGCGAGCGGTTTCGAGGGCGATTCCGACGCGCTGCCGATCCGCGCCGAGGCGCGCGTTCTCGGCGCCACGCTGAAAGCCGGCGAGAGCGCGGAATACGCTGTCGGCAATGGCCGCCACCTCTATCTCGTGCCGGCGGAAGGCGAGGTCGAGGTGAATGGCGTGACGCTGAACGCCAGGGACGGCGCCGCCATCGCCGACGAAGCGGTTGTGAAGATCAAAGCGCTCGCCAACTCGGAGATCGTTCTGGTCGACGCGGCCTAACAAGACGGTTCTTCAAGACTTGAGCAAAGGGCCTGCCTCGGCAGGCCCTTTTTGCTGGCGCAGCGCTGCGGCGGCGGGCTAAGCAACGGGCCATGCAACTCGGCTCCGAAGCACTCCTCGCCTCGTCCCGCTTGAACGGCCTGCGCGTCGGCGTGCTCGCCAACCCGGCCTCGGTCGGCCACGACTTCCGCCATGTGACCGACGTCTTGAGCCATTCCAATCGCTACAAGCTCACCGCAATTTTCGGGCCGCAGCACGGCTACCGCTCCGACCTGCAAGACAACATGATCGAGACGCCGCATACAAAGGACCGGCGCCGCAACGTTCCGATCTTCTCGCTCTACAGCGAGACGCGCGAGCCGACCAAGGAGATGCTCGATCTCATCGACGTGCTCGTCATCGACCTACAGGACGTCGGCGCCCGCATCTACACCTTCATCTACACCATGGCGAATTGCCTGCGCGCCGCGGCGCGTCATGGCGTTCCGGTCATCGTCTGCGACCGACCGAACCCAATCGGCGGCGCCCAGGTCGAGGGGCCGACGCTAGAGCCGGGTTTTGAGTCCTTCGTCGGCCAGTTCCGCATGCCGATGCGCCACGGCCTGACCATCGCCGAGCTTGCGCGGCTGTTCAACGAGCATCACGGCATCAACGCCATGCTGGAAGTCATGCCCATGCAGGGCTGGTCGCGCGACATGTATTGGGACGCGACCGACCTTCCCTGGGTGATGCCCTCGCCCAACATGCCGACGCTCGACACGGCCATCGTCTATCCCGGCACGGTGCTCTACGAAGGCAGCATGTTGTCAGAGGGCCGGGGCACCACGCGGCCCTTCGAGCTGATCGGCGCGCCCTGGCTCGACGCCGACCAGCTCGCTGAGCGCATGAACAAGGTCGGGCTGAAGGGCGTACATTTCCGCGGCGTGAACTTCGAGCCGACCTTCCAGAAGCACGCCCGCGTGACCTGCGGCGGCTGCCAAATTCATGTCACGAGCCGCGAAGAATTCCTGCCGGTGAAGGCAGGCGTGTCGCTGCTCCGCGAATGTTACGGCTCGGCGCCGGATCGATTCCAGTGGCGCGACCCGCCTTACGAATATGAGCACGACAAGATGCCGATCGACATTCTGGCAGGCTCCCCCACCCTTAGGCAGCAGATCGATAGCCAAGTGCCGCTTGCGGATATCGTCGCGAGCTGGCGCTCCGGCATCGCCGAGTTCGAGGAGATCAGGCGGAACTACCTGCTCTACTAGACACGGCCTAGAGCGGGTAGCAGATCGGCGGATAGAACTGCCAATAGCAGTGTCCGCTCCTTCGCGGCCGGCCAAGAAGCCAACATAGTTAGGCTTATGCTAAATAGGTTCGGCAGCAAGCAGGAGAGGCGGGGCATGTGTCCCCATAGGCTTGGCTTGGGGCTCTTGGCAGGATTTCTGCTTGCGGCATCCTCGGCGTCCGCGCTCGCTCAGGACGCGCAGAAATGCTTTGCCGCCTCCGACCGCGTAAAGGACGGAGATACGCTCGATGATGCGGAGAAGCGTGCCGCGCACGACGCATGCATGCGCGCTCTCGCCAACTCGTCTAACATCGTGCAGAAATACCATCTGCAAGAGGCCGATTTCGACGTCATGGGCAATCGCCCGCCAAAGCAGTGACCGAAGGGTCTACTGCCGTGTCGGCTGCACGATCAGCGCGCCCTGGCCGCCGTCGATGATCTCGTCGTCGGGGAGCTTGAAATTCTCCATGGCGACGGTGTGGAAGCGCGAGAAATAGTCTTCCAGCGGCCGCTCAATGGATTGATCGTAGTGCGGCCGCACCACATGGGTGGCGCCATGCACCACCTTCACGACCTTGCCGTTCTTCACGATCAGCTCGCCGTTCTTGAACACGAGCTCAGGCGTTTTGAACATCGTTTCGCGGTCGGATTCGTCCTTGTAGACGGTGATATCGGCAGAGGCGCCGATGCCGAGATGGCCGCGATTCACCAATCCCAGGCTCCGCGCCGGTCCGGCCCTGGTTAGGATGGCGATCTCGTCGAGACTGTATTC
Source organism: uncultured Alphaproteobacteria bacterium (assembly GCA_963827365.1). GTDB lineage: Bacteria > Pseudomonadota > Alphaproteobacteria > Rhizobiales > Methyloligellaceae > Methyloceanibacter. The sequence continues at coordinate 262,490 of CAWHAX010000031.1, read as the reverse complement.
GCGGGTGATCGTGGGCAGGATGCTCATCGCCGCGGCGTCAGGGTTGATCTTCTGCAGCATGTCGTTGCGGAATCCACGGTCCATCAACAGCCTGATCAGATGCGGATAGGTGTAGAACGGGGCGCCGTTCGGATGATCGGTGGTGAGAAACATGCGCCACGGATCCTCGACCAGCAGGAAGGTCTCGAGCCCGACCACCCATTGCATGGCGTTGACGAAGCTCTTGTCGCGGTAGCGCATCGGCACAACGCCGCAGCCGGCGTCGCATTCGATGTCCATCACCACCGTGCGCTTCGGGTGCGCGCTCTTGCCGATGGCGTATTGCCGCATGCTGTCGCCCGACGCCGTGCAGGTCTGGCCGAACAGCACCTGCCCGACGTCGATCGAGACGTTCGGTGTCTTGTTGACGAGCTCGGCGAGCTGCGGCGCGCCTGAGGAGAACTTGCGGTCGCCCTCCGTGCCGTAGCTCAGGAACTGGGTATGCGTCATGTGCAGCGGCAGGCCCTCCGCCGCGCGGATGGTGGCGAGCGTCGATTCGATATTGCCGGGGATGCCGAGATTGCAGCCGTGCACGTGCAGCGGATGCACGACGCCGAGCTCTTTCAGCGCGCGGGCCAAGGTCACGATAATCTGCCGCGGCGTCACGTGGTAGTAGACGTGCTCTTCGTCGAGATCGAGCTTCCGCTGATTGAACTTGAAGGCGCTAATGCCGCCGGGGTTGACCACCTTGACTGCGATGGCCTGCGCCGCATGCATCGTCCAGGCGACGTAATCCTTAATGCGCTCGAACTCGTTCTTAGCCGCGAGCTGGCGCAGGAAGAAATCGTCGCTGCCGAGCATGACGAAGGCGCCCTTGTCGACCATTGGCGTATCGCCCATCTCCATATGCGCCTGGCGCGCATTGGCGGGCAGCATGGCCGGCTCGAAACAGGCGGTATAGCCCATCTCGGCGTAGCGATAGCCGGTGACCATGGTCGAGGGCACGGCGTGGCCGGTGCCGGCGCGGGTGATATCGGTGCGCGCCACCTCATCCTTCATGTGGTCTTCGGGGATCAGCATGCGGGCGATGGTCATCTTGCCGCCGCCGATATGGGTGTGCGGATCGATGGCGCCTGCCATCACCACGCGGCCTTTCAAATCGTAGGTCTGCGCCACGCGCCCGTCTGCCGGGGCAGACACGATCTTGCCGTCCTCGACATAGATGTCGCGAACCTCGCCGCTCACCTTTTTCGCGGGGTCGTAGATTTTTCCGCCAGAGAGCCTGATGACCATGTGCTGGAGACCCCGCTTACAGCGCAGCTTCGATTGACTTGAGCACATCGGCGACGTGCGGAAGCTCGGCGCGATGCAAATTCTTCAAGGGCAGCGACACCACGCTGTCGCAACGGACGAGCCGCCCCTTCTCGTCTACGCCTGGCGTGCCGACTGGAATGAACACCGCCGGCTCTTGCGGCAGCCTGAGCCCAGGCGTGCCGAGCACGATGGTGGGGATGTCGGTCGAAGGGGGCGCGAGGTCTGGAGAAATGGAGGCGATCCACATGAGCAGGTCGCCCTCGCCTTCGATGACCATGCGGAAGATGGCATTGCGATAAGGATCGAACCGCGGAGAGCCGCTTGCATAGGAGATGCGCAGCGGAAAGCCGCTCTGCCAGGTCGAGACCGCGCCGGCCGACATCGCACCTTCATTGCCGCCGAGCGATAGCCCTGCGAAACGCTGCGTCACGTTGAGGTCCTTCACCAGCCCAGCGACCTGCTCGACAGTGAGCTCGGCATGCGGCACGTCGAGGGTCGGGGGTGCCCACACCACGACGCCATATTGCGCCTTGCGGCAGTGCTCCATCAGCAAATCGATCTTGGCAATCGGGATGCCGCCGGCAGTCTTGGCAGCGATGCGGAAGCCGCGGAGCCGCGCCCGGAGCGCGCCCAGGACCTCACCCACCTGCTCCACCTTGCAGGGAAGCGTGATGATCTCGCCGACCTTCGCTCCGGCAGCGACCTTGCGGTCGGGAACCTCGCCGATCAGCACCACGGTGCGCTTCGGCGCGGTGACGCCGAACATCGAATCCGGCGGCGAGACGATGCGCTCGAAGAAGCGCGGATGCAGCTTTCGCATGTCGCTGCCCACCACGATGATGAGATCGGCGCGATTGCGCGTCTCGGTGAGCGTGGACGTGGTCCAGCCGGTGCTCTGTAGCACCCTGATATTGCGATACTGGCCTTCGCTTAAAGCATGGTCGACCACGCCGCCTGCCCGCTCGGCGAGCGCCATCGCTGCGCGCATGCCCTCGACGTCGGTGCCGAGACCGCCGAACAGCGGATTGCTGGCCTGCTTGATCAGGGACGCAGCTTCCTTGACCGCTTTGGCGAGCGTGACCTCCTTGCCGTGAATTTTCGGGCTGCTCGGCGGCAGCTTGCGCTCGAAGCCTGCCACCGACCGGCCGCAGCCGTTCTTGAGCACCTTCAGCGCGTCGCCGTTCCGCTCGATCTCGAGATCGTCGCAAAGCATGCCGCAAAACGGGCAGGCGACATTCTTGAACAACTCGTGGCTTGTGCGCATCCCCGTTGATTTGCGCGCGTTTGAATCCTGCATGAAGTTGGCACCCCATCACAAAGTGGGAGAAGAAAGCACGGGCGGGACAGCAACTCAATCCATGGCGAAGACGCTGTCGCCCTGCCAGTAGCGCAAATTTGGCAAGAACTCCAAGCCGGGGCGACATTGTCGCAGCCGCCGTCTATGCTGTCCCCTCGCAGATGAAGACAACCTAGAGAGGAGACCATGCCTACGGGCGATGGCAGTTTGGCCAACATTCTTGGAATTATCTCCGTGTTGGCGCTCGTGGCCGCGAATGGATTCTTCGTGGCCGCGGAATTTTCCCTGGTGGCGGTCCGGCGGAGCCGGGTGACCCAGCTTGTCGAAGCCGGAAAGCGGAACGCGCGGGCCTTGCAGCGGGCCTTGGATAGGCTCGACGCCTATCTCGCCGCCTGCCAGCTTGGCATCACCATCTCGTCGCTGGCGCTAGGCTGGGTCGGCGAGCCTGCGCTGGCGCGCCTGATCGAACCGTGGCTTTCGGGTCTCGGTTCGTATGCGCTCGCCGGCTCTCATGCCATCGCGGTGGCAATCGCCTTCACCATCATCACAGCGCTCCATATCGTGCTTGGGGAGCTAGCGCCGAAGAGCCTCGCGCTACAGAAGAGCGAGGCGACGGCCCTTTGGGTCGTGCGTCCCCTCTCGGCTTTTCTTTTTCTGCTGCGGCCGGCGATCGTTTCGCTGAACGGCCTCGGCAACCTTGTTCTCAGGCTGTGCGGCCTGCGTCCCGGCACTGCCGAAGAGTCGATGCACTCCCCGGAAGAGCTGAAGCTTCTGATCGCTGCGAGCCAGGAGGCCGGTCTCTTGCGCCAGGAGCAGCAAGAGGTGGTGACCCGCGTGCTGAGCATCGGCGATCGGCCGATTGGCGACATCATGACGCCGCGCATCGACGTCGACTGGATCGACATCGAGGACGACCGCGACACGATCCTGAAAGACATTCGCGAGTGCCGTCACGATCAGCTCCTCGTCGGCAAGGGAGGGATCGACGCTCCGCTTGGCATGATCCTGAAGAAGGACATGCTCGACCAGGCCCTCGACGGCAAGCCGCTCGACCCGATGACAGCCATCCGCGAGCCGCTCGTGGTGCATGAGGCGACGCCGATCTTCAAGGTGCTGGAGCAGTTCAAGAAAGCACCGGTGCGGCTCGCCATGATCTTCGACGAGTATGGCGCGCTTGAAGGCATCGTCACGCAGACCGATCTGCTCGAAGCCATTGCCGGCGATCTGCCCGGCGTGGAAGGTGAGGAACCGGACGTGGTCGAACGCGAGGACGGCTCCCTCCTCATCAACGGCATGATGCCGGCGCAGGACGCTTTTGAGCGCCTCGGGCTGCGCACGCCGCCAGAGGAGGGCGACTACCACACCGTTGCCGGCTTCGTGCTGCACGAGCTCGGGCATCTGCCCGAGGTCGGCGAGCATTTCGATCACGAAGGCTGGCGGATCGAGGTCATCGACCTTGACGGGCGCCGCATCGACAAGGTGCTCGCCACACTTCCCAAGCGCAAGCGAAGGAGGTCTCAATGAGCTGGGCGTCGCCCGGCGGCCCGTGATGCGAGGCGAATGACCTCGAAAGAGGATTTCGATATCGGCGCGAGCTTCCGCGGCGCGTCACGTTGGGTAACCATGGGGCAGCCGAGGGTCTTGTCCAGAGCTTCGATCAACTCCTCCCTGGTCTCCGCGGCGATATAGAGTCCGCCATTCTCATCGGCGAGGCACTTGGCGCCGAGGATGCTTTCCTCGCCGGTCCAGGAGAATCCCTTCGGCCGGTAACCGATGACATGCACGGTCAGCTGATTGGCACCAGCATGCAGTTTCTTGCCGAGATCGCAGGGCGAGCCGCCACAGGTCTCCTCGCCGTCCGTGACTACGACCACGACGCCAGGCTTGTGCTGGTAGTCAAGCACCTCTGCCGCCGCGTCGACCGCCGAGGTCAAGGGCGTGCGGCCTGCCGGAGTCAGCGAATTCACCACGCCCATGATGGGGGCGGCGGCGTCGGGCATTGGCTTGAGGTCGAGGCGGACATTGCATTGCTGGTAAGGGCCAGGACCGTAGGTGATGAGTCCGACGCGGCGAAACTTCGTGGCGCTTGGCAGCACCGCCCCAAGTGCGGCCCTCACCTCGTCGATGCGGGTGACCGGCGTTGCGATGCCGAGGCCCACCGTTCCGGACATGGACCCTGATGCATCGAACACGATCATGGCGTCCTCGTTACAGGGCGGCACGTCGGGTTCCTTGGCGTGGCCGGTCGCAAGCCCCATCGCCATGGCGGCTGCCCCAAGCGATAGGGAAACTCTGAACAAGACCACGCTTCACCAGCCTTTACCGCCGTCAGGCCTGCGCGCTCGTGCCGAGCGCCGCGGCGATCTCGGCCAACGTCGCCTTCTCCGCCTCGCTCACCTGCACGCCGCCGAAGCCGAGAAAGCCGCCCTCCTTTGAGGCTTCCGCCACCTTGGCAGCAATGGAATTTAGCCAGGCCTTGAAGGCCGGCGCATCGGCAGGCGCCTTGGCATCGAGGATTGCCGAGGCTTGCCGCAAGGTCTCGAGCGCACGCGGCACCACGTCGGTGGCCTCAGCCCCCTTGAAGCGCTGCTTGAGCGCTTCTTGAACCGCGGCCCTGCCCTCCGGCGTCTCGAAATCGGCGATCGCGGCCTTGACCAGCTCATTGGCGTTGGCATCGGCTTTCGCCGCCGCCAAGGCAGCGCCGCCGGCGAACGCCTCCATCAACATACCCCACAGCCCGCTCGGCTCTGCGGCGGTCACCGCCATGCCAGTGACCGCGACGCTCTCCAGCACCTTGGTCCATTCCTCCGGCGTGAAGCTTGCCTTATTCGCCATGCGTGCCTCCCTTAACTGATACGCGCCGCTATCTTAGCCTGTCAGCCGCAATTCTGTGTCCCATTCGATAGTTGTAAGCACAACAGGGACCGACTAGCTTTCCGCCAAATCGAAGCGGAGTAAGCCTTTGCCCCGGCCAATTGTCCGCGTCCCCTGCTCCATCTGGCGCGCCAGCGGCTATACGCGCGGCGAACGCGCCATCCCGGAGGAGACGGCGATCGCCTTCACCTTCAACACCGCCTCCTACGCGGTGATGATGGCGACCCCGCAGGACCTCGAGGATTTCGCCGTGGGCTTCAGCATCACCGAGGGCGTTGTCTCGTCGCTCGATGCCATCGAGAGCGTGGAAATCGTCGAGGAAGAGGTCGGCATCGAGCTCCGCATCTGGCTGAAGGAGCGCGACGCAGCCGAGTTCCTCGGCCGCCGCCGCAAGTTGGCAGGTCCAACAGGGTGCGGGCTGTGCGGCATCGAGAGCCTGATCGAGGCGATGCGCCCGCCGCCACAGGTGCACGGCGATCTTGTGTTCACGCCCAACCAGATCATGACGGCGATAGACACGCTGTTTCCCTTGCAGGAGCTGAACCGCGAGACGCGCGCGGTGCATGGCGCCGGCTTCTTCGATGCGCGCCGCGGCCTCGTTGCCGTGCGCGAGGACGTCGGACGCCACAACGCACTCGACAAGCTTGCCGGCGCGCTTGCCCGCGAGCGCACGACCGCCGAGCAAGGCATGGTGCTGCTGACGAGCCGCGTGTCGGTCGAGATGGTGCAGAAATCAGCTGCCATCGGTGCACCGATCATTGTCGCGGTCTCGGCGCCGACCGCGCTTGCCGTGCGTATGGCAGAGGCTGCCGGCATGACTTTGGTGGCGGTTGCCCGCAAAGACGGCTTCGAGGTGTTCACCCATCCGCACCGCATCGACGGCGTGACGGCTGAAGCCATCAGGATTGCCGGGGCGCCGGCGCCGTAGCCGTCAACAGGGCTTCCGCCTCGGCGAGATCTTCAGGCCGATTGATGTTGAAGAAGGGATCGACCGCCCTCCCCCGATTTCCACGGGCGGGAACGCCACCTCCTTCGCCCGATGCGCGGCAACGAAATCGAGCGCCTTGCGCGCGCCGTGACGGAGCGAGTCCTCGAGATGAGGCGCAAGCGACACCGGCCAAAGCCCGAACACCGGATGTACGCCGCTCTCCGACCGCACAACAACGAGCTTCGGGTCAGTCGTGCTCGTCGCCGCACAGAGCTCCCTCACAAGTTCGGTGGGGAAGAACGGCGTATCGGCGGCGACAGTGATGACGAAGCGACTTTCCGGCCGGTTCGACTTCGCCCATGTAAGCCCAGCATGGATGCCGGCAAGCGGGCCCATCTGGCCAGCGAGGCTGTCCGGCAAGAGCGCCAGCCCAAATTGCCCAAAGCGCGCCGGATCGTCATTGGCGTTGAGCACGATCTCTGTCACCTGCGGGCGCAGGCGCGCGACGACATGGGCGAGCAACGGACGCCTGCCAAGCGGCAGCAACGCCTTGTCGCCGCCGCCCATGCGGCTCGATTTGCCGCCGGCAAGCACGATGCCGATCACGCCTCCAGATGAACTCATGGCTGTCATCGTACCCCGGCGAGGGCTGCACAGATTGCGTCGAGCCCGTCGGTCAGCGCGGCGGGCCCAGGCTGGAGGATCAGCGGCGACTTGATCTCGACCAGCCGATTGTTGCGCACGGCCGGGATCGCATCCCAGCCGGGCCGCTGCCTGATCTTCTCGGGCACGACCTTCTTCCCGCACCAGGAGGCGAGGATCAATTCGGGCGCAGCCTCGATCACCGCTTCGGGCGAGACGATGCGGTCCTTCGCCGCTTTCATGCTCCGCAGATGCGAGAAAACATCCTGTCCGCCAGCGATCTCGATTAGTTCCGAGACCCAGCAAATGCCGCCGATGAGCGGGTCGTCCCATTCCTCGAAGAACACGCGCGGCCGGCGATGCCCGCGCGTCTCGGCGGCGATTTCGGCGAGCCGGCGCTCGAAGGTTTGCGCGAGCGTCTCGCCCTTCTCTGCTGCACCGATCAGCGCGCCAAGGGTCCTGATCATCGCCAGAATGCCGGCAATATCGCGCTGATTGAAGGCATGCACGGCGACGCCTTCTTCGATCAGCTCGGCGGCGATCGGCGCTTGAAGGTCGGAGAAGGTGAGAACGAGGTCCGGCTCAAGCGCGAGAATCTTCGGGATGTCGGCGGAGGTGAAGGCTGAGACGCGCGGCTTCTCCCGCCTCACTTGCGGCGGTCGCACCGCATAGCCCGACACACCGACAATACGGTCCTGCTCGCCAAGCAAATAGAGCGTTTCGACCGTCTCCTCGGTAAGGCAGGCGATACGGCGTGGCGGAAACTCTCGCATGAGGAGGGATACTCGACCGCGAGCGGGTCGAGAACAAGTCCAGGACTAGGCCACCCTGTAACCATATTCTGCGGCGGACGCCGTGAGCCAGGAGCAGAAGCTCTCTACAAAGCTCGTTGGTATAGCAAGGTCGTAGGTCGGCGTCTCGTCGACCTGCCAGATGACGCAGTCGATCAACGCGACGGGCGTCGTGCTTGCGCTTCCCGTCTTGAAAGCCCTCGGATGAAGATCGAGCGAGCAGCCCTTGGCGAGGGTATCGCGCGCTCGCGGACCGGAGATGCGTAGCAATGCCTTGCCGTCAGACTGATCGATGATGGTGGCGAGGCCCTTGAGACCCGCCGCGAGCTTGGCGAGGATGCCGAGCGCCGCATTGCCCTCGATGACAGCGAGCCATTGTCCAGGTGCCGTGCCAATCAAGGCGAAGCCATCCTTGCTGACGCGTTTCGGTTCCATCGGCAATTCAAGCCCGGTCACCGCCACCACCTTCGCCGCAGCCTCGCTTGCTTTGCCGGCGCCCACCGAAATCACGAACAGCGCGAGGCCGGCGCGCTCGCGGAGGGTCACGCCAGCTGGGTTAAGATGCGCGCCGTAACGTCCCGGCTTGAGCAGTCCGGCGAAGGGGGAGAGTGCTTGCAAGCGGAACTCAGCCATGGGTGCGCTTTCCGTCAGGATCGTAGAAAACTGGTGAGGCGACGACGCACTCCACATTGTGCCCGCGCAGAAGATCGACAGCACGAATGCGCTCGCCAATGCGATCGCGGCCGCGGGCGAGAAAGCCGATGCCGATGTCTTGGCCGAGAACCGGCGAGAAGGCGACCGAGGTGAGATAGCCCTGGTCGTTGGCGACGACAGCATCGGCTCCAACAGGGATGAAATGCGAGCCGGCGGTGAGCGACTGCGCCGGATCGACAGGCTTCACGCCGACAACGATCGGCCTCGCCGGGTCGAGCAACGCCGGACGCTGCGCTAGCACCTTGCCGATGCAATCCTTGTCGGCCGTGACCATGCCGCCAAGGCCGAGGTCGCGCGCCGTGGTCTGTCCATTGATCTCGGCGCCGCCAACATGTCCCTTCTCGATGCGAAGCACGTTCAGCGCCTCGGTGCCGTAAGGCGTGATGTCAAATTCGGCGCCGACCTGCATCAGCGCGCGGATTGCGGCGTCGCCGTAACGCGCCGGCACAGCGATCTCGTAAGCCATCTCGCCGGAGAAGGACACGCGGAACAGCCGCGCCGGGACGCCGCCGCATATGGTGAGCTCGCCCGCTCCCATGCGCGGGAAGCCCTCGTTGGAAATATCGAAGGGCGCATCGACGAGTTTGGCCAGCACATCGCGCGAGCGCGGACCTGCGACGGCATATTGCGCCCAATGGTCCGACACCGAGACGAGCCTGACATCGAGCTCAGGCCACAGCACCTGACGACAAAACTCGAGATGCTGCATCACCTTGCCGGCGTTGGCCGTGGTCGTGGTCATGATGAAATGCTGCTCGCCAAGCCGCGCCGTGGTGCCGTCGTCCATGGCGAAGCCGTCCTCGCGCAGCATCAAGCCGTAGCGGGCGCGGCCGACTTTTAGCGTGGAGAATTTGTTGGTGTAGACACGATCGAGCAGGGTCGCGGCGTCGGGCCCCTGAATGTCGATCTTGCCGAGCGTCGAGACATCGCAAACGCCGACCGAGCGCCGCACCGCCGCTGCCTCCCGCGCGATGCTTTGCTGCAAGGTTTCGCCCGGCCGTTCGTACCATTGCGCCCTGAGCCAGAGTCCGGCATCGGCGAACACCGCGCCGCTCTCCTCCGCCCAGGCATGCGACGGCGGCAGGCGCCTTGGCCTGAAATCCTTGCCGCGGTGATGACCGGCGAGCGCGCCCCAGGTGACTGGGGTATACGGCGGACGAAAGCCAGTGGTGCCGAGCGCTGGGATCGGCGCGCCCGTCAGCTCCGACAACACGCCCAACGCCACCACATTTGCGGTCTTGCCCTGGTCGGTGCCCATGCCGAGTGTGGTGTAGCGTTTAACGTGCTCGGAAGCGCCGTAACCCTCAAGCCGTGCAAGCTCAATGTCCTTGGTGGTGACGTCGTTCTGCAAATCGACGAAGGCAGCACCCTTGCCGCCATGCACCCACCAGTGCGGCGTGGCGACCGCGGAGCTTTCACCGCCGACCGGCGGCATTGGCGGCACCGAAGCCGCAAAGCCCAAATCGCTCGCGGCCTCCGCGCCGAGCCGCGCGCCGTCGTGTAGCGCCTCAGCAAGGGAGAGATGTCCGGCCGCGGCACCGGCCACGTCCATGCCCTTTGGCTTCGACCCGGGGACGAAGGCGGCAAGCGACTCCTGCCAGACAGGCTTGCCGCCGAGATGGCAGGTCAGATGCAGGGTGGGATTCCAGCCATTGGAGACCACGAGCAGATCGCAGGCGATCTCGGTTTCGACGCCCTTGTCATCGCGAACGATGACGCTCTTGAGCTGCTGGCCGCCTCTCGCCTCCTTCACCACAGCGCCGGCAAAAACCGGCCAAGGCCCTGCGCCTTGCTTCTCGATGCCCTTGGCCCGCGGATCGACCACGGCTGCAACGGCGACGCCGCATGCGGCGAGGTCGCGCGCCGTGGCCCAGCCATCGTCGGAAGCGGTGAACACCACGGCGCGGGCGCCTGGCGCGACGCCGAAGCGGTTGAGATAGCTCCGCACCGCCGAGCCAAGCATGACGCCAGGCAGATCGTTGCCGGCAAAGGCGATGCTGCGCTCGATGGCGCCGGAGGCAAGCACGGCGCGCTTTGCCGCGATGTGCCAGGAGCGCTGGCGTGGCTGATGATCCGTCGGCACCGGCACATCGTCGGCCACACGCTCCGCCGCGCCATAGGTGCCGCCGTCATAGACGCCGAAGATGGTCGTGCGCGGCATGATCGTCACGCTGTCGAGACCCGCGAGCTCCGCGAGCACCCCGCGCGCCCAATCCACTGCAGGCTTCCCGTCAATGGCGAGCCGTTCAGACAAGAGCCGGCCGCCGAGCGCAAAATCCTCCTCGGCGAGAATGACCCGCGCGCCGGCGCGGCCCGCGGTCAGCGCCGCCATGAGACCCGCGGGTCCTGAGCCAATGACGAGCACGTCGCAATGGGCGAAGGCTTTCTCGTAATGGTCTGGGTCCGGCTCCGTCGCCGCGCGGCCGAGCCCGGCGCTCCGTCGGATGATCGGCTCGTACACACGCTCCCAGAACTTCGCTGGCCACATGAAGGTCTTGTAGTAGAAGCCCGCGCTGAAGAACGGGCTCATCAACCGGTTGATCGACTGCACGTCGAATTTCAGCGACGGCCAGCGGTTCTGGCTCGCGGCGGCGAGGCCATCGTAAAGCTCGACCATGGTCGCGCGCGTATTTGGTTCGCGCCGCGCGCCCGTACGCACTTCGATCAACGCATTCGGCTCCTCGGCGCCTGCGCTGAAGATGCCGCGCGGCCGGTGATATTTGAACGAGCGGCCAACCAGGCGCTCGCCATTCGCAAGCAGCGCCGCGGCAAGCGTATCGCCCGGGTAGCCGGCATAGGTCTTGCCGTCGAAGGTGAAATGGAGGCTGCGCGTCCGATCGATGACGCCGCCGGATGCGAGGCGGAACGGCTCGCGTTCTGGAGTACCGCGCGCCATTACCGCCGGCCTCCTTCTGCCTTCGCCAACGCGGCGCTTTCAGTCTCGTGATTGCGCGTGTCGCGCACCACGCGGAGCCAGGAGCGGCAGCCCCCGCCGTGGTACCAAAGCTCGGCCATGGGGCCCGCCGGATTGTCGCGGATATAGGCGTATTCGAAGAACGCGGCCTCTGCGTCAGGCGCGGCAGGGTCAGGGCGCTTCAGGTCCGCGGCGCCGAGATAGGTGAATTCACTCGCCTCTCGCTCACCGCAATAGGGACATTTGATCCGCATCGCCGCCTCTAATGCAGATTGGTCTGCGCGCCCATGCCCTTCTCGTCGAGAACCGCGCCCTTGCGGTAACGGTCAAGGCGGAAGGGACGGATCAGATCGCTCGGCTCGTCCTTGGCGATCAGATGGGCGAAGGCCTCGCCGGAGGCGGGCGTCGCTTTGAAGCCGCCGTAGCACCAGCCGCAATTGAGATAGAGGCCGGCGATGTCGGTCTTGTCGAAGATGGGCGAGCCGTCCATCGACATGTCGAGCAGGCCAGCCCAGCTCCGCAGGACGCGCAGCCGCGCGAGATTGGGGAAGAGCGCAAGCCCGCCCTCGGCCACGTCCTCGACCACCGGCAGATTGCCGCGCTGGGCATAGGAATTGTAACCGTCGATATCGCCGCCGAACACGAGGCCGCCTTTGTCCGACTGGCTGACATAGAAATGGCCTGCGCCGAACGTCACCACATGATCGATCAGCGGCTTGATGCCCTCGGTGACGAAGGCCTGGATGACGTGCGCCTCGATCGGCAACCGCAGGCCCGCGAGCGCGCCAACGCGCGACGTGCTGCCGGCGACGGCAAGCCCGACTTTAGGCGCGCCGATAAAACCGCGGTTCGTCTCCACGCCCTTGATGCGGCCCTGCTCGATGCGGAAGCCGGTGACCTCACAATTCTCGATGATGTCGACGCCGCGTTCATCGGCGGCGCGGGCATAGCCCCAGGCGACGGCGTCATGGCGAACCGTGCCGCCGCGAGGCTGCATCAGCGCGCCACGAATTGGGAACCGGGCATTATCGAAATCGGCGAATGGCAGATATTCGCGCACCTGGTCGCGCGTGAGCAGCTCGGCATCGACACCGGAGAGACGCATGGCGTTGCCCCGCCGCACATAGGCGTTCCGCTGCGGGTCTGAATGGAAGACGTTAAGGATGCCGCGCTGGCTCACCATGGTGTTGAAGTTGAGCTCCTGGCTGAGCCCCTCCCATAGCTTCATCGAGCGCTCGTAGAACGCAGAGTTGCCGGGCAGGAGATAGTTGGAGCGGATGATCGTGGTGTTGCGCCCGATATTGCCCGAGCCGAGATAGCTCTTCTCCAGCACGGCGACATTGGTGATGCCGTGCTCCTTGGCGAGGTAATAGGCCGTGGCGAGACCATGCCCGCCGCCGATAATGATCACGTCGTAAGCAGGCTTCGGCTCAGCCTTCCGCCAGGCTTGCGTCCAGCCGCGATTGCCGGTGAGCCCTTGCTTCAGGAGCGAGAAGGCCGAATAGCGCATGGCTCATCTTGGGCTCGCGCGCCGCAGCTTCTTGACACTTAGCGACGCCTGTTTGACAATTTGCGACATGGCGAGAAGGCAGGTGCAGGCGCGCGCGCAGTCGGTGGGTTTTCTGCTCGTCCCCGGCTTTGCCCTGATGTCCTACGCCGCCGCGGTCGAGCCCTTGCGCGCGGCGAACCTCATCTCGGGCAAGCCCCTATATCGCTGGTGGCACGCGGCGCCGGACGGCAAGCCGGTCATGGCTTCGAACGGCCTCGCCATCATCCCTGATATCGGTGTCGGTACCGACCGCGATGTCGACATGCTGTTCGTCTGCGCCGGCGGCAACCCCGCCACCTTCAACGACAAGCAGGTATTTGCCTGGCTCCGCAAGCTCGCCCGCCGTGGCGTCACCATCGGCGGCATCTCAGGTGGGCCGTACATTCTCGCCCGCGCAGGCCTTCTCGATCGCCGCCGCGTCACGCTCCACTGGGAACATCAGCCAGCCTTCAGCGAGGACTTTCCTGACGTCGCCGTGGCGCCCTCTCTGTTCGAGATTGATGGCAACCGGATCACCTGCTCCGGAGGCATCTCGGCCCTCGACATGATGGTCGCTCTGATCGAGCGTGATCATGGCCGCCAGCTTGCCGCCGCGGTCGGCGATTGGTTCCTGCACACCCATATCCGCGAAGGCATGGGCCCGCAGCGCATGGATTTACGTCTTCGGCTCGGTGTGGCTGATGAGAAGCTGCTCCGCGTGCTGCGCCGCATGGAGGTGAGCATCGAGGCGCCGCAACCTCGCACCGAGCTCGCCCGCCTCGCCGGCGTGTCGGTGCGGCAGCTCGAGCGCCTGTTCCGGCGCCACCTCGGCCACGGCATCCACCGGCAATACTCTTCTTTGCGGCTTGAGCGTGCGCGGCAGCTCTTGCGCGAGACCACCTTGCCAGTGCTCGACGTGGCGATCGCGACGGGCTTCTCGTCGTCGAGCCAGTTCGCCCGCGCCTACAGGCGAAGCTTCGGCGAGCCGCCGAGCCGCACGCGGCTCAGCGCCTAAGCCAGCTACCCTCGCGCACACACCGCGGCGCGATCGAGCAACAGTTTGCGTTCGCGTTCGTTTTGCGTAAGCGTGGCAGCGCGTTCGAATTCTGCGCGGGCCTCATCGAGCCGGCCGAGCTTCTGAAGCAGGTCACCACGCACGCTCGGCAGCAAATGATAAGTCTTAAGCGCGGGCTCAGCCATCAGCGCATCGACAACTTCGAGGCCAGCCTCCGGGCCAAACAACATTGCAAGCGCAACTGCGCGATTGAGGTCGACGATCGGCGACGGGGTGATCTCGGCAAGCGCCCCATATAGTCCAACGATACGTGCCCAATCTGTTTCCTCAGCACTTGGCGCACGAGCATGACAGGCCGCGATAGACGCCTGCAACGCGTAAGGACCTGGCATGCGCTTGGAGGTGCTGCCCAGCGCTTCCGCCCGCGCGAGCGCGGCAAGACCGCGGCGAATGAGCAGGTGATCCCAGCGCGCGCGGTCCTGATCGAGCAGCAGCACTGGCTCTCCCGAGGGGCCGTGGCGGGCGTGGAGTCGCGACGCTTGGATCTCCATGAGGGCAACGAGGCCATGGACTTCCGCCTCTTCGCGCGCAAGCTCGGCCAATATCCTGCCGAGTCGGAGCGCCTCCTCGCAAAGCTTCGGGCGCATCCAGTCGTCGCCGGCGGTGGCGGAATAGCCCTCGTTGAAGATCAGGTAGACGACCGCAAGCACTGAAGACAGCCGGGCCGCGAGTTCGTCCCCGTGCGGAACCTCGAACGGCACATTCTTCGCGCTCAAGGTTCGTTTGGCGCGGACGATCCGCTGAGCGATGGTCGGCTCAGGAACCAGGAACGCACGAGCAATCTCGTCGGTCGTTAGTCCGCCAAGCAGGCGCAGCGTGAGCGCGATGCGCGCTTCAGTGGAAAGCACCGGGTGGCAGGCGGTGAACACAAGGCGCAGGAGATCGTCGCCAATTTGATCGTCGAGCGCGGCATCGAAATCGGGCTGCGCAAGATCCTGCTCAATCTCAAGCTGATAACCGAGCTCCTTATGCTTTCGTTCGAGCAGCTTGTTGCGGCGGAAAAGATCGATGGCTCGATGCTTCGCGGCGGCCATGAGCCAGGCGCCGGGATTGTCCGGGATGCCCGACTTTGGCCATTGATCGAGCGCTGCAACGAGGGCCTCCTGCGCGAGGTCCTCGGCTATGCCGACGTCGCGCACCATGCGGGTGAGACCGGCGATCAGCTTCGCCTGCTCGATCCTCCAGACTGCATCGATAGTGCGGTGTATGTCGGTAGCCGTCACCGGCTACCGACTAACGCCACTTCCACCGATGCCGCAAGCCGCGTTACACCGCGGCCGCCTCCGTCTCGTAGGCTTGGTCGCACAGCTTTTCGCCTGGCCCCGCGATCTGGCGAATTTCGATTTCGCCCTCCCAGCCTGGAATATGAATTTTGTGAAGATCCAGGAAGCGGCGCGCCACATCGAGGATCTGGGCCTTTGATTGCACCTCGAAAATCGCAAATCCGCCAACCACTTCCTTAGCCTCAGTGAACGGGCCATCCGTCACTGTCACCTTACTATCGGCAAGCCTCACACGTGCACCCATCGGGGTCGGGAGCAATCCCTCGGCCTGAATCATTACGCAACCTGCCTTGGCCACCTCCTCGGTGAGCCGGCCCATGGCATCCAGGAACGCCTTTGGCGGGGGCGCAGCATTTGCTTCCGCCGACTTGACCATAGAAATGAATCGCATTGTCACTGCTCCTTCTAGGTTCGTTGTGACGCGCAGAGCTCCGGGCCTGGCGCCAAGGTTGAGACTAATTCTGGCTGGCGAGGCCCATCTCGCGAAACCGATCAATCGTTTCGCTCTCGCCGAAATCTTCCAGCTCGAACATTTGACGGACCTCGATCTCGCCCTCTGCGAGGTGAGGATTGGGAAAACGCCTGGCCCATTCCATCGCCTCCTGCTTGGACTTCACTTGAATGATCGTGTAGCCGGCGACGAGTTCTTTCGTCTCGGCGAAGGGCCCGTCGATCACGGTGCGCTTGTCTCCGGAATATTTGATACGCCAGCCCTTCGAACTTGGTTGCAGCCCGTTGCCGTCGAGCAGCACACCAGCTTTTGCCAACTGTTCGTGATAGTCCGCCATGGCGGTGAGGAGCTCCTCCGGCGGCATCACGCCGGCCTCGGAGTCCTTCGTGGCTTTGACCAAAATCATGTATCGCATTGTCGTGTCTCCTACTGGTTTGGAGCCTGGCGACCGGTGGCCGGAATCCCTGGCTCTACCGTCACGTCGAACGACGCCTGCCGAAATCGACAAGCCCAATGATTTTTTTTGGCGAGAACGCGAAAAAGGGCCTCCTTTCACGAAGGCGTGCATGCTGCCTGGCCCACTTCAGCAGTCGAGCGTGCGACGCTCGGTGAAACACCAGTCCTGATACCGCATTGCAGCAATTGGGGTTCGTTTTGCAAAAGGCGCCTGTGAGGACTGGTCGGCGACTATCGCGTCGCGCTCGTTTTCGACCTGCTTTACCTTCTCGTCACAATGCGCATGAGGGCGTTGGTAACCGAATACGAGCAGGCCGTCCGGCTTGAGCCGGGACTGCAAATCAGCCACTAGCTCTCACGAGTAGTCGATATTCCTTGATTTGCGAGTGGAGGTAAGCGATGGCGTCACAGAAACAACAAGAGGCCAACCGGACCAACGCGAAGCGAAGCACCGGCCCGAAGACCGTGGCGGGGAAAGCCCTGTCACGCATGAATGCACACAAGCACGGACTAACCGCGGAAACGATCGTGATCGGCGATGAAGATCCAAGGGCATTCGACATGCTGCGGGCCGAGCTTGAGGAAGAATACAAACCGCGACCGGGAATCGAGAGCGAACTAGTCGAGCGCTTAGCAGTGCTCATGTGGCGTATGCGTCGTATACCCATGTTTGAGGCTGCGCTGATCGAAGTAAGGCGTGATCAGGTCGCTTCCCACAAGCGAATAGACAGCATGATTCCAAATCCTTTCAAAGACGAGGAGAGGAAGGAAACACCTTACGAGAACACCGCCCTCGCCTTCCAAAACAGCCAACAGACGCTTGGAACACTGTTCCGATACGAAGCGGCGCTCATGAACGCGTTCAACCGGACCCTGCAGCAGCTGCTTTTCCTGCAAGACCGGCGGGCTCGCGATGAAGACGAAAGCCAGGTGGTTGAAATTCTCACCTCTCCATCCAATGGACGGGATGCTGCATCGCAATAATTGGGTTCGTTTCGTAATTTCCTGAAGCTGCCTTCTCGGCTCCGCGACTTTACTGATCTCGCTTCTTCCTCGCTTTCCGACGAAGGTCGGGGGCGTCGCAGCCTCTGTAGCTCGTCTGCCGGTAAGAACTCCACTCCGGCCTCCCCGTCGGTTACCTTCACTCCTTCACGGGCCTTGATGACTCGACAACGCGGGCCTGATCGTGTTGAGGGCATTGAAGCCTCTCGACCACAGCAATGATGGGCCGAAGCCACCAAGGCCAGGCCCATCGTTACGGCCAAGCTCAGGTGCATAGAGCCCAGGCGCGACGGTGTCACAGCGCATGGTTAACTAGACGCGAAATCATGTGCAACACGTCGGACTGTTAGTTCTTGCACGCACTGACCAAGTCGTGAGCGCAGGCAATTGGCTTCGTTTCGTAATTTCATTCTTTCTTCTTCCGAGCCGGCGCCCTCTCAGCCCGTTTGGTCGTGCGATGCTTAAGGCGCACGCCGGGTCCCTTGGTCTCATCGGCGGGGATGAACTCCACCCCGGCTAACTCAAGCGCTGTTTGAATCTTCCACAGAGTGCGAGCAGCTCCACTAAAATCTATGGCTAGCTCGATGCGCTTCAGAGTGGATATCCCGACGTCGGCTAGCTCAGATAGCTCTTTCTGTCCCAAGCCGAGCAACGCTCTGGCAGCCTTGATTTGCGCTGGGACGATCATGAGATGGGGTTGACTGGGAGAACTTTTTCTAGTACTTTTAGTACTTGTTTAAAGACCTCCTGGCCCCTTGATGAGATTTCCCCTGTCAGTTGAATCATCGAAATATCAGCAGCTTAAAAAGCGCCTGTTGGTGGATTTCCCAACGGTCGATGAGGAAACAGTGACCGATACGTTGGAGGGAATCACTAACCTTCACGAGATGATAGCCGCTGTGATCCGTTCGGCGCTAGTGGATGAAGCGCTTCAAGCCGGCCTCCGCTTCCGGGTCGATGATATGAAGGAGCGGCTGTCGCGGCTGGAGCTTAGAGCCTCCAAGAAGCGCGAGCTCGCCCTCGAGGCCATGACCGAGGTCGGGCTCAGCAAGCTTGAGCAGCCAGACTTTACCGCCTCAGCGCGAGCGGGATCCCCAGCTCTCGTGGTTATCGCTGAGGATCGGATTCCGGAAGCCTACTGGCTGCCGCAGCCACCGAAGCTTGATCGGCAGGCGATCCTTGGAGAGCTCAAGCGGGGCCTCGACATCCCCGGAGCACAAATGAGCAACCCCAAACCAGTGCTTAGCGTGAGGACGAGGTGATGGCGCTTAACGATACTCAAGTCAGGCAGCTGAGAGCAAAACTCGAGGCGAAGCACGTCAAGACACGCAAAGCCAACGGAGCTGACCTCCATTATGTTGAGGGATGGCACGTCATCGCCGAAGCCAACCGCATCTTCGGCTACGACGCCTGGGACCGGAGGACGCTCGCCAGCCACTGCGTGTGGAGTGGAGCGACCGGCCCCTATCAAGGAGCAGCTTACACCGCCAAGGTCCGCGTAAGCGTCCGAGCCGGAGATATCATTATAGTGCGGGAGGGGTCGGGAACTGGCGAAGGCAAGGCCCCAACCCCAGGGCAGGCTCACGACCTCGCGCTTAAGGGCGCCGAGACAGACGCGACGAAGCGCGCACTTGCTACGTTCGGCAACCCCTTCGGTCTTGCCCTTTATGACCGCGAGCAGGTTGGCGTCAGAAAAACTCGCGGCGTCTCAGCCTCCTTGGTAAGTGGTTTACAAGCCGGCCCTTGGGTGCTGCGCTCTCGTGTTGGCGCTCCTATCGCAAGTCATGACAAACCGGAGGACTTTGTCGAAGCACTTCGACGAGCCATGAGCGATGCTCACGACGTTGAGCTTCTTTATGATTTGTGGGAGCAGAACATCGAGACGCTCCGTATTCTGCATCGGTGCATCAATGAAACACCGGGCATTGTCCCTGTTCTGGTTGGACACTTACGAGCTTGCGCCATTGCTCTTGTCAAGCGAGCCAGTAACGCAGGCGCCCATCCTGCGTCTGAGGGGAACGGAAGTATGCGTCCAAGGATCGATAAGAGCGTTCTCACCATCGGCGAGCCGAAGCGAATTCGCTGTAAGGAGCATCTCCGCTTTGTGGCAAGCCAGCCTTGTCTCATCTGCGGGCGCTCTCCCTCTCAAGCGCATCACGTGCGCTACGCCCAATCCCGAGGGCTCAGCCTGAAAGTGAGCGACGAGTTCACCGTCCCGCTTTGCGCCATACACCACCACCACATCCACACCACCGGCAAGGAACGGGAGTGGTGGCACGAGCGCAATATCGATCCGCTCAAAATTGCGAGCGACCTTTGGCAGCAGAGCCGCAAGCGCTATCCCGCAGCTCGCGACGCTGACCTACCGGCATCTTCGAAGGACAGAACCGATGGGGATTCGAATGGCGCTCAGGCGAACAACTACGGTTCCAAACCCATTGTAGCGGCTGGCAGCACACCCGATTCCACCGATAGCACCAACCACGAGCCATAGGGAGACGGAGCCTTAGGTGGAATACGCCGCTGGCACGGTAGCCTTCTTTCAGGCAGTGGCACCCGTCCTCATGCCAACGTATTGACGGTCGCCTTCGTCTACTCCCTCTCGAAAATTCATGGTCCCAGGCGCAGACGGCTGAGAGAGGTGTCCGACGTTGCGAAAACGCCTCGGCGCTCAACGAGATCTGCCTGCAGATCACGCGCTGTGCCGGGGCGAGAGGCAGACTCTCCAGGGTAAGTCTCCGAAGCTGAGCCGGATCAGTCAAACCATCAGCGGCAAGCTCGACGAGTTTCCGGCTGATCTCGATACTAAGCTCCGCGGCTCATGTGCTCGCATGACCAGCCAGACAGATTCAAAAGTGTGCGCTAATTCCCTAACCGGTTTCGGGTCATCGAAAGGATTTTGAGGAGTCATTGCTTCCCCCCAAACGCACGAATTTCGAGTTGAAATAAGGTACGCTTTTCAGACAAAGGTAATTGGCAACGCCCAGACTCAACACCAAAAGGGCGCCGGCCGAAGCCAACACCTTTAAATTGACCGGGATGCGAAGGCGGTGAGCGGCGCGACGTCCGCTTTGGGTCATTAGCGGACATTGGTGAGAAGTATCAGGTATGTCCGCTTTACCCCCAGAAGCCGACATGCTCATCGTCGCATCAACGTCTGCTATGTGCCAATAACGGACATTGCGGTCAGATAGCGCGCACGGCCTTCGCGGCTGGGACGCCCCTTGCCCATAGGCCGCAGCACCGCGACCCGAGTTAAGTGAGCAGACAGTCGCTAGTTTCTCGCTTTTGGCACTTGCAAAGGGACGTTGGTGCGCGTCGTTGGCTGTAGCCGATTCGCCAACAGCATCTGTTTGTCAGCACCAGCCGGATGCGGCTGTGCTCGTAAACCAAGTCAACCAAAATCTTCGGGCATCGGGATGGCGCGGCGCCCAGTGCGGGTAATGGCGGGAGTCGTCTTCGTGAGGAGCCGCGCCGAGGACACCGGCGTCGGGCTGATGCCATTGGACTTGCCGCCGACGAGCAGGCGCAGTTTCGCCACCAGATCTTTCAGGGTTTCCGCTTGTGCATCGAGTTCTTCCGCGGCGCTGGCGCTCTCCTCTGCGCTGGCGGAATTGCTTTGGGAGACCTTATCCATCTGGGCGATGGCGGCATTGATCTGCTCGATACCCTGCGCCTGCTCGCGGGCGGCAGTAGCGATTTCCGCGACAAGCGCGTCGGTAGAGCTCACCTTCTCGGCGATCTGCGTGAGCGACTCCTCGACCTTGGCGGTGCATTGAGATCCTTTTCGACTGTTGACGATCGCCGCCTCGATCTTGTCCGCCGTCTCCTTGGCGGCGGCGGCGCTCCGCTGGGCTAGTGATCGAACCTCGTCGGCAACGACCGCAAAGCCGGCGCCGGCCTCGCCAGCCCGCGCCGCCTCAACCGCCGCGTTGAGAGCGAGAATGTTTGTCTGGAAGGCGATCTCATCGATATTCTTGACGATCTTGGCGACCTCGGCGCTAGACGAATCGATCGCTGCCATCGCATGCGTCATTTCGGCCATCGTCATTGAACCGGTTGCAGCCACGGAGCGAGCTTCGGAGGCTAGCTCTTTGGCCTTTTCGGCATTTTCCGCTGTTGCGCTGATCATGCTGGACATTTCTTCGAGCGACGTGCTCGTCTCCTCAACCGATGCGGCCTGCTCACTGGCCCCGGAAGCGAGGTTTTGACTCGCCATCGATACCTGCCGGGCAGCCGAGGCGGTCTGGAGCGCCCCCCGGTCGAGGTTGGCTGTAATTTCCTTAAGGGCTCGGTTTGTCGAGCGAATGACCTGCCATGCCAGAAGGAATGCCAGAAGCGAGGCGAGGCCGAGGGCAACGCCGATCAAGCGGACGCTGAAGAGCACGGATTTTTTGCCGTGATCGGCGTAAGTTTTTGCGAGCTTCTCGTTGTAATCGATGTCGAGGTCTATCGCCTTGAGATATTTTTCGTACTCAGGAATGACCTCCTCTTGCTGCACTTTCCGAAACTCGTCGACCTTGTTCCCCTTCAATAATTCGAGCGCGCGACGCTCGAGACGCCCTCGCGACATCGCTTGTGCGTTTTATTTCCTCATAAAGTCGGCGGTCTTCAGCGTCAGAAATGAGACTTTCGTAACTCTTGATCAACTCGTCCCTGCGTGCCCCGTTGGTAGAAATTTTCTGTTCCAGCACTGAGTTTCGATCAGTTGTGTCGGAGGGGTCGATTTGCAACAACAAGATCAAGTTGTCACGCGATATGTTGCCAGCCTCCCTGAGCGTCAGGATGCTGGGAACGCTGTTGTCTGCCACGTAAGCGATGTCTTCCGCGAGGCCCATCAGTCGCCACAGGGCAAACACCCCGAGCGTGACAATGATCAGCAGCATGGCGGCAAAGCCGGCGATGACCCGCCGCGAGATGGTCCAGTTGTTCATGTTACTGGGGTTGGGTTGATGGTTCAGCTTTTGCAACATGACGCAAGCCTATTGGCTCAAGCTGGGGGATGCAAGGCAGGCAGGCACCAAGTCCCCGGACTTTCCGGATGGAGCAGTGTCGTCATGTCCGCTTTGGGTCATTAGCGGACATAGCGACAACGTCCGCGTCATGTCCGCTTTACCCCTCAAAGCGGACATTCATCACGGCGGTTTGCGACGTCCGCTTTGTGCCAAAAGCGGACATCCGAATTAGCCGCCAAATCCCAGCTCTCTATAGTAGCCGACCCCGCAAATCTGGTCGCCGACCTTCGTGTAGAAGGTCGCCTTCTTGAAGGGCTTGTCCGAGCCGGGTCGCGGCCACCAGTAGGTGGTCTCTTTTATCGTTCCCTCGGTGGCATTCTGCATAATCGTTTCACCGAAAGGAGCACCGTGCTTGCCCTTAATGCCTCTCAGCTGTTTGCCCTTATTCATGTAAGGTTGCGCCGTTATGATGCCGTCCGAGGCGTTGGCGCAGAACACATAAAGATCACGGTCCTTGAAGCCGCCTTCGCCCTTGTTGAACATATTAAGCGCCTTCGTCTTGTCCTCTTTTACTGCGGCCACTGCTTTCTCAAGCATAGCTTTGGCTTCCGCTGCAGTGCCGAAGTCAGCTGCCCAGACTGAGGCGGTAGTGGAAAGCAGCTGGATCACGGCATAACCGACGACGAATGCGAGATTGCGCGACATTGACTAACCTCCGTAGGGCGGACGGGCTAATGTTTCGCCCCAATTTACGCCATGTCCGCTTTACCCCCAATAACGGACGTTGGGCGGCACATCCGATCGAGCGCCTAACCTCGACCGATCGGCGTCACGCGACACCGCTCCGCGACTCGTGATCCTCAACCCCGGAGGGGCGATCAATCGTCACGGCTTGCCGTGCAAAGACCGGCCGGGAATGAGCCGCGCCGACTTATCTATCTCCGGGACGGGCTTTTGATGCGTCGGCATAGTCTTTTATTCGGCCAAATCGACAACAAACAGGCGGGACCTTAAGCGTGTCCGTTAACGTCGCACCTGTCCTCAGCGCCCACGAACTATCCGTGCTGATTGATTTTCTGCTGTTCGGCGCCACGCTCGCGTGTGTCGCGATTTTTCATCGTCATACGCTCGCCGCCGCCCTCATTGGCCTCGGCGTCATCACGATTAAGAAGCTTTTGGGTGACGGCTTCGCCGAAGGCGCAGGGCTAGCCGGCCTTTTCGGGCATTTCGCGCATGAATGGGTACTGCTCGCGAACCTGTTCCTGCTACTGGTCGGTTTTGCTGTCCTTGCTCGCCATTTCGAGGCAAGCCGCGTCCCTGACTGGATGCCAGCTGCTCTACCGGACAATTGGACCGGCGGTTTGGTGCTTTTGGGTCTCGTGTTCGTTGTCTCCTCATTCCTCGACAACATCGCCGGGGCACTTATCGGCGCGACGGTAGCAAGCCATGTCTTCAAGGGACGTGTCCGCGTGGGCTATCTCGCGGCAATTGTCGCTGCGGCCAATGCCGGCGGCGCGGGCAGCGTCATTGGGGACACGACGACGACAATGCTTTGGATTGCCGGTGTCAGCCCGCTTTCCGTGCTTGATGCGTATGTCGCGGCGACGTGTGCGCTGCTCGTCTCGGGCATCCCGGCATCGCTTGCCCAACACAAATACGCGCCGATCGTCAAAGATCCGTCTCCAGATTTGCGCATCTCATTCAGGTACCTCACTGTGGTCATAATCGTGCTTGTGGCACTGATCGCTGCCAATGTCGGGGCAAATTTGCTCGACTCCAAAATACTGGACGAGTTCCCCCTCTTAGGACTTGCGGTCGCCGCGGCGATTTTCCTGACAGCGCCAATCGCGCGACCGGATTGGTCCATCGTTCCCCAAGCCGCACGCGGCGCACTCTTCCTCATCGCTCTTGTCTCCGCCGCATCGATGATGTCGGTCAAATCCTTGCCATCGCCCAGCTGGGAGACAACCCTCGGGCTCGGCTTCCTCTCGGCGGTATTCGACAATATTCCTCTGACCGCGCTCGCCATAAAGCAGGGCAACTATGACTGGGGTCTGCTGGCCTACGCCGTCGGCTTCGGCGGCTCGATGATTTGGTTCGGATCGTCCGCCGGTGTCGCGGTCGCAGGCTTGATGCCGGAAGCGAAATCCGCGGCCCGCTGGCTGAGAGAGGGATGGCCCGTGGTCCTTGCCTATGTAGCGGGGTTCTTCCTCATGCTCGTGCTGCTAGGCTGGAACCCTGAGACTCTACCGTAAGTCCGTTGAGGGGGCCGCTCACGCAGAGTGCAGACGGTCAGGCTCGGCTATCACCGCCCGGCAGTCGATGTCTGCTTTGGGTCATTAGCCGACATTGTCCAGTGTCCGCGTCATGTCCGCTTTGCCCCCAAAAGCAGACATTCGTCAGCGAATTGAGCATGTCTGCTTTGTGCCAAAAGCGGACATCCAGCCGGATCAGGCAAGCCGAGACGAAGTTACGACCGCGGAGCAAAAGCCGCGGCAACATAGGCCGCGATCACCTCGATGGTTTGTTCGGGTGAAAGCGGCCGTTCACGCGCCGCATGCACAAAATCGACGCCCAGGACACAGTTGCAACCGGCGGGTGTCGAGATCGGCCAGAAGTCGAAGTAGGCGCCCACGTATGGATAGGTATCCCCTCGGGTGTTTTCGTGCGACGAAAGGGCGCCCCGCGCGGCCTCCCGGTCGGCCTCGGTAATTTGTGCGCTTCCCGCTGTCGCCACGGCCTCGAAGCGGTTCTCGCACTGCATCAGGATGGCTGCCGGCGCCCGGAAAATCTGATGCAGGGCCGTCGCCGCCGCCTGCAGGATTTGCGATTGCGAACGGCCTTCGGGATCGCGCGGCGCCCAGTGCGGGTAATGGCGGGAGCCGTCTTCGTTAGGAGCCGCGCCGACGACACCGGCGTCGGGCCGATGCCATTGGACTTGCCGCCGACGAGCAGGCGCAGTTTCGCCACCAGATCTTTCAAAGTTTCTGCTTGTGCATCGAGTTCTTCCGCGGCGCTGGCGCTCTCCTCCGCGCTGGCGGAATTGCTTTGGGAGACCTTATCCATCTGGGCGATGGCGGCATTGATCTGCTCGATACCCTGCGCTTGCTCGCGGGCGGCAGTGGCGATTTCCCCGACAAGCGCGTCGGTAGAGCTCACCTTCTCGGCGATCTGCGTGAGCGACTCCTCGACCTTGGCGGTGCATTGAGATCCCTTTCGACTGTTGACGATCGCGCCCTCGATCTTGTCCGCCGTCTCCTTGGCGGCGGCGGCGCTCCGCTGGGCTAGCGATCGAACCTCGTCGGCAACGACCGCAAAGCCGGCGCCGGCCTCGCCAGCCCGCGCTGCCTCAACCGCCGCGTTGAGAGCGAGAATGTTTGTCTGGAAGGCGATCTCATCGATATTCGTCCTGGTGGGCTTTTGAGAATATCCTTGGGTTGCAGCGGTGCCATTTATGGGTCATTAGCCGACATCACCAACGAAATGGAGCTGTTCTGCCTTGTGCCAGAAGCGGTCATTGGAGGCGGGCGACGACCGGTAGCGTCTCGATGGCCCTGAGGCCAGGCCGTTTCCGCCACCTAATGTCCGCTGGCTGAATCGCCAGCTCAAGTTTCGGCCAGCGCCCGAACAAAGCTTGGAGCGCGCATTTTCCCTCGATGCGCGCGAGCTGGTAGCCGAGGCAGAAATGAATGCCTGTCCCGAAGGCGAGGTGTCGGTTCGGGTGTCTCTGAAGATCGAGCTTTTCAGGATCCTCGTTCGCCTCCGGGTCCATGTTGGCTGCGGCGACCATTGCCATGATCTTGTCTCCCTTCTTCAACCTGACCCCGCCGAGTTCTATGTCCTTTCGCACGAAGCGCGGCTTGGAGAACTGCACGGGCGAGACGAAGCGTAGAAATTCCTCGACCGCTAGATTAGCCCTGCTCCAGTCCTCTTCGAGCCAGTCACGCAGGGTGGGATTCTTGATGAGTTCGTAGACCGATCCGCTGATCAGATGTGTGGTGGTTTCCGACCCTGCGCCTAACAGCAGAAAGACCATCGCTACCATCTCGTCGGGGCTAATACGGCCGCCTTCATTTTCAACGCGGACAAGCTCGGCGATCAGGCCTTCGCCACCATGCTCACGCGCGTCCTGCAAGCGTTCCTGCAGATAGGGTCTCATCGCGGAAAGGCCTCGCATCATGTGCCAGAAACTGACAAGAGAGCCAGTGATGCGCGAGACGGTACTCGCCCAGGCCAGGAATTTCGGCCTGTCGGCGAGCGGCAGGCCGAGCAACTCGCAGATGACGGAAAGCGGCAGCTTTCGCGCATATCGCTCGACGAGGTCGGCTGGGCTTCCGTCCGCAAATAGTTCGCCGGCGAGCTCGTCGGCGATCGCCAAAATGCGCGGCTCCATCTCAAGGATGGCACGGCGGCGAAACGCTTCGTCGACGATTCCCCGCAACCGCGTGTGGTCCGGCTCATCCATCGTCAGCATGTTATTGGCGAGCGTGCGGACGATACGGGGCATCCACCACGGGAGCCCGAGGCCGCCGCCCTCCTTGCGCAGAGTGAAGGTCTCACTGTCTTTCAGCACGCGGCCGGCCGCCTCGTATGTCGTCGTGATCCACACCTTGCCGACTATCGGAAACCTGGTCTCGATGACTGGCCCGGACCTCCTGAGCTTTTCGAGGCTTGCGGCAGGATCGCGGTAATAGTCCTGACTGGTGAAATCCGTTTGCAGCGCGTTCATTGGCGGGTTTCTAGGTGCGATAAGTGCCGTCGCAAAGGTTTATTGTGCTGGTCGCTTAGGGAGGCCAATACGGAGGACGAGCACGAATACGGTCAAAGCGGGCGTCGACCATCTCGTCCCGGGTACACGAACAGACATTTCATCAAGCTGTGCTAGGTTCGGCAATAGCGCGGAACATCGCATTAGTGTTCTGAGCACTGCGAAGTCCCCGTAGAATTTCCGCGTCCCTCAGGGCACGAGCAACGCTGGCAAGTGCGTTGCCCTTGCCACCATCGCCGTTCTCCGGAAGCAACAGAAAGAAGACGATATCTACGGGCTCGCCGTCGATGGCATCGAAGTCTATGCCGCTGTGGAGACGAGCGAGTAGGCCGAAGGGCGTCCTCAGGCCCCGGAGCCGCGCGTGGGGAAGCGCCACTCCATTGCCGACGCCGGTCGATCCTAGCTCCTCGCGCTTAGCGATCTCTGTCATGACTTCGTCTGCGGTCAAGCCGACTTCGCCCGCTGCCTGAATTGAAAGCTGCTCAAGCAAGCGTCTCTTGTCTCTCGCCCGGACGTCGATCATGACATGAGCCGGCGAAGAGGAAATCGCTGATCTTCATTGATGCTCCAGCTTGCGTTCGCGGGTTGGTCGAGGCCGACTCTTCACTCCGGCGCCTTCAACCGATAGCCGATGCCGGTTTCCGTCAAAATGTACTGTGGCCGCGCCGGGTCTGGCTCGATCTTGTTTCTGAGCTGCCGCACATAGACGCGAAGATATTGCGCGTCAATGGGCGTAGCCCAAAGTTCCTTAAGCAGGAACCTATGGGTGAGCACCTTTCCCGCATGCTGCACCATGATGCGCAGCAGCTCATATTCCTTCGGCGAGAGCTTCACTTGTTTACCGCGCACCTTGACGATGCGCCGGACCAGATCGACGGAAAGATCGTCAAGCTCGAAGATCGGCCGTTCGCCCTGAACCTGGAGCTGATGTCTTAGCGCCGCCCTGATGCGGGCGAGCAATTCCTCCATGCCGAAGGGCTTGGTGACGTAGTCGTCAGCGCCGAGATCGAGGGCCTCGACCTTGGTGACCTCGTCGCCGCGGCTTGAAAGCACCACGATCGGCACGGTCTCCGTCCGTGAGCGAATTTGGCGCAAGAGCTCCAATCCCTGCATGTCCGGAAGGCCAAGATCGAGGATCACAAGATCTGGTTGGTTCGCCATGAGGTCAAGAGCGGTCTTGGCGTTGGGCGCATCCATCGTCTGATATCCCTGCGTGCCCAATCCCATGCGCAGGAGCTTGCGGATCGGCGGCTCGTCATCGACGACGAGGACCTTGAGCGGGGCTGGCATTCATGCGGCGGTATCCAGCCGCTCGGCTGGCCTCGGTATCGGCATGACGATGGTGAAAACAGCGCCCGGCCGATCCTGACCGGTTCGCCGCGCTAATCTGGCCGCCCATGGCTTCAATGAAACCACGCGAAATGGCGAGCCCGAGGCCGGTACCCGCGCGAACATGATCCGCTTTTTGGGCGCGATGGAATTTGTCGAAGATCCGTTCGACATCCTCCGGCGGAATGCCGCCTCCCTCGTCGAGATCTGAAGCTTAACGGCATCCATCTTCGCGCCAGCTTTGCACGCAGATTGTGGTCTTCGGCGGGGCATATTTGGCGGCGTTGTCGAGGAGATTGAACAGCACCTGCTCGAACAGCACGGCGTCGAGCTCAAGCATGGGCAGGTCGGTATTGAGCTCCACCTCGACCCGGTGCTGCATTGAGAATTTTGCTCGCGCGTTGCAGCGCCGTGCCCACGATCTCGCCGAGATCGTGCAGCGCGGTGTTGGGCTTGATGGCGCCGGACTCGAGCTTCGTCATGTCGAGCAAATTGGCGATAAAGCGATTGAGCCGCTCGGATTCATCGATGATGGTGACGAGCAGATCAGCCTTGGCGTTGTCATCCAAATCGCGGGAGAGATCCTTGAGCGTTCCCGCCGCGCCGATGATCGCAGCAAGTGGGGTCTTCAAGTCATGCGAGATGGAAGTGAGCAGCGCCGCGCGGAGGCGATCGGCCTCCTCCCTCCGCTTGGCCTTGTCGAGATCGTCGACAAGATGCACGCGCTCGATGGCTAGCGCGGCCTGATCGATCAGCGCGTCGAGCAGGCGGCGCTGGTCCGGCGTGAGCAGCGGGCCAGGCTTGTCGCTGTCGATGCCCACAACCCCCACGACGCCGCGCCCGGTGCGCATAGGGAGAAATAGCCGCTTGGCGCCTGGCAGCGTGTCGGAGCCGCGTCCGGCCGAGCGATCATGGTCCCAAGCCCATTTGGCCGCGGCGAGATCAGCCTCATCGAGAAGGTCCTCGGGTGGATACCCTGTCTTAACGGCAAGGGTGCCATTCTCGGGCAGCAACATCACCACGCGCACCTTGAGCATCAACGCCGCCTGATAGGCGCTTGCCCAAAGCACGTCGTCGAGCGTGCCGGCGCCGGCCAGCTTACGGCTGAAGGCATAAAGCGACTCGGTGGTGCGCGCCCGGGCCATGGCGGTTATGGCAAGCGTGCGCGCGCGTGCCGCGACATTGGAGACCACGACGGCCACGATTGTGAAGAATACCACCGCAATCACGTTTCGCGGATCGGCGATGGCGAATGTGTAGTAGGGGGCGGTAAAGAAGAAATTGTAGCAAAGAGCCGACGCGGCGCTGGCGACCAGCGACGGCCATAGGCCGAAACGCACGGCAATGCCGACAACAGCGGTAAGGTACACAAGGTTGGTGTTCTCCGGGCCGATCCAGCGCCAGAGCAGCGCGCTCACGCCCGTGGCCGCGGCTACGGCGAGCAAGGCGAAGACATAAGGGCGAGAATCCAAAGCTTCAGAATGATCGGCGGTGTGCACCGTTTTCTTGGGGATCACAGTCCTGATCAAGCTCCTCGCCGGCGATGACATGCACGCTGATATTGCCGCAGCAGCGCAACAGATCGCGGACCACGGAGCCATGCAGTAGCTCGAACCAAGGTGTGCGCGTCGATTTGCCGATGATGATTTGCGTGATGTTGTTTCCTTGCGCAAACCCGATTACGTCATCGGCGATGCGGCGGTCGCCCCCCGGAATGGTCACGGGCTCCCCGCCCAAGGCCTGCGCCAGCCGCAGCGTGTCGGCGATGCGGTCGCGCTCCTCCTCGGTCAGTTGCAGACTGCGCTTGGTCTCGACGTAGAGTGCCGTCCAAGATGCATGTAAGCGGTCGGCGAGGCGCTTGGTGTAGCGCACAAGACCCGCCGCGCGCGGGTCCTCGCTCACGCAGATGAGAATGCGCTCGCCAGCCGCCCACGGTCCAGGTATCGCGCGTGCCTGCATTTCGCTGAGCAGCTGCTCGTCAACGCGCTCCGCCGTGCGGCGAAGGGCGAGTTCGCGCAAAGCGGTCAAATTGGCAGGCGAGAAGAAGTGCTCGAGTGCGCGCTCGGCCTGCTTGGGGACGTAGACCTTTCCTTCCTTAAGCCGCTGAATGAGGTCGTCGGGAGTGAGGTCGACAAGCTCGATGGCATCGGCGCGATCGAGGATAGAGTCCGGCAAGGTCTCGCGCACGCGGATGCCGGTTATCTGCGCCACCACGTCGTTCAAGCTTTCGATGTGCTGGATATTGAGTGTCGTGTAGACGTCGATGCCCTTGCTCAGGAGCTCCTCGACATCGAGATAACGCTTGGGGTGCCGGCTGCCGGCAACATTGGTATGCGCGAGCTCGTCGACGAGCGCCAAGCCTGGTCGGCGCGCGATCAGGGCGTCGAGGTCCATCTCCTCAAGCTCATGATCCCTGTATCTGATGGGGCGGCGCGGAATGACCTCGAGACCGTCGAGCAACACCTCGGTTTCTTTGCGGCCATGCGTCTCGACCACGCCGACGACAACGTCCGCGCCCTCTTTCAGTCTGGCGCGGGCCTCCTGGAGCATCTCGTAGGTCTTGCCCACGCCAGGAGCGGCGCCGAGGAAGATCTTCAGGCGTCCGGTACGCTTCTCTTCCTTTCTTGCTTTTTCGAGCAGCGCCTCCGGCGAAGGGCGCTGGTCGGGCTTACGCCGCTGATCTGCCATGAAGCCTTAGTCCTTACGCGGGCTCAGTCCCGCACCTTTACTGCGTGCCGGCGCGATCCAACGCAAGATTGAGCGCAAGCACGTTGACGCGCTGCTCGCCGAGAATCCCAAGGGTACGGCCCTGGATGTTCTGCGCCACGAGCTGGCTGATGTTATTTTCCGGCATGTTGCGGGCTTTCGCAACGCGGGGGACCTGGAAATAGGCGGCATCGGGGCTGATGTGGGGATCAAGGCCGCTGCCAGAGGCCGTCACCAAATCGATGGGAACCTGGGTCGAGGGGTTCTCCTGCTTCAGTTTGCCTGCATCGGCGGTAACCCGCTCGATGAGCCCCTTATTGGTCGGGCCAAGGTTGGAACCCATGGAGTTGACCGCATTGTACGGCACCGAGGCGGTCTTGCTCGGATCGCTCGGATCTGGACCGAGCGTGGCCGAAGGCCGGCCGTGGAAGTAGCGATCGCTGGTGAACTGCTGCCCGATCAGCGCGGAGCCGATCACCTTTCCGTCCTTCTCGATCAGGCTCCCTTGCGCCTGATAGGGAAAGATCGCTCCGGCGATGCCGGTCATCACGAGTGGATAAATAAGACCCGTGATCACGGTGAGCGCGACGATGAACACGAGCGCGGGGCGGATTTCTTTCAACATAATGTCTCCTCCTCGTTAGGCGAGGTGCAGGGCGGTGACCAGAACGTCGATCACCTTGATGCCGACAAAGGGAATCATGATGCCGCCTAGCCCATATATCAGCAGATTGCGCCGGAGTAGCGGAGCCTGCGCCAATGGGACGATAGGCGACGCCCTTCAAGGCAAGCGGAATCAGCGCGATGATGATCAGCGCATTGAAGATGATTGCCGACAGGATGGCGCTTTGCGGCGTCGACAAATTCATAATGTTGAGCGCCTGGAGCTGCGGGTAGAAGGCGAGGAACAGCGCTGGGATGATGGCGAAATATTTCGCCACATCGTTGGCGATGGAGAACGTCGTCAATGCGCCGCGCGTCATCAGCAGCTGTTTGCCGATCTCAACGATCTCGATGAGCTTGGTCGGGTTGGAGTCGAGGTCGACCATGTTGCCGGCTTCGCGCGCGGCCTGGGTGCCGGCATTCATGGCGACACCGACGTCGGCCTGCGCCAGCGCCGGCGCATCGTTGGTGCCGTCGCCGCACATGGCGACAAGCTTGCCCTTTGCCTGCTCGGCGCGGATCAGCTTGAGCTTCTCCTCCGGCGTCGCTTGCGCGAGGAAATCGTCGACGCCGGCTTCCGCCGCGATTGCCGCCGCGGTCATGGGGTTGTCGCCGGTGATCATGACGGTGCGGATGCCCATGCGACGCAGTTCGGCAAACCGCTCACGGATGCCGCCTTTGACGATGTCCTTGAGCTGGACGACGCCGAGCAGCTTGCCGTCCTTGGCCACCGCAAGCGGCGTGCCGCCGGACTTGGCGATGCCCTCGGCGATGGCGTTGACCTCGCCGCTCGAGCTCAGCACTGACCGAGGTCTTGCGCGCAGCGGCGGCGCCGGCGCTCACCATCCTGGACGATTTGAGGTAATCGAGCACCGCGTCGATCGCGCCCTTGCGGATCCACGTGCCGTTGATCTCGACGCCGCTCATCCGGCTCTGCGCCGTGAACGGGATGAACTTGGCGCCGAGCTCGTGGATATCGCGGCCGCGGATACCGTATTTCTCCTTGGCCAACACCACGATGGAGCGGCCTTCAGGAGTCTCGTCGGCGAGAGAAGCGAGCTGCGCGGCGTCCGCCAACTCCTTCTCGCTCACACCGCTCACGGGGACGAAGGCTGTCGCCTGCCGGTTGCCGAGGGTGACGGTTCCGGTCTTGTCGAGCAGCAGCGTATCGACGTCGCCGGCGGCTTCGACGGCGCGGCCGGACATGGCGAGCACGTTGAACCTCACCAGGCGGTCCATGCCGGCGATGCCGATGGCAGACAGCAGCGCGCCGATGGTGGTCGGAATGAGGGTCACAAACAGCGCCACGATCACCACGATGGAGACGGTGCCACCGGCATAGGCGGCGAAGCTCGGTATGGTCGCCGTGGCGAAGACAAAGATGATGGTCATGCCCGCAAGGAGAATGTTGAGCGCGATCTCGTTCGGCGTCTTTTGACGCTCGGCGCCTTCGACCAGCTTGATCATGCGGTCGAGGAAGGTTGAGCCTTGCGCTGCGGTGATGCGCACCTTGAGCCAGTCGGAGACCACCAGCGTGCCGCCGGTCACGGCCGAGCGATCGCCGCCGGCTTCGCGAATGACCGGCGCCGACTCACCGGTGATCGCCGCCTCGTTCACCGAGGCGACGCCTTCGATCACCTCTCCGTCGGACGGAATCAAATCACCGGCTTCGACAAGCACCACCTGTCCAGGCCTGAGCTCACCGGCCGGAGTGGGCACCACGAGTGCGGTTTTCTCATCGACGATGAGCTTCGCCTTGGTCTCCTCGCGGGTCTGCCGCAGACTTGCCGCTTGTGCCTTGCCACGGCCTTCCGCCACCGCCTCGGCGAAGTTGGCAAAGAGGACGGTGAACCACAGCCAGATCACGATCTGGAAGGTAAAGCCAAGATGGTCGGCTCCGTTCATCCAGTCGCGGACGAGAAGGACGGTGGTGAGCGCCGCCACCACCTCGACCACGAACATCACCGGATTCTTCATCACCGCGCGTGGATCGAGCTTGGCAAAGGCCGAGCCGATGGCGGGCCAGACGATTTTGGGGTCAGTCAGCGCCGTGACCGGCATCCGCTTGCGCAATTGCGAGGTTTCCATTGATGCGACTCCGAGGTGGAACTGGTCAGAACAATTGGCCTGCCCGCATCGCGAGCTGCTCGACGATCGGGCCGAGGGCGAGCGCGGGGAAGAAGGTGAGGCCGCCGATGATCAGGATCACGCCGACGAGCAGACCGACGAACAATCCGCCATGGGTCGGAAAGGTGCCGGCGGAGGCGGGAAGCGTCTTCTTCGCCGCAAGTGAGCCGGCGATGGCCATCGCCGGCACGATCATGAAGAAGCGGCCGACGAACATCGCGACAGCGCCAGTCGTGTTGTAGAACGGCGTGTTGCCGGTGATGCCGCCGAAGGCCGAGCCGTTATTGGCGGTGCTCGACGTGAAGAGATAAAGGATCTCGGAGAAGCCGTGCGGTCCTTGGTTGGCGATGGACGCCACCGCCGAAGGCAGCACCGTGGCGACCGCCGTCCAGCCGAGAAACATGAGGGGCAGCACCAAGATCGCCAGCATCGCCATCTTGACTTCCTTCGCCTCGATCTTCTTGCCGACATATTCCGGCGTGCGGCCGACCATGAGGCCGGCGACGAAGATGGAGATGACGACGAAGATCAGCATGCCGTAGAGGCCGGCGCCGACGCCACCGACAATGATCTCGCCGAGCTCCATGTTGATCAACGGGATCATGCCGCCAAGCGGGGTGAAGCTATCGTGCATGGCATTGACGGCGCCGCAGGAGGCGGCCGTGGTAATCACCGCGAACAGAGCTGATAGCGGCACGCCGAAGCGCACCTCCTTGCCTTCCATATTCGCCGGGTCAAGTCCGAGGCTTGCGAATTGCGGATTGCCCGCAGCCTCGGCCCAATAGGTAACGACGACGCCCGCGACGAAGATAACGCCCATGGCGGCAAAGATCGCCCAGCCTTGGCGCTGGTCGCCGACCATGCGGCCGAACACATTGGTGAGCGCTGCGCCGATGGCGAAGATCGACACGATCTGGAGCAAATTCGACAGCGCGGTCGGATTCTCGAACGGGTGCGCCGCGTTGGCATTGAAGAAGCCGCCGCCATTGGTGCCGAGCATCTTGATGGCGACCTGCGAGGCGACGGGCCAACAGCGATGGTCTGCTTGGCGCCTTCGAGCGTCGTTGCGTCGACGTAGGCGCCCGAGCGTCTGCGGCATGCCCTGCCAAACGAGGAACAGGGCGAAAGGAATGCAGATCGGCAGGAGGATGTAGAGGGTGCAACGGGTGATATCGACCCAGAAATTTCCGATCGTCTTGGAGGAGGCGCGGGCGAAGCCGCGGATCAGCGCCACCGCGAGCACGATGCCGGTCGCCGCCGACAGGAAGTTCTGATGCGTGAGGCCGAGCATCTGCACGAGATAGGAAAGCGTGCTCTCGCCACCGTAGTTCTGCCAGTTGGTGTTGGTGATGAAGCTGATCGCGGTGTTGAAGCTGAGATACTCGGGCACCGCCGCCATGCCTTGCGGATTGAACGGCAGGAAGCCTTGCAGGCGCAGCAGGCCGTAGAGGATCAGAAAGCCCGCGACATGAAAGAGCAGCATGGCGACGGTGTAGGTGAGCCAGTCCTGCTCCCGCTTCTCGTCTACCCCTCCGAGCCAATAAAGACCGGCTTCGATGGGCCGCAGGATCGGCGACAGAAACGTCCGCTCGCCGTTGAACACGGCCGTCATGTACCAGCCGAGCGGCTTCACCAGCGCCACGATGATCGCGCAGTAGATGGCGATCTGAATCCAACCATTGAGGGTCATGACGCGCCTCTTAGAATTTCTCAGGTCTGAGCAGCGCGTAGGTGAGATAGGCAAGGAGCCCGGCGGTCACGATGCCGGCGAGCCAATAATCGAACAGCATTGTTGCCTCCTACAGTCTGTCGCAGGCGTATGCGTAAGCGATGGAAGCCGCGAAGAAGCCCAGGCCAAGGGCAAGCAAGATGAGGTCGAGCATTTGGGTGCTCCTCCGGCAACGAACGCCTGCGGAGCTAGACATTCGGCTGGTCGCACAGCGGCGATGGCGCTCCGCTCTTTGAAGAGCTAGTTCGAAACCGCGTAGGTTTTCGAGGTGGAGCGGGAGCCGGTTTTATAAGAATCTTATAGTGGTGCTGTCTGTCCGCTTTGGGTCATTAGCGGACATACTGACAAGTCCGCGCCATGTCCGCTTTACCCCCAAAAGCGGACATATGAAGGTTATTCCTATTCAGCATTTACTCCGACGTACCGTCGGAATTGGCTGCTGAGGGTATCGATTTCGGCCTGAACAGCGTGGACTTCGGGCAACGTCCAGAACCAAGCGTTGCCAAACACGAGTTTTGGATTGAGTAGTTTCAACGCCTGCTATGTGCCATTAGCGGACATTGTGCCGTTCTTGACGCGCCCGCGTCGGCCGCGCACCATCGAGACCCCCTTGTCGGAAGGAACGGATGGACAAGCCTCGCATCTTCCTTGGCTCGTCAGGAAAGCAGGAGAAGCTGCTCCAGGCGCTGACGCGTGGTCTCGAAGACGTCGCGCACGTAGAGCCCTGGACGACATCGTTCAATCCTGGGACGACCACACTGGAGCGCCTCGTCGAGCTTGCGCATGAAGTCGACTTCGCCGCATTCGCATTCGCTCGGGACGACTGGACGGCAGCCAGCCAGCCCGCATCCCCTCCCACGGGATCCGGTCAAGCTTCTCCGCGAGACAATGTCGTCTTCGAAGCCGGTCTTTTCGGTGGCGTCCTTGGAATGCGCCGAACCTTCATCCTTCATGCAAGCGGCTCGAAGCTTCCGAGCGACCTCCTCGGGCTTACGTCCATACGATACGGCGAGGCGACCGCGGCGGAGATGAGAGTCGTCAACCAGAAGCTTCGGAAGGCGATCGAGAACGAGGGCCGCGTGGCACGCATCGAGGGCCTGTGGTGGCATTTCTCTCTGACTGCGCTCGGTCCGTGGGAGCCTTCCGCCGTGAGCCTCATTCGGATCTCGCGAGACCGTGACGGCGCGCTGGAACTACACGGCCGCTGTTGGCAAGAGGATGGCAAGCTGTCAGCGCGATACTGGAGCGAAGCGGTGAAGGAGAGGAAGGAGCCTTCGGGCATTTTCTACTATTGGAAGGGAGAACGGCCCCGGGACCCGAACGCACCGCAGCTGGACGGGATGGGAGAAATCCTGCTGGAGTCCGCCGATCGCGCGGCCGGGTACTTCACGACTCGTTCGGACGCCAGCACGAACGCGCGGACGGCCGGTGTTCACTGGCGCGTCGATCCAGAGGACATGGTCATCCTGGACGGAAACGACGATCGAGGACGCGCGGAGTTGATCGCAGAGCGGCTGAGGCGTTGGAAGTCGATCGCGAACGCCTAGCTGTTGACCGAGACCAGCCCAGTGCATCGCTCCGGCCAAAGCGCCGCGGCCACGCAGGCCGCGCGTCCACGCCAGTCGTAGCCGGTCACCATGCCGATAAGGCACGCGCAGCAATGTCCGCTATGGGTCATTAGCGGACATTGACGCAAGTCCGCGCCATGTCCGCTTTACCCCCGATAGCGGACATTCGTCAGTGCAGGTGGGATGTCCGCTTTGTGCCAAAAGCTAACCTAAATACGCCACCAGCGACCGGGAACGACGCGCAGCCTAGCGGGTTTGTGAACTACCTGCATACTCCCCCAAAGCTTGCGAGGAGAGCTAGATGACCGTTGTCCTGATTACCGGCGCACTCACCGGGATCGGCCGCGCCACGGCCCTGGCCTTCGCCAAGGAAGGCGATCAAATCGTCGTCTCCGGCCGCCACGGCGACACGGGCGCCGAGCTGGTCTCAGAGCTACGCTCGCTTGGCGCAGAGGCCGAATTCATCTGCGCCGATGTTCGCCATGACGAAGAGATGGGGCGCCTGATAGATCAGACCGTCAAGCGCTTCGGGCGGCTCGATGTGGCGGTTAAT
Organism: uncultured Alphaproteobacteria bacterium; assembly: GCA_963827365.1. Lineage (GTDB taxonomy): Bacteria > Pseudomonadota > Alphaproteobacteria > Rhizobiales > Methyloligellaceae > Methyloceanibacter. The sequence continues at coordinate 224,844 of CAWHAX010000031.1, read as the reverse complement.
AATGCCGGCACGGAGGGCCATCCCGGCCCCGTCACCGAGCAGACGCCCGAGAGCTATGCCGCCGTGTTCGACACCAATGTGCTCGGCACGCTTCTAGGCATGAAGCATGAGATGCGCGTGATGGCGCCGCAGGGCGGCGGCAGCATCGTCAATCTCTCCTCCGTGCTGGGCAAAGTCGGCGCGCCGGGCGCTGCGGTCTATACGGCGAGCAAGCACGCCGTCGAAGGTCTGACCAAGGCTGGGGCGCTCGAAGGGGCGGCGAGCGGCGTGCGCGTTAATGCCGTGGCGCCGGGCCCGGTGGAGACGGAGATGCTCAATCGCTTCACCGGGAGCGGCGAGAGGAAGGCGGACCTCCTCGACACCGTACCTGTCAAGCGGGCGGCGACGCCCGAGGAGATTGCCGACACGATCCTGTTCCTGGCCTGCAAGGCGCCCTTTCTCACCGGACAGTCCATCGTCGTCGATGGGGGAAAAACTGCCTCGTAGCGGCCACTCTTAAAAACGGGCGTTAGGCGGCACACCCACGTCAGCATTTGGCTATCGGTTTTGAGTACACGCCCTAGCCTTCCCTGCCGTCTGACTTGCTGAGTAGCGGGGGTTTTAGTGCGGGAACCCTTGAAAAAAAGCGACCGTCGGCGCGCAGTGCTGGAGACGGAAGCGCTGCACGAAGGTTTAACGAGCACTGTTTTTGGTGGCAGATACAGAGGCCAGCTGGTGCTGCCTTAGCGCTGAGCTGTCGCCGCAGCCGCGACTTCATAACGAACATGCTGCTTAACGGCATGCCGTGGGCCTTCGGCTAAAGCAGCCTCGTCGATGTACGCTTTGGGTCATTGGCAGATATTAGCGAGCGAACTAGGGATATCCGCTTTACCCCTGAAAGCAGACATGCTGAGCGACAGCATCGACGTCCGTTAAGGGCCACAAGCTGACCTTGAAGGAATGTGCCCTGCGCTGAGTTCCCGTTGAATTTGATCCCGTATCCGGCCACCGATCACGGCACAAGCACCACGCGGAAGCGCGCCTTGCCACTAAGCATCCGCTCATAAGCTTCGACCGCGCGGGTGAGCGGATAAGTCTCAATCATTAACTCGACACCGGTCAGCGCGCTGAAGCGCAGTGTGTCCTCGGAATCAACCGAAGTGCCGGATGGCCAGCCTTTCACGCCACGCCGCCCCAAGATGATATGGAAAGGGTTCACCTCGATCGGCTCGGGCGAGGCACCGACCACGACCAGCATGCCGTCAATGCCGAGCCCGTCAATGAGGGGTGTCATGGCCTTGGCACTTGTCACCGTAGACAGGATCACCTTGGCGCCGCCGAGCGCGGCAAGGTCCTTCGCAGCATCCTGCGTCTCGCTGTCGATATAAAGCCGCGCGCCGAGGTCTCGGGCAAGATTGCCTTTGTCCTTGCCGCGCGCGATCGCAACCGTATCGAACCCCATCTTGGAGGCAAATTGCACCGCAAGATGCCCAAGCCCGCCAATGCCTTGAACGGCCACCAGATCGCCGGGGCGCGCACCTGAGTTGCGCAGCGCATTGAAGGTGGTGATGCCGGCGCAGAGCAAGGGCGCTGCGGCCGCCAATTCAAGCTCGTCGGGAATTGCGGCCAAAGCCTCAATCGGCGCGATCATGTAGTCAGCGTAGCCGCCGTCATAGTGAATGCCAGGCACTCTAAGATTGCGGCAGGTGATGAAATCACCGCGCCGACAGCGGTCGCACACGAAGCATACCCCGCCGAACCAGCCAACTCCAACTCTCTGGCCCATTTGCCAGGTGGTCACTTCCGAGCCGAGCTTATCGATGCGGCCGGCGACCTCGTGCCCCGGCACTGTGGGATAGCGGACGCCGGGGAAAGTGCCGGTGACGGCAAAGACATCGCTATGGCAGATGCCGCATGCCTCGACCTTGAGGCGCACTTCGCGCGGGCTCGGCTCCGGCATCGGACGCTCCACTAACTCAAGCGGCGCATTCGGTTCTCTGACTTGCACGACTCGCATGTAGCGTCTCCATTAAATTGTGGCCGAATGAGTTCGGCATTCGGATCCTTAGAGGACGTGCGGCAAAAGTGACAGAGCTTATCGCAAATGGACGCTGCGTATTTTATCGCGGAGGATGGGGTGCGCTGCGCGATGATCTTTTTCGATATGAAGGATTCGGCGGAGATACCACACATTGCCGAGCCCTTGTTCATCGGGCTTGGTGCCGAGCTCGAACTCGTGCCTGCCATGAATGCCGACGATCTGCGCAAGGAACGGAAACCGCGATGGACGCGATGTGAACGCAGAATGGGGACTCGCCAAACGGAGATGTCTGCTTTTGGTCAAAAGCAGACATCGCGTCATGTCCGCGTCATGTCCGTTCTTCCCCTCAAAGCAGACATTCGTCAGCGCGGTTTGGCGGATGTTGCACCGATCAACGCCCTTCGGTCCGCGAGGCAGTCCCACGCGGATTGACGAGGTCGCGGTGTTCAAGGCCCAGGTGGTGGCGCCGACTCTTGCGGCGCTGTTGGTGAACTTGGACCAGGAGGACCGGCTGCCCTGCAGGCCCTGCAGGTCCCGTCTCGCCACGATCGCCCGGGTCGCCTTTAGCGCCAGGCTCACCCTTTTCTCCTTTGGGTCCGGGCTCGCCCTTTTCACCCTTCGATCCGGGCTCACCCTTTTCACCTTTGGATCCGGGCTCGCCCTCTAGTCCCGCCGGCCAAAAGTGAAGCGCTGCTAGCCGTCTTTCTCGTCGGGTAAATATTGCAGAGCGCCCTTGTTGTACGCCGGCGCGATCTTTGACGCCTTACGCCGAATTTCCTTTACCGTGGCCACGTCCTCTTCGGACTCCCTTCTTCCAGTTATGCGCATGCATGAAGTCGGCCGCAGGCGCCGGGCCGGGGATGCGGTCGGAGGTTGGCGCCGGTTTAGATTTTCTCTCCCAAGGCTTAGCCACAAGGGAACTAGGCCTTCGCGCCGCGGAGCGGCCCAGCAGGTCCGACGCCTAATCGCTTCTTGGTCTGCAGCAGCGATTTTGCGGCCCTTTCTTTGGCTTCTTGCCCTTTTCGATACTCTGATTTCACAGCTCCCGATTGTTAGCACCACGCCGACGATTAATCCCACCAGCACGTTCATGTCAGACGATCCTTATGACTTTAGTCTGAGGGGAGCAGAACGCGATGCCTGGGGCCACCAAGTTCCTGCCGCGAAGCGCTCTAACACACAGCAGCTTCAGCTTATGGCACCAAGCGGACGTGCAAACCGCGCTGATGAATGTCCGCTTTGAGGGAAATAACGGACATGGCGCGGACGTGTCGGTATGTCCGCTAGACCCGTAGCCGACATTCTGGCACGTCCCCGTCGGTGGCGGTTTTTGAAACTTGGCATCCGCTTCGACCCTCAGCGGGCCAACTTTGTAAGCTTTAGCACCTATATTAAGCGCCCATACAGTCCGGGTCTCAAATTGGCGCGTAGCTCAGACGCCACCGATGATGAAATGCTCGCTCGCGCCTTGCAGGCGGCAACGGACAAGGCACGCGAACTTGGTTGGTTTTCATAGAGTGCGGCGCCAGCTCAACACGTCACGGGCAACTGGTGCTTCACCAATTCCGGCGTTGAAACTACTCAATCCAAAACTCGTGTTTGGCACTGCTTGGTTCTGGACGTTGCCCGAAGTCCACGCTGTTCAGGCCGAAATCGATACCCTCAGCAGCCAATTCCGACGGTACGTCGGAGTAAATGCTGAATAGGAATAACCTTCACTATATCTGTTGGTGGCACATAGCCGACGCGAGCACAGAGGTCGGTGTTATGTCCGGCTTCTGGCACGTAGCAGACATTGATGCCGACGATGAGCATGTCCGCTTCTGGGGGTAAAGCGGACATGCCTGATACCCCTCACCAATGTCCGCTAATGACCCAAAGCGGACATTTGGGAGGGGGTCGCGGTGTGCGTTAGAGCAGCCCCAGGAGAGCGCCAATAACCGCCATCACCGACAGGACGAAAATGGGCTCCAAGACACCCATCACCACGGCGTCGTAGTCGTTCATCCTATCTGTCGTGGACTTCCGCATTTCGCGCTTCCGTTGCTTCTAGTGAGTACCAACCAGCCTCCCCAGGGAGAGGCCGGCTGGTACATCTCACAGCCTAACGATTGCCACGATAAGGGCCTGGGCCCGGGGGCGAGGGTAATAGCACCTGGATCTGGACGGGGGATACGCCCGGGCTCTTACCCGAGAGGTTGCCATAATTCTGGGCCGCGACGCCGGAGGTAAAGCTCAACATCGCACCGAATGTCAGCGCGATGGTTGCGAGCACGATTGCTAATGACGTTTTCATGACTGCGCTCCTTTTCTGATCGTCGATGACAACAGCGATCATTCCTGAAGCGTGACAGGCCGAGCCTGCTCGTCCTAGTATGTAACGGTATGCAACTACACCCCCGATGCTGGCGGGACTGGGCTGTCTTGCCGCGTTTGGAGTTAGACCGTGACGGCAATTTCGCTCAATTGCTGGAGCGAATCCGACCAGAAGGCCATTCGTGAGCAACTGGTCCGCATCCTTAACAGCGGCCCGTTCCACCAGTCACAGCGCCGGCAGCGGTTCCTGGAGTACCTCGTCAATGAAACTCTTGCCGGGCGCGGTGAGCGGCTGAAGGCCTACAACGTCGCTTTGGAGGTTTTCGATCGTCCCGAGACGTTTGACCCCACGGTCGATCCCCTCGTGCGGATCGAGGCCGCCCGCCTGCGTGAAAAGCTTCGCGAATATTACGGAACCGACGGCCAGGGCGATCCCATTCACATCGACCTACCGAAGGGCACATACACACCGCAAATCGAGTTTCGACAACCTGCAACACCTGGTACTCGACTAGATCGACCGGACGCGACAACTCCAGATCGACGCCTGGATCCGTCGCAGGGTCCTGTTGCATCTCAGCCAGGTTCTCGCAAGAAGCCCCTGGGATTCCTGGCCGCCTACACGATGGCAATTTTGCTTGTGCTTCTTGCAGGCTTCAGCGCCTGGAAGTGGTGGATTCCATCCGCGCCATTATCTGAGAAAGCTTCCATCGCGGTCTTGCCGTTCGAAAGCATTGGGAATGATCCTAAGTGGGATCGCTTTGCCGACGGGATCACCGAGGACATCGTTACCGATCTATCGCACTCCAAAGACCTGTTCGTGGTCGCCCGGAATTCAACTGAAGTTTATAAAGACAAACCCGCGGACGTGAGAAGCGTTGGCCGCGACCTCGGCGTCCACTACGTGCTCGAGGGCAGCATTCAACCGCTAGGCGACCAGATTCGGGTGACTGCCCAGCTCATAGATACAAGAACAGGCGGTCACGTTTGGTCTAATCGGTATGACCGCTCCGCAACAGACCTGTTCAACGTGCAGAGCGATGTCACAGAAAAAATTTCAGCCACTCTCACCGGCTACGAGGGCGCAGTTGCTGAAACCGAACGCTCGCTAGTCAGACGAAAGCCGCCCAGTGATTTAACGGCCTACGAAACGTATCTCCTTGGAATGGAGGCCAAGCATAAGGTCACCAAGGAAGGTCTGGACGAAGGAGAACGATTGTTCCGAAAGGCGCTCGAAATCGATCCGGAGCTCGCTCGAGCATATGTAGGATTAGCCTACATTGATGTGTATAGGATCGACCTCGGTCTCGGAACTTCCGTTGCTGATAATTTGACAAAGCTGGTGGACGCCGCGCGGAATGCTGTTCGGCTAGATCCGAATGATGGAGAAACCCAGCTCGTTCTGGGGTTCGCCTTCGCCTACCAGGGAATGGCCGACCAGGCCCTTGAGCAATTTGCCAAGGCCGAGGCCCTAGCGCCTAATAACGCCGACCTTCTAATTAACATTGCATGGCTCCTTCCTCAGTTTGGCCAACCCGATCGGGCGGTCGAACTTACAGAGAAGGCCCTGAAACTGAATCCCAACTACCCGTACTGGTACAACCAGGGGCTTCGGTTAGTATATTTCTTTGGCCGCCAGTTTAATAAATCCGTGAAGTACTCGAAACTCGTCACGGACCCTTTTGCAATGGACTACGCATATTTGGCGGTGGCAAGCGCCATGGCGGGCGATTTGGCCGGGGCCAAAGTCGCCGCCGCGCAGGTGGTTCGCCTGGATCCCAATTGGAGTGTCGAGAAATATCTGAGTGATGGCGGCGGCTATCCAGACGATGCCGCCACGCTGTTCGTCGATGCCGCCAGGAAAGCTGGAGTCACTGCGTGTGTGCCAGCGGACAAGCTTTTGTCAATGCCAAACCTCATTCACATCAAGGCGTGCGATGAGGAGAGAACTCACCAAGCCGCTGGCTAGCGTCTCAGGCCTGCACACCAAAGCGTGGCCCCTTGCTTTTGCAAACGTCCGCTTATGGCACAAAGCAGACATGCTCAATGCGCTGACGAATGTCCGCTTTTGGAGGCAGGCGGACATTGACCAACCGCTGCTTACCAATCTCGATTTATGAGTTACATGGCCTAGAGCACACCGCGACGCCCTCGCGACTCGCCCACCAAATTGCCCACCAAACGCATCTAGCTTTCCCGCGGCTCTCGGCGAGAAACCCTGGAAAACCAGAGAATCCTTGGGGCAGTAAGGGGCAAGAAAACAGCGGAAACACGTTTGGCAACGCCTTAGCAAACCGCCGCCTTCAGCCTCTCGGCCACGTCTCCGCTAAGGCAAACCAATTAGTTGCTGTCCTCCCCTTTAAGGTAAATTGCCGCCCAATTGTCGCCCGTTGCCTCACTGTTCGCTGCTATGCTGTTGCCGCTTTTCACCTTGGGGAGGGCTGCCACATGACCCGGATAACGATCGGGGTTCTCATCTGTTCTGCATTTGCCCTAACACTCACGGTGCAGGGGGCGAACTCGGCTTCCTTAAACACTACCAGCGTACTCAAAGAAAGCATCATAGCGCCTGACATTCTGCAAAACGTCCATCTCCGTCGTTGTGTTACCAATTGCCATTGGGGGTGGTACCGCGCCGGAAATGGCAAGATCTACACCGGCTGTCATCGCAATGATTGGTCGTGCGCTTGGGCGTCTCCTTGCAACCCGAAAGCTTGTCGCTGGTGGTGGCGCCGACCGGGCGCTTAGTGGATCGCTCCGCCTGAAACGGTCATCTTTCTAACTGCGCGAGTTTTGCTTTTTGTCGCTGACAGCCCCTCAAGGATCGCCTTAGCAAGGCCCTCAGCGTTACCGCGCGCCATTGCAACCGCTGTATGAAAACTGACTTCGGTATTGCCTATAGGGTGTGTCCGGCAAGCTTGGTGCGAACTTCTGCGATCTGACCGGCGGTGAGGATCTCAACCTCCCGCGCCTCGGCCGCTGGCGGCTTGCGAATCGCCGCCACGTTGCGCGCCAGGGTGCCGTTCTCGACGGCATACTTAAGCACGAGCGCCAGGAGGCGATGGGCGTGGCCGACGGTACGCGGTGCCAGCCCCGTCTTGAGCAGCGGGCCATGCCACTGCTCCACATGCTCTGGGCGAAGCTTCTGAAGTTTCAGCGCGCCCAAGTGCGGAGCCACCTGCCGGGTGGCAAGCTCGTCGTATCGCTCCAGTGTCTTCGGGCTCACCTTCGCCGCGCCGTCGAGCCATGAGCGGAGGTACTTCCGCGAGCGTCATGTTGCTGGGATCCACATGGGTGCCAGCGTCGACAGCGCCGAACAGCCGGGTCAGCTCACGCTGAGCGTCTTTGTAGGTGCCGGTCACCGTCGCGTAGCGCTGACGGCGGATGCCGTTCTCGCGGGGTAGGTCGTATTTGAGCTGCCAGCTGTTCTTCCCGCGCCGGCTGATGGTGCCGCGCATCTATTTGCTCCTCTTCTTCTTCTCGATTGGGTGGGGAGCAATGAGCGCATCCCCGGCCATGCAGTGAGCGACGCCGTCTGCTATGCTTCGGCAATGGACCCTCTGCATGCGACCATCGAGGAGTTTACGGCTGACGGCTATACGCACGTCGATTGCTATTGCACTCGATGCCGCATGACGAGGTTGAGGCCGATCAGTTGGTGGCTTCCCCACATCTCGCTGGGCCTGACCATCGCGCAGCTATCGGCGCGACTGCGCTGTGCAGAAGGAGGAGCAAGTCCGTGACCCGAGCCTTGCCTTATCTTTATCTCGCTCTGGCAATCGCGTTCGAGGTCGTCGGAACCTCGGCCTTAAAAGCGTCAGAGACCTTAACGCGTCTCGTTCCGAGCCTCGTCAGCCTGATCGCCTATACGGCGTCCTTCGTATTCCTTGCGCTCAGCCTGCGCACGATCCCCATCGGCATTGCCTATGCCATGTGGGCCGGTCTCGGCATCGTCTTGATCGCCTTGGTTGGATGGTTCTGGTTCCGGCAGACGCTGGACGTTCCGGCACTGATTGGGCTTGCCCTGATCGTTGGCGGCGTCTTCCTTGTGAACGCCTTCTCACAATCGCTCCCGCATTGAGCCGCTCTCAGCTCTCGATAGGGTTCTCGATCTCGACCGTGAGCCGGTGCGATACCAGTTAGGTAGCTCCTGGATTCCCATGAAGACGCTCGTTTCAATATCACGCTTGGTCTCGCGATCGCATTCACTGCCCCTGCCTGACGCTAGTCTCTGCCGAAAAACTGGCCAAGATCTTCTGCCGCCCGCAACCCAGAAATAATCGCGGCGTTGAGATAGCCCGCATCTTTCGGTGAAATGTCGGAGGATGCGAAGGCAAGCGGGCCGGTCATTCGCCAGGTCGCAGGCGCCAATGCCTGTTCAGCGCCTAGCACCGGCGCGATCCAAGTGCCGCGCGCAAACGGATCGCGGACCCAATCATGCCAGTCAAATGCGACAAGCTTTGCTTCGGGGAAGAAGCGAGAGACCGCCGCATCGACCGCGCCGCGCCTTTCCGGGTCAAAATTTCGTGCAAGCCCAAAACCGACGATCAATGTCGTGCCATCCTTGGCTAGGCGCTCTGACAACATCCATTCAATGCCATCACCGCCGCCGGCTGCGAGCACACCAACCGGAACGCCCTCCGCTTTGGCCCAGATCTTAACCGATGCGCCGATATGACCGGTCGCCAGCGCAGCAGTTTGCGCCGGTAGCAATGGGGGACTAAACGCGATAGCCGCGAGCGGATTGATGCCGGTCGCCAGCAAGGCGGCCTCGGCATGCCAGGAGCGTCCGTCCGCTGTCTCAGCCGTGACGCCGTCGGAACCATGCGCGATCCTCATGACCGCTGCCCTCCTCACCAAGCTCGCGCCCGATCCAACGATCATGCGCTCCGCGAGCAGCGTCACGCCGCCGACTAGCGTATCGGCCGACACGTCGATCATACTGTCGGGCGCGCCGCCGCCATGGGCGCAGCTCGACAGGAATTCCGTCGCGGGAACCCGCGCCGGATCGCCATTGCCGCTGACCGTCCACCAGGCGCCGCACAGATCGCGCGTCGCCTGCGGTGCGCCGATGCGCGTCAAATAGGCCGTGAAGCTGATGTCCGTCAGTGACTGGCCTAACTCGTTGCGTTCTTCGCCTTTTTTCAGCGACAAGGCATCAGCAGCGATACGCGCGACGCAACGTTCGTGCTGCGCAAGGTCCTCAGGCGATGCCGGTCCATCCTTATGCAGCGCGCCATCGCGGAACCAGCGGCGCTCGGTGACTGGTGCGCGCGGCCGCAAAGCCACTCCGTGGCGCGCGCAGGCATCGTGGATATGTACTTGCCACGGCCTGATCCAGGCCCCACCGAATTCCAGCAGTTCATCGCTATTGGCGAATGGCCTTGAAAAGCCGCGTCCGCCGACCCGATCACGCGCCTCGAGCACGGTCGCGGTGAAGCCACGCGCTGCCAGCGCTTCAGCCGCTGCGGCTCCGGCGAGGCCGGCACCGATGATGAGGATGTCCGGGTTAGATGCGACGCTCACCACCGCAATCCGCGATGCCAGGGGGACCCTGGGCTAGGGATGACCTCACGAGGCCTGACGCCTGGACGCCACGGTCGTTGGCGTGAGCGAGTATAGTCCAGCCCGGCTTGAATGCGCAGTACCACATGGGGCTGGGGGCTACGATGGCCGCACTCGGCATTGCGTCGCGACCGCCCTCAAACTAGGATTTAAATTGGGATCCGGCGGGGCCGACCGCATGTAACCCGCAAAAAGTGCTCGGACTCGCCGATGACCCAACGCGTACCGCTCACGGCGTCCCAGTGGAGGGCCCAGACATGAAAGCAACATTTCGTCTGTCAGTTTTGGTATTTCTTCTCGTGCTCGCCGTACTACCAGGTGCGTTGCGCGGAAGCGGTCCGGCAGTCGCAGGAGAGAGTGGCGAGCTTGTCGTCCTTGATTGGCCCGGTTATGACGCGGAGGTATTCTGGACAGACTTCAAGAGGAAGAATCCCGATGTCAAAGTAAACTTCGAGATCGGGGCGTCCGATGCCGATATCTACGGCAAGATCAAAGCCGGCAGCCAGGCCGATATTATTCATCCGTATACGGGTTGGCTACAGCTCTACGTCAACGAGGGGTTGGTCGAAGAGATCGACGTAACCAAGATCGCGAACTGGGACAAGGTCCCCGAGAACTTAAAGAAGATTGGCAATTTCAACGGCAAACAATATTTCATCCCCTGGGATTGGGGATTCTCGTCCATTCTGTATCGAACCGACAAGGTAAAAGGGACGATCGATTCTTGGTCGGCGTTGCTCGACCCAAAATACAATCGACACATCTCCATGTATGACGACGGGCCGTCGGCTGTGGCGGTCTCCGCTTACCTTCATAAGTACGACGAGCGCAACATCACCCCCGAACAACTCGCTGCCATAAAAGACGAGTGGAGCAAGCAGCGAGATTTGAACCTGGTCTACTGGGCTGGTGAGCCTGAATTGGTCGATGCGATGGCCGTCGGCGATGTGTGGCTGGCTTACGCCTGGCAAGGGGCTTACGCCACGCTAGTGAAAAAAGGCGTGCCGGTCGCGTACGCCAATCCGAAAGAGGGCCGCGCCTCCTGGGTCGGCGTTTATGGCATCCGCAAGGGGACAAAGAACAAGGAGCTTGCGTTGAAGTTCATTAACGAGAAGCTTTCCGAGGCAACGGCCAACAATGTGGTAACTGAGTTCAACTACGGGGTCGCCAACGGCGAGGTCATGAAAAGCATTTCCGATCCCACGCTCAATCAAGCCTTTTCGCTCGATGATCCGAGCGTGTTGGAACGGAGCAATTTTACACCGGAGCTTACTGCCGAGCAGCGCGACGCGTGGACTTCCACGTGGACGGACGTTAAGGCAGCGCCTTAGATCGGCAAGCCAGCGCTGCCGATACGCAGCGGGGCGGAACGAGCGCGAAGCGGGACAAGCGGGTAGCACGGAGTGGAGCGACGGGCAACATTCTGGGCTCTGTCCTTGCCGCCTTTTCTATGGCTCGGCCTGTTTTTCATAGTTCCACTTATACTCATGTTCGCGCTCAGCTTCCGCGCCGACATGCAGGGCGAACTCTTTAGCTTCTCGCCGACACTAAAGCAGTACCAGACGATCTTCGCGATCGGCAGTTACTGGCGACTTCTGGGCATCTCTATCGCTATTGCCTTCGGGGTGGCTGTGATGGCGACTGCCTTGGCGTATCCGGTCGCCTACTTTCTCGTATTCCGCGCCGGGCGCGCTGCAGGGCTTTGCCTGATGTTGCTGCTCATTCCGTTCTGGACCAGTTTCTTGCTCCGGGTGATGAGTTGGAAGTTTCTGCTAGGCTCCGAAGGAGCTATCAACAGTCTTCTCATATATTCGGGGGTCATTGCCGAGCCCATAGGTGGTCTCCTCTACAGCCGCAGTGCCGTCGTCATTGCGCTTGTCTATGTATGGGTCCCCTTCGCAGCCTTGCCCATTAGCGCCGCTTTGCAACGCATACAGCCCGAACTGGTTGAGGTGGCGGCCGATCTCGGCGCCACCTCCTGGCGGCGCTTTTGGACGATCATTTTCCCGCTGAGCTTTTCCGGTGTTCTGGCCGCCTTCTTCATGGTGTTCATCCCGACCGTGGGTGAGTACGTAACGCCGCTGCTGGTGGGCGGGAGCCGCGGTATCATGTTTGGGAATATCATCCAGGAATTCTTCACCAGGAATGCCAATTGGCCGCGGGGTGCGGCCCTTTCGGTGGTGATGTTGGCCGTAACGCTTTTACTGGTCGCCTTCGCACGGCGCTTCGTTAACGTGAAGGCCGCTAGGATGACAGCAACTCAGTCTACCATCAGTGAGAAAGGGCGCTTCTCTCTTCTAACTGGATACTTTGTTGGGTTGATCGTGCTGCTTTATCTGCCGCTCGCGGTCTTGTTCCTGTTTTCGTTGAATGAAGGGACCAGTTTGTCCTTTCCACTCCAGGGGCTGACCCTTCGCTGGTACGAAGAAGTATTCTCCTCCCCCGCACTGCTCCACAGCGCGCGTAACAGTATCCTTGTGGCGGTGGGGAGCAGCTGCTGCGCAACGGCCTTGGGCACCGCGGTTGCGCTGCTATTGATGCGCTTTAGCTTTCGTGGCGACCAATTGCTCTTTGCGCTGGCCATGCTTCCGCTGGTTGTGCCCGTCGTCATTCTAGCCGTGGCACTTTTGGTGTTGTTCCTTGCCGCCGGTATTGATCGTTCATTGTGGACGGTCGCGATTGCTCACACGGTGGTGGCTTTGCCTTACGTGATCTTGATTGTGGCCGCGGGACTGGCGGGCTTCGATTCCGATCTCGAAGAAGCCGCCATGGATCTCGGTGCGCCATATGGAAGGGTCATCCTCAACGTTGTGTTGCCGCTCATTGCCCCTTCAATCCTGTCCGCTTGGCTCGTGGCAGTCACGGTGTCGCTCGATGAATTCGCTCTAGCCCTGTTCCTCGCCGGAACTGAGCAGACGTTTCCCGTCTATCTCTTCGGCCAACTGCGTTATGCCAGTCGACTGCCGGTGATGATCGCATTCGCCGTGCTGATGATGATGGTTACGCTGCTCCTCGTGTTGATTGCCGAGTGGATCCGGCGCCGCGGGCAACCGGCTCGAGCCAAATAAGGCCCTCGCGTAAGCATGGTCTAAACCTTGCTAAATGCCTATTGCACTGTAGGCATCGGCGCACCGACTGATGGCGATCGAGTAGGCTGCGGTCCTCAAGTCGGGTATCTCGGATTTAACATTCCAGATGGCACTGATCTGCCCGTAGGCTGACCGCATAATGTCGTCGAGCCCGGAGCGAACCAGATCGATCTCTCTTGCGCCCTTGAGAAACGAGCTGGCGGTCTCCAAGGGGAAGCTAGCGCCCGTCATGGTTTCCAGCGAGCGCGCCAGGATCTTGTGGCTTGCCTCGTGATGGCGCCGTTCCATCAGACCAAAGGGAATGTGAGTCAGATTTTTGACCCACTCGAAGTAGCTGACCACCACACCGCCGGCGTTGACGTAGAGATCCGGCAGGACAACGATACCGCGATCGCGCAGGATCTCATCGGCCTCAAATGCCGTTGGACCGTTGGCAGCCTCGACGACCAGCTTGGCGCGAACCCGAGCAGCGTTAAATTCATGGATCACGCGCTCTATCGCCGCAGGAATGAGGATGTCGCACTCGCGAACTAGGACTGAGGCGCCATCGGCAACGAACTCCGCCCCTGCAAACCCTTTGACTCCGCCCGTATTTACCAGGTGCTTCTTGAGTTGCTCGATGGGTAGGCCGTCGTTCGACCACACGGCCCCATCCCGTTCAATCACGCCGACCACGCAACAGCCGTCCTCGTCGCTTAAGAATTTTCCTGCGTGATAGCCTACATTACCCAAGCCTTGAATGATCAGCCGTTTGCCCGCCAATGGAGGTGCAAGCGCCGCCCTCGCCAGATCTTTCTCGTGGCGAAAGAACTCATGCAGCCCATACTGAACACCCCGCCCCGTCGCCTCAACGCGCCCTTCGATGCCGCCGGCAGCAAGCGGTTTGCCGGTCACGCAGGCAAGCGCATTAATATCGTTGGGAGACCAGCGCCGATACTCGTCCGCCATCCACGCCATGGTCGTTTCATCGGTGCCCATGTCGGGCGCGGGAACATTCTGGCCCGGGCTGAGGAAATTGTGCCTGGCCAACTCCTGCGTAAACCGTCGCGTGATCCGCTCTAGTTCCTGGCGGTCCCATTTTAGTGGATCGATGCGCAGTCCACCCTTAGAGCCCCCGAAGGGCAGGCCCATCAAAGCGCACTTGTACGTCATCAGCGCAGCGAGCGCCTCGATCTCTTCCTGGTCCGCGTTTGGCGAATAGCGAATGCCCCCTTTTGCCGGGGTGACGTGCGTGCTGTGCAAAGCGCGCCAGCCAACAAATGTCTCCATTCGACCGCGCAGTCGAACGCCGAAGCGCGTAACATAGGTGGCGTTGCAAACTCTAATCTTCTCCGCCAGACCGTCCTGCATGGGCACGAAGCGTGCGGCGGCATCAAATTGACGGTTGACATCGTTGAGAAATGACCGTCCGGCCATCGTGCTATCCATGATGGACCATACCAACAAAGAGAAGTGCGAGGCTTATGTATCGAGCGGGGTGCGATCGCGGCTGAAGGCCACAACCACAATGAGGCCGGATTGGTGGGATTGTGGCCATCGGCACGGCATCTGGCCCAGGTCCGAAATGGGTCCGCTTTGGGTCATTAGCGGACACTAGAGCGTAGATCAGTGAATGTCCGCTTTGGGTCATTAGCGGACATCGGTCATGCCGATCAGAGATGTCCGCTTTGCCCCCGAAAGCGGACATAAAGCGGGTCCGCGTCGATGTCTGCTAAGTGCCAGGGCAGACATTACACAGCATGCATCTCGTCCCGTGTGGCGAGCGCCGTTTTAGGCAGTCGCCCCGATGAACCGTTTCCCCTTTGGAGAGAGCAACCACAAAACGGCCGCGACCAAGAGCAGGGCCGGAACATCGCCCACGAGATGGCCGTACTCTCGACTGTCGTAAAGCGCCTGCGAGCCCATGATCGCCGCGTGCACGACGCTCGACCAGATGGTGAACGAGATGAGGCTGCGGTTCTCGCCAGGGTTCCTTGCCGCGGTGATCAAATAGATGCCCAGCACCGCATAGATCCCGCAGATCATCTGCAGGTAATAGGCGCCCTGTCCGCCATGCCAGATCCAACCTGACGGCCAGATGAGGCCCAGCGGATAAATCAGCAAGAAGATTACGCCGAACACGACGAGCGCGATCTTCAGATATTTCTCCCTGGTGTCTTCGCTCATGTATCCTCCCATTTGGACGGAACCGACGCCGATTTCGTTTCCGCGACGAGATATCCACTTTGTGGCTCTTAGCGGGACTTCTTGACTAGCCTCGTCATCGGGCTCATACGTGCATGCCAATAGCGTTTGCGCCGCTCTGTTTTAGCCGTCGAGGTGGCGCAATGCTCGATTTGAGCCGCCAGCATAATCCAAGTCCACCAATGTCCGCTTTGAGTCATGAGCAGACATCGCGTCACGTCCGCGTCATGTCCGTTATTCCCCTCAAAGCGGACATTCATCAAGGCGGTTTGCGCGTCCGCTTTGTGCCAAAAGCGGACATTCTCAGAACAGCCATTGTGCGTTTGCTGACGATGCGGAGTAGAAATCGCGCGAATACTCGTCCGCGCGGCGGGCCACGATGTGCGAAATTTGCGCGTTTTGAATGGGCTCGCTGTTTAACCAGCCCGCAGCGTCAAAGATTTAAGTCTAAAGAAAGCACGACGGGCCATGAGGATTGCACCGTCCAAAGGATCGCTGCTGTGCCGCAGACAAAAGGCGTCGAACGTGAGTAGGCAGCCATTTCGTCAAAGGCTCCGCAAGTCCGCCAACTAGACTGATGGTGGGACAGCCGACATCCTTGAGCCGTTCAATAATGCATGTGGCAGCCTCCGCTGCTTCTTGGACTATTGCAACGGCGAGCGAATCTTTCGCCGCTGCATACTCAAAGACGAGTGGCGCGAATTCGGCATAGTCGGCGGGATTGGCCCTAGCAGCAAAGCAAACGATTTTGGCGGGATCCCACTCAAAACGCTTAAGTATGGCTGTTGAAAGAGCTGTCGTTTCCGCTCGACCATCGAAGGCCCAAAGTGCACGGCGGAGTGCTTCCCGACCCATACGCTGGCCACCTGCTTCATCGGAAACTTCGGCACCGTATCCGCCAACAGTAACGCGCCTTCCGCCGATTACAGCCAGCCCACACGAGCCGGTGCCAAGTATCACGATGCCCCCGTCCTCGGCTTGGTGAGCACCAAGCCAGGCGATGTAGGCATCTGTCTCAAGTACGATCAGACGCGAAGGGCCGCAATTTCGATCGCAACCCGTCGCATGCTCTCTTCATCCCGGCACCTGCTAAGCCTAATCCGGCGTGTGCGCGATGGAGACTTCGATTGTCCAAGCCTGCTGATCGAGCGGCCGCTTCGCTTGCCGACCCGAATGGATTGCGCCGCCAAGTCCAAATCTAGGTGGATATTCGCCGGACCGCCCTAACCCTCGCCAAGCAAGTTCCCCTGCATGTCGCGTATGCGCGCTCGACAACAACTGGCGCCGCCGTCGACGCCGATGAATAGATGCTTATGCATATGTCATTAGTCCAACGACGCGCCGTAGAGCTTCACGGCCTCCTCCGGGCGTGCGCATGAAAAAAGGGGATCTCCCAATGCGGCGATGGATCGTGCCATCTCCAGCCCGCCGCTCTCATAGGGCGAGTAGAAGGTGTGCCTACCGATAGCCTGTCCCTCACCGCGCGCCCATGATGGCAAGGAAACCGCCCCGCCTTTGCCGAACGATTGTCGGATTGAGGAAGTGGGTTGCGCCCGCAGTAGGATCGGGCATTTCGCCAGTGAGAACGGCATCCGCGATACGCGCCGCACTCTGATAGCGAGCATCATCTGGAGCAAGCTTCTCCATCTCGCGCCGTCTTGTGATCCATGGCTCAAACTGCCACGGACGTGTCACCACGTCCTTAACATTGTCTCCCCATCTGCCGCTCCTCATGCGATTGAGGATCACGTAGGCAACCGCTGCCTTGCCCTCATCAGGTTCATCGGCAGCTTCAAAGACGATTGTCCTAATCAGGTAGTCACGGTCCTCGGGATCATAGTTTGGAACTGGCTCACTGAGTTCCGAGATGGGGGGGTTGACGTCAACGGTCTCCGTGGTCCCACGCGTAGTCTCTAGGGGAAGGCATTTGGGCGCGGGGCCGAGCGCGGCATGAACAGGTGTCGCTCCACCCAAGAGGGTTGGGGCAAGCAAGAATAGAAGGCGAGGAATCCGCACTCTTCGTCTCCTTCAGTTGTTGGGGGCGTTTTGGAATGAAGGACTTGATTCGCCGAAGGAAGGCGCTCATTTCATGACGAGAAGGGAGCGGACTTGGGATCAAGTGACTCAAAAAAACGGGCCCGGTTATCAAGGCCGGGATCAGAACAGCCGACCAGGCTGTGCTCTGCTATGGACCCCTCCTAACGGCGACCAAACCGCTCTACCAGGAGCGGCCCTAAGTTGGTGACGCGCACCTAAGGTCTAGCGCGATACTGGACAAGCTTAAACCGTGCCAAATTCTTGTGAGAATTTGCCAATGCTATCCTGACGGCCATGCGGGGTTTTTTGACCTTCTAGACAAGAGGAAGTGTCAGTCCCGTGGCGGCCTCATCGGCCTTGCGCGGATTGACGGAGTGTAGCTCTTTAGCAAACCGCCGCCTTCAGCCTCTCGGCCACGTCTCCGCTAAGGCAAATCAATTAGTTGCTTCCGGCCCCGCTGGCAACAAAGGGTGAATTGCCACCCGATTGCCACCCAACCCCTCGCTGTTTCCTTCTATCATGTTCCAGTTTCACCCCTGGGAGGGCTGTGGAATGACCCGCACAACGATTGCGTCTCTCGTCATTGGCGTCGATCACCTTGAAGCCGCCGGGGAGGCGCTCGACGGTCCACGGCGGCGGGAATCGACGGGTGTTCATTGCCCAAGCTTAAACAAGGGGGCGCCTGGGCCGAAACCGACGCCCTTTTATGCAATAGGATTGGAGCCTATGGCGTGTTGTCGCCTGTTGTCGGCGATTTAGTGCTCGGCTGGTTTACGGTCACGTCTACGCCCTTCTGGTCGGATTGAAAAAAGAAAGAGCCAACCAGAATAAGGGCCGCAACGATTCCTGCCAGCACAATGCCGATGGTCATGGCGTTGCCAGTTTCTCTATTTGGGGAATATCGGGCATGGCAATCCTCCATGTCCCCCGCCGCCTACCTAAAAAACGGCCTTGGCGTCTTCCTAGTTCCGCTCAACGTGAGGGGCGCCGACCGAAGCCGACGCCCCGCTTGATAATCAACGCCCTACTACTACCTATTTATCGGTGGCGGCCTTTCCCCCGGCCGTCACTGGTTCCCCCCGTGGAACCGGAGAAGTCCCGCGCTGCGCGGGCGGGGCTTCTCCATGCGCGCAATGCTCTTGGAGCGCATCGTTCTTTCAAACAAAGTTGAAAAAAAGGCAGGCCCTATCACAAAAGCGGGCCGAGGCGTCGTGCGTTCAGTGAGTGGTGCGGGCGACCAAAAAATTAAGGGCGCCGACCGAAGCCGACGAGCTTTCAGATGCCTTGCCGCGCCAAGTTCATGCTTCATCTTGGGGCGTCACGGCGGTCTTGCCTGCCTCGAGTCGCTCGAACGGCGTCGTCCTTCACCGCTGTATCGCTGGCCCCGGCGGCGCCGCACTTGGCTTCGAGGCCGGGCGCGGCGGGAGGCTTTCGCGCACGAGCCTGGCAAGTTCGCAGATTGATCGCTGTGGTCCGGGGGTCGTCGCCGACCCCGGTTCCAGTCTCACCCTGCCCTGCGCTTTGATCGTCTCTTCGCTGGGCGAAGGTTTGGACTTCTTCAATTCTGCGGGATTCTCACCAATACATACCTGCGATAGTTTGTTACATCGCGGATCACACGTGATCCAATTATGGCTCAACGAGGGTCCTTGTTTAGTGCATTCAATTATGCATCGTCTGTATTTATTATCGCAGTTGCGCCAATCCTGGTTGACCTCTGCCAACGCGATTCCTGCCTGATAAATCAGACCGTTCGACTCGAACCACGCCGCGATCTAGGTCCAGGGGCCGGAACGGGGCAGTGAACTTGAGGTCGCCAAAGCGCGGCTGTGCTGAATCGCGCTTATGCAGTAGAGTGGGTCGCGTTACCAGGGGTTGGCGCAGACGGTTGGTGAGTGACTGCCGGCGCTTCCGACAACGTCAATACCTCGTTCGCGAGTCGGTCCATCTTTGCAAAGTGAGGACGGTGAGCTTCCAACACTTTCAAGATGAGGTCCAAGTCGTCGCCACATTTTAGGCGAGCTGTAACTTCGATAGCGCCCGACAGCTGCGAAACCCGGTAACACGAAGGCGCCAACGGGCCACCCACAGTTGGAGTCGGATAAGCAGCTTTGCCGTTGATTGGCTCGATGTTTTCCACCACTTCCCTCACCGTCGGTGGCCATTGCGGCCGCCCAATTTCGTAGAGCCGTGCCATGGTTAAAGGGTGACAGCAGGCCTTTAACAAAAGGTAATTCGAAGCTCTCAGGCCCCGAAGCTCGTCACCAACACAACGGCGAGCGCTAGCAAGACGGCGACAACGCTAATAGCAATTGTGAGCGTGATCGGTCATCGCATCGAACATGGGAGTTCCCCCTCGATCGCTATTGTGTCGGCGCGGCGCTTAACGCGAAGTGAGGAGAAGCCCCGTACGTGGGGGACCGGGGCATCTCCCCGTTCCACCGGGGGAACCTGCGACACTGCACCGTCACTGGCCCCTGATCGTGGCCCGGCGCGAGAAGAAGCCCGGCTGCTCACATTCACGCCATGGAGCGCTTGGCTCCGTTGCAAGGAGGGGACAAAAAGAAGCCTCGGCGCGAACCGGGGCTAAGGCTGGATGATATGGACCGCTGGAGTAATGCCGGCCGCCGTAGGCTAAGCGCCCTTAGAGGCGCGTCGATGCGACGAAAAGGGCGCCGGCCGACGCCGACGCCAAGGAGCGGTTACGCGCACTGGGAGATGGTGCGAAGCTCGTCGAAATGCCTCGATCCGCTGCCCTCATCGGACATCGCTGCGCCGACCTTTGCCACTGCCTCGTGAATATCGTTGCCGCGTGACGGCAGGGTGCTGACTCGCCTTGCCGTCGCGCATCTTAGCGTGCGTCGCGCCGATCTCCTAACAAGCCCCGCTTCTATTTGGACTTTAGCGCTGCTTAAGTTGGCCACGACGCACAAGGGACACGCTAGGACAGTTCCGCATGTGGGGCAGCAACAAGTCCCGAGAATTGGCGATTTTCAGGACCGGATGGGACGGCTCTCGGCCACGTCTCCACGGCGACGAGGTAACGACCCGGGCCACCTTCAACAGCACCAGGTTGAGGGGGCGCCGGCGCGGCTGCACGTCCCGCGCGCGCTCGCCCCGCCGGCAGTATCATTCCAACGAATTGCCCTGAGGCCCACGTTTTCGCCCGATTTGTCACGAAATTTGCTCCGCGCATACGCCTGGAAAATGGTCGGTGTGCACGCATCCCGTGCTACACTAGAGGCCGTTGGCAGTGACAGGGGAAGTTCATTCAATGCGTCACGCCCGCGCCAAAGGCTCGGCGGTACCCCTAGCAGCAGCCCTCCTGCTCTGTGCCCTTTCAAGCTCGGAGGCGGGCGATGCCGCCTATTGCGTCACCTGCAAGGGCCCCGACCAGACCTATCTCTGCCGCGTCACCGGAGAAGAGGTGAACCGCAGCGACGCGGTGAAGCTCTATTGCGTGGTGCGCACCGCCAAGGAAGGCGGTCATGCCTCATGCGCCGCGCGCGATTCCGACGCCGGCTGCAACGGAATTGAGAAGACCTATAGCTACAATGGGCCAGGCATCCCAGAAGGCCTCACCGGAGATCCGCGCGTCCAGAACCTGATGCAACGCGTGGAGAAGGAGCAGAAGGCCTTCGACAAGGACGACCGCAAATCGCTGGTCGAGGTCACCGGCCAAGCCGTGAGCGCTTCGCGCCGCGGCATACGCAATATGCGCGCCTCGATCGCCGGCCGTGACGAGCCGGAACAGAGCCCGGCGCCGAGCAACCCGCCGCCTGCCGGCGTTGCCTCTCAGGAGCCCTTGCCGGAGCTGCCTGGTGAGGATGCGCCAGCCGTTCCTTTGAGCGCGGCAGAACCGCCGAGCGCTCCCTCCGCGGCGGCTATTCCCGCCGAGAGCGCGGCGCCGGAGCGCAAGAGCCGCGTCAAGTCAATGGCACGCAACACCTATCGCTGCGTCCGCTCACTGTTCCGCAGATGCCGGGAGCAGACGGAGGGCGCAAACTAGGCGCGAGCACCCCTGCCCTAATTGGTGGCGAGCCACTCGCGCGCAAGCTTCTGCGCTTGGGCGATCTGACTTGACGACATCTCGCGGGCAAGCTCGGTGCGATGCGCGAGCGCTACGCGGTTTCCGCTCATCGCCGCAAGGTTGAACCACTTATGCGCCGCGACGAGGTCGGCCTCGACGTCGAGCCCGGTTGCGTAAAGGATGCCAAGCTCGAACAGTGCGTCCGGCGCACCGCTCCCTGCCGCAACCGTGAACCGATCCATCCCCATTTCCATGCGTGCCATTTTAGCCGCCCCTATTGTCTTCCTGGTGCCCCTCGCCGGACGCTGCATGATTGCTTTGGCGTCCCACGAGCTCGTTCAACTTCGATGCGGGCGATCTTCGGGGCGCGCGTTAAACAACGTCTGAATCGGCGTGCTTAACGCAAGCTGACCGAACCTAAACGCGGAGGTAACACTGGTTTACGTGAGACCGCGTTTGCCGGGGCCAATGGTTAATTGCGGGGTTTGGCAACGCCTCCTTGACCAATCGGCGTCACCAGCCGCTAACCAAGAACGATTTTCCTAAAAGGTGAGCGATCGCCGCGGCGCCGCTAGAACGCCGTTGGAGTTGTCGGCAACAGCACCGTCGAGCCGGTGGTAAGACGTGCCTCGAGATCCTGATGCGCGCGCGCCGCCTCGGCCAGAGGATAGGTCTGATTGACCGAGACCTTCACCTTGCCTGAGCCGACCACGTCGAAGAGATCATTGGCGGTGGCGACCAAATCCTTCCGGTTCGCCGTGTAATGTTGGAGGGATGGCCGCGTCGCGTAGAGCGAGCCCTTCTGCGACAGAAGCGTGACCTTGAATTCAGGCACCGGGCCAGAGGCTTGGCCGAAGCTCACCCACACGCCGAGCGGCTTCAGGCAATCGAGCGAGGCCGGGAACGTGTCCTTGCCGATCGAGTCGTACACCACGTCGACGCCTTTGCCGTCGGTGTAGGCCTTGACCATGGTGACGAAGTCCTCCTCGCGATAGTTGATGACATGGGTGCAGCCATGCGCCCGCGCGATCAGGGCCTTGCCGGCCGAGCCAACCGTGCCGATCACTGTCGCGCCGAGCGCGGCCGCCCATTGGCAGGCGATGAGCCCGACGCCGCCGGCAGCGGCATGGAACAGAAGCGTCGTCTTCGGGCCGACAATATAGGTCCGCCGCAGGAGATACTGCGCGGTCATGCCCTTGAGCATGATCGAGGCAGCGATCTCGTCGCTTATTCCTGACGGTAGCCTGACCACCCGATCCGCCCCGATCAGCCTCTCCTCGGCACAGGCGCCGATCGGCCCAGCATAGGCGACGCGCATCCCGACTTTGAGGTCCTTGACGCCTTCGCCTATCGCCGTGATCACGCCGGCGCCCTCCATGCCAGGGATGAACGGGAGCGAAGGTTGCGGGTAGTAGCCAGTCCTCGAATAGACGTCGATATAGTTGAGGCCGACGGCCGCCTGCTTGATGCGCACGTCACCTGGACCAGGCGGGCCTATCTCGACCTCCTCCCATTGGAGAACCTCCGGCCCGCCGTAAGCGTGAACGCGGATCGCGTGCGTCATTGCAACCCCTCCCTCCCAGGACAACTTCCGTCATGGCCGGCCTCATCCCGGCCATCCACGATTTTCTGACGAGAAGACGTGGATGCCCGGCAAAAAGCCGGGCATGAGGAATTATAGCGTGATTGTCAGCGTACAGATTGCGAATGCCGCAACAAGCAAGACCTCTCACTCGATCCCGAGCTTCGCCTTCACCAGCTCGTTGACGGCCTGCGGGCGAGCCTTGCCGCCGGTCGCCTTCATCACCTGGCCGACGAACCAGCCAGCTAGGGCCGGCTTCGCCTTAGCCTGCTCGACCTTGTCGGGATTAGAGGCGATGACCTTGTCCACCGCCTGCGCGATCGCGCCCATGTCGGTGACCTGGGTGAGCCCCCGCGCCTCAACGATGGCGCGCGGATCGCCGCCTTCGGTGAACATGATGTCGAACACATCCTTGGCGATCTTGCCGGAGATGGTGCCGTCCTTGATCAGGTCGAGCATGACGCCGAGACGGTCAGCCGGGACCGGGCTCTCGGCGATGCTCTTGCATTCCTTGTTGAGGCGGCCGAACAATTCGTTGATCACCCAGTTCGCCGCCGGCTTCGGCTCGCGACCCTCGGCCACCGCCTCGAAATAATCCGCGGAATCGCGCTCGGCGACGAGCACGTCGGCGTCGTAGGCCGAAAGCCCGAAAGCCTCGATGAAGCGCGCGCGCTTCTGATCCGGGAGCTCGGGAAGGTCCTTGGCGAGACCATCCACGTAATCCTGCGTCAGCTCGAGCGGCAGGAGGTCCGGGTCGGGGAAGTAGCGGTAGTCATGCGCCTCTTCCTTGGAGCGCATCGACCGCGTCTCCCCGGTCCTCGCATCGAACAGCCGCGTCTCCTGGACGATCGACCCGCCATCCTCAAGGATCTCGATCTGGCGGCGCGCCTCGTGCTCGATGGCCTGTCCAATGAAGCGGATCGAATTCACGTTCTTGATCTCGCAGCGCGTGCCGAGCGGCGCGCCTGGCTTCCGCACCGAGACGTTGATGTCGGCGCGCAACGACCCCTCCTCCATATTGCCGTCGCAGGTGCCGAGATAGCGCATGATGGTGCGGAGCTTGGTGAGATAGGCCTTGGCCTGATCGGACGAGCGAAGGTCCGGCTTCGACACGATCTCCATCAGCGCAACGCCTGAGCGGTTGAGATCGACGTAGGAAAATTTGGGATGCTGATCGTGCAGGCTTTTTCCGGCGTCCTGCTCAAGATGCAGCCGCTCGATGCCGACGACGACACGTTCATTAAGGAGATCGACGATGACCTTGCCTTCGCCGACCACCGGGCTCTTGTACTGTGAGATCTGATAGCCCTGCGGCAGGTCGGGATAGAAATAGTTCTTCCGGTCGAACACCGATGAAAGATTGATCTTGGCCTTGAGCCCGAGCCCGGTGCGGATCGCCTGCGCGATGCATTCCTCGTTGATCACCGGAAGCATGCCGGGCATGGCGGCATCGACCAGGCTCACATGCGAGTTTGGCTCGCCGCCGAATTCGGTCGAAGCGCCGGAGAACAGTTTCGACTTGGAGGTGACCTGTGCGTGCACCTCCATGCCGATCACCACTTCCCAGGGACCGGTCGCGCCTTCGATCAAATTGCTCTGCTTTGCACGTTCCTGCATTTCAACGCCGCATATTACTCCAATCCAAGCGAGGGATAGCCTTTGTCGTCGCCCTGGCCGCGGAGCTTTTCTTCTTCATATTGAATGAACCAGCCGATCATCTGCCGCCACAAGGCCTCGGCGAGCTCCGGCGGCAAGCCCCTCTCGATCGCGCGGGCCCGCACCTTGTCGATCACCTGTTGGATGCGCCAGGGCACCCGCGCCTCGGCCGGCGATTGCTTGAACTGCCAGGCGCGATCCACATAGGTGAAGCGCTCACCGATGAGGTCGACAAGGGCGGCATCGATGCGGTCGATCTCAGCTCTCACCTGCTCCATATCGGCGCAGTCCTCGGCCTTGCGCGGCGCCATGGTCTACCCTCCAGCGGACGGAATGACGGCAACGGCCTCGATCTCGACGAGCCAATCCGGATTGATGAAGCGTGAGACCTCGAGGATGCTCGCAGCCGGGCGGATGTCGCCGAACACCTCGCCATGCACGCGGCCAACCGCCTCCCAATGGGCGATGTCCACGAGATAGATGCGCGTGCGCACCACATCTTCGAACCGAGCGCCAGCGTCCTGCAACGCCTTGCCGATGATGTCGAGGATGGCGCGGGTCTGTTGCGCGGGATCGCCGACGCCGACCATGTTGCCGCCAGAGCCTGCCGTCGTGCCGCCGACGGCAACGATATTGCCGACGCGGACCGCGCGCGAGAAGCCGATGATCGGCTCATACGGGCTCCCTGAGGAAACGTTGACGCGCGCGGCTACCGGCTTTACCGAATGCTCATTCATGCTGCCTTGCTCCACCAATCTTGCGGTTTGGCCAATGGTCCCGCCGCCACCTCGATGGCACGGCCGACGCGGAAGAGTGTCTCCTCATCGAATGGACGCCCGATCAGCTGAAGCCCGAGCGGCGTCCCTTCCGACGACAGCCCCGCCGGCACAGACATGCCAGGCAGCCCAGCCATGTTCACCGTCACCGTGAAGACGTCGTTGAGATACATCTCCACGGGATCGCCCGACTTCTCGCCGAGCGCGAAGGCAGGCGAAGGCGTGGTCGGCGTCAGTATCACGTCGACATCCTTGAAGGCCTCGTCGAAGTCGCGCTTGATCAGGCTGCGCACCTTCTGAGCTTTCAGATAATAGGCGTCGTAATAGCCCGCCGACAGCACATAGGTGCCGATCAGGATGCGGCGCTTCACTTCCCCGCCGAATCCCGCCGAGCGCGTGTTCTCATAGAGTGAGATCACGTCCTTGCCAGGCTCGCGCAAGCCATAGCGCACGCCGTCATAGCGGGCGAGGTTCGAGGAGGCCTCGGCTGGCGCGACAATATAATAAGAGGGCAGCGCATATTTGGTGTGGGGCAGATTCACCGGCTTGATCTTGGCGCCGGCGGCCGCAAGCCACTTTATTCCCCGCTGCCACAGCGCATCGATCTCCGCCGCCATCCCTGGCACGCGGTATTCTTTGGGGATGCCGATGGTCAGCTTTTTCACGCCGAGATTCACGGCGGCCTCGTAGTCCGGCACCGGAGCATTGACGCTCGTCGTGTCCTTCGGGTCGTGGCTTGCCATGGCTTTCAGCAGAATCGCTGCGTCCTGCACGGTGCGTGCGATCGGCCCCGCCTGATCGAGCGACGAGGCGAAGGCGACGATGCCCCAGCGCGAGCAGCGGCCGTAGGTCGGCTTGATGCCGACCGTGCCGGTAACCGCTGCCGGCTGGCGGATCGAGCCGCCGGTGTCGGTGGCGGTGGCGCCCATGCAGAGCCGTGCCGCGACGGCGGCGGACGAGCCGCCCGACGATCCGCCAGGCACGAGCGCGGCGTTCGATCCCGTACGGCGCCAGGGATTGACGACCGGCCCGTAGTGGCTCGTCTCGTTGGACGAGCCCATGGCGAACTCGTCATTGTTCAGCTTACCGAGCATCACCGCGCCTGCCGACCAGAGATTGGCGGTCACCGTCGACTCGTAGGTCGGCGTGAAGCCGTCGAGAACGTGCGAGCAAGCGGTTGTGCGCACGCCCTTGGTGGCGAACAGATCCTTGATGCCGAGCGGGATGCCTTCGAGCGGCCGCGCCTCGCTTTTGCGCAAGCGTGCATCGCTCTCCTTCGCAGCCTCCAGCGCCCGCTCAGGCGTGGTGAGGATGAACGCATTCAGCGCCTCGTTCGCCCGTTCGATCGCGCCGATATGCGCGCGCGCAAGCTCCTCAGCTGAGAGCTCCTTGCGCTTAAGAGCCTCGCGTGCCTCGGCAATGGAAAGGTCTGTCGGATCGGCCATGCGCTGTTACGGCTTGACGGTCTCGCATTTGACGAAGGCGCTAAAGGACTCGCTCGCGGCTTGCTCGTCCAGCGTCTGGCTCTTGTCCGCAGGCTCGCCTGCGGTTCCAGAATTGGCGCGGCCCGCGGACTGCTCCGCCGTGTCGGACTCCGAAGGATCGACTTGCGCCGACGCGTCGTAGCCGCCTTGCTGGGTGAGGTCGGTGATCCTGGTGACGTTGAGCCTGCCGTCGTCCTTCTGCTTGATCGAGAACAGGTCAGGATAGGTATAGCCAAACTCGTCGCAAAAGGCGGTGGCCACCCAGCTCTTCGCGTCGCGCGCGGACACGCTGACGAAGTCGCACGCCTGGCGATAGCCGGTGAGCCCCTTCTTGGTCAGCACCTCGAAGTCAATTTCATCGCCGATCTCGGCCGGCGTCTTCGTCGCAAGCTTGGCGCAATCGTCCTTGGTCGAGGCGAAGGTGCCGTCGGGGAGCGAATTTTCGGGGGCTTGCGCCGGCGCCGTGCCGGCGGCGCCAAGCCACAGCCCTACGCCAAGCACAACGGCGCGCATCATCACCCCCTACTCCACGATCTTGGGCACGACGAAATAATGGTCGTCGACCGAAGGCGCGTTCTTGAGGATGTCGTAGGCGCAATTGCCGTCGGTCACCTCGTCCTTCCGCTTCTTCATGGTCATGGCCACGACGCGGGTCATCGGCTCGACATTGGAGGTGTCGATCTCGTCGAGTTGAGCCACCCAGTCGAGGATGCCGGACAGCTCCTTCTCGAGCCGCGCGGCTTCGTCTTCCGTGACGGCAATACGGGCGAGATGGGCGATGCGGTGGACGGTCGCGCGATCGATGGACATGGAAACTCTGGCGCCAACAGGAATGGACGTATCGGGGGCTCTGTAGCACCGGCCCGTGGCAGCTTCAACTTGGGCCTTGGCGGGCTAGACCGTGAAGGGGACGCCGATCTTAGGCACCGTAACGGTATTGCCGCCCATTTCCGCGACGAATTTGTCGGCCGTCTGATCGATGATGGGAAAAGTCCCGTAATGGCAGGGGATAACCGTCTCGAACTCAAAGAAGCGCTTGCAGGCGAGCGCCGCCGTCTTAGCCCCCATGGTGAAGCGGTCGCCGATCGGCACGATGCCCACCTGCGGCCGATAGATCTCATTGATGAGGCCCAGGTCCGAGAAGATCGCCGTGTCGCCCATATGGTAAACGGTCTTGCCTTCGCTCGTGGCGATCACGAGGCCGGAGCAGGCGCCGAGATAGATCGAGCGGCCCTCATGAAACACGCCGGAGGAATGCCAGGCCGGCACGAAGGTAAGGTCGAAATCCTCGTGATGCTGCGTGCCACCGGTATTGCCGGGGTCGATCTTCTCCACCCCCAGGCTCGCCATATGCACGGCAAGCTCATAGACGGCGATGAGTGGGGCGGCGGTCTCCTTGCAGATTTCTACGGTATTGCCGGTGTGGTCCTCATGGCCATGGGTCAGCGCCACATGGGTCACCCCCTTGGCCACGTCCCGCACGGTCTGGCCTGAATCCTCGAAGGTCGGGTTCCCGGTGAGGAACGGATCGATCAGGATGCGCGACTTGCCCGTATCAATGCGGAAGCAGGAATGGCCGAACCAGGTGATTTGCATGGCGCGTCTCGATTTGCAGGCCCAAGAGCCCGGACATAAGGAAAGGACGGTTAGTTGACAACCTCGCAAAGGTGCCGCACCCCCTTTCCCAGTGACAGCCGCCTCGACCATCGCCATCGAAGATCTGCCGCCTCATCTTGGCCGTGATGCAAGGCTGCTCGGCCTCGACGTCGGCACTAAGACCATCGGCATGGCCCTCTCCGACGTGACGCGCAGTGTGGCAACGCCCTTCGACACGATTGGCCGCACCAAGTTCACCGCCGACGCCAAGACGATTCGCCAAGTGGTTGAAAAGAATCAGGTCGGGGCGCTTGTGATCGGCTTCCCCCTCAACCTCGATGGCTCCGAAGGTCCGCGCGCTCAATCGACCCGCGCCTTCGCCAGCAACCTCGCCGCCCATGTCGAGGTGCCCATGGTATTTTGGGATGAGAGGCTATCGACCGCCGCGGTCGAGCGTCACCTGATCGAGGCGGATGCCTCGCGCAAGCGCCGCGCCGAGGTTGTGGACCGTATGGCGGCCGCCTACATCCTGCAAGGTGCGCTCGACCGGCTAAGACGACTTGAACTGCGCTAGGCCGAGATTTTCATGGAAGATGAGATAGCCGGCGGGCACCTCTGGGCAAAGTCCGACGCCGCAGATGGCGAGCGTCGAGATGATATTGGCGACCGCAAGCAAGCCAAGCAGGGCAAGGGCCAATAGCGGCAGCGTGACCTCGCGCAGAGAAATTGCTCCAGAAGATTCGTATTGCCGATCGAACAGCAGCATCACGGCGCAGCCAACCACGATTAGCGCGAAACCGATCAGCGCCCAGGTGTAGAGATGTAGTCCGAAGACTGCGTTGCCATAGGAACCGGTCCCCGGAACGATGTAGTGCAGCACCTGGTCAGCTGACATGATGCCGCCGGCCATGGCGCCGAGGATGGCGAGACCGTAATGGCTCGGCCGCGAGCCGAAGATGAGATTGAGCGCGATGCCAAATCCAGCGGCGATGAAACCAGCCCGCTGCAAGATGCAGATCGGGCACGGCAGATCGCGAAACCAAAGCTGATCGGCGAAAGCGAGCACCAGGACCGTGCCGACGGCCACAAGCCCCAAGGCATTGAGCTGCCTCGACAGATCGGCCGTCACGCTACGCTCCCCTACTACAATCCCAGATTCAGCACGTCCGTCGCGTGAAACCGGAACAACACCAGCAGCACCAAAACACCGGCAACCCAGAATCCCATGGCTGCCTCGCGTCTGCTCGTCCATGCCGCGGCGAGGCCGCAGGCAAACAGAAGGAAGGGTAAGCTCATCATGGTTTAGCCTCCGCCTTACCGAACCTATGACCCTGTTACTGTGACCCGCGTACAACAAAGGCTCCGGATAGCGCCGCGACCCACTTGACGCCATTCCCGAAGACCGACTTGGGCAATCCTCAATGATTCGCGCCCATGCGTAAACCGTAAGTTGTTGAAATTCTGAGCGGCTCGGTTGGCATCGGCATGTCCCTTGAAATGCGCGCTGAGGGCGTTTCGCAGCCTTGACCAGGATCAAATAGGATGAGGCCGCCCGCGGCTTGGGGCGGCCTCGAAAGACTACAGTTGGCAGGCACTCAGCTTGCTGTGGAAAAGTTCCAGACGCAAATGCACTCAGCCTATGATCGGCGATGCGCGCGCGGCGATGCCTTCGATGTCGCCGCCGCCAAGCCCGACGCCGTAAGAGTGGCGGAAAGCTCCATAGAGCCGGGTTGCGAGGAAGGCGTCGCTCACCGCTGGCGGCGCATGCGCTTGGAGCAAGGCGCCGGCGGCGGTTAGCGCGAGCAGCTCGACCACGGACCGCGCTCGTGTTTGATCCTGTACCGCTTCGGCGAGCATGATCCGCACGCCTTCGACTGCGGACTTCAATCGTTGCTCGCCGCCGCCTAACGCTTCGATGCTGGCAAGCACCCGCTCCAGGGTCTCAGGCGAGCGCTCGACGGCGCGGAGCACGTCGAGACACATGACATTGCCCGATCCCTCCCAGATGGCGTTGACCGGCGCCTCGCGATAGAGCAGTGGAAATCCGCCCTCTTCCACATACGCGTTGCCGCCGAGGCACTCCATCGCCTCGAAGATCAGCGCCGGCGCGATCTTGCACACCCAATATTTTGTGACGGGAGTCATTAGGCGGCGATAGGCGGTTGCGTCTGGATCGTCATGGCCGTCGAAGGCCGCGGCGAGCTTGAAGATAAGAGCGGTGGCAGCTTCGACATCGAGCGCCATGTCGGCGAGCACCTGGAGCATCAGCGGCTGATCGATCAGTTTCTTCTGGAACACGGTGCGATGCTGCGCGTGGTGGAGCGCGCGGGCGAGCGCTTGCCGCATCAGCCCCGCCGAGGACACGGCACAATCGAGCCGTGTCAGCGTCACCATGTCGATGATGGTGGGAACGCCTCTCCCCTCCTCGCTGACGAGATAGCCGACCACCCTGTCCAAGGTCACCTCGGCCGAACCATTGGAGCGATTGCCGAGCTTGTCCTTGAGCCGCTCGATCCTCAACCGGTTGACTGACCCGTCAGGCGAGAAGCGCGGCATGAAAAAACACGACAGCCCCGCCTTGGTTTGGGCGAGCACCAGGAAAGCGTCGGACATTGGCGCCGACAGAAACCATTTATGGCCGGTGATGGCATAGGCTTTGCCGCCGCCATTGCCGTTGATCGGCGTTGCGGTCGTTATATTGGTCCGGACATCGGTTCCACCCTGGCGCTCGGTCATGCCCATGCCGACAGTGATGGCTTGCTTCTTCTGCCAAGGAGCGAAGCGCGGGTCGTAACTTCGCGCGACGAGCTTCGGAAGCACGCTGCGCAACAGCACTGGCTCATGGCGAAGCGTGGCGACCGCTGCGTGCGTCATCGTGATGGGGCAGCAATGACCTGCCTCCATCTGCGCCGCCATATAGCTCCCGGCGCAACGAGCGACGTGGGCCCCTGGCTGCGGATAGCTGCCTCTCGCGAGATACTCCCAGGTCGAACAATGCAGCCCCTGCGCCGTGCTGAACCCCATCAGCCGGTGATAGGCTGGATGGTACTCGACGCGGTCGAGGCGACGGCCTTGGGCATCGAAGGCGCGGAGCCGCGGGGCATGCTCATTGGCCTGCCGCCCAAGCTCGGCAGCGGCGGCACTCCCGGCAATCCGGCCGAAAGCTCCAAGGTTCTCGGCGGCGTCGGCCGCACCCTCACGCGCGACCGCCTCGCGCAACGGCATATCGGACGTGAACAGGTTCACGTCGGTAAAGGCCGGGCTCTGATTCAAATCCGCTTCCGCTTCACGAGCCGTGGCCACGGCCCACCTCCTATGATGTTCCAAGCTTATCGCGGGTGCGCCCCCAGAAATAGAAACGAGGGCGCCCGGCAAAGGCGCCCCCGAAATGAACTATGCGGCGCTAGGCCGCCCGCTCACACAAATTAGCAAGGAACGCAGAGGTATTCAGTCTTTTTCTTACCGACCTCGGTGCGTCCCGCGGACTCAGCCGCCGGCGACTCGACGTGTCGCCTTAGCACCCTCTCAAGCTTATTTCCCTGCCATGCTTGCTGCCCGGGCAAAGTCGGCCTATAGAGTCCGCTTTAATGAGCATTACGGCCGAAGCGACCGAATTCTCCTTCCCTCATCGCCATTTGCTTGGCATCGATGGCCTTTCGCGCGAGGAGATCGTGGGCCTCCTCGACCTCGCCGAACAGGCCTCGACGGTTAGCCGCCAGGTCGCCAAGAAGCGCGACGATCTCCGCGGTCGTACCCTGATCAACCTCTTCTTCGAATCCTCGACCAGGACCCAGAGTTCCTTCGAGCTCGCCGGCAAGCGGCTCGGCGCCGACGTGATGAACATGTCAACGCGAACCTCGTCCATGTCGAAGGGCGAGACCCTGATCGATACGGCGGTGACGCTGAACGCGATGCGCCCCGACCTCCTCGTCGTGCGCCACCATGCTGCGGGCGCCGTCGAGCTGCTCGCCCAGAAGGTCGACTGCTCGGTGATCAATGCCGGCGACGGCAGCCACGAGCACCCGACCCAGGCCTTGCTCGACGCCCTCACCATCTGCCGCCATAAGGGACGCATCGCAGGACTGATCGTGGCGATCTGCGGCGACATCCTGCATTCCCGCGTCGCCCGCTCCAACATACTCCTACTCAACACGCTCGGCGCCCGCGTCCGCGTAATCGCGCCATCTACGCTGCTTGCGTCGGGCATCGCGCGGCTCGGGGTCGAGGTCTATTCCTCGATGCATGAGGGGCTGAAGGAGGCCGACATCGTGATGATGCTGCGGCTCCAGCGCGAGCGCATGACGTCGAACCTCGTGCCGAGCCAGCGTGAGTACTTCCACTTCTTCGGGCTCGACCACGACAAGCTCGCCCGCGCCAAGCCAGATGCCCTGATCATGCATCCAGGCCCGATGAACCGGGGCGTCGAGATCGACTCGAGCGTTGCCGACGACCAGCGTAGCGTCATCCGCGAGCAGGTCGAGATGGGCGTGGCGGTGCGCATGGCGGTGCTTCAGGCACTCGCCCGGCACCTGCCCAACCAGTGACGATGCAAACCTCCGATGATAGCAACGGCCGACGCACGGCGCTCCTCTATGCGCGGCTGATCGACCCCGGCACCGGCCTCGATGAGACGGGCGGCGTGCTGATCGAGGACCGCAAGATCGTCGACCTGGGTCCGGAGATAACTGCCGACTCCGTTGGTGACGCGGAGCTCATCGACTGCGCCGGCCACGTTCTCGCGCCAGGCCTCATCGACATGCTCGTGTTTTCCGGCGAGCCGGGCCATGAGCACCGCGAAACACTGTCCACCACGAGCCGGGCTGCCTCCGCCGGCGGTGTCACCACCATCATCTGCATGCCGAACACAGAGCCCGTCATCGATGACGTTGCGCTGGTCGATTTCATCATGCGCCGCGCGCGAGACACGGCGCAGATCAACGTGCATCCCATGGCGGCGATGACCAAAGGCCTGAAGAGCGAGGAGATGGCCGAGATCGGGCTGCTCCGCGACGCCGGCGCCATCGCCTTCACCAACGGCAAGACGAGCCTCGCCGACGCTAAGATGATGCGGAACGTGCTCGCCTACGCCAAAGATTTCGGTGTGCTGATCATCCATCATCTGGAGGAACCGAAACTCGCAGAGAACGGTGTGATGAATGAGGGCGAGGTCGCGACCAGGCTCGGCCTTCCCGGCATTCCGCGCGAGGCAGAGACCATCATGCTCGAGCGCGATTTGCGCCTCGCCGAGCTGACCCGCGGCCGCTATCACGCGGGTCAGATCTCTTGCCGCGCATCGCTCGACATCATCCGCGCCGCCAAGGAACGCGGGCTGCCGATTACCTGCGGCGTGTCCATCAATCATCTCACCTTGAATGAGAACGACATCGGTTCCTACCGAACCTTCTTCAAGATGCGGCCCCCGCTCCGCTCCGAAGACGACCGGGCCGCCATGGTGGAAGGCATCGCCAGCGGCGACATCGACGTGATCGTGTCGGCGCACGATCCGCAGGACGCCGACGGCAAGCGCCGCCCCTTCGCCGAGGCCGCCGACGGCGCCATCGGCGTCGAGACGCTGCTGTCTGCGGCGCTCCGCCTCTATCATGACGGCAGCGTCGAGCTCTGCACGCTGCTTCGGGCGCTGACCGCGAACCCCGCGCGCCTGCTTGGGTTGCCGAGCGGCCGCCTCGCCAAGGGAGCGCCGGCAGACCTCGTGCTCATCGATCTCGACACACCCTTCGTGGTCAATCCCGAACTTCTGCGCACGCGGTCCAAGAACACGCCCTTCGACGAGGCGCGGCTGCAAGGCCGGGCGCTGATGACCCTCGTTGCCGGACGCTCCGTGTACAACTACGCTGAGCAGCGCAGCAGCTAGCTGTTCTCTTTCCGGGGTCTGACCGACAATGCTCGCGGCAGATTGGAGCCTCTACGATCTCCTCGCGCTTGGCCTCGGC
Source organism: uncultured Alphaproteobacteria bacterium (assembly GCA_963827365.1). Taxonomy (GTDB): domain Bacteria; phylum Pseudomonadota; class Alphaproteobacteria; order Rhizobiales; family Methyloligellaceae; genus Methyloceanibacter. The sequence goes on along the minus strand of CAWHAX010000031.1, from coordinate 190,558 downwards.
TATCTGCTCGGCTCCATTCCCTTCGGCCTCATCCTCACCAGGCTCGCAGGTCACGGCGATGTTCGCGAAATCGGTTCGGGCAATATCGGCGCGACCAATGTGCTGCGCACCGGCAACAAGAAGCTCGCCGCGCTGACCCTCATCCTCGATGCGCTGAAGGGTACCGCTGCCGTGTTGATCGGCGCGCCTTTCGGCCAGAATGCAGCGATCCTTGGCGGCCTCGGCGCTTTCCTCGGACATCTCTTTCCGGTCTGGCTCGGCTTTCGCGGCGGCAAGGGTGTTGCCACCTATATCGGCGTGCTGCTCGGACTCTATTGGCCGGGAGCGATCGCCTTCTGCGTGACCTGGCTCGTCGTTGCCGCCGTCGCCCGCTACTCGTCGCTCGCGGCACTCGTGGCGAGTGCTGTTGTTCCCTGCCTGCTGTGGTGGATCGGGGAAACGCGCATGGCACTTCTGTTCGTGATCTTCACCGTGCTTCTCTTCTGGCGCCACGCCGACAATATCGGACGCCTGCTGCGGGGCGAGGAGGGGCGTATTGGCGCGAAGAAAACCTGACCCAGGCCTTAGGCTCCAGCGGGATGCTTGAACGCCCGGTCGAGCCGTATGGGTCTGAGCTTTCCGCGCCTGAGGACGGCGCAGCCCCTGAGGCTTTGCCCGATATCGCCCAAACCGAGCGCGAGGCGGGTTGTTGGTGCTCTGGGCCCGAGCCCTGTCGATATCGACGAGGTTGCCAAGGGCGAATGGGATCGCCGTGCGCAAAGTCCATATCGTACTGCTCGAACTCGATCTCGCGGGGAAGTTGCAGAGACACGGACAATCAGGTTGGGTTAATTAGTCTATACATCCTAGAGTTGTCAATTTCGAGTTCTTAGAACGCCGCATTCCTCGTTCAGCCGAAATTGACACTCGGCGTGCAAGACACCATTTTCGCCTCAATGCGAGGGCAAGACGCGGCAAACATCCCCTCGAGCCGGGTGGCAGCAGCGCCGGCTATGGAACCACTTAATGAACATCGTCATCGTTGAGTCGCCGGCTAAGGCCAAGACCGTGAACAAGTATCTCGGGTCGGGCTATCGCGTGCTCGCCTCCTACGGGCACGTCCGCGACCTGCCGTCCAAGAATGGCTCGGTCCTGCCCGACAAGGACTTCGAGATGCATTGGGACGTGGAGCCAAAGGCTGCGAAGCGGCTTGACGAGATCGCCAAGGCGGTGAAGGGGGCGAATAAACTGATCCTCGCCACCGACCCCGATCGCGAAGGCGAGGCCATCTCCTGGCATGTCTATCAGGTGCTAAACCGCAAGAAGGCCTTGGACAAGGTTGCGGTCGAACGCGTGGTCTTCAATGCCGTGACCAAGGAAGCCGTGCTCGACGCCATGCGCCATCCGCGCGAGATCGACGGGCCGCTGGTCAATGCCTATCTCGCCCGCCGGGCGCTCGACTACCTCGTCGGCTTCACCCTATCGCCGGTGCTGTGGCGGAAACTGCCTGGCGCCCGCTCTGCCGGCCGCGTGCAGTCCGTGGCGCTCCGCCTCGTCTGCGACCGCGAGGCCGAGATCGAGGCCTTCAAGACCCAGGAATATTGGTCGCTGGCAGCCGAGCTTGCCACGCTGAAGAACGAGACCTTCGTTGCCCGCCTCACCGCCGTCGATGGCAAGAAGCTCGAGAAATTCGATATTACCGATGAAGCCGCCGCCATGCGGCTCAAGGCTGCGCTGGAAGGCGGGCGCTTCGTCGTCCAAAGCGTGGAGAGCAAGGCTCAGCGCCGCCACCCGGCGCCGCCCTTCACCACCTCGACCCTCCAGCAGGAGGCCTCGCGCAAGCTCGGCTTCTCCCCGCGATACACCATGCAGCTCGCTCAACGGCTCTATGAGGGCGTGGACCTCGGCGGCGAGAGCGAAGGCCTGATCACCTATATGCGAACCGACGGCGTGCAGATTGCGCCTGAGGCGATCGCCGCGGCGAGGCGTACCGTCGAGCAGCTCTATGGGCGGAACTACGTGCCCGCCTCGCCACGTCAATACGAGACCAAGGCCAAGAACGCGCAGGAAGCGCACGAAGCCATCAGGCCGACCGATTTCAGCAAGCCGCCTGAGAAGGTCGCCCGCTATCTCGATGACGAGTCCCTCAAGCTCTATAAGCTCGTGTGGCAGCGCACGCTCGCGAGCCAGGCTTCGAGCGCCGAGATCGAGCGCACCACCGCCGAGATCCGAGTCACCGGCAAGGACGGCGTGGCCTACGGCTTGCGCGCCACAGGCTCGGTGATCCGTTTCGACGGCTTCCTCAAGCTCTACGAGGAAGGCACCGACGATGTGATCGGCGAGGACGGCGCCCTCCCCATTCTGGCCCAAGGCGATCAGCTCAAAGACCGCAAGATCGAGGCGAAGCAGCATTTCACCGAGCCGCCGCCCCGCTACACCGAGGCGAGCCTCATCAAGAAGATGGAGGAGCTCGGCATCGGCCGTCCGTCGACCTATGCCTCGACGCTCAACATCCTGCGCGACCGCGAATATGTCCGGCTCGACAAGAAGCGACTTCACCCAGAGGACAAGGGGCGCCTCGTCACCGCGTTCCTCGAGAACTTCTTCCGCCGCTACGTCGAATACGATTTCACCGCCGATCTCGAGGAGAAGCTCGACCTGATCTCCGCTGGCCAGCTTGCCTGGAAGGATGTGCTCCGCGATTTCTGGCGCGACTTCATCGCCGCGGTGCAGGACATCGGCGAATTGCGCATCGCCGAAGTGCTCGATGCGCTGAACGAAATGCTCGGGCCACACATCTTCCCCGGCACGGAAGCTGGTGGCGATCCGCGCGCTTGCCCATCCTGCGAGACCGGGCGCCTCAGCCTCAAGATCGGCAAGTTCGGCGCCTTCATCGGCTGCTCCAACTATCCGGACTGCCGCCTCACCCGTCAGCTCGCCGATGGCGGCAACAAGACCGGCGCGCTCGGCAGCGAAGGCAAGCTGCTCGGCATCGATCCGGAGACCGAGCTCGATGTGACACTGCGCACCGGCCGCTTCGGGCCTTACGTGCAGCTTGGCGAGAACGGCGAAGAGAAGCCGAAGCGTGCCTCGATCCCCAAGAGCTTCGATCCGGAGGGTATCGATCTGACGCGCGCGCTCTCATTGCTGTCGTTGCCGCGCGAAATTGGCGCCCATCCCGAGAGCGGCAAACCGATCACCGCCGGCTTCGGCCGCTTCGGACCTTATGTGCAGCATGATGGCAAATATGCGAGCCTAGGCGGCGCCGACGAGGTGTTCACCGTCGGCATCAATCGCGCCGTTAGCCTGTTGGCCGAGAAGGCAGCGAACCGCATTCGCCGCGGCGCCACAGTCATCAAGGATCTAGGCGAGCATCCCGAGCTCAAGGGCGCCGTACAGGTGCTGAGCGGTCGCTACGGGCCCTACGTGAAGCACGGCAAGATCAACGCCACCCTCCCCAAGGACCGCAATCCTGAAGAGGTAACGATCGCGGATGCCGTTGAGCTCATTGCGGCGAGAGCGGCCAAGGGACCGGCGAAGAAGCCCGCCCGCAAGGCGAGCAAGCCGCGCAAGAGCAATAAAGAGAAAGAAGCCGTCGAGGAGACGGCGCAGTAGGTGTGCTCAAGCGTGCTAAAAAGCGAGTTGTGGCAAAAACCAAGAACGCTCCCAAACCCGCGAAAGCGGGCAGGCTTCCTTCCAAGCAAGAGATTCTGGATTTTCTGCAAGGCTCGAGCGTCGAGGCCGGCAAGCGCGAGATCGCGCGCGCCTTCGGCATCAAAGGCGGCGACCGCATCGCCCTGAAAGAGCTCTTGCGCGACATGGCCGATGACGGGCTGATCGCGGGCTCCAGGCGGAAACTTCAGCGTCCAGGCGTGCTGCCGTCGGTGACCGTGCTCGAGATCGGCGAGCGGGATTCCTATGGTGAGTTCATCGCCCGGCCGGCAACTTGGCCGGAGGAGCACGGGACCCCTCCCCGCGTCCTCATGATCGAGAGCAAGCAGGACAAGGGGCCCGCCGCAGGCATAGGCGATCGCGTGCTGGCGCGGATCACCGCGCTCGGACAGGACGCCGATCCCCCCTACCAGGCGCGGACCATCAAGCGTCTGCCACGCCTCTCGCGCAGCCAACTCGGCATCTTCCGCGCCCTCCCGGGTGGCGGTGGGGTGATCGATCCCGTCGATCGCAAGCAGCTGAAGGAATGGCGGGTGGCGAGAGGCGCGACCAACGACGCCGAGAATGGCGAGCTGGTACGCTTCGAGCTTGGCGGACCGGCGCGTTTCGGCGGCGCCAATGCTCGCGTCACCGACCGGCTCAGCAACCCACAGGATCAGCGGGCGACGAGCCTCATCGCCATCCATGCCCATGGCATTCCCGACACCTTCCCGGATGCCGTGTTGAGCGAGGCTGAGGCGGCGAAGGAGCCCGACCTGAGGCGCCGCGAGGACCTGCGGCACCTGCTCTTCGTCACCATCGACCCGGCTGATGCCCGCGACCGCGACGATGCGGTATGGGCCGAAGCAGACCCAGATCCGGCGAACAAAGGCGGCTGGGTGGTCATGGTCGCCATCGCCGACGTCGCATCCTATGTGAAACCGGGCAGCGCCCTCGACAAGGAAGCGCGGTCGCGCGGCAACTCGGTCTATTTCCCGGACCGCGTGGTGCCGATGCTCCCCGAACGCATCTCCAATCATCTCTGCTCGCTGCAAGCCGACGAGCCGCGCCCGTGCCTCGCCGTGCGCATGGTGTTCGACAAGGATGGCCGCAAGCGCAGCCATCGGTTCTTGCGCGGCCTGATGCGCTCGGCGGCGGCGCTCGCCTATGAGCAGGCGCAGGCAGCGATCGACGGCAATCCCGACGAGGTGACCGGACCGTTGCTCGATTCCGTCCTGCGGCCGCTCTGGGGCGCTTACGGCAGCCTCACGCGCGCCCGCGCCGAGCGCGCTCCCCTCGACCTCGATTTGCCCGAGCGCAAGATCCAGCTTGACGAGCAGGGGCGCGTGCGTGGCGTCACCACTCCTCTCCGCCTCGACGCGCATCGGCTGATCGAGGAAATCATGATCGCGGCCAACGTCGCCGCGGCGGAAGAGCTTGAGGCGAAGCGCACGCCCCTGATCTATCGCGTGCACGATCAGCCCTCGAAGGAGAAGCTCGCTGCGCTTGCGGAGTTTCTAGCTACGCTCGGCCTCAAGCTGCCGAAGACCGGGCAGATCAAGCCCGCGCATTTCAACCGTATCCTCGCCGAGACGCGGGCGAGCCCCGCCGCGGAACTCGTCGGCGAGATGATCCTGCGGAGCCAGGCTCAGGCCGAGTACAACGCGGGGAGTTTCGGTCACTTCGGACTGAACCTGCGCCGCTACGCGCATTTCACCTCGCCGATCCGCCGCTACGCCGATCTGATCGTGCACCGCTCACTGATCCGCGCGCTGGACTTGGGCAAGGACGGGCTCACCGACACCGAGATGGCGCTCCTGGAGAAAATCGCCCAGGCCATCTCCTTGACCGAGCGCCGCGCCATGTCGGCGGAACGCGAGACGGCCGACCGGCTGATCGCCGCCTATCTCGCCGATCGCATCGGTGCGCGCTTCGCCGCCCGCGTCTCGGGCCTCACCCGCACCGGGCTCTTCGTGCGGCTGAACGAGACAGGAGCCGACGGCTTCGTCCCCGCCTCCTCCATCGGCCACGAATATTTCTATCATGACGAAAAGCGTCAGGCCTTGCTCGGCGAGGAGACCGGCGCGGCCTTCCAGCTTGGCGATCCTGTCGAGGTGCGGCTGGTCGAGGCCATCCCGTCCGCCGGCGCGCTCCGTTTCGAGCTCCTGAGCGAGGGACGCAATATCGGCGTCAAACCCGGCCGCGGGCGCATCCAGGGCCGATGGAAGCCGCAAGCCCAAAGGGGTAGGCGGGGTCGCGGCCGCCGGTAGCATGGTCAAAACGGAGCGTGGCCAAAGGTCGCGTGACCTGTTCCGAATTGGCAGGAATGCCTATCTCCGGTAATGCCTATCTCCGGTAAGGAGGAAGCATGCAACAGAACCCAGGTCCTGCCCGCGCCGTAACCGGCGAGCGGTCTGTCCTTACGTCAATGCTGAGAGGTGCGAAGCTTGCGTGTCCCTCTTGCGGCAAGGGATCCATGTTCCGCCGCTATCTCAAGGTTGCGGATCAATGCCTCTCTTGCGGCGAGGAATTGCACCATCACCGCGCCGACGACGCGCCGCCCTATTTCACCATCGTCATCGTCGGCCATGTCGTGGTGAGCCTTCTGCTTGCCGTTGAGATGGCCTACCGGCCGCCGCTTTGGCTCCATGCCGCGCTCTGGCTGCCGCTCACGGTGCTGCTTGCGCTTGTGCTTCTGCCTCCGATCAAGGGGGCGCTGGTCGGCCTGCAATGGGCGCTCCTGATGCACGGCTTCGACCCCAATGCCGAAGATGAGAAAATCGAGAGCTTCGACGCGGGCGTACAAAGCGATCCGATCCGCTGACGTCCCGGTCTTGCACTTCCGGGGCCCGGCGAGTAGGGTTCGCGCGAACTTTCGATTAGTGAGGATGAGATGGCAAAGCCCGTCACGCAAAAGATCAAGCTCGTGAGCAGCGCGGGCACCGGCTATTACTACGTAACGAAGAAGAACCCGCGGAACCAGACCGAGAAGCTTGTCTTCAAGAAGTACGATCCGGTCGCGCGCAAACACGTGGAGTTCAAGGAAAGCAAGATCAAGTAAGGGCAAGAGCCCTGTCGCCAGCGGATTTGTCCATCAGCTGATGGACAGCGGAGCGCTGCGTCGCGGAAGTGATGGCTCGGCCACCAGCCAAGGTCTATCCTTGGCAATAGGTGGTCGGCCGAAACGCGGCGCTAACGAGGAGGCCACTCAAACCGCGGTCCGGCCGACCGAACCCCACGGACCCAGGAGATGCGGCGGACCTGAGCATTCCGTAGGGTTATCTCTTCGATGATGTAGAGTCTGCGCGCGTATGAATCCACGCGTGCAATCCCCTCACCCCATATTTACCTCCGGCCCCGAAATTCGCACCGGCGTCAAGTCAAGTCATAACCTAGCCGACAAATCCACAAAATCAAACTCTATTGCGTACCTAATGTGACGAAAACGCAACTAATGTAAAGCCTTAACGCCAAGGCTTCAAGCGCCGCGTCAAGTCGAAAACCGAGTGCCAACCCCCAGAATCCGGCCTGATTCGGCGCGAATAAGCTCGGGCGTGTCGCCGGCACGCTCGAGCGCCGCGACGCCGACGCTCGCCGTGACCAGCAGCGTGCCCGCCCTGCCGCCAACCTCGAAGGGAGCGGCGGCGATGCACTGGCGTAGGCGCTCGCCGACCTGAATGGCCTTGTCGCGATCGCAATCCGGCATGACCACCACGAACTCCTCACCGCCGAGCCGGCAGGCAAGATCGATGCCGCGCGTGTGCGCCTGATCCTGTCTGCGAACCTCGCAGCACCACATCCCCGGCGCCGTGGCCGTGGTTGTCGTTGACAGTCTTGAAGTGATCGATGTCGATGAAGAAGGATCGACAGCGGCTTGCCGCGCTGTGACGCATCCTCGAACAGCGTGGCGAGATGGTTCGCCAAATAGCGACGGTTATGCAGCCCGGTGAGCGGGTCGAGAATGGCCATCTCGACGCTGTGCTCAAGCCGCACGCGCAAATGATCGACGTAACGCTTGCCGCTTGACCTGCGTGCGCGCCCTCGCCCGGTCGATGGAACGGACCTGCGAGCACAGCCGCAAACCGTCCGCGTGCTTGAGGTCAAGGCTGATGATCATGAGATCGAATTCCTCATCAGGAAGCCGCAGCCAGGCGCGCGCCGGGTCGATCTCTTGGGTCAATTCGAACTCGCCTTGCAGCGCTTCCTCGATGAGCTCGAAGCCGGAGACCTGGTCCTCCACCACGAAAATCCTGGCCGTACCGGCGCCGTTATCGAAGGGCGTGAGCCAATCTCCGGCGAGGCCCATCTGCTCCTCCGTCGAGGAGCGCCGCGCCAGGTTCCTCACCCGCTTCACGAGCGCGATGTCGTCGACCGGCTTGGTAAGAAAGTCGTCGGCCCCCGCCTCGAGCCCCTTCACCCTGTCCGAGGGATGATCGAGCGCGGTGACCATGATCACCGGGATGTGCTGGGTGCGCGGCTCGGACTTCAGCCGCCGGCAGACCTCGAAGCCGTCCATGCCGGGCATCATCACGTCGAGCAGCACCACATCGGCGCGTTCGTTGGCACAGATCTCGAGCGCTTCGCTGCCGCTCCGGGCGGTGCGGACTTCGAAATAGTCCGCAGTCAGCCGCCTCGAGCAACCCGACATTGGCGTCGACGTCGTCGACCACGAGGACGCGTGCGGTCATGGAACTACTACCGCGCTTCGCCGATGAACTGCCTAACGGTGTCGAGGAACATCGAAACCGAGATCGGCTTCGAGATGTAGGCCTCGCAGCCACCCTCTCGGATGCGCTCCTCGTCTCCCTTCATGGCGAAGGCGGTCACCGCCACGACCGGGATCTTGCGAAGCTGATCGTCCTCTTTGAGCCATTTGGTCACTTCGAGGCCGGACACCTCAGGAAGCTGAATGTCCATGAGAATAAGGTCGGGCCGATGCTCGCGCGCAAGTGAAAGCGCTTCCATTCCGTTCCGCGTTTGCAGGGTCTTATAGCCGTGGGCGTCGAGCAGATCATGAAACAATTTCATGTTCAGCTCATTGTCCTCGACGATCAGAACGGTTTTGGCCATCGGCTGCGGCTCAGACGATTCGATCAGCGTATGATGGGCGACTTTGGGGACATACGCCATGGCGCTGAGAGGGGCCCCATCCTTACCATGCATGGAGGGCGCCATGCCCATTTTGGTGGGGGCACGGATTTCACCCCAAAAGCCCTAACCAAATGCTTCGGGAATGGCCAAAAATGGCGGGAATTTACGATTTTCTCTAATGCCCGCGGGGCCGAGCCTTCGGCGCCGCGCTACCGCTCAGTCGCGGGGGTACGGCATTCCGAGGGCTGCTTCAGGTATTCGAGCGAGGTCAGCGTGCCATGCACAGTAAAATCGCCGTAGTCGATGAGGAGCTCACGGCTCACCCCATTGGCATAGAGCCGGAAGTCGATTTGGTAGCTCGGGGTCAAATCGCCGCCCTTGGACTCGAAATAGCCGATCGAAACCGGCCATGAGGTCATCCCGGCGAGCCCCTTTTCCTTGGCTGGAGCCTCGATCTTGTCCTCTGTCCCTGCCGCGACCGGCTTGCCGATAAAGGCGGTGGTCTCATAAACCTTCTGGCCCTTTTCCGAGCCGTCATAAATCTGGGCCTGCAGCAGCCCCTCCCCGTCCAGCGCCGCGTTCATCAAGGCGATGCTGTGCTGGGTGGGAAACAGCACTTTGCCGGACAGGTTGAGCTCGGCGTGGCTAGGCTGGCTCAGTTTCACCTCGACTGCGGTGTCTGGGTTGCGCGTTGCGCGCCCCATGGTCACGTCGCCAAGCTTGTCGTTGAGATACTGCGCCGACTGGAAGCGGAACTTCTGGCCATTGCCCTGCTCCCAGGTCGACGATCGCAGATCGGTCAGGTTGGTCTGGCCTTGCGAGTTGGTCATCTGCGTGACCATGCGCATATTGAGCGTGTAGCCGTTGCATTCGGAGCCCGAAAATTCGAACACCATGCGCCCGTCAATGCCGGTGATGCCAGAGGCCGAGCGGGCGTCGTCGAGTGTGACTTCATAGACGGCGCGGTGCGGCGTAAGCTTGACTGGCTCCTTGGCCGCAAAGGCCTCAGCCGGCTGCGCCAAGACGCCGGCCAGCATCGCCACCGACGAAACCGCAAGCACCTGTCTCCAAACCACACTCGCCATACCGCTCCTCGCCTGATGTGCCGAGGGAAACCGCCGCTTCGGCCTGGGATTCTTGGCACCAACCGGCGCGTACGACAAGGGTCCCGCGCTCAACTTGCGGACGCCGAAATTTTGCCCGATGGTCGCTTGGCTCAAGCGCGAGTAATACAACCGGAGATAGGAGACGGCATGGCAGGCGAGATCGAAGCAAGGTTGAAGGCTCTGGACCTCGTGCTTCCGGAGGTTCCCCTTCCCGTCGCAGATTACGTTTCTTTTCTGCACCTTAACGGCCAGCTCTTCGTCGCGGGCCAACTCCCCCTCAAGGACGGAATGCTCGCCGTGACCGGCACGCTCGGGGCCGGCGTCGACATCGCCCAGGGACAGGACGCTGCGCGTCTCTGCGCCCTCAATATTCTCGCCCAGGCAAAGGCCGCGCTCGGGGACCTCGACCGCATCGTCCAGTGCCTGCGGCTGAACGGCTTTGTCAGCTCGGCGCCAGGCTTCACCGATCATCCCAAGGTGATCAACGGCGCTTCCGAGCTGATGGTGAAGGTCCTTGGACAAAAGGGCCGGCATACCCGCATCGCCGTCGGCTGCGCGAGCCTGCCGCTCGGTGCCCCCGTCGAGATCGACGCCATCTTCGCGGTGGAATAGCGCGGCAGCCAGAGCCCATGAACCGCGATGCGCTCGATTGGTTGAAACGGCCGATCGCCCACCGCGGACTGCACGATGAGGCCAAGGGCATCGTCGAGAACAGCGCTTCAGCAATCGAGGCTTCGATCGCCAAGGACTACGCCGTCGAGGTCGATCTGCAATGCGCCGCGCATGGCGTTCCCGTTGTGTTTCACGACCGGACCTTGGACCGGCTGACCGCCGAGCGCGGACCCGTGGCCGATCGCGATGCTGCCGCCCTTTGCGCCATTCCTCTGCGCAACAGCGATGACCGCATCCTGTCGCTCGATCGGCTGCTCGTCATCGTCGACGGACGCGTGCCGCTCCTCATCGAGGTCAAGAGCACCTGGAGCGATGACCACACTTACAAGCGCAATATCGCCGCGGCGCTCGCGACCTATAAGGGCAATGTCGCAGTGATGTCCTTCGATCCCGATTGTGTTGCAGCGTTCCGCGACCTGGCGCCCACGCTCCCGAGCGGACTAATCGGCGAGCGCTTCGACGACAAGCATTACTGGTCCGAGTTGTCAGCATGGCAGCGCTTCACGATGCGGCACCTGCTCACCGCCGCCATCGCGCGGCCCAACTTCATCGCCTACGATATCAGGGCGCTGCCTGCGCTCGCGCCAGGCATCGCGCGTGACGTCTTCAATTTACCGCTGCTCACTTGGACGGTGCGCAACGAGGCAGACAAGGCCAACGCGCAGCTTTTCGCCGACGCCATGATCTTCGAAGGAATCGTGCCTTAAGCGATGGGCGATATCGAACGGCGCCAGCAAGGAGAAGAAGGCGGCGCGGTCGTGCGCGTGGTGCCGCGCATTGCCGCCGTGCCTGCCGCGGAGTGGGACGCCTGCGCCCGCGGTGTGGATTCGAGCGGCAAGACTTGCCCGGCCAACCCGTTCATCTCCCATGCCTTTCTACACGCTTTGGAAGAGAGCGGATCGGCGACGCGCGGAACCGGCTGGCTGCCGCAGCACCTCGTCTTGGAGGACGCCGCTGGCGGCATCGCCGCCTGCATGCCCTGCTACCTGAAATCCCACTCGTACGGCGAATACGTCTTCGATCACGCCTGGGCCGACGCCTATGAGCGCGCCGGCGGCAGCTACTATCCGAAGCTGCAGGCCGCCGTGCCCTTCACCCCGGTCACTGGACCCCGCCTGCTGGTCCACGAGGGACCGGGCCGGTCCGAGCGCGAGGGGCTCCTGCTCCAGGCTGCGGCGACGCTAACCGACCGGCTCGACGTCTCCTCGCTGCACGTCACCTTCCCCACGCGCGAGGAGTGGGAGCTCGCGGGCAAGCACGGATTCCTCCGGCGCAACGATCAGCAGTTCCACTGGCGGAACGAGAGCTATGAGGGCTTCGAGGATTTCCTGGCCGCGCTCGCCTCGCGCAAGCGCAAGGCCATTCGCGCCGAGCGCAAGCGGGCGATCGAGGGCGGCATCGAGATCGAATGGGTGACTGGCAAAGACCTCACCGAGGCCCATTGGGACGCCTTCTTTGCCTTCTACATGGACACCGGCTCGCGCAAATGGGGCTCGCCCTATCTCACCCGGCAGTTCTTCAGCCTGATCGGCGAAACCATGCGCGATGAGATCCTGCTCGTATTCGCCAAGCGCAACGGCCGCGCCATCGCCGGGGCGCTGAACTTCATCGGCCCCGACACGCTCTACGGCCGCTATTGGGGCGCGCTAGCGGAGCATCCCTGCCTACATTTTGAGGTCTGCTACTACCAGGCCATCGACTTCGCCATTGCGCATAAGCTGGCGCGTGTCGAGGCCGGCGCGCAAGGCGCGCATAAGCTCGCCCGCGGCTATCTGCCGGTGCCGACCTACAGCGCCCATTGGATCAGGGATCCCGGCCTGCGCCGCGCCGTCGCCGATTACTTGAAGCGCGAGCGTGCCGCTGTCGCCCGCGAGATCGCGCTCCTCGGCGAGGAGTCGCCCTATCGCAAACAATAGCCACCAAGCGACCGCAATATTCTGGTTGACCTTGGCGCCGCAACGACTCGAAATGACTCGCGAAAATGCCAGCGAGGCTTCAGTCAATGACCTACGACCAGAACAACGTCTTCGCCAAGGTGCTGCGCGGCGAGCTCCCCTCCCACAAGATCTACGAGGACGAGGACACGCTCGCCTTCCTCGACATCCTGCCGCGCGCCGAAGGCCACGCGCTGGTGATCACCAAGGAGAAGGCCCGCGACCTGTTCGACGTGTCGCCGCAGGCGCTCGCCAAGCTTATGGCGGTGGTGCAGAAGCTGAGCCCGCAGATCAAGGAAGCAGTAGGCGCCGATGGCGTGCTGATCGCGCAGTTCAACGGTGCGGCAGCCGGCCAGACCGTGTTCCACCTCCACGTCCACATCATCCCGCGCAAAGAGGGTACAGAGCTGAAGCCCCACGCCGGCATCATGGCTGACCAGGCGCAGCTCGCCGCCACTGCTGAGAAGATCCGGAAGACGCTTGGGACCGCTTGAGCTGAATCCTCTCATGGTTCGAGACGCAGGCTTCGCCTGCTCCTCACCATGCGGGAGCCTCATCCTGAGGAGCGGCCGAAGGCCGCGTCTCGAAGGATGAGATCAGATCGACGCAGCTAGGAAATCAGCGAGAGCCGAGCGGCACCTTGGGCACGGAGCTTGAGCTCGCGCCACGCCGCGCGCCTGGCCTGCGTGGGCCGGGCCGCCTCAGAGCGCGTTTCGCCTTGGGCTTCGGACCGGCTTTCACACCGCCGCCTCCGGAGCCCTCAGGACCGCCTTCGTCTGGATCGAGATCCTCGTCCTCAAGCTCGTCAGGCCCGCGTGGCCTGATCGGCGCATCGGCCTTGATGTACTCGAAGCCAAGCTCTTTCTGGCCGTCCTTCTCTTTGACCAGCACGCGCACGATGCCGCCGTCCTTTAGGGCGCCGAACAGGATCTCCTCCGCAAGCGGCTTCTTGATGTGCTCCTGTATCACCCGGCCCAGAGGACGCGCGCCGAACTTCTCGTCATAGCCGCGCTCGGCGAGCCAGGCGTTGGCTTCTGGTGTCAGCTCGATGGTGATGTTGCGGTCGCCGAGCTGCGCCTCGAGCTGGAACACGAACTTCTCCACCACCTTGGAGATGACCTCCGGCGAGAGGTTGGCGAACGGGATGATGGCGTCGAGCCGGTTGCGGAACTCAGGGCTGAACAGCCGCGTGATCGCCTCCTCGTCGTCGCCTTCGCGCTTCGAGCGATTGAAGCCGATCGCAGCCTTGGCGAGGTCCGAGGCCCCCGCGTTCGTGGTCATGATCAGGATCACGTTCTGGAAATCGACCTTCTTGCCGTTATGGTCGGTCAGCTTGCCGTGATCCATGATCTGCAACAGAATGTTGAACAGGTCCGGATGCGCCTTCTCGATCTCGTCGAGCAACAGCACCGAATGCGGATGCTGGTCTATGCCGTCGGTGAGCAGACCGCCCTGGTCGAAGCCGACATAGCCGGGGGGCGCGCCGATCAGACGCGACACCGTGTGCCGCTCCATGTACTCGCTCATGTCAAAGCGGAGCAGCTCCACGCCGAGCAGGGTGGCGAGCTGGCGCGCGACCTCGGTCTTGCCGACGCCGGTCGGGCCGGAGAACATGTAGCAGCCGATCGGCTTCTCCGGCTCGCGTAAGCCGGCGCGCGACAGCTTGATCGCCGCGGCAAGCGCCTCGATGGCGCGGTCCTGGCCGAACACCACCCGCTTCAGATCCTGGTCGATGGCGCGCAGCACCTCTGCGTCGGACTTCGACACCGTCTTTGGCGGAATGCGGGCCATGGTGGCGATGGTCAACTCGACCTCCTTGACGCCGATGATCTTCCGCCGCTGGCGCTCGGGCAGCAGCATTTGCGAAGCGCCAGTCTCGTCGATCACGTCGATTGCCTTGTCCGGCAGCTTCCGGTCGTGGATGTACTTGGCCGACAGCTCCACCGCCGACTTGATCGCCTGGCGCGTGTAGCGCACCCGGTGAAAGTCCTCGAAATAGGGCTTCAGGCCTTTGAGGATCTCAATCGCGTCGGGGACGGACGGCTCGTTCACGTCTATCTTCTGGAACCGGCGCACCAGCGCCCGGTCCTTCTCGAAGTGCTGCCGGTATTCCTTATAGGTGGTCGAGCCAATGCAGCGGAGCGTGCCTGACTGAAGCGCAGGCTTCAGCAGGTTCGAGGCGTCCATGGCCCCGCCTGAGGTGGCGCCCGCGCCGATCACCGTGTGGATCTCGTCGATGAACATGATGGCGCCGGGATAATTCTCGATCTCGCGCATCACGGCCTTGAGCCGTTCCTCGAAATCGCCGCGATAGCGGGTGCCGGCGAGCAGCGCGCCCATGTCGAGCTGGAAGATGGTGGAGTTGGCGAGCACCTCCGGCACGTCGCCCATGACGATGCGGCGGGCCAACCCTTCGGCGATGGCCGTCTTGCCGACGCCGGGATCGCCGACGAACAGCGGGTTGTTCTTCTGCCGGCGGCACAGCACCTGGATGGTCCGCTGAATCTCGGAGGCCCGCCCGATCAGGGGATCGATCCTGCCGGCTCGCGCCTTCTGGTTCAGGTTGATGCAATAGACTTCGAGCGCATCGGCGCCGCGCTTCTTCTCGTCACCGCCTTCGACCGTCGCGGCATCCTCTTCCACGCCGCGCACGGTGCGCGGGTCGGACATACCGGCGCGCTTGGCGATGCCGTGGCTGATGTAGTTCACCGCATCGAAGCGGGTCATGTGTTGCTCTTGCAGGAAGAAGGCGGCGTGGCTCTCGCGCTCGGCGAAGATCGCCACGAGCACATTGGCGCCTGTCACCTCCTCGCGGCCGGAGGACTGCACATGGGCCACGGCGCGGTGGATGACACGCTGGAAGCCGGCGGTCGGCTGGGCGTCGTTGTGCGAGTCGAGCACGAGGCCCGCGAGCTCGTTGTCGAGATATCCGGTGAGCTTGTCCCGCAACAGGTCGATGTCGACGTCGCAGGCGCGCATGACCGCCGCGGCGTCGCGATCGTCGAGCAGCGACAGGAGGAGATGCTCGAGCGTCGCATATTCGTGGCTGCGCTCATTGGCGTATTGCAGAGCGCGCCGAAGGGCCTGTTCCAGACTGGACGAAAAGGAAGCCACCTAGATCCTCACTCTTTCTCCATGGTGCATTGTAGCGGGTGCTCGTGCTGACGAGCAAAGCTTGTCACCTGGGCTACTTTAGTCTCAGCCACCTCATATGTGTAGACTCCGCAGATGCCGACGCCCTTCTGATGGACATGCAGCATAATACGAGTCGCTTCTTCTGGCGGCTTATTGAAGAAGCGTTCGAGCACATACACGACGAAATCCATCGGCGTGTAATCGTCGTTGAGAAGCAGCACCTTGTACAGGCTCGGCCGCTTCGTCTTCGGACGCGTCTTGGTGATGATATGAGTGCCGGTGTCGCCGCCCCGGCGAGTGTCGCCGTTTCGCGCCATCGTCAACCCCTATGTGGCGTCTCGTTCTTCATCTGCCAAGGTGACCGCTTTGGGTTCTTCGAACCGTTAGGACCTGGTCCATTCTAACGGCATCCCGCAAGCCGCGGCAAACTGCGCGTCCCAAAGTCCAGAACATAGTGTCGGACGGAAAACGGCAAAAAAAAAGACCCGGGAGACAATCCCGGGTCTTTTCGATGGACCAGTGGAGTCTGGCAGGTGCCGTTAGGAGACCTTCTTGGTCAAAGCGGTCTCGACCGGCTTGTAGGCGTCGCGAGCAAGGCCGGCATACATCTCACCGATCTTGGACATCTCGGCGATGTAGGTGTCATAGGCCTTCTTCGCATACGTGGATTGAATCTCGACGGCCTGCTCTACCGACTTTGCGCCGATGAGCTGCTCGAAGGCGCGGGTGCCGTCCTCGAACGCCTTCTTGGAATAATCGGTGACCTCGGCGGCGATCGCCTGGAAGCCCTTATTCATCTCGCCGAACGACTTCACGGCCGCATCGAAGCCGTCCTTACCCACTTTCTGAAACTCTTCGAAACCTTTGAGCATTGTAAGCCCTCTCTGGAAAAAACGATCCTAGCGTGGTGAACCTCATATATGCATTGCACAATAAACGGTCAACAAAAATTTTTGCACTGCACAATAAGTCAAACTTATCGGCCTTAACGCTTTGGCAATCGCCGGATTTTAGCCTTCTTCCGAACCAAGTCGCGCCAGCAAGTTGCGCGAAAGCTCGTGTTTCTTGGGTGCGATAGAGGATTCTAAGACGGGGGCGAGGCCGAACAGGCCTTCGGGGACAGGGTGAAGTTCCGAGAGCTCAAAAGTTTTTGTGGGCCGCGGCCGCGTGCATGGCTTGTGCTTTTGCTCGCACTTGCGATAGCTGCGCCGTCGAGTTCGGCGCTTGCCGCCTCGAAGAAGCGCTCGAGCGGCAGCGCCATCGCTGCGGCCATCGTGGTCGATATGAACTCGGGCCGCATCCTGCATGAGCAGGCCTCAATGACCCCTCGGGCTCCGGCCTCGCTCACCAAGATGATGACCCTCTACGTCCTCTTCTCCTATTTGCGCTCAGGCGCGGTAACCCCCGATACTGAGTTCGTGGTGACGCCCTATGCGGCGAGCCAGTCGCCGACCAAGCTCGGGCTGAAGCCGGGTGCGACCATTCGCGCAGCCGATGCCGTGCATGCGCTGGTCACGCTCTCCGCCAACGACGCCGCCGTGACCATCGCCGAGAACCTCGCAGGCACGGAGGCGAACTTCGCCAGGGTGATGACCAGGAAGGCGCAGGAGATCGGCATGATGTCCACGCTGTTCCGCAATGCCTCCGGCCTGCCGAACGACCAGCAGGTGACCACCGCACGCGATATGGCCATCCTGGCGCAGCATCTGATTCGCGACTTCCCGGAATATTACGGCTGCTTCCAGAAGAAATATTTCACCTATCGCGGCCACCGCTACCGCAACCACAACCGCCTCCTGTTCGGCTACAAGGGCACCGACGGCATCAAGACCGGCTACACCAGGGCCGCAGGTTTCAACCTCACCGCTTCGGTCAAGCGCGACGACAAGCACCTCGTTGCGGTCGTGCTCGGCGGCAGGACCGGCTCCCAGCGCGACGCCGCCATGCGGGCCCTGCTCGACAGATCCTTCCCCAAGGCGATGGCCGGCAAGCCCAAACCTGTGGACACGGCGCCGCTGGTTGCGAGCCTCGAAACCGCTCCACCGCCGCCGGCCGCCAAGAAGCGAGTCTTTGCTCTCGCCTCAGCCGGCCCGGCAGAGCCCGTGAGCTTCAGCACTGAGTCCGCTCCGGCTCCCGCGAAGCTTGCTGCCGCCCAACCGGTGGAGGTGAGCGCCGATCCAACGCCAACCGGCCCCACGACATCCGCGAAAGCAACTGGCCCCTATCACGTGCAAGTTGGAGCCTTCACCTCCCAAGCCGAGGCCGAAAGCAGGCTCGGTGAGGTTCGCGGTCGTGCCACCACCATCCTCGATGGCCATCAGCCGGTCGCCGTCGCCTTCCAAAAGGACGACACGCAATGGTACCGCGCGCGCTTCGCCGGCTTCACGCAGGATCGTGCCAAGAGCACCTGCGCCGAGCTCAAGCGCATGTCCTTCGAATGCGTGGTGATGCGCGCTAATTAGCTCGACGGCGAATTCAGTCGCGGTGCAGCCAGTCCTGCATGCGCATCTCGCGCTCGTCCCACCACTTTCCCGGTTCCTCGTCCTCGTCATCATCCTCGGCCTTGCCGGGCGAAGCGGAATGGACGAGGCCTTTGCCGCCGGCGCGAGTAACCACGGTCTGAAAGGCGCGGAACGGGTTGTGCTCATCTTCCCCCCACGCGCTCTACTTCCGGCCGAGCAGGACGTCCTTCGCCTCGTTGATGCGCGCGGCAAGGTAGGTCGATCCGCCCTGATCCGGGTGAAGCTTCATCATCAGCTTGCGATGCGCGGCGCGAATTTCATATTCGTTCGCCCCTTTGGCAAGCCCCAGCACCTCATAGGCCTCCTCCCGCGTCATGCGCCCACGCGCGTGCTGCGGATGCCTAGGTTGGTCCCTGGCGGCATCTTCGGGCGCCTCACGCCAGCCTTGCGCGCGGCGGTCGAGATACGCCTCGATCAGGACTGTTCCTTGTTCATCGGAACCGCGAAGCTCTTCAAGCAGAACAAGCAGATCCTCGTCGCTCAGCGAGGAAAGGGTCCTGCCCGTGAACTGGCCCTTGAGGATTCGACCCTCCATATGGCCGCTGTCGTGATCGAGGGCCATTTCGAGTGCGTCGGTGCGCACCTCCGACCTCTGGCCCGGCGACTTGTTGGCGGAACCGAACGGGCCCCCTGCCCCGAACCACGACCCCGTCTTCATGCCAAGCAGCGCGAAGCCGAAAAAGGCGAGCGGGATGGCGAGCGGCAGCGCACCGCGGGCAATGAGGAAGAGGGCGATGAGCAAGAGCGCCACGCCGACGCCCTTCCGCAGAACCAGGACGAGCGTCTGCGGATTGGCCGTGGCAAGCAGACGCGCGCCAAAGACTAGGATGAGAAGAGCCGCAAGACCGGCAAGAAACGCTGGCATTGGACGAGATTTTAGCCGAGCTGCTCGAGAAGCCGCACCGCGGCAGCACTCTTGGTCGACGCGCCATGATCTTGGAGCGCCTTGCGGCCGCCCGTGGCGTAGACCGCAACCGCTGCCAATAGCTCGCGAAGCTGGCGCGCCGAGCCTGCATCGAAATGGCAATAGGCACCGCGCGTGAGCCGCGCGATCTCCTTGAAGGTCCGCTGGGCCTTCGGCTCGCGCCCTTCCTGGAACAGGAACATCGGCACGCCGAGAAGCGCAAGCTCGCCCGCCCGCGTGCAGAGATCGTCGATGTCTTCCTCCATGCAGTCGCCCACATAGACGACGGCATTGACCTTGGCCTGTTTACTTTCGCGGCGGGCGTGCGTGAGCACTTTGCGGATCTGCGTGTAGCCGCCCTGGCAGGAGACGCGCGTCATCAGCCGCGCCAGCGCCTCGGGGTCGCCGACCCATTTGCTCGCGCGGGTCTCGCCGAGCCCACGGAAATAGACGAGCTGCACGTCGAGCCCGCCAACCTCCTTCACGGCGCCGAACATGTCGCCCTGAAGCTTGAGCGCCATATCCCAGGTCGGCTGCCGGCTCATGGTCGCATCCATGGCGAAGATCAACCGCCCCCGGCCCGAGACCGTCGTCGGCGTCATGGACTTCACGCGCGCGAGGAAGGCATCGACCTCGGCGCCGCTCGACCGCGCGGTTTCGACCGCGCCGCCACTCTCTATCTTCACCGGCGTCTTTGATTGAGCCGCCATATCAAAGGCCTCCGATCGGCGCGCCCCCGCCGTTAAGATGGACCCTTCCATGCCTCACGACAATGGTTTCGGAGAGCTAATCGTCATCGCTTGCCGCGGCGAGCAGCGAGGCATTGCCGCCTGAGGCGGTGAGATCGGTGGTGTACACCCGCTCGAGCGCAAAGCCCTTCAGATAATTCGGCCCTCCGGTCTTCGGCCCGGTCCCGGAGAGACCCTCGCCACCGAAGGGCTGCACGCCAACCACGGCGCCGATCTGATTGCGGTTCACATACAGGTTCCCGACCTTCACCCGCGCCGCCACGAAGTCGGCGGTGGCTTGCACGCGGGTGTGCATCCCGAGCGTGAGCCCGTAACCCGTGGCATTGATCGCCTCGCACACCTCGCCAAGCCGGTCGCCGGCGTAAGTGATCACATGCAGGATGGGCCCGAACACCTCGCGCGGCAGCAGCGTGAGCGAGGGGATGGCGTAGATCGCGGGCGAAACATAGGTGCCGTACGCGCAAGGCGGCGGCAACGGTAGGGCGAGCAGCTCGCGCGCCTCATGCCGCATGCGCGCTTTGTGTTGTTCCAGCGCCTCTTTCGCCTCGGCGTTGATTACCGGCCCGACATCGGTCGCGTAGTCGAGCGGATCGCCAATCACCAGCTCGCGCGCCGCGCCAAGCAGCATGTCGATCATGCTCCCCGCCACGTCCTCCTGGAGGAAGAGCACGCGGAGCGCCGAGCAACGCTGACCGGAGCTATCGAAGGCCGATGAGAGCGTGTCGTCCACCACCTGCTCGGGTAGCGCGGAGGAATCGACGATCATGCAATTCTGCCCGCCGGTCTCGGCGATAAGTCTGACGAGCGGCCCGTCGCGCGCGGCAAGCGCCCGGTTGATGGCGATGCCGGTATCGGTGGAGCCGGTGAAGGCGACGCCATCGATGCGCGGATCGCGGATCAGCGCGGCGCCGACCGTCTCGCCGCGTCCCGGAAGGAGATGCAACACATCGGCAGGTACGCCCGCGGCATGGAGATGCTTAACGGCGCGGAAGGCGGTGAGCGGCGTCTGCTCCGCGGGCTTTGCCACCGCGGCATTGCCGGCGGCGAGCGCGCCGGCGATTTGCCCGATGAAGATAGCGAGTGGGAAATTCCACGGCGAGATGCAGGCGAACACGCCGCGCCCATGCAGGCTGAATTCGTTGCGCTCGCCGGTCGAACCCTTAAGCTCGAGCGGTGCGGCGAAGCTCCGGCGCGCCTCCGCCGCGGCGTAACGGAGATGATCGACGGCCTCGCGGAGATCGCCCTGCGCATTGCCGAGCGTCTTGCCAGCCTCGCGCACCATCAGCCCCATCAGCGCAGCGCGGTCTGCCTCGAACAGATCGGCGGCGCCGTCGAGGATGGCGGCGCGGGCCTCGCCGCCAATCGCGTCCCAATCATCAGAGGCGGACTTGGCTGCGGTGAGCGCCCTGTCGATGGCAGGGGGATCAGCTGAGCGGCAGGTTCCGACGATCACCCTGCGGTCGTGCGGCGAGGTGATGTCGACGCTCTCGACCCCCTCCAGGACCTCTCCTGAGACGATGGGACCTGCTTCCGACGGCGTGGCAAGCGCCTGCTTGATCGAGGCAAGCAAGCGCTCGCGGACCTCGTCTTCCCACAGTGGCAATCCCAGGCTGTTGCGCCGCTTAGGCATGAACAGCTCCGGTGGGATCGGGATCAGCGGATTGGCTTTTGTCTTGAGCTGTGCCGCCTTCTCAACCGGATCGGCAACGATGTCAGCGATCGGCGCCTCATCGTCGGCGAGCCGATTGACGAAGGACGTATTGGCGCCGTTCTCGAGCAGCCGGCGCACGAGATAGGCGAGCAGATCCTTGTGGCCGCCGACCGGTGCATAGATGCGGCACGGCTTGCCCAGCGCTTCCGGTCGCACCACCTCGCGATGTAGCGCCTCGCCCATGCCGTAGAGCCGTTGGAACTCGTAATCGCGATCCTCTGCCAGCACGGCGATGGCTGCGATGGTATGGGCGTTGTGGGTGGCGAATTGCGGGAAGAATTGGTCAGGCCGCGCGAGTAACGTCCGCGCCGCGGCGAGATAGGCGACGTCGGTATCCACTTTGCGGGTGAACACCGGATAGCCGGCGAGCCCCCCTTCCTGCGCCCATTTGATCTCGCTGTCCCAATAGGCGCCCTTGACAAGACGCACAGGGATGCGCCGTCCAGTGGCCGTGGCCGTCTGCGACAGCCAATCGACCAGCGGCAGCGTGCGCTTGCCATAGGCCTGCATCGCGAGCCCAAGCCCGTTCCAGCCTGCAAGCGCCGGATCGGTGAAGAGCGGCTCGACAAGCGAAAGGCTCAGCTCGAGCTTGTCCTGCTCCTCGGCATCGATGGTGAGCGGCAGCCAGGCCTCACGCATGGCGAGTGCAAGATCGCGCAACGGCGGCAGCAGTTCATCGCGCAGTCGCCCTTCGTGCGCAGGGTGATAGCGGGGATGCAGCGCAGACAGCTTCACCGACAACCCCGGCCGCAGATGCAGCTCTTGCTCATCGCGCATGTCGGGCGAGCCCGCCCAGGCGGCGATGGCCTCGACCGCCTCGTGATAGCGCGCGGCATAGCGCTCCGCGTCGTCAGCGGTGCGCGCAGCCTCCCCCAGCATGTCGAAGGAGAAGCGATATCCTTCCTCCGCCTCGTCCTCGGCATTGGCAAGCGCCTCGTCGATGGTCTGGCCGAGCACGAACTGGCCACCCAGGATGCGCATGGCCTGGCGGAGCGCCTGGCGGATCACCGGCTCGCCGCTTCGCCCGATCAGGCGCGGGATCATGTCCGCTGGCGTGTTGCCCTCACCCTCGCCCCAATCGATGACGCGACCCGTCAACATCAGCCCATAGGTGGAGGCGTTGACCAGCAGCGAGTTGGATTGGCCGAGATGCCGCCCCCAATCGCCGCTGCCGATCGTTCCGGCGATCAGCCGGTCAGCGGTGGCTGCGTCGGGAATCCGAAGCAATGCCTCGGCGAGACAGAGCAGCAGCACGCCTTCGCGGCTCGACAGGCCATATTCATGCAGGAACGATTCGACGCCGCCAGGCTCGTGCCGGCCTGCGCGCGCCACGAGCACAAGCTGTTCGGCAAGCTGCGCGATCTCGCGCTGCTCTTGCTCGCTGCAGCGGGCCTTGTCGATCAGGGCCACGACAAGATCGTCTTCATCAGCGAGGAGCGCTTCGCTTAGGCCCGCATGGCCCGGTAAGGATAGGTTTTCGCCGATCTTGAGTTTTGGCTCTCCCATGGAGGAAATTCTAATCCTTGAGCCCCCCTCCTCCTATCTTGATCGACATCATTCCTGGGCGCGCTGGAATGCTCTATTAGACCTCCTCAAGATCAACTCGCCCGTGGATGTAAGATGACTTCCTCGATCGCAACTGCACGAACCGTAAAGGACTTGAGGGCGCAGGTCGCCAAATGGCGGCAGGCGGGAGAAACCGTGGCCCTGGTGCCGACCATGGGCGCGCTCCATGCCGGCCATCTGTCGCTGATCGGCATCGCCAAAAGCCGCGGCAAGCGCGTCGTCGCCTCGATCTTCGTCAACCCGGCTCAGTTCGGGCCGAAGGAGGATTTCAAGCGCTACCCGCGCGACGAGGCCGGCGACGTGAAGAAGCTCGCTGACGCCGGCGTCGACCTCGTGTTCATCCCGAGCACGGATGAGATGTATCCTCCTGGCTTCGCCACCAGAGTGAGCCTGCCTAGCCTCACCGAGGACCTATGCGGCGCAGCGCGGCCCAATCATTTCGAGGGTGTCGCCACGGTCGTGACCAAGCTGCTGCTGCAATGCGGGCCGGACGTGGCAGTATTTGGTGAGAAGGACTTTCAGCAGCTCCTCGTCATCAAGCGGCTGGTGCGCGATCTCAACATTCCGGTCGAGGTCGTCGGCGCGCCGATCGTGCGGGAAGAGGACGGCCTCGCGCTCTCATCGCGCAATGGCTATCTCTCCGCCGCCGAGCGCAAGACGGCGCCCATCCTCCATCAGGTTCTGGCCGAGACCGCCGCGAGCCTCGCGAATGGCGAAGGTTGCGACGCGGCGACAAGCGCCGGACGCTTCAAGCTCGAGGGCAAAGGCTTCCGTGTCGACTATGTCGCGGTCCGCGATCCGGAGACGCTCGCGCCGCTGTTCGGTCCGATCAAAGGCTCTGCCCGCGTGATGTGCGCTGTCTTTCTCGGCACTACGCGGCTGATCGACAATGTGCCGACCGCGCCTAAAAATCGATAAGACGAAGCTCGCGCAAATCGGCGCGCATGGCTCTCGGCATGTCACCCTCATCTTCGCCGACCACGCGGAGATCCGCCGGCGCGTCGTCGGCAGGAAGATAGCGCCAGCCTTGGAACGCGCGCCGCGCCTGTGCGCGGGTGGCGACGAGCACCGGATCGAGCACGAACCCGCAACAGGCGACGCCGTCATCCTTGACGTCGGGCCTGAGATCGACAATGCGCTGACGGACGAGGATCACGCCCCTGATCACCCAATAGAGCGAGCCGCCGTCGAGCACCTCCTCGCGCCGGCGCGGCGCCTGCAGGGTGCGATGGCAAAGCTCCGGTGTCTTGCCGGCGCGCTTTAGCTGCTTCAGCCTGTCATCCTGCCAGTCCTTGAGGTCCTGGACGGTGTCACAGCCGACGCAGAGTTTGACGAGGTGGACCGTCATTTCAGCCGCTTGCACCCGTTGATCACGCCACTGTGCCGCCATCCTATCCCGCCAGGTTTGCTTACCCAAGCGGATCAAACTAATTCCACGCGAAAAGTCACAGGAGACTGACGCAAGCGTGATCAGGAGTGACGCAAGCACGCAGGCAATTCCCGCTATAGCTCGAACGGGCGGCTCTCGCCGCCTCCAGTGCAACAAACCAAGACTCATGCGAGAGTAGAGGAGGAATGAAGCTCACCAAGACACAGGTGCTAGTATCGCCATGACCGCCGCCGCGCTGATCGTTTCGGGCGCAGCACTCGTCGCCACGGCCAATGCCGAAACCTTCAAGGGCCGCTGCTTCGGCGTGAATGGCTGTGCCGGCAAGGGCGCTTGCAAGACCACCGCCAATGACTGCAAGGGCAAGAACTCCTGCAAGGGCAAAGGCTGGATCGAGATGCTCAATACCGAGTGCGCCGACCAGGGCGGCACGCTCGCGAAGAGCTAAGACGTAAGCACCAGGCCAGAGCCGGCCGCGGCCGCGAGCCGGCTCCGACCTGGGATGCAAAGAGGGTACGCGAGTGTCGGCAGCGAAACCGCCCTTCTTGGGCTTTGGCTTGGGGCTGAGGCCGCAGCATTATTCCGAGATCCTGAACGGCTCGCCTCAAGTCGACTGGTTCGAGGTCCTCTCCGAGAACTACATGGTCGAGGGCGGCCAGCCTTTGCGCATGCTCGACCAGATCTGCGAGCGCTACCCCGTGGTGATGCATGGCGTATCGTTCTCTATCGCCTCCACCTCCCCGCTCGATTTCGACTATCTGACACGGCTGAAGGCGCTCGCCGCCCGCGTCAACCCGAAATGGATCTTCGGATCATCTCTGCTGGACCGGGGTGCATGGCGTGAACCTGCACGACCTCTTGCCCATCCCCTACACGCGCGAAGCGCTCGATCGCGTCGTCGATCGCGTGAGTCAAGTGCAGGACTTCCTTGGCCGGAAGCTCACGCTCGAGAACGTATCGAGCTACGTCACCTTCGGCCAATCCGAGATGACCGAATGGGAGTTCGTGAGCGAGGTGGCCAACCGCGCCGATTGCTGGCTCCTGTTCGACGTCAACAATGTCTATGTCAGCGCCTACAATCACGGCGGGCCGTCGCCCATTTCGGTGCGGTGTCGACCATGATCGAGCGCGACGACAATATCCCTCCCCTCGCCGAGCTCGTCGACGAGCTCGATCATGCGCGGAGCATCGCCCGCGAGGTGCTAGGCGCGCCTCGCCTCGCCGCCGCGGAATGAGCAGCCTCAAAGACCTCCAGGAGAGCTTCCAGCGCGGCATCCTCGCCGGCGACGACACGATCCTTGCCGAGATCAAGGACAGCGCCAAGGAAGAGCGGAAAGTACTGTTCGGCGTCTACCGCCACGCTTATGTCGCGCGGCTCGCCGAGGTGTTGGCCGACGACTACGAGCAGCTTCATGCCTATCTGGGCGATTCCGGTTTCGCCAAGTTCGCCAAATCCTATATCGCCGCCCACCCGTCGGACCGGAAGAGCGCGCGGGATTTCGGCCGCCACGTTCCGGAATTTTTGAAGGCTGACGCCGGCTTCGCCAAGCATCCCGAGCTTGCCGAGATCGCGCGCCTAGAGAAGGCGCTGGCCGACGCCTTCGATGCCCGACGCGGAGCCGCTTAAGCTCGCCATGCTCGCCGAGGTCGTGCCCGAACTGTGGGCCAAGCTTATATTCGCGCCGCACCCCACGGCGATCCGCCTCACCTTCACGACCCGCAGATATCTGGTCCGCCTTGCGCGAGGGGACCGCTCCGCCGCAGTCGGGCCTGTTGCCCGAACCACAAACGATCCTCGTCTGGCGGCACGACGTGACGGCACGCTTCCGCCTGCTTGGCGCGGAGGAAGCGATGATGTGGGACGAGGCGACCGCCGGCACGCGCTTCGGCGTGCTGTGCGAGATGGTTGCGACCTATGGCGGCGAAGAGGGAGCCGACTTCCGCGCCGCGACCTATCTCAAGGATTGGGTCGACATGGGGAGCTTGGCTGACTGCCGCCTTGCGTCGTAGCAAGGTCGCAGCCAAGATCCGCCACCCTCGGCGCGGGAAACAGCGTGAAGCTCCGCCCGGTGAGCCAATAGGCGAAGAGCCCGACCCATTCCCGCGTGGCAACGTCCACCCGCCGTAAGCCCTCAGAGACCTTGTCGAACGGCCGCGTGAGATCGGCACGCCCCCGCGTCCGGTAGTCCACCGGCCACGGCTCGACATCGAAGCCCGCCTGGCGGAAGGAGGCCATGGCCCGCGGCATGTGATAGGCCGAGGTGATCAGCACCCAGCGTTTGCCGGGCCCGAGCAGGTCAAGCTTGCCAAGCTCTGCCTTGAGATAGACCGCGTTCTCGTAAGTGTCGCGGGCATCGGACTCCAAGATCAGCCGGTCCGGCGCCACACCCATCTCCGTGAGCAGGCGCTGGGCCCCGATTGCCTCTGAGTCGGAAGAATAGAGAATTCCGGCATCGCCGCCGCTGAAAGCGATCTTCACCTCGGGGAATTTGCGGGCGAGCATCACCGTCTCCACGATCCGCTCGCCGGCCTCGTTCAGCGTCGGAACCTTGCGGGCTGTCGCAACCAGCCTGTCCTCGGCCCCGCCAAGCACGATGAATCCCGCCGGCGGCGGAGGCTGATCGAGATTGGTGCGCCGGAAGCGGTCTTCCAACGGCAGGATCAGAGCATTGCCGAGCGGCGAGAGACCAGCGATCAGGAGCAGAATCGCGCCGGCGCTGACGAAGCGCCGGCCCCACCGCGCCCAGCCCGTCCAGATCAGGATCGAGCCATAAGCGATGAGCAGGGCGATGAGCGTAGACGGCTGGAGCAGGAACCACAGCACCTTGGCGAGATAGAAGAACATGCGTTGGCCAGGCCCTTACATCAGCCACAGCGCGGCGAGGCCGAGGAAGGCGAAGAAGCCGACGCAGTCCGTCATCATGGTGACGAACACGCCAGAGGCGATCGCGGGGTCGAGATCGAGCGCATGCAGCCCCAGCGGGATGAGAATGCCCGACAGCGCCGCCACCAAAAGATTGATGATCATGGCCGCCCCGATCACCACGCCGAGCTGGCCGCTGCCGAACCAATAGAACGCGATCAAACCCATGATCAACGCGAACATGAGCCCGTTGAGCAGCCCGACAATCGTCTCCCGCCCGATGACCCTCGCGGCGTTGACCGCGCCAAGGTCTTGCGTTGCGAGCGCGCGTACCGCCACTGTCATGGTCTGGGTCCCGGCATTGCCGCCCATTGACGCGACGATGGGCATGAGCACGGCAAGCGCAACCATCTGCTCGATGGTCGCGTCGAACAGGCTGATCACGAAGGAGGCGAGGATCGCAGTACCGAGATTGACAAACAGCCAGATGAAGCGGTGCTTGGCGGTCTCCCAAACGGGATCCGACACAGACTTGCCGGCCACGCCGCCGAGCCGCAAGATGTCCTCCGACGCTTCTTCCTGGATGACCTCGACAACGTCGTCGGCCGTGATGACGCCGAGCAGCCTCTGATTCGGATCGACCACAGGCGCAGAGGTCAGATTGTAGCGCTCGAAAGTGCGGGCCACCTCCTCCTGATCCGAGGTCACCGCGACAGGATGAATCTCGCTTTCGGCGATCTCCTCGATGTTGACCGGACGCTTTGAGCGCAACAGACGATCGAGCGCCACCGAGCCGATCAGGTGAAAGGACGGATCGACGACGAACACCTCATAGAAGCGGTCAGGCAAATCCTCGGCGTCGCGCATATAGTCGATGGTCCGCCCCACCGACCAGAACGGCGGCACGGCGATAAAATCGGTCTGCATGATGCGGCCGGCCGAGTCCTCGGGATATTCGAGGCTTCGCTCGATGGCCGCCCGCTCGAAGGACGGAAGCTTGGCGAGAATGTCGGTCTGGTCTTGCTTGTCCAGATCCTCGATGACGTAGACGGCCTCGTCCGAGTCGAGCTGCTGGAGGGCCTCGGCGACAGCCTCGTTAGGCATCTCCTCGAGCACCTGGTCGCGCACGCCCTCGTCAAGCTCCGACAGCGCCGCGGCGTTGAAGTCGCGGCCGAGCGCGACGATGAGAGGCTCGCGCTGGTCGGGGCGCAGCAGCTGGATGAGGTCGGCGAGGTCTGCTTCGTGCAGATCGAGCGTGAGCTCGCGAACGGTCTTGGTGTCGCCGGCCTCAAGGGCGGCTTCCACCGCGTGCAGGAAATCGGCGCGCAGCACCCCTTCCTCGTCACGTAAAGTGATCTCGTCTGCCGCGTCCTGCATCCCGCGCTTCCGATCGACGTTTCCTAAAGGGCTTCAAGCTGGAGCAAGGCCGCCGGTTCCGTAACCGACAATCGACGCGAGGGGGCGACGCTTTACGAGATTGCCGTTTCCGGCCTGCAAAACAGACACGGCGGATCCACGCCACTTAAGCCTTGTTAGGGGCGAATTTCCAGCCCAAAAATGGCCGCAGTGCACAGGGAATCCGCGGCAGCAAGCCTAGAGCTGGGCTGCCAATTCCGCGAGCTTGGCGACGGTGTTCATGTTCCGCGCCGTTCCAAGCTTGGCGGCAGGAATCTTGAGCTTGGACGTACCCATTCCCTCGCCGTAATGGACGTAGATCTCGCGCGTACCGAGGGCGATCCGCTCGTCTTTTCTGCCCGTCACATGATCGAGCGTATCGCGGGGCGGTGGCGCGTCGAGGAAGAAGGCCATGACCCTGTTGGACGGCGCGTCGGCAAACGGGTTGTTCGCCGAGACGCTAGCCATCTCCGCTGCGGTTCTGACGAAGACGCCAATCTTCTTGCCAGCGTATTCGGCGAGGCTCGCCTCCATCACCGCTTTGACCTGCGTCTCAGACTTGCGGCAGGTGAAGATGACGTTGCCGCTCGCGATATAGGTCTGCACCTTGGCGAACCCGGCCTCGGCACACAGCGCCCGCAGATCTTTCATCGGCAGCTTGCCCGTGCCGCCGACATTCACCGCGCGCAACAGTGCGACGAAACTCGTCATCCGCACAGCCTCGAAAAGACGCGTACCTGGCGCCGGATCTTCGCACGACGCCGAGTAAGTGTCAGTGAGATCGAGAGATCAGATAAGCGCGATCGAACTGCGTGACGCCCGAGGCCTGCATGTCGTCACCGCTGAGCAAAAATGTGCCCAAGAAGAAAACCATCGAGGCGATGACGAAATATACGATTACGATGTGCTCGAGAGTCATTTCAGCGTCTATACGTCGAGCACGACCCAGATCATGCACATCAAGACGATGATACCGAGCCAAGCCAGGAACATCTCATCGCCTCATGGTCGAGCCGACAGCACCTCCAACCGCGCCTGCACCAGCACCGACAACTGCGCCAGGCGGGCCGGCGACGAGGAAACCACCAGCGCCGCCGAGGCCAGCTCCAGCCAGAACCGCGCAGCCGCCGATCGCCACCGTTGCGACAATAGCCAACACCAACTTCATGGGCGTTTCCCCGGAGGAAGACTATCGGCCGCAACCTCTAACAGTTGGTGAATCGCGCCTTCAACATCCTGCCGCGAAATTGGAAGCTGGTGAAAAGTCGACAGAACACCTATTACCTGCAGGCCGAGCCAGACCGTGCCATACTGTTTCTCTATAGAGATAGCGGACTTTCGGACAAGCGCGGCCCCGTTCGCCGGATTGTCGTTGAACTGATCGACAAACTTGGAAAGGTTTCCGTTGTCTTCCATCTCAAGGACGAAGCTGCTGCTCCAACTATCATTGATCTACGCCGGGGCTCATCGAGTTGGTCTGCTTTGTGCCAATTCGAGAAGTGATCATGTCAGTTAGGCTGCAGCCGTTGGTCGAGCAGCAGAATCGAGCGGTAGAGGACTTCCACGCCATTGGCACAGTCATCCCACGAAGTGTATTCCTGCCACGACGTCGCGGACGGCCAGCAGGTTCTTCGCGGCGGCAGCGAGCGCGTCCCTACGACGATTCATGGGCGTCGTGCCCGCGTGGTTGGCGCCAATCTTCTCAACAGTCCGCGGCCGGGCGGAAAGCGTCGTTCGGTCATTCCAAGAAACTATATGAAAAGGCCCCCGACCGAACCCGAAGCCCCGGGGCGGTTCCTGGTACACCCCGAGCCCCTGACCCGTTACGCGACATTTGGGAACCGGCAGTTCGCAGGGAGTGAAGATACTCGCTCCGCGTACGTACCAACAACACCGTTAGGAAATGCTGGACTTGGCGAATGCAGCCTAGGGGATCGAGCCGAAGCAACCCGAAGGCTCGCTAAATGGGCTGGATCGTATAATGTCTCCAACAGGGAGGAGAATCCCTGTCAAAGACCGGCCTTCTAGTCCTGCCCGCCCTCGCGCTCCTTGCGGGGGTTGCTTGCGCTGACGACCAAATCGCCCTCACTTGCTCCGGAACTATGGTCGCTGCGGGGACTAAAGATACGGCTCCCACTCAGTCCCTTATCATCGACCTAGACCGGGGGATCGTAACGATGGGGTCTATAGGCGAACTCTCCATCACCAAGCTCACGGAAAACTCTGTCAGCTTTCAAGGTAAGTCTGAGGACGGCCAAACGTTGTGGCGGGGGGACGTAGACCGCTTCTCAGGACTTACGGTTGTGAGTGTTTGGCGTAACAAAGAGGTGCTGGTGAATTACAACCTCACCTGCCGCCGACCCGAACCGCTTTTTTGAGCGAACGCAAGAGAAGCCAGTACACGGACGCAACGCAAGCCAGGGGGACACCAACCGAGCCGACACGCATCACTTAACAAATGTAGTCCATGCCCACGCCGCTACCGGAGCGACAAAATTTATCAGTATAAAAAATGCCAGCAGCGCATAGGCGAGCCAACCTATTCCCACAAGCGACAAACCCATGGTTCGTCCGAACAAAAAGTTTGAGTAGCGAATTTTCTCGCCGGCTTGGTGGCAAAGAAATGCCAGCAAAATTAGAGGCGACAAACCCGCTGCGATATTCCAAGCCACGGAATCCACGCATTCACTCCCGATGCGGAGGATAGAAGCGTAGACAGGTTAGGGCCGAGTTAAAGGTGTGAGGAAGACACCGTCAGCGAACCTTCTAGCGTCCAGCTGGCACTCCGCTTAACCTGCCCGCGGAAACCAGATGCAATAGCCTAGAGTTGATAAGTCAGCTCCCAAATACAATGGTAGCGCGAACAGTGAGCCTAACATTCCATGCTGATACATACCGCCGAAGGCAAGCGCAGCATCGACGACGACCTCGTATTATGCATCGACAGACACCGTGGCGAGAGTGAACGCTGCACGGTAACCCTCTACTTGCTTAGCGGGGAACAGGTTACGGGCGTGCTAGAGCCTACGATCCCGGAGGTCGATGCACCGCCGCTTGCTGCGTGAAAAGTGTCCCTATCCGTCGTCAAAGGGCGCGCGAGCTAGGATGGATCTTGTAGGGCCTTTTCACATGCCCTGCTGACTTGCTGGCATCGCTCGCCGTTGAACACTGATGTACCAGCCGAGCGGCTTCACGAGCGCCACGATGATCGCGCAATAGATGCGATCTGAATCCGGGGGGTGGGTGCCGGGGTATACCTTGGAGCCGATAGCAGCTATCAACCGAATGGTCGCCCGCCAAAGCTCCAACAGTCACGCCACTATTTTGTGTGCCACCGATCGTACCGTGCTTGCAGACGCGGTGCGATCAGCCACGCTATAGGCGCGGCTAGAATAAGGCTCGCTACGACCACGACGGGAATCCAAATGTAGGCGTTGGCGCTAAGTGCGGGCACATTCAATACCGTAACTACTGCCGCGCCGAAAATGACTGCATTCGTCATTGAGTAAATCAGTACAGCGATTCTCAGTCGGTTTCTGATTCCAGCTTGCACTACTCTTCACCCCCGCGCTCGGATCGGCCAAATCTCGCTTACGACTATCGCGAGCAAAGATGCCGCTATTGAAAGCCACGCCAGTTCAATCCAACGCACGTGACCGGTAATCATCGCGAATACGGCTCCGATGGTCGCTATGAGGAGTGCCAAAGCCGCAATCGCGCACAGTATGAAAACGAGAGATCTGATCAACTCTAACTCCGCGGATCATTCATTAGGCGACAAAGCTCCGGTTGGGGCCTCGCGGCATCTATGCCGTCGCGGCAGTCTATCATTCAAACAACGAGGCCGCGGCGCGGAGCGTCGTATTCACCAACGGCAAGCGGCCAAGGATGCGGTCGGTAGATGCGCTCAAGAAGGCGCGGGCGCAAGCGCCCAAACGAAGCCGACGCCCCTTAGTTTTTTACGCCGCGCGGTTACTCGTTCGAGCGATCGAATGCTCCTCAAACTGCTTTCGCAGCGTTGCATCGCCCTGCATTAGGTGCGTTTCCGAGTTGCCATCGAGCAGCAGCTTCATCGCCGCTACTTGCGATGCTTCGGCTGCAGGTGTTCCCCGGCCAACCCGCCTGATACGAGGTTCCGTGGTCACAGTGCAGGAATTGTCGCCTGACGGTGTGTCCAGTAGCCAACCCCATGGGTGATGATGCCGCGATCTGCCAGCGGCGCTATATGGCCACCACGGGAGCGCGCCCGCCAAAAGGAGCGAGAAACTTAGAATTAGAATGCCGATCATGGTCAGCCCCCCAACTCTGTGGTGTTTTGCTAACGTAATGGGGAGCGGCAAGTTCCTATTTCGAGACCCAACGGTGGCGGAGTGTGTCCTCTCGATCACGGCGAGGCGCGAACTTGCGCAACGCCTAAACACCCCCTATGCGCTCGATCGGCTAGTTGCCGCGGTGATATTGTGCATCATATTGTTCAGCCTCCTGAGGGTCCCGATGATCCCCTGCCCTTGAAAGCGATCAGAGCGCGGCCGAATGGTGACGCCACTGTCGCGCAGCTAGAGGCGATCTTCGGCTGGGTGGGCGGAACGATGGCTTCCCACTACACGCGGCGCGGTGACAAACGGCGGCTTGCCGCCCAAGCAATCGAGAAGCTGGCGAATGCCCGCGCAACATCTATTCCCGCACCTTTGCATCCGGCGGGCAGCAAGAGGAAAAAGCAAATGAAACCAATGCTGTTTGGTGGTGCGGTCGAGAGGAATCGAACCTCCACGGGCTAAGCCCACAGCGCCCTCAACGCTGCGCGTCTACCTATTCCGCCACGACCGCATGGGAATTTCCCGAGGCGCTGTAAGTCCACCCCGCTGCAAGCCTGCTTCGCGGGGACGGGGTGCATTAGCAAACATGGCGTGTGGGTGCAAGGCGCGGCTGAAAGCGCTAGGTTTGGGCTCCTACATCGTCTGAGATTGCCCTTGGCCAGCTCCGCCACACTTTCCGTCGAAACGCCCGCTCCGGCCGCGGTTGAGTGGCTCATGAGCGCGGCGTCAGTGCCCTATGAGGCCGCGGTCGAAGCCATGGAGGCCCGCGTAGCGGCGATCCTTCAAGGTCACATGCCGGAGGCTGTGTGGCTGCTCGAGCACCCTTCCCTCTACACCGCCGGCACCAGCGCCGTGCCGGAAGAGCTGCTCGAGCCGGCGCGCTTTCCGGTATTCAGGACCGGCCGCGGCGGCCGCTTCACCTATCACGGTCCAGGCCAGCGCGTGGCCTATGTGATGCTCGATCTATCGTCGCGCGGCCGCGACGTGCGTGCCTTCGTGCGCGCGCTGGAGGACTGGCTCATCGCCACGCTCGCCCACCTCGGCGTCGAAGGCAAGCGCCGCGAGGGGCAGATCGGGGTCTTTGTTGGCGAGGCGAAGATCGCCAGCATCGGCGTCAGGCTGCGCCACTGGGTGAGCTTCCACGGTGTAAGCCTCAACGTCGATCCGAACCTGGAGCATTTCGCAGGCATTGTGCCCTGCGGGCTGACATCGCCCGTCACCAGCCTCGCCGCGCTCGGGGCCGATACCGACATGCAGCGCATCGACGCCGCGCTTCGTGCCGCCTTCGAGGAGGTATTCGGCGCAGTCAGCACCAATGCGTGCCGATGACCTTGAAGCCGCGCGGCGCCGAGCCGCCTTCCTGGGTCACGGTCACCTTGGTGACGCGCGCGTCCGACGGCCCGTCGGCGCAAAGCCGCAGCATCTCCGCGACCTTGTCGGCTGGACCTGAGAACACCGCCTCGACGCTGCCGTCATTGGCGTTGCGCACCGTGCCGTCGAGGCCAAGCTCCCGCGCGGTCCGGTCCGTCCAGGCGCGGTAATAGACGCCCTGCACGCGTCCCTCGATCCTGACACTCACGGTTCTTTTGGCGGCCTCGGCCATGCTCAAGCAAATTCGAGGATCACGGCGTCGACATTGAGGCTGTCGCCTGGCTTGGCCAGCACCTTGGACACCTTGCCGTCGCGCTCAGCTTTCAGCACATTCTCCATCTTCATCGCCTCGACGATGCAGAGCGTGTCGCCTGCCCGCACTTCCTGCCCGACGTCGACTGCGAGAGACACGACCATGCCCGGCATCGGGCAGAGCAGGAACTTCGAGGTGTCGGCCTTCTCCTTGATCGGCATTAGCGCCGCAAGCTCGGCCTCGCGCTCGGTCAGCACCCTGACCGGAACCTCGACGCCCTCATAGGTGATCTCGTAGCCGTTGAGGATCGGGCGGATCTGCACGAAGGCAGGCCTGCCGTCGATGGTTCCCTTCCACACCGGATCGCCGAACCACCAATTGGAGGCGAGGCTGATCGTCTTCCCGCCGCCCTCGAAGATGACGGTGAAGGGCCCCTCGACCTTGCCGGCGACGGTGACCCGCTCGGCGGCACCGGCAATCTCGATGATGCGCACCTCGGCGAACTGCACCGGCTCGCCGTGCATTTGTTGGGTGATGGCGCGGCGGCGCTGATTGCTCATGTGGTCGATGGTGACGGCGATGGCGACGATCGCGTCCCGCTCCTCGCCGGTCGGCAACGGCGGCTTGAACCCGCCGGGAAACTCCTCGGCGATGAACTTGGTCGAGAGCCGTCCCTCGCGCCAGCGCTTGTTGCGCATCAGCACGGATAGGAAGGAAATGTTGTGGCGAAATCCGTCGATGGCAAACGCGTCTAGCGCGTCGCCCATATGCTCGATGGCCCCAGCCCGCGTCGGCGCGTGGGTGATCAGCTTGGCGATCATCGGGTCGTAAAAGACCGAGATCTCACCGCCCTCGACTACGCCGGAGTCGAGCCGCGTGGTCAGCCCGTCAACCGTGGTGCCTTCACGCGGCGGCCGGTAGCGGATTAGCCGCCCGGTCGAGGGCATGAAATTGCGCACCGGGTCCTCGGCATAGATGCGCACCTCGACGGCCGAGCCCTCGAGCTTCACGTCCTTTTGCTTGAGCTTGAGCTTCTCGCCGGCCGCGACCCGCAGCATCGCCTCGACGAGATCGAGCCCGGTGACGAGCTCGGTCACGGGATGCTCGACCTGGAGGCGGGTGTTCATCTCCAGGAAATAAAAGTTGCGGTCCTTGTCGACGATGAACTCCACCGTGCCGGCGGTGTCGTAGCCGACCGACTTGGCGAGCGAGACTGCCTCGGCACCCATGGCGGCGCGCGTCTCTTCATCGATGAACGGGCTCGGCGCCTCCTCGACCACCTTCTGATTGCGGCGCTGGATCGAGCATTCGCGCTCGCCGAGATGGATGACGTTGCCGTGCTTGTCGCCGAGCACCTGAATTTCGATATGGCGCGGCTCCTCGATATATTTCTCGATGAACACGCGGTCGTCGCCGAAACTCGACTTGGCTTCGGACTTAGATGAGTTGAAGCCTTCCTCGACCTCTTTGCGGCTATAGGCGATGCGCATGCCCTTGCCGCCGCCGCCGGCCGAAGCCTTGATCATCACGGGATAGCCGATTTCGCCTGCGATCTTCGCCGCCTCCTTGGCGGACTCGATCACGCCCAGATGGCCAGGCACGGTCGAGACCTTCGCCTTGGCGGCAAGCTTCTTCGATTCGATCTTGTCGCCCATCGCCTCGATCGCCTTGACGTTCGGGCCGACGAAGGTGATGCGCGCCTTGGCGAGCGCGCGGGCGAAGGCCGCGTTCTCCGAAAGAAAGCCATAGCCGGGATGGATGGCGTCGGCGCCGGTCTCCTTGGCCGCGGCAACGATCTTGCCGATGTCGAGATAGGATTGGCTGGCGGCGGCCGGGCCGATGCGTACCGCCTCATCCGCCATCTCAACATGGAGCGCGTCTCGGTCTGCGTCGGAATAGACCGCGACCGTGGGGATACCAAGCCGCCGTGCCGTCTTCATGATACGGCAGGCGATTTCTCCACGATTGGCGATGAGAAGTTTGGCTAACATGGTCGGACCCCCCGCGCTCTGCCCGGCTCTTCTAGAGACTCACAGGAATTGAGTAAACCGGACTATTCGGCAGCGGGGGTGAGGGGTTTCGGCTTGGGCGGTTTCCGGCGGCCCTGGCGGGGCTTCTCCGGCCCCGGCGAGGTCGCTGCCGCAGCCGACTTGAAGGCGAGCACTTCGGCGGAATGGCCTTCCTGGGGCTTGACTTCTCTCACCAGCGTGGCGAGTTCGCCGGCCTCGACCTCCGGGGCTGCTTTTGCAGGCACATCCGCGCCCGCCGCGGCAGGAACTGGCTCATGCTCAGACGATGGCGCGCCCTCCGCCGCCCTCGCCCGCGCCTTCTGATAGTCCTTGGCGAGGAAGGTGTAGACCGCGGGGGTGACAAACAGGGTGAAGATCGTGCCGATGGTCATGCCCGCGGCGATCACCACGCCGATATCGAAGCGGCTCGCGGCGCCGGCGCCCTTGGCAATCAGGAGCGGCACCATGGCGACGACCATGGCCGCCGTGGTCATCAGGATAGGCCGGAGTTTGACGGCGGCTGCCTCCTCGATGGCCGCTCTCCGGCTCATGCCCTTGTTAGCCTGGAGCTTGTTGGCAAAGTCCACCATAAGGATGCCGTGCTTGGAGATCAGGCCGATCAGCGTGACCATGCCGATCTGCGTGTAAATGTTGATGCTGGCGAGCCCGGCGTTGAGCGGAATCAGCGCCCCGAAGATCGAGGTCGGCAGCGCGACGAGAATGATGAAGGGATCGCGGAAGCTCTCATATTGCGCGGCGAGCACCAGGAAGATCACCACCAGCGCAAAGATGAACGTGTAGACGAGCGTGTTGCCCTCCTGAACGAATTGCCGGCTCTCGCCCTGGAAGTCGTAGGAGAAGCCTTCGGGGAAGCTCTTCGCCTTGTCTTTCAGGAATTCGATCGCCTCCCCGACCGTGCGTCCGGGAAATGGCACCGCCGACAGTGTCGCCGAATTGAGCTGCTGGAAGTTGGTAAGCGCGTTCGGCTGCACCGTTCTTGTGATCGTTGCCACATTCGACAAGGGCACGAGCGTGCCTGACGCCGTGCGGATCTGGTAGCGCGTGAGCCAGCTCTCGTTGAGCCGGAAATCGCGCGGCACCTGCGGGATCACGCGATAGCTGCGCCCGTAGAGGTCGAACAGATTGACGTAATTACCGCCGAGCAGCGTTGCTAGCGAGCCGCCGATATCTGCCATCGAGATGCCGAGACGGTTCGCCTTGTCGTGGTCGATATGAAACTCGATCTGTGGCGTCTCGAAGCGAAGATCGGAATCCGAGAAGATGAACATGCCACTTTCGCGCGCCGATTTCTCGACATCGGCAAGCACGTCGGCGAGCTCGCGGGCATCCCGCGTCGTGGTGATCACGAACTGAATAGGCGGTCCGCCGACCGAGCCGGGGAGCGCCGGCGGCGAGAAGGCAATGGCCTGTGCCGTGGCAATGCTCGAGATGCGCGGCTCCAGCTCCTTGAGCACCTCTTTCTGGCTCCGCGTCCGCTCGCCCCAATTCTTGAGCAGGATGCCGGCAAAGCCCTGGTGCACATCGCCCATGCCGTTGATGGTGAACACGTGCTCCTTCTCGGGCACCGTGGAGTAGACCTTGTAGAGCTGCTGGGTGGCGTCCTCGAGATAATCGAGATTGGCGTATTGCGGCGTCTTCACCAGGGTGAAGAGGATGCCCTGGTCCTCTTCCGGCGCGAGCTCCCTTTGCGAGGTCATATACATGAGCCCAGTCGCGGCGATCACGCCAACAAGCACCAGCAGGGTCAACGGCCGGTAGTTAAGTGTGCCGTGCAGCCTTCGCTGGTAGCGCTGCTTCAACCCGTCGAACATGCGGTCGAGGAAGGCGGTAAAGCGGCCCCCTGCCCCACAATTGTGCGCCTTCAGGAGCCGCGAGCACATCATTGGCGAGAGCGTGAGCGCGATCACGCCGGAAACCAGCACGGCGCCGGCAAGAGTGAAGGCGAATTCCTTGAACAGCGCGCCGGTGAGGCCCGACACGAAGCCGATCGGCGCGAACACCGCGGCGAGCGTGATGGTCATGGCGATGATCGGATAGACGATCTCGCGCGCGCCCAAGAGCGCGGCCTCCATCGGCTTTTTACCTTCCTCGATATGGCGGTAGATGTTCTCCACCACGACGATGGCGTCGTCGACCACGAGGCCGATGGCGAGCACGAGCGCGAGCAGCGTCATCAGATTGATGGAGTAACCGAGCGCAAGCAGAAGCCCGAGCACGCCGACGAGTGACAGCGGGATGGTAACGATCGGGATGATGGTCGATCTGAGATTGCCGAGGAACAGGAAGATCACCACGACGACGATCAGCGCCGCCTCGCTCAAGGTCTTCACCACCTCCCACAGCGAGGCGCGGATGAAATTGGTGGCGTCATAGGCGATGGTCGCTTCGAGCCCCACGGGTAGCTCGCGCTGGATCTCGGGCACGGCCTTGCGCACGTTGGTGATCACCGTGAGCGGGTTCGCAGTCGGCGTAGCGTAGACGCCGATAAAGACCGCTTTCAGCCCGTCAAACACGGAAGAGGAATCCGCGCTTTGCGGCCCGAGCTCGATCTCAGCGATGTCGGCCAGGCGGATCAGCGCATCGCCGCGGTTCAGCACCACGAGACGGCCGAAGGCCTCCGGATTGTCGAGCGAGGTCTTGGCATCGATATTGGTCTGCACGAAATCGCCCTTCACCTGGCCGGGCGCCGAGGTGAAGTTGTTGTTGGCAAGCGCGGCGCGCACGTCGAGCGGCGTCACGCCAAGCGCTGCCATGCGGTCCGGATCGAGCCAGATGCGCATGGCGAAGATCTGCCCGCCCAGAATCTCGGCATTGGCGACGCCGTCGATTGTCTGGAGCTTCGGCTGCACCACGCGGTTCAGATAGTCGCTGATCTGCGAGCTGTTCATCACCTTTGAATTGAACGATAGGTACATCAGCGCGTACCCCTCGCCCGTCTTCTTGGTGACGACCGAGTTGTCGGCCTCGCGGGGCAGGATGCCCTTCACCTGCGCGACCTTGGACAGGACGTCGGTCATGGCCCGGTCGGGGTCAGCATCGAGCTTCAGATTGAGCGTGACCGTGCTCACATTCTGCGTCGAGGTCGCGACCAGCGTGTCGATGCCCTCCGTGCTCGCCACCGCCTGCTGGATCGGCACGGTGATGAAACCCTGAATGAGATCGGCGTTGGCACCCGGATAGACCGTGGTCACCGTGATGGTGGTGTTGGATAGCTCCGGGTACTGCCGGATCGGCAGCTTGAAGCCTGCCTGCGCGCCGATCAGCAAGATGAGCAGGCTTACCACACTGGCAAGCACCGGCCGCTTGATGAAGATATCGGTGAAGGACATGGCGGCTACTGCTTGGGCCGCTCCGCGGCGGGCGTCAGAGGCCGGGAATTGTCGATCTTGATGGCGGCGTCGGGATGGAGCTTGAGCTGGCCGCTGGTCACTACCTGCTCGCCGGCCTTCACGCCCTCAAGTATCGCCACCTGGTCGCCCTCGCTCGGCCCAACGCGCACGAAGCGGCGCTCGACGGTGAGCTTCGGCGCCGGCACAGCAACCTCACCGACACTTGCTGTCTTCTCCGGCTCCGGTGGGCCTTCTTTCACCACCCACACGCTGTCGCCATAGAGGCCGTAGGTGACCGCGGTGCGGGGCACCGTCACCAGCTCCTTTGGCTTGCCCTCAAGCACGCCGACATTGGCGAACATGCCGGGCAGCAATTTGTGGTCGGCATTCTTGAGGCGCCCACGCACCATGAGCGTGCGCGTGTCTTGCGCAACGCGGGCGTCGAAGGCTTCGATCTCACCCTTGAACACCTGACCGGGATAAGCGCTGACGCTGAGCTCGATCGGCGCGCCCATCTTCAACTTGCCGAGATCGCCTTCCGGAACCGGGAAGTCGATCCAGATCGGATCGAGCGACTGCAGCCAGACGAGCGGATCGCCGGCCTTCACGTACTGCCCCTTCTCCATGCGGCGAAGGCCGAGCCTGCCTGCAAAGGGCGCGGTGATATTCTTCTGCGCGATGAGAGCTTCCATGCGCTGCACCGAGGCGGCGGCCGTGTCGCGCTTCGACGTCGTCGTATCGACGACCGCCTGGGACACGAACTCCTTTTTGACGAGGCTCGCCTGCCGCTTGAGATCGGCATTCGCCTCGAGCAGAATTGCGCGGTTCCTGGCGAGATCGGCTTCCTCGACCGAGGTATCGAGCTCGACGAGCTTGGCGCGAGCCGGCACATCGTTGCCGCTCTCGAAGAAATACTCCTTCACGATGCCGCCGACCTCGGGCGCCACGTCAATGCCTTTGATGGCCATCAGCGTGCCGATCGACTTTACCCGGTCGACCCACTCCTTGGTGCCAGCGCGCTCGGCCGTGACCGTGGCGGCGGGGGGCGCCACCTTCGACACGAAGTCTTTGATCATCGCCGGCTTGAACACGAGGTTGAAATAGCCGACGCCCCCGAGAAACAGGGCGACGAGAATGGCGGCAATGAGAAAGCGCTTGATCATTGTTGTTTGCTGTTTTGGTGTCGCGTCTCGCGACGCACGCACCCCTCACACGCAGACCCTAGCCATTGGAGAGGGCAAAATTGCGCCCGCCAAATCGGGGAGAGAGGAAGGGGATAGCAGCCTCTTTGGGCTTTGCCTACGGGCTTGATTGTCATGTTTTCGCCGCGCGCCGCCCCTTGGCTTGCCGCCGGACCAATGTCATGTATTGAGGCTCGGGGCGCGATGCAAAGACTGGCTTTGGTCGCGACCTCTCTTACCCTCCTGTTGCTTTCGGCGCCAAGCCCGGCATTTCGCCGAGGAGCCGCTCGGCATTGGGCTTGAGGGCTTTGCCTACCCTTACCCGGTACACATGTTCGTGATCCCTGAGGGCGGCGAGCGGCTCCACATGGCCTATATCGACGTGGCGCCAGAGGGTGATTCGAATGGGCGCACGGGGCTCCTCCTTCACGGCCGCAACTTCCCGTGGAAGCTGATCAAGCCGAAGGTGCTCAACCAGCCAGGCAACGACCCAGGCATCGTGGCCGACGCCCATTTCCGGCTTAACCGCTTCCTGCCCGTGCTCGACAAGCAGCTCGAAGGCCGCGACTACGTGATCGGCCCGTTGAGCGTGGTCGATTTCCTCATCGCCCCGCGCTTCGATTCTGCACCAGCACTCCTCGGCATCGACATCAGTCCCTACAAGAACATCGATGCCTGGCTCGCGCGGCTCCGTGCGAGGCCCTATTGGCAGGACGCTTGAGAAGCGGGGAAGCGGTCAGCGCACCCCCTTCTTCGATTTCTTCACCACGAGCTTGCCGTTCGCCGCGGCGGTCTTCGCCCTGATGGGTGGGACCGGACGGGGACGGGGTGGCACCCCTGTCACCTTCTTCGGCACAGGTTTGGCCGCGTGCTTGGCGGCGACGCTCGGCTGCTTCGCCTCAGCGACAGGGGCCTTCGGCTTCATGGGCACGAAGACCAAACAGCGTGCAACTTCAGCGCCGTAGCGCGGCGCTTCTCCGACTTCCCCCGAAGACGGAGGAAAGCCATGCAACTTTGTTGCCGCATCCTTCTTCATCATTGCCGGACTTGTCCCGGCAATCCAATCGTGACCCTTTGCGAGCGCTGCGCAGGCCACGCTCGGATGCTGGGATGAACTCGCCCTCGAGGTGCTTTGAAATGCATCACAGGCTGGCGCCGCCCCTCCCCGAGGCATAGAAGGAAGGGCTGCTTGTGTTTAGGCAACAACAACCACGGAGCCAAAGATGACCAAGTTACTGCTTGTCTTGGGTATGACCTCAGCAGTGACGATTGCTGGAGTCCTGATGTGGAAGGTCGAAGCAGCGCCATTGGCGGGGGCCACCAATTCGCTTGCGGTAATCGAGAGCTAGTCAGCAGTGCACACGGCGGGATGTATGTTCGGCACGCGCCGGTGCCCTGCCGGCACCAAGTGGTCTTGCACCAAAGTTGCGGGTCCGATCGGCCGCACAAAGCGTGCATTTGCCGGCCTTGCTAGCAGCCAGCAGCGTAACAATCGAATTGCCGGACAAACTACGTTAGCCATGCACCCCAGCCGTTGCCTTTTTATAGCGCTGGGGTCGTTCGTGCGTGAGAGAGGGAGACGGCGGTGAACAGACTTCCATCAAAGGCTGCTATCGCCGAAAGGGCTGAGATCGAGGCGAAGGAGCTCTTCTTCCTCACGCTCTATCTCTTTATCGTGTTTAGCGCCTTGCTGTTCCTGAAATCTGCGATCCTGGAAGCGCAAGGCGTGCATTGGGGCTATTGGGGGTTTGCCGCGATCAAGGCCCTCCTCGTCGCGAAATTCATCCTGATCGGACGCGCGCTTCACATCGGCGAAGGGCTGCGGACCCGGCCGCTCATCTGGCAGACGCTACACAAAGCCATCGCCTTCACCATCTTCGTCGCGATCCTCACGGTGATCGAGGACGCGGCGATCGGCATGGCGATCCATGGGAAGACGTTCGCGCAGTCGACCGCGGACCTTGGCGGCGGCACGCTGAGGCAGATGATCGCCACCGAGTTTATCGTCTTCCTCGTGTTCATTCCGCTGTTCGCCTTCGGCGCTCTCTCGGAGGTCATGGAAGACAAGGCGCTGGTGCGCACGTTCTTTGTGGAGAGGCTGAAATTCGAGGTCGTGCGCTAGGCACGCGCTTCGCATCGGCAGAGCTGAAACAACAAGGACCTCATCCCGGCCGAGGCCGGTGAGGTCCTTCTGCTATCGCTGCCCGACCGCGGGACGCGGCTTGGCCTTCGGCATCGGCAAGAGGCCTTCACGCTGCGCGAGCTTGCGCGCCGCCTTCTTTCCCCTGCGGATGCCCTCCTGCTTCTCGCGCGCTTTCCTCTCTGAGGGTTTCTCATAGGCCCGCCGCCGCTTGATCTCGCGGAACAGGCCTTCGCGCTGGAGCTTCTTCTTCAGGACTCTGAGAGCCTGTTCAACATTGTTGTCGCGAACGAAAACTTTCAGAGCGAGCCCCTTTCTTGTGATCTTTGTCTAACTTAAGGCTTCGAGCGCACTTAGGCGGCGCGGCGCTTGAGCGGATAGGCTGCGTCTTCGTAGAGCCGCTGGATGGCCCTGCTGTCGAACCTGTTCTCGTCGACCTCGAGATAGGCGCCGAGCAGAAGCTCCGGCGGGAGTTCCTCGACAGCGAAGCGGATGGCTTCGGCTGCCGACTTGAATCGCTTGTAGCCGACCAGGCCACCCTTCAGGCTGCGGCGTCGCGACGGAAAGAGCTCCGCCTCTGCCTTGTAATCGATGTTACTCATGCTGCGCTCCTTCTACTTTGAAAGTCGGCCGGCCACGCGCCCTAGAGGCGCTAACGGTGGCGCCCCACCTTCGCGAGACGCCACGTAATTTGCAACCTTGCCTGTCGCCCCGTGCCTGAGCACGAAGCCGGAGAGGCAAGCTCGACTTCAACGGCTTGTTGCCGCGACCCACGCGTGTCGTCCTCGATCTCGAGGGACTGTCGCCCTCTTTCAGATCTTAAAAATTTCGCGTTCGGGAAAGAGATGTGCCGGATGCCGGCGCGATGTCTTGCCGTGGTCGAAGTCGGCGCCCATCCTTGGACGCGCCGTAGAGCTGTTATATGGGGCCGAATACAAGCATTTGCAAGCTCAGTCGTCCAAAGAAGCGTCCTAAATGAAGTCTCAGGATCAATTTCGCATTATTGACGAAGCGATCGCGCCATAAGCTGCTTCGCTGCGTGTTTTGCCAGGCAAAAGAGTGAAATTGTTGCCTGCAAGCACAGTAACTATTTTCAACGTCGTTGCCACACGCCGAACGCTTTCTTCGCATCACATGGGGGGAGGATGGTCTGGTTTTAAGT
This sequence comes from uncultured Alphaproteobacteria bacterium, assembly GCA_963827365.1. Taxonomy (GTDB): domain Bacteria; phylum Pseudomonadota; class Alphaproteobacteria; order Rhizobiales; family Methyloligellaceae; genus Methyloceanibacter. The sequence continues at coordinate 146,111 of CAWHAX010000031.1, read as the reverse complement.
GTCAGCTCCTTCAGGTTACCCGGATCAGTTGGGATGCCGCGCACACCGCTTAGCGCAGGCGTCCTCGCGCCGGCTCTCGTGACGAAGCGTAGCGGAAGACGGAGCTGGCATGACCGCGACGCTGCGGACGCTTTACCATTCGAACGTCATCACCGCCCTCGGAAGTGCGTTCGCCGAGTTCTACATCCGCCTCGTCATTCGCACGAGCCGCGTGGTACGCGATCCTCCCGACACCGACGGCAAGCTCTTCTCTCAGCATCCGCAGATCTTCGCCATGTGGCATGGGCAATTCATGATGGTGCCGACGATTAGGCCCGAGGCGGACACCGACATCGCCATCATCGTGTCGCGCCACGGCGATGCTGAGATCCTGGCGAACACGCTGCAGCGTTTTGGCATGCGCGTGGTGAGAGGCGCCGGCGCAGGCCGACGGCGAAAGGACCGCGGCGGCGCGGCGGCGCTTAGAGGCGCGCTCCGCGCGCTGAAGGACGGGGCAACCTTCGCGCTGACGGCAGATGCTCCGCCTGGCCCTGCCCGCAAAGCTGGGATTGGAATCGCGCTCCTTGCCAAACTTTCCGGGCGCCCGATCGTGCCTTGCGCCATGGCGACCAACCGCTATTTCGCGCTCAACAGCTGGAGCGCGTTCACCCTCAACCTGCCCTTCTCCAAGCTGGCGATTGTCGTCGGCGATCCGATCGTGGTGCCTGACGGCGCCGGCCCCGACGAATTGGAAGCGACGCGGCTCGCCGTCGAGCAGGGGCTGAACAAGGTGACGCAGCGTGCCTATGGCCTAGCGGGCGGGAAGGATCCCCTCACCGTCTACACCGGCAAAGTCGCTGATCGACTCGAGTGGTGAAAGAGCGCATGGTGCTCTTGCGTGCGTGAGTGACCCTCCTGAGAGCCGAGCTGCCGGATAAGCGGCCATCTCTTACGAGCATGCCTGCGTTCAGCGGCCCTCCCGGTGATGCGGAGCTCACGCACCACTTTACCAATCCTCCCCCGCGGTTTTGACAGAGCAACGGACTGCGCGATTTAATGGCGCTTCATTTCAATGGAGTCGCCTCATGCTCAAGACAATGTTACTTGCCGCCGCTCCCGCGGGATTTCTCGCCTTCGGATTGCTGCCGCTCGATTTCTTGCCCGCTCAGGCCGAGCAGATGACCTGCCGCCAGGCCGCCAAGGCCAAGTTCCCGGGAGACTGGAAGAGCCGCAATGCCTACCGGAAGGCCTGCAAGGCCGCGTGGAAGGCAAGGCTCAACCCGCAGCCGCTTCCGCCGAAAGCTTAAAGGACGCGCGGACGGGGGCATGGCTTGGCCCGCGCCCCAGTCCCTGTCGCGCCACTCAGCAGAGCAGCAATCAGCACTGAGCGATGTTTTTGGTCTCGCGCTTGCATTCGGTGCGCAGAGTTTCCTCTTCAGCGCCTTCGCTTGCGCCTCCGCTTTCTCCCGCTCCACCCTGGCGGTGCCAGTTGGTGAAATCGCCGGGACCGCGTCGGCCGCGGTGGCGATCACGGCGAACCCCAACGTCAACAGAATGACGCGCGCGAGTGCGCCTGCGAATCGTGCGATGTTCGCATCGTTGTGTCTCCTCTACAGGCACTCAAGACCATCTTGAGTTGAGTTGCGATGTGGCGAATGCCACAACTTGCGTGTGACGTTTCCCACACCGCGTCGCGGACGCGATCAGCGCGGCGCTGATTGCTTCTTTCTCGGACGCTTGATGGTTCGCTTGATGAGCGGACCGGGAAGAGCGCGCTCAGCTTCTGCTTGAATCTCTTTTTCATGCGAGCGCAGAAACAGCACCCAGGCGAGCATCAAGCTGATGCCGGCAAGGCCCAAGGCGATCGCCGCCGGTTTGGTCGGATGTTCGACATCTTCGCCGAGCATGTAGGCGCCCAAGCCGAACACCGTTGCCCAGAGAATGGCGCCAGCAGCATTGGCAACGAAGAAGCGCGGCCACGGCATGCGATTGACGCCGGCCAAGAGCGCTGCGAGGACTCTGAGAAGGGCAACGAAGCGGCCGAAGAAGACGATCTTGCCGCCATGTTGCATGAAGAGATATTGCCCGACCTTGATACGTGGCTCGGTCAGGCCGATGTAGTGCCCATAGCGAACCAGCACCGGGAAGCCGATCTCCCGCCCGATCCAATAGCCAAGATTGTCCCCAACGATGGCTCCGGCGGAAGCCGCGGCAATGACCTCGGCAATATTGAGGCTCCCGGTCTTGCCAGCATAAATGGCCGCGGCAATAAGTATCGCCTCCCCTGGCAAAGGCAGGCCCATGCTTTCCAGGCAAACCACCCCGGCTACCGCAAATGAGCCATACTTCGTGAGCAGGGTCGCCAGACCAAGCATCGGCTTCCTCTTCATCGTTAACTGCGGTAGCTGAGGGCGCCCCCGGCAAGCTTGCGGCCGGGATTTGTCAAATGTAGATAGTGCCGCCAGCCGTCTTGAGGCTAAGCGCAAACTAGAACAGTCCGAGATGCAATCTAAGTCTTCTCGGCCAACAGGGTTGAATGACGTGAAAACCAGATATTCTACTGCCGTTTACGTTGCAATTTTCGCGCTCTTTCTCATCTCGGTTCCGGCGTTGGCGGATGTTTCTGACCACGTGAGGTCTGCTTGCAAGGGGGACTATCAGCGCTATTGCAAGGCGTACAAGGTCGGCACCGAGGGACTGCGCGCCTGCATGTCGCGCTCCATCAAGCGCGTGTCGAACGTCTGCATTTCTGCCCTCGTCAAGAACGGCGATATGACGCAAGCGCAAGCCGATCGTGTCAAGGCACAGAAAGCGCAGGTGACGAAGCGTCCGACGACCAAGCGCACGACGACGAAGAAGCGCCCCGTCAGGACCACATCACGCAAGAAGCGGTGAGTTTCCCGCGCGAGCGCGACTTCGAGTCCCGATGATGGTCGAGCAGCCCGCAGGATGAGCGAAACGCTCAGCGCGAGATGCGGCTGATCTTCGAGCCTTCCAGCGTCAGATTGTACATGAGCCCAGCCGGATCGAGGATGAAGCCGAGCACCGGGCTCGTCAGGCTCTCGGTGTCGATCGAGCCGCCGGCACCGAGCGTCACGATGGCGATCGAGCCGTCGACGCCTGCCTTCCAGCCATAGGTGCTCGAGAAGCTCGCAAGCGCCGTCTCCGTCATGAACATGATGATGACGGAGCGGACCTGCACGCCGAGCTGGAAGCCGAAAGAGCCGGAGACGATATTGTAATACCCGCCGGGCCTGCCGCGGATGATGAGGAGCCCCTCGCCATATTCGCCGCCAAGCCCGATCCCTGCCTTTACGACTGAGGGGAACACCAAAATCCCCGCAGCCTTGCCGGCGAGGTCGCGGGCGCCGCCAATCTGGCGCTCGAAACTTTGCAGCGTCTTATAGACGTCGGCGTCGATCTCCGCGCCGGTGGCCGCCTCGCTGAGTTGAGGTGCAGCGGCCAGTACGAGCATTGCGATCACGACCGCCAAGAGCGCTCGGAACGTCATGTCTCCACCTCACAATCTCGGGGACACGGTCAACAACGCGAGGAAGGCTAGTCAGCAGGCGTGCCCGTGGCAACAACCGAAGCGGGTACGCTGTGAGCCAATCCTGGCCCCGAAACTGTGCGTTTTTCGGGGCGCAGGATCTGCTCTCCCACAGTTAACAACCCTTGCTGTTCTCGACCTCCTTGATCACGCTGATATTGGCGCGCTCGAAATCGTTGCGGGGCACGCGCGCAACGTCGTGATAAAGGCAGCCGGCATTGCGAAGGCCTTGACCGCCTTTGCGGTGCGAAGCAATAGCCGCGCTCCTTGAAGATGATATTCCGCACTTCCCAGAGGACCTGGCAGCTCGCCTGCTCCAACTGGTACGCCGCGAAATATTCGCTGTCGGTGCAACCGAAGTTTTCATGGCAATTCGCCTGCGCCGGGCTCGCCGCGACGACGGCTGAGAGGGCACTGAAGGCAACGGAAAGCAAAGCAAATTGGATGCGCATGGGGGATCTCCATCGTTGATCCCAGCGCTGTTATGCCGTGCCGGCTGAACCGCTGCTGAATGATGTCTACAGCCAGCGTCAATCCTCGAAGAAGCCGCCGATCGAGCTCGCGATGCCGCTGCCTGATGCGGTCCGGCTGCCGTTGCTGCTCGTTGACCGCGTTACGCCGGTCTCGCTCGGCGGCGGCTTGCTCGTGTCGGGCGGCGGCGGCGGAAAGCCGTTGGCATTGCCGAACAGCGCCGCGGCGAGCTTGCGGTCGAGACCATAGACATCGGCAAACGTCGAGACCTTGCCTTTGTCGTCGGCGACCGCCGTGAAGTAGACCATGTGCACCGGGATCGACCGCTCGATGCTGACGGCGCTGTTGTTGCCCTTGTCCCACAGCTCCTTGACCTGAGCCGCGCTCCATCCCTTGTCCTCGGCGAGCAGAACCTCGGCGAAGGATTGCGGCTTCTCCATGCGCACGCATTCGTGCCCGACCAGGCGCGACGCCGCCTCGAAGTATTTCTTCCGGACGGGAAGCGTGTCGTGCATGTAGACGGTGTGCCGGTTGGGGTAGAGGAATTTGATCTTGCCGAGATTGTTGCCGGGACCGGCCTTCTGCAGGAAGGTGTAGCTCAGCGGGTTGACGCGGTTCCAATCGACCCGCTCCGGATCGATGCGATTGCCGTTGTAGCTCACCTGGAGCTTATGCACGCGGAGGATCGAGTAGTTCTTCTCGCGCAAATGCGGCCAGACATTCTCCTTCACCACGGTCTCTGGCGCGATCCAATCAGGATTGAAGACGATGGTCTTCATGTCGGCGGTGAACACCGGCGTCGCGTAGTTGAGCGTGCCGACGAGGGTCTTGTCGGCGTAGATCGGCTTCCCGTTCTTCATCACATAGAGCATGAACTCGGGCGAATTGTTCCAGACATAGACGGCGCCAAGGTCTTCCGGCATCCACCGCCAGCGCTCCATATTGAGGACGAGCCGCTTGATGTCGCGTTCCTTGTCGGCAGGCGTCTTGGCGGCAGCCTTCTTGGCGCCCTCAGTCTTCTTGGCATCCTCGGCAGGCTTGACGGTGTCGGCAGGCTTGGCGGTATCAGAAGGCGCAGGCCCCTCCTCGCTCTTGCCGCGCGCCTCGAGCAAAGCCTTGCGCAGGCGCTGGAACTGCTCGTGCTTGGGGTGCAGCGATTGGAGGTAGGCGTCAGGCGCCTCGGCGGATTCGATCTCGGCGAGCACGATGTTGGGATCGCGCAATGGAGGCACCTGGTCGAAGAGCTCACTCACCTCCAGCGGGTTGAGCCGCCCTCCCTTGGCAAAGCGCGCATATTTGAGAATGGCGAGATCGAGCTTGATCTCGGCGATGGCCTGCTCTTCCGGGGTCCGTGGCAGTGCGTCTGCCGGCGGCAGCTCGAAGGCGGCGGCGTCGAGGCCCCAATCTTCCGCCTCCCCGATCTCGAACAGGGCAGCTTGCGCGCGTGCGGAGAAGCCCATCTCCGTGACCCACAGGACGCCGGGCCTCGTCGCGTAGAACGCTTCGAGAGCGGCAAGATCTGCGGCGTTGGCATCCTTGCGGATTGCAGGGTCGGAAAGCTTGGAGCGAATGGCGGCGACCACTGGGTCGACCGGGGCCGGCGTCTGCGCCTGTGCCGTCTCAGCTGCTTGCGGCTCAGCTACTGCCGGCGCTGCGGAAGGCACTTGGGGCTGTGGTTCTGGAGCGGGCGCCGCCGAGGGCTCAGGGACCGGTGCGGGCGAAGACTGTGCAGCTGGCGCCGGCTGATCCTCCGCGCGCGCAAGGCTGATGGGCCCAAAAACACAAGTTTGGGCCGCACATAGAAGGATAATGACCAGGGTGTGCCCGCGCATCCCCATCCCCTCAGCTGCCCTGAAACTAGCCCGATACCGGGCCCCTTCGCCACCCCGTTCTGCCGTTCGGGATCACTTGGTGGCGCAGCCGGAATAGGTATCCTTGCCGTCGTCGCCTTCGGTGACGAAGGCCGTGTCGCCCTTGTTCCAGAACACGAAGGTCTCGTCCTTGTTGGCGTAGCGCGCTCCGGACCCCGACATGGCTTGCGGCACCGTCAGGCTCCTGCCGTCGCTGAGCGTGAGGCTGACGGAGCTCGCATAGAAAGTCGCCTCGATGCTCTTGCCGCCCTGGCACTTGAAGGTGGCGGTGGCCACCGGCGTCTCGGCGAGCGCCGGCAATGTGAGCAGCGCGGCGATGGCGAGGATCGCAAATGTTGTGATGCTTGACCGGCTCGTCATGCATCCTTTCTAACACAAAATTTGGTCTCAGCCGATTCCAACGGAGGTCACGGCGGCGTTGCCGACGATCGTTTGTTCACCATCCGATCGCCGGCGTATCGCTGACAAGAGAAACCGCGCGTCCCTTCGGAGGGCGACTACGCCGCGACCGACTGTACGCGAAACCTGCGCGGCTGGGCACGAGACTTCCTTGCCTACCTGACGACGTAGACAATTCTCCTGGCGGCGGGCTCGACCAGGACCCTCTGGCCGTTGATGTAGGAATAGACGTAGGGCGACGTCGGGACGGGATAGACCGGCACGGCCGCGGGCAAGGTCGCGCCAACCATAACTTCTCCGTCGACGAAGACCTGTTGAATTGGCTGTCCCACCACGTAGGAGAGAACCTCAGGCGCCGGGATGACCGGCTCGACCACGGCGGCCGGCGGAACTGCGACCATGGCGCCAACCGGCGGCGTGGCGACGACGGCGGCGACGCCTGTCGGCACCACGATCGGAATGCCAAGCTGAGCGCCGGACACTTGCAGATTGGTCGGCTTACCGCCGGCATCGGTGACGAGATATGGCGCGGATGCCCAGCCGGTCACGCCGCCGATGGCAACGCTGCACCAGGAATAATCCTGAATGCAGCCAGTGACCGCGGACCGGCACGTTTTGCTGCATCTGGGCGACCACCGGATATTGGAAGCCAGGGCCGCTCCGCACATTGAGGTGACCTGTGGGCGAAAAGACGCATTCACCGCGGCGGCAGGTCCTGCGATCAAGGCCGCGCCAACAAGCGAAGCGAGACCGATTACTGCGTGCTTACATTGCATTCTACTGCTCCCCTGTATGAAGGCGTGTTTGACTCCAGGCTTTATGACCCAAGCGCACCATCGGGATATTGCTTTTTCGACAGATTGGTAAGTGTCAATTTCCCGACTCCTGCCCGCCGGTGCAAGAGGACCAGTCCATCTGGCAAGAAAACTGGCCAAATTGGCTTTTGTGGATTGGCGTAACATTGCCGCCAGTGTCCAAAGGTTCCAGCAGTGAGGAGTTCTAATCCGCTCGACGTCTCTTCGCCAGATGAGCTGAGAGACATCAAGGTGCTCGGCACCGCAATGGGCGGCAAAGCCTTCCCTGCGGGTCCGCTCACTGAGACCGTGCGTTCTGACAAAACGCCGTAGCCGATGGCTAGCGGTGAGATTGACGCCGGCGGCGAGCCCACCCTACAACGGGATGTTGTCGTGCTTCTTCCAGGGATTCTCGAGGCGCTTGTTGCGCAGCATCTGTAGCGCCCTCGCCACGCGCTTGCGCGTGCCATGCGGCATGATCACCTCGTCGATATAGCCGCGCTCGGCCGCGACGAAGGGATTGGCGAAGCGCGTCTGATACTCGTCGATGCGCTTCTTGATTTTTTTCTCGTCGCCAAGCTCGGCGCGATACAGGATCTCGACCGCGCCCTTGGCCCCCATCACCGCGATCTCGGCCGTTGGCCAGGCATAGTTCACGTCGCCCCTGATATGCTTTGAGCTCATCACGTCGTAAGCACCGCCATAGGCCTTGCGCGTGATCACCGTCACTTTCGGCACCGTGGCCTCGGTGAAGGCAAACAGCAGCTTCGCTCCATGCTTGATCAGCCCGCCATATTCCTGATCGGTTCCCGGCAGGAAGCCTGGCACATCGACGAAGGTGACGATGGGAATGTTGAAGCAGTCGCAGAAGCGCACGAAGCGCGCGGCTTTGCGCGAAGCGTCACTATCGAGCACGCCGGCAAGCACCATCGGCTGATTGGCGACGATGCCGATGGTGCGTCCCTCGAGCCGCGCGAAGCCGACCACCATGTTCTTGGCGAAGGATGCCTGGATCTCGAAGAAGTCGCCCTCGTCCACGACCTTATGGATCAGCTCCTTGATGTCGTAGGGCTTGTTCGGATTGTCGGGGATCAGCGTGTCGAGGGAAAATTCGAAACGATCCCACGGGTCCCGCGTCGGCAGCTCCGGCACGCCAGACTGATTGTTCGAGGGCAGGAAATCCATCAGCCGGCGCATCTGGAGCAGCGTCTCGACATCGTTCTCATAGGCACCATCGGCGATCGACGACTTCGTCGTGTGCACAATGGCGCCGCCAAGCTGCTCGGCGGTGACCTCCTCCTTGGTCACGGTCTTCACCACGTCGGGACCGGTGACGAACATGTAGGAGGTGTCTTTGACCATGAAGATGAAGTCGGTCATGGCCGGGGAATAGACGTCGCCGCCGGCGCACGGCCCCATGATCACCGAGATCTGCGGGATCACGCCCGAGGCGAGCACGTTCCTGGTGAACACCTCGCCATAGCCGCCGAGCGCGGCAACGCCCTCCTGGATGCGGGCGCCGCCGGCGTCGAACAGGCCGATGATCGGCGCGCGGTTCTGTAGCGCCATGTCCTGGATCTTGACCATCTTCTCGGCATGCGCTTCCGACAGCGAACCGCCGAACACGGTGAAGTCCTTGGCGAAGACGTAGGTGACGCGGCCGTTGATGGTGCCCCAGCCGGTGACCACGCCGTCGCCGGGGACCTTTGACTGCTCCATGCCGAAATCGATGCAGCGGTGCTCGACATACATGTCGAACTCCTCGAAGGAGCCCTCGTCGAGCAGGAGCTCAAGCCGTTCCCGCGCGGTGAGCTTGCCGCGCGCGTGCTGGGCCTCGATGCGCTTAAGCCCGCCGCCTTCGCGCGCCCTGCCCCGCCGAACCTCAAGCTCCTCAATGACTTCCTTCATGCCAGCTCCCCAGGCCTCACCATGACGCCGTGATGACGGTCAATAGCATGGGGTTTGTGCAGCGCAAATGTCGGGCGAGTCCCCTCCCCCATTGAGGGGGAGGGTTAGGCAGGGGGGTTAATCAAAAAGACTCGTGTCCTGCGGCACGCGCCTCACCCCCCTCGGCGCCGCTTTAAGCGGCGCCTGCTCCCACTCAAGGGGGGAGCGGAAGAGCATCCCCACCCTACAACAGGGTGAACATCCACGCGGCGGCGGTGAAGTCGCGGTGGCGGTTCGCCCGCCGCTGTTTCGCCTCCTCGTCGTCGCCCCATTGGCCGATCTGCCAATCTTCATCGACATGGGCGGCGGCCCAAGCCTCCTCAGGCGTGAGCCGACCGAGCGCGACCGCAAGCGCAAGCAGCGCCGAGCCGGAGAGCCCGGTCATGACGTGGAGCGCGGCGATACCCCACGGGTCGAATTCCGCAAGCCGTTGCCTAAGCGCATCCAACGAAGTTGGCGGCTGCTCGACATGCATCACGCCCTCGGAAAGGCGCATCGGCGCGCCGAGATCGTGCTTCGCCCAGGCGAGGATCGGATCCCAATGCTTGGTCTGAAGCGAGACCAGTCCCTTTGGTCCTTCGGCGCGATAGCAAAGAAGGTCGGAGCCGGCATATTTCAGGATGTCGTCGAGGACCGCGCCCTCGTTGCCCTTCACGCCGTCGATGACGCTGTTGGCGAGTCTGGTCAGCGGCATGGTCTGAGGATCGATGCGCGCGCCCTGCCCGCGCCATTCCTCGGCGATCGCTTCCGCCAACGCCGCGCTCGGCAGGAGGAAGGGTGCCTTGCCAGGCGTGCGCACCGTCTTGCCGTCGAGGAGAAGCGCTGAGCCGTTCCCTTCATCCTTGATCGCGACGTGTTGGTAGAAGCGCTTGGGATGACTCGACTTCTCCTTGAGCCCCTCCGCGATCGAACCAGGCTTCTCCGTCTCACTCATCTGCGGTCTTGCTCTTGCGCGCCTTCGATCGTCCCGGGCGGCCGGGCACCTCCTCGGCGCGGATCGGCGTGCTCGTGTGCGACTTCGCCCTGCGGGCAAGCTTCTCGTAGTCCTTGCGCAGAAGCTCGAGCGTCTTGTCGTCGAGTTCTTCAAGGTCGAGGAGCACGTTGCGCGCCTTCTGCGTTACCCTGATCAGCTCGTCGATCTTGATATGCATGGCGGCGGTGTCGCGGTTCTGCGTGTTCTGGATCACGAACACCATCAGGAAAGTGATGATCGTGGTCGCCGTGTTGATCACGAGCTGCCAGGTGTCGCTGAAGCCGAAGAACGGCCCCAGCATCGCCCACACCACGATGCTTGCGAGCGCCAGCATGAAAGTAAGAGGACGCCCGGTGATATGGGACGCCCATTGGGCAAAATGCACGAACCAGAGTTTGCGCTCGGCCATCTCTTGTTCCTTACGTGTCAAGGCGGGGATGCGGGTCTCCGCATCATAACGCGCTTGTCCCCGCATCCGTCTCGTCGGCCTCCGCGAAACCGAACGCCGCGAGACTTCGCCGCATGTGGTCGGGGAGCGGCGCCGTGACATCGACGACGCCCTCGCCCGACGGATGCGGGAAGCTGATCCGCCGCGCATGCAGATGGAGCTTGTTGTCGATACCCTCAGGCATATCGCGGTCGCCTTGATATTTCTCATCCCCGAGAATGGGGTGGCCGATGATGGCCATATGCGCGCGAAGCTGATGCTGGCGCCCGGTGACCGGCTTGAGCGAGAGCCAAGAGACCTTCTGCCCCGCCCGATCAACCACGGCGTAATAGGTGACCGCCGACTGCGCCACGTCCTGCTCGCCTGCCCTCGCCTTGCGCACGCGGTCGCCTTCCGGCCCGGAGGCCTTCACCAGCGCCGCATCGACCTTGCCTTGCGACGGCTTCGGCGCGCCCTGCACCAGCGCCCAATAGATCTTGCGCACCGAGCGGGTCTGGAAGGCGCGGCCGAGCTTCGCCGCAACCTCGCGGCGCTTGGCGACCACGAGCACGCCGGACGTATCGCGGTCGAGCCGGTGCACGAGGCGGAACCGCGCTTTAGGCCCGTCGCCCAAACCTTCGAGCAGCCGGTCGAGATGATGCGTCGTCTTGGTGCCGCCCTGCACCGCGATGCCCTGCGGCTTGTTGAGCACGAGGAGATCGTCGTCCTCATAGAGCGTGATGGAGGCAAGGAACGCGCGCTCTGCCTTGGATAGCCCCTTCGGGGCGGGCGCGGAAACAGGCGTCGTGGCGGGAAGCGGCGGCACGCGCACGCTCTGGCCGGCGGCAAGCCGCGTGCTCGCCTTGGCCCGGCCGCCATCGACGCGCACCTGCCCGGTGCGCAAGAGCTTCTCGAGCCGGCTATGCGGCAGATCGGCGTAATGGCTCTTGAACCAGCGGTCGAGCCGCATGCCGTCCTCGCCGGCCTCGACCGTCCGCGTTTCGACTGGCGATCTCTGCGTCATTGCACCTCAGGGTAAGGACGATTAACGCCAACGGCGACGGCACTTGCACCGTGCCGATTCCGGGTTACATTGCCTCTAACAGTCCTGGAAGGGGATGGAGTCCCCCTGAACCGCCAATGGCTAATGACTCCTACCGCATCCTCTGCACGCGGTGGGAGCTTACGTCCGAAGCCCGCCGTGAGGCGGGTTTTGTTATGTAGACCAATGGCATGGGACAAGCGATGGCAGCCTATCTGTGGATTGCGGTGGGGAGCGCCCTTGGCGGGGTGGCCCGGTTCTGGTGCTCAGGCGTCGCGGCACGCTTCATGGGCGAGACGTTCCCCTGGGGCACGATCATCGTCAATGTCGTCGGCTGCTTCATCATCGGCTTCTTCGCCACCATCACCGGACCGGACGGCCGCGTCTTCGCCGACACGCTGACTAGGCAATTCGTCATGATCGGCATCCTTGGCGGCTACACCACCTTCTCGTCCTTCAGCCTCCAGACCCTCAACCTCGTCCAGGACGGCGAATGGTGGCTGGCCGGCGCCAACATCGCCTTTTCCGTGATCGCCTGCCTTGTCGCAGTGTGGTTAGGCTTTGTGCTCGCAGCTTCGATCAACTCCTTGAAGTGGATCTGACGATGAAGCTCTCCCGTGACGCCATGCTGTTGCGCATCTTTATCGGCGAGGATGACAAGGCTGACCACAAGCCGCTCTATGAAGCCATCGTGCTGAAGGCGCGCGAGATGCATCTTGCCGGCGCCACCGTACTGCGCGGACCGCTCGGCTTCGGACACTCAAGCGTGCTCCACACTACCAAGATCGTCCGCCTGTCGCAGGACCTGCCCATCGTCATCGAGATCATCGATACTGAGGAAAAGATTAATGATTTCGTCGACGCCATCGAGAGCATTATGGGAAGCGGCCTCATGACGCTGGAGAAGGTCAAGGTTATCCAATATGGCACGGAGCGCGTCGACTAGAGGCGCTCAGGAAACCGCGAGGTCGCGTTCGTTCCGCGCGGCGTGGTAGACCACGCGCGCCGCAGCGGCATCCTCAAGCGCTGCCTCGCTCCAAAATCTTGCTGAAGGTTTGGATGACCTCCGCGGCGAGCTGCCTCTGCCGCGCCTTCGATACCCCGACCTTGCGGGCGAGACTGCCTTCGAGCAGAAGCGTCGCGAGGCCATGGACCAGGGCCCAGCAGACGATGGCGATTTTCTGCCTCGCCTCAGCCGGTCGCGCGCCGAAAGCGTCGTCGATCATCTGCACGAGCCGGCCGAAGGCGGCATCCTCCTGCCGCCGTGCCTCTGGATATTTCTCGAGCGGCACGGCATCAGTCCGAAACATCACCTGGAAATAGGCCGGATGACGGAGCGCGAAGTCGACATAGGCACAGCCCATGGCCTCAACCGCCTTGGTTGCGTCGTCGCCGGTAGAAGCGGCAGCGCGCTCCAACTCATGCTTCAGCTTGGCGAAGCCTTCGCCCGCGAGCGCCGCAAGAATCGCTTCGCGGTCGCCGAAGTGATGATACGGAGCCTGGTGGCTGACGCCCGCTTTCCGCGCCACCTCCCGCATGCTGAGACGATCGAGCCCCCCCTCGCCGATCAGGGCAAGGCTCGCCTTCAGCACTTTTTGGCGGAGATTGGTTTCCTCGGTCATGGCGGAAATTCATGCTCCATCTACTTGACACTGTCAAGTCGCCTCCTTACCTAGACACTGTCAAGTAAGACACAATGAAAAGGATGGACCCCATGAACGCGATTACCCCAATCGACAACGGCGCCAAGGTCGAGAGCGCCCTCTACCTCATTCTCGATCGCCAGCGCGCTGCTTTCCTGCGCGACGCCCCCCCTTCGCTCGCCGCGCGGCGCGGCGATCTCATGAAGCTGAAGAATGGGCTGCTCGCCCGCAAGGAGGAGTTCGTTGCGGCGCTCGACCACGATTTCGGCCACAGGGCACGGCAGGAGACGCTGTTGCTCGACATCGGCTCAGTGATTGCCACCATCAAATATCTGCACAGCAATCTCCGCCGCTTCATGCGGCCCGAGCGCCGCGGCACCGCCATGGTGTTCTTTCCCGGCTCGAACCAAGTGGTCTATCAGCCGCTCGGCGTCGTCGGCATCGTCGCGCCCTGGAACTATCCGGTGTCGCTCGCGCTCGCGCCTCTTGCGACGGCGATCGCCGCCGGCAATCGCGTGATGCTGAAGCCGTCCGAGTTCACGCCAGCGACGACGGCGCTGCTCGCCTCTATGCTGGGCGAGCTGTATGACGAGGACCAGGTCGCCGTGGTGACCGGCGACGCGAAAGTGGGCGCCGAGTTCACCAGGCTCAAGTTCGACCATATCCTCTTCACCGGCAGCACGCCGGTCGGCCGCCTAGTGATGCGCGCAGCAAGCGAAAATCTGGTGCCGGTCACGCTTGAGCTTGGCGGCAAGTCGCCGGTGATCGTCGAGCGCGGCACCTCGATCGAAGACACCGCCTATCGCATCGCCCACGGTAAGCTTGCCAATGGCGGCCAGACTTGCGTGGCCCCGGACTATGCGCTGGTGCCCGAGGAAGAGGTTGAGGCCTTCACCGCCGCGTTCGAGCAGGCGGTGGACCGTCTCTACCCGAGCGTCGCGACCAATCCGGACTACACCTGGATCATCAACGACCATCATTTCGCACGGTTGACCGGCCTCGTGGAAGATGCCGTCGCCAAAGGTGCGCGGATGATTGAGATCGGCGCGAGGCCCTCAGGCACATCAGGCTCGCAATCGCGGCTGTTCCTGCCGAAACTCCTGCTCGGCGTTACCGACGAGATGAACGTGATGCACGAGGAGATCTTCGGCCCGATCCTTCCGGTTGTGGCCTATCGCGAACTCGAGGACGCCATTGCCTATGTCAATGTACGGCCGCGACCGCTGGCGCTCTACGTCTTCGGTGCCGATGGACCTGGACGCCGGCGCGTGCTCGACCACACCACCTCGGGCAACGTCGTCGTCAACGACACGCTATTCCACTACGTCCAGGACGATCTGCCATTCGGCGGTGTGGGCGCGAGCGGCATGGGCGACTATCACGGCCCCGAAGGCTTCAAGACCTTGAGCCACGCCAAAGGCATCTACACTCAAGCGAGGTTCAATGTGGCCGAGGGGATCAGGCCGCCGTTCGGGCGCATCTTCGACATCCTCAGCTTCTTCACTCTCCGCTAGGATGGGGCGGCTCAAGAGCTTGAGCGTTTCGCACGGAGCTTGGCGAAACGCTCAAGCCGCTCCTTTAGCTCACTCTCATAACCGTAAGACGTCGGCGCATAGAAGCTCTGCCGCTTCATGCCGTCGGGAAAGTAGTTCTGGCCGGAGAACGCTTCGTCCTCGCTATGGTCGTAGGCATAGCCGCGGCCATAGCCTTCCTGCTTCATCAGTTTCGTCGGTGCATTGAGGATGTGCTTCGGCGGGCTAAGCGACCCGCCCTCGTCAGCCGCGCGGGACGCAGCGCCGAAGGCGACATAGGCGGCGTTCGATTTCGGCGCGAGCGCGAGATAGATGGTGACTTGCGCGAGCGCGAGCTCGCCCTCCGGCGAACCGAGAAAGTCGTAGACCTCCTTCGCCGCATTCGCCTGAACGAGAGCGTTGGGGTCGGCCAAGCCGATATCCTCGATCGCCATGCGTACGAGACGCCGCGCGATGTAGAGCGGGTCCTCGCCGCCCGCTAGCATGCGCGCAAGCCAATAGAGCGAGGCGTCGGGGTCCGAGCCACGCACCGATTTGTGCAAGGCGCTGATCAGATTGTAGTGGCCGTCCTGGGACTTGTCGTAGATCGGCGCGCGCCGCTGCACGAGGGCGACAAGTGCCTCGCGGTCGAGCGGCGTCCTGGCGCCTGACGAAGCGGCAAGCCACACATCCTCGGCCAAAGTGATGACGGCGCGGCCGTCGCCATCGGCCATGGCGATGAGCGCTTCGCGCGCGTCGTCAGTGAGCGGCAGCTTGCGCTTCTCATGGGCCTCGGCGCGGGCAAGCAGCGCCTTCAGACCCTCATCGTCAAGCCGCTTGAAGGTAAGCACGCTCGCCCGCGACAGAAGCGCCGAGTTGAGCTCGAAGGATGGGTTCTCCGTGGTAGCGCCGACGAGGATGACGGTGCCGTCCTCCATGTAAGGCAGGAAGGAATCCTGCTGCGCCCGGTTGAAGCGATGAATCTCGTCGATGAAGAGCAGCGTTCCACGCCCAAGCTCGCGCTTGGCGCGCGCCGCCTCGAACACTTTGCGCAGATCGGCGACGCCAGACTGGATCGCCGAGAGCTGCTCGAAATGAAGATCGGTCTCCTCGGCAAGGAGCCGCGCCACCGTGGTCTTGCCGGTGCCTGGCGGTCCCCAGAAGATCACCGACCCGAGCCTGCCGGCCTTCACCATGCGGCTCAGCATGCCCTGTTCGCCGAGGAGATGATCCTGGCCGACGACCTCGCCGAGCGACGCAGGGCGCAAGCGATCGGCAAGCGGCCGCGGCGCGCCGTCGGCGAGCCCGGCAGCTTCGAACAGCGTGGCGGCTTTCTTCATGGTTCAGCCTTGAATGGCGAGATTGTACACCTGCCCCTCGCGCTGGAAGGAGAGGCGCCAGCCCTCCGGCGAGGCGCCGAGCGCTTTCACCAGCCCCGCAACCGAGGTCACCTTGTCGTTGTTGAGCCCGATCACGAGGTCGCCGCGCTTCACGCCCAACCTTGCGGCAGGCGTGTTCGGCTTAACATCGAGCACCACCACACCAGGCCCCTCCTCCTCGATGCCGAGCTCCTCGGCGACGGCAGGCGAAAGATTGGCCACCTTGGCGCCGACCAGCGGATTGCGGCCATCAACATCGCGCTCATCGCGCGGCGGGTCCTCTACGGCAGCAACCATCGGCACCTTTGCCGTCATGGCCTGCCCGTGGCGCATGATGCCGAGCTCGGCAGACCCGCCGAGCCCCTTGGTGACGAAGCGGTATTGCAGGGCTTGCGGGTCCTGCACGCGCTTGCCGTCGATGCTCACCACAACGTCGCCGGCCTTCAGCCCGGCGCGCGCCGCAGGGCCCTTGGCATGCACGCCCTTGATCAGCGCGCCGCCTGGCCGGTCGAGCCCGAGCGACTCGGCAAGGTCCGAGGTCACCGGCTGGAGCGAGGCGCCGAACCAGGGCCGCTGCACCGTGCCGCCTTGCAGCGCCGCCTGAACCACGAGCCGCACCATGTTGGAAGGAATCGCAAATCCGATGCCGTGCGATCCGCCGCTCCTGGAGAAGATGGCGGTGTTGATGCCGACGAGGTGGCCGTCCATGTCGACCAGCGCGCCGCCGGAATTGCCGGGATTGATGGCGGCGTCGGTCTGGATGAAGAACTGATAGTCGGAGATGCCGACCTGCGTGCGGGCAAGCGCTGAGACGATGCCGCTCGTCACCGTCTGCCCAACGCCGAACGGATCGCCGATGGCGAGCACGAGGTCGCCGACCTCGAGACTGTCGGAGTCGCTGAAGTCGATGGCCGGGAAGGTGACGCCCTGCGCATCGAGACGGAGCACCACGAGGTCGGTCTTCTCGTCCTTGAGGATGACCTTGGCGGGGAACTCGCGTCCGTCCGACAAGGCGACCGTGATCTCAGCCTCCCCGCTTCCCTGAATGACGTGGTTGTTGGTGACGGCGAGGCCGTCCGGGCTCACCAGCACGCCTGAGCCGAGCGAGTTTTGGATGCGCTCGCGCGGGATGCCGAAATTGTCGCCGAACAGCCGGCTGAAGAACGGATCGTCGGCAAAGGGCGAGACGATCTGCTTCACCTTGCGGCTGACATAGACGTTGATGACGGCTGGCGCCGCGCGCTTCACCACCGGCGCGAAGGACTGCTTCATCGCCGGCGCGCTCTCCGGCACCACGCGCTGCTGCTGGGCGGCGGCAGGCGAGGTGGCAAAAGCCGCCAGCAATACGGCAAGGAGGCTGCTTAGACTAAAGTTCAAGGCAAATCTCATCATCGTTCTGTCTTACCGCGCTCTAGAGGCAAATCAACGGTTTCAGGCTTGGTCATAGCCCAGGGAAACATCCAGGGAAATTATCCCGTTTCGGCCAAAATCAAGGGCTTGGGACTTGCCGGGTACAAGCATTGCACTAAGATGCGCCCCGAAGCTTCAACAACAGACGTCAAAAGAAAATAATGTGGAGGAGACGTATGCGTGTGATGAAACTCGCCCTGATCGCCTTCGCCGCGCTCCTTTTCGGCAGCGCCTCGGCCTCCGCGATCACCGTCAAAAAGAGGACCGAGGCCCCAGGCCTGCCGCCGCAGATCTGGGAGATCGTCGGCGATTTCTGCGCGATCAAGACCTGGCATCCGGTCGTCGAGGATTGCGTGCAAACCAAAGAGGGCGACGTCGTCTTCCGCACGCTGTCGCTGAAAGGCGGCGGCACGATCAAGGAGAAGCTGACCGCCACCGAAGACAACGGCTACAGCTACGAGATCATCGAGAGCCCGCTCCCCGTCAAGAACTACAAGGCCAGGCTGTGGCTTGAGGTCGACGACGAGCCGGATCGCTCCGTCATTTTCTGGCAGTCGGATTTCGACGCCAATGGCGCCTCCGACGACGACGCCAAGAAGAAGATCACCGAGGTCTTCGCCGCCGGCGTGAAGGGCATCAAGCAGAAGGCGATCGCCGCCTACGACGCGAGAGAAGCCGCGGCCGGAAAGACCCCGGCACCGGAAAAGGATGACGACGACGACAAGTAAGACCTGGACGATTCGTGGTCTTAAGGCCCGGCCACTCCCAAAAAGGGCGGCCGGGTTTTTGTCGCCTAGAGATTGGAGCGTTGTCGTTAGACTGCGCGCTTACGCGGCGGCCTGACCGGCCTCTTCGCCAGAGGTCTGCACCGGACCTGAATCGAGGCCGCGCGCGCCTTCGTCGCGGTCGACCAGCTCGATCACGGCCATTGGCGCCGAATCTCCGTAGCGGAAGCCGGCCTTCATCACCCGCGTATAGCCGCCTGGACGGTCGGCGTAACGGGGACCGAGCGTGCCGAACAGCTTCGACACCATCGCCTCGTCGTGGATGCGCGACATGGCAAGGCGGCGCGCATGCAGATCGCCCTTCTTGGCGAGCGTGATCAGCCGGTCGGCCACGCGGCGAAGATCCTTCGCCTTGGGCAGAGTGGTCACGATCTGCTCGTGCTTGATCAGGGCGCAAGCGAGGCTCGAGAACAACGCCGAGCGATGGCTCGCGGTGCGATTGAGCTTCCGGCCACTGTTGCGGTGACGCATTTCAAAACCCCTGACTTCTGGCTTCCGGCTTCTCGTTAGTAATGATCCTCGAAGCGCTTGGCCAGCTCTTCGATATTCTCCGGCGGCCAATCCGGCACTTCCATGCCGAGATGCAGCCCCATGGAGGCAAGCACCTCCTTGATCTCGTTCAACGACTTGCGGCCGAAATTCGGGGTCCGCAGCATCTCGGCTTCCGTCTTCTGGATCAGGTCGCCGATATAGACGATGTTGTCGTTCTTCAGGCAGTTCGCCGAGCGGACCGACAGCTCGAGTTCGTCGACCTTCTTGAGCAGCGCCGCGTTGAACACGAGCTCCGGCTGGCGCTCGAACGGCATCTCCTTCTTCGGCTCTTCGAAATTGACGAACACCGAGAGCTGGTCCTGAACGATACGCGCGGCGAGCGCCACGGTATCTTCGGGCCGCACCGAGCCGTTGGTCTCGATCTCCATGGTGAGCTTGTCGTAGTCGAGGATCTGGCCTTCGCGGGTGTTCTCCACGCGATAGGAGACCTTGCGGACCGGGCTGTACAGCGAGTCGACCGGGATGAAGCCGATCGGCGCATCGTCCGGACGATTGCGCTCTGCCGGCACGTAGCCCTTGCCGGTCGAGGTGGTAAACTCCATGCGGATCGAGGCGCCCTGGTCGAGCGTGCAGATGACGTGATCCGGATTGAGGATCTCGATGTCGGATCCGACTTCGATGTCGCCGGCCTTGGCCACTCCGGGACCTTCCTTCTTCAACACCACGCGCTTCACGCCTTCGGCATGCTGGCGGATCGCGATCTCCTTGATGTTGAGGATGATGTCGGTCACGTCCTCGCGCACGCCCGGGATCGAGGAGAACTCGTGCAGCACGCCATCGATATGCACCGAGGTGATGGCCGAGCCCTGAAGTGAGGAAAGCAACACGCGGCGAAGCGCATTGCCGAGGGTCAGCCCGAAACCGCGCTCGAGCGGCTCAGCTACGACAAGAGCGAAACGCTGCGGGTCGCGCCCAGACGAGACGTTGAGCTTGGTGGGCTTAATGAGATCTTGCCAGTTCTTCTGCAGCACCTGGAGGGCCCTTTCCTGGTCCTTGAGCGGGGCCGCCTGCCCCAGCTTACGAGAATCCGCGTGCAACATGAGGATGATTGCCTTCCCTGCCTTAGACGCGCCGGCGCTTGCGCGGCCGGCAGCCATTGTGCGGGATCGGCGTCACGTCGCGGATCGTGATGATGGTAAAGCCAGCGGCTTGAAGCGCGCGAAGCGCCGACTCGCGCCCCGAACCGGGGCCGCGAACCTCGATCTCGAGGTTCTTCATGCCGTGCTCCATCGCCTTCTTGCCAGCGTCCTCGGCGGCGACCTGCGCCGCATAGGGCGTCGATTTGCGCGATCCCTTGAACCCCATGGCCCCCGCCGACGACCAGGAAATGGTGTTCCCTTGCGCGTCGGTGATGGTGATCATGGTGTTGTTGAAACTTGCATGCACGTGGGCAACGCCGGAGGTGATGTTCTTCTTTTCCCGGCGGCGAACGCGCGTCTTGTCCTTGGCCATGCTTTAGTCCCGCACCTTACGAATTGGCAGCCGAAGATCAGCCTTCCGCCGCACTGTTGAAATTCTCTACTTTTTCTTGCCTGCGATCGGCTTGGCCGGACCTTTGCGCGTGCGCGCATTGGTGTGAGTCCTCTGACCATGGACCGGGAGGCCGCGACGGTGGCGAACGCCGCGATAGCAGCCAAGATCCATCAACCGCTTGATATTCATTGCGACTTCGCGCCGTAGATCGCCCTCGACCAAGTAATCCCGGTCGATTACCTCGCGAATCTGACTGACTTCAGATTCGGTCAGCTGGCTGACCCGCCGCTCCGGAGGAATGCTTACCTTGGCGCAAATCTGTTTGGCGAACGAGTCGCCAATGCCATGGATATAGGTCAGAGCGACTTCCACCCGCTTGTTGGACGGGATATTCACACCTGCAATTCGGGCCACGAAGCTTTCTCCTCGAAGCACGTCTAACGTGCTGAAATCTAAGCGCAAATTCCAATGAAACGCAGCAAAACCAACCTCGGGAAGGCACCGCCCCCGGGACCGGTCGTTCCTATCCAGAAATGGGTCGTGCCTTATCTAGCGATTCCGCTTGACAAGGTCAACCGGGGGCCTCGCCGGATTAAAACTTAACCCCATCCAAAGCCCGCCCAATGGCCCGATGGACAGCGCCGATTTCCGCCATGCCATCCACGGATTTGAGCTTTCCTTGGCCTTTGTAATAGCCGATCAGCGGCTCGGTCTGGGCGTGATAAGCCTCGAGCCTCGACCGGACCACCTCCTCATTATCGTCGCGCCGGCGCACGAACTGGGCCGATCCGCAGCGGTCGCAGACCCCCGGCACCTTCGTGGTCTTGAAGGTGTCGTGGTAGCCCTCGCCACAATCGGCGCAGGTGAAGCGGCCGGCGATGCGCTGGACCAGGGCATCGTCGTCGACCTGCATCTCGATCACCGCATCGAGCGTCTTGCCCCGCTCGGCGAGCAGCCGGTCGAGCGCCTCTGCCTGAGCGATGGTGCGCGGGAAGCCATCGAGGATGAACCCCTCGCCCTTGCCGCCTTCATCAAGCCGCTCGGCAATCAGCCCAATTACGATCTCGTCCGGCACGAGCTGACCGCGCTCCATGATCTCGCCGGCCTTGCGGCCAAGCTCTGAGCCCACAGCCACCGCCGCCCTCAGCATGTCCCCGGTTGAAAGCTTGACGAGCGAACGCTCGGTTTCAAGCAGATTGGCCTGGGTTCCCTTGCCGGCGCCGGGAGGGCCGAGCAGAACCAGGATCATTGCCGCCGCGCTCCCCTGAGCTTCGCCCGTTTGATCAGTCCTTCATATTGGTGGGCGAGCAGATGGCTCTGCACCTGGGCCACGGTGTCCATGGTGACGCTCACCACGATGAGGAGCGAGGTGCCGCCGAAATAGAATGGCGTGCCGGCGTAAGCGATCAGGATTTCCGGCAGCACGCAGACTGCGGCGAGGTAAATGGCGCCGACCACGGTGATCCTGGTGAGCACGTAGTCGATATATTCGGCGGTGCGCTCGCCGGGCCTGATGCCAGGCAGGAAGCCGCCATACTTCTTCAGATTGTCAGCCGTGTCCTTCGGGTTGAAGACGACGGCCGTATAGAAGAAGGCGAAGAAGATGATCAGCGTCACGTAGATCAGGATATGCAGCGGCTGCCCCTGGCCGAGCAGCGTCGTCATCGTGGTCAGCCATTCAGGCCCCTGCCCCGACGAGAAATTGGCGAAGGTCACAGGCAGAAGCAGCAGCGATGAGGCGAAGATCGGCGGAATGACGCCGGCGCTGTTGAGCTTGAGCGGCAGGTGCGAGGAATCGCCCTGGAACATGCGGTTGCCCACCTGCCGTTTGGGATATTGCACGAGGAGCCGCCGCTGCGCTCTTTCCATGAACACGATCACGGCGATGACGCCGATCGCGAGCACCACCATGGCGAGGATCAGCATTGTCGACAGCGCGCCGGTGCGACCGAGCTCCAGCGTGCCGAGCACTGCATGCGGCAGGGCCGCGACGATGCCGGCGAAGATGATGAGCGAGATGCCGTTGCCGACGCCGCGCGCCGTGATCTGCTCGCCGAGCCACATCAGGAAGATGGTGCCGCCCACAAGCGTGATCACCGTGGTGATGCGGAAGAACCACCCCGGATCGAGCACCACGTTGCCGGCGCCTTCCAGCCCTACCGCGATGCCATAGGCCTGGAGCGCCGCGAGCAGTACCGTGCCGTAGCGCGTGTACTGGTTCATCTGCCGACGGCCCTGCTCGCCCTCTTTCTTCAATTGCTCTAGATGCGGCGAGACCGTGGTGAGCAGCTGAATGATGATCGATGCCGAGATGTACGGCATGATGTTGAGGGCAAAGATCGCCATGCGCCCGACCGCGCCGCCGGAGAACATGTCGAACATGCCGAGCAGGCCAGACTGCTGCTGGCGGAACACGTCGGCCAAGGCTTGCGGGTTGATGCCGGGGATCGGGATGTAGGTGCCGAGCCGGTAGATGATGAGCGCGCCAAGCGTGAACCAGATGCGCTTCTTGAGCTCGTCCGCCTTTGCGAAGGCAGCGAAGTTCAGATTGGAAACCAGCTGTTCGGCGGCGGAAACCATGCGGGCGCTTTCTTCCCTTTCGACAACTATCAAGCGAATTATGCGGCCGCTCGCGACATTACTGGGGCAAGCCCGGCTTAGGACTTGTCCTTCTTGTCAGCTTGCCGCTTCGCCTTCGGCTTCTTGTCCTCGGCCTCGTCGGCCTTTGCTTTCTTGGGCGCTTTTGCCGCAGCCTGAGGGGCTGCCTCGGCCTTCGCCATGGCTGGCTTGACGGCATTTGCCTCGCCCTCGGTCTCGGCGGCGGGCTGCTCGCCCTCTGCCTTCGGCGCTTTGCCAGACTTCTTAGCCTTCGCCGCCGAAGTCGCATCGCGCTTGTCGGAGCGCTTCTTGGCTTTGAGCGCGTCGGCGGCAGGTGCTTCGCGGCCGGTGATGGATTTCAGCGTCACCGTGCCGCCGGCGGCCTCGATAGCCTTGATCGCGGGTCCAGAGGCGCCGGTCACCTCGAAGGCGAGCTTCGACTTGAGCTCGCCATAGCCAAGCAGACGCACGCCATCCTTGGCGCGCCGGATTAGACCGGCATCCTTCAGCGCCTCGATGGTGATCGGCTTCTTGCCATCGAGGCGGCCTGAATCGACCGCGGCCTGGATGCGGCCGAGATTGAGCTCGTTGTACTTCTTGGCGAAGATGTTGTTGAAGCCACGCTTCGGCAGGCGCCGGTGGAGCGGCATCTGACCGCCTTCGAAGCCCTTGATGGCAACCCCGGTGCGGGCCTTCTGGCCCTTGACGCCACGCCCGGACGTCTTGCCCAGCCCCGAGCCAATGCCTCGGCCGAGCCGCTTCTTGCCCTTGGTGGCGCCGTCCCGGTCCCTGATCTCATTCAGCCGCATGACACTTACTTTCCTGCCTCGTCGTCCACGATGCGCACGAGATGATGAACCTTCGCGACCATGCCGCGCACCTGCGGGCTGTCGATCAGCGTCCGGCGCTTGTGCATCTTGTTGAGCCCGAGCCCGATCAAGGTAGCACGCTGAATGCCGGGGCGCCTTATGGGGCTCCCGATCTGCTCGACTACGATCGTCTTCCTGTCCGCTGTCTTAGCCATTTTCCCTTACCTCTCGCGCACGCGGCCGGCTTACGCCTCGGCCTGACCCGGGCTGTCGCCGGCGCCGTCTCTCCGGCGCGACACGATCTCGCTCACCTTCTTGCCACGACGCGCTGCGACCCCTCTTGGGCTGTCCTCATGGCGGAGCGCATCGAAGGTCGCGCGCACCATGTTGTAGGGGTTCGAGCTGCCGAGCGACTTCGCCACCACGTCCTGGATGCCGAGGGTCTCGAACACCGCGCGCATCGGGCCGCCGGCGATGATGCCGGTACCTGCCGGAGCGGCGCGCAGGATCACCCGGCCCGCGCCATGCTGGCCGGTGACGTCGTGATGCAGCGTGCGTCCCTCGCGGAGCGGCACCTTGACGAGATTACGCTTGGCGGCTTCCGTCGCCTTGCGAATCGCCTCTGGCACCTCTCGCGCCTTGCCATGACCGAAGCCGACGCGGCCCTTCTGGTCGCCGACGACGACGAGCGCGGCGAAGCCGAATCTGCGGCCGCCCTTCACCACCTTGGCGACGCGATTGATGTGCACGAGCTTGTCGATAAACTCGCTGTCGCGCTCGCGATCGTCGCGGTCTCTGCGTTCGCCGCCTCTGCCGCCTTTGCGTTCAACCATGACCGTTCAGTCCTTTAGAAGTTCAATCCTGCCTCGCGGGCAGCATCGGCGAGCGCCTTCACGCGCCCATGGTAGAGATAGCCGCCGCGGTCGAACACGACCTTGGTGACGCCAGCCTGGACCGCGCGCTCGGCGACGAGCTTGCCAACGGCTTGTGCCGCGACAAGGTCGCTGCCCTTCTTGAGCGCGCCCTTGAGGTCCTTGTCCAAGGTCGACGCCGCAACCAAAGTGTGGCCCGTGCCGTCGTCGATCACCTGGGCGTAGATATGCTTCGAGGAGCGGAACACCGACAGGCGCGCGCGGCCATGCGCCGTCCGCTTGAGCGTATGACGCACCCGCTTGGCGCGCCGCACAAATCCTTCGTTCAAAGCGCTCATGTCCGATCTCGCTACTTCTTCTTGCCTTCCTTGCGGAGGATGAACTCGCCCGCATAACGGACGCCCTTGCCCTTATAGGGCTCCGGCGGCCGGAACCGCCTGATTTCTGCCGCCACCTGGCCGACCTGCTGCTTGTCGATGCCGGTGACCACGATCTCGGTCGGCTTCGGGCACGCCACCTGGATGCCTTTGGGAATGGGAAAGGCCACATCGTGGCTGTAGCCGAGCTGGAGCTGGAGGTTCGACCCCTGCACCGCGGCCCTGTAGCCCACGCCGGTGATCTCGAGCTTCTTGGTGAAACCCTCGGTCACGCCGGTCATCAGGTTCGAGATCAGCGTCCGCGACATGCCCCACATGGCACGCGCATACTGCGTGTCCTCGCGCGGGGAAACCTCGATGCTGCCGTCCTCGAGCTTGGCGATGACGTCATCAACGAGGACGTGCTTGAGCTCGCCCTTCGGTCCCTTCACCGAGACCTCCTGGCCGTTCACCGACGCGGTGACGCCCTTCGGAACTGCCACCGGCTTTTTGCCAATACGCGACATCGATATCGCCCTTCGTGAAAATCCGGTCCTAGAAAATGCTGCACAGAATCTCGCCACCCACATTCTCAGTGCGGGCGCGAGAGTCGGACATGACGCCTTTCGGTGTCGAGAGTATGGAGACGCCAAGCCCGTTGGCCACGGTCGGCAGGTCGCGTACAGAGGAGTACACGCGCCGTCCCGGAGTCGAGATCCGCTTGATGTCTTTGATCACCGGCTCGCCGTCGAAATATTTGAGCTCGATGTCGAACTCCGACCGGCCGCCGGTGTAGTCGACGCGCGCATAGCCGCGGATGAAGCCTTCCTCCACCAGCACGTCGAGCACATGCTCGCGCAGCTTCGAGGCAGGCGTCGTCACCTTAACCTTGTGGCGCATCTGCGCGTTGCGGATGCGCGCGAGCATATCGCCAAGGGGATCGTTGATGCTCATCAGTGGTCCTACCAGCTCGACTTCGTCATTCCGGGAATCTGTCCATTGCTCGCGAGATCACGCAGCGCGATGCGCGACATGCGGAGCTTGCGGTAATAGCCGCGCGCCCGCCCGGTGAGGTCGCAGCGGTTGCGGATGCGCGTCGGCGAGGAATTGCGCGGCAGCTCGGCGAGCTTCAGCCGCGCCGCGAAGCGCTCCTCGGCCGGAAGTTTGCGGTCGGCGGCGATCGCCTTCAGCCGCGTCCTGCGCACCTTGAATTTCTTTGCCAGCCGGCGGCGCTTGTTGTTCCGCTCGACCATGCTCGTCTTAGCCATTCAGTCCTCCTAACGCAGCATCAAGCCGCCAAGCCCTAGCTGCGGAACGGAAAGTTCAAATGCTTCAGCAACGCACGCGCCTCGTCGTCGGTCCGCGCCGTGGTGCATACAACGATGTCCATGCCCCAGATCTCCTCGACCTTGTCGAAATTGATCTCCGGGAAAATGATGTGCTCCTTCAGTCCAAGGGTGAAATTGCCCCGGCCGTCGAAGCTCTTCGGGATTCAGCCCTCTGAAGTCGCGCACGCGCGGCAGCGCGATATTCACGAGCCGGTCGACGAACTCGTACATCCGGTTCTGGCGCAGCGTCACCTTGGCGCCGATCGGCATGCCCTCGCGGAGCTTGAAGGTGGCGATCGACTTGCGCGCCTTGGTGATCACCGGTTTCTGCCCGGCAATCAGCGCGAGATCGGCGGCAGCTGCGGTCACCTTCTTGGAATCGGCGACGCCCTCGCCGACGCCGATGTTCAGCACAACCTTGTCGAGCCGCGGCACCTGCATCGGGTTCTCGTAGCCGAACTCCTTCACGAGCTCGCCGCGAAGCACGTCCTGATATTGCTGCTTGAGCCGTGGGATATAGGCGGTCTCAGCCATCGATCACCTCGCCCGAGCGCTTGGCAAAGCGGACCTTGCGCCCGTCCTTCAGAAACTTGAACCCGACCCGCGTGGGTTTACCATCCTTGGGATCCTCGATCGCGAGGTTCGAGACATGAATTGCGGCCTCCTTGGAGATGATGCCGCCGTCCTGCGTCGCCGTCTGGCGCTGATGGCGCCTAATCATGGCGATGCCCTTGACGATGGCGCGGTTCTCCTCCGGCATCACCTTCAGCACCTCGCCGTGCTTGCCCTTGTCCTTGCCGGTCACCACCACCACGTGGTCGCCCTTCTTGATCTTGAGCTTGGCCATCTAGAGGACCTCCGGCGCGAGCGACACGATCTTCATGTGCTTCTTGGCTCTGAGCTCGCGTGTGACCGGGCCAAAGATACGGGTGCCGATCGGCTCGCCTTGCGGATTGACCAGCACCGCTGCGTTGCGGTCGAAGCGGATGATCGAGCCGTCGGGACGGCGCACGCCCTTGGCGGTGCGCACCACAACGGCCTTCATCACCTGGCCCTTCTTCACGCGGCCGCGCGGGATGGCCTCCTTGACGGAGACCACGATGGTGTCGCCGATCGAGGCGTATTTGCGCTTCGACCCGCCCAACACCTTGATGCACTGCACGCGGCGCGCACCGGAATTGTCGGCGACATCGAGATTGGTCTGCATCTGGATCATGGCAGCCTCGACCCTCTAGCTCGTCGCCTGCTCGCGCGGCAGCACCTGCCAGCGCTTCTGCTTGGAGATCGGCGGGCATTCCTCGATCCATACCATCTCGCCCACCTTGAACTCGTTCTTCTCATCATGGGCGTGATAGTTCTTGGACCGCCGCACGGTCTTTTGCAGCAAAGGATGCGTGAAGCGGCGCTCAACGCGGACCACCACCGTCTTGTCGTTCTTGTCGCTCACCACGACCCCTTGCAGTACTCGTTTCGGCATTTTCGTTACGTCCTTAAGCCTTGGCGCCGGCGGCGTTCTTCTGGCGCGTGATGGTCTGGATGCGCGCGATGTCGCGCCGGATTTCTCTCACCCGCGCCGTATTCTCGAGCTGGCCGGAGGCCGCCTGAAAACGCAGGTTGAACTGCTCCTTCTTGAGCTTGACCAACTCGTCGTTGAGCTGATCGATCGTCATTCCACGCACTTGGCCCACCTTCATGATCCTCAAGCCTCCACGATGCGCGTGACCACGCGCGTCTTGAGCGGCAGCTTCGCGGCACCGAGCCTAAGCGACTCGCGCGCCACCTGATCGGTCACGCCGTCGATCTCGAACATCACGCGGCCCGGCTTCACGCGCGCCACCCAGAATTCGGGCGTGCCCTTGCCTTTACCCATGCGCACTTCGGTCGGCTTCTTCGAAACCGGCACGTCCGGGAACACACGGATCCACACGCGGCCGGCGCGCTTCATCTGCCTCGTCATGGCGCGGCGCGCCGCCTCAATCTGCCGCGCGGTGATGCGGGCAGGCTCCTGGGCCTTCAGCCCATGCGAACCAAAGCTCAAGCTGATGGCGCTAGAGGCAGCGCCCTTGATGCGGCCCTTATGGGCTTTGCGATATTTGGTCCGTTTCGGTTGCAGCATGGCCGTTCAGCCTTGTCCTTGTCTTAAGCCTGCGCCTGCGGGGCCTCGCGGCGACCCGTCGAACGTCCACCCTCTTGCGCCTCGAGCGCACGGTGCTCCTGCGCCATGGGATCGTGGGCCAAGATCTCGCCCTTAAAGATCCACACCTTGACGCCGATGATGCCATAGGCGGTGCGGCCGAGCGCGGTGCCGTAATCGACGTCGGCGCGGAGCGTGTGCAAGGGCACGCGGCCCTCGCGGTACCACTCCATGCGCGCGATTTCCGCGCCGCCGAGCCGCCCGCCGCAATTGATGCGGATGCCGAGCGCGCCCATGCGCATCGCCGATTGCACCGCGCGCTTCATGGCGCGGCGGAACGCGACGCGGCGCTCGAGCTGCTGCGCGATGCCCTCAGCCACCAGCGTGGCGTCGATCTCGGGCTTGCGCACCTCGACGATGTTGAGATGCACCTCGGAGTTGGTCAAGGCGGCGAGCTCGCGGCGGAGCTTCTCGATGTCGGCGCCCTTTTTGCCGATGAGGATGCCTGGACGCGCGGTGTGCACCGTCACCCGGCACTTCTTGTGCGGGCGCTCGATCACCACCTTGGAGATGCCAGCCTGCTTGCGCGAGGTGAGAATGTGCTCGCGCATCTTCAGGTCTTCGTGCAGCAGGCGCGCATACTCGCCGCGCGACGCGAACCAGCGCGAATCCCAGGTGCGGTTGATGCCGAGCCTAAGCCCGATCGGATTGACTTTCTGGCCCATCAAGCAGGCTCCTCGACTTGGCGCACGATGACAGTGATCTGCGCAAACGGTTTCTCAATACGGCTCGCGCGCCCGCGGGCGCCGGCCTTCAAACGTTTCATCACCAGCTTCTTGCCTACATAGGCCTCGGACACGATCAGCGCGTCGACATCGAGGTCGTGATTGTTCTCGGCGTTGGCAATGGCCGACTCGAGCGTCTTCTTCACGTCGCGCGCGATGCGCTTGCGCGAGAAGGTGAGGTCGGCGAGCGCCTTGTCGACCTTTTTGCCGCGGATGAGCTGGGCGAGCAGGTTCAGCTTCTGCGGGCTCACCCGCAGGAGCTTGGTCACCGCCCTCGCCTCGTTCTCCAGGAGCGTCCGTTCGCGTGCCGGTTTGCCCATTACGCCTTCGTCCTCTTGGCCTTGCGGTCCGCGGCGTGACCGTAGAAGGTCCGCGTCGGCGCAAACTCTCCAAACTTGTGGCCGATCATGTCCTCGGTAACGAGCACCGGGATGTGCTTCTGGCCATTATGCACCCCGAACGTGATTCCGACGAATTGCGGCAGGATGGTCGAGCGGCGCGACCAGATCTTGATCACGGCGTTCGAGCCGGACCCACGCGCCTTCTCGGCCTTCTTCAGCAAATACCCGTCGACGAACGGGCCTTTCCAAATTGAGCGTGCCACGAGCCTAACCTTTCTTCTTCATATGACGGCTGCGCAGGATGAACTTGTCGCTCGCCTTGTTCGAGCGCGTCTTCTTGCCCTTGGTGGACTTGCCCCAGGGCGTCACCGGATGCCGTCCACCGGAGGTACGGCCCTCGCCGCCGCCATGCGGGTGATCGACCGGGTTCATGGCCACGCCGCGCACGACCGGCTTCTTGCCCTTCCACCGCATGCGGCCGGCCTTGCCGATCGAGACGTTGGAATTGTCGGGGTTGGACACCGCGCCGACGGTCGCCATGCAGCCTGCCGGCACCATGCGCGTCTCGCCTGAGTTGAGCCGCAAGATGGCGTAGCCTGAATCGCGGCCGACGAGCTGCACATAGGTGCCCGCGGCGCGCGCCATCTGGCCGCCCTTGCCTTCCTTCATCTCCACATTGTGGACGATGGTGCCGATCGGCATGTTGGCGAGCGGCATGGCGTTGCCGGGCTTCACGTCGACGCGCTCATCGGCGATCACCGTGTCACCCGCGGCGAGCCGCTGCGGCGCGAGGATGTAAGAGAGCTCCCCGTCCTCGTACTTGATCAGCGCGATGAAGGCGGTGCGGTTCGGATCGTATTCGAGCCTTTCCACGGTCGCCGGCATGCCATGCTTGCCGCGCTTGAAATCGACCATGCGGTAGCTGCGCTTGTGGCCGCCGCCGCGATGCCACGCGGAGGTGCGGCCCTGATTGTTGCGGCCGCCGGACTTGGAGAGACCTTCGGTCAGCGCCTTGACCGGCTTGCCCTTCCACAGATGGCTGCGGTCGACAAGCACGAGATGGCGCTGGCTCGGCGTGGTTGGTTTGTAGGTTTTTAAGGCCATGGCGCGCTAGATCCTCGTCGTCACGTCGATCTTGTCGCCTTCGGCGAGCCTGACGATCGCTTTCTTGACGTCCTGCTGCTTGCCGCGCATGCCGCGGAACGTCTTGGTCTTGCCCTTGCGCAGGATCGTGTTCACGGACAGCACCTTGACTTTGAAGAGCTGCTCGATGGCAGCCTTGATCTCGGGCTTGGTCGCGTTGCGGCGCACCTTGAACACCACCTGGTTCGATTCAGAGGCCATGCTCGACTTCTCGGTGATGACCGGCGCGAGGATGACGTCGTAAGCTGAGAGCGCACTCATTTGAACCGCGCCTCCAGCGCTTCCACCGCCGCCTTGGTCAGGACGAGCTTGTCGTGGTTGAGTATGTCGTAGACGTTGATGCCGGCGACCGGCAGCACGTTGACGCCCGGCAGATTGCGAGCCGCCTTGGCAAAGGCCTCCTGTACCGCAGCGCCGTCGATGATCAGCACCGAGCCGAGCCCAAGCTTGGAGAAGCGCGACTTGAGCTCCTTGGTCTTGGCCTCTTTCAGCTCGCATTTGTCGATCACCACGAGCGTGTCGGATTTGGCTTTGGCCGATAGCGCGTGCTTCAGCGCCAGCGCCCGGACCTTCTTCGGTAGCTCGATGGCGTGGCTCCGCGGCTTAGGGCCGAAAGCCTTGCCGCCGCCACGGAACAGGGGCGCCCTGCGGCTGCCATGACGCGCGCGGCCGGTGCCCTTCTGCTTGTAGAGCTTGGCCGTGGTGTAATTGACCTCGGAGCGGTCCTGCACCGAGCGCGTGCCGCCGCGGCGCTTGGCCAGCTGGTAGCGCACCATGCGGTGGAGGATGTCCGGGCGCGGCTCGAGCCCGAATACATCGTCCGGAAGCTCAACCGTTCCCGCCTTCTTGGCGTCGAGCGTGGTGACGTCGGCCTGCATTACTCTTGGCTCCCCGCCTCGGCTTGAACTGGCTCGGCCGCGGGCTCGGACGTCGAATGCCCATTCGCTGCCTCGCCCGAACCTTTACGGAAGGCGCCCGGCTTCGGCGCGGCATCCGGCAGGCTCCGCTTCACCGCATCGCGCAGCAGCACCCAGCCGCCTTTGGCGCCCGGCACCGCTCCGCGGATCATGATTAGCCCGCGCTCGGGGTCCGTCTTCACCACGCGCAGATTCTGCGTGGTGACATTCACGTCGCCCATATGGCCGGCCATCTTCTTGCCCTTGAACACCTTGCCGGGGTCCTGGCGCTGACCGGTCGAACCGTGGCTGCGATGGCTCACAGACACGCCGTGGGAGGCGCGCAAGCCGCCAAAGTTGTGGCGCTTCATGGCGCCGGCGAAGCCCTTGCCGATGGTCGTGCCGGACACGTCCACGAACTGCCCCTCGACGAAATGGTCAGCGGTGATCTCGGCGCCGACCTCGATCACATTCTCCGGGCTCACGCGGAACTCGACGAGCTTGCGCTTCGGCTCAACATTAGCCACGGCGAAATGACCACGCGCGGCGCGGGAGAGCCGCTTCACCTTCGGCGTCCCGGCGCCGAGCTGAAGCGCGGTGTAGCCGTTCTTCTCGGGCGTGCGGTGACCGACGACCTGGCAGCGGTCGAGGCGCAGCACCGTCACCGGGATATGCTCCCCGGCGTCGGTGAAGATCCTCGTCATGCCGAGCTTTTGCGCGATGACACCTGATCGCATCGGTTGAATTCCTTGTCTCGTCTTTCGTCCGCCTAGAGCTTGATCTCGACGTCCACGCCAGCGGCGAGGTCGAGCTTCATCAAGGCATCGACGGTCTGCGGCGTTGGGTCGACGATGTCGAGCAAGCGCTTATGCGTGCGTATCTCGAACTGCTCGCGGCTCTTCTTATCGATGTGTGGCGACCGGTTGACGGTGAACTTCTCGATGCGCGTCGGCAGCGGGATCGGTCCCCGCACCTCTGCGCCCGTGCGCTTCGCCGTGTTGACGATCTCCTTGGTCGACGCATCGAGAATACGGTGGTCGAAGGCCTTGAGCCTGATTCTTATGTTCTGGCTTTGCATCTCGATGGTCCCTGAACGTCCAAGAGCGCGCCTAGACAGCGCGCTCTTTTCTGTTGCCTCTACTCGATGATCGCCGCCACCACGCCGGCGCCGACCGTGCGGCCGCCTTCGCGAATGGCGAAACGAAGTTTCTCTTCCATGGCGATCGGCACGATCAGCTCGACCGTCATGGCGATGTTGTCGCCCGGCATCACCATCTCGGTGCCCTCCGGCAGTTGCACCACACCGGTCACGTCGGTGGTGCGGAAGTAGAACTGCGGACGGTAATTACCGAAGAACGGAGTATGGCGGCCGCCCTCTTCCTTGGTGAGGATGTAGGCCTCCGCCTTGAACTTGGTGTGCGGCTTGACCGAACCTGGCTTGGCCAGGACCTGGCCGCGCTCCACGCCCTCGCGATCGACGCCGCGCAATAGGCAGCCGACATTGTCGCCGGCCTCGCCCTGATCGAGCAGCTTGCGGAACATCTCGACGCCGGTGACGACGCTCTTGGTCGTCGGCTTGATGCCCACGATCTCGACTTCCTCGCCCACCTTGACCACGCCGCGCTCGATACGGCCGGTCACCACGGTGCCGCGGCCGGAGATCGAGAACACGTCTTCGATCGGCATGAGGAACGGCTTGTCCTTGGGACGATCGGGCTGCGGAATGTAGGCATCGACCGCATCCATCAGCGCCGCGATGGAGTTGGCGCCGATCTCCGCATCCTTGCCCTCAAGCGCGGCAAGGGCCGAGCCCTTGACGATCGGGATATCGTCGCCCGGGAACTCGTATTTGGACAGAAGCTCACGCACCTCGAGCTCGACGAGGTCGAGCAGCTCCGGGTCGTCAACCATGTCCACCTTGTTGAGGTAGACGACGAGCGCCGGCACGCCGACCTGGCGAGCAAGCAGGATGTGCTCGCGGGTCTGCGGCATCGGGCCGTCTGCGGCCGACACCACGAGAATGGCGCCGTCCATCTGCGCCGCGCCGGTGATCATGTTCTTCACGTAGTCGGCGTGGCCAGGACAGTCGACATGGGCGTAGTGGCGCTTGCCGGTCTCATACTCCACGTGCGCCGTGGAAATAGTGATGCCGCGGGCCTTCTCTTCCGGCGCCTTGTCGATCTCGTCATAGGCGGTGAACTTGGCGCCGCCCTTCTCGGCCAGCACCTTGGTGATCGCCGCCGTCAGCGTGGTCTTGCCGTGATCGACGTGACCAATGGTCCCGATGTTGCAATGCGGCTTCGTACGCTGGAATTTTTCCTTAGCCATGTTGGCTCTCCATCCTTCAACACAAAACGAAAGTCTATTCCACGGGCGGCTCTAGGGCCGGAACCCTCTAGGCGAACTTCGCCTGCACCTCTTCGGCGACCGCCTGCGGGACTTGCGCATAGTGGTCGAACTGCATGGTGAACTGCGCCCTGCCCTGGCTCATAGAGCGCAGCGTATTCACGTAACCGAACATATTGGCGAGCGGGACCATGGCGCTGATCACCGCGGCATTGCCACGGCTCTCCTGCCCGCGCACCTGGCCGCGCCGGCTGGTCAGGTCGCCGATGATGCCGCCGACATATTCTTCCGGCGTCACCGCCTCGACCTTCATGATCGGCTCGAGCAGCTTCGGCCCCGCCTTCATTGCGCCCTCGCGGAACGCCGCGCGGGCCGCGATCTCGAACGCCATGACGCTTGAATTGACGTCGTGATAGGCGCCGTCGATGAGGCTTACCTTCACGTCAAGGATGGGGAAGCCAGCGAGCACGCCGGAATCGACGACGCTCTTGACGCCCTTCTGCACGCCGGTGATGAACTCCTTCGGCACGTTACCGCCGACCACCTTGTTCTCGAACTCGAAGCCCTTGCCGGCCTCGTTCGGCTCGATCACGAGCTTGACGCGGGCGAACTGGCCCGAGCCGCCGGTCTGCTTCTTGTGCGTGTAGTCGACATCGGCGCGGCGCGACACGGTCTCGCGATAGGCGACCTGCGGTGCGCCGACATTGGCCTCCACTTTGAACTCGCGGCGCATGCGGTCGACGATGATGTCGAGATGCAATTCGCCCATGCCCTTGATGATGGTCTGGCCCAACTCGTGGTCGACCGAAACGCGGAACGACGGGTCTTCCTGCGCCAGGCGATGCAGTGCCACGCCGAGCTTCTCCTGGTCGCCCTTGGTCTTGGGCTCGACGGCGACCTCGATAACCGGCTCGGGGAACTCCATGCGCTCCAGAATCACTGGCTTGGCCGGATCGGACAGAGTGTCGCCAGTGGTGACATCCTTGAGGCCGGCAAGCGCAACGATGTCGCCGGTATAGGCGTCCTTGATGTCCTCGCGGTGATTGGCGTGCATCAACAGCATGCGGCCGATGCGTTCCTTCTTGTCCTTCACCGTATTGGCGAGCGTCATGCCGGTCTCGACCTTGCCGGAATAGATGCGACAGAAGGTGAGCGATCCGACGAACGGGTCGTTCATGATCTTGAAGGCAAGCATGGAGAGCGGCTCGGTGTCGGACGGCGTGCGGGTTACCTCGTCGCCGGTCTTGAAATCGATGCCCTTCATCGGCGGCACGTCGAGCGGCGACGGCAGATAGTCGACGACGGCGTCGAGCATCGGCTGGACGCCTTTGTTCTTGAAGGCGGAGCCGCACAGAATCGGCACGAATACGTTGGCGATGGTGCCCTTGCGGATCAGCGCCTTAAGGGTCTCCTCGCTCGGGTGCGTGCCTTCGAGATAGGCCTCCATGGCCCCCTCGTCGAGCTCGACTGCCTGCTCAACGAGCTTCTCGTGATACTCCTTGGCCTCATCGATGAGATCGGCAGGGATCTCCTCGTCATGGAACTTGGCGCCCAAGGCCTCGTCGTCCCACACCACCGCCTTCATGCGTACGAGGTCGATGATGCCCCTGAACTTGTTCTCCGCGCCGATCGGGAGTTGAATTACGATCGGATTGGCGCCGAGGCGGTCGCGGACCATCTTTACCGACAGGAAGAAGTCGGCGCCAATCTTGTCCATCTTGTTGACGAAGATCATGCGCGGCACGCCGTATTTGTCGGCCTGGCGCCATACGGTCTCGGTCTGCGGCTCGACACCCTGGTTCGCGTCAAGCAGCGCTACCGCGCCGTCGAGCACGCGCAGCGACCGCTCGACCTCGATGGTGAAGTCCACGTGTCCGGGCGTGTCGATGATGTTGATGCGCTTATCGTTCCAATAGGCTGTGGTTGCGGCGGACGTGATGGTGATGCCGCGCTCCTGCTCCTGCTCCATCCAGTCCATGGTGGCAGCGCCGTCGTGCACCTCGCCGATCTTGTGGCTCTTGCCGGTGTAATAGAGGACCCGCTCGGTCGTGGTGGTCTTGCCGGCGTCGATATGCGCCATGATCCCGATGTTGCGGTAGTCCTGGAGCGGGGTGGTGCGTGGCATCTCAAAAGATCCTTGAAATCGTTACCAGCGGTAATGGGAGAAGGCGCGGTTCGCCTCAGCCATACGATGGGTATCTTCGCGCTTCTTCACCGCAGTACCGCGGTTGTTGGCGGCATCGAGCAGCTCGCCTGAGAGGCGCTCGACCATCGTGTTCTCGTTGCGGCCGCGCGCAGAGGAAATGATCCAGCGGATGGCGAGCGCCTGACGGCGATCCGAGCGCACCTCGACCGGGACCTGGTAGGTGGCGCCGCCAACGCGGCGGGACCGCACCTCGAGAGCCGGCATCACATTGCGCAAGGCCTCGTGGAACAGCTCGATCGGGTTCTGTTTGGTCTTGCGTTCCATCTGGTCGAGTGCGCCGTAGACGATCCGCTCGGCGGCCGACTTCTTGCCTTCATACATGATACTGTTCATGAACTTGGTCAGCACCACGTCCCCGAACTTGGGATCGGGGATGATGTCGCGCTTATCTGCCTTGCGCCGCCGGGACATATCTTCGTTCCTTAATCCTTCTTCCGAAGGTCTCCGGCTTGGCGCTTAAGGCTCGCCCGAGTGACCTCCGCGTTACCAGAGGTTACTTCGGCCGCTTCGCGCCGTATTTCGAGCGCCGCTGGCGGCGGTCGCCTACGCCCTGGGTGTCGAGCACGCCACGAATAATGTGATAGCGCACGCCAGGCAGGTCCTTGACGCGGCCGCCGCGGATCAGAACTACCGAGTGCTCCTGGAGGTTATGCCCCTCGCCCGGGATATAGCTCGTCACTTCAAGACCGTTGGTCAGACGCACGCGCGCGACCTTCCGAAGCGCCGAGTTCGGCTTCTTCGGGGTCGTGGTGTAGACGCGCGTGCACACGCCGCGTTTCTGCGGACAGGCCTGCATGGCCGGCACTTTGTTCCGCTTCCCCGGCTGACGGCGCGGCTTGCGAATCAGTTGTTGTATCGTCGGCATGTAAGCCTTCGTCCAATCTCTCTTCAAGGGGCCCGCGGCCCGAAACACATCAAGGGCCAACGGCCCACAACCACCTCAGGGGCCAAAGGCCCACAAGACCTGAGGCTGAAGTGCGGGTGAGCGCGATCTTCAGCCCCTTAAACCAGAGGACCTCGGATGCTAGCCTCCAAGATCATGTGCCCGAATTTGACCCGGTTAGTCCCGGCAGCGTCTAGCCCGCGGCGTGAAGGGCTACCGCCTGCCGCGAAAGTGCGCGTTGTATCAGGCCGATTCCTTTATCGTCAAGCGCTCAGGTGCCAGGTTCAGGTGTCAGGCGAGAGTTTCTACCAACGCCTGACACCTGAGAACCCGATACCTAGACTGCCTCGCGCTCCTCCGCAGCCTCGTCGTCCTCCTGCTCGATCTCGCCGGAGGATGAGCGCTGCCGTTCCTCCAGGATGAGATCGTCGCGATGGCTTGCGATCTTGCTCAACCTGGAAAGCATGCCGCCAGTGCCGGCCGGGATCAGCCGTCCGACGATGACGTTCTCCTTCAGCCCCTCGAGCGCATCGGTCTTGCCGTTGACGGCAGCGTCGGTGAGTACGCGGGTGGTCTCCTGGAAGGAAGCCGCCGAGATGAAGGAGCGGGTCTGCAGGCTCGCCTTCGTGATGCCCAGCAGCACCGGCTGGCCGGTCGCCGGCTTCTTTCCGGCCGCCTCTGCCGCGATGTTGGCATCCTCGAAGTCGATCCGGTCGACCTGCTCTCCCTTGAGGAAGTCAGTCTCGCCCGCATCTTCCACCTCGGTCTTCTGGAGCATCTGCCGGACGATCACCTCGATATGCTTGTCGTTGATAGTCACGCCCTGGAGCCGATACACCTCCTGGATCTCGTTCACGAGATAGTTGGCAAGCTCCTCGACGCCCTTGATCGCCAGGATGTCGTGCGGCGCCGGATGGCCATCGAGCAGGAACTCGCCCTTCTCGATGCGGTCGCCCTCCTGCACGGCCAGATGCCGTCCCTTCGGGATCAGATACTCGACCGGCTCGCCGCCGTCCTCGTCCGGCACGATGGTGATGCGCCGCTTGTTCTTGTAGTCGCGGCCAAGCTGCACCGTGCCTGAGACCTCGGCGATGATGGCGTGATCCTTCGGGCGCCGCGCCTCGAACAGCTCCGCCACCCGCGGCAGGCCGCCGGTGATGTCGCGCGTCTTGGCGCTCTCCATCGGGATACGCGCCAGCACGTCGCCGGCGCTCACCTGATGGCCTGGCTCTACCGACATGATCGCGTCAACAGGCAGGAGGTAACGCGCCTCGCCGCCGCGCGACAGCTTACCGATCTTGCCCTTCTTGTCCTTGATGGCGACAGCCGGCCGGAGATCGACGCCGCGCGGGCTCGCGCGCCAATCGATGATGACGCTGTTGGTGATACCCGTCGACTCGTCCTTCCGCTCGCTGACCGACACGCCTTCGACCAGATCCTCGAAGTCGACGACGCCTTCGATCTCGGTCAGCACCGGCCTGGTGTAGGGATCCCACTCCGCGAGCCGGTCGCCGCGCTTCACCTTGGCGCCCTGGTCCACGCGCAAATGCGTGCCGTAGGGAAGCCGGTGCACGGCGCGCTCGGTGCCATCCTGATCGGCGACGACCAGGATGGTGTTGCGGCCCATGACCATGAGTCGGCCTTGAGAGTCTTTCACCACGTTGCGCTGCTTGATCTTGACGATGCCGTCGAAATTCGACTCGAGCGACGACTGATCGACGACCTTGGCGCTTGCCACGCCGCCCAGATGGAAGGTGCGCATGGTGAGCTGCGTGCCGGGCTCGCCGATCGACTGCGCGGCGATGACGCCGACAGCCTCGCCGAGATTGACCGGCGTGCCGCGGGCGAGATCGCGCCCATAGCACTTGCCGCAGATGCCGTTGCGGGTCTCGCAAGTGAGCGCCGAGCGGATGCGAATCTCCTGGACGCCCGCCGCCTCGATGGCTTCGACCTCTTCCTCCTCCATCAGCTCGCCGGCCTTGACGATCACCTTGCCGGTCGCCGGATTCTTGACGTTCTCGGCCGCGGTGCGGCCGAGTACACGCGCGCCGAGTGACACCGTGACCTCGCCAGACTCGATCAGAGCGCGGGCGGTGATGCCGGCGGTCGTGCCGCAATCCTCCTCGGTGACAATGCAGTCCTGCGCCACGTCGACCAGGCGGCGGGTCAAATAACCCGAGTTCGCTGTCTTCAACGCGGTGTCGGCCAGACCCTTGCGGGCGCCGTGGGTCGAGTTGAAGTACTCGAGCACC
The DNA here is from genome assembly GCA_963827365.1 of uncultured Alphaproteobacteria bacterium. Lineage (GTDB taxonomy): Bacteria > Pseudomonadota > Alphaproteobacteria > Rhizobiales > Methyloligellaceae > Methyloceanibacter. The sequence goes on along the minus strand of CAWHAX010000031.1, from coordinate 106,956 downwards.
GACAACCCCTCCTTGAAGTTGGAGATGATCGGCGTTTCGATGATCTCGCCGGACGGCTTGGTCATCAGGCCGCGCATACCGGCAAGCTGCTTCATCTGCGCCGGTGAGCCGCGCGCACCTGAATGCGACATCATATAGATGGAGTTGATCGGCTTCTCGCGGCCGGTCTTGGCATCGCGCTGGACCGAGGAGATGCGCTTCATCATCTCCTTGGCGACCTGCTCGGTACACTCCGTCCAGGTGTCGACCACCTTGTTGTACTTCTCGCCGCGGGTAATGAGGCCATCGTTGTACTGCTGCTCGTACTCGCGAACGAGCTCGCTCGTCTTGTGGACGATGGCGTCCTTGGTCTCGGGGATCACCATGTCGTCCTTGCCGAAGGAAATTCCGGCGCGGCAGGCATAGGAGAAGCCGAGGCCCATGATCCGGTCGCAGAAGATGACCGTCTCCTTCTGACCGCAGTGGCGATAGACCACGTCGATCATGTGGGAGATATCCTTCTTGGTGAGCAGCCGGTTCACCAGGTCGAAGCTGATATTGGGCTTGCGCGGCAAGAGATCGCCGAGAAGCATGCGGCCCGGCGTCGTCTCGTAGATATGAGACACCGGCTTCCCCTTCTCGTCGACCGTGCGGAAGCGGCCTTTGATCTTGGCGTGCAAGCTGAGCACCTTGGCGTCGAGCGCGTGCTGGATCTCGGCGATCGAGCCGAAGATCATGCCCTCACCCGGTTCGTTGTCCATGGCGATCGACAGATAGTAGATGCCAAGCACGATGTCCTGTGACGGCACGATGATCGGCGAGCCGTTGGCCGGGTGCAGGATGTTGTTGGTCGACATCATCAACACGCGGGCCTCGAGCTGCGCCTCAAGCGACAAAGGCACGTGCACGGCCATCTGATCCCCGTCGAAGTCGGCGTTGAACGCCGCGCAGACGAGCGGATGAAGCTGAATGGCCTTGCCCTCGATCAGCACCGGCTCGAAGGCCTGAATGCCGAGGCGATGCAGCGTCGGCGCGCGATTGAGCAGCACCGGATGCTCGCGGATCACCTCGTCGAGGATGTCCCAAACCTCCGGCTTCTCCTTCTCGACGAGCTTCTTCGCCTGCTTCACCGTGGCGGCGTGGCCCTTGGCGTCGAGCCGCGCATAGATGAACGGCTTGAATAGCTCGAGCGCCATCTTCTTCGGCAACCCGCACTGATGCAGCTTGAGCTCAGGCCCAACCACGATGACCGAACGGCCTGAATAGTCGACGCGCTTGCCGAGCAGGTTCTGGCGGAACCGGCCCTGCTTGCCCTTGAGCATGTCGGCGAGCGACTTCAGCGGCCGCTTGTTGGCGCCGGTGATGACGCGACCACGCCGTCCGTTGTCGAACAGCGCGTCAACCGCCTCCTGCAGCATCCGCTTCTCGTTGCGGATGATGATGTCCGGCGCGCGAAGTTCCATCAGCCGCTTCAGACGATTGTTGCGGTTGATGACGCGGCGATAGAGGTCGTTCAGGTCCGAAGTGGCGAAGCGGCCGCCATCGAGCGGCACGAGCGGGCGAAGCTCCGGCGGAATGACCGGAACCACGGTCAGGATCATCCACTCAGGCTTGTTGCCGGATTCGATGAAGGCCTCGACCACCTTCAGGCGCTTGGCGAGCTTCTTGGGCTTCAGCTCCGAGGTCGACTCGGCGATCTCCTGGCGGAGCTCGACGGCGGTCTTCTCCAGATCAAGGCCCTTGAGCAGCTCACGGATCGCCTCGGCGCCGATCGACGCCGTGAAGGAATCCTCGCCGAAATCGTCCTGCGCCTTGAGGTAATCTTCCTCAGGCAGGAGCTGGAGCGGCTTCAGCGTGGTCAGACCTGGCTCGAGCACAATGTAGTTCTCGAAATAGAGAACGCGCTCAAGATCCTTGAGCGTCATGTCGAGCAGAAGGCCGATGCGCGACGGCAGCGACTTCAGGAACCAGATATGCGCCACCGGTGCGGCGAGCTCGATGTGGCCCATGCGCTCGCGCCGGACCTTGGCGAGCGTCACCTCGACGCCGCACTTCTCGCAGATGACGCCCTTGTACTTCATACGCTTGTACTTGCCGCACAAGCACTCGTAATCCTTCACCGGGCCGAAGATGCGCGCGCAGAACAACCCATCGCGCTCCGGCTTGAAGGTACGATAGTTGATCGTCTCAGGCTTCTTGATCTCCCCATACGACCAGGACAGAATTTTCTCCGGGCTCGCAATGCCGATGCGAATCTGGTCGAAATTCTGCTGCTGGACCTGAGGACTGAAGAGATTGACGATTTCCTGATTCATTCTCTCATCTCCAATGGGCGGCATCCGCCCTTCGGTCTGTTGTAAATTCTTGCGTCTCTACTTCGCTCTGCCTACTCGGCTGCCGGACGAGGCAGCCTCGCCCGCGCGGGCGGCTGCTCCTCTGGCTTAGGCTGCACCAGCTCGACGTTCAGCCCAAGCGCCCGCATTTCCTTGACGAGCACGTTGAAGCTTTCCGGGATGCCGGCCTCGAAGGTGTCGTCGCCGCGCACGATGGCCTCGTAGACCTTGGTGCGGCCGGCAACGTCGTCGGACTTGACGGTTAGCATCTCCTGAAGCGTGTAGGCCGCGCCGTAAGCCTCGAGCGCCCACACTTCCATCTCGCCGAAGCGCTGGCCGCCGAACTGCGCCTTGCCACCGAGCGGCTGCTGGGTGACGAGGCTGTAAGGCCCGATCGAACGCGCGTGGATCTTGTCGTCCACGAGGTGGTGGAGCTTCAGCATATAGATGTAGCCCACCGTTACCTTGCGCTCGAACGGCTCGCCAGTGCGGCCGTCATGCAGGGTCACCTGCCCCGAGGTGTCGAGATCGGCAGCCTGGAGCAGAGCGGTCACGTCGCCCTCATGCGCCCCGTCGAACACCGGGGTGGCCACGGGAACGCCGGCGCGCAGATCCTCGCTCACCTCGATGAGGTGATCGTCTTTCAGCGCGTTGATCGCCTTGTCGTCGCCATAGACCGACTTGAGCAGGTCCTTCAGCGGCTTCACCTTGTGCGAGGCGTTGTATGCGTCGAGCGCCTCGCCGATCTTGCGGCCCAAGCCCCGGCACGCCCAGCCAAGATGCGTCTCCAGGATCTGGCCCACATTCATGCGGCTCGGCACGCCGAGCGGGTTCAGCACGATGTCGATCGGGGTGCCATCGTCGAGATACGGCATGTCCTCGATCGGCACAATCATGCTGATCACGCCCTTGTTGCCGTGGCGGCCGGCCATCTTGTCGCCGGGCTGGATCTTGCGCTTCACCGCGACGAACACCTTGACCATCTTCATCACACCAGGCGGCAGCTCGTCACCGCGCTGGAGCTTGTCGACCTTGTCGACGAAGCGCTGCTCGAGTCCCTTCTTGGCGTCTTCATATTGACGGCGGATGGCCTCGACCTCGGCCATTGCCTTCTCGTTCTTGAGCGCGATCTCCCACCAATAGGTGCGGGCGACCTCATCGAGGATCGCCTCGGTGATCTTGGCGTCCTTCTTGATGCCCTTCGGTCCCTTGGCCACGACCTTGTGCATCAGCACGTCGCGCAGGCGCCCGTAGACGTTGCGATCGAGGATGGCGAGCTCGTCGTCGCGGTCCTTGGCGAGACGCTCGATTTCCTCGCGCTCGATGGCCATGGCGCGCTCGTCCTTCTCGACGCCGTGCCGGTTGAACACGCGCACCTCGACGACCGTGCCGGTGACACCCGGCGGCAGCTTGAGCGAGGTATCGCGCACGTCGGAAGCCTTCTCGCCGAAGATGGCGCGGAGCAGCTTCTCCTCAGGCGTCATCGGGCTCTCGCCCTTCGGCGTGATCTTGCCGACCAGGATGTCGCCCGGGTTCACCTCTGCGCCGATATAGACGATGCCCGCCTCGTCAAGATTCTTCAGCGCCTCCTCCGACACGTTCGGAATGTCGCGCGTGATCTCCTCAGGCCCGAGCTTGGTGTCGCGGGCCATCACCTCGAACTCCTCGATATGGATCGAGGTGAACACGTCATCGCGCACGACGCGCTCCGAGATCAGGATCGAATCTTCGAAGTTGTAGCCCATCCACGGCATGAACGCGACGAGCACGTTCCGGCCGAGCGCTAGCTCGCCGAGATCGGTCGACGGACCGTCGGCGATGATGTCGCCAGCCTGCACCTGATCGCCAACGCGCACGAGCGGCCGCTGGTTGATGCAGGTGTTCTGGTTCGAGCGCTGGAACTTGCGCAGATTGTAGATGTCGACGCCTGACTTCGACGGATCGGTCTCCTCGGTGGCGCGCACAACGATACGGGTGGCGTCAACCTGATCGACCACGCCAGTGCGGCGCGCACCGATGGCGGCGCCGAAGTCGCGGGCCACCACCTCTTCCATGCCGGTGCCGACCAGCGGCGCTTCCGCCGTGATCAACGGCACGGCCTGGCGCTGCATGTTGGAGCCCATGAGAGCGCGGTTGGCGTCGTCATTCTCCAGGAACGGGATGAGCGCGGCAGCCACCGACACGAGCTGCTTCGGCGACACGTCGATGAGGTCGACCTTCTCCGGCGGCTCGAGCTCGACGTCGCCGGCATGCCGGCACACGATCAGCTCCTCGGTGAAGGTGCCGTTCGGCGCGAGCTTGGCGTTGGCCTGCGCGATGATGTAGCGCGCCTCCTCCATGGCCGAGAGGTACACCACCTCGTCGGTCACCTTGCCCTTCGCCACGCGGCGATACGGGCTCTCGATGAAGCCGTATTTGTTCACCCGAGCGTAGGTCGCGAGCGAGTTGATGAGGCCGATATTCGGTCCCTCGGGCGTCTCGATTGGACAGATGCGGCCGTAATGGGTCGGATGCACGTCGCGCACCTCGAACCCGGCGCGCTCGCGGGTCAGACCGCCTGGCCCAAGGGCCGAGAGGCGCCGCTTGTGGGTGATCTCCGACAGCGGGTTGGTCTGGTCCATGAACTGCGACAGCTGCGATGAGCCAAAGAACTCGCGCACCGCTGCAGCGGCAGGCTTGGCATTGATCAGGTCCTGCGGCATCACGGTGTCGATATCGACTGAGCTCATGCGCTCCTTGATCGCCCGCTCCATGCGCAGCAAGCCGACGCGATACTGATTCTCCATCAGCTCGCCGACCGACCGGACCCGGCGATTGCCGAGATGATCGATGTCGTCGATCTCGCCCTTGCCGTCGCGCAAATCGACGAGCGTCTTGATGACGGCGAGAATGTCCTCCTTGCGCAACGTGCGCACCGTGTCCGGGCACTCTAGGTCGAGGCGCATGTTCATCTTCACCCGGCCGACGGCGGACAGGTCGTAGCGCTCGGCGTCGAAGAAGATGCCATTGAACAGGTTCGCGGCTGCTTCAAGCGTCGGCGGCTCGCCGGGGCGCATGACGCGGTAGATGTCGAGCAGCGCCTCCTCGGTATTAGAGTTCTTGTCGATGGCGAGCGTGTTGCGGATGAACGCGCCGACATTGACATGGTCGATGTCGAGGATCGGAACTTCCTTGAGACCGAGATCGCGCAGCGTGCCGACGAGCTTGGCATCGATCTCCTCGCCAGCCTCGGCGTAAATCTCGCCGGTGTCCATGTTGACGATGTCCTCGGCGAGGTAGCGGCCGTGCAGGTCCTCGTCCTTGACGAGGAGCTCCTTCAGGCCTTCATGGGCGAGCTTCTTAGCGAGACGCGCGGTGACCTTGCGGCCGGCTTCGATGGCGACTTTGCCGGTCTTGGCGTCGATCAGGTCGCTCGACGACTTGATGCCGCGCATCCGGTCCGGACGGAACGGCATGCGCCAGCCTTCCTTGGTCGCCTTGAGCGGAATGCGGTCGTAGAAGGTCGACAGGATCTCCTCGTCGTCGAGGCCGAGTGCATAGAGAAGCGTCGTCACCGGAAGCTTCCGGCGCCGGTCGATGCGCACGTAGACGATGTCCTTGGCGTCGAACTCGAAATCGAGCCAGGAGCCGCGATAGGGAATGATGCGGGCGGCGAACAGCAGCTTGCCGGAGGAGTGCGTCTTGCCGCGGTCGTGATCGAAGAACACGCCGGGCGAGCGATGCATCTGCGAGACGATGACGCGCTCGGTGCCGTTGATGACGAAGGTGCCGTTCATGGTCATGAACGGCATGTCGCCCATATAGACGTCCTGCTCCTTGATGTCCTTGACCGAGCGGGCGCCGGTCTCCTCGTTCACATCAAACACGATGAGGCGCAGCGTGACCTTCAGCGGCGCGGCAAAGGTCATGCCCCGCTGCTGGCACTCGTCGACGTCGTATTTGGGCTGCTCGAAGGCGTAGCGCACGAACTCGAGCTGGGCGCGCTCGCCGAAGTCCCGAATGGGGAACACCGAGCGGAACACGGCCTGGAGACCCTCGTCTGGACGGCCGCCTTCCGGCTCGTCCACCATCAGAAACTGATCGTATGACTGCTTCTGCACTTCGATGAGGTTGGGCATCTCGGCCACTTCATGGATGCGGCCGAACATTTTCCGCAACCGCTTACGCCCGTCTGAAGAAGAAGTCTGCTGCGCCATATGGTCCTCTCAAGCTCGAAGAGACGGCTCACCAGAAACCCCGGATTGGCGGAGGGTCTGGCGAAACGTCACGTGGTAGATATTGGGTTGTGCCCGGGCGGAGTCCGGTATCTCCATGTGGGGTCCGCCCGGGCTCATTTCAACCCAAGCTATTTCAACTCGACGGTCGCGCCTGCGGCCTCGAGCTGCTTCTTGATCTTCTCGGCTTCGTCCTTGTTGACGCCTTCCTTGACGGGCTTCGGAGCGCCCTCGACCAGGTCCTTGGCCTCCTTCAGGCCGAGGCTGGTGATCGCGCGCACCTCCTTGATCACATTGATCTTTTGGGCACCGGCCGCGGTCAGGATGACGTTGAACTCGGTCTTCTCCTCGGCAGCCGCGGCGGGCGCTGCGCCGCCAGCGGCCATCATGGCCACCGGAGCCGCGGCGGAAACGCCCCATTTCTCCTCGAGCATCTTGGCGAGATCAGCCGCCTCAAGCACGGTGAGGGTCGAAAGCTCGTCTACGATTTTCTGCAAGTCAGCCATCAGTTTATCCTCGTAAGGTCCTGTACTGGTTCAACCACAACGGCGTTACGCCGCTTCGCCTGTTCTGCCGTAGGCTGCAAAAACGCGCGCAAGCTGCGCGCCTGGCCCACTCACCACGCGAGCGATCTTGCTCGCCGGCGCCTGGATGAGCCCGACAAGCTTCCCGCGAAGCTCATCGAGCGATGGAAGGTTTGCGAGCGAACTCACCCCTCCGGGGTCCAGCACCGTCGTTCCCATCGCGCCGCCAAGGATCACGAATTTCTCGTTGGCCTTGGCGAATTTGACAGCAACTTTTGGTGCCGCCACGGGATCGTCGGAATAAGCGAGGCACGTCGGCCCCTTGAGCAAATCCGCGATGCCCTTGGCGTTGGTCCCTTCGAGCGCGAGCTTCGCCAGCCTGTTCTTGGTCACCTTGACGTGACCGCCCGCGCCGCGAATGTCGCGGCGGAACTTGGTCATGTCGGAGACCGAGAGCCCGGCATAATGAGCGACGACGACCACGCCGGTCTTGGCGATAGCGTCGTGAAGCGCCGTCACTACTTCGCGCTTCTCTGCTCTTTCCATTAGCTCACTCCGTCAGTTCCGAGGCTCGAGCAAAAGCTCGCCGCCTCTTCCACACCGTGCCGCAGGAAGCGCGGGCGGACGGCAAGCCGCGCCCCGCATCTCCAGCGGCGCTCCGTTGCCTGTCCTGCTCGTACGCAAAGAGCGATAGAGCCACTTACGAGGTTCAAACCGATCTCCAGGTTACGGGTCTTCCGAAACCTCGAACCGTTCGTCTCCCGTCTCATGCAGGCCCAAATGGCTTAAGCGGTCGCCCGCACCTGCAATCTCGGACAGGTGAGCCGCTTTGAAACGAAGCGGCCCTTCCGGACCTCACAACGAGGCCCGAAACTCAAAACTCAACTAATGCACACCAGCCGCAACGCTGGTGGGCTCGATCTTCACGCCAGGCCCCATGGTCGAGGTCACCGCCATGCGCTTCAGGAACGTGCCCTTGGAGCCCGACGGCTTCGCCTTCATCACGGCATCGACTAGCGCGCGGATATTCTCGACCAGCGCCTGTTCGGTGAAACTTGCTTTACCGACGCCGGCCTGAACGATGCCGGCCTTCTCGACGCGGAATTCGACGGCACCGCCTTTGGCTCCGGCAACGGCTTGCGCCACGTCCATGGTCACCGTGCCGACCTTCGGGTTCGGCATCAGGCCGCGCGGGCCGAGCACCTTTCCGAGACGGCCGACGAGCGGCATCATGTCCGGCGTAGCGATGCAGCGGTCGAAATCGATCACGCCCTTCTGCACCTGCTCGACGAGATCCTCGGCGCCGACCACGTCGGCACCGGCCTTCTTCGCTTCCTCTGCCTTGGCGCCCTTGGCGAACACGGCGACGCGCTGCTTGCGGCCCGATCCGTTGGGCAGCTGGCAGACGCCACGCACCATCTGATCGGCATGACGAGGATCGACGCCGAGGTTGAGAGCAACCTCGATCGTCTCGTCGAACTTCGCCTTGGCCGCGTCCTTGACGAGCTTCACCGCCTCTTCGAGCGTATAAAGCTTGTCGCGGTTGACGGTGGCCTTAGCCGCCGTGAACCTCTTGCCGGGTTTGGTCATGGCTACTCTTGAACCTCCAGCCCCATTGAGCGGGCCGAGCCCGCAATGATCTTCATCGCCTGCTCGACCGAGTTCGCGTTGAGGTCCTTCATCTTGACCTTGGCGATCTGGCGGAGCTGTTCCTGCGTCACGCTGCCGGCGCCGGTACGGCCGGGCTCTTTCGATCCCTTGCCGATCTTCGCCGCCTTCTTCAGCAGGTAGGACGCCGGCGGCGTCTTCATCTCGAAGCTGAAGGAGCGGTCTGCATAGACCGTGATCACCGTCGGGATCGGCGAGCCTTCCTCGATGCCTTGGGTCGCGGCATTGAACTGCTTGCAGAACTCGGGAATGTTGACGCCACGCTGGCCGAGTGCAGGGCCGATCGGCGGCGAAGGGTTGGCCTTGCCCGCAGGCACTTGCAGCTTGATGTAACCGTCGATCTTCTTCGCCATCGCGTAACTTCCCGCGCCTTCCGCTTAACTCTCGCGAAGCCTAGAGCTTCTCGACCTGTCCATATTCCAGCTCGACCGGAGTGGCCCGGCCGAAAATTGACACGGCGACCTTGAGCCGCGCCCGCTCTTCATCAACTTCCTCGACGAGGCCGTTGAACGAAGCAAACGGCCCGTCGGCCACGCGCACCTGCTCGCCGATCTCGAAGGTGACGGAGGGCTTCGGCCGCTCTACACCTTCCTGCACCTGCTGGAGGATGCGGCCTGCCTCCTCCTCGCTGATGGCGATCGGCTTGTTCTCGGTGCCGAGAAAACCCGTCACCTTCGGCGTCGACTTGATCAGATGGTAGGTGTGGTCGTTGAGCTCCATCTTGACCAGCACATAGCCGGGGAAAAACTTCCTCTCAGACGCGACCTTGCGGCCGCGGCGCATCTCCACGACCTCCTCCATCGGCACGAGCACTTCTTGAATCTGCTCGCCGAGACCTGCCGCAACCGCACGCTCCTTGATCGACTCGGCGACCTTTCGCTCGAAGTTCGAATAAGCGTGCACGATGTACCAGCGCATGGTCATGTGATCGAACTGGCCTCCTACCGGCCGATACCAAGCACGAAGCCAACGAGGAGGCTCAGCACCTGGTCGACGGCGAGGAAGAAGAGCGCAGCCGCGATCACCATCACCAGCACCATGATGGTGGTGATGACGGTCTCTTTGCGCGTCGGCCACGTGACCTTGGAAACCTCGGTCCGTACCTGCTGCAAAAACTCGAATGGATTCGTCCTCGCCATTTCATCCCTTGTCCGAAAGCGGCATATCGGCCGGCGCTCACCTCGACTCCCGCGGCTTAAGCTTGGCAGGAGTGGAGGGACTCGAACCCCCAACCCCCGGTTTTGGAGACCGGTGCTCTAGCCAGTTGAGCTACACTCCTATCGCCTGCTCCATCGAAGTCCGCATCGCCTTCACGCGCTCGCCTTAGTCCGAGACCGGGCTTAAGATTTTGGAGCGGGTGAAGGGAATCGAACCCTCGTCCTCAGCTTGGAAGGCTGCTGCTCTACCATTGAGCTACACCCGCATCCATCTTCCCCGAAGGGTTGCGTGGTGGAGGGGGTAGGATTCGAACCTACGTAGGCATAGCCAACGGGTTTACAGCCCGTCCCCTTTAGCCACTCGGGCACCCCTCCTGTTAAAAGATGGATTGTCGATTGGTGAATTCTAACCAAGCCAAAACACCCCGCCGTCGGCCGGCAGGGTCCGCCAAGGGGGTTTATGGTAAGCACTTGACGTGCTGTCAACTGCAAAACCCGCAGGAGACCTGGAAAAAGTGTTTCATGCCGGGGCCATTTGCGTCATCTAGCGCTTTCGGTCGCAACCCCTGACAGGTCATCACCTCCTTGACACGCCCCAAAAACAAATCGCAGCGCCGCTTTCGGCCCGGCCGGGGAAGGCCTGGAAATCCGCGGAGGACGGTCCATTCCGGCCGTATCCTGCTCTACGGCATCCATGCGGTCGAGGCAGCCCTTGCCAACCCGCGCCGCACCATCGGGCGGCTGCTAGCCACCGAAAACGCCGCGCGTAGGCTCGAAGCCGCGATAAAGGCCCGCGGCGTCAAGGCGGAGGACGCGCTCCCGAAGCAGCTCGACCGGCTGCTCGGATCAGACGCCGTGCATCAGGGTGTCGTGCTCGAGACTGAGCCCCTGCCCCCGGTCGAGCTCGAAGACGTGCGCCCTGAGGGTACTTTACTTGTGCTCGATCAGGTCACCGACCCGCAAAATGTCGGCGCCGTGCTGCGTTCGGCCGCTGCTTTCGGGGCGGCAGGCGTCGTGCTGCCGGAACGGCACACCCCGCGCTTCACCGGCGCGCTCGCCAAGGCGGCGAGCGGCGCGCTCGATACCGTGCCGATCATTTTGATTGGGAACCTTGCGCAAAGCCTAGGTCAGCTCGGCGAGGCCGGTTTCTTGCGGGTCGGGCTTGCCGAGGAAGGAGCCGAGCCGCTTGAGACCACGGCGCTGACCCTCCCCCTCGCCTTGGTGCTTGGCGCCGAGGGCAAAGGCTTGCGCCAACTCACGCGAGAGACATGCGACCGCCTCTGCCGCATCTCGACCAAGGGGCTGCTCGCGAGCCTCAATGTCTCGAACGCGGCGGCCATCGCGCTCCATTGGGCGAGCGCCACCGCAGCGAAAAACTGAGTTTAGGGTTGCCGGATTATTTCATCTCGCCGCCACGACTTCGTGTCGGCGGATAGTGGAAATACGGCATGCATCGGGCATTGCCGTCATTGGCCGTCGTATAGGGCCGGTAGAACCACCAATAGTTTCGCGGATAACAGTAATAGGACGTGCTGCGCGGCCCATGGCCGTGAAATACGACGCGTTCGAACGGCTTGCCGAAGCTCGTATCCACGCCGTCCCGAAGGCTTGCCGCGCCGGAAACACCCGGAACCAGCGCCAACAGGCCGACCGCGGCAAAGCCGCCCAGCACATGTTTCCATGAGCTCATCGCCAGCCTACCTTCTGAAGTCCCCTCTTTCGACTCGAACTCTAGACCAACTCACCGGCCGAGTCGCCGACAAAAGCCTTGCCCACAAAGCTTGGCGGGGCGCCGTGGCTTCTCCGCCTCAGTCTCTTGACAACCGCAATACTTCCGCCTCTCAACTCTTTCTTGGCAACACCGCGGTAAAATCCTTCACGGAACAGAGCTATGTGAAGCGCGTTGCCATTGGAAGGCGTTGATCATTACCCCAAGGAAGGAAAGTCCCCCCATGTCCCCGAGTCCCCAAAGCCCAGACGCGCAGGAATTGGCTGGCCAGATCGATGCGATCCGCGCCGACATCCAAAGCCTGACCTCGACCGTCTCGCGCATCGCCAACAAGCAAATGAACCGCGCCCAGGACAAGGCGGTGGACGCCGCCAACCAGGCGGAAGAGGCGATCAAACAGAACCCGCTCACCGCGGTCGCCATCGCCATCGGCCTCGGCTTCCTGTTCGGCGTCTTCACCCGGCGCTAGAGGCAAGACCTCAATGCTCCGCACGGCGCTTGCGCTGCTGTCCACGCTCCAGATCGGCGCTCGGATCAAGGACTCGCTCGAGCGCTCGCTCCGGCAGGCCACCGTCATCGCCGTCGCGGTGGTGTTGCTCATCGGCGCTTCGGTCTTCGGCCTAATCGCAGCCTATCAGGCGCTCGTGTCGATCTATCAGTTCGACGCCGTTGAGGCGGCGGCGATCATGGCAGGCGTCCTCCTGCTGATCGGGCTGATCGTGTTGGCAATCGTGCCGTCGATGGGCCGCCCGCCGAAGCAGGCGCCTACCCCCTCCCGGCTCGCCTCGACCGCCGATCCCGCCGCCATGATCGATCAGGGCGTTGGCAAAGCCATGCAGCAGGTGGGCCCGGTGCCCCTTCTCGTCGCCGCCTTCCTTGCAGGCATCTTCGCCGGCCGCAGGTAGCGGAACCCGCCAAAGGGCGCTAATGAAGGAGCGCGTAAAGGGTCCCGTATCTTAAATGCGAGCGCTTGACGCATGCGTGCCCGGCGCCGGCATAGCTCAGGCGGTAGAGCGGCTGATTTGTAATCAGTAGGTCGGGGGTTCGAATCCTCCTGCCGGCACCATTCTCCACTCAGTGAAAAACCTGGTCCAACTCCCCCGGGGCACCCCCGGGGATACCGTTTGTTAAGGGCCGACTGGCACCCTTACCTAATGGCACGACTTTACGATGGTAGGCGGCGGCCGCAATGGCCGTCGACGGTGAGGGAAGTGGTCGAGAACATCGAACCTGTGAACGGTGGTGCGGGCTATCCAACTCCGACTGTGGGAGGAACTGCCGCGCCGTCTTGCTATCGCGTCTCGCTTTTGTCGGGGTCTCTTGAGGTCACGGCCCGCCTCAAATGCGGCGACGATTTGGATCTCCTCGTCAAAGTGCTCGAAGCAAACCGGTCGTTGTTCGCGAGAGTCGATCTGGCCAACGAGGTGCTGACCTTGACGGATGGCTCGGAAGCCGTTGTGCGGAGCGCGAATAAGGGCGCCGCGGCGGCTTAGTGTCCCTCTGCTCGCCGTTTGCGGCTTCTGGTCACTATCCAGCGACGCTTTTGCTCACTATTAAGTCAGATTCATTAAGTCAGCTTCGGCGTGTCGATTTGTGTATTGTCGATCCCAGCTGTGAAAATGTACTCCTCAAAACGTCCGCCGCCACGGCCGACCACCACCCCATTGCTTCGCGTGGCCGTGCAGGGCAGCGAGATCGTGGTAACCGCGCCGGGCAGCGACTATGTGATGACATATCACAAGCCCGCGGACTCTCTTAAGCTTCTCGCCAAGAGCTTCCCGAGGAAAGAGGATAGGCGCGTCACCATGACCCTCGCGAGCTTCCTGACAGCGGCTTACACGCTCGCCAACGACAAGGCGCGTGAGTTGGGGTGGATCGCATGACCGAACAGTCTGATCTCAACAGCGGCAAAGAGTGGACAAAGAAGGACTTGTTCTCTCTGCGCAACAGGATCGAGCACGGCCGCACCGTGGCGCACGTCGCCACCTTCCTGATGCGCACCGAAACAGAGGTGCGCGAGAAGGCAGCCGAGCTCGGGATCACGCTGCCCGACTAGCTTTCCACGCGCTTACTTTCTTCGCAGGCGCATAGAACATGCTGTCGATCTCAACGATGTCGTCGTCGAACAGACGCTGAACCTCGACCATGGTGCGGGGCGGATAAGGCGGCTTGCCCCAAAGCTCCGCTAGCGCGTTGTCGACCATCGGCGCGTAGCGGTGCAGGTCGCTCAGATAACGGTGAGCCGCACGCAGTCCTGAAGGCTCGCGCCCTCCGATTCAGCGATCAGCTTGAGATTGAGGAAGGCGCGTAAGATTTCGCGCCTGCGGATCCTTGACCAAGGTGTTGGTCGCTGGGTCCATCCCTTGCATGCCGGCGACGAAAACAAAGTCCCCAGCCCGCACGCCGAGGCTCCACGTCCTCTCCGCCTTGATGGCGCCGGGAGGGTGGAGCGTCCTGACGCCATTCGGCGAGGTCGACTGCGCCAGGCAGAGGCCTGGCGTCATGGCAAGCGCGGTCAGGAACAGCAACGCAGCACGCGCGATCATTCGAGCCTCCATCAGAGCCCACTTTGCCCGCACCGCCGTCGGCGAAGCGAGAGAAATCTGTACCTGAGGGAAATCCCACAGCGTTCACCGCGGATGCGCGGCAAGTTCCCAGGAGGCTGAAGGCCATGAACGACATTCAACGCTGGGGAGGAACGATCAACATGTGGGGCAAGCATCTCATCATCGATATGACTGCAGGCGACAGGGAGCGCGTGCAAAGTGCTGCGCATACTTCCCGCTTCGTCGATACACTCGTCGAGACCATCGGCATGAAGGCATACGGGGCGCCGCTGGTTGAGCATTTCGCCGAGCACGTGCCGGAGGCAGCAGGATATTCGCTGGTGCAGCTGATCGAGACGTCCGCCATCACGGGACATTTCTGCGATCGCTCCGGCGACGCCTATATCGATATCTTCTCGTGCAAGGATTTCGCGGCCGAGCTCGCCGTCGAAGTGGTCCGCGCGGCCTTCCGCCCACAACACATCAACTTCATGACGCTTATGCGCCAGGCCACGCATCCCCGCGCCAGTTACATGGTTGCGGCGGAATATGTGCTGAGCAGGGAATGAGGCCGACGATGTTCGCGAGCATGGTCATGGCTGCCGCGCTTTTCTTCACCGTCGGCGGTATCTTCATGAAGCTCTCGGAGGGACTCACCAAGTTCTGGCCGACGGTGATCGTCTTTGCCCTGTTTGTCATCGGGACGGCCCTGCAAACGCTGGCGATGAAGCGCGAAGACCTCGCCGTCACCTATCTCTGGGTGGTGGGGCTCGAATCGATCCTCGCCTTCGCTTCGCGTCTTGTTGTTCAGCGAAAGTTGCACTCCGGCGCGCATCGCCGGCGTCGTGCTCATCGCCGGCGGCATCATCTCGTTGCGCTCAGCCTACTGACTCGTCTGGGTTCCGCTGCGGCGAGAAGCGGCGGGCGAAGGCCGAGATTGCGGGGTCCTCGCTCTCTGAAACCGCCCGCGACTTGTGCAGCGCTTCGTGGATCGCGCTGTCGACCTGCTGCAACTGGGCGAGCAGCTCGGCGGCAAGGCTGAGATAACGGTCGCGGGCAAGCGCAAGCTCTTGGTTCTGACGCCTGAGCTCTGCGTTGATGGCTCGGAGCCTGACCAGCTCCTCGTCTTGCACCGCGGTAAGGCCCTTGTGGCGGTCACGCTCGGCGATGAGGCGTTGGATCGCCGCGGAAAGCGCCGCGCCCTCGCACGACGGGTCGCGAGTTTGTCGTTCCACTCCCACGACGGTGGGCCGGCCCGTAGCGGCGGCAATCTGTGAGGCTTGAATCATCGATCCATCCCAAAGAGGCGTTTTGCCGTGGAGGATGCAGTGAATAGCGATGGAAGGAAAGGGATGGGGTCATCTTAACTTTAAGCCCCCCCGGGGGGGCGTCGCCGCTTGCCCCACGACAAAAGCCGAAAGCACAGTTATCGTCCTGGATCGGCCACTCCTCAGGTGCTGAGACGGGGACATGCGCATTCTTCTGATAGCCGCGGCTAGCTTGACTTTCATCGCCACGACGCTGGCTTGGGAGCCCGCCTCGGCCCAATCGAACTGCGCCGGGCAACGCAGCGCCTGCGTCGCCGCCTGCAACGACCGCGAGACCAGTCAGCCGCGCTTTCAGGCCTGCGCCAACCGCTGCTCGATTCAATTCTGCCAGGACATTCCGATGGCTTGCAGGCCTGGCGACCAGAGCGTTTGCAACAACGGCTTCAACTCCTGCAATAACGGATGCGACGCATTGGCGGCGATTCCGAGCGGTGCCGCAATTCAAAACCAGACGGCCGGCTCAAACCGGTGCTGTAATCAGCTCAAGGTTTGCCTCAGTCAGAGATCCTGCGACGTAAGCAACATCACCTGTCAGTAGGACAGATTTTGCGCACATTGAGAGACGTTCATGTCCATGTGCCTTGAGCGCGCCTTGTCCACTGCTTAAGTCTCGCAGAACGGCCCCAATTCAGGCCACGGCCCTGCCTCGCCGATCGACGGAGTTTCCTCGCGTGATCCAGCCTGCCCCCTTCCTTGCTCGCTCGTTACGGCTTGCCGCAATTCTCGCGTCTCTCGCTTCCCCCGCAGCTTTTGCCCAGGACGTGCCTAACGGTCACCCAACAGCAACACGCGCGGATGAAGCAAAGAGCCAAGGCAGCAAATCCGCCGACAGCGGGAAGTCCGAGGCGAAGTCGGACGCCTCGCAGCTGCCGCCAGCCTCCATCACTCATCACACCATCAAAGTCGGTGGCGTGCCGCTCGACTACACTGCGGAAGCAGGCACCGTTGCCCTTCCCGGCTCCGGCGGCAAAACCGCGGCGGACATCTTCTATGTCGCCTATACGCGCGATCCGAAGAATACCAAGCGCCCGATCACCTTCGTGTTCAACGGCGGCCCCGGCGCTGCCGCGACCTATCTCCATCTCGGCGGCATCGGCCCGCGCGTGGTCGAGGTCAACGCCAAGGGCGAGCTGCAAGGTCCGCCGCCCGCGCTCGCCGACAATCCGAGCACCTGGCTCGACATGACCGACCTCGTCTTCGTCGACCCGGTCGGCACCGGATACAGCCGCGCGAGCGACACGAAAGACGAGGAGAAATTCTGGGGCGTCGAGCAGGACACCGATGCGCTCGCCGATTTCGTTCGCCTCTATCTCATCAAATCGGCGCGCATGCTGTCCCCGGTGTTCCTCATGGGCGAGAGCTATGGCGGCTTCCGCGCAGCCTCGCTCGCCCGCGCGCTTCAGAAGAGCGGCGCGAACTCGCCAAGTGGCGTCGTGCTGATCTCCCCGGTGCTCGAATTCTCGCTGCTCTATGGCGAGGACTACGACCCGCTGTCCTGGGCGCTCGGACTGCCTTCACTTGCCGCGGTGAATCTCGAAAAGAAGGGCATCACCACGCGCGACGCGCTTGCCTCGGGGGTCAAGGAAGCTGAGACCTATGCGCTCTCCGACTACCTTGTCGAGCTTTCCTCCGGCGCAGAGGCGGGCGGCAAGGCTGCAAGCGGAACCGTGGCACGCCTCACCGGGCTTCCCCTCGACGTCGTCGAGCGGCGTCAGGCGCGCATCTCGCCCTCCTTCTTCATCAAGGAATTCGACCGCTCCAACTCGCAAGTTCTGAGCCGTTACGACGGAAGCGTGAGCAGCCCCGATCCCAACCCAACAAGCAGCTGGCCGAGCGGTCCCGATCCCGTACTGGACGCCACGGTGCCACTATGGACCGCAGCCTTCGTGCAATATTCAAGCAGCGAGCTCGACTATAAGACCGACGAGACTTACCGCCTGCTCAACCGCGACGCGCGCAACAAATGGGACTTCGGCACGAGCCCAACGCGTCAGGGCTATGCCGGTGTCATCGACGAAGTGCAGGAGGCTCGCTCCGCCAATCCGGCGCTCGAAGTGCTGATCGCCGGCGGCTACACCGACCTCATCACCCCCTATCTCGCTTCTTCCTTCCTCGTCGGCCAGTTGCCCTCGCTGCCGCGCGCGGCTCCTATCCAGGTGGAGACCTATGCCGGAGGCCACATGCTCTATCTCCGCCCCGATTCGCGCGAGCTGCTGAAGCAGGACGCCAAGGCCATGTATGAGCGGGTGATGAAGGCTGCGTCCTAGCTCGGAGCGTCGCGGCCGGGGTGAACCTTCCGCGGCGATCCGGTAAGATGGTCGAATTGGGGAGCGGTAACGAGGGGCGGCATATGCCAATGCGGGGCACAACGATCGTCGCGGCGCTCTTTACCGCCGGCGCCATCATGGCGACAGGCGCGCTTGCCCAAGAAACAAAGACAGACACGCCGGCCGTGCAGGAGGCGCCGCAATGGCCGGCCTTCCGCTCGCCAGAGCGCGGATTTGAGATCGCCTTTCCGGCGACGCCGAAGGCAACGAGCAACTCGGTTGCCGGACAGAACCCGCTCACTCGCTACAACTTCGAAGCCTACGAGGGAGACGACACGGTCTACCGCCTCGTCGTGCTCGAATATCCGGCAGGCAAGGCGCCAAACCCGGTGGGAGACTCCCTCTACGTCAAGATGGTGTCGGCGTACGCCAAGGAGAGCGAGTCGAAGGTGCGCAAGCGCGGGCCGAAGACCATCGCCGGCCGCGACGGCTTCGAGGCCATCACCGACGACGGCAAGACCAAGGTCAATCATCTCGTGAGCATCGTCCCTGCCGGCGACCGCATCTACATGCTGGTCTCCGCCGGCCCGCGCGGGCACGCCACGAGCGAGGACGCCGAGCGCTTCCGCGACTCCTTCCGCGTCACCGACGGCGAGCCGGCGACGACCGGAAGCACCTCAACCCCCTCGCCCTGACCCCGCGATCAGGATTTGGCGTGGCGGCGCCTCACATCCTTGAGAAGCGTCGCCAGGGCATGAAAGTCAGCCTTGCGCGGAGACGTCTTGCGCCAGGCAAGCCCGATTTCGCGTTTGGGCTCTGGCGCCGCGAAATGCAGAAGGCGGATGTCGCCACGCCGATGCACCTCGCTTGCCACCGCCATCTCCGGCAGGAGGGTAATGCCATAGCCGTGGGCGACCATCTGCACGATGGTGGCGAGGCTCGAGGCCCCGAAACTCTCGCGCGCCTCAGGCGTCACCAGGCGGCAAAAGGACAGCGCCTGGTCGCGAAGGCAATGACCTTCCTCCAAGAGAAGCAGCCGCTCATGCGCAAGCATGTCGGCGGCCTTGGCACGCTTGCCCTTGGTGGCGCGGGCGGCGAGCACGAATTTGTCGTCGAAGAGATGAAGCGTCTCGATCTCGGGATCCTCGATCGGTAGCGCGACGAGGATGACGTCGAGATCGCCGCCGACGAGCTCCCGCACCAGCGTCTCGGTGATGGTTTCGCGGAGATGCAAGGTCATCTCGGGGAAACGCCGTTGCAGCTCGGGCAGCGCTGCGGGCAACAGGTAGGGCGCGATCGACGGGATGGCCCCTAGCTTCAGCGCGCCGGTCAGCACCCTCTCGCGATGCTTGGCGTAGTCGAGCAGGTCGCGCACCGAGGCGAGGATAGTGCGCCCGCGCCTGACGATCTCCTCGCCCTGCTCGGTCAGGTCGATCCCCGATTTTCGCCGCTCGATGAGGCTGACCTGAAGCTCATCCTCGAGCTCCTTGATCTGCATGCTGAGCGCCGGCTGGGTCACGGCGCAGGCCTCCGCCGCCTGTCCGAAATGCAGCGTCTCAGCCAGAGCTTCGAGGTAACGAAGCTGCCGCAAGGTCACCATGGCAATAAGCACCACTTATGATTTTATAAGGAAATACGATTTGAAATTATCATGGCGGGTGAACATGTAGAAGTGCAGGGCCTCGGCGCGGCCTACCGGTTCAGTAAAGTCCTGGTCAACCGCTTGAGCCTGAAAACCGCGCGTGAGTGGCACAAGCCGACGGTTGAGTAGACGGAGTCCGGCATGGAGGTAACGAGCTACCTGCCGGCGGAGCTGGATCGCGTTTAATCCGTCCTCATTCATCCTCGGAAATTGGAGCGGCGGTCCGGCGGAAGCCGGGCCGCCGTTCGCATTTGGAGGCCTGTGGTGCTGAGCCCTGTGGTAAGCTGGTTTTCCTTTCAGGATTTCTTAATGTGGTATCAACCCAGCTTTCATGAATGGCTCATGACACTCTCATCGTGACTTACCATGATATGCTCGGGCCGGCGGTCTGGCCGCGCAAGCCGAGGCGGTTATTCCGATTTGTGATCTCAGTTCGGAGCGATGTTGATGCGCGTCAAACCGGAGAGAAGCGCGGTGGGTTACTTGATGTTCCTCTATAGGCATCTGGTAGAGGTGAGGATCAGGCCGTGACCAAGATCATGAGTCCCGAGGAACTTGAGCAAGAGCTCCGCGCCATTGGCGCCGAGCGCTATCACGACAAGCATCCGTTTCATGCCCTTCTGCATGGCGGCAAACTGAACAAAGGCCAGGTGCAAGCCTGGGCGCTCAACCGCTATTGCTATCAATCCGCCGTGCCGCGGAAGGACGCGGCGTTGATTAGCCGTTGCCACGACCGCGAGATCAGGCGCGACTGGGTTCACCGCATTCTCGACCATGACGGTTACGGCGAGGAGGAAGGAGGCATCGAGCGCTGGCTCGTGCTGACTAACGGGCTCGGGCTCGACCGCGATTACGTCGTGTCGATGAAGGGCGCCCTGCCCGCGACCAAGTTCGCCGTCGAGGCCTATGTCAATTTCGTGCGCGAGAAGACCCTGGTCGAGGCGATCGCCTCGTCGTTGACCGAGCTGTTCGCGCCGACGATTTACAAAGAGCGCATCTCGGGCATGCTGGAGAATTACGACTTCATCAGCGACGACGTGATGCAATATTTCAAGCGCCGGCTGACCCAGGCGCCGCGCGATGCCGACTATGCGCTCGATTACGTGAAGCGGAATGCCCGCACGCCCGAGGCCCAAACCGCTGCGCTCGATGCTCTGAGATTCAAATGCAATGTCCTGTGGTCGCAGCTCGATGCGCTCTATTTGGCTTATTACGACCCAGGCATGATTCCGCCGGGAGCTTTTGTGCCGGAAAAAGTATGATGGCAGACACGACGTCCCCTGGACGGTTGATCGTCGCAGGGGAGACGCGGCCTTTTTTGCCGGCCTATCTGAAGCTCCGCCACGACGCGGGGCGAGGCCGGTGGGTGCTTCTGGCGCCAGAGCGTATTCTGACGCCTGACGAAACTGCCGTCGCAGTGCTCAAGCTCTGCGACGGCAAGAGAACCGTGGAGGAAATAACCGGGGCGCTGGCCAAGGACTATGCAGCACCGGCCGACGTGATCCGCAAAGACGTGTTGGAGCTGCTGCAAGGGCTGGCGGACAAGGGATACATAAAAGCATGAGCCCGACGAGGATGGACGAAGGTAAGGCACATTTCGAGACGCTTGTCGTTGACGACGAGCCGACCGAAGGCGTGGTGGGCGCGAGCGGAGCGTTGTGCGCGCTCGCTCCGGTGGGGCTCCTCGCCGAGCTGACCCATCGCTGTCCCCTGCAATGCTCCTATTGCTCCAACCCGCTCGAGCTCGAGCGCGTCAACAAGGAGCTGACCACCGAGGAATGGTGCTCGGTGATGACGCAAGCCGGCGAGATGGGCATCCTGCAAGTGCACCTCTCCGGCGGCGAGCCCACCGCGCGGAAGGATCTCGAGCAGATCGTCGAGGCCGCGGCCAAGGCCGGGCTCTATACCAATCTGATCACGGCCGCGGTGACGCTCAATCGTCCAAGGCTCGAGGGGCTGCAGAAGCTCGGCCTCGATCACGTGCAGATCTCCTTCCAGGACGTGGACGAGGAGAATGCCGAGCGCATCAGCGCCTATCCCAAGGGCCTTACAAAGAAGCTCGAAGTCGCGGGCTGGGTCAGCGAGCTCGGCTTACCGCTCACCATCAATGCGCCGATCCACCGGCACAACATCCACAACGTGCCGCGCTACATCGAGCTTGCTGTGAAGCTCGGCGCCCAGCGGCTCGAGATCGCCCATGCCCAATATTACGGCTGGGCCTATCTCAACCGCGCGGCGTTGATCCCAACCTACGAGGATACGCTGAAATCGATCGAATTCGTCGAGCGCGAGCGCGAGCGGTTGAAAGGAGTGCTCACCATCGACATGGTGGTGCCGGATTATTACGCCAAACGCCCGAAGCCATGCATGGGCGGCTGGGGCAAGGGCTTCATGAACATCAGCCCGGCCGGCAAGGTTCTTCCCTGTCATGCCGCCGAGAGCATCAAGTTCCTGAGCTTCGACAACGTGAAGGATAGGCCGCTCCGCAACATCTGGCTGAACTCCGACGCGTTCAACGCCTTCCGCGGCACCTCCTGGATGAAGGAGCCCTGCCGCTCTTGCGCCTTCAAGGACATCGACTTCGGCGGATGCCGCTGTCAGGCGATGGCCATCTCCGGCGATCCGCGCAACACCGACCCGGCCTGCGCGCTCTCACCCTACCACGGTGAGATGGTCGCGCTCGCCCGCGCCGAGGCGCACAAGCCACCGCCGGCCTTCGTCTACCGGAACCCGCGCAACGTGCCGGGCGCGGCCAAGCCGGCAGAACACCGCCCCCTGGTGCCTGCGGAATAGCCCTCGCGTATTGGTGCTTAGATTAAGCGGCCCGGCCTCGAACGTTGCGTGCGCCTCTTCGCTTTCTAGGCGCGGCCATCTACAGGCTTGACAAGCGGTTCTGCCGAATCTTCCCGCCTAGGTTTCCACCTTGCAATGCCTGTTTCTTTATCGCTACCATTGGTGAGACCCCCTGTTCAGGCCTTCGCAAACCCATGCAGATCGCCCCTCTTCTCCGCGACTTTTTGAGCCTGAGCCTCTTCGCCCTCGTCGTATCGGCGAGCCCACTTGCCTTTGCCGGCGACGAGCAAAAACCCGGCTTTAGCAAGGAACACGAAGGCGGCTTCGTGGTGCCGATGCAGCAAGCGCCACCGTTGCGCCCGGTGCCTATCGGCTACATCCGCGAGATGGTCGAGCATCCCCTCCCCGCTTCGCGTCTCGATGTCGAGCCTAAGGACGCCGGCGTGGCCGGCGCCAAGATGGCGATCGAGGAGAACAATGCCGGCGGCCGCTTCCTCGGCGATTTCTACAGCCTCGATGTCAGCACCGTCGCCTCGCCCGAAGAGGCGGCCGAAGCGATGCAGAAGCTCTATGACAGCGGGCATCGCTATTTCGTGGTGGACGCCGCCGCCGCCACGCTGCTCAAGCTCGCAGACGCTGCCAAGGGCAAGGACATTCTCTTTTTCAACGTCAGCGCCACCGACGTCTCACTGAGGCAGGAGAATTGCCGCGCCAACGTCATGCATGTGGTCCCCGACCGCTACATGCTTGCTGAC
This sequence comes from uncultured Alphaproteobacteria bacterium, assembly GCA_963827365.1. Lineage (GTDB taxonomy): Bacteria > Pseudomonadota > Alphaproteobacteria > Rhizobiales > Methyloligellaceae > Methyloceanibacter. The sequence goes on along the minus strand of CAWHAX010000031.1, from coordinate 84,021 downwards.
GCGCTCGCCCAATACCTCGTGATCAAGAAATGGACCAACTGGCTTCTCGTGCATGGCTCGACGGAAGCAGACCTCGCTTATGCCGATGCGGTCAGGCGCGCAGCGCAGCGCTTCGGCGCCAACATCGTCGACACGCGTGAGTACAAAGACATCTCAGGCGGCAGGCGCGACGATGTCGGTGTCATCCCTCCGGGCAAGCAGGCAAGCCTCGAGGGCGCGCATGCCGCGAACGTCGACTATCAGATCATCGTCGTCGCCGACGAGGATCAGTCGTTCGGTCCGTTCATGCCCTATCGCGGCGGCGGCGATGCGCGACCCGTTGCCGGCACGACAGGCCTGATCGCCACCACCTGGAGTCCGGGCCATGAGAAGTGGGGCGCGACCCAGGCCAACAACAATTTCGAGAAGGACTTCAAGCGCCTGATGCTGCCGATCGACTATCAGGCCTATGTCGCCGCGCGCACCATCGGCGAGGCGGTGAGCCGCAACCCTGGCGGCGATGTCGCCAAGGTCTCGGCTTTCGTCCATGGCCCTGAGCTTCAGCTCGCCCCCTTCAAGGGCATCAAGCAGCAATACCGCTCCTGGGACGGGCAGTTCCGCCAGCCGATCCTCATTGCCACCGACAAGGTCCCCGTCTCGATTTCCCCACAGCGCGGCTTCCAGCACGCGAGCCATCCGGAGATCGAGGCCGATACGCTCGGCATCGACGAGCCTGAGAGCAAGTGCAAGATGTAGCCTGGCGGTCGCGCGAGAGCGCTGCTATCGCTGCGCCGTGCTCTTGATCAGATTGCCGTTCTCGTCGAGCAGCGGCACGTTGTACTCGCTCATCATGGCGTTGATGGCAGGCTGGTTCTGGGCGATCAGCTTGTTCAGCCTGTGCTTCCATTCCGGCTCGTTGGGACGGACGCCCATGGTGATGCCGTAGATGGTCGCCGGTCCCGCCTTCTCTTTCACCAATGGAACGAGCGCGAGCGGCACCTTGGCGCTTTGCGCGTAATAGCCGCCGAGCGGTCCCCACAAGATGGCGGCGTCGATCTCGCCGGACGCGATCGCCGCGATCACGTCGGCAGCTGCGCTCGCAGGTGTGCGGTCTTCCGTCTCGAAGGCTTTGGCATTGGCCATGAGGCCGTTGATCGCCATGTTGCTGACCGGCGGGGTGCGGGCGAGGATGCCGATCGTCTTGCTCTTCAGGCGGCCGTCAGACAGGCTCTCCACGCCGGCAAGGCTCTTATCGTCCTGCCGGTAGATCAGCACATAGGAAGTCCGGTAGTAGGGATTGCTATCCTCGATGAGGCCGGTGCCTTGCGCATAGCCCATCAGGATGTCGCATTCGCTGTCGTCGGGAAGCGTGGCGACATGGCCCACGACCTGCGGCAGCCAAGTATATTTGACCTGGAGTTGGAGCTTGTCGGCGATGAGTTCGACCAGCTTGTTCTCGAAGCCCTCACCCTTTTCGTTGGAGAACGGCATGTTCTGCGGATCGGCGCAGACGCGAAGCAGGCCTTCAGTGGGCACGGCGTGAGCGCTCACCGCGGCGCAAGCCGCCACAAGAGCGAGCGTCAACATTGCCAGCCTGCCGGCGGCAGGAGCGGTCCTCAACCTTGCCTTTGTCATGTCGTCACGGAGCGCACAAGGAGGCCAGCATAGCATAGGCTTGGGGGGACATTGCCAGCAGCTCGCGGCAGCGCTCGCGGAAAGTTGCTTCAAGTCAGGGCTGTAAGGCGGTAGCCGGCGCTATTCGGCTGCGATGTCCGCGCTCAATATTTGGCGGCGCATTTGGCGATGTTATTGGCCCGCTCGACGCCGGTCGGGTAATAGGCGCCGGTGGGCTTTCCGCCGAATTGCAGCATCACGAGCCGCGCGGCCTCTATAGTGTCGGACTCGTTCTTGATCTTAAGCATGCGCACCGCGTTGCAGTCGGCATCGAGCTCCATATGCCGGAGCTGCGGCGCGATGTAGAAGAAGGGCTGCGGGCCGAGATGGCCGAGTTCCCGCTTATAGACGGCGACATGGCCGAGCGTGTGATGGCTGCATTCATGCGCCATCAGGAACCGTCCATAGGCCGCCGATTGGGCCATGGTCATGGCGCTCACGACGATGATCGGATGGTCGTTGTCCATCGTGGACAGGGCCTGTTCCGGAAGGTCCGGCAACAGGTAGGTCGTGATCGCGCAATAGGGATTGTCAATGGTTGGAAGCCAGAGTTGCTTGGCCAAAGCGCTGCCGCAAAACAGCCCCAACCCCAGGATAGCTGCAATTATCAGTACTGGAAGACGCATCAAGAGCCCCCCACCGCACTGAGTTGTTTTCCATAAAGAAACTAGTCTCAACGTGATTCGGCTCCAAAGGTTTTTACGAGTACAAGTCAGAATGTCGTTATATGTCACCTAGTTCCCACAGTGGATTAGTGGTGGATTACCGCCTAGGCGGCGTGGCTGTTTGTTAGGCATTTGACCAAAAATTCGAGTCAAGACAGGATTTCGCTTCGATGGACATGCAATCGACCGACACCAAAAACGAAACCGACAAAGTCTGCATTATTGGTGCGGGATCGTCTGGATTGGCGGCCGCCAAGACATTCGCCGAGCGCGGCATCCCCTTCGACTGCCTCGAGCGGGAGAATGACATCGGAGGACTGTGGAACGAAACCACGGGAACGGGCGTCGTCTACGACACCACCTATCTTGTCTCATCCCGCAAATACACGGGCTTCGAGGATTACCCGATGCCCGAGGAGTATCCGACCTACCCCTCGCATCGCGAAGCGCTCGCCTATATGCGCGAATATGCACAGAACTTCGGTATTCTCGACCGCATCCAATTCAACACCACACTCGAGCGCGTCGAGCGGACCGATGAAGGCTGGCTCGTCCGCATCGCCGGCGCGCGGCCCCGTCTCTATCGGGCGGTAGTGATCGCCACCGGCCATCACGACGTTCCGCGCTTTCCGAAGATCCCGGGCAAGTTCACCGGCGAGGTCATGCATTCGCGCGACTATCGCAGCGTCAAGCAGCTCATCGACAAAGTCGTGGTCGTGGTCGGCGCCGGCAATTCGGCCTGCGACATTGTCGTCGATGCGACGAGCGTGGCGCGCGCCGTGTATCAGAGCATGCGCCGCGGCACTTACTTCGTGCCGAAATTCATGCTCGGCCGGCCGACCGACGGCGTCGTCAATTTCTGCGAGAAGATGCCGATGCCGCGGTGCCTGCGGAACGTCATCTACACCATCTGGCACAAGCTCATGGTCGGCTCGAATGCGCGCTACGGGCTGCCCGAGCCCGAGCATCGCATCATGGACACCCACCCGACCATGAACACGGTGCTGCCGCAGCTTGCCGCCCACGGCCGCATCGGCATCAAGCCCGAGATCACCGAGCTCAAGGGCCGCAAAGTGTGTTTTGCCGACGGCACCGAGGTCGAGGCCGACCTCCTCGTCTACGCCACCGGCTACGAGATCGCCCTGCCGCTCATCGACAACAATCTCGTGTTCGACGCCGACGGCCGTCTACGCCTCTTTGCCAATGTCTTCCACCCCGAGCTCGACGATTTCTTCGCCGTCGGGCTGATCCAGGCCAATGGCAGCATCTGGCGGCTCGCCGACGATCAATCGAAGCTCGTTGCGAGCTTCCTAATCGCCGCCAACGAGGGACACGAGCGCGCGGCCTGGTTTCGCGCCTTGAAGGCTCAAGGGCACGATCACGCTTCACAGACCTCCTACGTGAAGAGCGAGCGGCACCGGCTCGAGGCCAACTACTACGCTTATCGCCGGCTGACCCGGCGGCTGCTCAAGGGCTTCGGCGCCATGGCCAAGGCCGAGCTGAAATCCTGGCGCAAAGCCAAAAGCGGCCGCACCGTGCCGTCGGAGACGAAGAAGAAGGCGCTCTCGCCATCTTGAAATTGACCGGCCTTCCTCCGGCGCACGTGCTGCCGTAATTTGGGCGAGGCGACGGACGACGATGCCGTTCAGCCACCGTTCATGGGACACGGCCTAGAGGGAAGGTAGGGATTTAGCCTGTCGCACCTTTCCGAGTTCATGGAGGCCTCCATGCTCAAGTATTTCGCTGCCAGCCTGTTCGCCCTCGCGGCCCTGCTCGCCGGCATCGTGCCTGCCGCGGCAGAGAAGGCGCGTGGCGCTCGTCATCGGCAACTCAGCCTATGAGAACCTTCCGCGGCTCATCAATCCGAGCAACAACGCCGCCGACATCGCCGCCAGCTCAAGGCGCTCGGCTTCGAGATGGTCGAAGGCATCGATCTCGGCAAGCGCGACATGGAGAAGCGCATCAGGGCCTTCGCCGCGGCGCTGAGCGGCGCCGATGTCGGCCTCTTTTTTATGCCGGCCATGGTCTGCAGGTCGACCAGCGGAACTTCCTCGCGCCGGTCGACGCACAGCTCCAATCCGAAGCCGATCTCGATTTCGAAGCCGTCCAGCTCGACCTCGTGCTGAAGAACATGGTGCGGAACGCCACGACCAGCATCGTCTTCCTCGATGCCTGCCGCGACAACCCGCTTGCCGCCAATCTCGCGCAAGTCGGCCGGTCTCTCGACGTCGGGCGTGGGCTCGCACGCGTCGAAGCCGCGGCAAGCATGATGATCGTCTACGCCACCGAGCCCGGCAAAGTCGCGCTCGACGGCACCGGCCGCAACAGTCCCTTTACCGGCGCGCTTCTCCGCCACATCGATACCGAGGGCGCGAGCATCGGCGATGTGATGATCGCCCTACGCAACGATGTATTGAGCGAAACCGGCGGCAAACAGCGGCCCTTCGAGAGCGCTTCACTCACCGGCCAATTCTTCTTCAAGCCGAAGCCGTAAGCGACCGGCGACAAGTCCTCTTCCAACTCCGACGAGATCGCCGTACTCCGCGAGCAGATTGCCAAGCTTCAGGCAGATCAGGGCGCCCTCCTCAAGTCGCAGCAGGAGCAGCTCGCAGCGCTCCAGAACCGGCTCGAGGCGGAGACAAAGACAGCAGAGCCGGCAGCCCCCCAATCGGCCGCGCTAGACTCCGGCACGACCAGCCGCGTGGTCGGCGTCGAGCCGGCAAAGAGCGCCGCACCTGCAGCAACGGAGACTTCCGCATCAGCTCCCGCTTCGCCCGCACCGACTGCCACACCCCCCGAGGACGGCACCAAGGTCGCCGCCGCCGAGGCCAAGGACACCGAAGGGCCCAGGCCGGAAACCGAAAAGACATCAGAGGCGCCGTTGCCAGAGAGCGCCACGCGCGAGCCGCTCGCGCAGGACATGCTCGCCGAGCTATCGAAGCTCGGCTGCTATTTCGGGAGCATCAACGGCAATTGGAACACCCGCTCGCGGCTCGCGCTCGACCGCTTCAACCGCCACGCAAAGCTCGACCTTCCGCTCGATAAGCCGCAACAGGCGAGCCTCGATGCCCTGAAGGACTGGAAAGGGGCGCATTGCCCGATCGAGAAGGCCGTCCCTCCCCGCGTCAAGCAGCGGCCGGTGGTCGCCCCAAAAAAGCAGGCTCCGCCGCGCACGACGGTGTGCGCAGGCCCGCCAAAGGCTCCGCCGGTGCAAGCCGTGCGGCCGCCGCGCCAGCAGCCCCGGGACCATGGCAGCGACGAAATACGCGAGCTACAGCGCGCCTTCCCCTCCGCCGCGTGGCCCGAGTAGGAGGCGGGCGCTAGCGCCCGATGCTCGTATAGCTGAACCCTGCGGCGCGTGCCTGCGCCGGCAGGTAGATGTTGCGCAGGTCGACCAGCACGTCGCCGCGCATGCAGTCCTTAACCGTGTCGAGATCGAGCGCCCTGAACTCGTTCCACTCGGTGACCACCACCGCGACATCGGCCTTGTCGATGGCCTCAAGCGCGCTGCCGCACCAGGTCACACCAGGCAACAGCCCGCCAGCGGTCTCGCCGGCATGCGGGTCGTAGACCCTGACCGAGGCTCCCTTCTCCTGGAGCATGGGAATGAGCGTGAGGCTCGGCGCGTCGCGCACGTCGTCGGTATCAGGCTTGAAGGTGACGCCGAGCACGGCGATCGACTTGCCGGCGAGCGTACCGCCCGCGGCGCGCTCGATGCGGCTTGCCATGGCGATCTTCCGCTCATTGTTCACCGTCTGCACCTGCTCGATCAGCGATAGCGGCGAGCGCGCTTCGCGCGCGGTGCGGATCAGGGCCGCAACGTCCTTGGGGAAGCAGGAGCCGCCATAGCCTGGACCAGGATGCAAGAACTTGTCGCCAATGCGCCGGTCGGCGCCGATGGCGGTCGCCACTTCCTGCACATTGGCGCCGGCGGCCTCGCACAGATCGGCAACCTCGTTGATGAAGCTGATCTTCATGGCGAGGAAGGCATTGGCGGCATATTTGGCGAGCTCGGCGGATTCGCGGCTCACGAACATCACCGGCGCGTTGCGCAGAGCGAGCGGCTTATAGAGTCGCTCCATGAGGTCCTGCGCCCGCGCATCGTCGCAGCCGACCAGCACGCGGTCGGGATGCATGAAGTCGTAGATGGCGGAGCCTTCCCGCAAGAATTCCGGATTGGAGCAGACCGCGAAGTCGGCGTCGGGACGAAGCGCCTTGAGACGCCGCTCGATCTCCCGGCTGGTCCCGACTGGTACCGTCGATTTGGTGCAGATAACGGTGAAGCCCTTGAGATGGGGAGCAAGCTCCTCGACCGCCTGAAATACGAAACTGAGATCGGCATGTCCGTCGCCGCGGCGCATCGGCGTGCCGACGGCGAGGAACACGAGATCGGCATCGCCGACGGATGAGGCGAGATCCGACGCGAAGGTGATGCGCCCCATGCGCAAATTGCGATGCAGGAGCTCGTCGAGGCGAGGCTCGTAGATCGGTACGCCACCCTGGCGCAGACCCTCGATCTTGCTCGGGTCCTTGTCGACGCACGTGACCGTCCAGCCGAATTCCGAAAAGCAAGCGGCGGAGACCAGGCCGACATAGCCTGCCCCAATCATTGAAATGTTCACTGAAACGCTCCCAGATTGACGTGTGGGCTTGAGAATGTTTGTGCTTCCTAGTTCATTCTGCCCTTCCGTTCAATGCTACGTTGCCTTGCAAATAACGGGGCATTGCCGCTCCCCGAATGGCCATTTGACATTGAGGCCCGTGGACGCCATCGACTAGGCTTCAACCGCCGCGCCGGACTGGCGCGGATCGACGTGTTCAAGTCTCTCGGGGTTCGCCGACAGTGATAGGTCCTCGTCTGCTCTATGCCCTTATTGTCGGGGCAGTGATTGTAGCGGCGCTCGTCTTGCGCATCTGGGATCCGAGCCCGGTGGCGCGATTGCGGGCCGTCGTGTTCGATACCTACCAGCAGATCAGCCCGCGCCAATTCGACCCAGGACTGCCGCTGCGCGTCGTCGACATCGACGAGGAGTCGCTGAAGCGCGTCGGGCAATGGCCGTGGCCGCGCACCGTGCTTGCCGAGCTCGTGAAGAAGCTTTCCGACAACGGCGCCGCGGCTGTCGGCTTCGACATGGTGTTCCCCGAGCCCGACCGCATGTCGCCTGCCAACGCCTTGCGCTTCTGGCCGCAATCCGATGCCCTCGCCGGCTTGCGTGACGAAGTCGAGAAGCTCCCGTCCAACGATCAGGTGTTTGCCGAAGCCATCGGGCAAGGCGCTGTCGTGCTCGGCTTCATCGCCACCCCGCAAGGCGGCTCGCTCCCGCAAGCAAAGGCGGGCTTCGCCCATGGCGGCGACGATCCGCGCCTGTTCGCCCCGTCTTATCCCGGCGCCGCGGCAAGCCTGCCGGAACTTCAGGACAAGGCTGCGGGCGCAGGCTCGCTCAACTGGCTTCCCGAGCACGACCAGATCATCCGCCGAGTGCCGATGGTGGTTCAGGTCGGCGACAAGCTTTACCCCTCCTTCGCCGCCGACATGCTGCGGCTCGCGCAAGGCGCCTCGACCTACATGGTCAAATCTTCGGGCGCGAGCAGCGAGAAGGCGTTCGGCGAGAAGACCGGCATTGCCAAAGTCCGCATCGGCGACTACGAGGTACCGACCGAAGCCGACGGCGAGATGTGGATCAGGTTCACCAAGCAGGCCAAAGAGCGCTACCTGCCGGCCTGGAAGGTGCTGAACGGAGACATCGGCAAGGAGGAGATTGAAGGGCGTCTCGCCATCATCGGCACGAGCGCCGCGGGGCTTCTCGACTTGCGCGCAACGCCGCTGGAAGCCTCGGTCCCTGGCGTCGAGCTGCACGCCCAGGCCGTCGAGCAGATCCTGGAAGGCTCGTACCTTCAGCGGCCGGACTTCGCCACGCCAGCCGAGCTTCTCCACATCCTGGTGCTTGGCCTTCTCATCTCCTTATTGATCTATCGCCTTGGTGCTGCCGGCAGCGCCGTGCTTGGCGGCATCGCCGTGGCAACTGTCGTCGGGGTATCCTGGTACGCCTTCGATGCCTTGGGCTGGCTGGTCGATCCGATCTACCCGGCGATTGCGCTCACCGCGGTCTACCTCACCGGCACGCTGCTCGTCTTCCTGCGCACCGAGCGCGAGCGCAACCGCGTCCGCCATGCCTTCGGCCACTACATGGCGCCAGCCTTGGTGGAGCGTCTTGCCGACGACCCGTCCCGGCTCAAGCTTGGCGGCGAGACGCGCGACATGACTCTGCTGTTCAGCGACGTGCGCGGTTTTACCGCGATCTCGGAGGGACTTGACGCTGAGGAGCTGACGCAATTTCTCAACAGCCTGTTCACGCCGCTGAGTAAGATCATTCTCGAAGAGCAGGGCACCATCGACAAATTCATGGGTGACGCCGTGATGGCCTTCTGGAACGCGCCGCTCGACGACAGCGAGCATGCAACGCATGCCTGCAGCGCGGCGTTACGTATCATGCAAGAGATGCCGGGACTGAACGAGCATTGGCGCAAAGAAGCTGAGGCCAAGGGCCGCCGCTTCAGCCCGGTGAAGATCGGCATTGGGCTCAACACCGGAATCTGCTGTGTCGGCAATCTCGGCTCGGAGACGCGCTTCGACTATTCGGTGATCGGCGACAACGTCAATGTCGCGTCACGGCTCGAAGGCCAGTCGAAGACCTACGACGTCGGCACCATTGTCGGCGAATCCACCACGGCTCTTGCACCCGACTTTGCCTTCCTCGAGCTCGATCTTCTGAAGGTGAAAGGCAAGAGCGAAGCGACGCGCATCTTTGCGCTTCTCGGCAATGGCGCGTTCAAGCAGTCGCGCACCTTCAACGATTTCTCCGTCCGCCACGCCGAGTTCCTGGAACGCTATCGGGCCAAGGATTGGGACGCGGCCGAGACGCTCCGCCGCGACTGCGACAGGATCAACACCGCGGGCCTCCACCAGCTCTACGCGCTCTACCGCGAGCGTATCGCGTTCTTCCGGCAGAACCCTCCCCCGCCCGACTGGGACGGGACCGCAGAAGCGCTCGGCAAGTAGCCCGTGCCTCAGCTCGCCCTGGTCGTCCTCGTCGCGGTCGCTGTCCTCATGCTCAAGCATGCGGTTGCCGATTTCTATCTGCAGAGCACCTATCAGTACATGAACAAGGGCCATTACGGCCATCCGGGCGGCATCCTGCACAGCGCCATCCATGTCGCGCTGACGCCGCTCGTCTATCTCGTGATCGCGCCGGCCTCGCTCCTGCTCGTGCTCGGCATCGCCGCGAGCGAGTTCGTGCTGCACTATCATATCGATTGGCTGAAAGAGCAGATTACCCACCGGAACGGGTGGACAGCGCAGAACCGCTGCTTCTGGTTTGCGCTCGGCACCGACCAGTTCGTGCACGGCCTGACCTATCTCGCGCTCGTCGCCGTGCTCATCGCGTACGCGGTGTGAAGGCCAGACCAGCCTAGAGCAACGCCGAGATCTCGCGATTGGCGAATTCGAGCCGGTCGGACAGGAGCCTGATGATCAGCTTGTGGAACACCGAGGCCGCCGTCGGGTCTTGTTCCTGCATCTTGTCGAAGGAGTCGCGGGTCAGCCGGTAGACGACGCTCGGCTCCTCGGCGATCACCGTGGCGGTGCGCGGCACTTGCCGGTAGAAGCCCATCTCGCCGACGATGGTATAGCCCATCATGCGGCGGAGCCTTATCGGACGCCCCTGCTCGTCCTTGATGGTGATGGCAACGCAGCCAGAGGCGAGGATCTCGACCGAATCCGGCGGCTCGCCTTGCTGGAAAAGCGCTTCGCCAACGTTCACCTCGTGGCGCTCGAGATAGGGCGTAATCCGCGACATATCGGCCGCACCGCCAAGCTCATGCGTGAGCCAGCTCTCGAAGCTGTGCACTGAAGCCTCGCCCACCTCGTGATACATGAGCAGCATATCCTCGCACCATTCGATCGCCTCGTTGCGGGTGGCGAAGACTTGATGCGGCTGCCCGCTCGTGAAGAAACCGGCCTTCTGGAAGCTTGCGCGCATCACCTCGGTCAGTCCCGAGAAGACCAGGATCACGCCGTGCTCGTTGCAATAATTGCGAAGCTTGATGAGGCTTAAGACCGCCGAGGTATCGAGCCCTGGCACCGCGCTGAAATCGAGCACGACGTAGCCTACCGGTTTCTCGTCCTGGGAATCGATCACCCGCCTGATGCGCTCGAACAGCCCATTCGACGAGCCGAAGAAGATGAAGCCCGAGAGCCAGAACACATGCAGCCGCACGCCCTCTTCGCGCAGCAGCCTGGTTTGCTCCGGCGCGCGCTCGACGTTGCTCGAGAAGTCGCCGCGGGTGAGGTGGCGGCGGATCACGCCGATGCGGCTATAGCTCAGCGCGAACATGAGACAAGCGCCGATCACCCCGAGCACCACGCCCATGAGATATCCGAAATTGACGATCACCAGCATGATCGCCCCGGCCAAGCCCCACTCGGCCAATGAGCTTTGCGCCGGGGAGTGCAGCGTCTCGGCGAGAATTGTCGCGCCGAGATAGGCGAGCATCCCCATAAGGATCGCCTTCGGCACCATGGCGCCGATATCGGCGCCTGCAAACAGCACCACGGCGCAGACAAGCGCCGCAAAGACGCCGCCGAGCCGGCCGACGGCTCCAGACTTCTCGATCAGGAGCGCGCCGTTCAGCGAAAGATTGCCGCCGGCACCTCCCGCCACCGCAGCGAGGATGTTGGCAAAGCCGTTCGTGCGGAACTCCTTGTCGAGGTCCGCAGACTTTTGTCGCGCGACCTCGAGGCTCGACACGTCGAGCAGCATGGAGATGGCGGTGATGCCGCACACCGCTCCGATTTCAGCGCTCGACTGCGCCAGCACGCCCCAATCGACATCGTGCTGCATCACCGCCGAGATCGGCCACCACAGCGTGAGTTGTCCGAGGCTCGGCAGAAACCAGGCGCTGCGCACCTCGTCGGATACGAAGCCGAACAGGATGACATTCGCGACCACGAGGAAACTGATGAAGGCGACCGGCAGCGCCAGATAGTCCGGAACCAAGCGTCCGATCACCACGATCGCCACGGCGAAGGCGAGGCCAACTAGGATCTGCGGGCCGTAGGTCGGCGAGTACAGCATGGCCCAGCTCGCCGGCGAAAGCGTAAGGTTGGACTGCGTCACCACTTCGACGCCGCCAGTCATGAGGAGCCAGCCCGAGGCGGCAAGGAAGCCTGCGATCACCGGATAGGGAATGAACCGGACCCACTGGCCGAGCTTGAGCGCGCCGAGGCCGAACAGTAGGATGCCAGTAAACAGCGTGCTTACCGAGATGCCGACCATCACATTGAGGATGATGGCCTGAGTGCTTGCACCCTTTGCCGCAAGTGCCGCGGCGATGGAGCCGGCAAGAACGCTCATGACGGCGATTGCCGGCGTATCCGGGCCTGCATCGGCCGGCGACAGCGTCGAGGTAAGCGCCACCACGATGCCCGTCACCACGGTGCCCATGATGATCGCGGCGAGACCGAGGGAGAAGCCGGACGCGAGCGCACCCTGGAAGATCAGGGCGCTGAAGGAGATGCAATAGGCAATCTGCACCACCGCCGAGATCACGCCCGCCAAAGCGTCGCGGCCAAGGCTCGGCAAGTCCGTCTTGTGCGGGCGCCGCAGCGCCAGATTAGCGAGCGATTCCAAGGACGGTGTTCGGAATGTTCACGGGTTGAGGCTCCGGCCGATCATGGCCGGGGGGCGCTCCAAATAAAAGGCCAAAAATGGCGCGTGCGGAATAAGCGCAGGCAGTTTGCTTAGGTAATTTCGTCCATGCGGCGCAACCTGTCCGCAAGCGTACGCATCACGGCAATGGCGAAGAACGGCGTCTCGTGCACGAGGAAAAGGAAGGTCTTCTCGTTGATCGGCGCGACTTCGCAATCCGTCTTGGCCCGGACCGTGGCGCTTCGCGGGGAGCCGTCGATCAGGGCCATCTCGCCGAAGATGCCGCCGCCGCTCAAGGTCTCCATCACCCGTCCGTCACGCTCGATGGCGACTTCGCCATTGCGCACGACATACATGGCGTCGCCTTTGTCGCCCTTGGCAAAGATCACGTCGCCTGCGGCGTAGCGCGCCGGAGGAAATCCCGCGTTGGCCAACATTTGAAAATCGATCGCAGCAATCGTCATCGCAGTCCCTGCTCCCTGGTGCGAGTCTTTGACGATACACTTATGACAGACGTGTGACGATACGATAAAGGCGCCGGAGGCTAGTGCAAGGCGCTCATCGCCCTTGGATTCCAGGCAGCAAGGTTAAGGGTCTGATCGGCCGTCCAGCGTCCTTCTTGCCCGGTCCTTGTGCAGGCCATGGCAAGCAGCGCGTCGAAGGTCGTCCGCTGGACCGGCAAAAAGCCGAGCTGGCATAGGCGGCCGCTGAGATGCTTGCCGTCATTCATCAGATAGCCCCAGCGCTGCAAATGGCAGTTGAGAGCAACGAACCCGACCTTGGAGGCGTCTCTCGCCCTGGTGACGTCGCCTTCGGTGAAGAAGACTTTGCCGATGGCGAGACCGAAAATGCCTCCGGCAAGCACGCCGGAGCGGTCCCAGATCTCGACAGAGTGGGCAAGCCCCGCGTCAAACGCCGCCACGAATGAAGCGATAAGAGCTTCGTCCATGCGGCCGGCGCCGGCCGCGGCGCACGCGTGGACGACAGCGGCAAAGTCCTGATCGAAGGTGACGCGAAAATTCTTCCGTGCCAGCCGCCGACGCAAGGCAGGTTCGATGTGAAAGTTCTCGATGAAGAGCACCATACGCTCAGCCGGCGCCGACCATGTCTGCTGGCCGTGCTCCCAAGCGGGATAAAATCCCCTCGCATAGGCCGATCGCAAGGCCGCCACGCTGAGATTGGTGTAGGGCTCGGCAATACCGTCCGGCCAGTGCAAACGCCGGTAAGAACCAGCAGCGCCAACGCTGCTCACGAAACTCAATACGCTCACGATCCCGAATCCTTTTCACTCTGAGTGTGCCCGGCAAGGACTCCTAAAGCCTTAACGACGGTGTATCAGAGCCTGGACTTCACCTTGGCCAGCGCATCGCGCCAGCCGCCATAGCGCGCCTCCCGCTCCGCCTCGCTCATCGCCGGCTCGAAGGCGCGCGACGGCACCCAGGCGCGTTGCAGCTCGTCATGACTGCCATAGACGCCGCTTGCCTGGCCGGCGAGGAAGGCAGCGCCAAGCGCCGTTGTTTCGGGATGGCACGCGACCTCGACGCGTTCGCCCAGAATGTCGGCGAGCCTCTGCAAGAACCAGGCATTAGCGGTCATGCCGCCGTCGACCCGCAAGCTCGCGGAATTTGGAATGGAGCTTTGCGCCATGTCCTTGCGCATGGCGTCGAGCAAATCGCGGGTCTGGAAAGCGACAGCCTCGAGCCCGGCAGCAACAATGTCGGCGGCGGAGGCCGCGCGCGTCAGCCCGAGAATCGCGGCGCGTGCCTCGGCGTCCCAATGCGGCGCGCCGAGGCCCTGGAACGCAGGGACGAGATAGACGCCGGATTTGGGATCGGCGCGGCGGGCAAGCTCTTCGCTCTCCGCGGCGTCCGCGATCAAGCCGAGGCCGTCGCGGAGCCATTGCACCGTGGCGCCAGCCATGAAGATCGATCCCTCGAGCGCGAAGGTGCGCTTGCCATCGAGCTGATGAAACACGGTCGCGAGCATGCGTGCGGTCGAGGCGACTTTCGCCTCGCCGGTATTGGCGAGCAGGAAGCAGCCGGTGCCGTAGGTCGCCTTCAGCATGCCTGGGAGAAAGCAGGCCTGCCCGTAGGCCGCGGCCTGCTGATCTCCAGCGATGCCTCTGATCGGGATGGCCGCGCCGAAATGCCCGGACTCTGTTACACCGAAATCGTCCTGGCTGTCGCGAAGCTCCGGGAGAATTTCGCGCGGGATGGCAAGGCGGTCGAGAAGCCTGTCGTCCCATGCGCCACGCCTGATGTCGTAGAGCATGGTGCGGGCGGCGTTGCTCGCCTCGATTGCATGCATCTTGCCGCCGGTCAGCCTGAACAGGAGAAAGCTATCGACCGTGCCGAAGCACACCTCGCCTTTTCGCGCCCGCTCTGGAAGACCAGGCACATTGGCGAGCAGCCAAACGAGCTTGGTCGCAGAGAAATAAGGATCGATGACGAGCCCGGTCGTCTCTTCGACATGCACGCCCCAGCCCTCGCCTCTCAGCTGGTCGCAATGCTTCGCCGTGCGCCGGTCTTGCCACACGATGGCATTGGCGAGCGGCTTGCCCGTGGCGCGCTCCCACACGATCGTCGTCTCGCGCTGATTGGTGATGCCGATCGCGGCGATCCGCCATGCGCCGATGTCCTTGAGCGCCGCGCGTCCCACTGCGAGCACCGACTGCCAGATCTCCTCCGGGTCGTGCTCCACCTCGCCCGGAGCGGGATAGATTTGGGTGAGCGGGACTTGCGCGGATGCGCAAGGCCATCCCTCATCGTCGAAGACAATGGCGCGGGTGCTCGTCGTCCCCTGATCGATGGCGAGCACAAATCCCCGCCCGCTCATGAACGGGATCCGGTCTGGCCCACGATCCAGCCGCAATATTCGTCGCTGCCGCCTTCGGTCGGAAGCACGAGCAGCGCCGGCAGCTCATAAGGATGAAGGCGCTTCGTTTCGGCCAGCACGGCGTCGGCGAGAGAGCGCCTCGTCTTGATGATCATGGCGACCTCGTCGGCCACCTCGCGGGCGCCCTTCCATTCATAGATGGCGATCATGCCCGGGGAGATGTTGACGCAGGCGGCGAGCTTTGCGGCGACGAGCGCGTCCCCGACCCGCTTCGCGTCGTCGAGGCGCGCAAACGTCGTGTAAACCAGAACCGGGGAATCGTCCTTGTTCATCGATTCACCATGCGCCCAGGTCAGCGTCGGGCTTGCAATACGGTAAAGCCCTGGCCTTTATAGTGCCCGCTCCAGTCAGGATCAAAGTCCGTCGACGCCATTATGCCCCGCTTCAAGACCATTGCCTTCGTCGCCAGCGAGATGAAGGAGGCCGAGCAGGCCCGCCGCGAGCTTATCGCCCGCTATGGTGAGACGCCGCCGGAACAGGCCGATGTCATCGTGGCGCTCGGCGGCGACGGGCAGATGCTCCAGACCATGCATCGTTACCTGAATAACCGCATCCCGATCTACGGCATGAACCGGGGATCGATCGGCTTCCTTCTCAACGACTATCGCGAGGATCGGTTGCTCGAGCGGCTGGAGAAAGCCGAGATCAATGTCATCCATCCCCTTCGCATGACCGCCTATGACGAGAAGGGCGCCGAGCACCGCGCCATCGCCATCAATGAGGTTTCGCTGTTCCGGCAGATCTATCAGGCGGCGAAGCTCCGGATCTCTGTCGACGGCAGGGTGCGGCTCGATGAGCTGATCTGCGACGGCGTGCTCGTGTCGACACCTGCCGGCAGCACGGCCTACAATCTCTCGGCGCATGGGCCGATCTTGCCCATCGACGCGCCGCTGATGGTGCTGACCCCGATCAGCCCGTTCCGGCCGCGGCGCTGGCGCGGCGCCATCCTGCCCAACGAGGCCGTGGTCCTGATTGAGGTGCTCGAGCCGGAGAAGCGCCCGGTGAGCGCGGTCGCCGACAACACTGAGTTTCGCGATGTGCTTGCCGTCGAGGTCAGGGAAGCGAGCGACGTCGACATCATCATGATGTTCGACCCAGGCCATAGCCTCGCCGAGCGCATCCTGCGGGAACAATTCGACTACTGAGCGTGGCCCTAAGGCCGCCAGGCCTGCGCGATGTCGGCAAGCGACGGCCGCTCCCGCTCGTCGGGCTTCTCCTTCGCCGTGCCGATATAGACGAAGCCAGCCACGCGCTCATTGTCGGCGAGCTTCAACGCGGCGCGCACGCCTTGGCTATAGCCATACCACTCCGTGATCCATTGCGCGCCGTAGCCGAGCGCCGTGGCGGCGATCAGGAGATTCTGGCACGCGGCGCCTGCGGAAAGCACCTGCTCCCATTCCGGCGCCGCCGGGTTCTTCACCACGCGCGAGATCACGGCGATGACCAGCGGCGCACGCATGAAGCGGTTTGCTTCGGTCTCGAGCCTGAACGCACTCGGGTCCTTCTCCTCGGCCAGGCAAATCTCGGCGAGGATCTTGCCGAATTCCTTCCGTCCCTCTCCCTGAAACAGGAGAAAGCGCCAGGGGACGAGCTTCTTGTGGTCGGGCACCCTCGCGGCGGCAGTCAGAATCTGGGCGATCTCACTTTCGCTCGGCCCAGGTTCGCCAAGGCTATTGGCGGAAACTGAGCGGCGGGCCAGAAGATGAGCGATGGTCGGATTGGTCATGATGCTTCCGGCATGGTGAGGGGCGCGTTCCCCTAACGCGAAAAGCCTTGGGAAACAACGCGTCAATAGATGCGCTGAGGCGCGCAACTACCCCAAATCGGCCTTAGTCGTGGCCGATTTTCGCTAGCGTGTGCGGTGAGCCGAACAGGGTATAACGGCTCGGGGGACCGACAGGAATGTACGCGATGGGAGGGAAGCGCGGGTTTGGGCTTGGGCGTTTGCTCGCGCCCATCGCCCTCCTCTGTGCGACCGGCGCACATGCACAAAGCCAGCAAGCTGCCCCGCCGCAAGCAATGCCTTCATCGGCCATCATCGTGCTGGACGGCTCGCGCAGCATGTGGACGAAGGTCGGCGGCCAAAGCAAGGTCGCCATCGTACGGACTGCTCTCGGCGACGCCTTCAAGACCTACGAGGACCGCGTTGCATTCGGCCTCGTAGCGGCCGGTCACCGCCAGGGCAAGACCTGCGCCGAGGCTGAGCTCATCGCCAAGCCGGGCGAACTTTCGGCGAAGACCCCGGGCAAGCTTCTGTTCGGGGCAGGCTTCAAGCCGAAGCTCGGACGGCCGATCGCGGCGGCGCTGGTCGAGGCCGCCAAGCAGACGCCGCCCACGGGCCTTGACGTCGTGCTCATCACCGACGGCCTCGATAGCTGTAAGGCCAATGTCTGCGCCACGGTGAAGTCGCTGAAGCAAGCCGCACCGGGGTTGCGCATCCACGTGATCGGGTTCGATTCCAAGGCGAAGCAGGCACTCAAGCCTCTTGCTTGCGTGGCGCAAAGCACAGGTGGCCAGTTCCTCACCGCCGCCACTGCCAACGAGCTCAAGCAGGATTTGACGGCCGTGCTGGCGATCGCAGCCAAGCTCGCGCCGCAGATCGCCCCGGTGGCGACGGCGCCCGTCACACCGCCAACTCCTCCGGCTGCGGTTCCGCCGCCACCCGCCGCGGCGCCCGTAACCGCAACTGCGCCGCCGGCACAAGCGAACCAGCCGGCCAGTCCGTCGGTCCAAACCGTACCCATGCAGACCACCCAGGCCAAGAGCGCGCAGCCGAAAAGCGTCGCCCCTGTCGCCGCGCAACCAGCTCAGCCTACCCAGACCGTTGGTCCACCCGCGCCGCCGGAAACAAACGTGCAGAAGCTCGCCGCAATTCCGCCTAAGGAAAGCGCGGCGCCGGCCCGCACTCCGAGTGACCCAGGCGCGGGATCATCTTCGCCCGTGCCCGTGACCTTCAAGGCGCTGCTGACCGAGGCCGGCCCTCAACTCAAGACTGGACTGATCTGGCGCGTGTTCACGCCGCGTCCGGGACATGACGGGGTCCGCAAGCTCGTCAGCATGCATCGCGACGCGATGCCGACAGCGGCATTGCCGCCCGGTGAATATCTCGTGAACGCGGCCTATGGCCTCTCCAACCTCACCAGGAAGATCAAGGTCGAGAGCGGCCGGTCGTTGGAAGAAACCTTTGTCCTCAATACTGGAGGGCTCAAGCTCGCGGCCGTGCTCATAAGCGGCATGCGTTTGTCGCAATCGAGCGTCCGCTTCGACATTCTCTCCGACGACGAGGATCAGTTCGGCAACCGGCGCAAGATTATAGAGAATGCCAAGCCCGGCCTTGTGATCCGCCTCAACGCAGGCGCCTACCACATCGTCAGTCTCTATGGCGACGCCAACGCCACGGTGCGCGCCGACGTGACGGTCGAGCCCGGCAAGATCACCGAGGCGACGATCAAGCACGCTGCCGCTGCCGTCACCTTCAAGCTTGTGCAGAGCTCGGGCGGGGAAGCTCTCGCCGACACGCAATGGAGCATTCTCACCACGACCGGCGACGTGGTGAAGGAAAATGCCGGCGCGCTGCCGACCCATATCCTCGCCGTCGGCGACTATGCCGTTGTGGCGAAGCACAACGGCGAAAGCTATACGAGCAAGTTTAGCGTGGCTTCCGGACAGGCAAAGCAGATCGAGGTGGTGATGGAGTCGGGCCCGGCCTCGCCAGAGGCTCTGAAGGCAATCATCGAGCCTCCGCCGCCTCCCCCGCCGAGCGCGCCGGTCGCTGCGCCCGGCATGCCGGGCGCGCCAGAGGTCGGCATGGGCTTCGGCGGCACCAACGAAGACTCTACGCCGCGCGCGCCTGGGATTTTGCCAAATCCGGGGGCACTGCTTCGGCCGCGATTGCCTTGATCGCGTCGTCGAGGCCGAGCACCTGCTGGTCCTGCGATCCGAGCCGCCTGACCGAAGCCGTCCCCTCCTCCGCCTCGCGCTTGCCGACCACGAACATCACCGGCACCTTGGCCCGCGAGTGCTCACGCACCTTGTAATTGATCTTCTCATTGCGGAGGTCAGCCTCGGCGCGGAGCCCTGCGCGCTTCAACGCCTCAAGCACTTTGGTGGCATAGGCGTCGGCGTCGGAGACGATCGGCGCGACCATGACCTGCACCGGAGAGAGCCACAGTGGCAAGTGGCCGGCGTGATGCTCGATCAGGATGCCAGTGAAGCGCTCGAGCGACCCGAACATGGCGCGGTGGATCATCACCGGCACGGTCTTCTCGCCATCCGGCCCGATATAGAAGGCGCCGAGCCGCACCGGCATGTTGAGATCGACCTGGATCGTGCCGCATTGCCAGTCGCGGCCTATCGCGTCGCGCAGCACATATTCGAGCTTCGGTCCGTAAAACGCGCCCTCTCCTGGACTGAGCTCGTATTGCAGGCCTGCCGCCGCGACCGCGCGTTTCAGCGCGGCCTCGGCCTTGTCCCACACTTCGTCCGAGCCCACCCGCTTGTCCGGCCGGTCTGAGAATTTGAGGCGCACGTCCTCAAAGCCGAAGTCGCGATAGATCGACAACATCTGCTCATTCAGCTTCACGCATTCCTCGGTGATCTGATCCTCGGTGCAGAAGATATGCGCGTCGTCCTGGGTGAAATGGCGCACGCGCAGGAGCCCATGTAGCGCCCCTGACGGTTCGTAGCGATGCACCTTGCCAAACTCGGCGATGCGCAACGGCAGATCGCGATAGCTCTTCAGCCCATGCTTGAAGATCTGCACATGGCCAGGGCAGTTCATCGGCTTGCAGCAATAGACGCGCTCGTCCGGCGTCTCGGTGATGTACATGTTCTCGGCGAACTTCTCCCAGTGCCCCGACTGCTCCCAAAGGGCGCGGTCGAGCATGTCTGGCGAGTTCACCTCGACATAGCCCCAGGCCTGCTGGCGCCGGCGCATATAACCGATCAGCGTCTGGAATAGCGCCCAGCCCTTCGGATGCCAGAACACGGCGCCGGGCGCCTCTTCCTGGAAATGGAACAGGTCCATCTCGCGGCCCAGGCGGCGATGATTGCGTTTCTCGGCCTCTTCGAGCTGATGCAGATAGGCTGCGAGCTCCTCTTCGCTCGCCCAGGCCGTGCCGTAGATGCGTTGGAGCATCGGCCTCGTCGAATCCCCACGCCAATAGGCGCCGGCGATCTTGAGCAGCTTGAAACCTTTGCCGACCTTGCCGGTCGAGGTCATGTGCGGGCCGCGGCAGAGGTCGAGCCACTCGCGCTGCGAATAGATCTTGATCTCGTCGCCTTCGGGGATCGCGTCGATCAGCTCGAGCTTGAACGTCTCGCCCTTGTCGGCGAACACCTTCTTTGCCGTCGCGCGGTCCACCACCTCGCAGGAGAAGGGCGAGTCGCGCGCGATGATCTCGCGCATCTTGGCTTCGATGACGGGTAGATCTTCCGGCGTGAACGGCTCGTCGCGGGCGAAGTCGTAATAAAAGCCGTTCTCGATCACCGGGCCGATGGTCACTTGCGTGCCGGGGTAAAGCTCCTGCACGGCTTCCGCCATCACATGGGCCGCGTCGTGGCGGATCAGCGCCAGTGCCTCCTGGTCTTCCCGGGTGAGGATGCGGATCTTGGCGTCGGCCTTGATCGGCTCGGCGAGGTCCTTGACCTGCCCGTCGAGCGCCATGGCGACGGCCTTCTTGGCCAACGACTTGGTGATCGACTCGGCGACCTCGCGGCCGGTGACGCCAGGCTTGAACTCGCGGCGAGAGCCGTCTGGAAATTGTAGGGAAATCATCTGTCTCTCCTCTCACTCCTGCGTACGAGCGCAGGTAAGAGATTGGTTCGTTGTGACGGCGCCTTATTAGCGGGATTTATGGGCCAAGTCACCTGGAGACAACCGCCACCGCCCATAGCGCCAGGGCGCGAAGGTGTGGTGCTCTTCGCGCATGTCGGGCACGGGGTCGAAGCCATGGCTCCCCCATGGGTGGCAGCGGCAAATGCGTGACAGAGCGAGCCAGCCGCCCTTCCAGGCTCCATTCTTGTCGATGGCCTCGCTGGCATAGTCCGAGCAGGAGGGGAGATGCCGGCAGTTCACCCCAAGGAGGGGCGAGATCGTCCAGCGATAGAGCGTGATCGGCGCAAGCAGGCACGCCTTGGCGAGGCGTGAGCCAAGCTTAGTCGTGGTCACCTGCTCACTTGGTTGCAATGTCTGAGACATGCTCTTGCGGCTTGAGCGCGCGGGTCCCCTCTTCGCCACGCTTGGCTTCGATCTGGCGAATCGCGTCCTCCACCGCATCGAACACGAGCAGCGTCGAAGCGTGGCGCACTTTATAGTCCTTGACCGGCTCGAGCGCTGCGAGATCGCCCCAGCGGCCCTTGGGCGCGGGCCCTCCGGCTTTCAGCATCTTGCGCATCGCGGCGCCGACCTCGCGGAGCTCGGCGGCGCTCGAACCCACGATCTCCCGTCCCATCACCGCGGCCGAGGATTGGCCGAGCAGACAGGCCTTTACGCTCTGTCCGTAATCGGTGACCACGTCGCCCTGCATGGCGAGATCGACCGTGACCCTGCTGCCGCAGAGCTTGGACTGGGCCGTTGCCGTGGCCTCTGGGCTTACCAGCCTCTCCGCCCGGGGCATGTTCGCGGCAAGCTCCAGAATGCGCTGGCTGTAAATGTCGTCCGGCAGGCTCATCAGCTCTCAAATCTCCGTCACCATCCTCGCCTTGCGGGCGGGTAACTCGCATTATATATGCACCCAGGTGGGGCTCAGGCAGGGCGACGGTCCCAAAGTGACAGAAACTATTGACGGACCGACTATGCTATCCACGCTCAAAGCTAAGGAAACTGGCCCGGTTCGTCCGCGTTGAGTGGAAGGCAAGGGAAGCTTGATGGACGCCACTATAAAGAAATTGCCCATTAGACCTCACGTCGATATCGGCCGTGGCCCAGGCATTGCGCGCCCGTCGCGCGAGGAGGCCGAGGAGGCCGTGCGCACGCTTATCGCCTATGCCGGCGACGATCCCGCGCGCGAGGGCTTGCGCGAGACACCGAAGCGCGTGGTCAGCGCCTACGATGAATTCTTCGCGGGCTATCATGAGTGTCCGCTCGACGTGCTGTCGCGCACCTTCGACGAGGTGGCCGGCTACGACGATATCGTCATGCTTCGCGACATCGAGCTGCATTCGCATTGCGAGCATCACATGATCCCGTTCATCGGCAAGGCCCATGTCGCCTATTTCCCGACCGATCGCGTGGTCGGCATCTCCAAGCTCGCCCGCGTGGTCGAGGTGTTCGCCCGTAGGCTCCAGACCCAGGAGACCATGACGGCGCAGATCGCTGAGACCATTGACAAGGCGCTGAAGCCCAAAGGCGTGGCGGTGATGATCGAGGCCGTGCATCAGTGCATGTCGATCCGCGGCGTAAAGAAGCCTGACGTCGCCACCATCACCACCCAGTTCACGGGCATCTTCAAGGAAGACCCGGCGCAGCAGGCGCGCTTCATGATGCTTGCCACGGAACGCGGCCGCCTCTAGCCGGCGAAGCCCGCGAGGAATAGATCGCGGTGACCAGACCCAAGGCCTCCCCTCCTCCCGCCACAAAGGCAGGCATCGAGGAGGGGACGGCATTCTCCCCGAGATTCGATGCAAACGGGCTCGTCCCCGTGGTGGTCACTTCGGCCGCGACCGGCGAAGTGCTGATGCTCGCCTATATGAACGACGAGGCCCTTGCCCGCACGATCGAGACCGGCGAAGCGCAGTTTTGGTCCCGCTCGCGGAAGCGCCTGTGGCGCAAGGGCGAAGAGAGCGGCAACACCATGCGCGTCGTCGAGTTGCGCACGGATTGCGACCAGGATGCGCTTTGGCTGAAAGTCGAGCTCTGCGGTACGGAGGCCGGCTGCCATACGGGCCGCAGGTCCTGCTTCTATCGTGCCCTGCCCATCGGCAAGGGAACGGCTGCCGGCGTTGCCCTTACCTTTGTCGAAAGCGAGACGCTGTTCGATCCCGAGAAAGTGTACGGACACGCATCCGCCGCAAAGAGAACCTTAAAGACTCAAGACTAGTATGGTAACGCAAAGTCAGGCGATTCCTCCGGCGATAAGCCTCGTGGATGCTTGGCTAGAGACGCTCTTTGGCGATCTTTTGGCCCGCGACATCGCGGCATCGAACGTCAGGCGTGAGCGTGGGTTAGGTTGAAATGGCGAGACCGATGATTGGCATCGCCCTTGGCGGCGGCGCGGCCCGCGGATGGGCCCATATCGGGGTACTCAAGACCCTGATCGACGCAGGACTTGAGCCTGACATCGTCGCCGGAACGTCGATCGGTGCCGTCGCCGGCGCCTGCTACGTAACCGGCCGCCTCCAGGCGCTTGAGGATTTCGCCGCGGCGCTGACCCCCCGCAGGGTCTTCGGCTTTCTCGACATCAACTTCGCTGGCTCAGGCCTGCTCACCGGCCAGCGCCTGAGCAGCCGTCTCGAGAACCATTTGCAGGACGTCACCATCGAGGGGCTGGAGCGGAAATTCGTGGCTGTCGCCACCGAGCTTGGCACCGGCCATGAGGTCTGGCTGAATAAGGGCAGCCTGGTGAATGCGCTTCAGGCGTCGTTCGCGCTGCCCGGCATCTTCCGCCCGGTGAAGATCAACGGCCGCTGGCTAATTGACGGCGCCCTGGTCAATCCGGTGCCGGTTTCGGTCTGCCGGGCGTTCGGCGCCCGCATCGTGGTCGCCGTGACCTTGAGCAGCGACTCTGTCAACAGGGGCAGCGTTATTCACGACCAAGAGGTGCTCGCAGAACTTTCCATGCCGCCGGAAGAGGCAAAGCTCCCCGGCAAGAATGGCCGCGCCGCCATCCATCTCCTGCATCGGCAGATCTTCGGCAAGAGCGACGGCGCGCCGGGCATCTCTGCGGTAATGATGGATGCGATCAACATCACCCAGGACCGCATTGCGCGCTCGCGTCTCGCCGGCGACCCGCCGGACGTGACCATTTCGCCGAAGGTCGGCAGTATCGGCCTGTTCGATTTCCACCGCGCCGGCGAAGCCATGGAGCAAGGCGCCAAGGCCGCCGAAAGGCAGATTGACGAGCTCAGGGCATTGGTCGGCGGTCTCGTCGCCTAGCCGGTGGCGATATATTCCCGCATCGCGGCAGCCTCCATCTCGGCTTCCGCGATCCGCATCTTCACCACATCGCCGATCGACACGAGACCGATCAGCCGTCCCCGTTCGACGACGGGCATATGGCGGAACCGGTGCGTGGTCATCTCCGACATCAGCCGGTCGATCGTGTCCGCCTCGCGCGCCGTCACCACGGCTCTCGTCATATAGGTCGACACCGGCTCCTTCAGCACCTTGGTGCCGGAGCGGCCGATGGCCCGCACGACGTCACGCTCGGACACGATGCCCACGACCTTGCCTTCATCGCCTTCGACGACAATGCAACCAATGCCATGCTGCTCGAGCAGCTTGGCAATTTCGAGCAAGGATGTGTCCGCTGAGGCAGTGAATACGCCCTTGCCCTTCATCTTTAGAATGGCCGCAACGTTCATGCTCGCTTCCTCCAGCCCGAGAACTTTGTCCCGGTTGCCTGCGACATTCTGTCCTTGACCGCGCAAGTGTGCAAGTGAGGTGCGACTTGAAAAGTTCCAGACCTCGAGGTCAGGGCTGCCGCTCAAGCACCGGCAGTCTTCTGCTGGTGTCGAAGAAGCCGAAGCAGAGGAGGCCAAACAGAAATCCGCCAATATGGGCCTCCCAGGCGATGTCGCCCTCGGTGCCAGCGATCGAGACCACCCCAACGCCGAAAACGACGTTGAGCACCACCCAGAAGCCGAGAACCGTGAGGATGCGCCGGTCGGTCAGCGTCTTGGAGAGGCTTTCGAGCGGCACCTGTGCGAGATCCCCCTCACCCGGCCGGCCAGCGAAGACAAAGCGCAAGGCGGCAGCCATTTGCCCCGAAATTGCCGCCGACGCCCCGACCACGGGGGTCATTTCGCCGAAGTGAAAGACGAGGTGGGTGACGGCGCCGGCAATGCCGCAAAGGGCCGAAAACGACAGAAACCGCCAGTCGCCGATGCGCTTGGCCACCGGGCTGCCGAAGGCTGCCATCCATAAAAGATTGACGAGGAGATGCACCCAACCTGAATGCACCAGCATGTAGGTCACGAAAGAGGTGACCGCGGTGAGATAGCCGCCGGGAAGCTCCTGCGCCGCACCACTATAGCGCGCCGGGATGAAAGCAAGCGCGAGCAGGAATTGCAGGCTCTCCTCGCTCGGCAGCAGGATTTGGATGAGCTGCATCCCGACCATCAGCCCTGCCAGCAGGAGCACCATCCGCGGGACATTGAACATCGGTTCGGAGGCGCCCATCGCCGGAATTTGCATCGCAGCCCTTGTTGGATGTGGGTGGTTGAAGTCGCGGCGGAGGATCGCCCCCTCTCCCGCCGCGCGACCTTAACAGCAACGCCCGCCTCGGCACGAGCTTTCCGCAATATCCGCATCGGCTTCGTGACATCCGCGCTTGGGAGATGCTGAAAGAGGCTGCGATCCTTCCGACAGGCTTAGCGCTTCCTAAATATAAAGCACACGTTTACCATTTCCATAAAGTAAATTCCTGAGTCCAATCGTGACACTCGCTAAGACTTTGGCAGGATATGGACCATTTCATAGTATCCAAAACCTTAATCAGGATAAAACCGTTCAAACTTGCGAAATGCTTCCTAAGCACGTCTTATCAATACTACTGAAAAGGCCGCATTTGCTTTATCAGAATCTCAAAACCTTTTTGGGATAGTGCCCCCAACGAAAAACGGGGGGTGTGATGAAAACGTTTGTGATGGGTTCGGCATTTTTGATGCTCATCTCGTCGCTGCCTGTGGGCAGCGTGAGCAATGGCCACACGGTTCGCTTGGAGCCGGAGCTTCAGCCGCAGAAGGCTGCGTATTTGCAGTCCTTCGGCAACAGCCTGCCGCCGATCGGCTATGTGACGTTCTGCCGGGAGCACCAGGCGGAGTGCCGGCCGTCCGGCCGCCATGCCGGCCGCATGCAGCTCACCGCGCAAAGGCGGAGCGAGCTCGAGCAGGTCAACCGCTACGTCAATCAGTCGGTCAGTCCGGTCACCGATCTCGATCTCTACGGCAAGGTCGAGGTTTGGACCTATCCGTCAGGCAAGGGCGACTGCGAGGACTACGTGCTGCTCAAGCGCCGTATGCTGATCGAGCGCGGCTGGCCCGAGAGCACTCTGCTCATCACCGTGGTTCGCGACGAGAACAATGAAGGCCATGCCGTGCTGACGGCGCGGACCGACATCGGCGACCTCGTGCTCGACAACAAGCGCAAGGAGGTCCTTCGCTGGACCGACACGCCTTACACCTTCGTCAAGCAGCAGTCCGACCGCAATCCGCTGGTGTGGAGCTCGCTCATGCCGCCGAGCGGCGAGACCTCGCCGACCACGGCCTCGCACGGCCGCTAACAGCAGGAGCTTCGGCACAATTTCTGGAGATAAATTTCAGGCCCGGTGATCATCCCCCACCCATCCCCGACCTACCGGGCCTCACCTAGAGCCGGCCTCTACCAAGAGTGCCGGCTCCTTTTTTTGGTGGGAGAGAACAATTCCGATGGAGAGAAGGGGCCTGGCCCCACCGGGCATCAGCGGGGCCAGACTATACGCTTCGGAGTCAGCAGCTGCTGACCCACTAGACCTAGGACAGTATCGTTTCGCGCATTTGTCCCAAAGTTTCTGGGCGAGACAGATTTGTGTCGAAAGATTGCTGAGCGCGAGCTCCGGCGAGAAAAGTCGAGGGCTCAGTTGCCGAGGTCGTAGTCGAGGATCGCCATTTGGAACTGATAGGCGGTCTCGCCTTCGTCGTCGTCGCGAAACAGAACGCCGATGAACTCATCGCCGACATAGACCTCGGCGGAATCCTCCTTGCGCGGCCGTTGCTTCACTTCAAGAGCAGGCAGCCTGAACACGCGCTGCAAATAGCGCTCAAGCTTGACGATCTCGTCTCGCGTCACTCAGCTTCTCCTTCAAAATCCAATGTCCAAGACCTTTAGCTGCAAGGGCTCGCGTTGTCGCCGTCGCGAACCAGCTGGTCCATGCTGAGCGCAGGCTCCTCGCAGCCGGCGGGACCGATATCGCGCGCCGGCACGCCGGCGACGGTCCGCCGCGGCGGCACGTCCTGCACCACCACGCTTCCCGCCGCGACCCGCACGCAATCCCCGATATGAATATTGCCAAGGATCTTGGCGCCTGAGCCCATCATCACGCCGCAGCCGATCTTGGGATGGCGGTCGTCGCGCTCGTTGCCGGTGCCGCCAAGCGTCACGCCATGCAGCATGGAGCAATTGTCGCCGACCACCGCCGTCTCGCCGATCACGATGCCGGTGGCATGGTCGAGCATGATGCCCTTTCCCATGCGCGCGGCTGGGTGAATGTCGACGGCGAACACGCGGCTCGACTGGCTCTGTAGATAAAGCGCAAAGTCTCTGCGGCCCGACTGCCAAAGCCGGTTGGCAAAGCGATAGGTCTCGAGCGCCACGAATCCCTTGAAGAAGAACAGCGGCTCCAAGTAGCGGCGGCAGGCCGGATCGCGCTTGGCGACGGCCATGATATCGGCGCGGAAAAACTCGCTAAGCCCCGGCTCCTCCGACAGCACCTCGCGGAAGGTCTTGACCAGGAGGCCGGTGTCGACCGAGGGCTGTAGCCGATGCGCCACGGTGTGGCAGATGGCATCCTCAAGGGTCGGCTCGCTCAAGATCGTGGCGTAGATCAAGCTCGCGAGCACCGGCTCGTTCGCGCTCGTCTCTTCCGCCTCGCGGCGTACCTGCCCCCAAATCGGGTCGTAACTCTTGATCTGCGGCTGCGCCGCAGTGAAAGCCTTGTTCATGACAGCCACCTCTAGGGAATATCCTTCGGTGAAGGGGTAGTTTGCTGTTTCACTAGCACGGGACTTAGGGCCGCTGGGTTAAAAAGTCGAGCACACCCCGCTTGAACCGAGCGTCGCCGACCGCCTTCATATGGTCGCGGCCAACGATATCGAGCAGCTTAGCGCCCGGGATGAGCGCGGCAAGCTCGGCGCCCGAGCCGCCGATCACATCCTCTGTTCCCACCGCGACGAGCACCGGCACGTGGATGCCGGCAAGCATCTCCGGCGTGATCTTCTCACGCGGGCCGCGCATGCAGGCGGCAAGCGCTCTAAGGTCGCCTTTGGTGTGCTCGGCGAACGCCCTGAAGCTCCGCGCCGTATCGTTGGTGACATCGTCGATGCTCTTCGCCTCGAGCGCCTTGGCAAGCGGCCCGGTGCCGACCATGCCGCGCACCATATTGATGCCGAGGCCGGCAAAGATGACGCTGCGCACGCGCTCCGGGTGCTTCAGCACGAGGAAGGCCGAGATGCGCGCGCCCATGGAATAGCCCAAGACATCGGCGCGCCCGATGCCGAGATGATCGAGGAGCGCCCTCGCATCCTCCGCCATGGTTGGAGCACCGTAGCGCTCCGGCTCGTACAATTTCTCGCTTTGTCCATGGCCGCGATTGTCGAAGGCGATCACCCTGCGGCCGCTCCGCCACAAGCGTCCGCACCCAGCCGGGATCGACCCAGTTGGTGCCGGCATTGGAGGCAAAGCCGTGGATGAGCAGGATGGGGTCGCCCTCCCCCTCATCCCAATAGGCGATGCGCACGCCGTCAGATTGAAAACTCGGCATTCTTCGCTACCGTCTCAAGCTCACGCCGATTATGCTCACGCCCGATCCATCCCCTTCATAGACATAAGACTTAGCTGCCATGGCTCAATCGCTGGTGCCTCATTTCATAAACGACAAGGGCGTCGACCGTATCAGAATCGGCGTCAAGGAATTCCAATGTATGGGCGCGACGCCGCCTTTCGACCATCCCCATGTCTATCTCGACATGGGAAACGAGGCCGAGCTCGTGTGCCCGTATTGCTCGACGCTGTTCAACTACGATCCTTCCCTCAAGCAAACCGAGAGCGATCCGCCGGGTTGCGTCTTCGTGGCGACCGCACCGCCGGGACCGCCTGCGGCTTGACCCTTAAGCGATGACGAAACCCGGGCCGCAAAGCCGCGTGCTCATCGTTGGCGGCGGCATTGGCGGCCTTGCCACGTCCATCGCGCTTGCGCGGAACGGCATGAGCGCCACGCTTCTCGAGCGCTCGGTGTTCGCCGACGAGACCGGTGCAGGCATCCAGCTCGGGCCAAACGCGACGCGAATCTTGGTTGAGCTCGGCATTCTCGATGCGGTCGAGGCGGTCGCCTTCAAGCCGGACCTGCTGCGGCTATTCGACGGACAGTCCGGCGGCACCCTCACCTCAATGCCGCTCGGCGGAGTGGCCGAGCAGCGCTACGGCGCGCCCTATCTCACCTTTCACCGCGCCGACCTTCATGCTGCGTTGCTAGCAGTCTGCCGAGGCCTCGATTCCATCGACCTCAGAGACGGCTTCGATGTGACGGAGGTCGACAACTGCGCCGGCGGGGTCGCGGCAAGGGGCGCTGACGGCTCGCTGGTCGAAGGCTCAAGCCTCATCGCCGCCGACGGAATTTGGTCGCGCTTGCGCGACCGCATGGCGCCGCACGCGGGCTTGCGCTTCTCCGGCGCCACCGCCTGGCGTGCGCTGCTGCCGCGCGACCAAGTCCCCGCCCCTTTTGATGCTCCAAATGTCGGGCTGTGGCTCGGGCCGCGCGCCCATCTCGTGCATTACCCGGTACGCGGCGGAAAGGATGTGAACATCGTCGCCGTGGTCGAAGGCGGCAGCGCCAAGCAAGGATGGAACCTGGGCGCCGAACCCGAAATCCTGCTGCCGACGTTCCATCGCTGGGCGAGCCCGGCACAGGCCTTGCTCGAGAGTGTCGAGGGTTGGCGATGCTGGTCGCTGTTTCGGCTGAAGCCAATGCACCGCTGGGCGGACGGGCGCGTGGCGCTCCTCGGTGACGCCGCCCATCCCGTGCTGCCCTATCTCGCGCAAGGGGCGGCGCTCGCCATCGAAGATGCCGTGGCGCTCGCGGCGAGCCTCAAGACGTGCGGCGGCGACCCTGCGTCAGCCTTTCCTCTCTACGAGTTGCTTCGCATGCGCCGCGCCGCTCGCGTCCAGACCCAAGCGGCGCGCTTCGGCCGCATCTACCATCTTCGCGGCCCCGCGGCGTTGGCACGCAATTTCGTGTTGAAGCGAAGGCGCGCCGAGACTCTGCTGCGCGGCTTCGACTGGCTCTATGGCGACGCGGGCGGCTAGCGGGCGCGCTTCGGTTTGGCGGAGGGTGTCGTTAATAGGATCAAAGCGCCGGCGAGCGCCGAGAGCAACGATCCGACCAGCACTGCAAGCTTGAGCACAGCTTCCTTTTCCGGGCCAGTGAAGGCGAGCAAGCCTATGAAAAAACTCATGGTGAAGCCGATGCCGCAGAGCGACGCCACACCGTAGATGTGACGCCAACTGGCTCCGGCCGGAAGCGCTCCGACCTTCGCCTTCCTTGCCAGAAATACCGCGGCGAGAACGCCGATCTGCTTGCCGAGAAACAGCCCGCCGATGATACCGAGCCCAAGCGGCGACAACAGCGACATGTGCCCAGTCGAGGCGAGCGACACGCCGGCATTGGCGAAGCCGAAGATCGGCAGAACGAGGAAGGCGACCCAGGGCGACAGCGCCCGCTCCATGCTGTGCACCAGCGAGTGCTTGCTGTCGCTCGCATGGTTGATCGGGATCATCATGGCAAGGATCACGCCGGCAAGCGTCGCGTGAACGCCGGAGAACAGCATCGCCACCCAAAGCATGACGCCGAGCAGGATATAAGGAAGAAGCCGCGTCTCTCCGCGCCGGTTGAGCCAATAGAGCGTGGCGGCAAACACCGCAGCGACGGCGAGCGCAACGAAGGACGGATCGGAGGCGTAGAAGGTCGCGATGATGAGGATCGCGCCGAGATCGTCGATGATGGCAAGCGAGGTGAGGAACACCTTGAGCGAGGCCGGCACGCGCGAGCCGACCAGCGCCAGCACGCCAAGGGCAAAGGCAATGTCGGTGGCGGTCGGCACCGCCCAGCCGCGCCAATTCTCCGGATGGGGAAAATTCACGGCCATGAAGATCAACGCCGGTACGAGCATGCCGCCGAAAGCAGCGATGAAGGGAAGCGCGCGGTGCGGCCAGGTATCGAGCTGCCCCTCAACCATCTCCCGCTTGATCTCGAGCCCGACCAAGAGAAAGAAGAAGGCCATCAGCCCATCGTTGATCCAGTGCAGAAGATCGAGGCCGCCGATGGGCGCGTGCAACATCGCTTCGTAATCTGGCGCGAGCGGCGAATTGGCCATGGCGAGGCCGAGCGCCGCGCTCGCCATCAGCACGAGGCCGCCGGCGGCCTCTGACTCGATGAAGCGCTGGAAGGTGGTTCTGGTACGGCGCGATGAGGACAAGCCGGCACCCGGAAAGGATTGAGGTCGTGCCCCTATTAGCCGGGGATCAAATGGCCGGCCAATCGAAATCGGACGGAAATGCTCAAAGCGGGCGCCCTCGCCTGAGGACGCCCGCTCTAGTTGTTCAGATGCTGTTCGATTGCCGGCAAAGTCTTGGCGGCACAAAGCGCCCGGCGATCAATGCCCTGGGTCGCCGCGGCGGCTCGTCTCGAAGAGGAACCACACGCGCCGCTCGGCCTGGTCGATCCAGTTCTCCAACAGGCTTGCCGTGGCGACGTCGTTCTCCTCGTCGCAAAGCTCATGCGTCTCGCGCATGGCGGAGATCAGCGCCTGATTGTCGGAACGAAGCTCGGCCACCATGTCCAGCGGATCGACATAGTCGGCGTCGTTGTCGGGGATGCGCTGAAGGCGCGAGATCTCGCCAATCGAGTGGATCGTCAGGCCTCCGACCTTGCGCACCCGCTCGGCGATCTCGTCGGTCATGGCGAAGATCTGGTCGCCGTGCTCGTCGAACAGGAGATGAAGGCTGCGAAAATGGGGGCCGCTGACGTGCCAATGAAAATTCTTGGTCTTCAGATAGAGCGCAAACGTGTCGGCAAGCAGCGCGTTAAGCGCGCCGGCAATATCGCGTCTTGCATTGCCGCCGAGATCGGTGGGGGTTTCGAGCGGCGCCTTGCGGCGCTCCTTGGTCGTTGCTTCTTTGCTCACGGGGAACCTCCTATGGGCGATGAGAGTGGGTGCCGGACTTATATAGTAGCGCTTTGCCAATGCGTTTATTTGCGTTTGCGCAATTGTTGCGGAATTGCGCTGAGACGCCGCACCCTTTCGTGGCGTGCAGGTTTGTCAATGCAAGGCGCTCAAACTGCAAGCTCAGTGTCCCGCATCGAAACGTTGAGTGCCGGGAGTAGCCTCGTTATCCTCGCGCCAGCTAAGTGAAGGAGTAAAGCATGTTTATCGCCATGAACCGGTTCAAAGTCCGCAAAGGATCGGAGCACGACTTCGAGCAAGTATGGCTGACGCGCCAGTCGCATCTGGAAGAGGTGCCGGGATTCGTCATCTTTCATCTGCTCAAGGGCTCGGAGAAGGACGACCACGTGCTCTACGCTTCACACAGCGAGTGGCGCTCGCAGAAGCACTTCGAGGCGTGGACGCGCTCCGAAGCCTTCCGCAAGGCGCATGCGAGCGCAGGTGCCGGCAAGCCGCTTTATCTCGGTCATCCGGAGTTCGAGGGCTTCACCGTGCTCCAGGAGGTGAAGGCTAACGGCTCGGCGAACGTCGCCGCCGAGTAGCTAATTCGAGCCGATGGGACCGTCAGTTCACGCGGGTGACCTGCACCAGATTGTCCGAGAAGGTCGGCGCCCGGCCGAGACTGCAAAAGGCGTCCGAGGAGATCGAGTTCACCGAGCCGTCGGAGCGGTTGAGGCTCCGCCAATAGCCGAGCGTGGCGACGATCACGCCGTCCTGCACGTCGTCGGTGACGCGGGCAAAGCCCTCGAAGTCGCCGCGATCGTTGAACACGCGCACCGGATCGCCTTCGCGGATCGAGCGTGCTTCCGCATCCTTGGGGCTCAGCATCACGAACTGCTCGCCCTGCCCTTTGATCTTGTGCGGCTCGTTGGCGTAGCAGGAATTGAGGAAGCCGTGGCTCTTCGGCGAGATGATGTTGAGCGGATAGTTCGCTGCGCGCGCGGCATTGCTCTCGGCACTCTCGCGCGGCGGCAGGTAGCCGGGAAGCGGATCGACGTCCTCACCCGACTGCATCGCCTCGTACATCATGCGGAACGGGGGCGCGACGAAGTTCTTGGCGTCCTTGACCATGAACTCGACCTTGCCCGACGGCGTCGGGAAATTGCCGTTGGCGTGCGGCAGGCGGTCGTCCGGCGTGCCGACGGCGAGATGGAAATAGCCGTGCTTGCGGAAATATTCCATGCCGACGCCGGCCATCTGCGGCGCGTCCCATTTCACGTAATGCTCGGCGAGCTCCATGTCGCCCATCTTGAACTGGTGATCGTCGTAGCCCATGCCGGCGGCAAGCAGGCGGAAGATCGCGGCATTGGACTTGGCCTCGCCGCGCGGCTCGATCGCCTTCTCGTTGATGGTCAAATAGAAATGGCCCCAGGAGAACATCATGTCGTCGTGCTCTCCGGCCATGGTCGCGGGCAGTACGATGTCGGCGTAGGCGGCGGTGTCGGTGACGAAATGCTCCGCCGTGACGAAGAACAAATCCTCGCGCGACAGTCCCTTCACGATCTTGTTGGTCTGCGGCGCCTGGCTCACCGGATTGGTGTTGTAGACGTAAAGCCCCATGATCGGCGGATCGAGCTTCATCTCGCCGGTCAGCGCCTGACCGAGCTGGAGGTTGTTCACCACGCGCGTGCCCGGCCTGATGAAATCGGGCCGCGAGACGCGCTGCCAATCCACCGGGAACTCCCAAAGCGGCATCTGCAACAAACCGCCGCCGACATGGCGCCATGAGCCGGCGAGCGCCGGGATAGCGCATACGGCACGGATGGTCTGGCCGCCGCCGGCATGCCTCTCGAGCGCAACGCCCATGCGGATCACGGACGGCTGCGCCTTGGCGAAATCATGGGCGAAGCGGGCGACATCCGCCGCAGGCACGCCGGTGATGCGCTCGACGTAAGCAGGCGTGAATTGCTTGGCGCGTTCGGCAAGTTCCTCGAAGCCGACGGTATGAGCATCGACCCACTCGCGATCGACGAGACCGTTCTCGATCATCGCGGCGATGACGCCCATGGCCAAAGCGCCGTCGGTGCCGGGCTTCGGCATGATGTGCCAATCGGCCTGCTTCGCGGTGCGCGAGCGGTAGGAATCGATCACCACCACCTTGGCGCCGCGTTTCCTCGCTTCGAGCACGAAGGGCCAATGATGCAGATTGGTCGAGATCGAGTTGCATGCCCAGATCACGATGTATTTCGAGTGGACGAAGCTCTCCGGATCGACGCCGCCGGTCGGGCCGACCGTGAGCAGCCACGCCGTGGATGAGCCCGAGGCGCAGAAGGTCTTCTCGTTCACCGTCGAGCCGAGCTTGTTGAAGAAGGCATCGCCGGCGGTCAGCCCCTGCACCAACCCTTCATTGCCGAGATACGAGTACGGCATGATCGCCTGGCTGCCATATTTGGCGATGATGTCCTTCCAGCGCGAAATGATCTCGGCGACAGCCTCGTCCCAGGAGATGCGGGTGAACTGGCGCGAGCCTTTCGGCCCTGAGCGGCGCAAGGGATAGAGCACGCGGTCGGGATTGTAGTGATGGTCGTGATAGTCCTTCAGCTTCACGCAAAGAGTGCCGCGCGTCATCGGGTGATCCTTGTTGCCGCGCACCTCCACCAGCCTGCCGTTCTCCACCTCGTAGATCATGGCGCAGGTATCCGGGCAGTCGTGTGGACACCCGCCGAAGAACGTCTCGCGTGCCGGCTGTTCGTTCATGCCTTGAACCCCTCCCTGAGGCTTGCGCTGCCGGCTCTCTTTGCGGCCGGTGATCCAGATCAGCCTATTGGGGCGCTCACCCCTTGTCGATTAAGATTCCAAATGAGCGATAGAGAAGAAGGATGCTCGCGCGGTGCGTGCAGTAATGGCTGAAAAGGACTGGACGAGAGCAGTCCCGGCCTTTCATATATCTGTCTTGCGGGCGCCGGCCTCCGCGGTTGAACGGCCGAAATCAGCCCCATTCGTATCGATTTGGCGGCCCAGCATTGCCAGTTGCAATGCAGATTGAGCCCCTGTCCGCTCGCCGGAGGCGCGGTTGAACGAAGCGAAATCCCTGGACCAGGCGCTCGCCGAGGCGTTCTCCAAGGCCGACCATCTCCAAGCTCCGCTGGACCAGCGGCTCAAGCTCTATCTTGGCGAGTCGCGCAAGCTGCTGCCTGAGATGGAGGCGACCTACGACCAGCTCGTCGCCCGCATCACAGCCAATATCAAGGACAGCAACCAGATCCCTCAGGGTTGGCGAGGTTCTGCCAGATTTCTGCATGACCGACAGCGAGGGGACAGCTCGTCGAGCTTGCCACGCTGCTCGCGAAGGGTCCGCTCGTCGTCAGCTTCAACCGCGGGCCCTGGTGCGATTATTGCGGGCTCGAGCTGCATTCGCTCGCCCGCGCCTATCCTGAGATCGTCGCGGCCGGCGGCGACGTCATCTCCATCGTACCGGAAACCGCCAAATATGCGCGGGCGCTACAGGCGGCGGGCGGCGTCCCCTTCCGCGTGCTGACCGACATGGATCTCGGCTATGCCCTGAATCTGGGGCTGATCTTCTGGGTCGGGGACAGGGTCATGGACATGTATCGGGGCTTCGGCATCGACCTCGCCCATTTCCAGGGGAATGGCGGCTGGTTCCTGCCGGTCCCGGCGACTTTGGTGGTCGGCCGAGACGGCAGGGTCAAGGCTCGCTTCGTCGACCCCGACTTCCGTCACCGAATGCGCACCGAGGATATCGTCGTGGCTGTACGCAAGGCCGCCCAAGCCTAAGGACAGACCCCCTGCCGCGTCCGGCAGGCACTTGCTGCAAAAGGCGAAAGGCCGGGACAACGGCCAGTTCACCTAAAGTTTTCCTACCTGCACCCCTCGCTCACGCTCTAGACTGCGCCGTCGCAATTGGGGGGAATGCACATGTCACTCGGCACAATTCTGATCATCATTCTGATTCTGATCCTGCTCGGCGTCATCCCGACCTGGGGTCACAGCCGGGATTGGGGCTATGGGCCGTCGGGCATTGTCGGCCTGATCCTCATTATCCTGCTGATCTTGCTTCTGCTCGGAAAGATCTAGCCGCACCGACTTTTCAGGATCGCGGGCAGTTCATCGCCGCCCGCGATCCTCATCGTCCTCATCCCTTGGCGCGTCCTTGAGAGGCGGCAAGATTTCCTGCTCGACTCTGCGCACGACGATGGTCCGCGACTCGCCGCCCGGTCCGACCTCGAGGCTCGCGCAGAGCAGGAGAAACAGCGCAAGACCGCTCAACAAATGCCAGACGAAATGGGTGCCGATCTTGCGGTCCTGGAACTGGTACGCATCGCACAGCGCAAGATCGAGCGAACGGAAGGCCACCGAGATCGCAAAGATCAGCGCGGCCCAGAGGATGTAGGGCGCGGCCGGGTGCTTCCGCTCGGCCATCAATCCACCGACGATCGCCATGGCGAGCAGCGCCGGAACATAGACGAGGCTGCCGTTGAGGCACTCTGATGCGCCGGTGACCTCGGCGCCGGGGAAGCCGATGCCGCCGCCCCAGCATTTCACCTGCATGGTCAGCACCACATTGGGGGGAGGCGATCAGAATGAGCACGGTCCATCCGGGCGGCACGCGCAGGAAGCGGTTCAGCGCAAAGCCCAGATAGACGAGCATGAATACGTCGATCGGGACCACATCGGCAAGCAGCGATGCGCCGTCGGCGAGAAGTGGAAGGCGAGGCTGCGGAGCCCGATGAGAAAGACGAGCGCGATGAAGAGATAATGGTCGGCGCTCCGCATCTCCCTTGGCCGGCGGAGCAGCAGCAAAAGTGCGGCAAGCGCGGCAAGGAGAAAGGACGCATTGCTTGCCGCGTTCAGAGGCTCGGCGAAGAGCGCCTCGTTCGACCCCCGCTCGCATTAGAGGAACACATGCTGGCTCAAGCTCATTAGGACCGTCCTCCCCGCGCTAGGAAGGCTTCGAGGCCCGCGAAAGTACCGCAGCACGCGCCTTTCAATTCGCACTCGCGCGGCTTATGCTCGACTCGGGACTGGCTTGGGGATTGTCACCGTCATGAGCGCTGTGCACCTCACCGGGATTGCCTTGGGCGCGAGCGTATTCATGCTCGCCGTTTCCGGGCCTGCGAGCGCAGACAGGATGCGGCGCGCCCCAGTCGACCCGGCCTATCCGCACATCACCGTGCAAAGCGACCTCTATCCCTCTGAGACCATCTCTGCCCCGGTGCGCCGCGGCCCGCGCGGCGATGAAGTGCGGCTCCCTGGCGGGACCTGGGTGCCGTGCAGCTTCAATTGCTATTTCACGTTCAGAAACGCGACGGTCGATTTCTGGCGGCGCTACGACGTCTTTCCCCAATAGGACTCTTCGAGCCTATTCGTCCTGCGGGATGTCTTCCTCGTTGGCGGGCGGTCCTTCCTCGTCGTCGTCGGCCGACGGCATGCCGAGGCTTTCCTTGCAGTCGTCCTCGATGCCTTCATTGGTCGCCATCAGGTCCTCGAGCGTGGCATAGCTCGCCGCGTCCTCGTCGGTGATCTCGTCCTTATGCATCTTGGTCATCATGTCGACGTCAGATTGGCTCAGCGGCTTTTCCTTGAACTTACCGGCGATGCACGCGCAGTAGCTTTGCGGCGTGGCCTTGGCGCCCTCGGCGAAGCCGGGCTCGTCGGTGACCACGGGATCGGCAACACAGGCAGCGAGGAAGGCGTCCGTATTGAGCGCGCCTGCCGCTTCAGGCGCGGCGTAGGCAGACCCTGCAGCGAGGAGCAAAATTCCCGCGATGACAACGCCGCGCATCAGACCATCGACCATGTTGCCCTCCAATGGCGTGCAGAGCGGCTCTGGGATCAGGACTTAACTGCCGCGCCTTAGCATAAGAAAGGACTCGATCTTCCGGCAACCGCCGACGCAGGCCATTGCCGCGGCATTTTGCAGTTTTGGTTGAGAGACTTGTTTACTGCTTCTTGGGCGGCAGTGCGAGCCGGATATGCAGCTCTTTCAGCTGCTTTTCGCTCACTTCCGAGGGGGCGCCCATGAGCAGGTCTTCGGCCTGCTGGTTCATGGGAAACATGACCACCTGACGCAGGTTTTCTTCCCCGCAGAGCAGCATGACGATGCGGTCGATGCCTGGCGCAATGCCGCCGTGGGGCGGCGCGCCATATTGCAGAGCGCGCAACATCCCGCCGAAGCGCTGCTCGAGCACGTCCTTTGGATAGCCTGCGATGGCGAAGGCCTTCTCCATGATCTCGGGCTTGTGATTGCGGATGGCGCCTGAGGAGAGCTCCACGCCGTTGCAAACGAGGTCGTATTGGTAGGCGAGGATGCCCTCCGGCTCTTTTGTCTCGAGCGCTTCAAGGCCGCCTTGCGGCATGGAGAACGGGTTGTGGGAGAAGTCGATCTTCTGCTCCTCCTCGTTCCATTCATACATTGGGAAGTCGACCACCCAGCAGAACTCGAAGCAGTCTTGCGCAATGAGCCCAAGCTCGGATCCGAGCTTTGTCCGAGCCCTGCCTGCGAAATCTGCAAACTCCTTCGGCAGGCCTGCGACGAAGAACACCGCATCGCCGCCCTTGAGCCCAAGCTGCTCGCGAATTGCCTTGGTGCGCACAGGACCGAGATTGTTGGCGATGGGCCCCTTGCCCGGAGGATCGGCCTGTCCTGGCGAGCCGGCTTGCGCCTTCTCGAAGCTGATATAGCCCATGCCGCGCTGGCCCTCGGAAATCGCCCAGGCATTCATGCGGTCGCAAAAGGCGCGCGAGCCTGCGCCAGGCGCGGGCAACGCCCAGATGCGCGTGTTCACATCCATGTCGATCATGCCGGCAAAGATCTTGAAGCCTGAGCCGCGGAAATGCTCCGTCACATCCTGCATCTCGATCGGGTTGCGCAGGTCTGGCTTGTCGGTGCCGTATTTCCCCATCGCCTCGGCGTAAGGGATGCGCGGGAACTTCGGCGTCACCGCCTTGCCTTGGCCGAACTCCTCAAACACGCCACGCATGATCGGCTCGACAGTGTCGAACACGTCTTCCTGGGTGACGAAGCTCATCTCCAAGTCGAGCTGATAGAACTCTCCTGGCGAGCGGTCGGCGCGCGCGTCCTCGTCGCGGAAACAAGCGGCGATCTGGAAATAGCGGTCGAAGCCGGCGATCATGATCAGCTGCTTGAACTGCTGCGGCGCCTGCGGCAGCGCGTAGAATTTTCCGGGATGGACTCGGCTTGGCACGAGATAGTCGCGCGCGCCCTCTGGCGAGGAGGCGGTCAGGATCGGCGTCTGAAATTCGAAGAAGCCTGCCTCGCGCATGCGGTTGCGCAGCGACCAGATGATCGCCTGCCGCTTCATGATGTTGGCATGCAGGCTCTCGCGACGAAGGTCGAGGAAGCGGTATTTGAGGCGCGTCTCCTCCGGATAGTCGGACTCGCCGAACACCGGCAGCGGCAGCTCCTTGGCCTCGGACAGAACCTCGATCGCCTCTACCCTGACCTCGACCTCTCCCGTCGACAGATGCGAGTTGATCGTCTCCGCCGAGCGCGCCACCACCTTGCCGTCGACGCGCACCACCCACTCCGGCTTCAGCCTCTCGGCATCGGCGAAGGCCGGCGATTTCGGATCCACGACGCATTGGGTAATGCCGTAATGGTCGCGGAGATCCACGAACAGAAGCCCGCCATGGTCGCGCACGCGGTGGACCCAGCCGGAGAGCCGGACGGCCGATCCGACATTCTCTTTCCGCAGCTCGCCGCAGGTTTTAGTGCGATAAGGGTGCATCACTCAAAGAATAGAAGTGGAGGATTGCGCCGGAAGAGCGCATGGGATGCGCCGCCTTGTCAAGGTGAGCGACGACGCCGGAACAAAGGGAGCGCGTCAACGTTTATTGGCCGAGGCACTTTGAGGGAGAATTTTCCATGGCTAGGAGCGTCGGGAACCTTCCCGTGAAGACGCGGCTACCTCTCGAAGCTTGGGCGCTGGCGGGACTCGTCACGCTGTTCTCATTGGTTTGCTCGCTCACCCACATCCCCCTGACACATCAATCGAAGCCGAGCGTTGAGCAGGCCATCGAGCTCGCCAAGCCCACGCATCAGGCGCGGGTGTGAGCGATCGGAGATAAAGCGCCGGGCTTAACCGCACACTGCGGCTCATCGCCGCCCAACGCCCGGCTCATCCATTTAGCGCGGGGTAAGTCGAACTGTTTCGATCCGCGCTCTTGGCCTTGAGCCGCGCCTTACGCTATATCCGCACCCAATGCAGCTTATTTCGCGGACCGAGGACCTAGCCGAAGCTTGCGCGCGGCTTGGCGCTGCCCCTTTTGTGGCGGTGGATACCGAGTTCATGCGCGAACAGACCTTTTGGCCGAAGCTCTGCCTTATCCAGATGGCGGCGGATGGCACCGAAGTGCTGGTCGATAGCCTCGCGCCAGGGCTCGACCTTCAGCCTTTCTTCGACCTCATGGTCAATGAGCGGGTGCTGAAGGTCTTCCATTCCGCACGCCAGGACGTTGAAATCGTTCATCATCTTGCGGGGGTGATTCCGCATCCGATCTTCGACACCCAGGTCGCGGCCATGGTCTGCGGCTTCGGCGAGGCGGTGAGCTACTCCATGCTGGTGAAGCGGCTGTTGAGCCGCAACCTGGACAAGACCTCGCGCTTCACCGATTGGAGCCGCCGCCCTCTCTCCGAGCGCCAGTTCACCTACGCGCT
Source organism: uncultured Alphaproteobacteria bacterium (assembly GCA_963827365.1). Lineage (GTDB taxonomy): Bacteria > Pseudomonadota > Alphaproteobacteria > Rhizobiales > Methyloligellaceae > Methyloceanibacter. Next base: position 43,330 of record CAWHAX010000031.1, on the reverse strand, counting down.
CGGCGACGTCGTGCATCTCCGCGATCTCTACCCCAAGCTCCGCAGCCAACTCGACCGGTCAGAGCGCGCAAGCTGGCTCAACGAGGAGATGGCGGTGCTCACCGACCCTGCAACCTACGAGCTTCATCCCGAGCAAGCCTGGAAGCGGCTCAAGATGCGCATCAAGACGCCGAAGTCTTTGGCCGTGCTCATGGAACTCGCCGCCTGGCGCGAGCGCGAGGCGCAGAGCCAGGACGTGCCCCGCGCGCGCATCCTCAAGGACGAGGCGCTTTATGACATCGCCAGCCAAGCGCCACGCACGCCGGAGGATCTGGGCTCGCTCAGGACATTGCATAACGGCTTTGCCCGCTCCACGCGCGGCCGCGCCGTGCTCGAGGCGGTGACGAAGGGCCTCGACCGCGATCCGAAGGAGATTCCACCGATCGAACGCGGCGAGCCCATGCCGCCAGAGGCGCAAGCCGTGGTCGATTTGTTGCGCGTGCTACTTAAAGCCACCGCCGGCAAGCATGGCGTGGCACCGAAGCTGATCGCGACCAGCGACGAGCTTGAGGAGATCGCGCGCTCCGACGAGATCGACGTTCCCGTGCTGAAGGGTTGGCGGCGGAAGCTGTTCGGCGAAGACGCTCTCGCGCTGAAGCGCGGCGAGCTTGCCCTCGTCATCAAGAAGGGCGAAGTGGCCGTGCTACCGGCTGAGCAGCCAAAGAACAAGCGTGAGCCCTAGGCTTACGACAAGCGAGGTGGCAAGCGGCAGATAGAGCGTGAAGCCTTCGCGCTCGATGATGATGTCGCCTGGAAGCCGCCCCAGCCCGAAGCGCTCCGACGCGAAGATGATCAGTCCCACGAGCAGGAGCACGATTCCCGTGAGGATGAAAGCTTCGCCATTCAGCGGCGTGATTTGGGCTTGCGCTTGGTGATGCGCATCTTGACCGTGGCGCGCACTTCCTCCGGTAGATCGTCGAGCGCATCGAGCATGGTCTTGAGTTCGGCGCGCAGCCCGTGAATCTGGTCGATGAGGTTGAGCAGCACGGGCACCTGATCCTCGTCGAAGCCGAGCTTGTCCTCGAGGTCGCGGATCAGCGCCGCCCGCGCCATGTCGGCCTCGGAGAAGCCCAGGGCCTCCTTGGCAGCGGGCCTGATCCAGCCCTGCCGCACCCAGACGCGCAACCGCGTCACGGTGACGTGCTGCACACGGGCAACAATGTCGCGTTCGGTCAGCATCACGCTTGCTCTCGGAGCTTCCGCCGCGGATCGTAGCGATGCTTCTCGCGCCATTCTTCCGCGAAGCTCTTCAAATCTTCGTCGACCCGGTCAGGCATCACGACCGTCAGCTTGACCAACTCATCACCAAGCTTTCCGTTCTTGCGCTTGATGCCGCGGCCCTTCAGCCGCAGCGTCTTGCCGGTGTTGGTGCCGGCCGGAACCGTGGCCGACACCGTACTGGTGATGGTCGGCACCTCGACCTTGCCGCCGAGGACTGCCTCATCGAAGGTGATCGGCACCTCGACCACGATGTCGTCGCCCTCGCGCTTGAACACCGGGTGCGGCCTGACCAGGATCTCGACCAGAGCATCCCCGGCCTCCGCGCCGCCAAGACCGGGCATGCCCTTGCCCTTAAGCCGCATCACCTGTCCTTCTTCGACGCCGGCGGGAATGGTCACGTCGAGCGTGCCGCCGTCGGGAAGCGTGATGCGCTTCTTGGCGCCGTTCACCGCCTCCAGGAAATCGATCTCGAGTCGGTATTGGGCGTCCTGCCCGCGCATGGCGAAGCGCTGACCGCCGCCTGGGCCGCGCGCCCCGCCTCCCCTGCCAAACAGATCGCCGAACAGATCTGAGAAGCCGCCGAGGTCCTCGTAGCCTGCGGTCGACCGGTAGCGCGCTCCATCCTCGCCGCCGGCATATTCGCGGTAGTAGCGCTGCTGCGGGCGCTCCTGCCCGCTCGCGTCGATCTCGCCAGCGTCATAGCGGCGGCGCTTCTCGGCATCGCCGAGAATGTCGTAGGCGGCGGTCACCTGCTTGAACTTGTCCTCGGCCGCCTTGTCCCCGGGGTTGAGGTCGGGATGCAGCTTCTTGGCGAGCTTGCGGTAGGCCTTAACGATGTCTTCGGCCTTCGCTGTGCGCGCCACGCCGAGAGTTGAATAAAGATCGTCTGCCATTTACCGATCGAAACGCGGGAGTGAAGGGGAAAGCAACTCAAAAATGGATCGTCATGCCCGGCGCTGTGCCGGGCATCCACGAATTTCAGTACGTGAATTTAAAGGCGTGGATGGCCGGGACAAGCCCGGCCATGACGAGCCAATTGTCGCTGGAGTCATGCTCAGCTTGCCGCGAGCTGGAACGAGGGGCGGACGCGGATTTCCGCATCCCGGTCGAGCAGGTCGGCCAGCACCTTGAACCTGCGGTCGACGCGCTCGCCTTCGAGACTGGAATAGGGCTCCGGCAAGGTCCAGACCAGCCGATTGCCCTCATAGCCGATCGGGGTGTTGGTCAGCACACCTGGCATCGAGGCCGAGACCATATGGGCGGCGCGGAACGCAGCTCCGAGAATGCGCGCGCGCTTCAGCATGTCCTTGTCGACAAGCGCGATCAGGCTTTGGCTGAGCTCGTCCTTGATGGTTCCCTCGTTGCGGTAATAGACGGTGAGCGCCAGGAAGGCGCGCCCGGGGTGGTCCACGCCCACGAAATTGCCATGCGCAACGAGGTTCAGGCTCTGGATGCCGCGATAGTCCGGGTGAGCGTGCCAGCCGATGTCGGAGAGGAGGCAGGCAGCGTGCCGCAGGCGTCTTTGCTCCGGTGTCTCGGGAGGTCCTGGAGCGCGGAACAGAGCATCGGTCCAAAAGCAAAGCTCATAGGCCGAGTTGATCGAGCGGGACCGCCGCCGCGCGAGGTCGTCGCAAGCCGCAAGCAGCGGGTCCTTCCGCCGCTCCTCGTCGCTCAACATGGTACAGAGCAGGCCTTCGCGGATACCGAACACCGAGATCACCACCGCGCGGGGCTTCACCTGCCTGAGCAGCCTTTCAAGCACCAGCGCGCCATAGGGAATGGTCTCGCGCCGCGCGCCCGAGATATCGCGGATGCCAGCGAGCGAGCTTTGCGACTGCAGGTCGAGCAGACCCGCGAATTTGAGCGCTTCAGCTGCCTCGATCCGGTAATTGTGCATAACGTTGAGCGGATAGTTGGTCTGCGTCATGTGCAGGCGTGCGAGCGCCCGCCAGGTTCCGCCGATGGCGTAGAAGTCGCGGTCCCTGCCCTTGTCCAGCCAATCGACCTTGGTGAGCTCGGTATCGACGATTTCCCGTGCATTCTTGAGATTGCCACCTGACGCATCGATCAGCCGCAAGCCGCCGAGCGGAAGCGTCGCGGCATTGCCGAGCTTGCTTTTGCGCACATCGATCAGCTCGAGGCTCCCGCCGCCGAGGTCGCCGACGAAGCCGTCGGCGTCGTGAATGCCGGCTATGACGCCGATGGCAGCGAGTTCTGCCTCCTTGGTGCCGGACAGAACCTTGATCGGCACGTCGAGGATGCGCTCCGCCTGAGCGATGAAGTCGGGTCCGTTCTTCGCTTCGCGGGCCGCCGCCGTGGCGATGGCTTCGATTCTGGTGACGCCCATCTGGTCGATGAGCGCGCGGAAACGGCGGAGCGCCCGAAGCGCGCGGGCTACTGCATCGGCGCCGAGCCGCCCCGTAGTGGCAAGCGAACGGCCGAGGCCGCACAGCACCTTTTCGTTGAACAACGGCGTGGGCGCCCGCGTCGCACCCTCATAAACCACGAGCCGGACCGAGTTCGATCCGATATCGACCACTGCGACCGGGCTCAGCTCGTTTCTAGGGGCCATGGGTGCTCGGCTCGCGGTGCGTCAACCGGTTTCGACCAGCCTCGCGAAACGCGGCGGCATGTCCTCTTTGAGCGAGGTGCCGCGGCCGGAGAGGCTTGGATTGGTCATGAAATAATCTTGCGCGCTGAATGGCTCCTGACCCCTTACTAATTGGATTCGCTCCGATCAGCCATCGGGTCGCACGCGCCAGCTCTGCACGTTGTCCTTGAGATTGGCCACCATGATCTGGTCGAGGATCTGCTCGTGCACCGTCGGATTCTTGATCGGCACCATGGCTTCCACGCGCCGGTCGAGGTTCCGCGGCATCAAATCGGCCGAGCTGATATAGACGGTGGCGTTGCGGCTCGGCAATCCGTGCCCCGCGCCGAAGCAGTAGATGCGGGAATGCTCGAGGAAGCGCCCGACTATGCTCTTCACGTGGATGGTCTCGGAGAGATGTGGCACGCCAGGCCGCAGACAGCAGATGCCGCGCACCACGAGATCGATCTCCACGCCCGCCTGGCTCGCCTCGTAGAGCGCGTCGATGATCTCGGCATCGACAAGAGAATTCATTTTCATCCAGATCGCCGCCGGACGTCCCGCCTTGGCGTGATACATCTCCTCGCGGATGTGATCGAGAATCCGCGCCCTGATGCCGTGCGGCGAAACCGCCATGGCTTCGAGCTCGGCCGGCTCGGCGTAGCCTGTCACGAAATTGAAGATGCGCGACAGATCATGACCGATGGTGCGGTCGGCGGTGAAAAACGACAAATCGGTGTAAATCTTGGCAGTGACCGGGTGATAGTTGCCGGTGCCGACATGGCAATAGGTGACGAGCTCGCCGCCCTCGCGCCGCACGATCAGGCTGAGCTTGGCGTGGGTCTTGAGCTCCAGGAAGCCGTACACCACCTGCACGCCCGCGCTTTCAAGGTCGCGTGCCCATTTGATGTTGGCCTCCTCGTCGAAGCGCGCCTTCAGCTCGACCACAGCGGTGACCGACTTGCCGGCCTCCACCGCGTCCTTCAGGGCCTCGATGATCGGTGAGGTCTTGCTCGTGCGGTAAAGCGTCCATTTGATCGCCACCACGTCCGGATCGGCGGTCGCCTGCTTCAGGAATTGCAGCACCACGTCGAACGACTCGTATGGGTGATGGACGATGATGTCCTTCTCGCGGATGGCGGCGAAGCAGTCGCCGTTATGCTCGCGGATGCGCTCGGGGAACCGGCTGATATAAGGCTGGAACTTGAGGTCGGGCCGGTCGGCGGCGATGAGCTGATTGGTGTCGGTAACGCCGATCAGGCCTTTCTGCACGAAGCTCTCGCGTTCGGAGACCTTGAGCTCCTTCATGACGAACCGCTGGAGGCGCGGCGGCATCGAGGCCTCGATCTCGAGCCTGATCACCGAGCCGCGGCGCCTCTTCTTCAAGGCCGACTCGAACAGCCGCACCAGATCCTCGGCTTCTTCCTGCACCTCCACTTCACTGTCGCGAAGCACGCGGAAGGCGCCCTGGCTTCTCACCCGGTAGCCAGGGAACAGGCGCGACACGAAGATGCCGACCACCGTTTCGAGCCTGATGAATCTGATCGCGCTGTCGCCACCTTCGCCCGCGGGCAGTTGGATGAAGCGGTTGAGCTGCGAGGGGATCGGCATGAGAGCGTGCATGGTGCGCAACGATCCCTCGCGCACAAGCTCAAGCCCGAGCGTGAAGCCGAAATTGGGGATGAATGGGAAAGGATGCGCCGGGTCGACCGCGATCGGCGTCAGCACCGGGAAGATGTGGCTGAGGAAATGATCCTCGAGCCACGTGCGCTCGGTCTCGGTCAACTGTTCGGCCTGAAGCACATGAATGCCGGCATCTGCGAGCAGCGCTTCGAGCCTGACCCAGGTCTCCTGCTGCTCGTCGGTCAGCTCGGCGACGAAGCGGTTGATGTGGTCGAGCTGCTCGGCTGGCGTCAGCCCGTCCTGGCTCGGCGTGTCGATGCCGGCGACGACCTGGCCGCGCAGGCCGGCCACGCGCACCATGTAGAACTCATCGAGGTTCGAGGCCGAGATGGAGAGGAAGCGGAGGCGCTCGAGCAGAGGATGGCGCTCATTCTCGGCTTCCTCGAGGACCCTGCGATTGAAGTGCAGCCAAGAGAGCTCGCGATTGAAAAATCGGCTCGGCCCGAACGCGGCGACGCCGGCGTTTGCATCATCCGGTTTGACCTGCTCCGGTAAGGTCATGAATAGCCTCGTAAATTTCTGATCTTGGGCACGGCCTCAGCGTACCAACCAAGGATGTTACCTCAGGAACTGTATCACTTGCGTTACGGCCATGGCCAATTCGCGACGCGCGCTAGTCGGACGACACTTCCGTTCCCAGCACTTCAGCCACGAGCTGGCGGCTGATCTTTCGCCCCGATCCGAGCGCCGCCCGGTCGATGGCCGCCACCACATCTGCCGCCGCGGCAAGCGAGCGCTCAACGCGAACCGCGAGGAAGTCGAGGACCTTCGGATCGATGGCGAGCTGGCGGTCGGCAAAATGCTTGAGCATCACCGTCTTGAGCAAGGCGTCGTCAGGCGCCCCGATGCGGACCGCAGGCAAGGCATTGAGCCTCGACCTCAAATCGGGCAGCGCGAACTCGAAACGGCTTGGCGCGTCCCTCGCCGAGAGCAGCACGAACAAGCGCTTCTCGCGGGCAAGGTTGAGGAGATGGAACAGCGCCTTCTCGTCATTGCCGGCGCGATCGATATCTTCGAGGATGAGGGCTCTCCCCTCTCCCATCGCATCGAGCAAGCCGATATCGACACCGGTGGGGGACAGCGCTTCGGCGCCGGAGCGCGCCTGCCACACACGGGCAAGATGCGTCTTGCCGCTCGCTGCAGGCCCGATGATGAGCTTTGCGTTCTCCTTCCACTCAGGCCAGGTGTCGATCAGGCGGACCGCGCCGCGATTGCATTCGCTGACCAGGAAGTCTTCCGCGCCGAGCGCCGCCCGATGAGGCAGGTCGAGGCTGAGCTGCTTGACCGTCACGAAGCCCTGGCCCGCGACCGCTCCGGGCCTTTGAGCGGAACCGATTTGCCTTTCCGGGCAGGCAGCGGAGCGGGATCTGGCTCATAGCTCGCCATATGCCTGAGCCATCCCCAGAAATAGGCTGCGGCGGAAACGATGGTGAGCGCGCCGGTGACGGGTATGAGGAACAGCACGAGCTGTTCGAGGCCGAGCCCAAGACCAAGCTCGGCAAGCACGAGGCCTGCTAGCACGATCTGGGCGAAGGTGTTCAACTTGCTCACGAGCAGCGGATGTATCGGCACCGGCCGCGACAGCACCCATGACAACAGGAACGCGCCGATGATGAGGATATCGCGGCTGACCACCGCGATCACGAGCCACGCCGGCAGATGATTGGAGAAGCCGAGCGTGACGTAGATGCTCATCAGGAGCAGCTTGTCGGCGATCGGATCGAGATAGGCGCCGAGCTCCGTGCGCCACTGGAAGCGCTTGGCAAGGTAGCCGTCGGCCGCGTCGGAGAACCCTGCGAGCAGGAACAACACGAACGCCGCCGTCATCTCGTGGGTGACGATCAGCCACACGACCAGGGGCACGAGCACAATGCGGGCCAAGGTCAGCGTGTTCGGGATATTCACGGGCGCCTCACTCCTACGCCGGCTTTTGCAAAGTCCGACTCAACCTATTGAAGTCCTAAGAGATAGCAGATTTATGACCCGCTTCGAAGGGAAGCCTTAGCGGGCCCGGAGGACGAAGGCCTCCTCCCTGTTTTCGAAGGAAAAGCCGCTTTGGCCAAGCACTTGCTGGAGGTGGCCGAGGGAGCCCGCGTAGTCGAAGGTGATGGACGCCGTCCGGGCCGAGAGCGAGTTGACCTCAAGCCGCTGAATGCCCGGAACTTGCGCAAGCCGCCCGCGGATCTGCTGCCATTCCTTGAGGCCGGCAAAGACCACGACGGCGGTCACCAAGCGCCCCGGCTCACCCTGTTGCGGCGCGGCCTGAGGCGGCGGCGTGCCGCCCTCCTCATAATTCACCGGCGCAGCGACAGGGTCGGGTGCCGCCCGCGTCGCCTTCCAGCGATTCTCCAAAACCGCATAGGCGAAGGATGCTGCATCCTGCGCCGCCTTGGGCGCGGCGCCGGCGAGCTTGTCGCTCCGCCCATAATTGATGCGCCCGACGCCGTCGGTGCCGGCGAGCCGCGTGACGAAGCGGCCTCCCTCCACCTTCTGCCCGACCGCGATGATCAGCGGCGCGCTTCCATAGTCGCGCTGCAGGGCGTCGAAGGCGCCCGCATCGCCGGCAAGCACGGCCCGCACCATCCCCGGCTCGAGTTCGGGACGGGGCTGCAACACATTGGCAGGGGTGAGCCCGTGGGTGAGGTCGAGATCGAGCCAAGCCTGGCGCCAGGACTCGTTGACGCTCTTCACCTTGTTGCCGTCGATCACGAGCGGCAGGACCGAGATCATCGGCGCCCGCTCCTCGCTCACGGGTATGCCGAGGCTCGTGAGCAACTCCTTCACCCCCTGTTCGTTGAAGATGACATCGAGTGTGGCGATGTAGCGCGTCGTGGAATATTGCTCCTTGCGGATGGCCATGCCGTTGACCAGGGTCTCGACCTGTTGCGGCTGGAGGTCGGGGAGCTTGGCAGAGAATCTGAACGGCACCACCCGCCGCAGCACCGTATCGATGCCGCGCTTCTGAGCCTCCGCCATCGCCTTGGACTTCGCGGCGACGGCATTCTTGGCGGTGACGTCGACGGCGATCTTGGAGACCGCAAAGGGCGTGTCGTCGTCAGCCAGCGCGGGGCCGGCCATGAGGCCAAGCGCCAGACACAGGCCGAGGATTAATCCCTTCGAAGCGCCGAAGCCCATTCCGAACCCTATCCAAGCTACCACTTTATGGCTCCATCTCACCAGAAGCCGACAGAGCGCGCAAATGTGACTGCGCCGGGTGCCGCTCTGAGGTCCGGCAAGCGGCCTTGACGGGGAAGGGTCAGCCGCTTGATATGCCGAAGCGCTTGAACCCCGCCTCTCTCCCGAGTGCTCCAGGGTGACCCCGAAATCGAAGGACAAGGCCCCGCTCACCTACCGCGACGCCGGCGTCGATATCGATGCTGGCAATGCCCTGGTGAGCGTGATCGGACCGTTCGCCGCCAGAACGGCGCGCACCGGCCTTTTGGGCGGCATCGGCGGGTTCGGCGGCCTGTTCGACCTCAAGCCTTGCGGCTTCAAGGACCCGCTCCTCGTCGCCGCCACCGATGGCGTGGGCACCAAGCTCAAGCTCGCCATCGAGACTGGCGCCCATGACGGCATCGGCATCGATCTCGTCGCCATGAACGTGAACGACCTCGTGGTACAGGGCGCCGAGCCGCTCTTCTTTCTCGACTATTTCGCTACCGGCAGGCTCAATGTCGGTGTTGCCGAGCGCGTCATTGCCGGCATTGCCGAAGGCTGCCGCGAGGCCGGATGCGCGCTGATCGGCGGCGAGACCGCCGAGATGCCGGGGCTCTACGCTGCCGGCGATTACGACCTCGCTGGATTCTCGGTCGGTGCGGTGGAGCGCGCCAAGCTTCTACCGCGGACCGATCTCGAAGCGGGCGACGCAATACTCGCGCTCCCCTCCTCCGGCGTGCATTCGAACGGCTTCTCGCTCGTGCGCCGCGTGGTCGAGCGGTCAGGCCTTCGCTGGACAAGTCCCGCGCCCTTCGCTCCGGGCAAGACGCTCGGTGAAGCCTTGATCAAGCCGACGCGCATCTATGTGCGCCCCCTGCTGCAAGCCTTGCGCGAGACGAATGGCATCAAGGCGCTTGCGCATATCACCGGCGGCGGCCTAACCGAGAACATCCCACGCGTGCTGCCTGATCAACTAGCCGCCGAGATCAATCTTCGCTCGTTCGATTTGCCGCCTGTGTTTCGTTGGCTGCAAGCCGAAGCGGCCCTGGACGATGCCGAGATGCTCCGGACCTTCAACTGCGGCGTCGGCATGGTGATCGTCGTTGCCCGAACAGAGGCCGATGCGGTGGAAGCGTCGTTGCGGAAGGCAGGCGAGAGTCCCTGGCATCTCGGCCGTCTCGATCTGCGCCAGGAGCAAGACGTCGTTCGTTTCATCGGCAGCCTCACTCAATGACCAGGAAGCGCGTCGGCGTTCTCATCTCTGGCCGGGGCTCGAACCTGCAAGCCCTGATCAACGCCTGCAAGAGCCGCGACTATCCGGCCGAGATTGTGCTCGTCGTCTCCAATGTGCCGCAAGCGCAAGGGCTCCTGCGCGCGGAAGCAGCCCTCATTCCAACGCTCACTATCAACCACAAAGATTTTCCGGATCGCGAAGCCTTCGACGCCACGCTCGACGCAGCGCTAAAGGAGGCAGGCGTCGAGCTACTCTGCAACGCAGGCTTCTTGCGACTGCACACGCCGGGCTTTGTCGAAAGCTGGCGCGACCGCCATCTGAACGTTCACCCCTCGCTGCTGCCCGCCTTCAGAGGCCTCCACTCGCACGTGCGCGCCATCGCGGCAGGATGCAAGATCAGCGGCTGCACTATACATTTCGTTCGCGCTGAGATGGACGAAGGTCCAATTGTGGCGCAGGCCGCCGTACCGGTTCTTGCAGATGACACCGTCGAGACTCTAGCGCTGCGGGTCTTGGAAGCGGAGCATCGTCTTTATCCTCATGCGCTTGCGCTCGTGGCCTCAGGCGCTGTCTCGGTTCAGGGTGAACGGGTCGTTGACACGAATGATCAAGCACAAGCGCCGCTTTTCTCGCCGCCGGTCCCGTAAGCCGCGTGTCGCGCGGGACGCCTTGATCGAAATCATTAACGGCGGCGCCATCATGGTCTAGACGTGGCGGGTTGTCGCACGACAAGATGCTGTCAGATTTTGGGCGCCAAAGATGGACAATGGCGAGCGCCGGATGCTAGGAACTGAGTATAAACAGAGGCAATTGGCCGTTTCCCACGGCCGGCAAATCCCGACTTTGTGCGGTTGTCAGCTGGCCGAACGGCCGCGCGCCTCATCATTCATGGGATCAGGGGGAAAATGGCCGATATGAACGTCGCCTATTCTCCAGAACACGGGCTCGGCGAAGAGCAGAGCATCTGGTTCAAGCTCACGCCGTTGCTCAACCAAGAGAACCCGATGCAGGTTCTCATGGCGCTCAGCGACAAATATGGCGGCGTCATCCCTATCAATTTGAAGAACCAGCGCGTCATCCTGCTGAGCGAGCCAGCGCATGCGCAGCGCGTGCTGGTCGACAATGCCGACAACTACACGAAATATTTTGATGGACTGCGGCCGATCTTCGGCAAGAGCATGATCACCGTCGATGGCGCGCTCTGGCAGAAGATCCGCGCCCCGCAGCAGCCTGCGTTCCACCCGAACATGTTCGAGGTGTACTTCCCCTATTTGATGGACGCCATCCGCTCCAAGATGGCGCGCTGGAAGAAATTCTCCGAGACCGGCGAGACCATCGAGATGGTCGAGGAGACCTGGACGCTCGCCGCCGACATGGTGTGCAAGGCGCTGTTCGACCGCGAGATGCCGTTCAATCCGCATTTCGTGTTCAAGCAGGTCAAGACCTACACCGACGTGATGAACCACAAGTCGATCCGCCTGAAGAACGTGCGCGGTCAGCTTGAGGAGATCACCGAGGAAAGCGCGGCCCAGGCCATGAAAGTGTGGGGCTCGATTCCCGACACTGTGATTGGCGCGGGCGTGCTCGAGCATCGCGAGAAGACGCTTTACCGCATGCTGGAGAGCGCCGAGGCCGACCCGAACTTCCCCGAGTTCGATCGCCAGCAGGTGATCGACGAGATGAAGCAATATCTCTGGGCCGGCACCGAGACCACGGCGCTAACGCTTGCCTGGTCACTCTATCTTCTCTCGATGCATCCAGAGGCGCTTGAGCGCATCCGCGCCGAGGCGCGCGCCGTCTGTGGTGACCGCGATCCTGTTTGGAACGAGGTGCAGCAGCTTTCCTACACGCGCATGGTGATCCAGGAGACCATGCGGCTCTTCCCGCCGATCTGGGCGCTGATTCGCATCGCCGCCGGCGACGACGAGATCGAAGGCCACAAGATCAAGGCCGGCGACAAGGTAGTGATCCTCACCTATATCGCGCATCACAGCCCGAAATATTGGGATGAGCCCGAGAAGTTCGATCCTGAGCGCTTCGCGCCAGAGCGGTCGAAGAAGCGGGTGAAGTACTCTTACCTGCCGTTCGCCGCAGGCAAGCGCGCCTGCATCGGCGGTGCCTTGTCGCAGATCGAGAACACGCTCGCACTCGTGCAGCTGCTCCGCCGCTTCACGCCTGAGTATGTCGGGCCGCAGCCGGCGAAGATCCACGCCACCGTGACGCTTTGCCCCAAAGGCGGCCTGCCCTTCAAGATCCGCGAGCTAAGCTAACGCTGCTGCGGTTGTTCCACGGCAAGCATGCTGTGAATCTGGGCAACGACCGCTGCGCCCTCACCGACGGCCGCGGCAACGCGCTTGGTCGATCCAGCCCTGACATCGCCGATGGCGAAGACGCCAGGCCAGCTCGTCTCAAGCGGCAGAGGCGCTTGTGACTTTCCGTTTGCGCCATCCGCGATGCCCGCACCTGTCACCACAAAGCCCTTGCCGTCGACCGAGACGCAATCCTCAAGCCAGGCGGTGTTAGGGTCGGCGCCGATGAACAGGAACACGTGGTGGAGTGGGCAGCGATGTGTCTCGCCGCTGTCGCGGTCGCGGAACAGCGCCGCGGTGAGCCGCTTTCGCGGCTCGCCCTCGAGACCGACGATTTCGGTCCGCTTGTGCAAGGTGACATTGGGCAGCGCGTCGATGCGCTCGATGAGATAGCGCGACATGGAATCCTCTAGGCCGTCGCCGCGCACCACGAGATGCAGGTGCTTCACCTTTGGCGCGAGAAACACCACCGCCTGCCCCGCCGAGTTGCCGCCGCCGACCAGCGCGACCTCCTCACCTTCGCAGAGTTTCGCCTCTACATAGGTCGCCCAATAGGACACCCCCGCCCCTTCGAAATCTGGAAGGTTCGGGATATCCGGACGGCGGTAGCGCACGCCGGAGGCGATCACCACGGTCTTGGCCCGCACAGCCGTGCCATTGGTGAGTTCAAGCATGAGCGAGTGACAGGATCGCGAGGCCTGGCCACCGCAGTCGAGCTTCTTCACTTCCAGCGGGATGGCCACCTCAGCGCCGAACTTGAGGGCCTGGTTGAAGGCACGCGCTGTTAATTTCATGCCGTTGATGCCGGTGGGAAAGCCGAAATAGTTCTCGATGCGCGCGGACGCGCCCGCCTGACCGCCGAAAGCTCGGGCGTCGAGCACGAGCACCGACAGTCCTTCCGAGGCGGCATACACGGCGGTGGCAAGGCCCGCGGGCCCCGCGCCGACAACGGCAACGTCGTACAGTTTTTCGGCATCGAGCTCCGGCGTGATGCCGAGACAGGCGCCCGCCTCCGCATCGGTCGGACGCCGCAACACCGGGCCGTTCGGACAAAACATCACCGGCAGTTCGTCGTCCGAGACGCCGGCGCGTTCGATCAAGGCCTTGGCGTCCGGGTCCTTCGCAGGATCGAGCACCGTGTAGGGATAGCCGTTGCGGGCGAGAAAACCCTCGATCCGTGCGAGATCGGGCGTTCCCGGCGTGCCGATAAGGGTGGAACCGGCGCGGCCCTCGTCGATCAGCCCCACCCGGCGCAGGATGAAGGCACGCATCATGATCTCGCCGATTTCGGCTGAACCGATCATCAGGGCGCGCACATGCACATCGTCAAACGGAATCGCCGTCGCGCCCTCAGTCCCGGCCCTGCCGATGGCGAGCGATTGGCGCCCGGCGAGCTGGCTTAGTTCGCCGGAAAATTGTCCGGCGTGATGGGTGGTGATGAGCGTTTCGCGGCCGCGGCCATCGCGTCCAATCGCGTCGATGGAGCCCTTGAGCACGAGCCAGGACGGCGCGTTCCGCTCCCCGACATCGAACACGGTCTCGCCCGCGGCGAAGTCGCGGGGAGGACCGCTGGCGAAGCGTTTCGCTGCCTCGATCTGGGCCTGATCCAGAACCGGGAAGATTTGCTCTCGGCGCGTCTCGGCGATACTCATGGCAACTCTCCTTGCCTCCCCGCCCTCTTTTAGCACGCAGGCGCGGGAAGCGGCATGGAGGTTGCGGTCGAAGGCCGCACGGCTGGGTGAGCGTTTGAGGCGCACCCTTCCAGCGAGCGCGCCTCAAAGCCGTGTCACGTCATAAAGCCTGACCCTAGTCGTCGTAGCCAAGGGGGCAAGCTCGCCGGTCTCCGGATGCACGTGGGCGTCGACGCGCACGCCATTCTTGTCGGTCATCTCGACCTCATAGGAGCCGTCGTCGACCTCGATCTCGGTGACCTTGTAGCCCTTCTGATCGAGCTTTTCCGTTATCTGCGTCGGCGAGAGCCACTTATCCTGGGGCACGTTGAGCCGGTTTGACCGGTAGTTGTCGTCGCCGGCGAGGACCGCGGCGGGGATGCCGATCGCGACAGACAGCAGGACGGCAGAGAGAATGAGTTTGGTTCGCATCGTTTACCTCCAGTTCGGTTGCTGACGGCAGATGGCCGTCTCAGCCGCGGAGACTGGCAGAGCCGCGCTGACGCCCCGCTGATGCCGGTTGTCAGGTATTTGTCAGGGTGACCGCCGCACTGTGCAAAGGCCATGAGCAGAACCAACACAGTGAAGATTTTGCTGGTTGCTGCCGGCTTGGTCCTCGCCACGATGAGTGGCGCACGCGCCGACGATGACGATCACGACTTTGCCAAACGCGCGCTCGAGCAGGGACGCGCGCTGCCGCTCGCCGATATCATCGCCAAGGTCAGCCCGCAGGCGCCGGGGAAGGTCATCGAGGTCGAGCTGGAGGACGAGGACGGCCCCCGGAGTAGCCGGCACCTCGACCCAGAAGTCGCCCTCTTCCGCCTCGTGCACGATGACCTTGATCTTCCTTTTCATGCACCAGCCTTGAGCGCGAGAAGATACGCCGCGGGTCATAGATTTCGAGAGAGAGAGAGAGAGAGAGAGAGAGAGAGAGAGAGAGAAACCCACGGCCGAGTGATGGTGCTGCGCTAACCGACGATCTCGGCCTTGTTGAAGCAGAGGGCGATTTCCTTCTTCGCCGTTTCCGGGCTGTCGGAGCCGTGTACCGAGTTCTTCTGATGGTTGACGCCGAAATCCTTGCGGATGGTGCCTGGCGCCGCATCGACGGGATTGGTCGCGCCCATCACCTCGCGGTTCTTGGCAATGGCGTTCTCGCCCTCCAGCACCTGCACCACGATGGGACCTGAGGTCATGAAGGCGACGAGGTCCTTGTAGTAGGGCTGGCCCTTATGCACCTCGTAGAATTTCTTTGCGTCTTTCTTCCGCCACCAGACGCGCTTTTGCGCGATCACCTTCAGGCCAGCACTTTCGAGCCGCGCCAAGATCTGCCCGGTGAGATTGCGTTCGGTGACGTCGGGCTTGATGATGGAAAGCGTGCGCTCGATGGCCATGGGCAGTGTTCCCTGAAGGTCTTGGCGTGTTTTGAGGGGCTTATAGCCGCGCGCAATGACAGCCACAAGGCGTTCAAGCCTTTTGCTGCCAACGGCCTTCACTATCTTGTCGCCAGTAGCTCACGCTGAAGCCGTGCGCCTTGGCTTTCTGCCACTCCGCGCGCGCTTGGGCCACGGCGGCTTCATCGCGTCCGTCGAACACATAGACGACGCGGGCATAAGGCGAGGCATCGTCGAGCTCCGCGCCGTCGACCAGGAAGCGGACCTGCGCTCCGTTAGGATTGTCGCCGCCCGAGGTAAGGTAAATGGGATGGGCCTCAACATGACCGTCACGCGCCGTGCCATGGGCAAGGAAGCTCTCCTCGCGATAGGTCCACAGCAGCGTGTCGAGCGCCTCGACGCGCTCCTCGCTTGTAGCTTGCACGGCGGCGCGCCAGCCGCGTTCCAGCGAGCGTTCGAGCAGCGTCGGCAGCACCTCCTCCAGCGTCCGCCGCTCAAGATGATAGAAATAGACCTCGGTGACGCCGTCGCTCATCGCTGGTCGCTCCCCTTGGCGTAGGGGTTCTCGCCTTTGCGCAGATGGAGCCTGATCGGCACGCCGGGAAGGTCGAAGGTCTCCCGCAACGAATTGACGAGATAGCGCACATAGGAGTTTGGCAATGCCTTCGGCCGCGAGCAGAACAGCACGAAGGTCGGCGGCCGTGCATTGCTTTGGGTGATGTATCTGAGCTTGATGCGCCGGCCAAACACCGCCGGCGGCGAATGTGCATCGACGGCCTCGCGCAGCCATTGATTGAGGGCGTGGGTGGGCAGCCGCTTGTTCCATAGCGCGTCGGCCGCGAGCACCGCGGCCAAGAGCTTGTCGATGCCTTTGCCGGTGAGTGCAGAGACGGGGACGAAGGCGACGCCCTTGATCTGCGGCAGAAGGCGCTCGCAGGTTTCCCTGAGCTCGGCGAGCCGCGCTTGCGAAGCGCGCACCAGATCCCATTTGTTGACGGCGATGACGAGGGCCCTGCCCTCCTGCGCGATGAGGTCGGCAACCTGCAGATCCTGCTTCTCGAAGGAACGCTCGGCGTCAAGCAGGAGCACGACAATTTCCGCGAACTTGATCGCCTTGAGCGTGTCGCCGACCGACAACTCCTCCGCCGTTCCTTCCATGCGCATCTTGCGCCTCAAGCCAGCGGTGTCGAACAGCCTGAGCAGCCTCCCTTGCCGTTCGAGATCGATGGCGATGGCGTCGCGGGTGATGCCAGCCTCTGGCCCGGTGATCATGCGCTCCTCGCCGAGAATGGCGTTGACGAGGGTCGACTTGCCGACATTCGGGCGACCCACCACGGCGATGCGCAAAGGATGGATGGCAGCCTCATCCTCTTCGCTAGCCTCCTCCGCGATCTCCGCGCCACCATCTCCGCGAGCGGCTTGCTGGATAAAATCGCTGAGCTCGCCGATGCCGAGATCATGCTCGGCCGAGATCGGCAGCGGCTCACCGAGCCCAAGAGAGAAGGCCTCGTACATGCCTGCCTCTGCCGCGTGTCCCTCCACTTTGTTGGCGGCAAGGATCACGGGCTTGCCAGACGAGCGCACGAGCTCCGCGAAGATCTCATCACCGGCAACGACGCCCGTCCGCGCATCAATCAAAAAGACGACAAGGTCCGCCTGCTTGATGGCAGCGACGGTCTGTTCGCGCATGCGGGCGGTAAGACCCGCATCGCCATACTCGAGCCCAGCGGTATCGATCAGCCGGACGGCGCTTGTTCCGAGCTCGGCGTAGGCCTCGCGCCGGTCGCGCGTCAATCCCGGCTGGTCGTCGACAAGGGCGACGCGCTTGCCGGCGAGTTGGTTGAACAGCGTCGACTTGCCGACATTTGGCCGACCGACGATGGCAACGGTGAAGGGCATGAGATGGGACCGGAGCGTGAAGCGAGCCTGCCGCTCCCCTTGAGGCGCTAGTTGAGAGCCATCAGCATGGCGTTGTCGGCCAAGATATACATGCGGCCGCCAGCCACAATAGGAGAGACGAACACCTTCGCGCCGAGCGGGGTGGTGCTTGCGACCTGGCCGCTTCTTGCATCGACGGCGACGAGCGAGCCCTCGGTCGATACCACCCACAGCTTGCCACCGGCGAGAACCGGCCCGTTCCAGCGCGCGGTGCCTGGGAGCTGCGTGATCCAGCGCACCTTGCCATCGCCCCGCGCCAGCGCCATGAGCTTGCCGTTCACATCGACGACGAAGACGGCGTCGCCGGCCGACCACGGCATCTGCGTGCTGGTCACGTTCCTGGTCCACAGCCGCTCGCCCGAGGATTCCGACACCGCGATCATCCTGCCACCATGGCCGACCACGAACACGACGCCCCGGTCGATCACCGGACGCGCCGGATCGGCGAGAATGCCGGCCGCGGTCGTCTCACTCGTGCGCGATAGCGTATCTCTCCAGGCCGGCTGCCCGCTGCCGACCTGGTAGGCGGCGATGTCGCCTGCCGGAAAAGCCGCGACCACGACGCCCTGTCCCACCGCAGGGCTGACATTGGAGAGGAGGATTGCTGGCTCGGGCACGCCCTTCGCGATCCACAGCTCCTGCCCATCATTGCCGTCGAGACAATGCAACACGCTGTCGGTCGACACGAAATAGACCTTGCCGCCGGCTGCCGTGGGCGATGAGCGCACCGGCTCGCCGATCTTCTGCGTCCACAGCACGCTGCCCTTCCCGGGATCGATGCCGACCACGGTTCCGTATCCAGTGGTGACGTAGAGCCGCCCGCTATCGACCGCGAGCCCGCCGCCGAAGCCTTCCGCCCGCTTCTCGTTCTTCGGCGTAACGCTTGTCGACCAGACCCTTGAGCCGCCGGAAGCGGAAAATGCCGACACGGTGCCGCCGGCATCGAGCGTGAACACCTTGCCGTCGGCGACGATCGGAACGGTGCTGAGGCGCCCGCTCGAGGAAGAGCCGGTGCCAATATCCACCCGCCAGGACTTGTTCACCCTCTCGCCCATGGCGAGATGGCCGAGGCTGTTCGATGGCGTGCCCCCGGGGTCGGGCCAGGAGGCATTCGCCACGGCCGTAGGGAGCGCGATCGGCCTTGCTGCAAGAGCGGGATCAGCGGCCTCCAAGCTCTGGTCTGTGATCACGGCGACGCGCTCGCCGGGAAGCTTCTCTTCCGCCTTGGCGAAGGGGTTCTTCATGCTCGGCAGCGACGGCATGCCGGCCGAACAACCGGCAAGGCTCACGGCAAGCAAAGCCGCAAGACACACGCGCCAAAAATGGCGGTCATTTCCCCGTATACGAATTGGGCCCAATGTCGAGCCACCTTCGGTTTAAGCGCTACTTCGCCGTCGTGCTCAACGCCTGCGGCTTGCCCACGATGAGCGCCAGCATCATGTCGGCGCGCTCACGCAAGTTCTGGGGCGTTCCCTGATCGGCGATGAGCGTGTTGAATTGCTTTTCGGCATCGGGAATCTTGTTCGACCGGTAGGCCGAAAGCCCAAGCAGCTCCCGCGCCGAATATCTCCAGGGGCTCCCCTGCTCGATCAATCCCTTGAGGCGCCCTTCCATCTCCGCGTAATCGGCGGTGTCGAGTCGGAGCGTGGCCGCCTGAATCGTGGCTAGCCCTTTCAGAATGTTGTCCGTGCCCGAACCCGCTGCAAGCGCGTCGTAAAGGGTAACCGCCTTGTCGGTATTGCCGGCTTGCGCCTCTGCGGCGGCGATCTGGAAGCGGGCTAGCACGCGATAGCCGGCCGGTCCCTTCTCCGCCAAGTCATTGAGTGCATTATTCGCCTTGGCGGCATCGCCGCCGTCGAGCGCGCCCAGTGCCTGGCTGAACTCAGTGCCGGCCTCTTGCGAGTTGCGCTCCTGCCAGTACGTCCAGGCCTTGAAGCCAGCGACGCCGGCGACGATCAGCGTCGCCGCCACGAGAGCATAGAGACCGTATTTGTCCCACAGCTCTTTGTAGCGGTCCTGGCGGACGGCCTGGTCCACCTCGCGAAAAAAATCACGGTCGCTCATTTGGCGGCTCTTTTATCGTGACGACACGGACACGTGCTGGAGGCAGACGCCGGTCCGCTCCTTCCCCTCCGCCGTATAGTGAAGGCGTGGTGCTCGCACAAGGCAGTCAGCGTGCAAGGCGAGCCTCGAGGATTAAGCAATACCGCGACGGAGCGGCTAACTGCCTGCCATTTTGGGCTTTTTCGTGACTGGGGCAGGCTCATCGCACATCGGATAGGTATAGGCATCCGATGGGAAGACGCGCGCGCGAACCTCGTTCGCGTAAGACTTCACCGCGTTCTCGATCGCCTCGCCGATCTGCGCATATTCCTTCACGAATTTCGGGACGCGCGGGCTCAAGCCGAGCATGTCCTCGAGCACCAGGATCTGACCGTCGCACTCGGCTGACGCGCCGATGCCGATGGTCGGGATGGAGACCTGCTTGGTGATGCGCGCGGCAAGGAGCTCGGCGAGCGCCTCGAGCACGACGGCAAAAGCGCCGGCTTCGGCAACCGCGCGGGCATCTTCCTCGAACGCCGCCCATTCGGAGCGGAACCGCCCCCTGGGCTTGAAGCTCCCGATCATGTTCACCGCCTGCGGCGTCATGCCGATATGGCTCATCACCGGGATGCCGCGGTCGGTGAGATAGCGGATAGTCTCCGCCATATGCGCGCCGCCCTCGATCTTGATGGCGCCGCAGCCCGTCTCCTTCAGCACCCGCGCCGCGTTGCGGAACGCAATCGATGGGCTTTCCTCATAGGAGCCGAAAGGCATATCCACGACCACGAGCGCGCGGGTGGAACCGCGCACCACGGCCTGCGCATGCATGATCATGAGCTCGAGTGGCACCGGGATGGTGGTTTCGTAGCCATGCATCACCATGCCGAGGGAGTCCCCGACGAGCAGCATGTCGACATAGGGGTCGATGATGCGGGCGGTATGCGCGTGATAGGCGGTCAGCGCCACAATCGGCGCACCACCCTTGCGTTTGGCAATATCCGGCGCGGTCACCCGCTTGAAAGCGAATTCACTCGACACGTTCTTCATGCTCCAGAAAGGCAGCCAAAGTGTTTGCCGACTTATGACAGATATACAGATATCTAGGGATTTTGCAGTGCAAAAACTTGCCGCAGGCACCCTCCCTTGGTCTACCCGGGCAACACCGCGGGCCGTTGCGCCGCAGTCGCCGGACACCGCTCTAACTTCTTAATGTTTTTGGGGTTTTCGCCCGGATCAGGGCAATGGCGAGGTCCTGATCAGGAGCGGGTGCAGCCAGACGAGGAACACCACGTAGAGGAGCAGACCCCCGACCACGGCGATCACATCGTTGCGCCTTGACCCAGCGTCACCAGCAGTCACCAGGCCTGTCGCCGGACGGCGCTTCAGCGCGATCCGGTCGGCCACCGCGTAAGCGAGAAACGAGCCGAACAGGATGATCGAGGCGAGATCGCCGTTAGCGATGAGATGGGCAAGCGCCCAGGTCTTGATGGCGACGAGGAACGGATGCTTGACCTTGGCCTTGATCTCGCCCGGCAGATAGGCCGCGATCAGCAGGATGAACACCGGCACCATCAGCACCATGGCCACGTAGCGCGTCCAATAAGGCGGCGACCAGACTTGGATCACCGGCGCTTTGGCGAAGCCATAGATGAGCAGCACGAGGCCGAGGGTCGACACGACCGAGAACAGGAGCCGATAGCCGTTCTGGCCAAGCTGCCCGATCAACCGCTCGCGCACATCCGGAAACGCCGGCACCAAATGGATGCCGATCATGACCACGATGCCGATGATGAGGAGTGTCATGCGCTAGGTTTGCTCGAACCTTCCACCACGGTCTTCATTTGAGCGAGGCCCTTGTCCATGTCGCCGGCCATCATCTTCCGTCCGTTGAACACGAGGCACATCGCCTTCTGGATGAGGTTGTGGTGGCCGGTCATGGTCCAGGTCACCGCGGTCTGATCGCCTTCGGGCTTGAATCCGAACTGCGAGACCACCGACCCTTCGAACGGCTTGACGAATTCGACGTTGACTTTGACCAGGTCGTTCGGATGGCTCTCGGTGAGTGTCATTTTCCCCTGGCCGACCTTATCGTTGCCGTCCCAGGCCATGATCGTGCCAGCACCCGAGGGCGGGCCTTCGAACGTCACCTTGGCATTTGGATCGAGCTTGGCCCAGGGCGACCACGCTTCCCATTTGTGGAAGTCGTTGACCTGATCGAACACCGTGGCAGGCGGCGCCGCGATTGTAGCGCTTCGCTCAACCTTGAATTCGGACGGCTGGAGCGCGACGACGATGAGGAATACGGCGATGATCGCGGCAATCGCGATCAGGATCTTTTTCAGCATGGCGACAGTCTCCGGAAAAGCGTGAAGAGATCGGTGCTGCTTGCACGATCATTGTAACACGCATGCAACGCCATTTCCCGCGACGAAGTTCATCACGCGCCGGGCGAGGGACTTCGATCATTCGCCCGGTCGACGATGATTTACTCGCAAGACTATGGCGAACGAGAGCCGCCGTTAGGCTTGGCGAAAATGGCTATTTGCAGATGAGCTTGACGAGTTCCTGGCCTGCGGGAGACTCGAGCTCCTTGAGATCGACCGTGCCGTCATTGTCCGGATTGGCGGCTTAGAACTTCTTCTTGACGACAGCGAAATACTGTTTTTCGTCCTCGGATCGGCGGCTTTGATCTCCGCCTCGGTGAGCCGACCTTCGAGCTCTTTGGCGTCGAGCGCCGTGTAAGAGACACGGATCAAGAGACAAATTTCACTGCCCCTTGCAAATCGGCGTTGGCCGCGGAGGTAGGGCTGGTTGATTCTTCTTGTGTCGAATGAGGACCGGCTCAAGCGTTTCCTTTGGCCAGAATTTCGGAGAGCCTATTTCTCTCAAGCAGGAGACGTTCCAATATAGTCCCGCGCGCGACGGCGACCGCCCGGCCTTCACCGCTTGCGCGACGGCGTCGATGTCAGCCGATTCAGGATAAATATAAAGCGTCGTCGGCTGCTTCATCATCGGGATGATTTGCCCAGCATGCGACGGCGACCAGCTGGTGCAGCCGTTGCTGCGGCCGGCGCTGTAGTTCACCAGCGTTCCAAACGGAACGTAACCGTCTTTATTCGCGTACGGGCTCTTGGGATCTTTTCGCAGACATACTCCCGTCAACACCACGGCTGCATGCCCGCCGATAGCGCGCGGTCTCGCGTTTGCGGTGTCGCCCTCACCGTCAAACTGCACGAATGACCGTATCAAAGGCACGGCTTTTCCGGCCGAGGCGCGGTAGAAGCCTTTGAAAGACGTGATCGTCTCGTCCGTCACATAGGCTCCGCCGGTCGTCAGCTTGGAATCCATCGCATTGCTGAAGTTCTTCGCGCAGCGAATTCCGTTGGCGAAATTCGCGAGGCCCGCCAAATTGCGGCCGTTGCCGTGCCCAGACGGAACCGCGCGAAACGACCGGTCAGCTTCGCAGATCACGTAAAACCGGCGCCCGAACCCTGCGGGGCGCGTCGCGTCCATGGCGAAGTAACAGGGATTGTTGACAGCGCCTCGGCTCACTTTCTGCAGGTAAAGCGCGCGCGCGCGCCGCAGGACCACATTTGCTATTTGGCCTTCGCCTTCCCCAACATGGGCAAGCAGCCACTCCGGAATGTCTGACGGTTGCTCCACGGCAAAAGACCGGGGCGAACCGGACAAGGCGACGACGACAATGATGATGAGACCAGCGACATGCAGAAGGAGAGACATTAAGCGCACAGGGTCACTTCTCCTGTCGATAATCCGCCCAGCCATCTTCACTCCCACTCGATCGTGCCGGGAGGCTTCGAGGTGATGTCGTAGACCACGCGGTTGATGCCTCGCACCTCGTTGATGATGCGCCGCGCGGCGTGGCCTAGAAAGTCATGGGAGAAGTCGTAATAGTCGGCGGTCATGCCGTCGGTCGAGGTGACGGCGCGGAGCGCGCAGACATAGTCGTAGGTGCGCGCATCCCCCATGACGCCGACGGTGCGCACCGGGAGCAAGACGGCGAAGGCCTGCCAGATCGTGTCGTAGAGCCCGGCCTTCCTGATCTCGTCGAGATAGATGGCGTCGGCGCGCCGCAGGATGGCGAGCTTCTCTTCCGTCACCTCGCCAGGAACGCGGATGGCAAGCCCGGGGCCTGGGAAGGGATGGCGGTTGACGAAGGCCGGCGGCAGCCCAAGCTCGCGGCCGAGTGCCCGCACCTCGTCCTTGAACAGCTCGCGCAGCGGCTCGATCAATTTCAGCCGCATGCGCTCGGGCAACCCGCCGACATTGTGATGGGACTTGATGGTCGCCGACGGGCCGCCGGAGAAGGACACGCTCTCGATGACGTCGGGATAGAGCGTGCCTTGCGCGAGGAAATCGACCTTGCCGAGCTTCTCCGCTTCCTCGTCGAACACCTCGACGAACAGCCGGCCGATGGTCTTGCGCTTGTCCTCAGGGTCGGTGACGCCGGCAAGACCGGTAAGGAAGCGCGCGCCGGCATCGACGGCGATCAGCGGGATGTTGTAATGGCCGCGGAACAGATCGACCACCTCTCGCGCCTCGTTCTCGCGCAGGAGACCGTGGTCGACGAAGATGCAGGTGAGCTGATCGCCGATCGCCTCGTGGATCAGCAACGCCGCCACGGCCGAGTCGACGCCGCCTGAGAGGCCACAGATCACGCGGCCCTCACCCACCTGGTTTCTGACGCGCGCGA
This sequence comes from uncultured Alphaproteobacteria bacterium, assembly GCA_963827365.1. Lineage (GTDB taxonomy): Bacteria > Pseudomonadota > Alphaproteobacteria > Rhizobiales > Methyloligellaceae > Methyloceanibacter. Next base: position 19,342 of record CAWHAX010000031.1, on the reverse strand, counting down.
CCTCGGCTGCGCGGAACTGTGCCATCGACCAATCGCCTGGGCAGCCCGCAATCCGGTGCACGAAATTGGCGATGAGCTTGGCGCCGTCAGGCGTGTGCACCACTTCTGGATGGAACTGCACGCCATAGAGCTTGCGGGCATCATCGGCGATTGCCGCGAACGGCGCGCCGTTCGACACCGCTACGGCGCGGAACCCGTCCGGCAGCTTGGTGACGCGGTCGCCATGGCTCATCCACACCGGCGGCCGGTCGCCGGAGCGCCACACACCATGGAACAATGGCGTGTCGCCGGTGATCTGAAGCTCGGCGCGGCCGAATTCGCGGCTATGCCCGCCTTCCACTTGGCCGCCGAGAGCCGCCACGATGGCCTGCTCGCCATAGCAGATGCCGAGGATGGGCACGCCGGAGGTGGCCACCGAGTGCGAAAGCTGCGGCGTGCCGGTCTCATGCACGGATGCGGGTCCGCCGGAGAGGATGATGGCCTTGGGCAAGGTCGGCGCGAGCGCGGCCTCGGCTTTGTCGAAGGGCACGATTTCGGAATAGACGCCGGCCTCGCGCACCCGCCGCGCGATGAGCTGGGTGTATTGGGCGCCGAAATCAACGATCAGCACTTTGTCCATGGCGTTGGTTAGCGAATAGCGCCTGAGTCGGCAATGGGCTGGGATAGTGAGGTTAGCTGAACGGGGATAAGTTACTGTACCGCTTCGCGATAGGCAGGACTGGGCGGCACGCATGAGCCTTGGACAGAACGACGAGGATCGCCTGCGGTCCGCGATCGAGGCATATCACGCCTCGGCGCTTGCCTATGCCGCGGTGAAGCTCAGGCTGCCGGAGAAGATGGGGGCACGGCCCTGGAGCGCTGAAGCGCTCGCCGCGGAGCTTGGCCTATCGCCGCCCCACCTCCTTCGCTTCCTGCGCGGCCTCGTGACCCTCGGCATCTGTGAGGAGCGCCCCGACGGCAACTTCGCGCTCACGAGCCTCGGCCAGTCCCTAAAGCCTGGCTCGCCGTCGCGGCTCGGCGAGAAGGTCATGATCGTCGTCGAGCAATACTGGCAGCCCTGGGTCGATCTCGTCTCGACCCTGCAAACCGGCGCACCGGCCTTCGATCATGTGTTCGGTACCGACGTGTGGGCGTGGCGGAACGAGAATTTTCGCGGCGGCGATATCTTCGCAGCTTATCTCGCAGGCGAGACCTTCGCCCAAGCCGGCCCGATCGTGAAGGTGTTGGATCTCTCCGGAGTCGATCGCGTCGCCGACATCGGAGGTGGTCACGGCGGGCTGCTTGCCGCGATCCTTCAAGCGCATCCCGTCATGCGAGGTATCCTATTCGACCTGCCCCAGACCATTATCGGCGCCAAGAAATTTCTTAAGTCACGTGGCGTGCTCGATCGCGTAACACTCGTCAGCGGCGATTTTCTCGCCGAGATTCCCGTCGAGGCTGACCTCTTTGTGCTGAAGAGCGTGTTCCAGCATTGGGACGATGTGGCAGCCCGCGCCATCCTAGAAAGCTGCCGCGAGGCCATGCCGGCGCGCACCAGGCTCGCGATAATCGAGCGCCTATTTCCAGAAGCCGCGTCCGGCGATCCGAGCGCTGTGATGCTCGATCTGCATATGATGGTCATCAATGGAGGCCGGGTACGCACGCTACAGGAGTTCGAGCGGCTGCTGCTCGAAGCAAACCTTGCACTGTCGGCTGTGCACGCCACAAGCGCAGGGCTCTCGGTTGTCGAGGCGGTGCCTGCCTGAGCGTAGCGCGCCTCAACTACTTGGCGCATCCATCACCGTGAAGTTGCCGCCACTGCGGGTGTCAGGCTGTGCCGGCGAGTCGGTGGTGGTGACCAGCACCGTGGCGGGCTTGATGCGATCCCTGATCAAGCCCCTCGGCCTAAAGGCCGCGCAATCTTGCTAACCGCAAGTCCCCGCAACCACACGATATTTGCGCAGGACTTAGAACGCGAATTGGTTAGCATGGAATTAGCACAGCGGGGACAGGGCATGGCTCGCAGATCGCTCGCCGACAAAGGCGTCGAGGCATTCAGGCCGCGCGCCAAGATGTATTCCTGCCCTGATCCGGCGCTGCCTTCCTTCCACGTTCGCGTCATACCGAGTCGCCCCGGCGATCCGCGCCGCAACCTTAATGAGTGCTGTTTATGCTGCGCCGCCGGCTTCGAGCTGCTTCACATAGATGACTTTGGCGTCACCGGGTCCGTAGAAGTCGGGCAGCCGCGCATCCTCCTCAAAGCCCATGCGCTGATAGAAGCTGCGCGTCGGCGCGTAGCGGTCGGACGAGGACGTATCGACATAGATCTTCTTGGCGCCAGCCTTACGCATGGCGTTCTCGGCGCGGGCGAAGACCTGCGGACCCAAACCTTTGTGCTGCTCCTCCGGCGCAACCGCGATCCAGAACAGATCGAAGGAGCCTTGCGTCCCTTCGATCGGGCCGTAACAGGCGTAAGCGACGAGCCCGCTGCCGCGCTCGGCGAGGATGAAATGGTAGCCGGAGCGGATGCCCTTGGAGAGGCGCTCGGTGACGAGATCGGCGGCGATGTCGACTTCGGCGCCATTGAAGAAGCCCGTCGATCCCACGAGCGAGCGCACGCGCCCGACATCGTCAGCCATCACCGCGCTTCGCCACTCGAGCCCATCGCGGTGTGTGGGGCGCTGCCCGAGACTCCGCGCGAGCGCCGGCGCAACCTGGCGCGACGCCGAATGGCCGGTGACGAGGCCGTTGAAGAAATTGCGCACATTGGTGCCGAGCGTGCGCACGCGGTAGCCGCCCTCTTGCACCACGAGCGTGGAATAGCCCTGCTCGCCGACCATGTGCCCGAGTTGCTCAAAGTCGCGCGCCCGGTTCGGCCATGTGCCGGTGGGGTCGCCGCGCGCCGTATCGAAGCCGGCACAGACCACAAGGAAGGCAGGGCCGAAGCGGCTGATGCGGCGGAGCGCTTCGGCAAGCGCGTTGCGGTGCTGCTCCGTGGTGATGTGCTCAGGGAGAGGCAGGTTGAGATTGTAGCCAGCACCAGGCCCGATGCCGGTCTCATCGCGGAAGCCGGAGAAGTACGGATAGGCGAAGCTTGGGTGGCCGTGGATTGAGACGGTGAGCACGTCGGAGCGCGTGTAGAAGATCTCCTGCTGGCCGTTGCCGTGGTGATAGTCGATGTCGAGCATGGCGACGCGGCCATAACGCGACAGCAGATTGGCGGCGATCGCCCCGTTGTTGAAATAGCAGAAGCCGCCGAATGTGCGCGTCTCGGCGTGATGGCCTGGCGGGCGCACCAGAGCATAAGCGAGGTCGGCGCCTTCCAGCACTTTCTCGGCGGCAGTCAGCGCGCAGTCGACCGCCGAGCGCGCAGCGAGATAGGCGTTGAGATTGAGAGGCGTGAAGGTGTCGATGCAGTAATAGCCGGCGAGCACCGTCTCGTCCTTGGGCGGCCGCGCCGGGTTCCGCGTAGGGAACACGTATGGGTAGATCGACTTCTTCGGGCCGGCGAGGAGGCAGGCCTTGCGGATGTAATCGACGAGCCTGCCATCGTGTACGGCGCGGATATGCCGGTCGGAGAAGCGCTTGGTCGGCACCCGCTCGAACAGCCCCGAGGCGTTGAGCTCGGCCAGGATGGAGCGGATGCGCACCGGCGCTTCGACATAGCCCCGGTCTTGCACGTGGTGGATGGTGTGATCGTCATTGACGACGAGCGCGATGCGCGGCTCACTTGCCGCACGGACCTCCGCCTTTTGCGGGCGCTTGGTGTAGCGCGGCTCGCGCAGGCGGATCGGATCGTCGGCAATCGACTGCACCACCATCTGCACATAAGCCTGTGGCAGCCCGTATTTCCGCTCGAGGATGGCTCGCACCACCTTCTTCACCGTGTCGCGGCTCGGCAGGTCGTTGGAGCCAAGCGGATCGAGCACGAGGTAGGGCGGATCGGTGGTGCCAGGCGTCACCGGCGCCTCATAGGCGGTGTTGACGATCGGCCGCGCGCCGTAGCGCTCGTAGAATTTGAGGCGGTTCGCGTTGTTGGCCCTGATCGCGGGGTCAGGGCTCAGCACTGGATCGTCTGGCAGGCTCTCGAAATAAAGCTGAGTGCCGAGCGCGCGCGCCTCCTCGCGCACCCGCTCATAGAGCGTCGCACCAATGCCCCTCCCCGTGCGGCCAAGCGCGGTCGAGATGATCTCGAGGTAGGAGAAACCGATATCCGGCGCATGCAGCAAAAGCGCAACGCCGAGCGTCTGGTCTCGGGCATTCTCCGCCACGAACAGGCGCGAGACGAAGCGGTGCTTTAGGGGGTTGGAGAGCTGCTCGGGAAGCTTGGCGATGTCGTAGTCGGGCATCGCCGGAAACTGCTCGCGCATGATCTTCTGCGCCGCCTCGATCGCGGCGCGGTTCGGCGCGGTCGTGGCGTCGGCGACTTTGCGGATGCGCAACATGCAACATGCGAAAGCATGTCAGGCGATGGCTTGCAAGGCTCGCGGCGCGGCATCGATAATTCTGCCGATGAGCTTGCGGTAGGAGAGGCCTGCCGCCGCCGCCGCTGCGGTAAACCCGGCGTCGGGATTGAGGCAGGGATTGACGTTAACCTCGAGGATCCACGGCTTGCTCTCGGCATCGATGCGGAAGTCGACGCGGGCGTAGCCGGCGAGGTTGAACAGGTCCCAGCAGGACTTGCCGAGTTTCTCAAGTTGCGCCGCAAGCGCAGGCTCGTTGGTCTCCAGTCCGAATCGCCGTGGCGTGCCGATATAGGCCTCGCTGTCGCTGGTCCACTTGGCGTCGTAGCCGACGATGCGCGGAGCGCCCTGGTCCCAATCCTCGAACAGGATCTCCGCCGTCGGCAAGGCGCGGGCGCGGGCGCGCTCCTCCAGGAGAGCGAGATTGAACTCGCGGCCCTCGATGTAGCGTTCCGCAAAATGCTCGGTGCCAAAGCGCCCATTGCGGTCTTCGATGACACGGGCGACGTCGCCGCCCTTCACCACCGAACTTTGGTCGAGACCAAGCGAGCCATGCTCCCACACCGCCTTGACGATGAAGGTCGCATCCGGATCGAGGCCGGCTCCGTCCACAGAGAAGCCGGGCGTCGGCAGGCCTGCTTCCTCGAGCTTAAGCTTGGTCGCAACCTTGGAGAGGGTTTCCAGCCACGCATCGGAATGGGCGCCCGTGTATGGGAGTCCGACTGCATCCAATAGCGACGGGATGACGGGCGCAAGCCTGCAGTCGCCTCGCACGGCATCCACCAGATTGAAGACGAGAAGCGGATCGTGCCGCTTCAGCGCGTGAAAGTGATTGAGGTCGAGATCGACTGCGATGACCTCGGTAACGAAGCCGAGGTCGGCGAGCGCGGCCGCAACGGCCTCGGCGCTGATCAGCGTATCGATCTCGTCTGGACGGTCTTTCGTCGCGGCATGCACGACGGGGATGAAGCCGTGCGGCTTGAGCGCCATCAGGCGCGTCTCCGCGCCCGCTCCGTACCGGGCCGCGTGAGGCCGTAACGCGCGAGCCCCGCGTCGAGGATCATGCCGACCAGCTCGACGTAGGAGATGCCGTTCTGCGCGGCGAGAATGGGAAGATCGGAGTGATGCGGATGCAGTCCGGCGAGCGGATTGGCCTCGAGGAAATAGGGCTCGCCTGAGGCGTTGGAGCGGAAGTCGATGCGGGCGGCGTCGCGGCATTGAAGCGCATGATAGGCGGCAAGTGCGCGTGTCCCCGCAAGACGCGCCTCATCGTCGTCGGCGCGCTGGTAAATAACCAGCTCCTCGCACAGCTCCTTATTGTGCAGCGAGTAGATGTTAGCCTCGGCATCCTCTTTGAGCAGGATCTCGCAGACGCCGAGCACGGTCGCGTCCTCGCCGTTGCCGACGATGCCGACGGTGAACTCACGGCCGGGCAGATACGTCTCGACCAGCACCGGCTGGTGGTAGCGCGTAAGCAGCTTCGCCGCTGCGGCGGCAAGCTCCTGCGATGTGTTCACCACAGAAGCGGACTCGCAGCCTTTGCCGGTCCCTTCCGCGATCGGCTTGACGAAGGCCGGAAACTCGCTCCAGCCCGCAAGCTCGCTCGCATCGGAGCTCGCAACCATGAAGGCCGGCGTCGGCACCCCCGCGTCACGTACCAGCCGCTTCGCCACCGCCTTGTCGAGAGCGACAGCGCTGGTGAGCGGATCCGACAACAGATAGGGCTGGTCGAATAGCTCGCACAGCGCGGGCATCTGCGCCTCGCGCGAGCGGCCTTTCACCCCTTCAGCAATGGAGAATACGAGGTCGAAGCGCTCGCCGGCGGCAAGCCGCGCGGCAAGCACCTGTCCGCGGCCGACGCGCACGACCTCGCAGTGAAGCGCGCGCAAGGCGCCCTCGAGTTTGTCGATGGTGTCGATATTGTCGAACTCGGCAATCTCCTCTTCGGAGAAGCCGAGCGCGCGATAGTCGTCACGCAGATCGTAGACGAGTGCAATACGCATCAGAGGTTTTTGGAGCTTGCCGTCCGATCCGCTCCCACCGTCCCGTCCGGGTCGGTGTAGCGATAGGTCTTGCCCTCGAAGTTCTTCAGGATCAGGTCGTCGCCGTCCCGGCCCTGCACATAATCAGGGAGGAGCGGAATCTTGCCGCCGCCGCCAGGCGCGTCGATCACATAGGTCGGCACGGCGTAGCCGGTGGTGTGGCCGCGCAAGCCCTGCATGATCTCAAGCCCCTTATCGACGCTCGTGCGGAAATGCGACGAGCCGGAGATCGGGTCGCATTGATAGAGGTAGTAGGGCCGCACGCGCCGCTTGAGCAGCCCGTAATACATGGTCTTGAGCGTATCGACGCTGTCGTTGATGCCCTTGAGCAGCACCGTCTGGCTGCCGAGCGGAATACCGGCATCGGCAAGCCGCGTGCAGGCCTCGGTCACCTCGGGCGTCAGCTCTACCGGATGGGTGAAGTGCAGGCTCATCCATAGTGGATGGTGCTTCTTCAGGATCCTGGTCAGCGAGCGGGTAACGCGCATAGGCAGCACCACCGGCACCTTGGTGCCGAGGCGTACGAACTCGACATGGCGGATGGCGCGGAGCCGGCCGATCAGATAGTCGAGCCGCTCGTCGGAGAGTGTCAGCGGATCGCCGCCGGAAATCAGCACGTCGCGAATCTCGGGATGCGCCGCGATATAGTCGAGCGCCTCTTCCCATTGCGGGCGGCTGAAGGAATACTCGCCGCCGGGCTCGCCGACCATGCGCGAGCGCGTGCAGTAGCGGCAATAGGTCGAGCAGAAGCCGGTGGCCAGGAACAGCACGCGGTCCGGATAGCGGTGCACGAGACCAGGTTCTGCGGTATGGCCGTCCTCGCCGAGCGGATCGTCGGCCTCGCCAGGTGTCTTTAGATATTCAGTGCCGACCGGGATGTGCGTGCGCCGCAGCGGCTCGAGCGCATCCTCGCGGCTCATCAGGCTCGCATAGTACGGCGTGATGCCGAGCGGCAGCGATCCTTGGTGGCGCACCACCGCGTCGCGCTCGTCGTCGGATAGCACGAAGAGTCGCTCGAGCTCGGCGAGCGTGCGGATGCGCTTGCGCGCCTGCCAGCGCCAGTCGTTCCACTCGGTGGCCTCCACCTCCGGATAGAACCGCTTGCGGAAGGCGCGGGTGGCCGGCCCGATCGGAAAGCGCTCAAGCCGCGTGACTACGGCTCCCAGCGACGGGAGCGTTGGCGAAGGGGGGCTGATGAGACGATGTGGTTTGGTGGAAACTTGAGAAGTCGCCGTTTGGCGACTGGGTGGCTCTTCAGCCTCGCCGAGAAGCAAATTCATCTTCATCGGGACTACATCCCCCTTCGGTGACTCGATGGACGATCCAGGCGACAACCGCCTTTTCTGCGTCCGCCAAAAGCGCGGGTTATTTCAGTGACTCCCCGGTCAATTTCAAGAGGTAAGAGCATCACGTCCCAATCTTTTTTCAGAGCGTGGCGGACACCGTACAACGGCGCACCATCGACCAACGCGAGGCCTTCACGTTCGCTTCAATACCGCGACAAAAAACCCATCGGTACCGAAAGTCCGCGGCGTCATGAGCAGCGTCTTGCCGGAGCCGTCGGCCGATTGCGGCGGTGCAGCAGAGAGCGAAGCCGCGCTCCACAAGTCCGGCCAAGGCACGATGCTGTACTGCGGGAAACGAGAGAGGAAGGCTTCAACCTGATCCCGGTTCTCCGGCGGCAACACCGAACAGGTGATATAGGCGAGCCTGCCGCCAGGTTTTGCCAGAGGTGCGGCCTGATCGAGCACGGCGCGTTGCGCGGCCAACCGCGCCTCCAGCATCTGCGGGGAAAGCCGCCATTTGGCGTCGGGTCGCCTCCGCCACACGCCTGAGCCAGTACAAGGGGCATCGACGACGACGCGATCCATTTTGCCCTCAAGCCCGGCAAGCTCTTGGGTGTCGCCGGGGTCGAGCACCTGGGCATTGCGCGCTCCTGCCCGCTTCAGCCGCTCGAAAATCGGCCGGAGCCGCATGCGGTCGGCGTCGTAGGCATAGAGCTGGCCGGTATTCTCCATGACCGCGGCTAGCCCGAGCGTCTTACCGCCGGCGCCGGCGCAAAGGTCGAGGATCTGCTGCTTGGGGCGGCCGCCTGAGAGCAGCGTCGCGACTTGCGAGCCTTCGTCCTGGACCTCGTACCAGCCTTTGCCATGGCCGGGCTCCGACTCGACATGCGGGCTGCGGCTTGGGCCTGTGCCCGCCGCGATACGCACGCCAAGCGGCGAATGCGGCGTCGCGGCCGGATCGAAGCGGCGAAGCGCGTGCAGCACCTTGTCCCGCGCCGTCTTCAGCGTGTTGACCCTGAGGTCGACGGGCGCGCGGGCGGCGAGGCGAGCCCCCTCCTCTGCTGCATGGATGCCGAAGGCGCGCTCGAACTGCGGTTCGAGCCAGGCCGGGAAGTCGCCGCGGATAGAGACCGGCGCTTCAGCGGGGGTCTCGCGCTTCAATCCCTCGATCTCCTCGGGCGTGAGCGGCGGCGGCGCAAAGCGGCCACCATCGGCAAGCGCCGCAACGTCGTCGGGGGTGAGGCCCCAGCTCGAAACGAGAGTGCGGAGCACGAGCGCCCGTGGACTCTCGTCCCCCATGGCATAGGCGAAAGAGGCGCGCCTCCGGAGCGCATCGAATACGATATTGCCGATGGCCGCACGGTCGCCGGAGCCGGCAAAGCGGTGCGCAAGCCCCCAATCCTTGAGCGCGTCCGCAGCCGGCCGTTTTCGCGCGGCGATGTCGGCGAGGACCTCAATTGCCGCGCTGGCCCGAGCCGCAGGGGTCATCCGGTGAAAGCGATGGTGAGGCGGGCGGCAACGATGATCCACATCAGCGCCAACCCTATGGCGCCGACGAGGAACACCGGCGCGCGGGCGCCGATGCGGTTGCTCGTCAGATGGATATAGGCGTGCACGAAACGCGAGGCCACGAACAGCCAGCTCAGCACGAGCAGGATGGAATTGGCGGTTTGCGTCACCATCGCGAGCAGGATCAGCACATAGAAGAGGAGCGGCGTCTCGAGCTGATTGTGGTAGGCGTTGCCGATCTGGGTGACCCGCGCCGGCCAATTCGGTTCGCGCAGCGCGACAGCGTAGGCCGGAACCAATCCGCGCCCGACCGCACGCAAGCGCAGGTACTGCATCCAGAACAGCAGCACGAAGGTGAGCGCGACCTGCGCGAATACCGGCATCAGCATGGCCTGCATCGACATCGAAATCTCCCCTTCCCCACTGGACGGCCAGCGTGACGGCCTCCTGCGCCCTTATACTGTCGATTTAGGGGCGCGCGTGCCAGGACTTCAGGCCCCAAGAGCCGCCCGGTAAAGGCGCGAGCTATTTCATTTCATTACCGGAACTCAATTGACGTTAGGCCCCGGTACAGCTTTAAGAAGGCCAAATTTCACAGAACCCTATGTCTATGGAGGAAGAAATGCATATGCTTGAGCGTAGGGCCGTAGCGTCGCGGGCCGCAATCATCGCCGCCACGCTGGTGCTTGCCTCAGGCCTCGCCAGCCCGGTGGTTGCCGAAGATCCGGCTCCGGGGAACAGCCCAAAGGCCTTGGTGATCACCCCGGCCGAGCCCCCCACTCCCGCGGCGCCCGCCGCCGGATCGGCCGCAAGCACCGAGGAGAATCCGTGCTTTACCGGCAAGGGCTCGATCAAGGACGTGCTCGACGGCTGCGCTGCCTTTCTCGCCTCTGGCTCGAAGGATACCGACAAACTCATCGCCGCCCACGGCAACCGCGCCATCGGCTTTTCCGCCACCGGCAATTACGATGCGGCTCTCGCCGAGCTGAACGAGGCCGTGGCGCTCGATCCCAAGCAGCCGAATACCTATTTCATGCGCGCGGCGGCCTATGAGGCCAAGAAGGATCATGACAAAGCCATCGTCGATCTCGACGAGGCCGTCCGCCTCGATGCGAGCCGCGGCGACTTCTACATGCTCCGCGGCATCGTGTTCGGCCAGAAGGGCGAGCTCGACCGCGCCATCGTCGAGCTCGACCAGAAGGTCAAGCTCGATCCGCAAGCTACCATCGGCTTCTCCAAGCGCGCCGACATCTATCGGCAGAAGAAGGACTACGACCGCGCCATCGCCGATTATACCGAGGTGATCAAGCTCGAGCCCGATAAGGCAAAGGGTTATGTCGATCGCGGCTGGATCTACGTGCTCAAGAACGATCTCGACAAGGCACTCGCGGATTTCACCACCACGCTCAAGATCCATGAGAACGACGCGTCCGCACTGGTCGGCGTCGGCCTGGTGAAGAGCCGCAAGGGCAAGCCAACCGACGGCAGCCGCGAGATCCAGCACGCGTTGACGCTGGAGCCGGACATCATCGACCGGATAAAGAGGCTCGGCGTGGAGTAGTTACGCCACTAGGCGAGAACACGTGCTCTCCCCTCCCCCCTAGTGGGGGAGGGATACGAAGGGGGGTTCATCCAAAGACACTCCGCCATGACGTCGCGCCTCCTCCCTCGGATCGGCTCACGCCGATCCTGCTCCCCCTCAAGGGGGGAGCGGGGAGCAAGCGGCAGACTCCGCCAGTTCCTCTACGCCTCGCGGGGGTAGTTGGGCGATTCGCGGGTGATGGTCACGTCGTGGACGTGGCTCTCGCGCAAGGACGCCGGCGAGATGCGGATGAACTCGGCGCGCTCGGCGAACTCGCAGAGATTGCGGGCGCCGGTATAACCCATGGAGGCGCGCAAGCCGCCAATCAGCTGGTGCAGCAGGCTTGAAAGCGGACCCTTATAGGGCACCTGCCCCTCCACGCCCTCTGGCACGAGCTTCAGCGTGTCCTTGATGTCCTGCTGGAAGTAGCGGTCGGCCGAGCCACGCGCCATGGCGCCGACCGCGCCCATTCCGCGATAGGCCTTATAGGAGCGGCCCTGGTACAAATAGACCTCGCCCGGGCTCTCGTCGGTACCGGCGAGCAGCGAGCCGATCATCACGCAATCTGCCCCGGCGGCGAGCGCCTTGGCGAGATCGCCGGAATATTTGATGCCGCCGTCGGAGATCACCGGCACGTCGAGCTTCTTCGCCACCTCGACCGCCTCGAGCAACGCGGTGAGCTGCGGCACGCCGACGCCGGCCACGATGCGCGTGGTGCAGATCGAGCCCGGCCCGATGCCGACCTTGACGCAATCGGCGCCGGCATCGATCAGCGCCATGGCGCCGTCGCGTGTCGCTACGTTGCCGGCAGCCACCTGCACGGCATTGGACAGCCGCTTGATCCTGCCGATGGCATCGAGCACGCGCGCCTGATGCCCGTGCGCGGTGTCGACCACGATGAGATCCGCGCCGGCGTCGATCAGCCGCTCGGTGCGGGCGAAGCCCTCATCGCCGACGCTCGTCGCCGCCGCCACGCGCAAGCGCCCCTGCTCGTCCTTGCAGGCATGGGGATGGATTCTCGCCTTCTCGATGTCCTTGACCGTGATCAGGCCGATGCAGCGATATTCGTCGTCGACCACGAGCAGCTTCTCGATTCGATGCTGGTGGAGGAGCCGCTTGGCTTCCTCCATGCCGACGCTTTCTCTCACCGTGACGAGCTTCTCCTTGGTCATCAGCTCGTAGACCGGCTGGAGCGGATTGGTGGCGAAGCGCACGTCGCGGTTGGTGAGGATGCCGACAAGCTTGCCGTCGCGTCCGCCGTTCCGCGCGGGCTCGACCACCGGGATGCCGGAGATCTGATGGTCGGCCATCAGCGTCAGCGCATCGGCTAGCGTGGCCTGGGGATGGATGGTGACCGGGTTCACCACCATGCCGGACTCGAACTTCTTCACCTGCGCCACCTGAGCGGCCTGCGCCTCGGGGTCGAGGTTGCGATGGATCACGCCGATGCCGCCAGCCTGCGCCATGGCAATGGCAAGCCGCGCCTCGGTCACCGTGTCCATCGCCGAGGACAGGATCGGGATATGTACGCCGATCGAGCGAGTCACGCGGGATGAGACATCGACGGCGCTCGGCAAGACATCGGAGGCTGCCGGCCGGATGAGCACGTCGTCGAAGGTCAGTGCGACCTCGGAATCGTGCGGAAACTTGCTGTTCTCTGAAGATTGCCCTTCGGGCATCGGCCAACCTCTATCTCGGAGCGGGCTTGGCGACGTCTTCACGCGAAGCGTGCCACCGGTTGGCGGCTTCCTTTAGCAGCTTGCCCGGGCTTTGGGAAGGTCGGCGCGGTTGCTTCTTGCCGGATCATGATGAACGGGAGGGCCGGCCGCCGAGTTCGGCCCTGAGCCGCGGCGCGGCAAAGGCGATAAAACTCTGCACCTTGGCCTGCGGCAGGCGGTCCTCGCGATGGAGGATGTGGACTGGCAAGGCGTCCGCCTCATAGGCCTTGAGAATCAAGCGGAGAGACCCCTCGGCCAAAGGCGCGGCGGCTTGATAGGAGAGGACGCGCGTGACACCGAAGCCTGCCTTGGCGGCATCGATGGCGGCTTCCGCCGTGTTGACAGTCAGTATCGGCTTGACCCTCACGCGCTGCGGCTTCCTTCCGGCAAAGCTCCAGCGTTCGGCACTGGAGAGGGTACTGAAGCTGATGCAGTCATGTGCCTGAAGGTCCCGCGGGCTTGCCGGCGTCCCGCGCCGCTTGAGGTATGCCGGGCTCGCGCAAGCCACATAGCGGATGGCGCCCACTCGCAAGCCACGCATCGAGGAGTCCGGAAGATTGCCGATGCGGACGCCGATATCGAGCCCCTCCTCCACGAGATCGACAACGCGATCGACGAGCAGCATCCGCGCGGTGACCTTGGGATATGCGGCGAGAAACGCGATCACGATTGGCAGCACATGCAGCCTGCCGAACACCACCGGTGCGGTCAGCGCAAGCTTGCCTTGCGGCTCGGCGTGTTCGCCGCCAAGCCTGCGCTCGGCCGCATCAAGCTCATCGAGCACGCGCCGGGTGGTTTCGAGATAGCTTCGGCCCGGCTCGGTGAGTGCAACCCGGCGAGTCGTCCTGGTGAAGAGACGCAGGCCAAGCTGCTCCTCGAGCGCCGCCAAATGCCTGCTGACGGTCGCGAGCGGCATGCCGAGCCGGCGTCCGGCGGCCGACAGGCTCCCAGCGTCGGCAACGGCGATAAAGACCCGCATGGCTGCGAAGCGGTCCATTCCACTATTCCGAAATCTGGAAATATCAATTGGAATAATAGGCAATACTCTCCGCAGGCGGAATGCACCATTTAGCACCCAGAACCGGCCCGGGCTGCATCAGGGAGAGCGACATGGCCTCCACAGACATCGCCTTCTCGCCTGCGGTGAAAGCCGTGCAGGAGCGCCGCGGCTCGCGGACGGCCTATGCGCGTCTCGAGCAGAATGGCGGCTGGGACACCATGGTCGATGCTGTCCTCGCCAAGTTCATCGCCGGCATGCGGTCGTTCTACCTCGCGACCGCGAGCAAGGACGGGCAGCCTTACGTCCAGCATCGCGGCGGGCCACCGGGCTTCTTGCGCGTCATCGACGAGACGACGCTCGCCTTCGCCGATTTCACCGGCAACCGGCAATACATCACCACCGGCAACCTCGCCGAGAACCCGCGCGCCGTCCTGTTCCTCATGGACTACCTGCATCGCAAGCGCGTGAAGATCTGGGGACAGGCGCGCGTGATCGAGAACGACCCCGAGCTGATCGCACGTCTGTTCCCGGAGGACTACAGGGCCCGTCCTGAAGCCGCGATCCTGTTCACGGTCGAAGCCTGGGATGCGAATTGCCCGCAGCACATTCCGCAAATGGTGTTTGCCGAAGATGTTGCAGCCGCGATCGAAGTACTCAACGAGCGCATCGCGGCGCTCGAGGCTGAAAATGCGCGGTTGCGCGGCGAAGCGGGCTAAACCGCACACGCTTTCGTGTCCGCTCCTGCCCGGAACCTGCCGCTCATTTATGCATTTCTAATCAGAGTGGCGTTGTGCCGGTGGATGATCCGCCGGCTCCCGTCCCATGAACAAGGAGATACGTGATGAGAGCAACCATGGCGGCTGCGGCCGCTTTGGCGGGTGGCCTGTTCCTGCTGGCCACCTCGCACGGTCCGGCGTCGGCGACGTCGGTCCCAATCGATCTCAAGAACGTTATCGGCACTACACCAGGCTCGGTTGAACTCGTTCGCCAAGGCGGCGGGGGAGGCGGCGGTGGCGGCGGCCATGGCGGTGGCGGCGGCCATGGCGGTGGCGGTGGCGGCGGTGGCGGTGGCCACTACAGCGGCGGCGGAGGTGGCGGCGGTGCTGCCATCAGAGGCGGTGGTGGTGGACCGCGCGTCGGCGCCGGCCCGCGCGGCGGCGGTAACTTCGCCAATCGTAGCGACGGCCGGAATTACAGTGGCCCACGCTCTTACGCTGGCCGCAACATAGACCGCTCCGGTCCGCGCGCCAGCCGTGACTATAGCGGCGACCGTGGCCGTTACGCCGACCGCAACCGCGGCGATCATCGCCGCTATGCCGAACGCGATCACGACCACAACAATCACGGCGATCGTCATCGTCACCGGGTCTTTAGGAATGGCGTGTGGGTCTGGGTCTATGGCCCTGACTACTACTATGACGACTATGCCTATGGCGGCGATTGCTACTGGCTCCGCCAGCAAGCTTATGCGACCGGCAGCCCCTATTGGTGGTCGCGCTATAACGCCTGCATCGGTTACTACTAACCAGCGCAGCACGATCTAAGCGAAGGGCCTCCGCCTCGGCGGGGGCCCTTTGCTATGCGCCGCCGCGAAATCCCGTGGCAAGCACGTAGACCTCCGACGACTCCTTACGGCTCGCCTTCGGCTTCACATGGTGCACCTTGCCGAAGAAGCGCTTCAGCTTTGCCACCAGTTCGCCGCCTGCGCCGCCCTGAAACACCTTGGCGAGGAACGTTCCTCCAGGCTTGAGCACGTCCTCGGCAAGGTCGAGCGCTGCCTCGACCAGCGCGACCACGCGGAGATGGTCCGTGGACCGGTGCCCCGTGGCTGGCGCCGCCATGTCGGAGAGCACGACATCGGCGCGTCCGCCTTTAAGCGCGGCGCGGATCGCCGCCGGCGCTTTGTTTGCGCTCACATCCTGCGTCAGCACCTCGACGCCGGGGAGCGGCTCGATCGGGCTCAGATCGACCGCGAGCACCTGCCCCTTCCCCTTGGCGGAGCCGACCCGATCCGCTGCGATCTGGCTCCACCCTCCAGGTGCCGCGCCGAGATCGAGCACGATCACGCCCGGCTTAAGGAAGCGGTACTTGTCGTCAATCTCGGTGAGCTTGAACGCAGCGCGCGAGCGATAGCCGCGCCGCTTCGCCTCCTCGACATAAGGATCGTTGAGCTGGCGTTGCAGCCAACGGGTCGAGGCGACCTTCCGCCCCTTCGCCGTGCGTAGCTTCACCGTGAGCTTGCGGCTACCGCCGCCCTGCTCTCGCCCGCCGCCTTTTCCCTGACTTACCATTTGTTAATGAGGCACATCGGCCCAAGCCCTTGACCCTATGGGGCTCGTGGCCCCATGTCCGACACATCGTCCCTCTAACACCTGCCACATGCCCCGCTACTTCGTCACCCTTATCGTCGCGGTCGCTCTCTTCATGGAGACCATGGACTCGACGGTGATCGCGACGTCGTTGCCGGCGATCGCCAAAGACCTTGGCCAAGATCCAATCGCGCTAAAACTCGCGCTTACCTCCTACCTGCTGTCGTTAGCCGTGTTCATTCCCTTGAGCGGCTGGGCGGCAGACCGCTTCGGCGCCCGCATCGTGTTCAGGGCGGCGATCATCGTCTTCACCCTTGGCTCGGCGGCCTGCGGCTTCGCCGCGTCGCTGTTCGACTTCGTGCTGTTCCGCATCGTGCAGGGCATCGGCGGCGCCATGATGGTACCCGTGGGGCGGCTTGTCATTCTGCGCACGGTGCCGAAGTCGGAGCTGATCTCGGCGCTCGCCTGGCTCACCATTCCCGCGCTGATGGGTCCGGTGATCGGGCCGCCGCTCGGCGGCTTCATCACCACCTTCGCCTCATGGCGGTGGATCTTCTGGCTTAACATTCCCATCGGCGTCCTCGGCGTCATCCTTGCCACGTACTACATTCAGAATTTCCGCGAGGAGGAGATGCCGCCGCTCGACGTGAAGGGCTTCATCCTGTCCGGCATCGGGCTCTCCGGTCTCGCCTTCGGCTTCACCACCATTGGCCAGGGACTCTTTCCCCCGGCGGTGGTTGCGGCGCTGCTCATTGTCGGCTTCATCGGCTGCTGGCTCTATGTCCGTCACGCCCGCACCGCGATCGCGCCCCTGCTCGATCTCAGCCTGCTCAAGATCGATACGTTCTTTGCAAGCATCGTGGGCGGCTTCATCTATCGCGTCGGCATCGGCGCCACGCCCTTTCTGCTGCCGCTCCTGCTCCAGCTCGGCTTCGGCCTCACGCCCTTTCAATCCGGCATGCTCACGTTCTCGACCGCGGTCGGCGCCATGGCCATGAAGACCACGGCGGCACCGATCCTGCGCTGCTTCGGATTCAAGCAGGTACTGGTGTTCAACGCGGTGGTGAGCGCCATCTTCATCGCCGTGCCGGCGCTGTTCACGCCGATCACGCCGCATGGGCTGATCCTCCTCCTGCTGTTAGTCGGCGGCTTCTTCAAGTCGCTGCAATTCACCAGCATCAACACGATCGCTTATGCCGACATCGAGCCGAGGGCGATGAGCGCGGCGACGAGCTTTGCCAGCGTCGCACAGCAACTGTCGATGTCGGCCGGCGTCGCCGTCGGCGCGCTGGTGCTCGAGATCCAGCGTCACGGACGAGCGGACATGGCGGTGCAGTCGAGCGACTTCACCACGGCCTTCGTTGTGGTCGGCCTGATCTCCGCCGCCTCGGCCTTCATCTTCATGCGGTTGTCGAAGAGTGCCGGCGCGAGCCTTTCAGCGCCAAGGCGTCCCGTCGGCGACGCAAGAGACAAGGTCGCCGAGGCTGAAGCCCGCATCGAGGCCTAGCGTGGGGCGGGCGTGCCGTGCTGCCAAGGCCCATGACGGTTGCGCGGCGCGAAGCCATGACCGTCCTCGGCCATCAGCGTGGCGAGGATGCCTTCACGCAAGCCGCGGTCGGCCACGCGCAGGCGTTGGCAGGGCCATATCCTGAGCAAGGCTTCGAGAATGGCGCAGCCGGCGAGCACGAGATCGGCGCGCTCCTGGCCGATACAGGGCTGCGCCACGCGCTCGGCGTAGCTCATGCCGATGAGGCTGTTGGTCACACTGTGCACATCCGGCGCGCCGAGCCAGCAGCCGTCGACCCGGCTGCGGTCGTAGGCGGGAAGGCCCAAGTGAATGCCGGCGATGGTGGTGACGGTTCCGGAGGTGCCGAGGAAATGCGCGCAAGAATTGGAGATGCGGCTGCGGAAACGGTACGCGCCTTCGAAATCGGTGAGCGCCCGCGTCACGTCCGACACCATTGCCTCGTAATTCTCGCGTCCGACCTCGCGTCCGCCATGGCGCTCGGCGAGGCTGACCACGCCGATAGGCAACGACGTCCAGCCTGCGATGCAGCCCTGCACTTCGAGCCGGTCGTAGATGGAGCGGCGCCAGGGACGGTCGAGCTTGGTGAGTTCGAGCCAGATCAGCTCCGAGCTACCGCCGCCGATATCGAAGATGAGCACCCAATCGCAATTGCGGTCGATCAACGAGGCGCAGCCCGACACGGCGAGCTTCGCCTCTGTCTCCCGGCTCACGATCTCGATGGCAAGGCCGGTGTCGCGGCGCACTCGGTCGATGAACTCGCTGCTGTTGGCGGCAATCCGGCACGCCTCGGTGGCGATCAGACGGGAGCGCGACACGCCGCGCCGCCGCATCTTGTCCGAACAGATCTTGAGCGCGTCGATGGTGCGGTTCATGGCGGCATCAGAGAGATGGCCTGAGCGCAGCACACCTTCGCCGAGGCGAATGATGCGGGAGAAAGCGTCGATGACGAGAAAGCCGCGGCGGGAAGGTCTTGCCACCAGGAGCCGGCAATTGTTGGTGCCGAGGTCGAGCGCCCCATAAACCGGAACTGCGGCGCGCCTCGAGCCCGCACCCGCATCGCTCTTGCCCTGGGCTGCCCCCAATAGGCCCTCAACCGGCGCTTCACACAGCGCACGGGCCACGACTGATGCTGGGCCGCCGCCCTCCCCGCAGTCGTTGGTCTCGCTCCGCCTGGACGTTACGTCCAGCGGAGGCATGGCAGCCGCGCGGGCATTGCCGCTCGGCCCAGTCACGATGTTTAACCCTTATGTCCGCGGCACTCGCCTACCTTTTAGGCTCTCAACGTGCTCGGCCGCGTCAATGGTTCGATAAATTCACTGTAGCAAGGTCTTAGAGCACGTAAAGAAGGATTTGGGGCTAGGAAGCTTTGCCAAGCGCGCAAGGCGGTTTCGCCCGCGAAATTTCTTCCTTGCCCTGTTTTCAGCCCAGGGGGAATGAACTGAATTCGACGCGTCTTCGCTTTGGGCACAATTGCTGTTGTCGCGGCAGTGCTCGGCCTCGCGCTCGGCCTCGCAATGCCGGTCGCGGCCGGCGTTCCCAGCGACGCGACGGCTGCTGCGCCTGCCAAGCAGGCTTTGCCGAGCGAAGCCGCCAAGACCGACGGCGTGATCGTCGTTGCCGGCAAGGACAAGAATTGGAACAAGAGCAAGAACTGGAACAACAAGCACTGGAACAACAAGAAGGTCGTGGTCGTCGGGCCCCTACCGGAAGTGGAACAAGCGGGCCTACTATGGCACCGTGGTCGGTGGCGTGGCGCTTGGAGCGATCTTGGGCGCGGCCGCATATTCGGCTGCACCACCGGCGCCGAATACCTGCTGGTACTGGGCCGACCCGGCGCGGACGCAAGGCTACTGGAATTATTGCTAACAGCACGAGAGCTCAGCGCCTGTAGCTCAACGGATAGAGCACCAGACTTCGAATTTGGGG
>CAWHAX010000030.1:0-48079 GCA_963827365.1 uncultured Alphaproteobacteria bacterium | reverse complement strand
GAATGATGCTGTGACAAAATCGTCGGCGTGTGCTTCCATTTCCACAGCACAACCAAGGGAGACTGTTAAAAGAGAGGTCTTGTCCATGTTAAGCAAGTTGTCATTCGTCCTCGCCTGCGGCGTGCTGGCATCATCATTTTCGATGAATGCGCAGGCTTCTCTACTTTCGTCGGTTCGACCGCAACCGACAGCGCCAGTCATCACGTTGGTGCGCGAAGGTTGCGGGTTAGGCTTCCACATGGCGGTGTGCGGCTGCATTCGTAATTGGACAGCGTGCCCCGTGGTCGTCGTCCCGGTGGCACCCGTAGTCGTTGCCCCACAATACGCGCCACCCGTCGTTGCAACGCCAGCCGTCTGTCCGTACGGCTATTATCTCGGCCCCTACGGTAGATGCTTGCCGTACTGAAATTGATGTCGGCTCCGGTCGGCGCCCTTTTCCCGACTCCTCGGCTTTCGAAGGTGTAAGATCGACCTATCGCCGGTCACAAATAATCACAGGCATCGGCGGCTGAGAGAGTTCATCGCGTTGCGCTCCCGCCTGTAAACTATGGAGGGAGCCATGACTGACTCCTCCTTCGAGTGCAACCACGAGAAAATCAAAGCGGTAGACGACGCTTTTGACGCCGCCTGGGCGTTCATTCAAACCAACTACCCCAAGAGAGATTTGAAATACGACTGCGAACGAATGACGGCTCTTAGCCAAAAGATCGCCGAGCTTTCGGCCGAAGGCATCACCGACCCAACAGAGCTTAGACGGCTCGCCCTTGAGGCTTGGCCACTTTGGCAAGAGCCGATGAGAGCTGGGATGGAATTGTGTAGATAAGCAGAAGCCCCGGGTCCGGGGGCGGCCGGGGCTTCGCTCAGGTGCTCTTTCATCAATAGGCCGCAGCGTGTGGGGCACGCTAGAGATTGGGGGCGCGGCCTATCTGTCTTCAAAACTCCCGAAGCGCAAAGCAGTTCCAATAAGAAGCCCGACTCGGCTCAGTCGGGCTTCTCTCAGCCATTGGGGGCTGATGCCGCTGGATAGTGCTTGAGGAGACACATCCACCGGCACCAATTTAACACGCGATAGGATCAGGTGTTCCTGGTGGGATTAGGTCGTGCACTCTTTCATCGAAGCCATAGCTTTGTGGGCCTCGGCCTTGGTCTTAAAGACACCCATATTCTTCATTGGTGCCGCAGGCTGGCTATGCATCATCGTGCATTTGTGGCTCGCGGGATCGAACGCTACATAAAACTGCTCGGCGAGAGCGGGGGTGACAAAGCCAGCAATGAGGGCGCCGGCGATGAGATATTTCTTCATGGGGATTACTCCTTAAACTCTGAGCCTCTCAGGATGAGAACTCCACGCCGACAGCACGTTCCAAAGTCCCGTGTTTTTCAATAGCCTTTTCGTCGCATCCACCGCGCCGCTAAGAGTGCGCAGAGTTTCAACTGCCTCGGCGCTCTACCCAGCCCGTTCGAGGCATCTCCTGTGAGGGCGTTGGCTTCGGTCGGCGCCCTCACTTCGTCTGCTTCAATTGTTGAAGAGCATACAGGTCCTCAACGGACAATTTCACCGCTCCGCCACCCGTGAGCGACCACCAGATGTTGCAGGTCATGCAGCCGGTGAGCCGCTGGCCTCGATTGTCGATCTCAATGAGCGGCTGTTTGCACTCACGGCAGTTGTCGGTCGCCTGGCACGTCCCTTTCTTTTCTGTGCTAGAACCGAAACCTTAGAAGGAGGAGGGGCAATCATGCAACACCTCACGCATTCCGATTATAATGCGCTCAACCAGGCCGCAGCATGTCTTAGGGCCATGGGCAAGTTGGGCCTCGTGGAGGCGGAGGAGGTTAAGGAGGCGCTTGTTTTGATAGAGCGGCTTGCGGAGAGTGAAGTCGCCATTCTTGACCCGCCCTACGTTGAGCCGAACAATTTGCAAGCTAACCTTCTCTGATTGCAGTAGCGCGGGCCGGGGCCTTGGTTTGAACGGAGCACGGCGGAGTAGACCGCGCTGCACGGCGCTGCCTATGGCGGAGCAACACCAATCTCGAAGGGACGGGAGCGCACCCGGGCCGCCGCAAAGAAGGTCTTTGACGTTAGCGTCGAGAGACCGAGATCGCAGGTAGAAGGTCTTGTCGCGGATTTCGGCTTGGTTAGCGACCGCCGCCCCAAGAAAGCACTGCCCATACAAGAGCCCACCAAGGTTGGCCTTTCAAGGCTGGCGGCGGTTCTGCAAAGAAGCACCAGTAAACGAACAATCCAACACACACTATCGCGCCTGCAATGCCGCTATGATGTCGAAGGAAGCTGAACCTCTCGATTGGTCCAAATTCACTCATGTCTTTCTCCGTGGTTTGCCTTCGTCAGATTGCAGGGAACCACCCAGCAATGACCCCTGCATTGTGCAGGGTGCTTGATAGCCGGTGAGGCGTTCTTGGCCATGCGCTTCATCAGCGGCAAGCGACCGCACCGGATGTCCCCGCGCAGGGGCGCGGGCTCTAGTGAGCGAATTTCTACACCGTAGAATTAACGATTGTCCACCTAGACCAAGGTATACTCGACAAAACAACCTCCAATTCAGCGAAGCCGCCGTCCGCGAACCCTCTACCCTAGGCTTGATCGGCCTCGGACTTCTTGGTCTCGGTGCGATGAGGCGTCGGCGGCTGAGGGCGCACTAACATCAATAAGCTTTAGAGCAAGACGAGAAGAAGGAGAGAGAACCGGATCGCTCTGGTTCCCTCTCGTCTTGAGAGCTGAGGGGCGGGGCAACAGCTCAAAGAATAAAAAGCGGAGACCGCTCAGATCCTAGGGAGGAAAAACCGAGCGGCCTCCGATCGCGTGTCAGGATGTTGCGAACTGTGTCCGATAGACTTCTGATAACGTCAGTTATCAGAAGCAAACAGCTCGCAGTGCGGCACCAAATCGTGCAGCGTCGGGCCCCCGAAAATGGGTGGGCGCGCCGGCAAGTATTGTGCGGAGGACTTGCATGACCGAATCCGAAGTCAAAAAGATCATCAAATTGCTAAAGCGGATTAGTAACCAGTTATCGACAATCAGCGAGGACGTGGCCTACGTGGTTAGCCGTGAAAAGGCGAGGGATCAGCGGCAGGATGAGGGGGTCAAGAAATTGCTCGAACAGTCACGCATCGGCATTTCGGCCGGTGAAAAATGACGACGAGTTCGTGCCCCAGCTCTTCCTCCCGCAGGGGGAAAAAAAATGGACAATGAAATTAGAGACGCCACGTGGAGCTAGAGCTGGCAGTGTTTGGAGCGCCATAGTTTTAAGGGCATCGGCTCGCCCTTTTTATATGCTCGCGATGCAACCAGCCGCTTGTTATTTGGTTTTATCAATGTGTGCTCCCGTCAGCGTCCTCCCGGGGGGCCCACACTGTACCAGCGTAGGGAAAAGCCCCCGTTAGACGCCGGGAGTTTTTCTGTCAACTCGCGTGCTCACATGAAGGAGAACGTAAGCAGAGAGGCAATTGTCGTCGTTATTGATGATGACGCGTCAGTTCGGGCGGCCCTAAAGGAACTTTTTGACTCCGTTGGACTAGAAGTCCGACTCTACGCATCAGCGGGTGCCTTCCTGGAAGCTCCGATTCCAGACACTACGAGCTGCTTGGTGCTCGATGTGCGGTTACCCGGAATGAGCGGGATCAAAGTTCAAGAGGAACTGTCGAGAGCTGGCGTTTACGTACCTATTGTTTTCGTCACCGGCCATGGAGACGTTGCATTGGCCGTGCGCGCAATGAAGGCAGGTGCAATCGACTTCCTGACCAAACCCTTCCGAAGTCAGGACCTACTGGATGCCGTTTTCGCGGCCCTGGAAAGGGACAATGCCCGCCGCAAAATGCAACAATTGCACTCGACTGTACGGGAACATTATCAGTCCCTAAGTCGGCGGGAGCGAGAAGTGATCAGAAGAGTAGCAGCCGGAAAACTGAACAAGCAAATAGCTGCCGAGCTGGGGTTGAGCGAGGTCACGGTGAAGGTACATCGCGCGAGTGCTATGCGAAAAATGCACGCAACGACGTTGCCCCACCTAATAAAAATGCTTGAGCACGTTGAACAGTGCGACATGACCTCAAGGTCGCCCAACTTACTGACGGCCTGAACTCCGCATCCTGGTGAGGATCTCAGTCGCCGGGTCATGACCTGTCAGACGTACCAAATCAGCATAGGCGGAATCAGCTTGCTCACTTGGCGTGCGCAGGAAGCGATCGAGCCCAAGCTTTACCACCAGCCCACGCAGCCCTTCGGCCGGTGTCGTTGCGATGCGCGACTCGATCCTAGAGAGCGCAAGCAGAGCGACTGTTTCTTCATCGCCTGTTGCGGATTGTGTTTTTTCAAACGCTATGAGCCACTCCTGAAACAGAGTGGTGAGCTCCTCATCGCCGTCTTTTGACCGGAGCTGCGTAACCGTCTCGCTTTTGGGTGGTTTACCGGCCACTGAGCGTTCCTCCTGGCGAGATTAAGGAAGCCCCGAGTGAAACATGCCCGCGGGACCGCAAGCTGCAGGGAGGTATGCGCGTTCTTGCGACATTCTTTGGGATCGCCGAACACAGGGACGATTCCTTCTGACGGATCGTCTGCTTTCGATGCCGCTTCGTTAAGCCTAACTGCTCTCACTTTGGCCAGAGTATGCCGTGCCAAATTGTTGCGAGAATGTGCCATTCCCAATGGCTCGCGTCGGTTTCGGTGCGCTGGGGATAGGGATAAGGGATGGCCCTGCGGTCGATCACCTGGTCCTCCGCGTCGAGCCTCAACTCCACGACCTGAAAGGGCATCCGACTCTCGGCAACTGAGAAAAAGAAGCCCCGTAAACGGGGGGGGTTACGGGGCTTCAAAAATCCACTTCTGTGGGAGTGATAAGGGGAGAGGGGACCCCTCATCACAGCCAAGCCAATTTACCGGGGCTCGCAAACGAGAAGGTCAAGAGCGTTAGGGGAACCCGGCATCCCTTAAGAGTTAATCCGAAGAGGCCAGAGAGGTGGTGAGCCGGAGAACGAGCGACAGGCGAAGATTGCGCCGACCAAAACGGGGATGCGAGTCATGCGGGTACTGAGCAACACCACTGAGTGGGAGAGGCTATGGATTCCCCCAACGCCGCTCTGTCCTCGTCGCTCAACGCTGCCTCCGAAAATTTGTCGGTCCCACGAGACCGCCTATTTGGCATCAGGCTCCACAATTCTGCGCGTTATCGCGGAAAGGCAAACCTGAAAACTCAAAAAAGAATGGTTTCAGCAAAAAAATAGAGGTTCTCACGCCGGGACCTTGATGCCGACGTCTGGCCCATTCTCTCTGGCTCGTTTACATTGCCGAGCATGCCGTGGGACATCAGAAGTGAAGCTGCTAAGGAGCGTATAATCGCCTTCGGCATTGTGTTCGTGCTGATGCTCGTCGCGGTCCTTTCTGTGCTCGCGTTCTTCGGCATGGAGTTCATTGAGAACGCCTTGGGGTAGGCTCCTGCCACCTGTCTCTTTCCCCTGTAGTTGCCCGCCCTTGGGGCGAGGACGTCCAAAGCAGCGAAAAAAATACCGATTTATGGAGAGATAACTACCACACCGGTCCTGTCGAAAGGCTGCAGAGATTTGACCCGCCCCTCCGGGGAAAGGACGGGGAACAGCAGGGGTGCTGACAATGGACGAGGCAAGGCGGTTAGCGAGCAACTTCGCCAAGCTGCCAGCGTTTACTCGCCAAAGGCTGAAGCCGAAAATAGGGCGTCGGCTTCGGTCGGCGCTCGTTTTGTGACGTTGCCAAGGTCATACAGCGTGAGCCCCGTTCTCACTAAACGTCCCTCTCGCGCCTCCAATTGCTGATTGCCCTTTCAAAATTGGAGCGGTTAGTAATTTCAGGATCGCTGTCTATCACTTCAGTAGTGGCCGTTGGGAGTTTCCTGCTGAAAGCCAGGTCAAATAGAGCCAAAACGATCATCGATCCTACAACTGCTACTGAGGCCGCCACTAGGATCAGGAACACCAGTACAATCAACTCGTTGATAATCGCCATAAAATCTAGTTGGGAAGTGCGGGGTTATGTTCAACCCATTCAGAACGCTTCCCCAGGATGCGGATACCGCGCACCCGATCTCGCTAGGCTGGGTCGGCTCCTAAGGAGGCTAGCCGCCAAAACATCCCAGCGACTGAGGCGTGTCGGTCGGGGCTTGCTGAACGCCATCCGGTGGATCTTCTCTTCGGGCAGCTTGTCAGCGCCGGGGGCCATCCGCTGGACCAGCGTCAGCCGACGCCAACGATTTAACCCGCGATAGGATCGGGTGTTCCTAATCTTTAGCCACTGCACTTATGGTTCCGTTCTGTCCCTCTGCGCATTAGTTTGTCGTCCATGACAAAGCTGAAAGCGATCAATTCTGGACACGCTATCCCCACGCAAGAATGAGGCTATTGAGGAGGCTAAGGAGGCTATCGACCGCGCTTTAAATGAGGTTGGCCAACCCAACTAGCAACGTTCCGAGCGTACAACGTATCTGAGGCCTTTGCCGGGTGTCGATCTGAGACGCAAAGTGGCATAGAGCCCTATATAAGCGGCGCGTGCCCACTGACTTGGTAAGGCTTGATCACGTCGCCTGGCTCCGTAGCCAGAACTTCCCGCATCCCCTCAATCATATTGACGATGGTGCGATCATCGGCCCGCTCGATTGTGAGGACGTTATCGAGGTTGATCATGACTTTCTGCTCCGGTCCGGGTGCGAACCTCGTGCAAACAGACCACGTTGCCATGTGAATACCTTCCATGCTGAGCGGCACCGAAAACAAGGATTGAATGTTCGGCTTACCCCGATTTTGCAATCAACTGCACAAACTCGCCATCGTTAATGCAGTTGGCGCGTTTCAATGATGTGCAATTGATTGCCCGCCGCGTCGTCATCTCGCACTAAACGGAAGCGGAGGCGAGACATGTCGGCCAGACACCCGGTCATTGCGATCACGGGTTCCCTCAGGCGCGGGCACGACGACCGTAACCACGACGTTTCAGCAAATCTTTCGCCGTGAAGGCGTTAAGGCAGTGATCGTTCACGGCGATGCCTTTCATCGCTACGATCGAAATGAGATGCGAGTGCAGAGGGCCGCAACGCAGAACAACGGTCAGATGCATTTCAGCCGTTTCGGTCCTGAGGCCAACCTCTTCGAGGAACTTGAGACCTTATTCTGCGTCTACGGAGAGAGCGGAACCGGCAAGGTGCGCAAGTATGTTCACGACGAAGAAGAGGCAGAAACGCACCAACAGGAGCCTGGGACCTTCACGCCGTGGGAGGAGATGCCGCCAGACAGTGACATGCTTTTCTATGAAGGGCTGCATGGAGCAATCGTCACCAAGACGGTAAATGTCGCGCGGCACTGCGACCTACTCATCGGCGTCGTGCCCGTAATCAACCTCGAATGGATTCAGAAGCTTCACCGAGACAAGATGGAGCGCGGCTACACCCAGGAGGCCATAGTCGATACGATTCTACGTCGCATGCCTGACTACGTGAATTACATCTGCCCACAGTTCGTGCATACGCATGTCAATTTCCAGCGTGTCCCGACCGTCGATACGTCGAATCCGTTCATCACGCGTGATGTTCCAAGCCCGGATGAAAGCATGCTCGTCATCCGCTTTAAGAATCCAAGGGGCATTGACTTCCCTTATCTCATGTCAATGATACCGAACTCCTTCATGTCACGTGCGAACACTATAGTTTGCCCTGGAAGCAAAATGCCTCTCGCGATGCAACTAATCTTTACGCCCATGATCTGGAATTTGATGGATCGTAAAGGACGCGCCTCGTGAATGCCAATCGCAGCGACCAACGTGCAATCAATTGCACAACCTCTTGGGCTCCTTTGCTTTCTCGAAGGAGTAGAGCGGAGGCCAAATCTTTTTGAGGCAATGACGTTGTTGCGCGCGAGCAAACATGCGGCATCGCCCTCATTTTGTATGGCAATCACCGAGGCTTTGGATCCCCGGAGACGCACCCGAAAGTGATCCTGTTTCCAACCGCCGATTTGTGGACGTACTTCAGCCCCTTCGCGTGGCAAAACTCGCCGGCCCGTGCGACTGCGGCCTCTATTGCAGTTTGGCCCGAAGACGAGCTGAAGACTTCCGACGAAGCAACTCGGCTGAGCCCAACGCCGTAAGTACCCGATCCGAGTTCCTGCACCTGACTTAACTCGTTGGAGGTCGCGCAACCTCCACTAAGGCCCGCAATTGTGAAGCCAAGAATGAGCAGCGCTCTCATAGGGCGTGTCCCGGTTCGTGCGTTCTTATTTTAAGTCTTGGAGCGACAAGCAACCAAGGGGCGTCGGGCTTCGGTCGGCGCCCTCACTTCGTCCACTTTAGTTGCTGAAGAGCACAGTAGCCACATTTGGCGCAATTGTGAGGCCGTTCCCCTGGGGCGAAGCGCCGCGTCGGAAGCCAAAGCTGAGGTGACCTAGACTGTAATTAGGTCGAAGTGACTAGGAGATATGATGACCAAGCAACTCAACACCGACCAGCTAGACCGCCTCGCTGAGATCAAAGAGGAGATCCTGGTTTTGCTGGGCGAGGCCCTGGACCTAGTCCGAGGCACGCCGGAGGAGCAGCGTGCCAACCACTGGTTCGCGACTTTCTGCACAGCGTTAGACAAGGACAATACGCAAAGCAACGACTCCACTATCACCATGCAGGAGACCATCGATGCCCTAAAGGAAGATGCAGACGCTTAGTTCGCCCCTTCCTTATTTTTTCTTTCGATTCGCCACCACAGGGGTCGCCGTAACTCTGTCGATTTCTTCCTGGTAGCCCCGCGGCAATGGTGCCCTAGGTGGTTGCCGAAGCTTCTCCGCGACATTGCGAAGAACATGACGCTCGGTCGGACTCAGGCGTGGGTCTGTCAAGCTGATGCGCATTGAAAAGTTTCTCCTTAAGCTCCAGGCAACCGCATAGGTGCCGACAGTCCTGCGCAGGTCTCGCTGTTTAGGGTGTGACTTAGACCTTGGTCTAGGTGTCTCCAGACCTAAGTGCATGGGTCCTTGCTCGCCAAACTTGCTAATCTCTACGTCACCGGACCGAACGTCTATTTTTCATCGGTTGTGCCCCCCGTCTAACCGAGACGTGGCCCGGCTGTACCGGCTCCCCAATCGGTGCATTGGAGAAACCCCGTCGCCCAACCCCCGCGTCGGGGTTTCTTGTTATCCTCTCCGCAGTGCATGCAGCGCAGCGAGTCCTTCCACCGAAAGCTTGGTCAAGTTTCCCTCGTCGTCGAGCCACTCGTTGCACGTCAGGCACCCGACAAGTCGCTTGCCGCGATTGTCGACCTCGATAAGCGGCTGTTTGCACTGGATGCAGTTCTCGATCATTGGTTAGTGAGCCGTCCTGCGACCCGTGCTTCGCGAACGCGGTGACGATGATGCAGGAGCACGCTTGGGCGCTGCCTTACCCATTCTCTTTCTAACGGAAACCCGGCAGCCTGGTAGCGGCAACCGGGTTCCCTCAGGGTCGTTGAGTATGCCCCAAGTGCGGGCCTCGTCTGCGGTCGATGCCCATCATCATTATCAGCGAGATTTTCGCATTGGCCAGCATCATTACAGTACGTTTCGGTACCGAAGCTTGAAACGTAAAGCATCGAGAGACGTTCACTCCGCGCGTGGCCATAAGTTCACCGTAAAGGGGAAAGCAGCTTGAGAAGGTACCTAATCGCGGCCGTTCTGGTGACAGTGTTTGCAGCCCCCGCTTTCGCGGTGGAGCGGTTCTATCTCGCCTATGATGGTAAGAGATGCGAAGTGTTTAGTCACAAGCCCCCAGCCGGTATGAAAGTGCTCGGCACCTATGACTTGCAGCACGACGCCCGAAAGGCGATGGACAAGAAGGATCGATGCAAGAAAGGGTGATTGGTTTGCTGTCGCTAATGAACTCTCGCGTATCGTAGTTACTGACGTCGTGGGCGTTGTTCTTCTTCGACGGGGCTCGCCATGGACCTCACCTTCTGGACTCAGGAGTGGCCACTGATTAGGAATGCGCCGCATCTAGCAATTGGCGGTGCGATCGTAATCGCTCTGGCCGTTTGGGCTTTCGTTAGCTGGGCCTATCGTCGGAAGATAGCTGTATTAAAGGCCGAGAGTGGCGCTTGGGAAGCTAGGTTCACCTTTGCACACGAAAGGGAAACAGTCGTTTCGCAAAAACGCAACGAGTTGGAGGCCACGGTTCAACTTCTCAGCAAACAGATCACCGCGAGCGCAACGACACAGGAAGTCGCCGCTACAACGCAGAGGGTTACGATGGTAGCTCGCGAATTGGCTTCCGCAAATTTGGCATTGTCTAAAGCACTTACCTCGTGACTTTAAAGAGACGACCACAGGGTAGAGCCTCGGTGCCTATCTCTTCGCCGGGGCTTTGCGCCATGCGGCGTGGGCTTCGGTCGGCGCCCTGGGTGAAGTAGAAGCAACTCCCCCGCCCTCGATTTAGATGCCCCCCGGTGGCCTCAGATGGGACCCTTACCTGTGTTTATGTCGGTGATAAGTCAGCCTTCTCAATTCACTGCTACCGCATCATGCTCGCCACAGACTTCGCCAAGGTAACAAGGCAGCCACGTCAAGGGACTTCAAACGGCGGTTGGGCCTGTCCACAGTAAAGTCAGGAGGTGTGTATTCGCCCTACATTAACATGAAAAATCAATGAGTTAATGAGCATACTTGTCTCCGTGAGACTAAACTCGCCGCTCTGATTTCATAGACCGTTGATCTGATTGAATTTATTGATTTTACTGGGGGTAACTCATTGATTTATCAAAGGCTTAGCCAGCTAACTCCCCCGGTCGCTGACCGATGTCTGGAGGCGATCATCGCCCAAATTGAAACCGAGGGCGCTGGTCATGCCACAGCCTGATCGTCGTCTGGCATTGTCGGAATTACCAGATACCCGTCTTCGCCCGTGTGCGGGCTGCTGTCGGATACCTCAGGGGCCTTCCACTTGTACCTTTCGAGGTTGCTGCCAATGCACCAGGGAGCGGCGTTCTCGATGTTGACCACTGTGCGGGGCTTGCGAGTGGGGCCGTCATGCAGTGTCACATTGCCCTTGATGCCTCGGGCAAGCAGGGCTCGCGCAAGATCATGTTCGGGGTCGCGGCTGTCGGATACGATGATCTCGCCATCGAATACCACGTCATAGGCGTAACAGTGTCTGTCGTTTGGCTTCTTCTTCGGATGCAAATAAGCCTTCAGCATTCATTGTTCCTTCAACGAAAAAACGGGAGAGTCTATGTGCCGGATTTGCCGACGTGCACGACATGGCCGGCACGCTGTGGGACGGCGAGGCATTTGCCCTGGGCTGCGAATCGGCGACGGCGGGGGCAAGTGCGTTACGTAACGCACCTGTTGTGTTCCGGAACGCAACTTTGCCATCATCACGCTTGGTCATGACGGCATCTCCGACAGCTTCGCGCGTGCGAGCGACAGCTTCTGCTCATGCCAATTGCGGCTCACCTCATCCAACGCTTCCGCGAGTGCCGTCGAGTGCCACTCTTCGCGCTGTTGCCAAAAGAAGCGATCAAGGGCTGCGTCATTGAAGTGACGCGGTGGCGTGGGAAACTGGGGGCGGTCCATCATGCGGCGCTGCCTTCCCCGCCATACTTCTGCCTGCAATACTGAAACTGCCACTTAATGAAACGCCGCCAGCAGCCCCCTTCAGGAATAGCCTCCCGCAAAAGCCGCCAGTCCTTGTAGAGCTTGCAGCCGAACCACACGCCCTCTTCAGTCGGATACCATCCGGGGAAAATCACGATATTGTCCTTCACGCGGTCGCTCCTTTCGCCTTCGCGGCCAAAACCGCCGCATCCACTATCGCCTTGCCAGCGCCCGCCACCTCAGCTTCAGCATCGGCCGCGGCCTCAAATACTTCCTCGGTCATCCAATCCCAAACGCCCTCGCAGTATCCCGACACCTTGGTCTAATCTCCCCCTTAGTAAGGCCTCGATGTAGTTGTTCGAGCGCAACCTCGAACCCGTCGACATCGAGAAAGGATCAGGCTCCGCACTTACGAACCTTAAGTGCAGCGAATTGCAATAGGCAGCGATCTCTTCCTAAGCATAACGGTGCCTAGCCGAATGCCCCTGCCCTCGGCCGCCGACGGCGATACAACCCACGATAGGATCGGGTGTTCCGCTGATGTACAATGTCAGGTGGCCCGTAAACTGATCGGCTTTGATCCTGAGACGTTGCGGGCGCTCGAGCTACTCTCACGAGACAGTGGCGAGAGCGTTCAGCAGATCGCGGACGAGGCATTCGCCGCCAAGAATCGTCGGCCTCGAAGGATGCGCTCAAGCAAAGTTCGCGAGGCGAACCCGCGAACGAGAACAAGCCGCAGAAGAAGCGTGGGTCTTTAGGCGTGGGCTTCGGCGGCGCCCTTTTTGATTTGCGTTGTTGCGCGCGTTTTCGACCCCATTTTGACGTTGTAGCAATCAAGACAGGGGCGCAACACACGGAGAGCCACAATGAGCAGATGTCCATTCGCTCCTGACGTTACCAATCGGCTACAAGGCGCGCGAGCTGGAGTGGATTGTGTAGTCGTTACCCGGCACGCATGCCTGGGTCTAATCTTCGCGGTCGGTCCACATCATCAACGCGTATACCGTAAGCCCCAAGCCTAGGTACATGCTCGCTGCGGCTGGGTAGACCAAAATGGATTCACTGCCTCGCATCAAAAGCACAAAGAATGCGCCTGAGCCGAGTGTAAGAAGCAGTAGACCAACACAAAGCAGCAGAAATTTCATTCGCCAGTCTAACACTGGAGGCGTCGCGTCGGCCTCGCTATCAGCAAAGAAGCCCGACCTGATCCAGAGGGCCGGGCTTCTCTCAGACTGAGAGGCCGATTTGCCAAGGCGAGCGGAGGCATCATCTTCGCTCCTCCCGAAGCCGGGGCGACCTACACTTAAAGCGCGATTGGATTCGATGAACGGGCAGACATGAACAAGACCAGTTGGTTTGCCTTAGCGACCTTAGCGACATTGACGGCTTTTTGCGTTGTCGCGCGTGATGGACGTGCGCAAAACGAAGTGGTCTTAAGCTATGTGACGTTTTACGGATTTGACGACAATGATGACGGCAATCCTACGCATCTCGGGACCGACGTCATCTCGCACGCCACCGTCCACAACTCGGCAAATGAAGATCTCGGTACCTATGAGCGGCCAGGGACGCTGGCGGCAGATGTCGGATTCCTAAGTCCCGGGACCAAAGTCTATGTCCCCGCATTGGAACGCTATTACGTCATGGAAGATACATGTCGTGAATGCTCCGAAGACTGGTTGCAAAGCAAACCGCACATCGATCTCTATGTGTCTGGCACGGGGCCAGAACTCGCTGCCTGCCAGGAACGGCTCACCATGGAAAGCACCAGGATTTACATCGATCCCCCGCCTGGCCTTCCCGTAAGGCCTGGGTCAGCATGCAGGAGTTAGACAAGCACCGAACCAGATGTTCACCCCCTGCGCTGACGATCAGAGCGTTCCCGAATACGGTGGGATGCTCGCGAGCGGCTATCGGCATACTGCCTGCGGTCTATCTACTTCTGCTTGGTGAACGGACGGATGCCAAGGCGGGCGCTAACCGCCCTGCGAGAACGGCGAAGACTGCCTACTCGGCCGCAAGCCCTCCCAATCGCGAGCAATTTCGGGCAAGCCGAGGGAGCGAGCGCTACCCATTTCCATTTTGTCGCGGCGCCAAGTCCAACATCCAACGCCGCCCCTGTTAGTCCGGAGGTAACCCCCATGACCTTCGACCAAGCTCAAGAGGCGTTTCGGGAGCACAAGACGTCCAAAACTGCGGATGCCTACCTCGAGAATGCCCTCCACGACAAGGCGGATAAGGCAATTGGCGACGACACCTTTTTTAACGCCGTTGGTGAGGTCGCAAGCTGGTTGTCGGCATCCGACGAATACTTGCAGGGCTTCGAAGCGGTTAAGGCAAACGCCCCTATCTGGCGCAGGTAGTCGAAGAGGTCTGAGAAATGTCGGATTGAAGGAGTCCGCTGATGGAACGAGCTCAGACGCTCGTCACCGGCGAACCGAAGCGGTTTGGCCCCGGGGTTCCCTTGAGGAAGCCGAGCTCGATCAGGAGCCAGATCGCGCCGATGATCGGGATAAGCCCAATCAGCACCCACCAGCCGGATTTGTCACGGTCGTGGAAGCGCTTGATATGGACGATGATGGCGGGGATCAGGGAGAGTAGTGCGAAGATACCGCTGAAAAGGCCGATACCGGCTTCCGGATCGAAGTTGCCGGTCGCCATGTCAACGAATCCCAGCAGGATGCTGATCACCGTAAACGGCAGGACGAGCCAGAGCCACCACTGCTTCCTGTTTACGCGGCCTTCGGGCGAGAAATAGAATTTCTTGAAATCCATCGGAGCCCCCCTTTTTGCCCATGCCGTCAACATAGGATCCAAGCAGGCAGAACTGCTTTCAAGCCTTCAATCGCGATTTCAATTTAATTCTGCTCAGGACGATTTCCGTCTATCCCCTGTGCTCGACGGGCAACACTCGAAGCATTTTCAGTGGAAGCATGGAATAAGCCTGGACGCGAGCGTACTCTCAACTGAGGCGTGTGCCACGCCATACGGGAGGGTCCGATGGGAGTAATCGCAGGTTTCTTTGTTGCCGCACTACTGGCCGGGACGGGAATTTACAATCCGCAGCTAATGCATAATGGCCGGTGTATGGCCGAGCCAGGCGGCCTTTACGCGCTTTATTACTGTGCGCCAGAAACGGCGGCACCTACTCATCGTCCGGTACGTAGGTAGGTCGGGCACGAGGCTCGCCATCATCCCCTGGCAGTCCAATCTCTCGACCCGCTGCCGTCACCACGGAGCGAGGCAAGGCCCGGACATTACATCGTTAGGCCTCGGCCAGCCGGGGGTGCCATATAGAGCTGTCGCTGGGGGCAAAGTGCCGACAGGCGGCGCTATCAGTGAGAATGGAAAATCAGCGCGCCTCGATCGAGATGTAAGACCGCTCTCTTGCGCCGGTATAGAGCTGGCGCGGCCTGCTGATGCGCTGTATCGGGTCCTCAATCATCTCCTTCCACTGCGCGATCCAACCCGCAGTGCGGGCGATGGCAAACAGCGCGGTGAACATCTCGGTCGGGAAGCCGAGCGCATTGAGCGCTATCCCCGAGTAGAAGTCGATATTCGGATAAAGCTTCTTTTGGATGAAATAGTCGTCGTTCAGCGCGATCCTCTCAAGCTCAAGAGCAACTTGAAGAATGGGATCGTTGCGATGGCCTACCGCATCGAGGACCTCGTTACAGGTCTTCTGCATGATTCGCGCCCGAGGGTCATAGCTCTTAAAGACGCGATGGCCAAAACCCATGAGCCTGAACGGATCGTTCTGGTCCTTGGCACGCTTGATGTATTCAGGAATGCGGTCCACCGTGCCGATCTCCCGAAGCATCATCAGCGCCCCTTCATTGGCGCCCCCATACGCAGGCCCCCACAGGCAGGCGATTCCCGCCGAGATGCAGGCAAATGGATTGGCCCCGGTTGAACCCGCCAGCCTCACTGTAGAGGTCGAAGGGTTTTGCTCATGGTCTGCGTGAAGAATCAAGATGCGCTCCATGGCGCGCGCGAGCACTGGATCGACTTTGTATTCCTCGCGTGGAACCGCGAAGCACATGTGCAAAAAGTTCGCCGAGTAATCGAGGTCATTGCGCGGATAGATGAAAGGCTGCCCAATAGAATATTTGTAGGCCATGGCGGCGATTGTCGGCATCTTGGCGATCATGCGGATGCTTGCAATCTCGCGCTGCCGGGGATCACTGATATCGGTGGAGTCGTGATAGAACGCCGACAACGCCCCAACCACGCCGAGCATGACTGCCATAGGATGCGCATCGCGGCGGAAGCCCGTATAGAACCGCGTCACCTGCTCGTTCACCATGGTGTGGTTCACGACGTGCTTGCGGAACGCCTGGCATTGCTCTCTCGTAGGAAGCTGGCCGTAGAGAAGCAGATAGCAGATCTCGACGAAGTCGCTCTGCCCGGCGAGCTGATCGATGGGGTAGCCGCGATAAAGTAGGACGCCCTTATCGCCATCGATGAAGGTGATCTTTGATTCGCAGCTCGCCGTGGACATGAACCCCGGGTCGTAGGCGAAGTGTCCCGTGTTCTGATAAAGGGCGCCGATGTCGATCACGTCGGAACCGAGCGTGCCCTTAAGTACCGGAAACTCGTGCCGGACACCGTCGATGGTGGTCGACGCCTCGGCGCGCAACTGGTTGGTGGGTGTCACTTTCTGCGACCCTTACCGACTTAGCTTCCAAAGATGGGTACGCGGATCAAAAGACAATATCTGCTTTTGGCACTTCTGAGACATTGAAGCAGTGCGGTCTGATGTCTGTTCCGACGCCGAGGGATCCAATTAGCCACCTTGCCTGCAAATGCGAGGGTGGTTTGGAACGGAAATCTAGACCTAGGTATAGGTCAATGTCCGCTAACGTACAGTTGCACCTCCGGAGCGCAGGTGTGTTTCTGAGCTATTGACCCATATCGTGGGTTGAGCCAGTGGGGCGCGCTTTCTTTGTTATCCTGCCGCGTTGGACGAAGTTGCTGTTCCTTCAGGAGGCCAAACGTTGCCGCGGTTGTCGAAAATTCCATGGGTTCGGCGGCAGAGGACCCGCTTACGGCGCCCACTGCAAATCCTGATGAGCCCCGTTTTTGCCAACTACATTAAGTTCGTCATCAATTCATCGACGATTATCGCCGATCCTCCGAACTATGTTGGCCGGGCGCGTGAGCTACACCCTTCAATCATCGCCTTGTGGCACGGACAGTTCTTTCTCCTGCCTGGCCTTTATCCGCGGGATATCCCAGCCCGCGCCATCGTGGCACGGAACGATGATGCGGAGGCGCTTGCGCGTGTCCTACGCCGCTTCGGTCTTCAACTCGTACGCGGTGCTGGAGCCTCCGGTCGCCCCGGCGACCGCGGAGGCGCCGAGGCAGCCCACGGTTTGATTGCCTCACTTCGGGAAGGCTACAGCGTCGTCTTGACGGGCGATGTGCCGCCGGGCCCCGCGCGCAAATGCGGTTTCGGCATCATCATGATCAGCAGTCGCTCCGGCAGGCCCATCGTACCCTTCGCCGTCGCCACCTCGCGCTATCGCTCGGTCAAATCCTGGAGCCGCATGACCATAAACCTTCCCTTCTCAACGCTCGGCATCGTTATGGGCGATCCGATCTACGTACCGCGCGAGGCCGGCGCCGCGGAGCTCGAGGTCTACCGCAAACGCGTCGAAGCGGCTCTGAACGATGTAACGGCGAAAGCTTATGCCTTGGCGGGTGCCGACATGACGCGGGCGACCCCCCCATCCATTGCGGAGTCTCCCTCTTAGGCATCATCTGCGTTTCGGCTTGCAAATTCGAACCGCTGATTCCGGCAGCGATGATTATCCCATTGTCCGCCTGGGACGCTCCACATGAGGCTGCAATAAATGGATAGATGACTTAAATCAACATGGCCCGCTACGCATTAAGCGGATCGTTGTGGTCGAGCGGGGTCGCAAATGGATCGCGACGGTTACCTACGCCGAGGGCGTGTAGCGCTAGCCATATCCGCGTGTGACACTAAGCAGATCTGTAGGAGATCTGTGTGCACGTCCGCTTCTGGCACTTCCGCGACATTGAAGCGGCCCGGTTTAACTTCAGGTTCTGTGCTTCCTCCTGACCCTCCACTGCGCTGCATCATCGTTCTATTGCGCCGCAGGTAAGGTATCTTGATCCTGCATCCATAATGGGCCTTTGCTAGGGTTTGTCTCCGGGGTCACCTATGGTGCCTCATGGGTCGCTTTACCAGCGCCGAACTAAGGAAATTCCGCGACACCAGCCATTGCTCGGCCTGTGTCCACTATTCCGGCTGCCAGCTCTGGCTCGCGCTGCTGCTCATGAACGACGAGCTTGGCCCGCGCGGGCTGGATCTCATCATCCCAGACATAACCAAGGCCTGTCCGATGTTCTTCCCCTGGTCGATTGCGTCAGCCCGGATGCCTCCCACCGGCTCTGGGGGAGCGTCAGTTCGCTAAAACACCGCTGCTTGAGGCGCCTCCACGAGTGTACGCGTAGCGGAAGTTTGAAACGCTCCCCAAATCATTCACGGAAGGGAGCAAGAGTGTTGGCCATCTGCCGCGCTATCTCTCTGTCCAGAGGGACCCAGAGTTCTTTTCCGCATATCATCATTAGGACCATGTGAGCCGGCAATTGTCCCCCAGCTGGCACCAATTCTCGAACTGCTGAGACGGTTGGCAGCGTGAAGCGATTCCCTTCGGGTAATTCAAGCTGGGGCGGCAGTGGTGGCATTAGATTTCCTCCCAAGAGGGGTGTTGATGCTTGGAGGGGCCCCGGTGCGTGAAGCATCTCGGGGCCCCTTTGTTTTCGCCTCGCGGCGATGTCTGGACTTCAGTAGCTCAGTTCCAAGACCCTTTTGCGCTTGGCCTACGCGCTCCGGGTCTCGAGATGATTTCGAATTGTCGGCGGTGCAGTTCAGAGGGCTGCCTGGCAACGATCGACCCTTGACCCACACCGTGACCTCGCACCTAGCAAGGTCAGTGGTTCTTGCCCGGTGGCGTCATTCGATCTTCTCCAAAGTGAGGTCGCTGCCTTCCCTACCACTCGCCGGGGGTGCTGCGTGCTCCCTAAAAGCTTCGGCAGGTGCAGCACTCGAAGTATAGACTCCCCTAAGAATATTCCAATAGACGCTCTGGTTGAGGAGGTCGGCCGTCCATACCGGGGTGCTGCGGCCGCGCACCCGGTGACTGCTGGCACTAAGCGGACGTGCAAACAGCGCTGTGAATGTCCGCTTTGAGGGAATAACGGACATGACGCGGACGTGACGCGATGTCTGCTCATGACCCAAAGCGGACATTCGCGGGTACCGTTTATCCCGGTTACTACCGTACTCGCTGGCTCGGCACCTTGAACTTCCGTTCGAGCGTCGCGATCTGGTGGCGCAGCTCAACGGCCTCGAGTTCCGCGTACATGGCAGCGGCAAAGCGAGCAAGGCGGGAAAGCATCGCACGTTCGTTTTCATCGAGATCAGTGCCTACGGCATGTGGACCATAGAGCGACAGGGCAAAAAAGCGGACCGGATCCGCCGCAGGCACCGCGAGAATTGGCCTTCTTAAACCAGGCGGAAAATCGATCCCATTGTCATCCTGCGTGAGCCCGAAAGGCTCGCCAGTGGACACGGGCGCGAGCATAGGCTGCTGGAGATTGAGTTCGCGGGTGGCGCAACCTTCCCAACCCTTGCCGTCTTTGTCCCGCACTAAGGACGATCCTTTTCGGCGGAAGGTGACAGCAGAGCTGAGCTTGAGAGCGCGCCAGGTCTCGTCGGCGAGAAGCCGGTCGATGTCTGCGGGCTCCTGCGCTTCACGCATCGCCTGACTGAGTGTTCGTTCGAGGTAATCAAGCGCCCGATTGAAGAAACGATCTACAACCGCCACGGCAGCCTCGTGCAGTCGCGAAATCAAAAACACAGCAAATGCTCCAAGAGCGAGCCAAGCCCAGCTTGGTATCGCAAGATGATTTTGGATGCTCTCAATCTGGTGATGCAGAAGTAGTATCGGAACGCTGAGTATCAGCCCGAGGATAGTCACCCGGCGGAGCGGAATTGCAACGCTCACCACGCGCGGCCGTTGGATGGCTTGGAACACGAGGAGGCAGAGAATGCCGTTTACGAGGTAGAGCAGACCAATGATGTCCTCAGAAGGCGTGAAATCCCTCCACCGTGTATTGAACAGCGTCGTCTCCGAGGCGAGCTCGGCTATGAGGAAGGAGGGAAGACCGATTAAGCAACCCCAGATCACCCAGCGGACACGCTGATAATCTTCGGGCGTCTGGGTTCGCCGCCGTACCATTAAAATGGCGAGGGCACACAAGGTTACAACGAACCCGGTGACGATACCCGCCCGTGTACCTGTCTCCGTTCGGTACCCAAACGCGCTGCCGTAGGAAGCGAGCAATAAGAATGTAAGAACAAGCGCTGTCAGCGGCAGCGCACGTTCTAGCACGCGCCATTTGGGATCGGCCTTATTGTTGGGAACGCGCAGAACGAATAGCAGAAGTCCGGTGAGGCCAACCCCTTGAGCGATGCAACCGGCGATATTTTGCGCCAGCAAAAGCAGCGGCCAATGTTGCAACAGAGCATAGAACTGAAAGCTCTGGCCCGGGTTGAACCACATAACGTAAAGAAAAAAACCCCAGCTCATGGCGCCGGGGCGCGTCCAAACCAACCAGGCTGCGGCCAATACGACCAGAATTCCAGCGATCTGATCAAGAATGAGAACGGCGCGATTGAGAAAGTTGGTCGGCCGCTCGACTGCAACAAGGTAGACCTGCCGCGCTGGACGATTGGCTGTGGAGAGCAGGTCAAGGGTAATACCACGACCCGGCACGGCAAGCTGAATGCCTCCAAGAGCTGAAAGCACCGAACCGCATGTCGCTGCGTCGTAAGGGAGGCATCGCATCTTCGAGAGATCGAGCTTGTCACGGTCCCGAATGCCAGCCTTCCATGCAGGCGATGCGGTTTGATCGTCAAATGGCCCGGTGACATTGTAGATTAGGCCATCATTGTTGGCGTAGAAGCCGAAGGATCCCAATGGCTGCATCACGCGCCAAAGATCTGGGACGATCATCACCAGCGCCCAGGCTAGCAGCACCACCAGCAAGATCTTCTGACCGGCTACCAACACCTTTCTCCATACTATATGGCGAACTCGAGCCCGAGTCCGCCGGGACTTAAGGGGTGGCTAGCGTCAAGGCGGTGGCGGTGGAACTCGATGGGCTAGTCATGACCTTCTCCTCACCGGCAGAACAAGCGGAAGTCAGCTGCCTCTGCGTGATACGTCCGCTATTTAAGCGGGCCTCTGTAATCGCCGCTTATATGTCGCAGAATGACCCTAAGCGGACCTCAAGACACCCGCACCGTCCGTCCTTCGTGATCCAGGGCCGCGAACTCTTCGTCTGAGAGCTGGATATCGACGGCAGCGACATTCTCCTCCAGATGCGCAACCTTCGAGGTGCCCGGAATGGGAAGCATAACCGCGCTGCGCTTGAGAACCCACGCGAGAGCAATCTGGCTCGGAGTGGCGTTGTGGGCTTTGGCCACCGAATCGAGGATTGAGCCCGACTTGGCGAGGCTACCTGCAGCCAGCGGGAACCAAGGGATAAAGCCGATACTGTGTCGCTCACAATAGTCCAGCACGTCTTCGCTGCCGCGATCGACGAGATTGTAGCGGTTCTGCACGGTGGCCACTTTGAATACCTCTGAAGCGGCTTCGATCTCCTCCACAGAAACATTGCTTAACCCCGCATGACGGATGATCCCTTCATCTTGCAGTGACTTGACCGCAGAGAACTGCTCGTCGCGCGGCACTCTTGGGTCGATGCGGTGCAGCTGCCAGAGTCCAATCTGCTTCAGCCCGAGCTTTTCGCGGCTTTTGATCCCTTGTTGGCGAAGATATTCGGGGCGGCCATCCGGTTTCCATTGACCCGGACCGGGTCGCCGCAATCCCCCTTTGGTGGCGATAAGAATGCCGTCATAGGGATAAAGTGCTTCACGGATGAGCTGCTCGGAGACATCAGGCCCATAGGAGTCGGCGGTGTCGATGAAATTGATTCCGAGCTCGGGAACTCTCTTGAGGGTTCGGATCGCCTCTGCTCTATCGGTGGGCCGTCCCCAGATGCCGGGGCCAGTGAGGCGCATCGCCCCGAAGCCGAGGCGATTGCTTTCGATTTCGCCACCGAT
Source organism: uncultured Alphaproteobacteria bacterium (assembly GCA_963827365.1). Taxonomy (GTDB): domain Bacteria; phylum Pseudomonadota; class Alphaproteobacteria; order Rhizobiales; family Methyloligellaceae; genus Methyloceanibacter. The sequence goes on along the minus strand of CAWHAX010000030.1, from coordinate 26,334 downwards.
CCTAAATGAGCCTGATTTGCTTGCTTCCAGCTTGACCACCATCCATCTTCCTTTCTTCAAAGTCGCGCGCTGGTTGACCGGTGGGATTCTTAGCGATCAATCCTGACCGCGGGATATTGAAATGCTCCATCAATATTAGGGTTCGGATCGTCGACCTCGCATACCGATCCTATCCGACGCCGGCAGACTGTCGACGCGGTACGATGAGATTGGCGATTTGGACCTGCACAGCCTCATCATTCTGGTTTAACGTCGTTGTCCGCACTTTGATCACTCCTTGGTTTGAACGCGACCTCAACGGTCGTACCTCGAGCACTTCACTTTCGATGTGGAGCTCATCCCCAGGTCGCACGGGTCGCGGCCAGCGGAACTCATCGAATCCCGCGCCGACGACGCCGCCGGCAGGCTCGATCTCGCTCTCGACCAGAAGCCGCATGGTGAGAGCCGCAGTATGCCAGCCGCTTGCCACCAGTCCCTGGAAAATTGTGTGCAGTGCGGCCACTTCGTCGAGATGGAAAGGCTGCGGATCGAATTCCGCAGCGAAAGCCTTAATCTGCTCTTTGGTGATCCGCAGTCGACCGGAGCCGAACGTTTGTCCCACCGCAAAGTCTTCGAAATATCGCCCGCTCATTCGCGGTAGCTCCTGCTCTTATGCATCGAATCTGGCGCGGCGCCTCACACCTGTGATCGTTGATTGAAAAGATAAGCTTCGCGCAAATTAAGCTCCCGCTCGATGCGACGCCGCGCCTCGTCCCTCAATTTGCCGCTGCGAAATAGTTCGTTGATTCGTGTCCGCTCGGCTGAAATCAGCAGGCCTTCTACTTCGTCGTGAAGCTCACCGTGACTTTTATGGCCATAGTCGCCACCGCTTGCGCCTTCTAAGTGTTTCAGGCGATCCCGGTGCTGAACGCGGATTGCTTCAATCACGTCTGGCGAGAGATCGCGTTCCGCTTCAAGCTGATCCAACCGTTTGATGGCGGCCTCCACGGCCTCAGAGCGCGCTTGGTACTCCTCGGCTCTATTAATTTCGCGTTCCTTACGTCCTACGTGGTGAAGGCCGAGCTATCGGATGACCCACGGCAACATGAGACCTTGCCCGACAAGTGTTATGAGGATCACTGTAAACGTCAGAAACAGGATCAAGTCACCATAAGGAAATGGCTGTCCCGTAGCAGTTGCTAGCGGAATAGCGAGCGCTGCCGCGAGCGAAACGATGCCCCGTACACCGGTGAATGCCAGCAGAAATGGCCATTGCCACGGAGGCAAAGGGTCCTTCCTTCTGATTGCGGGGAACAGCCATCGCGGTAGGTAGGCGGCAGGAAAGACCCAAAACAAACCGGGCCACAATTACCACGGCGGTGATGACCGCGACGGAGATGGCCAGTTGTGAAAGTGGATACTCGCCGACGCGGCTGATAACTGTACGCGCTTGCAGCCCAGTAATGAGGAATACCATGCCCTCAATTACATAAGTGAAAAACTCCCAGGTGTGGATGTGCGAATCTACTTGTAAACAAAAACCGCGAGCGGCGGCTGAAACGCGCCGCTCTCGGGTTTTTGAAGAAGTGTAGTTTTATTTGCACTTCTTGGCTGAGGTATTCCAGGTCATGTGCGCCTTCTCACATGCTGCCTTGCTCGTCGGGGTCGCCGCATAGGCAGGGGCAGTAAATGCAATCGCGAGACCAAGCGTGATGATTGAAACGAGCGTCTTCTTCATGGCGATTCTCCTATACCAGCAGCTACCTGACTAAACGCCCACAAGAGATACGCCCGTGGATTCGCGTAAGCGCTGGGACCAACCACCGCTGGGACAAAATGACTGCTCTGCTAATTCGCGCCCAGCGCGGCTGTTTCTGCCCTCCTTCCATTCGTCTGATGCGACAGATTGGCCCACAGTGTAGGGGAAGCGGGGTTTCCTTGGCACTCCGCGGGTGATCGGCGCTTTTTGTCTCACCGAGAAGCCAACCAACGGCCAAGAAGTGGGTCGCGTGATGGTGCTTCCTGCAAGGGGCCGAGTGGCTATTGTTTTTTTGCTTGTGGCGTGAGCTCCGAATTATGCCCTTTCAAGAGTTTTCACCCTTCTTTGGACCTGATGAATTGGACGCTATGACGGCTGCCTACAATGCAGCCTGGTACCAGTTATGGATCGCCGGCATAGCAGTCACCCCTCATCAGGTCGGCGTTGTCAAAAGGAAGCTCGCTCAAGTCATTCTTGCTTCTGCGTGCACCGGCAAGCGGGACCGTGAGCGGCTGAAAGAGGTTGCACTGCGAGCCCTCTCTGCAACAACTCATCCACGTTAGGAGATTTACCGCGCAGCGCGCGTGTGCGTCAGCATCTCATTGCCGCCTCCGAAGACCTCTAACGCTCTCCGGCCCGGCTCCGACAGCCTGTACAGACTTTGTCACGAATGCCAGCCGAGAAAAGTCCCGTGCCATTGAGGCAAGTTCGCCGCGAAATCTTCTCATGTGTTGAGATGAGTTCCTTCAATCAAACGCGGAGCTTCGCGAAGCGGCTTTAGGAGCCGCCGCGCGTCGACTTGCTTACCAGCAGCAACAATGTCCTCCCATGTTTCTTTCGCCATGTAGGCTGTCCCCGTTTCTAGAACCGAGACGCATCAAAAAATCACCCAAGCAAGACCGATGAGGGTTGCCGCGAAGGCAAGTGCTATAGGGATAAGGGCGATTTCGACTTAGCCATGATGCGGCGGCGAAGCTCAAAACGAGCGGTGGTCGTTGAGAAGCGAACTAACGCCGCAGTGCGGCGGGCACTTCGCCATATCGCTGGCCTCTCGACGAACTTTCCCGACGATCACGAAACGCTCGATCACGGCATGGTGATCTATGACGCGCTCTACACATGGTGTTGCAGTCTTGGGGCGGAAACCCACGGCTGGCCGCCACGTTAGACTGGGGAAATTATCGAGGAGATAACGACAATGCGTATCACAGCTTTACTTGCTGCCCTCGGCGTCATGGTTGCGCTCGGAGGTCAGTCCCACGCTGACGAAATCGATTGGACAAAGGTCGACGCCGCGCTCGGCAAGACCGCGTCAGTGCAAGGCAATGTCCACCGCTACGGCATCCCGCGCAGCGACCTTCAGGTGACGGTAGACGGCGTGACCATCAAGCCTGCGCTAGCGCTCGGCGGGTGGCTCGGCTTCGAGCCGATGGCCGGCGGCGCGCTCGTCATGGGCGACCTCGTGCTGACCGAAACCGAGATTGAGCCCGTGATGACAAAGCTGCTTGCGAACGGCATCGAGGTCACCGCGCTTCATAACCACCTGCTGCGCGCCAACCCTGCCACCTACTATATGCACGTTCACGGGCATGGCGATCCTGTCGCACTGGCAACAGCCATTCGCGTCGCGCTTGGCGAGAGCAGGACGCCATTTGGTCCACCTGCGCCGCCCGCACCTCAAGCTTCGCTGGTTAACCTAGACACGGTCGCTTTGGACAACGCCATCGGCGTGAAGGGAAAGGTCAATGGCGGGGTCTACCAGTTCTCGGTCCCACCCAAGAACGAGATAACGGAGGGTGGCATGCCGGTTCCACCCGCCATGGGCACCGCTACGGTGATCAACTTTCAGCCGACTGGCGGCGGTAAGGCGGCGATCACCGGCGACTTCGTGATCGCGGCCGACGAGGTGAACCCCCTGATCCGGGCCTTGCGCGAAAACGGCATCGAGGTGACGGCCATCCACACCCATATGCTGAACGAGCAACCACGCCTCTTCTTCGTCCACTTCTGGGCCAACAACGATGCGAGGAAGCTGGCGAAGGGGTTACAAGCAGCGCTGGCGAAAGCCGCGAGCACGCGAAGTTAGCGTTGCCTGCCTTGGCGAAGCGGCAGCTTCAACCTGAGAGATTGATCCCAAGCTTGGGCAGGAGCCAGACAGCCATCTTGGTTCTCCGCAAGCCGAAAATGTCCGCTTCTGGCACATAGCGGACATTGATGCCGACGATGAGCATGCCTGCTTCTGGGGGTAAAGCGGTTCGCTACTGACCCAAAGCGGACGTCGCTCGGCTCTGACGCGATGTCACCACTGCTGGCTGCACAAACTGCGCGTCTGACGCCTTGCTACCAATATCTCTAAACCATATGCCAGCCATGGCTCACGCAGATCGACTGACCCGTGAGCGCGTTGGTCTTAAAGGCGGCAAGGAACAGGGCGACATCGGCTACGTCCTCGATCGTGGTGAATTCCTTGTCCACAGTCTCAGCTAGCATGATCTCCTTGATGACACGCTCTTCGCTGATGCCGAGCTCCTTGGCCTGCTCCGGGATTTGCTTCTCAACGAGCGGCGTCTTGACGAACCCTGGGCAAATCACATTGGCCCGGACATTGTGCGCGGCGCCTTCCTTGGCCATTACCCGCGCCAAACCGAGCAGCCCGTGCTTCGCCGCCACATAGGCGGCTTTCAGGGGTGATGCCTCGTGGCTGTGCACGGATCCCATATAGATCAGAACGCCAGATTTCTGGGGGTACATGAGCTTGACGCAGGCCTTGGTGGTGAGAAAGGCGCCATCGAGATGGATGGCGAGCATCTTCTTCCAGTCGGCGAAGGGAAATTCCTCGAGCGGGTGCACGATCTGGATGCCGGCATTTGACACGAGGATGTCGATCCGCCCGAACGCCTTAACGGTCTGCTCAACCCCGGCATCGACTTGATCTTCCTTGGTCACGTCCATGGCGATGCCGATCGCCGTTTTCTTGTTGCCGAGCTCGTTCGCCGCCGAGGCCGCGCCGTCGACATTCAAATCGGCGATCACCACGCGGCCGCCAGCCTCAACGTATCGTTTGGCTATGCCGTGACCGATGCCGCTCGCGGCACCGGTAACGAGAGCAACCTTGCCGTCGAGCTTCATGGGGGAGGCTCCTCAACTCTTGAGATAATCGTAAACGACTTTCCCGAGGCCCAGGGTCAAGTCTGCGACAATGTGCGTTGCAGACAACACTTCGCGCACCGGCAGCTCGGCGATGGGTGCAAGCGCGTGCGGCTGAAGCTCAAGCGCCGCCGGGCCGGTCCAGGCGCCCTTCATGACGATGTTTTCCAACCGATAGTCGACAAGCTCGAGTATGCGATGGCTGCCGTCGACATGCGGAATAATCTTGAGCAAATAGTTCGGCTTTATGAGGCCCGCGCGCACCGTGTCAAGATCGAGCACCTTGTGCTTGAAGCCCATGGTTCCTGTGGCGATGCGCACCCGACCGTAGTCGAGCGTCCCGATAAGCGTGTCCTTGTCGATGGTGAGGGAGGGCTGTGCGTATTTCTTGGGGAAGCCCCAAAGCTCGCGGCCACCATAGATCGGAGGCCCGTCGTTCAGGAACATGGCATGCGTGTAGCCGCCCTCTTGGCCGTTGAATTTCACCGGAATGACCTGTCCCAACTCCGTATAGTCGCCGAAGCCTGTGGAGTCGGGCATGCGGATGAACTCATACTTGACAAGCGGGTCGTCAAAGGTGAGTGGCTCCGGCACCACGGCTTCGAGTGCGGCCGGATCGGTCCGGTAGGTGATGATCAGATACTCGCGGTCGACGAACCGGTACGGTCCCGGCGCAAAAGCCGGGCTCGTCAGGGGCATGGCAAAGGCCCGCTTGCGCACCTCGTCGATCTTCATAGGGCGCGTTCCTTTGGATCGGTGTCGAGTTCCCGCGTCAGATCAAGCACCTTCACTCCCTCTTCGGGCCGTGTGCGATTCTTCCAGTCGGGATGATTAAAGGTGTGTTCAACGTCCTCTCGACCTGCAAGCCAATGCTCTTCCATCGAATAGCGTGAGAACTCATAATCGCTGGATTGGGTCCAATAGGCGGCGCGCCGGTGGATTAGCAGCACGATCGTGATTGCCGCTTGACAACTCACGCTGTCCAGAAATTGCCATTCTGGATTGTTGCCGAACTCTTGCGGCACTTTGTCTCGCAAATGGCGAATGGCCCGGCGGATGGTTTGCATCTCACGGAAGGTGTCGGTGCTGAGCCGGGTGCGGCTCGAATAACGAATTTCCTTTTCTCGCTGACCGATATCGAACAGGCTCCTCGGCAGGCAACCTTTGGCACTGAAGAGGTCGATCTGATAAATGCACATGTCTTCGCGCGGACCACTTCGCTCGAGCACATATTCGAGTGGTGTGTTGGAGAGGAGCCCGCCGTCCCAATAAGGCTCGCCTTCGATCTCGATGGGTGGGAAACCGGGCGGTAGCGCCCCGCTCGCCATGACGTGCTCCGGCCCAACCTGTTGCTTGGCCGTATCGAAATACTTCATGTTGCCGGTTAGCACCTGCACGGCGCCGATGCTCAATCGCACTGCTCTGGAATTCAACAGGTCGAAGTCGATAAGCTCGTTGAGGGTTTCCCTGAGCGGATCGGTATTGTAAACGCTGATGGCTTCCGATGTGCCCTGTGGCATGACCACCGCGGGAGGCATTCGCGGGTCAAAAAAGCCGGGCACGCCCCGGACGGCGGAAAGGACCGCACTGGTTTCATTGAAGATCCTACGGAAGCTGCCATCTTCGGCGAGAGGCCAGCCAAGCAGACGACTCGAGACCCGCTCCCAAAATTCGCGCAGGCGCGGCACGCGCCGATCCGGCGGATTCCCCGCAATGATGGCTGCGTTTATGGCGCCGATCGAGGTACCTGCGACCCAGCGGGGAACATGTCCCGCGTCGCATAGAGCCTCGTAGGCACCGGCCTGATAAGCGCCGAGTGCCCCACCGCCCTGTAGGGCAAGCACCTCCTTTTCCGCATTAATGGTCACGACATCATTTTACCCCGCGTCTGGTCGCGATTTTCCACACGATACGCTCGGCCTTGTCACAGACATCCCGCGCTAGGCCTTCCGGTGTGGTGAGCCGGCCGCTCGATCTGCATCAGCCGCTCTGCCAGAGCCCTGCTGAGTCGCAGCCGGTTCAAGTCAATGGCACGGTTTGCGCCTAAAGGCAGAGCTACTTTCTGGCTGATACAATAACGGATGCACCAAAGATCTGATTTTCTATCTCGATATCTGAAAACCGGTTGGCTCTTAAGGCTCGAGTCAATTCGTCCACCCACCGGGTTGTTGTGAGCAAGAATGGAACATCGTTGAGCGCCATATTCCACTCGGGGTGTTTCCAGTTTCCATAGGCCTGCAGAAACTTGAAGTGAATACTCCAGAGGACCAGGAACTGCGGGTTAGTCGGACGAGTGAGCTCATGCATGATAAGCAGGCCGCCCTTGCGAAGCATTCTCCACGCGTGAGCCACCAAAAGATCAAGGTCGACATATTTGGCAAGGTAATCGGACACGATGCAGTCGAACCCCCCTTTCAAAATCACGTCTTCCGCTCTGCCGTGAATGAATTCCACGTTGCTCAGGTCGAGATCGCGTACTTTTTTTCTGGCAACTTTCAGATATTCCTCATGGAGTTCCACACCGATAACGCGGGACTTGGGAAAGAGGCGCGCGATTTTGCAGGTCAGAATACCGGTCCCACTGGCCTGCTCGAGGATTCGGTCGGCTGCTTTCGGTATTTTCTTGAGAATCTTGCGCTTCCACCACCCATCAAGCCCGAGCGTTGAAACGCGGGCAATATGATCATAGCTCCAGGCATTTCCCGAAAAAAACCGCTCCGCTGATTCTTCAGGGAGGCTGTTCATCGCCAACGGCCTCCCCACCTTTCATACCTGGCGAGCGGCAGCTGCGCCACGGTCAGTAGCACATATGGACCTTGGGCACCCCGTGCTGCGCCGCGGCATAATTGTTGTCTTTGTTGCCCTTGCCCTATTGCTGTTCGACTGGGAAAGCCCGTCACCCAACTCGACCCTTGTGCTCTATGCATTCGATGCGCTTGCAGAAATTTTGACAGCCAAGTACAAGAATTCCGGCCGCGCAGCGAGAGCAAGCGGTTCGCGACGGAGGCTCGTGGCGATCGCACGGGATAACTTGATTGATCGGCCCTAACTCTAGTCGAGCGTCATTGGGGTGCCAATTCCGCATTTTGGCGCAGCGTTTCTTCGTCTCAGCGCCAGTTCGCCTCAGTGTTGGTGAAAGCAGCTAGGCGTACCTGAAGCGAGCTACCAAAAGGGGTAGTAACTAGTAATGGAGAACCTCCATGAAGACGCTTGCTTCGATCATCACTCTGGGTCTTGCGATCGCTTTCACAGCTCCTGCCTTTGCCGCTGAGAAAGCCCCGACAACGAAGGCCGCTTGTGAAAGGGCTCACATGATCTGGGACACATCGGCGAAGAAGTGCAAGTAGGCATCCTTTTCCTCCAGACAGAAGCGGCATTTGACCAGCCACTTCTGTCTGGTTGTTCTGACTTTTGAACCAAGCCTCAGCTGGAGTTCAGGAAGACGATAGGCCACGCCACATAGGGGTCCCGGGTTCGAATCCCGGCGGGCTCACCAAATAAATCAATAAGTTAGAGTTTTCCGCAAAGTTAGCCATCCAGCAAAAGTTGCGCCAAAGGTTGCTGAAAGCCACACACAGCGTGGCGAGAGAAAGGGCAAATCAGTGCCCCAAAACACCCCTGGCCGCTTGCCGTTTGTGTGAAAGGCTACACTCCCCTCCGCAAGGGTAGCGCGGCGTGGAACAGCACTCACCTAGTCCGCATTAGTCTGCTGATGAGTGAATCTCTGGACGCAATCCTTTTCTTGTTTCTGGTGGGCTTACTATCTGCTGCCACGCTGCCGATCGGTTCGTATAGAACCTTGCACAGTTCGAACGTTGATGGCTCTCACCCGGCGACGTTTCTTAACTTACCCGTGCCACTGAGGAATAGTCTGTGATTGCGAAGATCGTGTTGCTGTATCTGACTGTGTACAACTGTGACACGGGTGCGGTCTTGTATCAAAGCGCACGTCAGATGCCTGTCTTCTCGGTGAGCGGCGACCGTTTAGAAGATTGCCGTCAAGAAGGAGTTAGCCAAGCGGACGCACTTACGGCCCGTTACCGTAAGGCGTATCCCCATGCGTCAACCAACGTGGTTTGCCGATGGGAACGTCCGACGAAGTCAATATAACGTGGACGTGGATATTGCAGCCTCGCCACAGCCGCCACAGGACAACTCATGGTAGTCTGATAGGAGCTGGCTTCGGACGCCAGCGCTCACTAAAAGTTTTTCCAGCCTTAGCCCCGGCGGCCCCGCAAGCCCCGGGGCTTCTTTTTGTTAGTGCCATTGCAGCCGCGCAACAGTGCTCGCGTTTCAGTGGTGATAAATTAGATGACGTTGGCGCAAAGCCCAACACCCTAAGATGCAGAGCGGAAGCCCCGGCAGTCCCGGGGTTTGCGACTTTTATATCCATCTATTCATCGTTCGGTCTATCGCTGGAGAAGGCAGCGACGAAGCCAGCGGGTTTGCGTCAGCAGACATTGCTCCCAGAACCCCAGCGGCGGCCGCGATTGCTAATCTGCACATGTGTCCAACCCCTAAAAGGTACGGTGCAAGTATCAAAGTTACTTGGAAAAGAAAAATCGAGCCAACCCTATGCTCCCTTCAGGGAGCCTTAGCAGGGAGATCCCCATGCGAACGTTGATTTTGGCCACCGTCCTCGTTTTGTTGGCCCACACCGAGGCCATGTCAGACAAATTTAACGATTACCGCGGCGGTGGAGGAGGGTTCATTGGGGAAACGAACCGCAAACTCGGTAAGAATTATTACGTCGTGCGGGAGGGCGAGAATGGCAAGTGCTCGATCCAGGCAGGCAACTTTGGGGAGAACCCAAAGGGTATGGTGGGCGGTGCGCCGTACGCGAGCAAGGACTATGCAGAGGCGGCACTTGAAAAGTTCCCTGAGTGCAAAGGCGGAGTGGAATGAACGACATCCGCGAGGCTCCGCGCGGCGTTACGATCCAACCTGGCCGGCACGCAGGGCCGTCGCTGAACCGGGAAGGCCCAACCCGGTCGCGGCGGCGTCGCTACGTCTAGCACTCGATCTTCTTCCCCGACATGGGCGGCTTGGCGCACTCCCGCATGATAGCCAGCATCTCGCCTAGGATCTCGTCGGCGCTTTGCCGCGCTGCGTCTCCTCGACAATCTTGGCCGCCTGATTCACCTTCGCTTGAATCACGGCCTCGGACATGCCCTGCGGCGTCGCTCTTTTGAGTGCCTTCAACCAACGGCGAGAAAGTTGCGCACCTACTTTGCGAATCTCTCAGGTGTATCGTGGGGACTCCAATGCGATGCATTTTCCACCCGCACGAGACGCGCATTAGGGATCTCTCTCGCCAGCCTCTCGCCATCGCTGATCGTCTGCCAGGGATCGTGCACGCCCCACAAGCATAAGGTCGGTGCAGTCATCTCCCCCGACGCCTCCAGGGGCCTCTGCAACCTCAGTGCAGCTTAAGCCTGTTCTGACAGCGTCTTGATGTATTGCGCTCGCTCGCATAGAGGCGAGGATCGGCGAGTGCGAACCCTTTGCCGAGCGTCGAGGCGATCCCCATCGCAAGATATGATAGGCGGTCGGTACGTTGATGACGAGGTATTGCGTGTCGTCGCCCACGACGGTGCTCACCGCAGCGGCAACAAGAATTGCTCCCGTCTTGGGATCAAGCGCCTCGTGTTTGACCAGGCAAACTTGCTTGTTGCCTGTCTTCTCGTCCGTGTTGCAAACCTTGATCCAAGAGGCTTCCTCGCCTGCCCTCTCCGCCGGCTGTTGCGGCGTCTTGGGTACCTCCTGGGCTTGCTGGGGCCATCGCCAGCGTCATGCCAAATCCCAGCACGCAAGCCGCAAGCAGTGCCGACCGGGCCGCGCCGCGGAGCGCACTCCATCCATCAATCGACTTTGCTCATATCGACCTTTCCTCGTTCAACGGGCCAGTCCTGCACTCGGTCAATACCTGAAATGCGGTCTGGACATGATTGGCGGAGCGAAAGTGAATGGCCTCCGGGTTATTGCTGCGGCGGTGGAGGAAGGGGTTGAGGCACTTGCGCCGTTGCCGGTTCGGGTGCTCCCGGATTCATCGGCACGCAACGGAATACCACGGTTTTCCCGACCGCCGATCTAAGCATGAACTTCTGACCCTTGGCGTGGCAGTGGGCGCCGGCCTTGTCGACCGCTGTGGCGATCGCCTTGTCGCCTTCCGCCAAGTAGGACGAGGTCCGGTTGACGGCGATGGAATAGGTGCCGGGCTCCAGCTCCTGCACCTGCCCGGATGTCGCCGCGGAGCAGCCAGCGGTGAGGCTGCCGACGCCGGCAAGCGGGCCGAGCAGGGCCAGCGCTCTGATAAGATCGTCCCTCATGTGCCCATGCTACCCGAAATCAGCCGCTGCTTGTTTCCTGTTGAGAACGGCAACGGAGCCACAGCCGCCTTCGTCAAAAAGAATGGTAAAATCGAGGCAAGGCGCTTTTTTAAGTAGAGGCTGGGGCAGTATGCGCGATATTCGCGGTGATCTTGAAGAACGCGTGTTCCTCATTGAGGCGCAAATCGCCGCCACGAGCACGGATTTCGAAAACGCGGTCGAACAACTCAAGAATAAGCTGAGGGCGGACATCGCTTCGCTCGGCGTGGCCTTGCTGGCTGAACAGTACAGAAACTACCTTGCGGACACGCTTCCGGGCGAAGGCCCTCAATAGGGCGCTCTTGCTTTTCATGCAGCGATAAAAGGGCGTCGGTCAGCCCGGCGCCCTAAATTCTTCTCGCCCTCTCTCAAGCGCGTCTAGCGAAAGCGCATGCCGCCGGGTGTCGAGGCCCAAGCAGGAACCGGCTGGTCGATACCAGGTCCGGGGATGGGAATGGCATTGCCGTAGCTCGACACAAAGGGGTCGCCACCGCTATCGGACTTGCTGGACAACGGAAGTGCCAGTGAATGGCTCTTTGAGTCAGACAGAAGCGATTGCGGTGGAGCGAGCAAGGCTGCGCCGTTGATCGGATCGCCTTCTCCTTGCGTTTCGAAGGCGTTTGCCGTCCCCATGCCAAACAGCGCCGCCGCGCCGCACAGCGCCAGAACGAGGCGAACATTCTCCATTGTCAATCCCCCAGAGCTCGATTGCTCAGTCGACTCAAGATTACAGGCTCAGACGGAAGATGCCAACCCGCCAAGGCGGCGATCTTGTTGCCTGTGGCGGAAAGGCCGCGGTTCTTCGCTTGGGATTCGTCGACGACCCCTATCCTCGTGCCCCCAAAAGGGCTTTTCTTTTCCCTCAAAACAAGAATTTTGGTCGGGCAAATGAGGCGTAAAGTTTAGCCACGGGGGGTGGGATGTGGGCTGACAAGAAAAAGAGCAAGTTTGCTGCGTGGGCAGGACCAGAACCCCAAGGGCACATTCAAACAATTCTATGCCGAGAAACTCTCCAAGGCTCTCGCCGGAGAAAAAACGGCACTCGTCAATCGGTCCTAGCCTCAAGAAAAAGGGTCTGCACAAGACCCTTCCGCAGTGGATTTTCTCGAAGGGGGTCCTGCAACACGTGCCGCCCGGTGAGCTCGGCGAGTTCTTCGAAAACCTCGCTTCGGTAATGCATCCAGAAACGGTGGGCGTGCTCCGCGCGCAGATGGGCTCTAAGAACGAGCAGACCTCCGCCAAATCGTGGCTGCATACAATCGAGGATCTGCAGAGGGCCGCGGCAACGCTCGGCCTCGACCTCGAGATCAATCAGCAAGAGCCGCTCCGGCATTGGCTTTCCTTGCGAACCCGCAGGGCGCTTGCGGCTTGCCTTAGGTTCCTTACGGCATTGCCAATGTTTGATTTCGACGCCAGCTTGGGCGTTGCCCTGGCTTTAAGCTAAAGTAGAAGCTTCATCCGCAAGCCCTAACCTCGCCATTTTCTTCACCACTCTCGCGAGCTTCGGGTGGCGAAGCCGATGAAGCGTGTTAGAACGGCTTCCCAGCCAAAAGGGGGTGTCCTGATGAATTGTTATCGCGAAAGACTGCCTGCCGCCCTTGTCTTGATCCTCGCCTGCCTTGGCCCATCGGCGGCCTTTGCTCAGGCAGGGACAATCACCAAGGACATGCAGAACAACTGCACCAATGACTACAAGAGGTTTTGCGGCGATTACGGGCTGCAGACCGCCGCCCTCAATCTTTGCATGCGCAAGGCTGGCCCAGGCTTGTCGCCTGCGTGCGTCGGCGCGCTGGTGAGGGCCGGAAAGATTTCGCAAGCGGAAGTGGATCGCATCAAGAACCAATCGAAAGGACGGGCGGAGCCGGCAAAGACGCAATAGCTCGCAGTCACCGCGCTTCTCTCGACCAGGAACAAGGAACCTCCGACGATGAAAAGATTTCTCCGCTTGAGCGTGCTTGCCGCCTTGACGCTAACTTCATGCGCGGCGCTTGCAGAAGATACCTGCATTAAGATAACCGCGACCGGCCACCCGCAATACCCGGTGATCGCATTCAAGGATGGCGACAACATCGTTGGCGCCGCGCCGATGCTGGTCGAGGCCATCGCCAAGAAGATCAATGTCCCCCTCGAATTGAAGGCCATGGGGACGTGGGCTGACGCGCAGGCAGCCACCAAAGACGGCAAGGCCGACATGATCTTCGGCATCTACTACAATGACGAGCGGGCCACCTATCTCGACTATGTCCAGCCCGCCTTCGTGTTCGACCCGGTCGTCGTCTTCGTGAAGAAGGACAAGAAGTTTCCCTTCACCGGCCAGGACGATCTGATCGGCAAGAAGGGCGTCACCAATCAGGGCGAGAGCTACGGCAACGACTTCGATGCCTTCATCAAGGACAAGCTCACCGTCGCCCGCGCCGACGGCATCGACGATGCCTTCAAGGTGCTCATGGCGGGAGACGCGGACTATCTGATCGCCGGCTATTATCCAGGCGTTGCCGAAGCTGCCAAGGCCGGATTGAAGGACGATGTCGTGCCGCTCGAGCCCGCGCTGCTGTCGGCCGAAATGTTCGTCGCCTTCTCCAAGAAGTCTCCCTGCAAATCGTTGGCCCCGCAGTTTGGTGAAGGCATCTCGTCGCTTACGACCGACGACAGCTTCCACAAGATGCTGACCGACGCGATCGCAACCTGGGACGCCAAGAGCACGCCGAAGGAGTGAGGCGCCACCGTCCTTGCGACTAGGGCGCTAGGCGATTGTACTTGGTGAGAATCGTCCGCAGCTCGTCGTCCGGCAGCGCCTAGAAGCGCCAGCCGTCAGCGCCGGTCATGGTCCTCGCGGCGATCATCGCGTTGACGATCGCGTCCTCGGTGGCTTCCACGGTCGCCTGGAAAATGAGGTCCATGCGCTCTTTTGGGATCTGCGGGGTGGAGGCATCGAATCTCGCTCGAACGTAATGATCGCCCCTGTGGTCGAGAAGGCTGAACACGCCACTTCGTTTCTTCAGGTACCGATGGCGAAAGCTGGCTTGGCTAGATCTCGGCCAGCTTCCTGCGCGGTGCGGAGGCGTCTTCAGTGGTGGCCGCTCCCTCCCGCGCGCCTGCGGCAATCTGACGAACCGAACGCTTATCGAGCCGCTCGCTCTCCGTCGCCTGCCCGTTGGCGCGCGACGCATGCACCGAGCGGCCGTCGAAAAACGCGCCGCTCTCGATCGACAGCGATTGATGGTGGATATCGCCGACGACATGCGCCTTGGATTTCAGGATGACGTCTCCGCCCTGAATGGGACCCTCGACCCTTCCGTCAACCACTACGCGGCCGGCAGCGATCGTTCCGGCGACATGAGCCCCGCGGGAAATGACGAGAGAGGTGCAATGCAATTCGCCGTCGACCCGACCATTGACCTCGACCAGGCCCTCTGCCGTGACCGTTCCTACAATTTTCAGTCCCTTGGCGATAACGGTTCCACGATTCTTTGACCCAAACATACTCTACCCTCCTGATGAGACGTGACTTAGGCGCTGCGCGACTCCGGCAGCGTGCGATTGAACCTGTACGTTGGCTTGTCTTTGCGCTGGAGGGCCGGTTCGTCATCGGCTGACGGCTTGGCTGCTGCGCCGTTGCCGAGTGCGCCGGCGATCTGCATGGGATCCTCGGTGCGAGAGGACCTGCCCTCGAAAAAGGCGCCCTGCTCCAGAGCGATGCTTTGATGGTAGACGTCGCCTTCGACGTGACACATGGCTTGCAGCGTCACCCGCAACGCCCTGATCGAGCCGATGAGACGGCCGCGGACTACCACATCCTCGGCGATTACATTGCCTTCGAGCTTGCCGCTCTCGCCGAGCACCAGGGCGACGCAAGACACGTCCCCTATTACCTCGCCGTCGAGATGGATTTCGCCCTTCGACGTAACATTGCCTGTGATTTTCAAGTCTTCGCCGATGGTTGAATCGCCAAGCTTGCGCGAAGCTTGCGACGCATCGGCATCGCGGAAGGTGTCCGACATTCTCATCCCCCCATTCGGTCACACCGACGCCACAACTGTGACCGGGCTGGGTTGGTTCCCGGATAGCGGAAAGTAACCGCTAAAAAGACGACCATCGTGTGGTAAGTATCGGTCGACGGGGCTTAAGTTTTATGACCTGCCGGCAGGGCTGGCGCCTCGTAGATGGTCTGGCCGGCGCTTTGGGGATGCCCCTCACCTGCCGGCGAAGGGCGCGTTTCTCCCCGCGGCGCTGCCGCACCAAGCACCTGCCGCTCCTGCGCCTCGAAGAGCCGCCGTGCATCGAGGGCAAGCTTTCGCAGCTCGACCCATTCTTTCGCATCGGCGTGGGCGCGATGCGAAGCCCGCTGCTCGTAGTGGCGGTCCATGACGTGAATCCGCCTTTGAAGCCGGTCATGCTCGGCACGCAGGCGGATGAAGGCTGCCTGTTGCAGGCGGCTTGGGTCGAGGTCAGGGGTTTGCTTGCGCTCGGGCGCCCTCCCCCATGGACGCAATCGCGTCATGAGGTTGGACGCTTGTCTCTTCGCACCACCGCCGGGCGAGACAGAGGCGCTCAGCGAGTGGCCGAAACGCGAGGCCCTGGGGCCAAGCCATGAGAGGCCGCGGAAACTTGCAGCGGTCAACGCGAGCGCCAAGGCGTAGGCGCCCTTCCCAAGTAAGGACAGGGCGAGCCAAAGTGCTGCGGCAAGCATCAGTCCGAGCCTTAGGGCTTGCGATCCGGCCCAGGCGCCCGCGCGGCCAAGGCGCCCGATCAGCGAGCGGCCGAAAGCGTGGACCGTTCTCCCGAGCCAAGCGCAGCCGGCAAGAAACGCCTCGTCGGCTTTGCGGAAGCCTGAGACCACGCCGCGACACAGCCTGGCACAAAGGCGCGGCAGGAACAGCAGGGCTGCTTTCGTGAAGCGCTTGTTGTTCTCGATCCGCTCACGCCGTTTCATGCGGCGCTGCTGTCGCGTCCGATCATGCCCGAAGCGCTCGTTATGTTGCCGGAGCCAGTCCTCATGGATGTGGAGGTCGCCCTTGGCGGCTTCGGCCAATTGCTTCGAGCGGGTCACCGTCCGGCGCGTGGACGTGACTCTGGCGTCAATGAGACGAACGATATCCAACCGATCAGACACAACGCTACTCCCGTCCTTGCCGACCGCCCGCGCGAAAAGGCTAGAAAAGGGGTCAGAATGCCAAGGACGCCCACCCGCGCGAGCGCACCCATCCACGAGCAAGGGCCATGCACCGCTCCTCGAATCGAAGCGTGGAAGCCTTTAACAAAGGCTGAAGACAGACGGTAAGAAGGGGAGTTGCCTACTCTTTTGCGGCTTCGCGCCGCTTTATTAGCTGCTGCGCCAACTCAAGCCGCATCGGTTTAGGCAGGTCGATGCCGGCAAGCTTCCATTGCATATCGGTGAGGCTGAGCTTCACCTTGAACTGGTTGTCGCGAGGTTTGTCGGGCGGCAGATAGACGTAATAGTCGCCGAGCCCATATTCGGACGCCCACCAGGTTTGCCAGCCGCTCTTCATGGCATTGGGCGAGAACGGCGCGAACTCGGCCGGCACCTTGATGTTTTGATCCCCCGCTTTACCCTTGGTCAAAAGGTCAACCAGGGTGTGCTCGTTGAGCAGCTGCGCGATGATCGGCTCGGCGTAGGAGGTGCCGACGCCGACGGCGAAAGTCTTGCCGAGCAGGCCGAGCTTCTGCTCCTTGCCCGTCAACTCCATATAGGCGGCAACGACCTGCTTGGTCAGATTCTTTCGCAGCGCGCGAAAATCGACGAGCTTGGCAAGCGCGGGGGCGTCTCTCGCCTCGATGGCAGAGGCAATCCGGAAGAATCCAGCGACCGGCCAGATGGCATAGGCCAGCAGCAAGACTGCGAGAATTGCGGCGATCCGGAGGGTCCAGCGCATGGTTCCATTAGCTCAGCCAATACGGCCAAAGGGAGGCGAAGAGATTACGGTGCAGCCTTAGCGCTTACCGACGCGGCAGGTGTCACCCGCCAGATCGTATTGCCCACGTCGTCGGCAACGAGCACGGCGCTGGCCCGGTCAATTGCCACTCCGGCAGGGCGTCCAAGTGCATGGCCACCGGCATCGAGGAAACCGGTGAGAATGTCCTCGGGCATGCCGGAGGGCTGACCGCCTTCGAACGGCACGAAAATGACCTTGAAGCCGCTCAGCGGTCGCCGATTCCAGGAGCCGTGCTGGGCGATGAAGGCACCGCCGGCAAAGCGCTCCGACAGGAGCTTGCCCTCGTAGAATGCAAGGCCAAGCGATGCGGTGTGCGCGCCGAGCGCGTAATCCGGGACGATGGCCTTTGCTACGAGGTCCGGCCGCTGCGGCTCGGGCCGCGGATCGAGGTGCTGCCCGAAATAGCTGTAAGGCCAACCGTAAAATCCGCCATCCTTGACCGACGTCATGTAGTCCGGGACGAGGTCGCTACCGAGGAAATCACGCTCATTGACCGTCGTCCATAACGCGCCGCTGTCGGGCTGCCAGGCAAGACCGTTCGGGTTGCGCAGGCCAGAGGCGAAGAGGCGCGACTGTCCGGTCGCGGGGTCAATCTCGAGGATCGCCGCCCGGTTCCTCTCGTTCTCGATGCCCTCCTCGCCGGCATTGCTGTTGGATCCGACGGTCACATAGAGCTTGGTGCCGTCGGCGCTGGCGATGACGTTCTTGGTCCAATGCAGGTTGATCGGGCCGGCCGGGAGATCGGCGACCTTCTCAGGCCTTGCGTCGATCTTGGTCTCGCCCTCGCGATAGGGGAAGCGCAGCAGCGCGTCGGTGTCGGCGATGTAAAGCGTCTCGCCATCGAGCGTCATGCCGAAGGGCGAGTTGAGACCTGAGAGGAAGGTCGATTTCTCTTCGGCGATGCCGTCGCCGTCGGCGTCGCGGAGAAGCGTGATGCGATTGGGGCTCGGGACGCCGGCTCCAACGAGCCACAG
Organism: uncultured Alphaproteobacteria bacterium; assembly: GCA_963827365.1. Lineage (GTDB taxonomy): Bacteria > Pseudomonadota > Alphaproteobacteria > Rhizobiales > Methyloligellaceae > Methyloceanibacter. Next base: position 8,153 of record CAWHAX010000030.1, on the reverse strand, counting down.
CACGACTTTCTTCGCCATACCCTCAAGGCCGTCATCGGCCTTCGCCGGCGAATTGCTTTCAGCGACCAGCACATCTCCGTTCGGCAGGACGTACAGCCAACGCGGATGGTCGAGGCCGGCCGTGAAAGCCGTGACGGAAAGTCCGGTGGCAGGTGTTGGTTTGCCGCCAGCAGGCCAGCCCTTGTGGGGGGGAATATTCACCGTGGGGATGAGCGTTTCCTTGGGCGGGGGGAGCTTGGGGTTAGGCCCCACGCCCGCCGCTTCAGGCAGGGTCGCCTCGTCTCCGCACCCGGCCAGAGAAAGCGCGAGCAGGCAGAGCAAGACCGGCAGGATCGTCCTTCGCATGCGCCACCCTTATGGGCATCACACGTTTGTAACAATCCAAAAACCGGCGCCCCAGCGCACTGTTCCTTGGGACGAGCTGCGGTTTACCGTCCACGCCCCTTTCTGTTTTCCGCGCATTCGGCTAATTTGCGCCCACAAGGGAGGGACGAGCACATGCGCCTGATTCTCATACTGTTGATCGCCGCGATTGCGTTCGGCGTGGTCCAAGGCATGCGGCACGGCTGCAAATTCGCATTCGACCGCGCGACGTATGACTGCATCATGCACGGAAAGCCGGTCGAGGCGACCCCGGCGGCTACCGAAGCGCCAGCTCCGGCCCCAGAGCCAGCTCCGGCACCTGCTCCGGCGCCCGCACCACAATAGGTTCGATTCAGCGTCGCAGCTGACCTCATATCCCGGGGGCGGCCTAATGCCGTCCCCCGCGCCAGATTGCTTGAGCGGGTTCGAAATAGAGGGCAAGCCTCGGGCTTGCTTAGGGCTGGGACCAGATCGCGGCGCATCTCGGGCTCACCATCTGTTACGCGCAGGCCGGGCAGGTCGAGCTCGCCCGTATTCAAGGCCGCGAGATCCTGCGCGTCTCGCCGAAATTCGACATGGCGCTTTACGCCAAGTCGTTGACCTACCAGGACCCGGAAGATTCACGGCGGAGCCTCGACGCCCTTGCCAAGGCCTTTGCGCCGGCGGCTAAATCCGTCCTGCCGCCGCTGCCGCTGCCTAAGACCAGACTACTTGCTCGTGTCTTCGCTCTTGTCGAGCTGCTCGACCTTGGCCGCCATGTCGGGGATGAGCCGGACGCGATAGCTCCCGCTCTCGCATTGCAGGATCCACACCGCCTCGTCGGGCTTCGAGGCTTGCGTGTCCTGCTTAGCGCTTTGCGGCGAGTTGCATTTGTAGCCCTGCGCGCGGATTTGATCGGCGACGATATTGGTCGCATCTTCCTGCGCCGAAGCGGTGAAGACCCCTGCCCCGGTCAGCGCGGCCAGCGCCGCAAGCAAAAAAGACATGTGTTGTCGCATCGTGGCTTCCACTGCTTCGCCTATTGATAGATTCCGCCGCAGACCGCAGTCTCGTCCAGCCGCTCGCAATACATTTGCTTGGCTCGACCTTCTTGGTCATCGGATTCATGAATTTGTAGGACTGCCAGAAGCTCGGCTGTTGCTTGGCGAGATCGACACGCTCTTTCACGAACGCCTTGCCGTCGGGGTCCTCGTCCTCGATCTGGTTGATGCCAACGCGCGAGGCGTTGGCGCCATGCGCGAGCACGACGCCGTCGAGCCCATGGACTACGATGTAGAGGTCGCGGTCGACGAACTTGCCCACCGGATTGCTGATCTCGGCATAGGCCTTCTCGGATGGCGGCCACCGCCTTCTGCACCATGGCAACGGCCTCGTCCTTGCTCACGGGGTCGGCAAATAAATAGCCGCTGGCAAAATAGAGGGCGTTGACGATTGCGGCGGCCCCGAGGCGGGCAATTGCGCGGATATTCATGCTGTCGCTCCTAGCGTCTCCTCATTTCCCGCGGGAGTAGTGAAGCACAACAAGGCTAACAAAAAACCCGCTTAGGCGGCCCTACTGATAGACGCCGCCGCAGACGACGGTCTCATCGAGACGTGTGGTCTTGGTCACGGGGTTGATGAATTTGTAGGATTGCCAGAAGCTCGGCTGTTCCTTGGCGAGTGCGATGCGCTCCTTGACGACTTCTTTCCCGTCGCTGTCCTTGAGGTCCATCACATTGTCGCCGACGCGTTCGCCGACGGCGGAGCCATAGGCGAGCAACGTGCCGTCAAAGCCGACGACCGCGATGTACAGGTCGCCTTTGACGAAGGGTCCCGACATATTACTGATCTCGGCATAGGCCTTCTCGGCGCCTTCGGATTTGATCGCGGCGACGGCCTTCTGTACCATCGCTACCGCGTCGTCCTTGGTCGCATCGGCGGCGCTGGCAAAATACAGGGCGGCAACCAAAGCCGCCGCGGCAAGCGGGACCACTGCTTGAATCTTCATACTCGCACTCCTGGCGTTTGCTGAAGACCCGCTGGTGAAGCAAAAGAACACTAACAAAATCTCCGCATTGAAGTTGAGTTGCGCGGTTCAGCATCCGGGCGTTGTGGGGGTGCTTGGTCCTTTTGTTGGCAAAATTTTGGCCTGAATTGGGACTGAGACAAAGGCCACCGTTCATGATCTAACGTCTGAACGGCCACGACATTCCTGGTGCCCATGCGGTGCTCGAAGTGCGATGCTGACAACCCGGAAACGGCAAGGTTCTGCAGTGCTTGCGGGACGGCGTTGCCAATTAGGTGCAGCTCTTGCGACCAAATTAATCGCGCCGGCTCGCGCTTTTGTAACCAATGTGGCGCGGCCCTCGCTGTAACCGCGAGCCCAGCAACACCACCCTCAGGAATCGCCGTCGGGCACGCTGTCGATCAAGCGTTCGTGCCGGAGGGTGAGCGCAAGCTCGTCACCGCGCTCTTCGTCGACATCATCAACTCCACCGGACTCGGACAGGATCTCGATCCTGAAGAAGCGAGAGCCATCATCGATCCCGCGCTCGGGCTGATGATCGACGCGGTGCGACGCTATGACGGTCACGTGGTTCAGTCGACGGGCGACGGCATCTTTGCCCTGTTCGGCGCGCCGGTGGCGCATGAGGATCACCCCCAACGTTCGCTCTACGCGGCGTTGCGGCTCCAGGACGAGATCAGGCGCATGAGCGACCGCTTGCGCACCGAAGGCCGAACGCCAATTGAGATCAGGGTTGGCGTGAACACGGGCGAAGTCGTCGTGCGTTCGATCAAGACCGGCGACCGGCAGACGGAATACACGCCGATCGGTCACACCGTGAATCTTGCTTCGCGCATGCAGTCCGTCGCCAACGCCGGGGCGATTGTGATCAGCGACAGCACGCGCAATCTTGTCGAAGGCTATTTTGCCCTTCGCTCCTTGGGTCTCACGCGCGTCAAGGGGATCAGCGATTCCGTTCGCGTCTATGAGGTCGCCGGCCTCGGACCGCTGCGAACCAGATTGGAGCGATCGGCGGGCCGAGGTCTCTCCAAATTCGTCGGTCGCGCGCAAGAAAAGCAGGCGTTCCGCAACGCAGCCCGTCTTGCGCGATCCGGGTCCGGTCAGCTCATCGCCGTTGCCGCAGAACCTGGTGTCGGAAAGTCGCGGCTCTTCTTCGAGTTCAAGGCGGAGGCAGGTGGAAACTGGACTGTGCTGGAGGCGTCCTCTGTCTCGCATGGCAAGGGGTCCTCATATCTGCCGGTGATCGAGTTGCTGCACGGCTATTTCGGCATCGTGAAAGGCGACGAGCCTGCGAGCCGTCGCGAGAAGGTCGCTAAGCGGCTGGGCGATCTCGATTCAGCGCTCGAGGCCACGCTCCCCTATCTTTACGCGCTCCTGGAGATCGAGGACGACAGGGCGCGTCTAGCCGCCATGGATCCGCAGCTCAGACGGTCGCGCACATTTGAGGCTGTGGTTCGCGTTCTGCTGACCGAAGCCGCGAGAGAACCCCTGATGCTGATCGTTGAGGATCTGCATTGGTTGGACGACGAGAGCCAGACGCTCCTCGATCTGCTGGTGGAGTCCATGGCGGACTCTCGTCTCCTGCTGATGGTCAACTTCCGGCCGGAGTATCAGCTTCGTTGGGGCGACAAATCCTACGCGCAATTGTTGCGGCTCGACGCGCTCGCCCATGACAATGCTGACGAGATGCTGACGGCGATGCTTGGCGAGTCCGAGAACCTATTGCCGCTCAAGCAGCTCATTATCGAGACCACGGAAGGCACTCCGTTCTTCATGGAGGAAACTGTTCAGGCCCTGTTCGATGAAGGAGCGCTGAAGCGGTCCGAGGGATTTGTCGAGCTTATCAAGCCACTCGCGTCTTTGCGTATTCCGCCGACCGTGCAAACCATCCTCGCCGCACGTATTGACCGGCTACGCAACGATGAGAAGACGCTCCTGCAAACCCTTGCAGTCCTCGGCCGTCAATTCGTCCTCAGCCTCGCCAGGGCCGTCGCCGGACACTCGGAAGAAGAGCTCGAACGTCTTCTCGCCAATCTGCAGCTTGGCGAGTTCGTCTACGAGCAGCCGTCTATCTCCGATGTCGAATATATCTTCAAGCACGCGCTCACGCAGGAGGTTGCCTATAATTCAATCCTCCAGGAGCGCCGCAAGCAACTGCACGAGGATGTAGGGCGCGCCATCGAGCTCCTGTACCCCTCGTCCCTGGACGATCATCTCGTCGATTTGGCGCACCACTATTCACGCAGCGGCAGTCAGGCCAAGGCCGTCGAGTATCTCCGGCTCGCCGGGGTGCAGGCAATGGCGCGTGGGGCATTGCATCAGGCGGTGCAAAACCTGGAAAGCGCGCTCGCGCTGCTGAAGGCCTTCCCCGAAAGCCCATCGAGGGATCAGTTGGAGCTTCAGATCCTCAGCCCTCTTGGCACCGCCTATATCGCCGTGCGCGGCTACGCGGCGCCGCAGGTCGGTCCGACGTTTCAGCGCGCGCGGCAGCTTTGCGAACGGATCGGTGGACCACAGGAGCAGTTCGCCGTGGTGTGGGGCAACTTCGCCTGGCGCATCGTGCGGGGCGAGATGGACCTTTCCTTGGACCTCGCCAGCGAGGCGATCGACCACGCCAAGAAACTGAATGACCCCGGCGTCTGGATGGAAGCCCTGTTTTTGATGGGCGTGACGCTCTTCTATCGCGGCGATTTTGCCGGCGCGCGCCAACAATACGAGACGGCGCTCGCGCGCTATGACGATGATCGTGAGCGGACGCGCATGTGGGCGGTGCGCGTCGGCGAGCACGCCGGCGTGACGCATCGCTGCTATCTTGCTCTGACCTTGTGGCACCTCGGCTATGCCGAGGAAGCGCTCAAGGTGAGCCGCGAAATGCTTGAGCTCGCGCGTTCGATCGACCATCCGTTCAGCCTTGCCTATGCACTGCATCACACGAGCTGGCTCTATCAGTATCTGCGGCTGCCGAAGGAGGCGCTTGCGGTCTGCGGCGAGCAGATCCGCTTCGCCGCTGACCAGGGGTTTCCCCTGTTTCACGCAACTGGGATTGTCTACGAGGCCGGTGGCTCGCTATTGCATGGGCGGGCAAAGCAGGCACTTCCCGGGCTGATCAAAGGACTCGATGCCTATCGGGCGACCGGCGCCGCGCTCGCCCTGCCATTCTATTTCGGACTTGTGGGCAATGCGCTGATCGACTCTGGCCGTGCGGAAGACGCCGACAATGCGCTGAACAAGGCGCTATCAGTCGCGGAGGAGAGCCATGATCGTTGTCATGAAGCTGAGCTGCACCGCCTCAAGGGAGAGCTTGCACTGACCAACGGCCGGAGCCCGGAGGCTGCGGAAACTCACTTCCAACGGTCGATCGAGATCGCCAAACAGCAGCAAAGCAAAGCTTGGGAGCTCCGCGCCACGACCAGCCTCGCGCGCCTCTACCAAAAGCAAAAGCGCCATGCTGAGGCCCGTGACAGGCTTTCCGTGGCGCATACAAAATTCACCCAAGGATTCGAGACGCCCGATCTTCGGGCTGCCAAGTCACTGCTCACGGAACTTCAGAATGCATAGGCGCAACCAGTCCTGATCTTGCCCTTATTTGGTACCAATCATGACGGCCCTGATGGCTTGAAATTGCGGGTTGGAGGCCAATTCCATGCGGTTCGGCGCAGTTTTCGCAATCGTAGCCATCACCACCTCTCTCTCGTGGCCCGCCCTCGCCGCGGATGATCCGGCGGCCGGGACCGAAGCAGCGGCACCACGAGAACAGACCTTCAGCCAGGGCGAGCTCGACGCGCTCGTGGCGCCGATCGCGCTCTATCCTGACGGCCTCGTCGCGCAGGTGCTCATGGCCTCGACTTACCCTCTCGAGGTTGTGCAAGCCGACCGCTTCGCGAAAGAAAACAAGAAGCTGAAAGACGAGAAGCTCAAAGAAGCCCTGGAAAAGCAGGATTGGGACGCCAGCGTGAAGGAACTCGTGTCGACGCCGACGGTGCTGGCGACGATGGGTGACAAGCTCGACTGGACCCAGAAGCTCGGCGATGCCGTGCTGGCCCAGCAGGCCGATGTGATGGACGCCATTCAGCGCCTGCGCGCCAAAGCGCAAGCCAACGGCAAGCTGGAAACGACCAAGCAGCAGACGGTGACGGTCAAGACGGTCAAGCAGGAAGCTGACCAGCAGGGAGCTGACCAGCAGGGAGCTGACCAGCAGGTAGCTGACCAGCAGGTGATCGAGATTGAGCCCGCGTCACCTGATGTCGTCTACGTGCCTTATTACGATCCGGCCGTGGTTTATGGCGAGTGGTCTTATCCTGATTATCCGCCTTATTACTATCCTCCGCCGTCGGGCTACATCGTCGGCGGCGCGATTGCGACCGGGCTCGCCTGGGGCGCAGCCTACGCCGTCGGCCGTGAGATCTGGAACGATAATATTGATTGGAATGGCGGCGACATCGATATCGACGTCGATCGCAATATCGACATCGACCGCAACGTCGATCGGAACACCAACATCGACCGCAACGTCGATCGGAAAAAATGGCAACATGATTCCAATCACCGGCGCGGCGTGAAGTATAACAACGACGCTGTCAGGAACAAATTCGCCAAGGCGGATGGGCGGCCTACCGACCGCAAGCTTGATTATCGCGGCCGGAGCGGGGAGCAGGTTTTGAAGCCCGGCACAGGAGACCGCAAACCCGGCGGCGTGGACCGTCCCGGCCCCGGCGGCGATCGTGCGAATCTCGGCAGCAAGGGACCGGGACAGAAGCCCGGCACGGCAGACCGCAAACCCGGTGGCGCAGACCGTCCCGGCCCCGGCGGCGATCGTCCGAAAAGCGGCAAGGGACCGGGACAGAAGCCGGATGTCGGTCAAATTCAGAAGGGACTCAAAGAGCGCTCAGGAAAGCAGGCAGCTCTGCAGGGCCAGAAGCCCGATCTCGGCAAGGCAAAGCCGAAAAGCAAGCCGGGAGGTAATGCCTTCGATAAAAGCGATGGTCCAAAGGCCAAGGACTTCTCCAAGCGCGGCCAAGCCAGCCTCGGTGATCGTGGTGCATCGCAAGTCTCACGACCCTCAGGCGGGGGCGGTCCTAAGGCGGCGCGCAAGGGCGGTGGCGGGGGCGGAGGACATGTCAGCCGCGGCGGTGGCGGGCGGCGGAGGACATGTCGCCAGCCGCGGCGGAGGCGGTCGTGGTGGTGGCGGTGGGCGCGGCGGCGGCGGGCGTCGTTCCGACATCCACCTCAAGGAAGACATCGTCCCGCTGGTCCGGCTCAACAACGGTCTCGAACTCTATCGCTTCCGCTACAAGGGCAGCGATCGAACCGCCTATGTCGGCGTCATGGCGCAGGAGGTGCAGCAAATCGTACCCGGCGCCGTCTGGCGCGATCACGACGGATATTTGATGGTCGATTATGATCGGATTGGGCTGAAATTCATGACCTGGGAAGAGTGGCTGGCACGGACCGGTGCGCGCTCTTCGTTACCATGAACTGAGCGATGCCCTCGATCCGTCGCCAAGGCACGGCCCCCTCAGGATCGAGGATCTGGTGAAGCAACTCAATGATGGTGTTGCCATGGTGATAAAAACAAGCCGCGTTCTCCTTACTGTCACGCTCCTCGGTTTTAGTGCGCCAGTCTTCGCCCAAGAGCAGTTCGGTACCCCCGAGGCAGCCGTCGAGGCCCTGGTCGCTGCCGCTAGGTCGGGAGACGGGGACACTATTCTTAAGGTGTTGGGGCGTGATGGTAAGCCTATCGTGAGCTCAGGCGATCCCGTAGCCGACAGTAACATTCGGCAAGACT
>CAWHAX010000029.1:0-106551 GCA_963827365.1 uncultured Alphaproteobacteria bacterium | reverse complement strand
GTTGGACAGAATGTGAAGCTGCTGATGCCCACGCCCTTCCGCGAGGAGCATGACGGCTACGTCTCCCGCTACCTCACCACCGGCGAGAAGCGCATCATCGGCATCGACCGCGTCGTCACCGGACAGCGCAAGGATGGCTCGACCTTCCCCATGAAGCTCGAGGTCGCCGAGGTGCGGACAGGAGACCGCCGCTACTTCACCGGCTTCATCCGCGATCTGACCGAACGGCAGGCGACCGAGCGCCAGCTCGAGGAGCTCGAGTTCTAGCTCGCGCGCCTGTCGCGGCTCACCGCCATGGGCGAGATGGCATCGACGCTCGCGCACGAGATCAACCAGCCGCTCTCCGCCATCGCCAATTATCTGCAAGGCTGCCGGCGCCTGATCGAGGGGATCGATCATCCGAACGCGCCGAAGATCCACGACGCTTTGTCCGAGACCACGCATCAGACGCTCCGCGCCGGCCAGATCATCCGCCAATTGCGCGAGTTCGTGTCGCGCGGCGAGACCGAGAAGCGGCCGGAGAACATCAACAAGCTGGTCGAGGAAGCGAGCGCCTTGGCCCTTGTCGGGGCCAAGGAGCAGGGTGTTAAAACAGTCTTCCGCTTCGATACGCGCACGGGCCCCGTGCTGGTGGAAAAGGTGCAAATTCAGCAGGTTCTCCTCAATCTGATCCGCAACGCCATCGAGGCCATGCAAGGGTGCGCGCGAAAGGAGCTGGTTGTGGAAACGGTCCTGTTGGATCAGGGCATGGTCGAGGTCAGGGTCGCCGACACCGGTACCGGCCTTGCCGAGGAGATCGTGCCCCGCCTGTTTCAGCCTTTCGCCACCACCAAGCCCGCCGGCATGGGCGTCGGCCTCTCCATCTCCAAGCGCATCGTCGAGGCCCATGGCGGAGAGCTGTGGGCCGAGGCAAATCCTGGCGGCGGGACCCTGTTCCGCTTCACGCTTGAGCCGTCGACCGAAATGAGGGGCCGCGATGCCGGGTAGTTTCGTTGTGCACATCGTCGACGACGACGAGGCGGTGCGCCAATCGCTTGCCTTTCTGTTGAGCACTGCCGGCATTCCCGTCAGGGTCTACGAATCGGCGACGTCCTTCCTCGCCGGTCTTCCGACGCTCCAGGCTGGCTGTCTGATCACCGACGTGCGCATGCCGGACATGACCGGCCTCGAGCTGTTGCAGCAATTGCGCGGCAAGGGCATCAAGCTTCCGGTCATCGTCATCACCGGTCATGGGGACATTCCGCTCGCCGTCGAGGCGATGAGATGCGGTGCGCTCGATTTCATCGAGAAGCCGTTTGCCGAAGAATCGATTCTCCGGGCGGTCCGCGCCGCCGAGGATCGCATCAAGAAGCTCGAACCGCGATCCGGGGAGGAGGCGCAAGTCGCTTCACGGCTTGCCTCGCTCTCTGAGCGCGAGCGGCAGGTGCTCGATGGGCTCGTTGCCGGGCATGCCAACAAGGTCATCGCGCATGAACTCGGCATCAGCCCGCGCACCGTCGAGGTCTATCGGGCAAATCTCATGACGAAGATGCAGGCGAAGAGCCTGTCCGAGCTGATCCGCATGACGCTCGCCGTCGGCCGGCCCGACTGACCTTCAGGCAAATTCATCCTCACATTGCAAGAGAGCTTTGACACAGCTCAAAGCTCGCCGCGGCACATTTGCCTACCGTCCTCTGGTTTGCGTGAAGGCTCGCCTGGGTGGGGCCGCGCGAGAGCGAGGACAGGTCAATTGCCGCAGTCGGGTACGGTCCTCATTGCCGTCAGGGATCGGGTGCTCGCCAACTCCTTGCGCTTTTCCTTGGAGCTCGAAGGCTACGAGGCAAAGCTGTGCGAGCCGCCGATCGACGGGCTGGCCAATGGCGAGCACCGGACCTGCCTTCTCCTCGACCAGGAAGTGTTCACCACGATGTGGGGCAGGGGAGGCGCCGGCGCCCTGACGCGATTTTGCCTGCCGACCGTGCTCATGGTAAATCAGCGCACCCCGCGCGTCATGGACCACGCCATTGCCGCTGGCGTGACTACCGTGGTGGAGAAGCCCCTGCTCGGCGGCATTCTTTTCGATGCGATACGATCGGCACTGGACGGAACCGCCAGCTAGACCGAAATTACCCCGCCGCAACCTTTGAACCGCGACCACGGGCGACGCCGCATGCTGTCTTACAAGGAGATGGACAATCTCGCCGCGGTCGAGATCGAGATTTCGGCGCGGGTCTCGACCGAGGAGTTCGATCGCACGGCGAAGAAGCTTGAGGCCTTCATCGTCCGGCATGGCAGGGTGCGCGTTTTGGAGATCATCCATGACTTCGAGGGCATGGACGCCAAGGCGCTGTGGCACGATCTGAAATTCAGCCTCCGCCATCTCAACGATTTCAGCCGCTGCGCCATCGTCTCCGACGCGAAGTTCCTCTCGCTGTGGTCGGCGATCGCCGAACCGTTCATCGACTGCGAGGTCGCCTATTTTCCACCCGACGAGGTTGAAGAAGCGCGCGACTGGCTGCTCTGGCCTGAAGGCGCCGCCGACGTCATCTGACGCAAGTCAGGTTCGTGGATCTCGGGCCTACGTAGTTTCCCGTAGGGAGGCGGCCCGAATTTCCGGGCGCAAGGCATAAGGCTACCAAAGTGTCAGACACCCGAATCCTCAAGGAGGATCACGATGCTGACGCAAGTCGCCCACGCACTCCCGCTTCCGCGCAAGCCTGACATCGCTCTTCCTCTCCGCGGCAAGCGCGCCGACGAATTTTCCGGCCTTGGCGCTCTCGGCATCGCCATGAACTTCGCCCGCAACATGGAGATCTATGCCGAAGGCGAGCCGGCCGGCAACGTCTACAAGGTCATCTCCGGCGTGGTCAGGATCAGCAAGCTGCTCCCCGACGGCAGGCGTCAGATCAGCTCCTTTCATACCGCCGGCGACATGTTCGGCTTCGAGGCCGACGATCTGCATAACGCCTCCGCCGAGGCGGTCACGCCGGTGAAGGTCATCGCCTATAAATGGCAGAGCCTGCTCGACAGCACCCGCTCGGCGAGCGTCGTTCGCGATCTGCTCAATCTCACCATGATCGGGCTGCGGCAAACCCAGGAGCATCTCCTCCTGCTCGGGCGCAAGAACGCGCTTGAGCGCGTCGCGGCTTTTCTGCTCGACATGGCCAAGCGCACCAAGACCGGGCCGGTGGTCGAGCTCGCCATGGCGCGGCACGACATCGCCGACTATCTCGGTCTGACCTTGGAGACCGTTTCGCGCATGTTCGCCGAGCTGAAGGAGCAAGGTGCGATCAGGCTCGAAGGTGCACGGCGCGTGCATCTCATAGACCGTGAGCGTCTCGCCGCCATGACTGCGTGAGAGTTCTGCACGCCTCCGGCTATCGGAAGGAGTCTCCCGTGCTTCGATATTTGCTCGCGGCGCTGGCGCTGCCCGTCTTTGCCTCGCTCGCTCTTGCCGGGGTCACCTCGAAACCCGATCCGTGCAGGGCAAGTTTCTCGCTGAGAAGCTCTGCACCAATTGCCATCTCGTCGGCAGCGCGCAACAGCAGCAGCCGGCCAATGCCGACGTTCCAAGCTTCAAGGAGATTGCCGGCCGCGAGGACCAGTCGGCAGGCGCCATCACCGCGCGCATCATGCTGCCCAAGCACCCGATGCCGCAGATCCCCCTGACCAAGGCCGAGCTTGCCGACCTTGCCGCCTACATTCTCAGCCTGCGTGACGCCGATAAGCCGTAAACCTAGCGGGGCTCTCATGCGTTATGGTGATCTAGGTTCGCGGACGATCGTAAGGGAGTTGAGGTCATGTCCCGAGATCACGCCACGCGCGGATTTCTCATCCATCTCGGCGTTTATGTGCTGGTGGTCGGCCTGCTCGCCGCGCTCAATCTCTACCGCAACCCTAGCAATCTCTGGTTCGTCTGGGTGCTGCTCGGCTGGGGCATCGGCGTTGCCGCCCATGGCCTTGCGCTCCTGCTACAACGCAGCGGGCGGCGCGAGGAGATCTTCACCGACAGGAGAAAGAGAAGCTTCCTGGTGCACCTCTTCGTTTATGTCGCGGTGAACGCGCTGTTGATCGTGGTCAATCTCCTCTATTCGCCGGGCCATTATTGGTTCCTCTTTCCGCTGATCGGCTGGGGCCTGCTGCTCGGCGCTCATGCCTATATCGCTTTCCATCGGGAGCGCGGCGCCGCCCGAACAGGAGCTGCCTCATGAAGAAGTCCAAGCTTTGGTACGTGATCGCCGACGGCGGCCGCGCGCGGTTTGTCGAGCGCGACGAGGACGGCGCCTTCCGCACGCTGTCGAGCTTCGTTTCCACCGAGCTGCACAAGAGCGCGCATGAGCTTGGGCGCGATCGCCCGGCGCGGGTCAAGGAGAGCGCATCGCCGGCCCGCTCGGCGGTCGAACCGCGCCGCGATCTGCACGAGGCGGCCAAGGAGGACTTCATCCGCACCGTTGCTGACACGCTCGCCGGCGACCTCAAGGACGGGAAATTCGACGAGCTCGTGCTTGTCGCGCCGCCAGGAATCATCGCCGAGCTGAAGGGCTCGTTGAGCAAGCCAACGGCGAAGATCGTGGTCAAGGAGCTGCACAAGGACCTGACCAAGGTGCCGGACCACGAGCTCACCGGCCATCTCGCGCAGTAACAAAATCAACGACCGTCATGGCCGGGCTGACCCGGCCATCCACGTCTCTATTCAGGACGGCACAAGCTGCATACCACGGAGAAACTTCCGTCGCGCCGCCCCTCTAATATTGCAACTCGTCTGAGTTCGCTCACTGTCTCCGCACACACCTTTCGATATCCGCGCGAGGTCTAGGCACCTTCCACTCTTCTCGGACTGGTAATGCATCTGGCGAATTCGATGAGGTGCTAATAAGACTTCCTCGCGACAGCACGATGTGGATAAGGTCAAGGTCGGGCGTGACCTAAGGCCTTTACTGTCAGTCCCAATGGTGACTGGGAAAACTTGGCAACGGTTTTGCTCACCTTGACCTTGCATTTTGGTCCTTTACGTCATGCAGTGCGACCTTGCGGGACGCGCTCCAGCAAAACCCCTGCTAAACTGCGAATTTGTGGGCGGGAGGATTTGGCCGAAGCGCTATAAGCAGTAAGCGGAGCCGCTTGCGCCTACGAGATGTGCCAGGATCTCGCTTCTGGCCGTCTTCCGGGAGACTGAACTACGTGCTGCAAAAACTCTGGTACGATCGGCCAGTACGCACCCAGCTTCTCGTCGCGGTAGCGTTAATCAACCTGCTTGCCGGGGTCGCGGCGGCTGCGGTGTCGATTTTCAACACCCGCACCGCCACGCGCGTCGAGATCGAGGCGTCGCTCGAGGTCGCGCAGCGTTTCGTCGATGCGGCGATCAAGGACCTCGCCTCGCAAGGCAAGCTCGACCAGCTCCCGCAATATCTGCCCCTTCAGCTCAAGCATCTTCGCCACGTCCGCATCTACTACATGGATGTGATGGGGCAGCTCACCGTGGTGTCGTCGCCAGAGGCCGAGGCTCGCAATCGCAACCGCCGCAATGGTTCTCGAACCTCGTCCGCCCGCAGGTTGCCGGACGCGCGGTGAGGGTGGTTGCCGCCGACGGCGTCAATCCCGTGGTCATCGTCGGCGAGCCCGCCGACGAGATCGCCGAGGCGTGGCAGGACTTCTATTCGCTCGCCATCGTCTGGCTCGCGCTCGATGCGCTCATTCTGATTCTTCTCTATATCGTGCTCGGCCGCGTTCTGAACCCGCTGCAAAACCTGTCCCGCGGCATGGCGAGGCTGGAGGACGGTCACTACGCAACGCGCCTGCCCACGCCAAAGGTGAAGGAACTCGCCGTCATCACCAACCGCTTCAACACGCTTGCCGGCGCGCTCGATGTCGCCCGCGAGGAGAATAGCGGCCTCTATCGGCAGCTCATCACGGTGCAGGAAGAGGAGCGGCGCGACATCGCCAACGAGCTGCATGACGAAGCAGGACCCTGCCTGTTCGGCATCACCGCCAACGCATCCTCAATCCAAACCATCGCCGATCAAATAACCGATCCGCGCACTACCGGCATCACTCACCGCGTCGGCGAAATTCTCGGCATCGTCGAGCGGCTGAAGCTGATGAACCGGGCGCTTCTGAAAAAGCTCAGGCCTGGATCGCACGGGCGCGTCGGCCTGGCCGAGCTGATCAACGAGCTGGTCGCCGGTTTCGAGCGCCGCCATCCCGATACGCACATCCATTATTCGACCGGAAGGCTGGCAAAATCCTACGGCGAGCCGATCGACCTCACGCTCTATCGCTGCGTCCAGGAAGGCATCACCAATGCCATCCGGCACGGCTCTGCCGACAATCTCACCATCGACCTCGTCGAGGAGAGCGGACACCGGCGTAACGGCGCGAAGCGGGCCCAGGCCGCCCTTCGCCTCACCGTCGTCGACGACGGCAAGGGAATCGATCCGTCGACGCCGAAGGGCTTCGGCCTCACCACCATGACCGAGCGCGTGAAATCGCTCGGCGGAACTTGCGCGATCGAGAGCGCGCGAGGCAACGGCACCACCATTCGCATCGAAATTCCGGTGCAACGCGAGAAAACGGAACGCGCGCGAGCGCTTGAACTTGTCGGGGGCATGTCGTGACTCGGGTCCTCGTCATCGACGATCATCCCATTGTGCTGCAAGGTTGCAGGCAATTGCTTGAGGATGCTGGCGTCGAGAATATCGTGCAGGCGCAAAGTTTGGCGGACGGCTTTCGCCTCTACCGGATGCAGCGCCCCGACGTGATCATCGTCGATCTCGCCATGCGCACAGGCGCTCTCGGCGGCCTCTCCTTCATTCGCCGGCTGCGTCTGCACGATCAGCGCACGCCGGTGCTCGTCTTCACCATGCACTCGGATCCGGTCATCGTCAGCCGCGCGCTCGAAGTCGGCGCCACCGGCTACGTGCTGAAGGATACCTCCTCCGAAGAAGTGCTAAAGGCGTTCCAGAAGGTGCGCGAGGGCAGGCCCTATCTCAGCCACGACCTCGCCTCCGAAGTCGCCTTCATGGAGGCGAGGGGCACGACCAATCCGCTGAAGCGCATGACCGTGCGCGAGCTGCAGACTCTCGCCCTCGTTGCCGAAGGCAAGCCCTATGGCGTGATCGCCGAGCATCTGCATGTGAGCTACAAGACCGTCGCCAACACCTGCACCCAGCTGAAAGCGAAGCTCGGCGTGCGCACCCTCCCGGAATTGATGCGCATTGCCATTCAGCATCTTCCCTCTGCGACGGCGCGTCCTCCGAAATAAGGTCGCGTTCCGCCACGGTTGATCGCCGGTCTGACGGCGATGCGCATGTGCCGGCCCCCTGGTGGCGCAAAGCATTGCCACTAGGAAATTTCCCTTCAAACATACCTGGCAAGAATTCGATGCATGGTGGCAATCGCGTCGCCGCCAACTTGCAATCGCTTTGTGGTAACTCCCACCTGGGTCTCCGAGATAGTTTGCAATTCCTCGTGAGGTGTCACGCGTGTGACGTGGAGACTAGCACCCGCAGTTAGGAGCGGGCGCGAGCCAGAGTTAACGGCTTCGATATCTTGCACAGCCTCCCACATCGCACTTGGTGACATTTAGCAAACTCGCAAGGGCTTCGGTCACGGCGAGCTAGGTGAGCTTGCGTGATTTCTAATTCGCAGGAAGCAGTCGGCACGCCAGAATCGATGGCAACGTAGGCACGCATTTGGCGTGCACTGCACAAATTTGATCGTTCCTTGAGCATGATTGTTCGGCACGACCAATGCATTGAGCAATGCTTGGCAGATTTCGATGCCACCGGAAATTTTCACTTGCAATGCGAGCACATTTGGCAAATATGGGCGGGCAGCTTGGCAAGGGGCGAGCCGCCATTTGGTAAGGGGTTTTTGATAACCCCGCGAACCGCTCTACGTTAGGCTCAGAATCCTCGTGAGGTGTCACTAGCGTGAATGTGGTCGTTAGAGAACCCGCTACTGCGGCGGGCGCGAGGCGAGTTAATTTGCTTCGGCGCTTTAAGGCAGCCTCCCACATCCACTATGACATTTGGCAAACTCGCAAGGGCTTCGGTCCCCTTGGCAATCCCTGCTGAGGGCGAACTACTACTACCAAAACAACTCAGCTTAATTCGGTGAACTGAGTAAGCTAGGGAGAGGAGAAGGAAATGAACTATCTCAAGTTTAGTGTCGTAACCGGAGGGCTCATCGCGTTGATGATGGGTCTGTCGGGTGCGGCTATGGCTGGCTCCGATGAGGAGCAGTTGGCCAGGATCAAAGATCCGGACCAGTGGCCGTTGCCGGGTCGCGACTTTGAGCTGACCCGCCACAGTGCGTTGGCCGACATTACGACCGGCAACGTCAACAAGCTCCAGATGATCTGGCTCCAGGGCACCAACGCTCTGCGCGGCCATGAGGGTCAGCCCCTCGTGATCAAGGACGTCGGTGGCAAGACCATGCTGTTCATGGTTTCTGGCTGCCCCGCCATGTCGAACTGCAACGTCGTCCAGGCCCTCGATCTTACGGACCCGGACAATCCGAAGCAGGTTTGGAACTACGTTAAGAAGACGGACCGTGACGAGTCGGCTGTGCCGCGCGCTTGCTGCGACACCGTCAACCGCGGCGGCTCCTATGCCGAAGGCAAGTTCGTGTATGGCACCCTCGACGGCTTCGTCATTGCTCTCGACGGCCAGACCGGTCAGGAAGTCTGGGTCGTGAAGCATGCTTGGCCTGAGAAGGGCGAGACCATCACCCCCGCTCCATTGATCGCCGACGACAAGGTGATCATCGGCTTCGGCGGTGACGAGTTTGCTGCTCGCGGTCGCGTTACGGCCTACAGCCTTGCGGATGGTTCGAAGGTTTGGGAGTGCCACAGCACGGGTTCCGATGCGGACGTGTGCTTGACCCCCGACACCAACAAGGCCAACCCGCAATTCGGCCAGGCTGGTTCCGATCTCGGCATCAAGACCTTCCCGGGCGAGGATTACAAGATCGGTGGTGGCGCTGCTTGGGGCTGGTACAGCTATGACCCCGAGCTGAAGATCGTCTACTACTCGACCGGTAACCCCGGCCTGTGGAGCCCTGCATATCGTTGCCCCGACAAGACCCACGAAGAGTGCAATGCCGGCGACTTTGACAACAAGTGGTCGATGACGATCTTCGCCCGCAACGTCAAGGACGGTACTGCGGTCTGGGCCTACCAGATGACCCCCTTCGATCAGTGGGACTATGACGGCATCAACGAGAACTTCCTCACCGACATGGCCATCGATGGGAAGAAGGTGAAGGCTCTCACTCACTTCGATCGTAACGGCTTTGCTTATGTGCTCGACCGCGTTGACGGCACCCTGCACCGCGCCACGAAATACGTGACGACGGACTGGGCCGAGAAGGTCGACATGAAGACCGGCCGCCCGATCAAGGTGCGCGAGCATTCCCCGCTCGAGCGTGGCCGCAACGTCTCTGCCTGCCCGTCTGCTATGGGCGGCAAGGACCAGCAGCCGGGTTCGGTCGATCCCAAGGAGCCGAACATCTTCTACATGCCCACCAACAATTGGTGCATGGAGCTGGAGCCCCAGGAGCGCACGCACACGAACCAGGGCACGGTCTACGTGTTCGCGAACGTGTACATGTATCCTGAGAAGCCCGGCACCACCGGCAAGGTCAACAAGTATGACGTCCTGACCGGCAAGACAGCATGGGAGATCCCGGATCCGTACCCGAATTGGGGCGGCACCATGGTCACCGACGGCGGCCTGATGTTCTACGGCAGCCTTGGCGGTGACTTCCGCGCTGTTGATCGGAAGTCCGGCAAGGTCCTGTGGAGCCGCAAGCTTGGTTCCGGCATCATCGGCAACCCGGCCACTTGGAAGACCGGCGGCAAGCAGTACGTTGGTGTCTACAGCGGTATCGGCGGCTGGATTGGCCTGCCCGTGACTGCTGGTCTGGACCTCAGCGACAAGTTCGGCGCCATCGGCGCTACCGCGATGACCAAGGCCGCTGGCCTGCAGTTCATCCCGCAGGGCGGCGAGCTGAACGTCTTCAGGGTCATGGAGTAGCCTGACTCTCTAGATTAAAGAACCTTAAGAGACGCCCGGTGCCCTTGCGGCATCGGGCGTCTTTTTCCTATATAGAGGGGAACACTAGGTAGGCCCTCGCGGGTAGATTGGATGGAACTGCGGGTCCTATCGTCAGCCCCCCAAGTCAGCGAAGTAACGCCCGTGTCCCCCATGACAATTCGACTTCTTATGGCCGTCGCGGTCTGTCTCGCCGGCCTAGGTCTCGTCGCGGCAGAAGCCGCCGACAAGAAGCCAATCCAGAGAGATCTCAGCAAGGATTATGACGAGCTCACACCGAGCGAGCACATCGCCATCAGAGCCGCGGCCAAGGCCGCCTACAAGGCCAAGAAGCTGAAGGTGCTGAACGTCTGCGCCGATCCCGGCAACATGCCGCTCTCAAACATGAAGGGCGAGGGCTTTCAGAACAAGATCGCATCTCTTCTCGCTTCGTCCATGGGCGCCCGCCTCGAGTACCACTGGATTCCCTTTATCGAGCGCGGCCTGACCAGGGCCACCTTCGACCAGTCGCTATGCGACGTGATGCTCGACGTGCCGATGAATTACGGGCGTCTGCTCACCACCTTCCCCGTCTACAAGACGCCTTACGTCCTCGTCTTCCGCAAGGACAAGGGCCTGAACATCACCGGCCTCGACGATCCCAAGCTGAAGGATCTCAAGATCGGCGTGTTCCAGACCTCTGGCATCCGCATGGCGCTCGCCAGGCGCGGCATCGTCGACAACCTCAAGCTCCAGACCCAGACCCATGACGCCGATCTCGTGGTTGAGAACCAGCCCTGGTACGTCGTGCAGCGCATGCTGAATGGCGAGTTCGACGTGGCCGCGGTGTTCGGTCCCTTCGCCGGCTGGGTCAAGACCATGAAGGGCGAGCCGATCACCATCCTGCCGGTCAACATGATGGACGATCAGGTGCCGCTCGAATTCGAGCTCGGGATTGGTGTGCGCCGCACCGACGCCTTCCTCAAATATATGATCGAGTTCGCCCTTGAGGATCACGAGGCTGATATCGAGAAGATCCTCAAGGATTACGGCGTGCCGCTCGTCCAATGCAGCAAATGCATCGTCCCGGGCGATCTGCCTGCCCACGGCACCTATACCCAAGTCGCCCAGACCGACTACAAGGCGCGCCCCGATCTCGCTTCGCCGGACCAGGTGGTCACGAAGGAGAAGCTCGAGAGCTGGCTCGCCGAAGGCGCCGACCTCACTCAGGAGCTGAGCAACGCGATCGTTGCCAACGATCAGGACCGCGTCAAATTCCTGGTTGAGAAGGGCGCCGACGTCAACAAGCCTGACAATCAGGGCGGCACGCCGCTCACCAACGCCGCCCGCCAGCGGCAGGACAAGATGGTCGAGCTGCTCATCAAATTGGGTGCCAATGTCAACGAGGCCAACACCGACGGCATGACCCCGCTTACCACCGCCGTGATGCGCGACCACGTGCCGACGGTCAAAGTCCTGCTCGCCAAAGGTGCCGACGCTGAGAAGCCGGGCCCGGAAGGATTCCGTCCGCTCGCCGTCGCCATCGCCGAGGACAAATATGAAGTAGCGAAGGCCCTGATGGAGGCCGGCGCCGACGTAAACGTGCCGGCAGGTGCCGACGGATTAACGCCGCTAATGGTTGCTGTCGCGCAGAACACCCCGGCGGAGGGCGCGATATTCCTGCCGTCGAGCACGCGGCCGCTTGAGATCGCCAAAGGGCTTATCGAGCGTGGCGCCGACGTGAATGCAAAGTCGAAATCCGGCACCACCGCTCTGATGGTTGCGGCGACGCATAACAATCCGCCGATGATCGGGCTATTGATCGAGGCCGGTGCCGATACCGAGGCGAAGAACAATCAAGGCAAGACCGCAGCCGAAGTCGCCGAGCTGAACAAGCACATGGAGGCCGCGCAGGCTATCAGGGTGCTCGCCACGGCGAGGTCCGCAAGCACGCCGGCGGCCGCGCCCGCAGGCGGGCAGGGGACCTCAAGCCAATGACCCGGGCTTGTCGCGGGCAAATGTTGCGATCGACCGCACAAGCCACGGCCCTTGCCGCGGCTTTGTGCTTTGGGAGTGCGGCGCTCGCACCGCTTCTCCCGGGTCTCGCGTACTCCGCCAGCGCCACGACCGAGCGCGACTTCACCGAGGACAACGTGATTGCCGCGACCGAGAAAGTGGTCGGCGGGCGCTCGCATGGCGGCGCCTTCGTGTTCCGCGATCCGAAGCTCAACGCCGATCTCCATCTCGTCTACGAGAAGGTCAAGATCGTGCGCGGCATGGAAGGTTGGGGCTGGTTCGCCAACACCATCTTCCACGACAAGGACAATCCCAAGAAGCAATACGCCATCGATTTCTGGTTCAAGCCTGACGGCAAGGAGCTGAAGCTGATGGATATCCGCGTGCAGAAAGGTCCGAAGCAGGATGGCGATAGCTGGATCATGATCACGCGCATGCCGGTCGCCTGGTGGTGGCTCCCGGTGCAGGAGCATCCCGGCGACATGGAAGTGACGCGCGCCTGGCACGTGATGAGCGCCATCCACAATTACATCGCCAACCACAAGGACAAAGACGGCACCTTGCCCGTGAAGGATGACAAGACCGGGGAAACCATCCCGCTCGAATACGTGGAGATTCACCAGCCGGTGCGGCACATGAAGACCGACGGGCAATATTTCGTGTGCACCGACTTCCGCAAGCCGGGGAGCCAGGACGAGTATTACGACATCGATTTCTGGGTGGATCAAATGGGCGGCAAGCTCGAGGTCAAAGACGTTAAGATGCACAAGGTCCCGGCGCAGGAAGACGGCGTGTGGACCCAAGTTCCCCGCTACACTTTTGATAATAAGACCTTTGAAGTCACCAATTGATCGGCCGCCTGAAAGACCTCACAACCGGAATATGTACACGCTCGGCCAGACAGTTCTTGCCCAAGGCTTCGCTGCGACATTTATGAGCATGACTTTCCGGCCCAAGCTGTTTACCGAGGAGGCGCCGATGGTGCCTCTTATTAAGGCTATCGCGGCCAAACGCTCGAAAGACGGCGTGTTTTCGGTAGAGAAATCCCGGCGACCGATGCGACATGTGGAACGTGCGCGGCCGCCAAAATCGCGGCCCCTGTGCAACGTTCTTTTCCATGACAAGTTGGGCGCGACACAGCACTATGCCCGCGAATTTTCGGGGAGAGTTCCCTTCGACGTGCTCGACTGAAAATCTCAATTCAAGGCAACTAGGGTAAGGAAACGAAGCAGTGCGCAAAATCATCATTGGACTAATTGCGGCGGTACTTGTTTCTGCCTGCGCATGGGTGGGCTGCTCGCAAGCGGCCGACGAGGCGGCGCCCGCCGCGGCACCGGCACCGGCGCCCGCTGCCGGTGGCGATGCAGCGGCTCCGGCTGCTGGAGATGCAGGCGCTTGTTGCAAGCCCGACGATCAGACGCCGACGCTCGATCTCATCAAGGCCGTGCCCAAGGGAGGTTTGCACAATCCCTACAAGGACAAGATCGCCGAGATCGCCGACGCCGGTCACAAGAAATATATGTCGGCGGGCTGCAATGGCTGCCATGGCGGGGGTGGCGGCGGCGGCATGTGCCCGCCTCTCACCAACGACACCTGGGTCTACGGTCCCGACGACGACACCTTGTTCCGCCTGATCGCCCTTGGATCTGATGGGTTGAAGGCCGCTGGCTACCATCGCGTGAAGCAGGAAGTCGTGGTCGGTCCCATGCCGCCCTTCGGCGGAATCTTCAAGACCTCCGACGATCTCTGGAGAGTCATTACCTGGACCCGCTCGGTAAATCCGAGCTCAGCCACGAAGCCGCCGCTGCAATAGTTTGGAGCGGTTGAAGCATCGGCTCGAAGTCTGCCAACCCGCCAAGCTGCACGTCAGCTTGGCGGGACCTTTATGCGCAAACCGCGCCGCTAAGGTTGCCATTGTTTAACTTGGCAAAAACGTTGCCATGTTGTTCGCTGCGCATTGCCATCAGTCCATAACTCTGGAAGATATCGTTCCAAAACCTCCCCACCGCCGCTCACGGTAAGGCGGCGTCCACGGCCTTCGACTCAAACGCCGAGGCCACAGGAGGAAATGGAGTAGCCCAGGCCCATGTCATGTGTACCCGTCGCAAGCCTGCGTAATGCCAATCTGCCCGCCCGTCTCGCGCCCTTTCTCACCCTTTGCCTGATCGCAGGCCCAATTCTTGCTCATGCCGCCGAGGGCGGCGCTGCCGCACCGGCGCCAGCGGCCCCCGCCGCAGCGCCGCAAGCTCCGGCACCTGCCCCCGACGCCGGGGCAACGCCGACGAAAGTCACGCTGCCCATCGTCTATCTCGGCAAGCAATATGAAGAGCCGCTGCCGCTCTCCTATGCCGAGGAGATCATCACCGACAAAGGCATTCAGGGCGCGCGCGTCTCCATCAAGGAAGCGAACCAGGCCGGCAATTTCGTCGGCAATGCCTTCGAGCTCGTCGAGGCGATCGTGCCAGCTGACGGCGATGTCGTCGCCAAGGCAAAAGAGGTCCTTAAGAACGGCGACGCGCTGATCGTCGCAGACCTCGAAGCACCCGATCTCCTTGCCGTCGCCGATCTGCCCGAGGCCAAGAACTCGGTGATCATGAATATTCGCTCCAACGACGTGGTGCTGCGTCAGGAAGAGTGCCGCCAGAACGTCTTCCACATCATTCCCGATTGGGCGATGCGCGCCGACGCCATCGCGCAATACCTCATCTGGAAGAGATGGCCGCGCTGGGCGATCATCCGCGGCGACCTTCCCGCCGACAAGGATTTCGTCGCCCAGATCCAGCGCTCGGCGAAGCGCTATGGCGGTAAGATCGTCGACGAGCGCGTCTATACCTTCCCGCCGGGCGCCCGCAATCTCGACTCAGGCCATCAGCAGGTGCAGGGGCAGATCCCCATGGCGACCGAAGGCACCCCTGCAAACGACGCCTTATGGGTCGCCAACACTGACGAAGGCTTCGGCGACTATCTTCTCTACCGCACCTATTCCCCGAGCCTCGTTGTCGGCACGCAAGGCCTTCAGGCACTTGCCTGGGATAAGTCCTATACTGAGTCTGGCGCCATGCATTTGCAGAACGCTTTGCCGCGCATCGCCAAGCGCAAGACCACCGAGCGCGACTACACGGCCTGGCTCGGCGTGCGCGCTCTCGCCGACTCCGCTATGCGCTCGCATAAGACCAAGCCGCAGGAGCTGAAGGAGTTCCTGTTGTCGGACAAGTTCAAGCTGGAAGGCTTCAAGGGCCAGGCGCTGACCTTCCGCATCTGGGATCACCAGATGCGCCAGCCGATCATCCTCGGCGGCGGCACCCGCGTTCCCGTCTCGACCTCGCCGCAGGAAGGCTTCCTGCACGAAAAGAATCTCACCGACACGCTTGGCTTCGACGAGCCGGAGACCAAGTGCAATTTCCGCTAACAGCCCCCGAGGAAACCCTATGTTTCGACTTATCCTTACCGCGTCGGTCGCGGCGGTATTGATGCTCACGGCGTCGCACGCTTTCGCCATGACCATCTTCGTCTCCAATGAGAAGGACAACACCATCACCGTGATCGACGGCGATACGCTTGAGATCAAGAAGACCGTCAAAGTTGCACGCCGTCCCCGCGGCATTGTCCTGAGCCCGGACTTCAAGGAGCTGTTCGTTGCCGCCGGCGACGGCGACATCATGGACGTGATCGATACGCAGACCTTGGAGGTCAAGCGCCAGCTCGAATCCGGACCGGACCCGGAGCTGATGGCCGTCGATCCCAAGGGCGAGGTAATCTACATCGCCAACGAGGACGATTCTCTCGTCACCATAATGGACATCAAGACAGGCGAGGTGCTGGCCGAAGTTCCTGTCGGCGTCGAGCCGGAAGGCATGACCGTGAGCCCCGACGGCAAATACACGGTTGCCACCTCCGAGAGCACGAGCATGGCCCACGTCATCGACAATGCTTCGCGGAAGCTCATCGCCAATGTGCTCGTCGACTCCCGCCCGCGCGAGGCCAAGTTCACCGCCGACGGCAAGGAGCTTTGGGTCTCCTCGGAGGTCGGCGGCACCATCTCGGTGATCGATCCCGCCACCTGGAAGGTGACCAAGGAGATCGGCTTCGAGGTTCCTGGCGTCCGCCCGGAGCTGCTCCAGCCTGTCGGCATGGACTTCAGCAAGGACGGCAAGCTTCTGTTCAGTCCGCTCGGCCCGGCCAATCGCGTCGCCGTGATCGACACCGCCACCAAGGAGGTGAAGGACTACATCCTTGTCGGCCAGCGCCCCTGGCATGGCGAGCTCAGCCCCGACGGCAAGAAGTATTACGTCGCCAACGGCCTCACCAACGACATGACCGTGATCGACGTCGACAGCCTCAAGGCCGAGAAGTCGGTGCCCGTGGGCCGTCTGCCCTGGGGCGTGGCCATCATGCCGTAAAGCGCGGAGCGTTACGCGCCGTCGGCGCGGTTTCGCTTCTGCACGCGCGTGACAAAGGCCTCAGAGGCGAGGATCGCGCCGAGCGAGATCACCAAGGAGATCAGCGTTAGCCTAAGCGCGCCGGTCTCTCCGCCGGGAACTTGCGTGAAGGTGTAGATGAGGGTCGGCAGCGTCTGCGTCTCGCCCGGGATGTTCGACACGAAGGTGATGGTTGCGCCGAACTCGCCCATGGCGCGGGCGAAACACAATATGCCGCCGGCGATGATCCCCGGCAGGATCAGCGGCAGGGTCACGGTCGAGAACACGTAGAGCGGATTGGCGCCGAGCGTGGACGCCGCCTGCTCGAGCCTGCGGTCCACCGCCTCGAGCGAGAGCTGAATGGCGCGGACGAGCAGCGGAAATCCCATGATGGCGCAGGCCAAGGCCGCTCCGGTCCAGCGGAAGCCGAGCACAATGCCGAACTGCTCGCCGAGAAAGCGGCCGATCGGCCCTTGCCGGCCAAAGAGAAGTAGCAGCACGTAGCCGGTGACCACCGGCGGCAGGACAAGCGGCAGAAGCACGAGCGCGTTGAGCAGCATGCGCCCGTAGAAGCGCGTCCGCGTCAGCACCATGGCGATGGCGATGCCGAAGGGCAGGCTCGCCGCCATGGCGAGCGTCGAGACGCGCAAGGAGAGCTTGATCGCGTCAAGCTCTTCTGGTGTCAGCGTGAACACGAAAAGCGCACCCCGGGCATTCGCGATGCTTGAACTAGTAGTTCAATAGCACCTTGAAGCCCTGCGCCTCAAACACGCTCTGCGCGTCCGCCGTTTTGAGATACGCGTGGAAGGCTGGCGCGTCGGCGTTGGTCGAGGACGCGGTAATGGCGATGGGATAGTGGATCGGCGCATGCGTACTCTCGGGAAAGGCGTCGAGCACCTTGACCTTGGGGTCCGCCTTGGCGTCGGTCGCGTAGACTATGCCGAGCGGCGCTTCGCCGCGCGACACGAGTGACAGCGCCGCGCGCACATTCTCTGCCTGCGCGATCTTGTCCTTCACCGCGTCCCAAACACCGAGCTTCTCGAGCGCGGCCTTGCCGTATTTGCCTGCCGGCACCGAGACGGTGTCGGCCATGGCGAGACGTCCGTCGCCAAGGAGTGAGGCGAGGGGAAAGTCCGTCCCGATGGCCGCGGCGAGCTTTGAGTCCTTTGGCGCGATGAGTACCAACCTATTGCCGGCGAGATCGAAGCGCGTGTCCGGCTTGATCAGCTTCCTCTCGGCGAGATAGTTCATCCAATCCTCATCGGCCGAGACGAAGATATCGGCCGGCGCGCTTTTCTCGATCTGCTTGGCGAGCGTGGAAGAGGCTGCGTAGGAGATCACGGCCTGCTTGCCGCTCTCCTTCTGCCAGTTGGCGTTGATACGATCGAGCGCGTCTTTGAGGCTCGCCGCTGCGAACACCACCGGGCCCTTGTCTTCGGCCTGCGCAAAAGGAGAGAGGACGCAAAGACTGACCGCCGCAGCGGCAACAAGACCAAGCAGATGCCGTCGCGTCAGGTAGAGCATTGTGTGCTCCCGATCAGGTCCCCTGAAAGCTTGATTGCTCGCCGAGGCTGGACTTGCCTTTTTGTCCGACTTCCGCCTGGAGGCGGTCAAGCGCCTCGCGCACCGGCGGATCGATGCCCTCTCCGCCCGCGTCCATATAGGCGAAGATGGCTTTCCGCATGCGCGGGTCCCAGAATTTCTTGATGTGGTTGGCGATCCCCGGCACGACTTCGTTGGCGCGTTGCGACTCGAAGAACTTGCCGATCTGGTTCGCCATATAGACGAGGCGGTCGGGCGACATGGGTTTTTCCGCTATTCCGCCGCGACGAGGGGCTCGGCGATCCGCCGCGACTGGCGGGTCAGCTCTTCATATTCTTCCTGCCACTCGGACGGTCCGTTCGACGGCATTACCTGCACCGCCGTCACCTTGTACTCCGGGCAGTTGGTTGCCCAGTCGGAGAACTCGGTGGTGACCACGTTTACCTGCGTGGTTGGGTGGTGGAACGTCGTGTAGACCACGCCCGGCGCCACGCGCTCGGTGATCTTCGCCCGCAGCGTCGTCTCTCCGGCGCGGCTCGTCAGCTTGATCCAGTCGCCGTCGCGCACGCCGCGCTGCTCGGCATCGTGCGGATGGATCTCGAGCACATCCTCCTCGTGCCACACCACATTGGCGGTGCGCCTTGTCTGGGCGCCGACATTGTATTGGCTGAGGATGCGGCCGGTGGTGAGCAGGAGCGGGTAGCGGGGACCGGTCTTCTCGTCGGTCGCCACATATTCGGTAATGACGAACTTGCCCTTGCCGCGCACGAAGCCGTTGATGTGCATCACCGGCGTGCCTTCGGGCGCCGTCTCGTTGCAGGGCCATTGGACAGAGCCGAGCTCGTCAAGTTTCTTGAACGACACGCCGGCGAAGGTCGGCGTGAGCGCCGCGATCTCGTCCATGATCTCGGAGGGATGGTTGTAATGCATCGGATAGCCGAGCGCGTTGGAGAGCATCTCGGTCACCTGCCAGTCCTCGTAGCCGTTCTTCGGCTGCATCACCTTGCGCACCATCTGAATGCGGCGCTCGGCATTAGTGAAGGTGCCGTTCTTCTCGAGGAAGGTTGAGCCAGGGAGGAACACGTGGGCGTAGTTGGCGGTCTCGACCAAGAACAGATCTTGCACCACAACGCATTCCATGGCGGCAAGCCCGGCGGCCATGTGCTGCGTGTTCGGATCCGACTGGAGAATGTCTTCACCTTGAATGTAGAGGCCCTTGAACGAGCCGTCGACCGCGGCATCCATCATGTTGGGGATGCGCAGGCCGGGCTCCTCGTCGAGCGGCCGGCCCCATAGCGACTCGAACATGGCGCGGGTCGCATCCTCTGAGACGTGGCGATAGCCTGACACCTCATGCGGGAAGGAGCCCATGTCGCAGGAGCCCTGCACATTGTTCTGCCCGCGAAGCGGGTTCACGCCGACGCCCTCGCGGCCGATATTGCCGGTGGCCATAGCGAGATTGGCGATGGCCATCACCGTAGTCGAGCCCTGGCTGTGCTCGGTGACACCGAGGCCGTAATAGATCGCGCCGTTGCCGCCGGTGGCGTAGAGCCGCGCAGCGCCGCGGATCGACTCGGCAGGGACGCCGGTGAGCTTCTCGACTTCTTCAGGGCTATGCCGCTTGTCTGAGACGAACGCGGCCCAATCCTGGAACTCGTCCCAGTCGCAGCGCTCGCGTACGAATTTCTCGTTCACCAATCCCTCGGTGACGATGACATGGGCGAGCGAGGTGACCACGGCGACGTTGGTGCCCGGCTTGAGCGGCAGATGGTAATCGGCCTCGATATGCGGGGTGCGCACGAGGTCGATGCGGCGCGGATCGACGATGATCAGCCTGGCGCCCTGACGCAGCCGCTTCTTCATGCGTGAAGCGAACACCGGGTGGCCGTCGGTCGGGTTGGCGCCAATAATCATGATCACGTCGGATTGCTCGACGGAGTCGAAATCCTGCGTGCCGGCCGAGGTGCCATAGGTGGTCTTCAGCCCGTAACCAGTCGGCGAGTGACAGACCCGCGCGCAGGTATCGACATTGTTGTTGCCGAAGGCAGCGCGCACGAGCTTCTGCACGAGGAAGTTCTCCTCGTTGGTGCACCGCGAGGAGGTGATGCCGCCGACGGAGCTCCGGCCATATTTCGCCTGGATACGCTTGAACTCTGAGGCTGCGTAGCTGATCGCCTCCTCCCACGACACCTCGCGCCATGGATCGGTGATCTTCGACCTGATCATCGGCTTCAACACGCGGTCCTTATGGGAGGCATATCCGTAAGCGAAGCGGCCCTTGACGCAGGAATGGCCGCGATTGGCCTTGCCATCCTTGTAGGGGAGCATGCGCACCACTTCCTCGCCGCGCATCTCGGCCTTGAAGGAGCAGCCGACGCCGCAATAGGCGCACGTCGTGACCACGGAGTGCTCCGGCGTTCCGATCTCGATCACCGATTTCTCGTTGAGCGTCGCAGTCGGGCAGGCCTGCACGCAGGCGCCGCAAGACACGCATTCAGACTCGAGGAAAGGCCCAGCCTCGCTCGCCGAGACGAACAACTCGAAGCCGCGCCCGGCGATGGTCAGAGCGAAGGTGCCCTGGACCTCCTCGCAAGCGCGCACGCAGCGCGAGCAGACGATGCACTTGGAGGGCTCATAGGTGAAATAGGGGTTGGAATCGTCGATGCCGGGATTTGGGTGCCTCTTGCCGTCGTAACCGTAGCGTACCTCGCGCAAGCCGACCGCGCCCGCCATATCCTGCAGCTCGCAATCGCCATTGGCCGAGCAGGTCAGGCAGTCGAGCGGATGCTCGGAGATATAGAGCTCCATCACGCCCTTGCGGAGTCGCTTCAGTCTCTCGGTCTGAGTATGCACTACCATGCCTTCAGCGACTGGTGTTGTGCAGGAAGCCGGCGTGCCGTTGCGGCCCTGGATCTCGACCAGGCAAAGCCGGCAGGAGCCGAACGCCTCGACCATGTCGGTGGCGCAGAGCTTCGGGATCTCCCGCCCGAGCTCGGCGGCGGCGCGCATGATGGAGGTGCCTTCCGGCACCGTGACCGCTACGCCGTCGATAGTCACATTGACCATCTTCTCCACTTTGGAACGCGGCGTGCCGTAGTCGGTCTCGTGGATCAGCGACATAGCGGGGTCCTCATTCAGCAGCTTGCAGGCGCTTTGGCGAAGCGCCGAAATCTTCGGGGAAATGCGTCAACGCACTCATAACGGGGTAGGGCGTGAAGCCGCCGAGCGCGCACAGCGAACCGAACTTCATGGTGTTGCACAAATCTTGGAGCACCGTGATGTTCTCGGCGCGATCCTCATTGGCCATGATCTTGTCGACCAGCTCGACGCCACGGGCGGAGCCGATGCGGCACGGCGTGCACTTGCCGCAGGATTCGATGGCGCAGAACTCCATGGCGAAGCGCGCTTGCTTGGCCATGTCCACGGTGTCGTCGAACACCACGATGCCGCCATGGCCGATCAGCCCGTCGCGGGCGGTGAAAGCCTCGTAGTCGAACGGCGTGTCGAACAAAGCGCGCGGGAAATAGGCGCCGAGGGGGCCGCCGACCTGCACCGCGCGCACAGGACGCCCGGTCCGCGTCCCGCCGCCGATGTCGTCGACAAGTTCGCCCAAGCTGATGCCGAAGGCCGTCTCGAACAGTCCGCCATGCTTGATATTTCCGGCGAGCTGGATGGGCATGGTGCCGCGCGACCGGCCCATGCCGAAATCGCGGTAATAGGCAGCGCCATCGCGCATGATGATCGGCACGCTAGCAAGCGACAGCACGTTGTTGATGACGGTCGGCTTGGCGAACAGGCCGATATGAGCAGGGAGGGGAGGCTTGGCGCGCACTTCTCCACGCTTGCCTTCAAGGCTCTCCAACAGCGAGGTCTCCTCGCCGCAAACATAGGCGCCGGCGCCAACCCGCACCTCCATGTCGAAGGCGTATTTCGATCCGGCGACATTCGCTCCCAGCATCCCGCCTTCGCGGGCGCCCCTGATGGCAATCTCCATGGTTTCGACGGCATGCGGATATTCGGAGCGGATATAGACGTAGCCGTAGGTGGCGCGGGTGGCGATGCCTGCAATGGTCATGCCCTCGACGAGCACGAGTGGATCGCCTTCCATAATCATGCGGTCGGCAAATGTGCCTGAATCACCTTCGTCAGCATTGCAGACGATGTATTTCTGCTGCGGCGGGGTCTGGGCGACGGTGCGCCATTTTATGCCCGTGGGGAAGCCAGCGCCGCCGCGGCCGCGCAATCCCGAATTCACCACCTCTTCGACGATCGCCTCTGGCCCAACGGCGATCGCCTTCTCCAGACCCTCGTAGCCCCCGTGGGTCTTGTAGTCGTCGAGTGAGCGGGGATCGATGATGCCGACGCGGGCGAAGGTAAGGCGGGTCTGCTTCTTGAAGAACGGAATGTCCTCGACGAGGCCGAGGAAGAGAGGATGCTTGCCGCCTTCGAGCATGTCGGCATCGAGCAGGCTGTCGATGTCTGACGGTTTGGTCGGGCCGTAGCCTACGCGGCCCTCGGGCCGCTCCACCTCGATGGTCGGCTCGAGCCAATACATGCCGCGCGAGCCGGTGCGCACGATCTCGACGTCGAGCCCGCGCTTCTCGGTGGCCTTGAACAAAGCGCGGGCCACCTCGTCGGCGCCGACGCACAGCGCGCCTGAATCGCGCGAGATGAAAACCCGCGCCTTCATGCCTGCGCCTCTTTCAGGAGCGCGTCGAGCTTCGCCTCGTCGAGCATGCCGACCACGTGGTCGTGGTCGAGCAGGGCAGCGGGAGAGCTATGGCAGAGCCCGAGACAGTAGACCGGTTCTAAAGTCACGCGATTGTCGAGAGTGGTCTCGCCCATCTTCACGCCGAGCTTCTCCTCGGCACGCGCGGCAAGCGCATCGCCGCCCGCGGCCTGGCAGGACTCGGCGCGGCAAAGCTTCAACACGCGGCGGCCGGGCAGCTCCTTGCGGAAGTCGTGGTAGAACGTGACCGTCCCGTACATCTCGGCGCGGGAGAGGTTGAGCGCCTCGGCGACCATGGGGATCGCCTCATCCGGCACGAAGCCGAAGATATGCTGAATCGCGTGGAAGATTGGCAACGCCGCGCCATCGCGATCCTTATGCGCAGCGATAATCACGCTCGCGCGCTCGGCGCTCCATGGCTCATATCTCGGCATGCGTACAGCTTCCGTGGATTGACTAAGATCTAGGTGCCCCCGTTCCCGCGGCAGGGTCCCTGATCCTGATGCAAAGATATTATGCCGTCCCTTGCATCGCAAGCGCGCGGAGCCGAATTTCCCTTTGATTACAAAGATCTATCGGTTGATCGGGATTTCTTATCGCGCTTGCCCATAGGCATCGAAGGCAGGTCCCCGCCGCTTAAGATCGGGGCAAGCAGCCTGGCTTCGCTCACCAGCGCATTGATGAGCGGTGTCAAGGGATTGCGGTGGGGGACGACGAGCCCGATGGAATGCGTCACTTCGGGCTCGACGATGGGAATGGCCCGCACCGTGTCGGTCAGGCCAAGCACGGCTGCAAGCTTAGCGGGCATAACGCTCGCCCACCTCCCCGTCCGGACATGGGCGAACAGCACGATGATCGAATCCGATTCGAGCGTCGGGGCCACATGCGCCCCGGCCTGCCGCAACAGGCTCTCGATGATTCGCCGGTTCTGCATGTCCGGGGTGAGCAGGCAAAGCGGCACCTTGCCGACCTCCGCCCAGGTGACACTGTCGCGTTTGCCAAGGGGCGAGTCGGAGGAGATCAGCAGCCGGTACTCCTCATTATAAAGGGGTACGGTCTGCACCCGGCCCAAAGGCTCGTTGTCGAGGTAAGTGAGGCCGGCATCGACCTCCAAATTTTCCAATAGTCCCAGGACCTCGATGGAATTCCGCGAGAGGATGGAGAAGCTCACGTCGGGATGTTTCGCCCGGTAAGGCGTCGTCAGGATCGCCACCATGCCGAGCGCCGTCGGGATCGCGGCGATGCGGATATGGCCGGCAAGGCCACGCTTCAGCGCGTCTATCTCCTGATGCATGGCGCGGGTGTCGCCGACGATGCGGCGCGCCCAGTCGAGCACGCGCTCGCCTTCCGGGGTGAAGCCCTGGAAGCGCGATCCCCGATGCACCAGAAGCACGCCGAAGGAATCCTCGAGCTGCTTGATGGCTGCCGACAGTGTCGGCTGGCTCACGCCGCAGGCCTCGGCGGCATGGCCGAAATGCCGCTCGCGGGCGAGCGCGATGATGAATTCCAGCTTGTCGATCATGGCTTAGTCTTCGCTCCCGGCCCTATCTTCGCAAGAAGGGGTCGGAAGCGCCATAGCCACCAGTCTCGCGATTAAGACAGGCCTCCCCACATCCGGCGCCGCGGCGAGCCCGATGCGGCACGGCAGCGCACAGGCTGTCGCCATGCCCCGCAAGTTCAAAGCAATGCTAGAAAAAATGGTCATGCACGATCCTCAATGAGTTGCCTGCCAAACATTCACTTTATGCATCGTCGGACCTGATCCTAGCGTTCCGCGAACACAGTCAAACTCTGTCAGCCGGAGAGATCCCATGCGCTTTCGTAACCAGAGTTCTCATCGCCTTTGCGCGCGGTGTCATGCCGCCAGTCGTCTGCCTTGCGATAGCGGTCGCAACCGGCGCATCGCTACTTGCCCCCCCGGCAAGCGCCGGGATCCCCATCGACGTGACCATCAAGGACCATCGCTTTACGCCCGCCGAAATTCATGTGCCGGCGGGTAAGCCAGCGACCCTCAACGTCAAGAACGAAGACGCGACGGCCGAGGAATTCGAATCCCATGAACTTAAGATCGAGAAGGTCATTGCCGGAGGCACGTCAGGCACCGTGCGTTTGCGGCCGCTCGATCCCGGCAAATATCCTTTCATCGGCGAATATCACGAAGACACCGCCAAAGGGGTAATCGTCGCCGAGTAGCCGATGCTCGCAACGATCCTCATCGTCTTCCGCGAAGTCATCGAGGCCGGCCTGATCGTCGGCATCGTGCTCGCCGCGACCAAGGGCGTCTCCGGCCGCGGCTTTTGGGTGAGCTATGGCGTGCTTGGCGGCCTTGCTGGCGCGGCGGTGGTCGCGTCCTTCGCCGGTCAGCTCGGCGCGTTGTTCGAAGGCGCTGGCCAGGAGCTGTTCAACGCCGCCATCCTGCTTGTCGCTGCCATCATGCTCGCCTGGCACAACGTGTGGATGGCGAGCCACGGCCGCGCCTTGGCGCAGGAGATGAAAGAGGTCGGCGCGGAGGTCTCGTCGGGACAGAAGCAGCTCGCGGCCTTGGCCATCGTCTGCGGCATTGCCGTCCTGCGCGAAGGGTCGGAGGTGGTCCTCTTCCTCTATGGAATTTTCGCCTCCGGCGGCACGTCGAAGCTTGCCATGCTGGTCGGCGGCGTTCTCGGGCTTGTTGCCGGGGCGGCGCTTTCGCAGCTGATGTATCGCCTGCTGCGCATTTCCGCGCCTTTGCTCCGTCCGTTCTCTACCGGCATGTCTGTCTTGAGAGGACCGCGCCGACGGCGCTCGTTGAATCGGCGATCGGAGCCGCGACTGGCGCACCGCAGATCGCATACGATCGCCGAAGGATTTCTCCGCCGCCTTTAACCCCGCGCTCAGGTTATCCCGACCCCTCCCCTCGCACCATGCGTAACTCAAATGACAGAGAGACATTGACTAGACAAAATACTCAGGCCGGAAATAATGCGTGAGGCTTCGCTGAGGAAGCGGTGGCCGCTTCTCGGCATCGACTTGGAGAGGATGACGCCGACGTCGCTCGCCTGAAACAGCGAGCGGAGCTGCGACTGCGCGCTCCGCAAATGGCCTTCGATCGCCCAAGGATATTCTACTCGACCCGCCTTCGGAGCAGCGCGTTCAGGTTGATCACTGAAGCGCTCCTGCCGACGCCACGCGAAAAATCAGATGTCAGAGGGCGTTTGCTAGGCAACTTGCCGGATGGCGCCGGCCAGCTATTTGAACTCGACCTTCAGCACCTTGTAGGACTTGCCGCCGCCTGGCGTCGACACCTCGACGATGTTGTTCTTGCGCTTGCCGAGAAGCGCGCGGGCGAGGGGGGAGGTGATCGAGATCTTGCCCTTCTTCACGTCGGCCTCGACCTCGCCAACGACCCGGTACTTCACCTTGTCGTCGGTATCCTCGTCGATCAGGGTGACGGTTGCCCCGAACATCACCTGGTCGCCCTTGAGCTTTGACACATCGATGATATCGGCGCGGGAGAGCTTGTCCTCGAGGTCGGCCATGCGCGCCTCGGTAATACCCTGCTGCTCCTTGGCGGCATGGTATTCGGCATTCTCGGAAAGGTCCCCATGGGTGCGCGCATCGGCGATGGCCTTGATGATGCGCGGGCGCTCTACGGTCTTGAGATGCTTGATCTCAGCCTCAAGCGCGGCATAGCCCTCCGCGGTCATGGGCACTTTATCCATCGTCAGTTCAACTCCTTTGGGCCCCCCGGATACTGTCCAGGAATTGCCCAGTCTAAGTCAAGATTTGGGTTAAATGCCTACGAAGCGTGCGCTTGCGCCGGTTTCGGTCCCGCATAGCTTTGCAGGGGCGCTACTGTGAGGTTGCCTCCCCGGAGCGCTTTGATCGCCTCGGTTACGGCAAGAGCGCCAGCAACGGTTGTATAATAGGGGATGTGGTAGAGCAAGGCCGAGCGGCGGATCGAAAAGGAATTGGCCAGCGCTTTCGCCCCTTCCGTGGTGTTGAACACGATGTCGACCTCGCCATTGGTGATGGCGTCGACGATATGCGGGCGGCCCTCCAACACCTTGTTAACCTTTTCGCACTCGATGCC
The DNA here is from genome assembly GCA_963827365.1 of uncultured Alphaproteobacteria bacterium. Taxonomy (GTDB): domain Bacteria; phylum Pseudomonadota; class Alphaproteobacteria; order Rhizobiales; family Methyloligellaceae; genus Methyloceanibacter. Next base: position 79,764 of record CAWHAX010000029.1, on the reverse strand, counting down.
GTGGGCGTCGAGATGCCGCTTGGTGCCGCGGGTGGCGATGATGCGGAAGCCCATTGCGGCAAGCTCGCGGATCGGCGGCATGATCTTGTCTTTGTCCGAGTCCTTGACCGAGACGAACACCGTGCCGGTCAAGGGCAGCTTTGAGCCGCCGCCGAGCTGGCTCTTGGCAAACGCGATGGCGTAGTCCCTGTCGATGCCCATGACCTCGCCGGTGGAGCGCATCTCCGGCCCAAGCACGGTATCGACGCCGGGGAAGCGGGCGAAGGGGAACACCGCCTCCTTCACCGCAATATGGTCGAGATGCCGCCGCTTGACCCCGAAGGAGGCGAGCGGTTTTCCGGCCATGACCTGAGAGGCGATGCCGGCGATGGGAAGGCCGATCACCTTGGCGACGAAGGGCACGGTGCGTGAGGCCCGCGGGTTCACCTCGAGCACATAGATCTCGTCGTCCTTGATGGCGAACTGCACGTTCATCAGGCCGACGACCTTCAGCGCGCGGGCAAGCTCCTCCGTCTGGCGCTCCAAATCGGCCACGATCTTCGGCTTCAGCGAATGCGGCGGCAGCGAGCAGGCTGAGTCGCCGGAATGCACGCCAGCCTCCTCGATATGCTCCATCACGCCGCAGATGAAAACGTCGGTCCCGTCGGCGATGGCGTCGACGTCGACCTCGATCGCGTCGCGCAGATAAGTGTCGAGCAGCACGGGGCTCTTGCCCGACACCACCACGGCTTCGGAGATGTAGCGGGCTAGCTGCGCATCGTCGTGCACGATCTCCATGGCCCTGCCGCCAAGCACGTAGGACGGGCGGATGACAAGCGGGAAGCCGAGCGTGCTGGCGATGGCGACCGCCTCTGCCGGCGAGCGGGCGATACCGCTTTTCGGCTGGCGCAGTCCCAAACGTTCGATCAGCGCCTTGAACCTATCGCGGTCTTCAGCGAGGTCGATGGCGTCTGGCGACGTGCCGAGGATCGGCACCTTGGCCGCTTCGAGCGCCTGAGCAAGTTTGAGCGGCGTCTGGCCGCCGAATTGCACGATGACGCCCTTGACCTTGCCGTACGTCTCCTCTTTGCGCACGATCTCGAGCACGTCCTCTTCGGTGAGCGGCTCGAAATAGAGCCGGTCAGAGGTGTCGTAGTCGGTCGACACCGTCTCCGGATTGCAATTGACCATGATGGTCTCGTAGCCCGCGTCGGACAACGAGAACGCGGCATGGCAGCAGCAATAGTCGAACTCGATGCCCTGGCCGATGCGGTTCGGTCCGCCGCCGAGAATGATGATCTTCTCTTTGTCCGAAGGCCGCGCCTCGCATTGCGCGGGTCCGGCGAAGCCAAACTCGTAGGTCGAGTACATATAGGCGGTGGGCGAGGCGAACTCCGCCGCACAGGTGTCGATGCGCTTATAGACCGGGTGTATGTCGAGCGCCCGGCGCTTCTCGGCGACCTCGCTCGCGTCCACGCCGGTAAGCTTCGCCAGCCGCTCGTCGGAGAAGCCCATGGCCTTCAGCATGCGGAACTGCGAGGCGCTCGGCGGCAGCCCGTGCTCGCGCACGCGCGCCTCCATATCTATGATGTCCTTGATCTGCCGGATGAACCACGGGTCGATCTTGCACGCCTCGAAGATCTGCTCCTCATCGAAGCCGAGCCTGATCGCTTGCGCCACCTTGAGCAGCCGGTCGGGGGAGGGGGTACCGAGCGCCGCGCGGATCACATTCTTGTCGTCGCCCTCGCCGAGACCAGGAAGCGCAATGTCGTCGAGACCGGAGAGACCGGTCTCCATCGACCGGAGCGCCTTTTGCAACGACTCGGGGAAGGTGCGGCCGATGGCCATGGCCTCGCCGACCGACTTCATCGAGGTGGTGAGCACGGGCTTGGCGCCGGGAAATTTCTCGAAGGCGAAGCGCGGGATCTTGGTCACCACGTAATCGATGGTCGGCTCGAAGCTTGCCGGCGTCGCGCCGCCGGTGATGTCATTGGCGAGCTCGTCGAGCGTGTAGCCGACGGCGAGCTTGGCCGCGATCTTGGCGATGGGGAATCCGGTTGCTTTTGAGGCAAGCGCGGAGGAGCGTGACACGCGCGGGTTCATCTCGATGATGATGAGACGCCCGTCAGCAGGGTTCACCGCGAATTGCACATTCGATCCGCCGGTCTCGACCCCGATTTCGCGCAACACCGCGATCGAGGCGTTGCGCATGATCTGATATTCCTTGTCGGTCAGCGTCAGCGCCGGCGCGACGGTGATCGAGTCGCCGGTGTGCACGCCCATCGGATCGATATTCTCGATGGAGCAGATGATGATGCAGTTGTCGTCGTGATCGCGGACGACCTCCATCTCATATTCTTTCCAGCCGAGCACCGACTCCTCGATCAACACCTCGCAGGTCGGCGAGGCGTCGAGCCCGCGCTCGACGATCTCCAGGAACTCCTCGCGGTTATAGGCAACGCCGCCGCCGGTGCCGCCAAGTGTGAAGGACGGGCGGATGATGGCTGGAAGGCCGATATCCGATAGCGCCTCTAGCGCCTCGATCAGGCCCTTCTCCACATAGCGCCGCCGCCGCGCTCCTTCGCCTTGCGCCCAAGAATGCTCGAAGGAGGCGAGCGCAGCAGCGCGCTCGGCAGGATCGGCGATCTCGGCGATACGCGCGGTCTCGGTCTTGAACTTCTCGCGGTCGGCGCGCTTCAGCACGGCCGCATCGGCAAGCCTAGAACGCGGCGTCTCGAGCCCGATCTTGTTCATCGCCTCGCGGAACAGCTCGCGGTCCTCAGCCTTGTCGATCACTTCGGCCCGCGCGCCGATCATCTCGACACCGTATTTGTCGAGCACGCCGGAGCGATGCAGGCTGAGCGCAGTGTTGAGCGCGGTCTGCCCGCCCATGGTGGGCAGGATGGCGTCGGGCCGCTCCTTCTCGATGATCTTGGCGACGATGTCGGGGGTGATCGGCTCGACGTAAGTCGCGTCGGCGACGTCGGGATCGGTCATGATCGTAGCCGGGTTCGAGTTCACCAGCACGATGCGATAGCCCTCTTCTTTCAGGGCCTTGCAGGCTTGCGTGCCGGAATAGTCGAACTCGCAGGCCTGGCCGATGACGATCGGGCCGGCTCCGATGATCAGTATCGACTTTATGTCTGTGCGTTTGGGCATTGTCGGGCGGTCTAGCTCTTGCCCTTGTTCTCTTCCATCAGCGCGACGAAGCGCTTGAAGAGATAGTGGCTGTCCTGCGGACCTGGCGACGCCTCGGGGTGGTACTGCACCGAGAACACCGGCTTGTCCTTTACCTTGAGCCCGCAATTGGACCCGTCGAACAGCGAGACGTGAGTCTCTTCGACATTCTCAGGCAGACTGTCGCGATCGACGGCGAAACCGTGATTCATCGAGGTGATCTCGACCTTACCTGTGGTGAAGTCCTTCACCGGGTGGTTCGCGCCGTGATGGCCCTGATGCATCTTGCGCGTGGAGCCGCCGAGCGCGAGCCCCAGCATTTGATGCCCGAGGCAGATGCCGAATACCGGGAGCCCAGAGTTGACGAGCTTCCTGATCTCCGGCACGGCATAGACGCCGGTCGCAGCCGGATCGCCTGGTCCGTTCGACAGGAACACGCCGTCTGGCTTGCGCGCCAGCACCTCTTCCGCGGTCGCCGTCGCCGACAGCACGGTGAGCTTGCAGCCAGCCGTGGCAAGCTCGCGCAGGATATTTCGCTTCAAGCCATAGTCGATAGCGACGACATGGAAGCGTGGGCTGGTCTCATGCCCATAGCCTTCGTTCCAATGCCACTCGGTCTCGTCCCAGCCGTAGCTCTGGCCGCTCGTCACGTCCTTGGCGAGGTCGAGCCCGACCATGCCTGGGAAGGCTGCGAGATCGCGCTTCAGCGCGGCAAAATCGAACTTGCCGTCTGGCACATGCGCGATCACGGCGTTCGGCATGCCCTTCTCGCGGATCAGCGCGGTGAGCGCGCGCGTGTCGACGCCGGTGATGGCGATGATGCCGCGGGCTTTCAGCCAATCGTCGAATGCCTGCGCCGCCCGATAGTTCGAGGCGCGCGTGATCGGCGCGCGAAGCACGCAGCCGCGCACGCCTGATGCCGCAGCAAGGCTCGCCGTCTCGATGTCCTCGGTGTTGGTGCCGACATTGCCGATATGCGGGAAGGTGAAGGTGATGATCTGACCGGCATAAGACGGGTCGGTCAGGATCTCCTGATAGCCGGTCATGGCGGTGTTGAAGCACACTTCGCCGACCGCGGTGCCGGTAGCCCCGGCGCCCTTGCCCTCGATGATGGTGCCGTCGGCAAGCATCAGCAGCGCCGTGGGGCGCTCCTCACCCCAGGGGTCAGTCGCCCGCGCGCGTGGGTTCAGGGCCTCTCTGGCCGGCATGTCGGGATTGTCGTACATCGGCTTTCGTTGTTGCCGCTTGAGCCAAGGCGGCTGGGCTTGAAGTCGGGTGCACGTCTTGCGGCGTCAAGTCCGACGCTTCTGCCACGCGTCCAACGAGCCCCAGTCTTAAGTCACGGGGTCATGCTGGTCAAGTTGGTGAGAGAAATATTTTCCTGTTAAAACAATGAGTTATCTGAGCAAAATCCCTTGCTTGCATCGCTCCAACTCAATTACTTTGGAAACTTCTTCCTCGATTCCTTTGCGATCGGACCCATGCGCGAGACCATCACCTCCGCACTCAAAACTGCGACTAAGGCACAGGACAAGCGCCGCGTCTCGACGCTGCGCCTGGTCTCCGCCGCCATCAAGGATCGCGACATTGCCGCACGAGGTCTCGGTAAGGGTGAGGCGACTGACGCGGAATTGCTCGAGCTTTTCACCAAGATGATCAAACAGCGTGAGGAGTTGGAGAAGATCTACCGCGACGCCGGGCGCGCCGAGCTCGCCAGGCAAGAGGCCGAGGAGATCGCCATCATCCGCGAGTTCCTCCCCAAACAACTCCCCGAGGCCGACACCCAGAAGGCCATCGCAGATGCGATTGCCGAAGCAGGCGCCACGAGCGTCAGGGACATGGGCAAGGTGATGGCTGCGCTCAAGGCGCGCTACGCCGGCCAGATGGATTTCGGCATGGTGAGCGCTCTGGTGAAGGCGAAGCTCAGGTGATCTTCGCAGCCGCCGATCGCCCCCGCCGTTAGTATCGGGGGGCGCCTTCGCAGGCACGACAATCGCTGCGGCACACGCGTTTTGCACAAAACTTTTGCACAACGACTCGCCTTCGCGCAATCGGCGACCTCCATCGCCGTCATCATCTGAAAATCAAATAGGAAAATTCCTGCGGCAGCAGCCATGCGTCAGTTTGTCTTGCACCGCAACATAGTCTCGTCACTGCACTGCAATATGAATTCTGCAATGCAGCACGGACTGATTCGTGCTCGAAACTGAAAAAGGAGACCAATCATGGTCCGGTTCTCGCTCTCAACTCTTTCTGCCATCGCCATCGCCGGCGCGCTTCTAGCGTCGAGCGCCGTCATGCCCGCGCACGCCGACGAGCCGCTGAACAATCTCGGCCCGGTCGGTCCGCATGAACCGATTGTCATCGCCGCCGGCGGTCAACGGGTGCTCGCGTTCTATGAACCCGAGCGGGGCGGATGCGCCGTGAGCGCCGTCACCTGGAAGGAAGTCGCGCCAGATGCGCCTTTCCGTGTCCGCGTCAGCCTGAAGCCAGGTCAGATGTTCCAGCTCGATGGTGCACAGCGCCAGTCGGTTAGCCTCCTCTGCGGCGCCGACGCCTCGACGCTCGCCGTCGTGGCTCCCGCCGAGCTGATCCTAACCGGTGCCACCGGCAGCAACTAGCTCAAGCGCTCCTACAGTTCCGCAGGACAAGGACTAAGCAACGCCCTTCCCATCGCTGGGGAGGGCGTTGCTGCATCAGGGCAATGTCGCGCGCTGGGCTACTTCCGCTTGGCTCTCGACTGTTCCATGAAGTGGCGGAGCACGGCGTTGATGCGCGTCTGATAACCCGAGCCGAGGCTCTTGAAATAGCTCAGCACGTCGTCATCGAGCCGGATCGAGATTGCCTCTTTCCGCCGGGGCATGACGAGCACAGCCTCACTCCAATCGATATCGAGCAGGCCTTCCCATTCGGGATCGGCGGGCGCCGCAGCCTCGATCTCCTCCTCGGTCATGGCCCGAAGGCGCGCCCAGTCGGTCCTACTGGGAAGCCGCTCAAGCTCCTCCCCCGTATAGCTCACGATACGCGGCTCTTTCTTTTCGCCGTGCTGAGTGCGCCGAGATGATGCGGCAGCTTTCGTTTCTTTGCGTGAAGACGACACTGATAACTCTCTCCAAAAAAAAGCCGAATGCCAACCAGCGAACTTCGCCTTTTCGGTCTGAGCGCCGAGCTACAACAGAACCATCGAAAACGGTGCAAGGTCACGAAAATCAATGCCATGCCGAACGATATTCAGCTCGCGCTTGTCTGGATCCCACTCGAAGTGCACGAATGAAAAGACACGACCTCATCAAAGACACGACCTCATCAAAGAGCGCCTTCTCGCGGGGTCGCCCGTTTAACTTCATGGTATCTGTATATGACTCTGTATATACAGTATGCAAGACTTCGCGGCCGGAGCCGTTGAAATTTGTTCCCTATTTGTTCAAAGTGAATAGCGGTGACTATTGCAAGAGCCTTGTGGCTTTGAAGGACCACCTGAGCCTCACTCGAACCGATGAAATTCTCCGATTCGTTCCTGGATGAGATTCGCGCGCGGCTGCCGGTGTCGACGGTAGTGTCGCGCCGCGTGCCCTTGAAGCGCGCTGGCCGCGAATGGAAGGGGCTGTCACCTTTCAACAAGGAGAAGACGCCGTCCTTCACGGTCAACGACCAGAAGGGCTTCTATCACTGCTTCTCCTCTGGCAAGCACGGCGACATTTTCGGCTTCGTTATGGAGACCGAGGGCCTGAGCTTCCCGGAAGCGGTTGAGCGGCTCGCTGGCGACGCCGGGCTCCAGATGCCAAAGCCCGACCCGCAATTCGAACGCGTGGCGAAAGAGCGCTTAGGCCTGTTCGATGCGCTCGAGGCGGCTTGCGCCTATTTCGAAACGGAGATCGCCACACGCGACGGCCGCGAGCCGCTTGACTACGCAGAGCGCCGCGGGCTCACCGCTTCGACGATGAAAGAGTTCCGTATCGGCTACGCACCGGGCTCGAAGGACGCGCTCAAAGCGACTCTCATCAAACGCGGATTCAGCGAGGCGCAGCTCCTCGACGCGGGTCTCCTTGTCAAGCCCGACGACGGCCGCGCGCCATACGATCGCTTCCGCCACCGGCTCACCATCCCAATCATCAACGCCAAGAACCGCATCATCGCCTTCGGCGCCCGCGCACTCGATGCCGCGACCGAGCCGAAATATCTGAATTCGCCCGAGACCAAGCTTTTCGACAAAGGCTCGACCGTGTTCAACTTCGCCCGCGCGCGAGGGCCTGCCTTCGACAAGGGCGAGCTGATCGTGGTCGAAGGCTATTTGGACGTGATTGCGCTCTATCAGGCTGGCTTCCATCATACCGTGGCGACGCTTGGCACCGCCTTTACCGAGAGGCAGATGGATCAGCTCTGGCTGCTCGCGCCCGAGCCGACCATCTGCTTCGACGGCGACCGCGCTGGTGAGGCTGCGGCCGCGCGCGCCATCGACCGCATGCTGCCCGTTTTGCGCGAGGGCCATTCCTTCCGCTTCGCCTTCCTCCCCGACGGCTCGGACCCAGACGATCTCGTGCGCAATGAAGGTGCGGGCGCGCTCTCGCGGTGCCTCGCCGAGGCTCGGCCTCTCATCGACATTCTGTGGCAGCGGGAATGTGCCGCGGTGAATCTCGACACGCCTGAGCGCCGCGCTGCGCTCGAAGAGCGGCTCGATCAGCTGCTCAACACCATCGTCAACGCGCGCGTGCGCGACCACTACAAGCGCGACATCAAGTCGAGGCTCTTTGCCCTGTGGCGCGATCTCGGCAAGCGTGGAGCCGCACTGGCGAAAGCTTCGCCTGCGCCACCCTCCGGCAGGAGCGGCGCGCGGCCGCTCCCCTCAGCCCATGGCTTTGCCATCACCATCATCCTGGCGCTCGCCCATCACCCTTCGTTGCTCGATCATTTCGCGGAGGAAGTGGCGCATCTCGACATCAGGCAGCGGCAGCTTGCCGAGCTCCTTGGCCTCCTCACCCAGACGATCTTCCGCGACCATGGCATCACGCGGGAGCAACTCGCCGTGCTGATGCGCGACAGCAGCCACGGGCGGCTGTTCGAGACGCTTGAGCGGTCGAGCGCGTTCAAGCGGGTCGCCTTCCTGCAAACGGACACCCCGCAAGCCGAGGTCGAGGAGCATTTCGCCGAGCTTCTCTACCGCTGGACCACGCTGAAGAGCCTCGACAGGGAAGTGCAGGACCAGGCGCTCGATCTCTCGGACCTGTCCGAATCCGATTACGAGCAGTTTGTTCAATTGCAACAGCAGGTTGCCAATGCCGGCTTGCGCCACGCCGCGGACGACGCCGGCGATCGCGACAGCGCCAAGCGGTTCCACGAGACCATCGCCAGGCTGAAAGGCGAGAATATCGGCGCCCAGCGTGGCCGGCGCCTCGACCGCCGCCCGCAGCAACGGTAGGTCCACTTTGGAACGGCACCCTTATTGCATGAGAACGTGAAGCGAACTCATGGTCGGCCAAATGGTCAAAAATTGTGCTTTTGAAGGGCATTGCGGCCTTGACAGGGGGCCTTTGTCTCGCCAATTCCATGCCCAGGGACTTGATCGGCAGGAAGCGCCGGGTAGGCCCTGCGCGAAAGCGGTTCCATCAGGCGTGGTCTGAACGACTATGCGCCGGCCGGCGTTAGCGTTCGCTCGACGGGCATCTCGCCCCGGGCATTCAATAGCAGGCCTTGGCCTTGCGAATGATATTCGGTCCGGAACGTTGAGTTCCAATCCTTCTGCCCAAGATTGGGCGAGCTTGATTGGGGAGAACGAAGTCGGCCAAGGCTTTGAGCGTCGGTCCAGACGGACAGCTTCAAGCCAGTGGCCTCAAGTCATGTTTAATCGTCGATTAACGGTGTGTGCCGCTAATCGCATTTGGTGTTCGCGATAGGCGCAGGTCAGGACGAGCTTGGCCCGCGCCTTGGCCTCGCGCTTTGCCTCTGACGGCAGCGATTCGGAGTAGATGAATGGCAACCAAGACCGCTGAAGCAGAGGATCAGGAGCAGCCGCAAGCAGAGGCTCCGGACGGTCCCGTGCTGGATATGTCTGATGCCGCGGTCAAGAAGCTGATCAAGACGGCGAAGGCCCGCGGGTTCGTCACCTATGACGAACTGAACGAGGTGCTCCCGTCCGAGGAAGTCTCTTCCGAGCAGATCGAAGACACCATGTCGATGCTCTCCGACATGGGCATCAACGTCATCGACACCGACGAGGCCGAGGAGCCGGAGGAGGGCGCCGCCACCGCGGAAGCCGCGCCGCGCGCCATCGCCACCGTAACCCCCATTGCCAAGGCCGAGACAAAGGCCGAGCCGACCGAGCGTACCGACGATCCGGTGCGCATGTATCTGCGCGAGATGGGCTCCGTCGAGCTTCTCTCCCGTGAAGGCGAGATCGCCATCGCCAAGCGCATCGAGGCAGGCCGCGAGGCGATGATCGCGGGGCTTTGCGAAAGCCCGCTCACCTTCCAGGCCATCATCATCTGGCGAGACGAGCTGAACGAAGGCAAGATTCTGCTCCGCGACATCATCGATCTCGAAGCCACCTATCAGGGTCCTGACGCCAAGCCTGCGCCGTCGCAGCCTTTGCCCGAAGGCATGAACGGCGAGACGCCTGGTCACGGCGGCAACGGCCACGCAGCGCCTGCCGCGGCAGCGCCAGCTTCCCGCGACGATGAGGATGGCGAGCGCGTCGCGCAGGAAGAATTCGACGACGAAGAGGATGATCTTGAGAATTCGCTTTCGCTCGCCGCCATGGAGGCGGAGCTCAAGCCCAAGGTGCTCGAGACCTTCGACCTCGTCGCCACAAACTACAAGAAGCTCCGCAAGCTGCAGGACCAAGAAGTCGAGCGCGCGCTCCGCAACGACACGCTCTCCTCCGGTCAGGAGAAACGCTACAAGGCCCTGAAGGACGAGATCGTCGCCGAGATCAAGTCGCTCTCGCTCAACGCCAACCGCATCGAGAGCCTGGTCGAGACCCTATACGACATCAACAAGAAGCTGCTCGGCTTCGAAGGCCGCGTGCTCCGCCTCGCCGAGAGCTATGGCGTCAACCGCGACGACTTCATCAGCGAATATATGGGCAACGAGCTCGATCCCAACTGGCTCCGCCGCGTCGGCCGCCTGAAGAAGAAGGGCTGGGCCGATTTCGTGCGCGACGAGCGCGGCCTGATCAAGGACATCCGCGGCGAGATCCATAACCTCGCCGCCGAGACCGGGCTTCAGATCTCGGAGTTCCGTCGCATCGTGCACATCGTGCAGAAGGGCGAGCGCGAGGCGCGCCAGGCGAAGAAGGAAATGGTCGAGGCCAATCTGCGCCTCGTGATTTCCATCGCCAAGAAATACACGAACCGCGGGCTTCAGTTCCTTGATTTGATTCAGGAAGGCAATATCGGCCTGATGAAGGCGGTCGATAAGTTCGAGTATCGCCGCGGCTACAAATTCTCCACTTACGCCACGTGGTGGATCAGGCAGGCGATCACCCGCTCGATCGCCGACCAGGCGCGCACCATCCGCATCCCCGTGCACATGATCGAGACCATCAACAAGATCGTGCGCACGAGCCGCCAGATGCTGCATGAGATCGGCCGCGAGCCGACGCCTGAGGAGCTTTGCGAGAAGCTCGCCATGCCGCTCGAGAAGGTGCGTAAGGTTCTCAAGATCGCCAAGGAGCCCATCTCGCTCGAGACCCCGATCGGTGATGAGGAAGATTCCTATCTCGGCGATTTCATCGAGGACAAAAACGCGGTCCTGCCCATCGACGCGGCGATTCAGTCGAACCTGCGCGAGACCACGACGCGCGTGCTCGCCTCGCTCACACCGCGCGAGGAGCGCGTGCTCCGCATGCGCTTCGGCATCGGCATGAACACCGACCACACGCTCGAAGAGGTCGGCCAGCAATTCTCGGTCACCCGCGAGCGCATCCGCCAGATCGAAGCCAAGGCTCTGCGCAAGCTCAAGCACCCGTCGCGGTCGCGGAAGCTGCGGTCGTTCCTGGACAACTAAATTCACTCGCCTTGGCGAACGCCGGAGCGCTCGCCGGATGCTGATGCATGACGAATACGATGCGGCCGGCTTCACGGCGCCGTCGCCGATGGAAGGGCACGGGGCCTATAACCGAAGCTCGCACGTCCAGGCGGCGGGTCTCGCCGCCGCCATCCCGCTCCTTCGCCTCGCAGCGGAGACAGCGCCCCTCGCGCCGGCGCCAGAGCCGATCGTCATCGCCGATTACGGAGCGTCCGAAGGGCACAATTCGCTCATCCCCATGCGCGAAGCCATTTCCGCGCTGAGGCAGAGGGTCGGTACATCCCGCGCCATCTCGGTCGTGCACACCGATCTGCCAAGCAACGATTTCAGCGCGCTGTTCGAAGCGCTGGAAAGCGATCCAGACTCTTATATCCGCGGGGCGAGCAGGCGACATTCGCCTCTGCCGTCGGCAGATCGTTCTACCAGCAACTTCTCCCCTCCAACAGCGTGACCCTCGGCTGGAGCTCCTGGTCGGGCAATGGCTTTCTCGCGCGCCTGCCCTAATCTCCGATCAGGTGCAGGTCGCCTATAGCCACGACGCAAACGCCTGCGCCGCCTTCGCCCGCCAGGCCGCGGAAGACTGGCACGCCTTCCTCGTTCATCGCGCCGACGAGCTGAGGCCGGGCGGTCAGCTCGTCGTGCTGACCATGGCCAAGACCGACGCCGACGATTTCGGCTATCGGCTGGTGATCGATGCCCTGATCGGGGCGCTCATGGACCTTGCCGCTGAAGGCGTCGTCAGCTCCAAGGAAATCGAGAAGATGGTGATCCCGACCTACGGGCGCACGCGCGCGGAGTTCGTGGCGCCGTTTGACGAGAGCGGTCAAATTGCCGGTCTTGCGCTTGCCTCGGTCGAGATTTTCCTCGGCGAGGACCACATCTACGAGGACTACGAAAGGGTCGGCGATGCTGGCGCATTCGGCCGGCGCTGGGCGGCCTTCGTGCGCGCTTCGACTTTCCCGACGCTGGCGCGAGCCCTCGAAGGCGGCGGGGAGGAGAGGGCAGAGCGATTCTACGATCTTCTCGAGGCGAGGCTCGCCGCGCGGCTGTCAGCAGCGACGGGGCCTAATATCATACCCCTCGCCAAGCTTCTCCTGGTGAAACAGGGCAGCGGCGGGCATGACGGCCTCCGTCAAACTATCATTGCAACCGCTTCCGCTGCAAATCTCGGGAGGGTGCTGAGACCGCCACACCCTCGCCAGTTTCGCGAAGGAGACTCGGGGAGAATTCGATTCCAAACGGAGGGAACGACGATGCGTCTCCTGGCTCTCGCAGCAGGACTTCTGATTGCGGCGACCATCGTTCCGGTGAGCGCCGATGCGGGCCCGGTCAGAGCTGCCGCCAGGGGCACGGCGACCGCAGTTGCCGTTACCGGCAAGACCGCGGCCAAGGGCACGGTCGTCGTCGGCAGGACCGCGGTCAGAGGCACTGCCGCCGCGGCTCGGACCACCGGCAGGGGCGCTGTCTGCGTGGCGACCTTCTTCCGCGCCTGCGGCCGCTATTATCCTTAACCTTAGCTGAGGCGCCGAACCGCGCCATCACAATTTGGCAACCGCAACGATCTGCGGCGGCAGGTTGGCGCTGGTCTCCTTGCCTGGCCAGACGCCTTCTACCCGGCGCTTCGCTCCTGACCCTGAGACGCGCACGCTGACGAAACCCAAGGCGCGGAATTTTTGCGCGATCTGCGCGTTGCCGGCCAGCCGCTCCACCGATCCGAGCGCGAGCGTTGCGCGGTAGCGCTTCCACTGGTGGACGGTCAATTCGCCGGCGGAGCCGGAAGCGACAAAGCTGCTGGCGATGGCGAAGGCTGCAAGCGCCGTCAGCGACCGGCGCAGGGTCTTTAGGATGCTGGTGCGTGCAATCGAAAATGCGGCAAGGCTGAAATCGGTGGTCATGGCGACGAAAGGTATGAGAGCGAAACTGTTCATGGCCGAGGTCTTCCTCGACCTCATGGGGAGAGAGTCTAGCGGTGCCTGCCTGAACCAATCTGAGGTCCGCAGTCACCGTTCATCAGCGAAAAATCACTGCAGGCAGGAAGCCTCATCCTGGCGAGGCTGCGGAACAGCCGTCTCGAAGGGTGGCCCATGCTCATCCTAATTGGGGCAGACGCGTGAGCCTGACGTGCAGACGTAATTCACCACCACGCCGGTGAAGCAGACTGTATAGGTCCTCGCCGTGACGAAGGACGCCCAGACGATGTCCTCTGGCACTGCGGGGCGCACATTCTTCCAGAACGGATCGGGCTTCACCTTGTACGGGCTCATGCTGATCTTGCGCCAGCCCTTGGTCTGCCGAAGCGCGTTGGCGCTCTTGGCGGCGAGCGCCTGCGACATCAGCAGCGCCTCGCCTTTGGTGTCGGCACTATGGGTCGCCGAAATGATCTCGCAGTCGGCAGCGCTCGCTTGATACGCTGACAACGCAAACGCAAGCCCGCCAAGCAAGGCAACGGTTGCAGCGCGCAGCATCGTCCCTCTCAAAGCGAGCTCCCCCACAATAACTCGCCGAGCCAAGCAAAGTTGCGAGGCGGATCGTAGCGCCAATTGCGCAACGCGGCACGCTGGCAACACACACGATGGAACCGTGCCTGCAGAGCCCTGATACGGATGGATCATGGCGCCAATTTGGATAATCTGAAGGGCGGCGGACAATGAGTGATGTGGCGAGCGATCACAGGTGTTGCGGTGCTCATTCTGTGCGGTTGCGCCGCGCAACAGGAAGCCTTTTTGCGGCAGCGTGAGGCCGAGCGCAACGCGCCTAACCTCGATTTTCAAGGCCCGCTGCGTCCCGCGACTTTGTCCAAAGCGCAGATCAAGATGGTGCAGCAGGGGGTGGCTGGGATGTTGAAGGACCCGGCTTCCGCCAAATTCGGCGACAGCTATCGGGGAGGTCAGGGCCCCGATCGCAAAACCGTTGTATGCGGCTTCGTCAACGGCAAGAGGTTTGTGGGCATGTTTGCCAAGCCCGAGGGCGGCCAAACCGAGTTCCTGCCCATCAGGGTTGCCGTAGAGGAGGAAGAGCAGGAGGGCGTGAGGCAGTTCTGCCGCGCCACCGGCATTTACCTGCCGCAGTAATGTGATTTGCCCAGGAATGAACACAAGGCTGGGCTAGGGCGTTGGTTCAGTCCGAGTAACGAGACCGATGCCAGATCTCGCCAAGGTTAACAGCGCCCTTGCTTTCCTCCGCGCGGAGGTTCCGGCGGAGGATATCTCGACCAATCCAGTCGTCGTACATCCGCACAACACGAGCAGGACTATCCCCGAGCGCCTGTCACCGGCGATCGTCAAGGAATTGTCTCAGCTCGACACTGCCCGAGCGTTTGCCGCAACCGCAGGCGAATGGGTGTCGATTGCCGGGGCGATCGCGCTCTGCACGCTCTTTTGGCACTCTGCGCTTTACGTGCTCGCGGTCCTGTTCATCGGCGCGCGCCAGCATTCGTTGATCATCATGGGCCACGACGCCTCGCATTATCGCTATCTGCCGAAGCGCTGGCAGAATGAGCTCCTCGGCAACACCTTCCTGATGTGGCCGGTGTTCGCCTCGATCGAGGGCTTCCGCAAGTTTCACTCGACGCATCACCAATTCACAAACCTGCCGAACGATGGGAACCGCCACATCTGGTACACCCACGACGCCGCTGGCGACCTTGAGCCGGATTGGGTGTTTCCCAAGACGAGGCTTGGCCTCGCGCTCGTTCTGTTGCGCCGCGCAGCGTTCCTCACTGGCATGTTCTGGATCGTCAGGGGTCTGGTCGGCTCGTCATTGATCCCGTCACCGCAATGGATGGTCGCGGCGCGCGTTACGTTCTATATGAGCGCCGCAGGGCTGATCACCATCTTCGGCGCCTGGTACGCCTTTCTGCTCTATTGGATCGTGCCCTATTGCACCTGGCACATCGCCATCCAGTATGCGCGGCTCATTTGCGAGCACAGCGCGGTCGAGAGCGAAGAGGAAGAATATGCGATCACGCGCACCACAATCCCGACCTTCCTCGAGTCGATCTTCATCTTGCCGTGCAATGTCGGCTACCACATCGAGCATCATTGGTATCCGAGTGTCCCGTTCTATCGCTTGCCCGACCTGCACCAGGAGCTGATGAAGCGCGATAGCTTCCGGCGGAACGCCGTGGTCAGGCACTCCGTCCTGACCTCTCTCGGCGAATGCGTGCGGCCCTAAGCATCCAGAGCGGCCCCTAACCTCCACCCAAAATCGCGGTTATAACTGAGAGCAAACGTCGGGGCACAGGAGGGAAGGGGGATGCTTAAGCGGAGCATTGTGATCGGCGCGCTAATTTCGATGGCGTCGCCGGCGGCTGCCGGATGGACGCTCCCATGCCTCTTCGGCGGTTGTTCCATCACCCTTGTGTCTCCCGAATACGCCGCGAAACCGGTGCAGCCGCTCGACCCGGAAAAAGCGTTGGCGCAGGTCAACGCCTACCGGACGAAGAATGGACGCAAGCCGGTTGTTCTCGATGCGCGTCTGTCCCAAGCTGCCGCTGCTCAATCGAAGGCGCAGGCTGGGCGGAGTCGGATCGGTCACGACGGGTCGAACGGATCCAAGCCCATGCAACGCGCCGCCCGCGCT
Organism: uncultured Alphaproteobacteria bacterium; assembly: GCA_963827365.1. Lineage (GTDB taxonomy): Bacteria > Pseudomonadota > Alphaproteobacteria > Rhizobiales > Methyloligellaceae > Methyloceanibacter. The sequence continues at coordinate 64,005 of CAWHAX010000029.1, read as the reverse complement.
GGCTTTCGGGCGAAGATCGCTTCGGAGAATGTCGCCTCAGGCCAGAAATCCTTCAGCGACGTCATGCGCAGTTGGGAAGGAAGCTCGGGCCACCGGGAGAACCTGCTGCGTCCCGAGGTGACCGCGATCGGCGTCGCGATGGCGAAGAACTCGAGCGGCCGCCCCTATTGGACCCTCGTGCTCGGCGCTGAGCTCCAGTGATTGCCGGGGTTTCGCCGCAACCTAGCAATTGACTTAGCCAGCATACGGACACGCCTGCGGCGAAACGTTGCAGGCTGTGAAAGTCGTTTGAGTTGTTTAGCCCCTGTAGACATCGTTTCCGCCTATCGGGTCATTTGGAAAGGGAACGCTTTGATGGAGCGGGTGCAGAGAAGCAATAAGCTCAAGCTTGTCGTCTTGGCGCTAACGTCATTGATGCTATTGGCCATTGGTAGCACGTCATGGGTTCTGCACGCGGCGGAGGAAACGTCGGCCAAGTCGGAAAAGGCCGAAGGAGAGAAAGTTGCCGAGCAAAAAGCGGGCGGGGAAGAGATCTGCTGCAAAGCCGGCGATCAGACGCCACCCATAGTGCTCGCGAAGAAAATTCCTCCGGGAGGATTGCACAGCCCCTATCAGGACTACGCCAAGCTCGCCAAAGAAGAGGAGCTGGTGAAGCAGTTCCGTCTGCCGGGATGTAACGAGTGTCACGGCGGGGGCGGGGGCGGCGGCTTCTGCCCGGCATTAAGTCAAGGCGTCTGGTTCTGGGGTAACACCGATGATGTGTTGTTCAGGCTGATAAGCCTCGGCTCCGCCGATCTGGAAAAGCAGGGCTTCACGCGCATCCAGTGGGGAACCGTGCACGCGGGCATGCCGATGATGGGTCACACCATCAAGACCGCTGATCACCTCTGGAAGATCATCGCCTTCATCCGCTCGATCAATCCAGCGGGCACCAATCCTCCCGAAAAGCTGGTCGCCCCGAGGATGCACCCTATCGGCGCGACCCCTCCCGGCTAGAGGATCTCCGGCAGCGACTTGAGCGCTGTCGCGTGAAATCCTATTCGGCAACTCCGGCGGTAACGAGGTTGCCGCCGAAAAATCTTAGAGTGTCGGCGAAGTCGCCGCACTCGATTTTGAGCGACTTCTGGTCGGGGCTGTCGATGTGCACCGTCTGATGCGCGGTCAAGCGAACGCGGACGCGGGCCGGCGAGTCACCGCTTCGTCGGCGCTGTCCCACATCACCACATTGAGGCCGCACTTGACGCCGTCCGGCTCGTAGAAAGCAATCCGGCGCTTGTTGCCGACCTCCGTGAGGATTGCCTCGTGAGGACCGACCGGCCCGACATTCTGGGCGAGCTCGTCGGCACGCGCGGGAAGACTATACGCGCCGAGAATGACGAGACCGCCCACTGCAGCCCATATCGATAGCCTACTGAGAGCGAACATCATGGATCTCCTTTTCGTGGGCTCAGAGTCATACTGAGCTTGAGGAGAGTTTCCGCGCTTTCAAAACACGATGTGGCGATTGCCACAAATGTCGATTTTTTCTCGCGCCAATCTGCTCGAAAATGAGCGTGTTTGTGAACCGTCGTCTTGCCGCGTGACCGAAATTCGCCAAGCGACAGCATTCTCATTCCCTTCACCATGCCTCGACACGGCGCAACCAATCGAGCCTCGAGCGGGTTAAAGTCCTGTTGGTCCGACCACCCTAAGGTGGCCCCTCGAGTTGGAGGAGGATACGTCATGCGTCATTTGCTTTTCGGTGCTGCGGTAGTTATCGGCGCGGGGTTTGCGGGCTTAGCGCCAGCCGCGGCGGCTCCGCCGGCTATGTCGGGATTGAGCAGCCAACGTGCCGATGTCACCGCAGTTGAGGAAATCGGTTGGCGTCGTCAATACCGGCGCTACGGCTATCCTGTGCCGTATGCCTACTACCCTCCAGCGTATGGCTATTATGCGCCTCCACCGGCTTACGCCTACGCTCCGCCCGTTTACAACTCTTATGCGGCCCCGCCCGCCGTCGATAAATCTTATGCGCCGCCACCCGCCGTCGCTGAAGGTGACTATTCACCGGCGGACGGCGACTACAGCGACTCCCCGGCGAACGGCGAGTATCCCGCGAACGGCGAGTACGGCGAGTATCCGCCCGCGAACGGCTACTGACCGCTCAGGAGAAGCCGTCATAGACCACGGTCGCGAACATGCCGGCTACCATGTGGAAGAGATTGTGGCGGTGAAATGCCCACAGGCTGGGATTGTTGGCGTCGAACACGACCTTCATTGTAGGGCTTAATCTGCTTCGTCGCCTCGAAGGATGGTTCTGCTTCGACGCCGCGCCGGCTTTCCAAGCTCGGCTGAGCTCAGTGTCCAGGGAAGTAGTGAAGTGGCAAAGCACTCAAGAGGCTCGATGCAGCATCGGCCAACTCCTGCCCGTCAGGTCGGTCGCCTATGCGCTTGCCGGCAATGGGATTGGCGTCAACGACGATTAACTCGTCCGCTAAGACCCAGTGCTCCGCTTGGCGCCCCTGCCTTGGTAATATTCGATCACATGCTCGTTCGTAACTTTGAGATCGACAATGTCGTCCCGGAGCCGAAGCATGCTCTTGAAAACGGTATCGTTTAGGAACCCGAGGTCTCCTGAGTCACTCGACGCTGCTGGGTCGCCCCACGAGCCACCCTGTCGACTTCACCGTCGGCCCACGGCAGATCGCCTCCATCACCCCCAGGCGCGGTCTGCGTCGTCGCAATAGCAGCTATGCGGCTCGACACCGCGCAACAGCGGGTAGTCAGTGTAGCCCTGGTCTGCGCCGCCATAGAACGTCTCGCGGTTGGCTGGTGCGAGCGGCGCGTTGAGATAAAGGCGCGTCACGAGGTCGGGGTTTGAGATGAACGGCTTGCCGAAGGCGACAAGGTCGGCGCGGCCCTCTTCGATCGCTTCGTTGGCGCGCTCTTTGTCGAATCCGTTATTGGCGATGACGATCCCGCCGAAACGGCGCTTGATCTCTTTATAGTCGAAGGGCGGCACCGCCACGCCGCCCGTGTCGCCCTCGATCACATGCAGAAACGCGAGACCCTTGCCTGAGAGCGCGGAGGCCACGTGGTTGAACAGCCTCTGCGGATCGCTATCGGAAATGTCGTTCTGCCCGTTCTGCGGCGAGATGCGCAAGCCCGTGCGGTCCGCGCCAACGACTTCTGTCACGGCATCGACCACTTCGAGCAGGAAGCGCGTGCGGTTCTCGATGGAGCCGCCATAGGCGTCGGTACGCTTGTTGGTGCCGTCGCGCAGGAACTGATCGATGAGGTAGCCGTTCGCGCCATGCACCTCGAGGCCGTCGAAGCCTGCTGCCATCGCATTGCGCGCCCCTTGCGCATATTGTGCGACGATGCCGGGGATGTCGGCGAGCTCGAGCGCGCGCGGCGTTGGGATCGGCTCGAAGCCGTTGGCGGTGAAGGCCTGTCCGTTCGGCCTGATGGCGGAGGGCGCCACCGGCAATTTGCCGCCTGGCTGGAAGGATTGATGCGAGATGCGCCCGACATGCCAAAGCTGGAGCACGATGCGTCCGCCCGCGACATGCACCGCGCCGGTCACGCATTGCCAGCCTTTGACTTGCGCGACGCTGTGAATGCCCGGCGTCGAGATATAGCCTTGGCCCTCCGGCGCCACTTGCGTCGCTTCCGAGATGATCAGCCCGGCGCTCGCGCGCTGCGCGTAATAGAGCGCGTTGAGCGCGGTAGGAACGTTGCCTTCCGCCGCGCGGCTCCGCGTCAGCGGCGCCATGGCGATGCGGTTGGGCAGCGCAAGCGGCCCGATATCGATGGGCGTGAACAGGTCCGGCGTGGTCTTTGTGGGGCGGTCTTGCATGGGGATCTCCGATGGCCGGGAGGGGTTGAGGCGATTTTGCCTGACGGAAACTGTCCATGTCCATTGCGCGAGTTGCCAAAGAAACGCAATTCTTGCCGTCGCCGAATTGGCAGCACGGTTTGCGGCTGAGCTGGTAAGCTCCGTGTAGCAGTTGCAAATCACTGCTAGACTTTGGGTTTCCTTCACACCGTCGGCTCCCCCTAGAGGTGGCCTTGGCGGGCGCCACACTAGATGGAAGGCTCGCACCTTGGCTGTCTATCACCGACACCTCCTCCTGCTCGCCCTTCTCCTCGCCTCGCCCGCCTTGGCACGCGCCGAGGACATTAGTCCGCGACCGGTGCCGCGCTTCGAGCCCGCGCCGTGCCCTAAACTGCAAGGAGCCGAAGAGCTTGCCAAAGCGAGTTGCGGCTACCTCGTGGTACCGGAGAATCGCAGGCAGCCGAATGGCCGCACCATCCGGCTCATGGTCGCGAAATACCCCGCCCGCTCAGCGGAGAATCGACCCGATCCCGTTGTCTATCTCGCCGGCGGACCGGGCGACATCGCCCCCCTGGAGGTCAACGGGCTCATCGCCGCCGACTTCATCCGCGACCGCGACATCCTGGTGATGAGCCAGCGCGGCACCATGTTCTCGGAACCGGCGCTGACATGCGCGGCCAGCGACCACTTCTCCAGAGAGCTTCTCGGCCTGCGCTTCTATTCCGAGGCGACCAAGCGCGCCCATTTGGCCGCGACGGAAGCCTGCCACCGGGACCTCGCCGCCACCGGCGCCGACCTTAGCGCCTACAATTCGACCGAGAGCGCCGCCGATTTAGCCGATCTCCGCAAGGTGCTCGGCTTTGACGCGTGGAACGTCTACGGGACGTCCTACGGCTCCTACCTGGCGCAGACGCTCATGCGCGACCACTCCGAGGGCATCCGCAGCATCGTCCTCGATTCGGTCTTGCCCACGACCTACACCGTCGCCGCAAACTGGCAGAATGCGCGCGACGGCTTCGGCAACATCTTCCAGGCCTGCGCGGCGGAACCGGCTTGCAACGCCGCCCATCCTCATCTCGAAAAAACCTTCACCGGACTGGTCAACAAGCTCGAGGCCGAGCCGCTGACGGCAACCGTCAAGGACCCTGCCACCGGTGAAGACATCGAAGTCGTGATTGACGGCGGGGCACTGATCGACTGGCTACGCAACCAGAACTATGGCGTACCCATGCTCCAAGCCGCGCCGAATCGCATCGACGGGTTCGCCGCCGGCCGCTCCGACGCCATCCAGGCGATTGCCCTGGATCGGGCAAGTCGCGCACCACCACCCAATCCGACCGCCCCCTCCCTCGGCTTTGGTCTGGCCCTTGGCGTCAGCTGTCGCGAAAGCTATCCATTCGCGACGGCGGAGGATCTCGCCGCGGCCGGCCGAAAAGCGTTTCCTGACTATCCACTCTCGGTGACACGCGAGGGTGTCGGGGGCTGGGCGTATTTCAACGAAGACTGTCGCGACGTCTGGAAGGTCCCCGCCGCTCCGGAGGCCATGCGCCAGCCCGTCGCGAGCAGCGTCCCGATACTCCTCATCTCCGGCAGCTTCGATACGCTAACGTCCCTTGCCGGGGCGAAGGCCGCGGCGGCGAAGCTGTCCAACGCAACCATCATCAGCATCCCCGGCATCGGGCACTTCGTCTCGCCCTGGTCGCCCTGCGCCCAAGCGGTCATCGTCTCGTTCCTCGCCGATCCGGATGCCCCCGACACATCCTGCGTCGGCGCACTGAAGCCACAGACTTTCACGTTGCAGGCTTCGCCCTGAAGCGCTGCAAGCACGGTTCGCGAGCCTATGCCGAGCTCTGTGGCTAAGCGACCAGTCGCCAAATCGAGCGGTTGCGCGTTAGAAGAGGGCCATGCCCAAGCCGAAAGCGCAGACCGACCCTTTAGCGTGGCTCTTCCCGCGGCTCGAGCACCACGGGCAGCCGCTCGCCCCGCGTTGGCTATTCGCGAGGCGGCTTGCGATCAATGTCGCGCTCGGCCTCGCCATCATTCTCGTCTCGTTAGCCGTGGGCATGTATGGCTATCACCGGCTCGAAGGCGCGAACTGGCTCGACGCCTTCGATCAGGCGGCGATGATCCTCGGGGGTATGGGGCCTTACAGCGAGCCCAAGACCGATGGCGGCAAGCTCTTCGCCGGCCTCTACGCTATCTATTGCGGGCTGCTGCTGATCGGCGTCACCGGCCTCATCCTGTCGCCGGTGTTCCACCGGGTGATGCATCAATTGCACCTCCCCGACGACACCGAGGCCGAAGGCGACAAGCCAAAGCCTGCCAAACCGAAATCAAAGCCCAAACCATAGCGCATCAATTCTCCTCTCCCCAGCGGGGAAAGGGCTTTCCGCCGCCCAGTGGGCAGGGGTGATGCTTTCCTTAACCTGGCAACGGCTTGCAGTTGATGCCCTTCAAGGCCTGCTCCGCCTGATCGCGGCTGCCATAGCCTTGCTTGTCTCCAAGCACTTTCAGGTTCTTGCTCGGCGCCGCGTCGATCACGCTGCAGAACTTCTCGGTGTCCTCGACCACGTAGTGCTGGCCGGCCGCGGCAAGCCCCGGCGTTGCCATTGAGCCTGCGACGAGGGCGGCGATGAGATAGCGTTTCATGTGATGCACTCCTGTTGGAACGACATCCCCGCGAGGATGCCGGTCTCTCTCCCTGCAAACATGTAAGCAAGGGAGGGCAGGAGCGCGCTGGCGACGCCCGCGTCCAATATGCGCAAGCGTCAGCCTGCCGCAGTCTCCAAGCGCCGCTAAAAAAACTGCTTCGTGTTGATGTCCTTTGAGCCCTTTGGCAGCGAGATGAGCAGCCCATCCTTGCCGAGCATCGTGCCTGGTCCCCGCGCGTCCATCACCCTGCGCATGAACATCTTGCGCATCAGCGCATTCCTGAGCGGCGGCACCTCATGACGCCGCGCCGGGACTATACAATACAAGCGAAATCCCTGGGTCGTATGGCCGGTGTGGGGGTCATAAGGATGACGCCTCCAGATTTACAACGGACCCCTACCCCGGCCCTCCCCCTTTGCAGGGGAGGGAGTAGCGCCCTCAAATTTGCCACGCAACAGCCCGATAAGGGGCCGCACTATGGATAAGTTCGACTTGAACAGCCTTCCGGACGTCCCCGACATCCCGGCCTCGATCGTCGCCTCAGGCCTCTCCGACGCGCCGCTCACCACGCTGGTCGAGATCGCCATGCAGCGCCTGGTGCAATCCGGCGTGCCCATCGATCGCATGAATGTCGGCTTCCGCATCCTGCACCCGCTGTTCGACGGCATGAGCATCACCTGGACGCGCGAGAAGGGCGCTGAAGTGTTTTACGCAGCACTCGTCGATCAGGAGGGCTCTGAGTTCCGCGTCTCCCCATTCTTCGTCATGCTGAGCCAAGGCATGCGCGAATGGCGGCTCCGCCTCGACCGCGATTCCGCCATAGACAATTTCCCGCTGCTCGCCGACTTGAGGGCCAAAGGCTTCACCGATTATCTCGCGCTGATCGTCGCCTTCGGCGGCGCCGAGCTCCACCCGCAATCGCTCGACGGGCTCGCCACCTCGTGGTCGACGCGGGATCCGCAAGGCTTCAGCGACACTGACGTCGCCGCCATGCGCGCCGTGCTCACCCCACTCGCGCTCGTCTTTCGCCTCGCCATCAAGGACCAGATCACCAAGGCCGCGCTTAACACCTTCCACGGGCCGCTCGTCGGCGGCCGCATCCTCGCAGGCTCGATCAAGCGCGGCGATGGCGAACGGCTTTCCGCGGCGCTCTGGTACAGCGATTTGCGCAACTCGACCGGCCTTGCCGATCAGCTCCCGGTCGATGCCTTTCTCGACCTGCTCAACGCCTATTTCGATTGCGCCGCGGGCGCCGTGATGGAGCAGGGCGGTCAGGTGCTCGACATCATCGGCGATGCGATCCTCGCCTTCTTTCCCGCCGGCGACGATGGCGGCACTGAGGCCTGCGCGCTCGCGCTCGAGGCAGCCTCCTCTGCGCGCGAGCGGCTCGCCACGCTGAAGCGCGAGGGAAGCGGCAAGGTCCGCGCCATCGAGTTCGGCATCGGGGTCCATTTCGGCGATGTGGTGTTCGGCAATGCCGGCACGCCTGAGCGGCTCAAATTCGGCGTGCTGGGCCGCGCGGTAAACGAGGTCGCGCGCACCGCCGACATGGCGAAGTCGCTCAAGCGCCCGGTGGTGGTGTCTGACGAGGTGGCGCGGCGCGCCGGCATCACGCTCGCCGATCTCGGCCTGCACGAGCTCCGCGGCATTCCCCAGGCCCGCCGCCTCTGGGCGATGGAGGTCGGGTGACGCGCTGAAACGCGCTCAAGCGATGGGGCGCCGTAACGGTTTCTCGCGCTGCGCTTGCTTAATGTCTGAGCGAGGCCTACTGTTTCATCACTGGCACGCCGGACCCAGGCGCTGACGGTGAAGACCAGCGCGCCCACTCAAGTGCGTGCACCCTTTTCCGAACATCTCAGCACGCCGAGCGCTATCTGCGCTCGAGGCCCGCGGCTTCCCAGCCTGCGAAACAGCTGCGATTTAACCCCAAGAGGCGAACCATGACCGCTGTCTATACTTCCCAATCCGCCGCCACCGCCGCCGACGCCCGCGCCAACTATCGCGAAGTTACGGAAAGGCTCGGCGCCCTCGGCCTCAATGCCGCCATTCCGGAGAGCGTGCGAGCCCTTGCCGAAAAGACCGTGGAACAGACCCGCGAAGCCTATGACCGCTCGACCGACGCGTTCGAGGCTTCCGTCACGACCTTCGAGAAATCCTTCGACGCTGCCGGCCAAGGCGCCGCCGCCTTCAACCGCAAGATCATCGACATCGCCCGGCGGAATGTGAGTTCCAGCTTCGACCTGGCTAAGAGCCTGGCCGGCGCTAAGAGCCTCGCCGATATGGTTGAGCTGCAGACGGCGTTTTGGCGCAAGCAGTTCGGCGAGCTGACGGCGCAAGCCGAGGAAGTCCGCGCACTGTCGAGCAAGGTGACAGAAGACACCACCAAGCCCATCAAGGCGCAAATGGCGCGCGGCGCAAGCGAGGCAAGGCGCGCGTCGTGATGATGAAGACGTCCGACACGACCGTCACGTTTCATCGGCCCTTCTGCCTGAAGGGGGTCGATCGCGAGCTGCCGCCTGCAGACTATCGGGTGACGACCGAGGAGGAGCTCATCGAGGGACTGTCCTTCGCCGCCTACCGCCGGGTGTCGACGGTCATCTTCGTGCCGGCGCCATACGGCGGCGGGATCGAGATGGTGACCATCGACCCATCGGACCTCAAGGCCGCGCAAGTCACAGATTCGCTCAAGTAGCGAAGCGGTAGCGCGCCCGCCTTATTTCTTCTTGCCGCCCCAGCCGGGCTTCGCGCGCTGATCTGACGCGAGGGGAGAGGGCGCCGGCGCGATCTTCTTCTTGTCCTGCTTCGGCTTCTTCTTTTCGCGGTTGCTCCGCTGCTGGCCTTTGGCCATGTCGTCCTCCTGGAAGCTTGCGTGTCAGGCTTGGCTCGTGACGCGACGGGTTCGGCAAATGCGAATCGCATCATATCCCACGCCACAAAAAAATAGAGCCGCCCGAAGGCGGCTCACGCTTTGGGTCGGCTCACGCCTGAACCCCACAACCACGGTCCGTCGCGTTTCTGACCGGCGCTTTTTGCCATGGATGGGAAACAAGACCGAGGGCCTCGCGCTGGCGAAGCCCCTGGGCTCGCCGACTAGTTCGCGGCGCCGAACGGGCGGCCCTTAAGCAGTGCATCGACGTCCTTCTGAGCCTGTGCCTGCTCGAGGCCATACTTGGCTGCGACCTGATTTACGAGCTCTGCCTTGCCCTTGAGCGCGGCGACATCCTGCTCGGAGAAGTGACTCCACTTGGCGATGATGTCCTTCGTGACCATGGTCTTGGTCTGGTCAGGAGTGTTCGACTTCGCAGAGGCATTCGTCGCGGAATTTTCCATGTGAAACTCTCCATATATATATATATATATATATTTATATAAGGGATTAAGAATCTGAATGATTATCATTCAAACCATAACCACTGGTATAGGCTACGCCGTATTAATAAACAAGTGCGTCACAGAAATATTACAATGATTGCCAGAAATATTTTTGTACGACTTAATTCAAGCGCATTTTTCCTTAAAATTTATTCACAATCTAGAATCGGAGTTACGAATGACAGCTTCTATTTTGAAGGATTATCCCGACCGTTCCTTTCCCAGCGTCTGGGTCTACTCGACGCTGCTGGCAGTCCTGAGCATTGCCGTGGTCGGTATCATCTCGTTCAACGTCGCGTTCTAACGCGGGCTTGTTCGTGTCGCGTCGTCGTGGCCGGTCCGGCTTCTGCCAGGGCCGGCCCTTGCGTTTGAGCTTTGGGAAAGATCCGGCGGGTGAGGCAGCGCCCCGCGAAGGCCCCCGCGCGAATGGCCGCGTTTAGCGCAGGCCGACGAGGTTCAGAACCACGAATGTCCCATAGGTGAGGATCGCCGCGGACATGATCATCACGGCCAACCAGGCGAGGCTCGGCAGGCGCTTCGAAGTTTCGGTATCGTGTGCGGAACGCATGAAGCTCCTGTTTCTCATCCGTGGGGATGAAGGCTGATCGCCCTTGGGCCGCGCGGTTGGCAGCCAACGCCCGGCGGGCGTCCGAAACTCACCCTGCGCTTATTCTCCCCGTGGGTCGAGCCATTTCCCTGCGCTCCAGCAGCGCAGGTAGCAGTCTCCGGAGCTGCTATCGTGCGCGAAAAGGTCCTTGAATTCCCTCCACCCCACCCCCTAATGCGCAGGCCATGTTCTCCACCTGGATGAAGTTCTCCCTCGATGCCGCGCGCCTCGGCTACGAGGTGCAGACGGTGATGACCCTGCGCATGCTCAAGATTGCGCGGGGAGGCAAGGCTGCCGAGGCCGAGGCGCAGCGCATGATGACGGAGAAGGGCGTGGCCTTCGCGGAAGCCGCCGCGACGCTCGCCACCGGCGGCTCGATGAAGAAGGTCGTCCGCCGCGTGCGCTCCCGCGTCAACCAGAACAAGCGCCGCCTCTCGCGCTAGCCCAACATCTTACAAAAAGGCAATGGTGGGGAAGAGAAACAAAACGAAACAAAAACGCTGCCGCAGTTTGGTTGCGTCTCTAAAGACCGAAGGGATAGGTCTCGTCAGGGCCGTGCGCGTGCACCGGCCGCGCTGCTACCGCTTCGGTTTCCTCGAACCAGATCCAGGCATCGAATTGGCGTGACAGCTCCGCCTGGAAATAGTGGGACAGAAGTTCTGTCTCGGGCCGGTAGATGACGCCTATGGCGCGCTCGAGCAGCGGCTCGGCCAGTTCGGCACGGACGGATTTCCTCTGCCCGGGACCCGTCTCCAGCATGAAGGCGGCGATGCCGGTATCGCGCGAGCGGCCCTCGTAGGAATCGTCGCGGGCAGGGCGCACGCGCGTGATCTCCATCAGCGCGTCCCAGTCCGACGCCGCGGCAACGGTGCCGCGGTCGGTGCCGAAGCCGATCAGCGCCGCCTCGTCGCCGAAGCGCTGGCGCGCGAGCTGCCCGATATTGTGCTCGCCGCGCACCTGGCCCATCTCGGTGAAGGCCGCATTGCCGATATGCGAATTGTGCGCCCAGACCACAGCCTTGGCCTCGGGTCCGCGCTCTGCGAGCAGGCGCTCAAGCGTGCTGAACATATGCTGGTCGCGCAAATTCCACGACGCAGAGTCGCCGTAATAAATGGCGCGGTAATATTGCTCGGCGCCAGCCACTATGCGGGCGTTCTGCTCGGCGTCGAAGAAGGCCTCGCCGTCTTTGGTGAGATAGTCGAGGCGCTTGCGCAAGAGATCAACCAGCGTGTCGGCGACGGGCTTCTCGCAGACGGCAAACCCGCGGCTCAGTGCCATGCGGCCGTAACGCGCTGGCTCGGCACGCCAGGGCGCAAGGCAACCATAACGCTCCCGCGCCACACGCGCGGCTTGCGGATCGACCTTGTCGAGATAAGCGAGCACTGCCTCGATCGAGGCGCCGAGACTATAGATATCGAGCCCATAGAAACCGGCTTTGCGATCTGGGTCGGCGATCGTGGCGTTGATCTCTTTCAGCCGGTCGAGGAAGTCGGCGACCTGGCCGTTGCGCCACATCCAGGTGGGGAAGCGGGTGAAGACTGATTGCGGCACCACGGGTCGGGGGAGACCGCGGACATAGGCGTCATAGAGCGAGGCATCGGGCCAGTCTGCTTCCACAGCGACGATATTGAAGCCGTGGCGGTCGACCAGCATCTCGGTGATGCGCGCCCGCGCCTGGTAGAACTCTGCGGTGCCGTGCGTCGCCTCGCCGAGCATGACGACGCGGCGGTCGCTGAAGCGCTCGACGAGATCGCAGAGCTCGTGCAGATCGCCGAACGGCTCGGCGGCCTCGGCCATGAGCTTGCTGACGCGATTGTGGATGGTGAGCGCGCGCTTGACCGGGACAAGCAGCCCCGTGGCGTAGCCGGAAGGTTCGGCATCGAGTTTCGCCTTCCCGTCACGCTCGGGCTCGGCCCAGCCTTCCTCGCCGATCAGCGGCACGAAGGCCACGGCGCCGAAATCTTCCTCCTCGAAACGATCCTCGCCGGTGCGGTGCACGCGGATCAGCGTCTGGAACCCGAATGCGCCGACCGGGACGATGAGGCGGCCGCCGATCGCGATCTGCTGTTTCAGTGCCTCCGGGACATGCGGACCGCCGGCGGAGACGATTATGGCCTGAAACGGCGCTTCCTCAGGCCAGCCCTTAGTGCCGTCGGTACAGATGATCTCGGCATTGGCGTAGCGGAGCCGCTTCAGCCTGGTAGCGGCGAGCTTCGCCAGCGCCTCATGGCGCTCGATGGCAAACACCTTGTTGGCCATGCGGCTCATGACCGCCGCGGCGTAGCCTGAGCCAGCGCCGACCTCGAGCACCTTGTCGCCGGGCTTGATCTCGGCAAGCTCGATCATGCGGGCGACGATATAAGGCTGCGAGATGGTCTGGCCCGACTCGATGGGCAGCGCCGAATCCTCGTAGACGAACTCCTGGAGATGCTCCGGCACGAAGGTCTCGCGCGGTACCGTGCCCATGGCTTCAAGCAGGAGCGGATCGTCAATGCCGCGCGCCTTAAGATGCCGCTCGACCATGAAGGCACGGTCGCGTGTATAGCCGCTGTCCAGGACTTCGGGGCGTTGCAAGGCCATGACGATAAAACTATCTGGCCGGCACCGGGTTCAACCTTGATTTGGATCAGATCACGGCGGGCGACTACTCCAGCTCGAAAGTGACAGTGACGCGGGCCTCGACCGTGGTGGTTCCAGCCTCGATGGGAACGGCCTTGGCGTCCATTTCCATGGGGGCGGGCGACGCATACCTGGCGACCGGGGTCCATTGTTCCTCGCTGATGGTGAGCACCTTGCCGAGCCTTGCGCCGGCAGCTTCGGCATAGAGCTTGGCATTGGCGATGGCGTTGCGCATGGCGAGCTTGCGCGCCTCGTCCTTCAACGCCTCAGGCTCCGCCACGCCGAACTCGATGGAGTTCACGTCGTTGGCACCAAGCGTCACCACTTTGTCGAGGATCTCGCCGAGCTTGCCGATGTCATGCACGGTGAGGTGAACCGAGTTCGTCACCTGATAGCCGACGATGTTCGGCGACCGCCCATCCTTCCGCTCCTCGTAGAGCGGCTGCACAGTGAAATTCGTAGTCTGGATGTCCTTAGGGTCGAGCCCCTCGGCCTTCAACCCTGCGACCACCTCGGTCATCGAGGAGCCGTTCTTGGCGAGCGCCTCCTTCGCCGTCGGCGCCTGGCTGGTGACCCCGGTGGTGATGTCCACCTTGTCGGGCGACGTCCGAATGGCGCCGGTGGCGGTGAGCGAGACGGACCGCTTCGGCGCCTCGTCGGCGCCAGCAACCCAGGGTGCAAGGGGCAGCAGGGAGGACACGAGCGCGACCAAGGCAAAGAGATGAGAGGTGCGTGACGACGCCATGGGGATCCCTTCCGATGGTGGGGCCTGACTTGCCGCGAGCATCGTGGGGGAAGCCACCCGCAGCCTGCTTGCAGCCGGTTCGCGGGGCCATGGAACTCTGCTAATGAGGCTATGCTGAGACCATAAAACCCGCACAATTCCGTGGAATTTTGAAGCCGAATAGATAATGGTTCATTAGCCCGATTAGCCGGACTTTAGCGGGGAGTTCTTAGCCGGTCATTGGCCAAGGGGGAAATCGCGATGCCGGCACGACGCCGGACACTCACGGACAGAGGCGTAGCCGCGCTGCGGCCGCGCGAAGCACGCTACGCGTTCCCGGACCCGGAATTGCGAGGGCATTACATTCGCATTCAGCCGACCGGCGCCAGCACGTCAGGCACCATCAGCGTTGCCATAAGAGGCACCGCGCCATTAGCCCACGGATGCCTAAACACGGACATGAGACGCTTGCAGAGAGCGGAGTGAAGAAAGCGCGCATCAGGGATGTCCGCTTCACCTCTAAGAGCAGACATCCTCCGCATCGGCATCAATGTCTGCAAAGTGCCATTAGCAGACATTCAGCGAGAACATGTTCATTCGAAAAACCCACAACGAGTAGGTCTTTTCCTGTGACACTCCGTACGCCGCGGGTATACCCCACGTCACTTCTCCTCCAAAAGACTTTTCAGTTGCTCCCACGCACGCCCGAATGCGGTCCAGTCGCCTCGCCGGAGCGCCTGGTCGGCCTTCGACAGGGCCTCGCGTGGCCCGGATGTGGGCGTTTGGGGAGCCTCCGTCGTTTCTTCCGGCGTCGACGCTCGCTCGCCGAATACGACTTGGAGGGATTGCGCGAGCGTCGATTCCATCGCTAGGTGGTCGCCGTCGCTGACGATGACCCGCTTGAGCTGCGGAATGTTCGTCCCTTCGGCTATCAGAAACACCGGTTCGACATAGAGAAAGGACTGGTTGATCGGAATGACGAGTAGATTGCCACGGATCACGCGGGAACCGCGCTGGTCCCACAGGGTGAGCTGGCGCGCAATCGTTGTGTCCTGATCGATCATCGCTTCGATCTGGAGCGGCCCAAGGATGAGGTAATCCTTCGACAATTTGTAGACGATCATCTCGCCATAACCAGGGAAATCCGACCGGGCAGCGATCCAGGCAATCATGTTGTCGCGATTGCGGGGCGTGACCGGGATCATAAGCAGGAACCCCAGACGATTTTCGCCGGGTAGCTTCATCAGGACGTAGTACGGCTCCATCTGAACGGCCTTGCCACCGAATTTCTCGTGCGGCGCTTCCCAAACGTCCTCCCTGTTGTAGAACACTTGCGGTTCAGTCATGTGATAAGTGTTGAATTTGTCGACCTGGACTTCGAACAGGTCCTGTGGATAGCGCAGATGCTGACGCAGGCCAGGTGACATTTCGTCGAGCGAGCGGAACAGGCTCGGCAAAGCCGCGTGGTAAGCGCGCAAGACCGGATCTGCCGGATCGATGACGTAGAAGTGCACATCGCCCTCATAGGCATCGACCACAACCTTCACCGAGTTACGAATGTAACTGAATCCGTCGTCAGTCGGTTCGGAATAGGGAAACCCGTCGGCGATGGTATAGGCATCCTGTATCCAGAACAGTCGTCCCTGGTCGACAACGAGATAAGGATCGCGATCCAGTTTCAGGAAGGGTGCAGTCCGCGAAACGCTCTGCTGGACCGTTCGCCAAAGTTGAATGCGGCTTTGCGGCGAGAGGTAGGAAGACAGTACGATGCTCATGTCGAACTGGTGCCAAGCAAAGAGAGCTTTCTTCCAGAAGCTATCCAGCAGGACGCCGCCATGGCCGGTGTAGCTGGTGTAGACGTTCTGATCTCCCTCGGGATGGTCGAACTCCTTCACGCCGGTGGGGACTATTTGATAACTCGTCATCTCGGTGCCGTAATAGATCTCGGGGCGAAAGACGGTCAGATCCGGCGGGCCCTTGGGCGGCAAGTCCTCCACGATGAAGAGGGGCCCACCCTGGTCGTCCTTATCGGCGGCGAGGCACATCGCTAGGCCGTAGCCATGGGTGTACTGGAGGTGCCGGTTGACCCAGGTCATGCCCTTACTGGGCAAATCTGCGGAGAGTTCCCGCGCCGCTAGCATGACCTGCCGATAATCTCCGTTGATCCAATAGCGATCAACGTCGACATCGCTGAACGAATAGTAGGTACGGATTTGCTGCAGCTGGCGGAAGGTCTGGCTTAGCGGGCGATGATCCCAGATGCGGATGTTATTGATCGTCGATTGGTTCTCCTGCATCTGCGTCACGTCGAGCTTTTTTTCCGTGGAGTGAAATCGCACATCGATGTTGTCCAAACCATAGGCCGCCCGGGTCAGCGCGATATTGTGGCGCAGAAACGGTGTCTCCAATTTGAGTTCGTTTGGCTCGACGATCAGCCTCTGAAAACTCCAAGGGATCACCTCCAAGGAAGCGAGCAGAATGACCAGATAGCCACCAATTCCAAATACGGCGAAGCGCGGCGCGTTTGTCGCAGCGACCCAGACCAGTAGACAAATTAGTGCGAGCGTCGCACCTAGCGCGACCCACAATCCAACCAGGATGACGTGAACGTCGGTGTACCCAGCACCAAAGACCGCGCCTGCGGACCGCGTCAGCAGGCCGAAGCGGTCAAGATAATAGCCCCAGGCCCATGCGGTCAGCAGCAGAACGGCGTTGGCAATTAGATGGCTCAGAACTTTTGGATCCGCCGCGACGTATGTTTTGGCACCGAGTTGGAGACCGCCCGCCCAATAGTATGCGAGCCCAAGTATCAATGTGCCGCTCAAGGTGAGCAGGACGAGGCTGATCTGAACGAGGTTGAGGAACGGCAAGACGAAGAGGTAGAAGCCAATGTCGCGAGAGTAGATGGGATCAGACGTTCCGAAATCCTGGGCCCAAACCAAGCGCAGGAATTGATCCCACTCGCCGGAGAACACAAACCCGAAAATGGCGGCCGTTGCGGCCGACCCAAGAATGAAAAGTGGGGTGAGCCGGTGCGCGTTGGGTTGCGCCACCCCTGTCCTCGAGCGGTTGGGCCAGATCTGGGGGATGCCAGCGGGACTCCTACCGCGCAGGACGCTTTGCAGGTCGACAATCCTGGCCAGAACCAGGAGATTTAGCAGCACATAGACAAACACAGGAATGAAGGCGGTTGAGAACATCGCGACCTCGGCGAAAAGCAGCCGCCAGAAAACGTCTTGGTAGCCGAGCGCACGGAGCCACAGTAGTTCGGCCGTCCAGTCGGCGAGGATGAACAAGACAACAAGAAAGATTCCCCCAAGCAACGCCAAGCCCACGGGGGAAAGGAACAAGCGACGCGAGGGGCTCGTTAAAGGGGCGTCGACGGCCCAGGGGATCTTTAGCCTGTCAGTCACGGAGTGCCATGCGACTCATCTGCCCCTTCCGATGGGTAACTCGAGTCGGTACAGCTCAAAGCCACATCGAAGAAAAGGCAAGTTTCAGCGGATTGGGTACTGCGATTATAGACCCGGTGACAGGGTGGTGCCTGATAGAGTCAGGTGGGGATCGCATCCGAGACAAGGCGCACTCCGACCTACTCTGGCGAGCGCACTCCATGGGCGGGGTCTCCCCAAGCCCAAGAAAGGCGAAAACTCAAGCGGTGGGGCCGACGTCAGTGCGGCAAAGGCGATTAAGCCCAATGTTGCCGAAGAGGCGTTACGGTCTCTTTCGAGGGACGGGCAATCAGCCTCTACGGTTGAGGAGATTGCCGTGCCTCCGCGGCACTTGGCGCGGTCGTTGAGGCAATCCGCCGCAGGAACTGAACAGGTTAGCGTGCGTTGAGGCGGCGAACGGGGCGGTGTGTGGGCCGTTCCCACCCTTCGCAAGGAGACAAACCATGTCTAGGGCTTACACCACGTCCACACTGATAGCGCTCACGCTTGGACTTGCCACCACGGCCTATGCCGCCACTGGGCAATTCGGCAATATGTGCACCTGGGGCCTCGCCAACCACAAGGACGTGCAAACGGATTGCTCCGTCAATGCGACGATCAAGGGCAAGACCTACTGCTTCAGCAGCACGGACGCTAAGAGCCAATTTATGAAGAATCCAAGCAGTAATCTGACGAAGGCCGAGTCCTTCTATAAGAGCGAGCACAAGGGCTAGTCCGTCGTCCGGGCTTTCTCTGGCGACCTGCCTGTTAGCGCACTCGGGATGCCCTGCTGTTCTCGCGGCTCGCGCCTCTCGTGGCGCGTGAGACAAAGCGTTTGAGCTTAGTCGGATCGCTTCCGTCTACAGCCGCCGGGCTCGACTATCATGCCAGCCTCTTGCGGATCAAAACGGCATCAGCAAGGCCATCCTCGCGGAATGTCCATGCGCCAGAGAGTCGGTGATCCGGTCGACGTTTTCGAAACGCTCGATCGGTGGTACCGCTCTGACTACCGATACATCAAGACCCGGGGCACTGACGGAGGTCTATACATCCTTCGGCTCGATGAACCTCAGGCCGAATGGGAACTTACCGTGTTCAAGGGCGCGCGAGCACAAGTGCGCAAAGATCGAGCATAACGGAAGAGCTGAGCGGACGGCGAATCGTAGTGCCTGAAACCCGGGAACTTGGCCAGCTGGTCCGCATGCTGGAAGAACACGGCGCAGAGGCCATTCCCTGTCCAACGATCGCCATCCGCGACGCGCCCGATGCAGAGCCTGTCGAGGCGTGGCTACGCTGGTTCGTAAAATGGACGTGTGACGATCTTGTGTTGATGACCGGTGAAGGCCTGCGACGGCTACTCGGCTTTGCTCGACGCACCGATCTGGAGTCGGCCTTCCTCTATGCGCTCCGCACGACACGCAAAGCACAGAAGGCACTCCGCTGGAGGTAGCCCTCAGCCGAATTCGTCGCCGCTCGGCGAAGGCAGTCAGGTTTACAGATTAGTCCTTGACGTGATCGAGACTTGTGCTGGGGTGACTGAATTGCCATCTGTTTAGGACGCGCGCCATTGTTGACTAATGCCAATACATGAAGCGCGCGTGGGGCGGACCATGTAGCATGTGATGCCCATTAAGCCAGCGTCCGCCCCACTCTATTTTGTGCATGTAGGGGTGCGAGCTGAGTGCGCCGCGACGCGACAACCCCCAAGCACAAAGAGACCGAGTCGCGCGCAAGGTATCAGTCGATGCCGGAGAGCGCTCGTTCGTAACATAACTTTGAGGAAGGCCAAAAATGTCGTGGCAATTCACTGTCGGACTGAGAGTGAAAGGAAAAGCCGACCGAATTGTCGTTGATGCCGAAGACGCGCTCATTG
The DNA here is from genome assembly GCA_963827365.1 of uncultured Alphaproteobacteria bacterium. Lineage (GTDB taxonomy): Bacteria > Pseudomonadota > Alphaproteobacteria > Rhizobiales > Methyloligellaceae > Methyloceanibacter. The sequence goes on along the minus strand of CAWHAX010000029.1, from coordinate 44,910 downwards.
CGGCCTTAAAGGTCAAAGCTGAGCGGCCCGCAGGCCACTATCATGTATGTGCGCCGGTTGAACCGACGCGGTGACACACGCCACCCACCTCGCAGCCTCACACCGGAGGCCGTTGATCGTTAATGGGTGCATCATTCGATGACTCGACGAAATTGCCTTGAACGGCCGCCTTCTGCAAGGAGGCTCAATTGACCTACATCGTCAATGAGAGCTGCATTCGCTGCAAGTACATGGACTGTGTCGAGGTGTGTCCTGTGGACTGCTTTTATGAGGGGGAGAACATGCTCGTCATTCACCCCGACGAATGCATCGATTGCGGCGTTTGTGAACCGGAATGCCCGGTTGATGCGATCAAGCCGGACACCGAACCGGGGATCGAAAAGTGGCTCGAGATCAATGCGAAATATGCTCGGGTTTGGCCGAACATCACCATAAAACGTGAGCCGCCGCCAGATGCCAAGGACTGGGAGGGCAAGCCTGACAAGGCCAACTGGTTATCGCCGAACCCTGGCACCGGTGATTGAGAGCTGGACGGGTGAGACGAACCTATTCACCCGCTTGGTTACAAATTGAGATCGAAAACCCACGGTGGCTGTCTTGCTTTGGTTGCCGACCTCGTAATCGGCCTCGTCACTTTGAGGTGATCGTCAGGGGGTTAAGTCGGGCTGAGGGAGGTAGACAGGTAGCGGACCCAGCGAGCGAGATGTTCGAGCGTGTGGCGAAACTGGTGAAGACGGACAGGGTGAGATCATGGAGGCTCAATCAACTGGCCCGGTCGATCTTCTTAACCGAGTTCGTCTCTGCGTTCTTCCTGGCGATGCGTTACTTCTTCAAGCCCAAGGCGACCATCAACTATCCCTTCGAGAGGGGACCGATCTCGCCCCGCTTTCGCGGCGAGCTTGCGCTGCGGCGCTATCCGAATGGGGAGGAGCGCTGCATCGCCTGCAAGCTGTGCGAGGCGATCTGCCCGGCACAGGCCATCACCATCGAGGCGGGGGCGCGGCGCAATGACGGCACCCGGCGGACCACCCGCTTCGACGTCGACATGATGAAATGCATCTACTGCGGCTTCTGTCAGGAGGCCTGCCCTGTTGATGCCATCGTCCTGGGACCAAACGTCGAGTTCGCGACCGAGACACCCGAGGAGCTCTACTACGACAAGGAACGCCTGCTAGCGAATGGCGACCGCTGGGAGCGGGCGATCGCGAGGAACATCTCCCTCGACGCGCCCTATCGATGAGTTGGCTCGCTATCGCCGCCGTCAAGCGGGGGCTGAACAGCTTGAGCTGGGTCACCTGCAGCTGAGCTTGATGCGATTGGAGTGGACCTGACATGTCCGTTTTGTGCCATGAGCCGAAATTGAGCCTCACGCTTCGCCCCCAGAGGTTCTTCTGATGGCCTATTGCTTTTAAGAGCTCTTCGGTCGAGGCCGATAATCAACAGCTTAGAAGTTGAGAAAAAAGACGAACGGGTTGGTTCGTGGAGGCGCCTCAAGCAGCGGTGTTTTAGCGAACTGACGCTCCCCCAGAGCCGGTGGGAGCCCTCCGGGCTGACGCAATCGACCAGGGGAAGAACATCGGACAGGCCTTGGTTATGTCTGGGATGATGAGATCCAGCCCGGGCCAAGCTCGTCGTTCATGAGCAGCAGCGCGAGCCCGCGCGAGCCTTGGGTCCGCTAGGTAAATATCGAGAGCGCACGCTTGATATACTGATATCGACGCATTGAAGCGCTCGATATCATGGGCGGCAATTTTCAAGATCTCGGGAAAAATGACGTCAGCCACTTCCACCGCTACTATCAAAGCGCGATTTGGGCACATGTGAAATGTCGGCTGCCAACTATCGATGAGTGGATTGGCTCTTCCCTCCGCAACCCCTTTCCACCCCAATTGTTTCGACATAACTGGAGGCTCTCAGTCGCGACCAGCCTCAATCAGGCCGCTGCCGTGAACTTTCTTAGCCCGAGGTTAGCCGACGCCACTTAACTGGCATAAATCAAAAAGCTTGATTGCCAACGTTTCTGCTAATGAGGCGGAATTGCGCTTAAGTCTGAAGCGGGGCCCGTAGCTCAATTGGTTAGAGCCGGCGGCTCATAACCGTCTGGTTGGAGGTTCGAGCCCTCCCGGGCCCACCAGTATTTTACGAGATTGGCAGTGGACTAGCAGGTTTGGGGCTACACCGGAACTACACCCCTTTTCGTTCGCCCCCGACGTCTAGGTTTGCGACGCTCCGAAACAATTAGCCTCGAAAGTCTGAATGATGCTATCCGCTAGGTTGCCCATGTCGTTTAAGACCTTGAGCCTGCGGGCGGTGATAGCCGAAGGATGCTGATTACAGCTCGCACTGGATAGAAGCTGCTGCGCGTTGGTTTTCGCTTGCCCGTCAGTAAGGGGTGTTGCCGATCAAGGCTAAAGGTGCGGCAACCTCACTAACTAGTCCGCAAGGGCCGCGACAAGCTAAGAGCTAGGTGCCTCTAATAGCTGGTGCAGCTGATTGCAATCGTTGCCCTTGCGCGAGCAACTCTTCCGGCGTTTCCTCGAGCATCTGACATGCCTGGGCGTCGGCTTCGGCCGGCGTCCTTGCTTCGTCGTCCAAAATCAAACAATATTCTAGTTTCCGATCAGGCTTTCGATTCTCTCGATCTGGAGCGCTATCCTATGAAATATCTGCTGACGCTTTTCATTGTTTTGGTAATCCCAACCGCCGCGTTGGCGAAGGGAGAATGCAAAGAAGAAAGGAAAAAGTTCTGTTCTGAGCTGGAAAAAAAAGAGCTTTGGGCTTGTTTGACTAAGCACGAGGCCGAGCTAGGCGCGCCATGCAAGACGAAACTAGAGGCTAGAGCAAAAGCTAAGGAAGAGCGCGCAAAAGAGCCGTCGGCGGACACGCGCGCGGAGCAGACTGCACCGAGTGCAGCGGCGGATGCCAACTATTCGTCGCCGTCAACAGACACTCAACCGCAGCCGACTTATCCTGACGGCGCGCCGCATTAGAGCGTGCGCAATCCTTACAAGCCTCGCTTCGGTCGGCGCCCTTTTCGTTGTAGTCTCGGCGCATGCCCGATTGGACCGACCAACTTCGGGTCGAAGTGCTGGGCGACGAAATCGTCGTCATTTTGCCGGCGACGAGCTACGGCATGAGCTACTGGAAGCCTGCCAACTCACCTCCTCAGCTTCTCGCCAAAGACTTCCGGTCTAAGGTGGACAGTCGAGCCCCCATTTCCTATTCAGATTTCCTAGCTCCAGCTTGGCAGGTAGCAAACCCCAAGGCGCGCGAGCTCGGGTGGATTGTGTGAAGACGCCGATCATGAGCCACGCAAGTGTTGTCATGGTCAGGTGTCCGACCACCGGACGAGAACTTTCGACCGGCGTAGAAATGGATGCTGCAACATTTCAACAGCTTCCCGATATTCACTCGCAGATGAGGTGTCCCGTTTGCAGCCTCGATCACACCTGGTCAACGCGCGAAGCGTGGTTAGGCAATCCGCCTCCTTCGGTCCCAGCGCTCCCTTGGCTGTTCATTAATAACCAAACCGCGGCGAACGATTAGCCCCGGTCGGCGGTCGGCTTCGGCCGGCGAGAACGTGCTGATGCCGAAATAGGCAACGACGAGCAGCAGGATAATGGAGAGGCGCCGCCCACAAACGACAGGATGGTGCGCCGCCATGAGCGTGACGGCGTGGGGGTTTGGTAATGTGGCGACACTTCAGGTTTCACGGACGTACTGCAGCGCCAATCAACGCGGGAAGGTCGACGTCCGAATGCCTAGGTTCGAGCCCTCCGGGCCCCACCACATGAAATGCGAAGGGCGCCGGCTTTAAGCCAACGCCCTTTAGCGTCTTACGACTTGGCTTTGTCTTGTTGCTTCAGCCATTTGAAGAAGCGGCGCTGCTCTTTCTTCGTGGCGGCGTCCTTCTTATAGGATTTTGGGGCCTTCTTATAGACGGTGGTTTTCTTGGTGCCCTTGGCCGTCATGACCTTCTTGACGACTTTCTTCTCGCCCTTCTTGAGCTCACGTTTCTTCTTTTCCAGCGCGACGACCGGGGCCGCGGCTGCTGCGGCGTCAGAGGCATCCTGCGAGCTGCCGCAAACATTGGTCGCGTCATTCCATTTCATGCTGGCCTTTTCGCAGTCGGCGCGGGTCAGCGGCTGGGGCGCGGCGGCAGTTGTGTCGTCGCTTGACGGAAAGGCCGGCGCAACGGTGTCGGTGGCATTTTGAGAGCTGCCGCAAACATTCGCCGCGTCATTCCATTTCATGCTGGCCTTTTCGCAGTCGGCGCGGGTCAGCGGCTGGGGCGCGGCGGCAGTTGTGTCGTCGCTTGACGGAAAGGCCGGCGCAACGGTGTCGGTGGCATTTTGAGAGCTGCCGCAAACATTCGCCGAGTCATTCCATTTCATGCTGGCCTTCTTGCAGTCCGCGCGGGTGAGCGGCTGAGGATCGGCAAAAGCGTATCCGCTGAAGGCAACAGCAAACACAAAGGCAAGGGCAAATGCGGGCGATCTCATGGGAAGTTCCCTCAAAGGTTGATGGTGGCTCGACCATATAGCGCACTCTGATTGCGGCTCACAGTGGGGTCGTGAGTGAGCGCCGGACGCGCCGGGGCGCTAGGAAATAGCATGGGGGTCAGGCCCGGGGAGGCTTAACAATGGGCTCGGTTCGACGGGGCGGAATGAAATCGAGGGCTTTGATCCTGGACTTTTTCCTGCTCCTGCCGGCTGTTGCGCTCGCCGCCGAGCCGGCGGTTGAGGTCGAGGTCGACGCGGAGAAGCGGAGCTTCACGAGGGGAGAGCTGCTGGCGCTTGGGCCTATCAATTGGGAAAGCTTAGGAGCCAGCTTTCGCCTACCGTGCGTTGGCCCGAGCTTGCCGTAGACGAGGGGCACCGACGATTATTCCGCCCACGCCGGCGAGCATCTCTTCGTCGCGCAATGCCTGCCCTGTCATAAATTGAACGGCGGGGCGCGTCTGATGTCGGCGGCGATCTCAACCTGCCGATGAATGCCACCGAATACATGACCGATAAGGGACTACACGCGCTGATCCGCGATCCGAAATCGGTGCGCAGCTGGCCCGGGATGAAGATGCAAGGCTGGTCGCCGGACTTGCTGAGCGACCGGGAGATCGACCACATCATCGCCTATCTGAAGCATATGGCAGGACGGAAGGTCGCTCCGTAGCGCGCGAGTCAGAACCCGTATTTCAGTAGCTCGATCTCAGGTGCGTACCAGTCGCGCACCAATGCCTCGGTCTTCGGCGTGTAGTAGCTGCGGTAGTCCTGCCGCGTTTCCTTGTTCGGCCCGACGTTGGACTTCGGCACGTCGAGCCGGCGCGCGACGCCGATCAACCGAAGCGCCTTGGCGAGATCGGCGTCGAGGTCCTCATAGCGGCCGAGGAAGTCGACCGCGAGCGCGCCGCCTTCCATATAGATCTCGTGATTGTCCACATAGGCGCGGCGGCGGCTTGCCATGAAGCTCTCGAAGCTCGGCCTGCTCGCCTTGGTCTTGGTCTTGTAGAAGTACCAGGAAATTTGCCGGTCCCAAGGGTTGCGGTCGAAGGCGAATTTGAAATAGCTCCGCCAGACCTCCTCGCCGACGTAAGCGCGCACGACATGCGCCGGCATGTGCTCGTAATAGCCGACGCTCGGGTGATAGTAGCGCTCAGGCCGCCCGAGCAGGCGCCGCCATAATGGACGCTTGGGCTTCAGCGGATGCTCGATGCGGTAGTTCTGCGGGGCCAGCCCCTTACGGTCGCTCTCGCTCTCCTCGCGATAGGGCGTGATCACGCAGGTCGGCCCGCACAGCTCCGATAGCGCCGCTTCGATCGCGGTGCCCGCGGTCTTCTTGGTCTTCAAGAAGATGAATTTATGCTCATGCGAAATGATCATGCGGCGGATACCTGAGGCTCAGAACTCATAATCGAGCAGCTCGATCTCGCGCGAGTACCAGCGCGCCACGATCGCCCGCGTGTCATCATCATAATAATCGCGATAGGGCGTGGTGTTGCGGCGGAACGTGGTCTTGGCGCGCGGCAGCTCGGCTTCGAGGCTAAGGCCGACGTGACTCAGCGCGAGCTTGAGGTCGTCCGCCAAACTCTCATAGCGCCCGACGAAGTCGACCGCGACGTCGCCATCGATGGAATAGATGTCGTAATTGTCGATTCGGGCGCGGGCATCCTCATGCATGAAGCTTGCAAAGGACGGCGGCGCCTTCTCGTTCCGGTAGCGGTGATGATAGAAGGAGACCTGCCGGTCCCACGGGTTTCGGTCGAAGGCGAATTTGAAATAGCTCCGCCAGACCGTGTCGTCGATGAGCTCGCGCGCCTCCGCTGCGGGCATGTGATTGTAGAAGCCGTAATCGGCAGCGGTGAATTTGAACCAGCGGCGCTTGAACAGCGGGCGCTTCGATCCCCACCAACCATGCAGCCGCCAGTTCTGTGCGCACCTGCCGCCGGCGCGTTTCGCCTCATCGATCTCGGTCAGCGGCGTGATAACATCCTCGGGCCCGCAAAGCTCGGTCAGCGCAAGCTCGATGCTCGTGCCCGCCGTCTTCTTGGTCTTGAGGAAGATGAACTTATGCGCGTGCGAGACGATCATTCTAGGCAAGCCCCGGCTGCCGGCATCTGAAATCTTATTTGGCGTTTCCGGCCCATATTGGACGCCAATTCCACGCTTTACCGACGCCTCCTCTAGCATGAAACTTTCGTGACGGCTTCCAGGGGAGGGAGCATGAGCAATAGCTTGGCCATCAAGACGGGGACCGGCTTTCGCCGGGCGTTCGGACGGGGGAGCGCGCCGCGGGCGTTGCCGCGGCAAGCGCGCTCAAGCACCTCTTCGTTATCCCCGGACCGTCAGGCTCGGGCAAGAGCACCTTCATGGGCGAGTTCGTCTTCGGCCGTCTCACCATCAACATCTCCCGCGATCTCCCACAAGGGTCAAAGAGTGGCTGCGCACGAGCGGCAATGGACTCTCTTGCAATGGCCTCTCCCGCGTTCTTCGCGGCAAGCGCGTCTCCAAGGGGCTCGTCGTCCATTACGACATCATGCGCGCCTACAGCAGAGGCTTCGAGCACTTCGCCAACGACCCTGCCATGCAAGCCGTGACCGAAGCCAAGGCCGCGCTGACAGTGCTGACTGTGCTGCCGCCGCGCGAGGTTCTTGTTCGAGCAGTTTCTGCGGCGCGCCCGCAACGGCGAATATGAGGAGTGGTGGGACAAACTGCGCATGGCGTTCCATCGGATCACTAAGCGGATCCCATTGGTTAGTGCGCCGTGCCGCTACCGATCTGCATTGCTTCGCCGTCGGCATCGAGGCATCGGACTGCATAGATGCCGGTGAGCTGTCGCGGCTCTACGATCGAGCGGAGCGCATGGCGACCATCAGGTCATTCGTGGGCCCGAAGGACCTTCTTGCCTTGCCGAAATTCGATGCCGGATCTGCATGTCGGTCGTCCACCATATCATCCGCGCCTACGGCCTCGCGACTGCGAGAATTCGTAACCGCGCTCGTGTCTCGCGTGAACAACGTGCTGATCTTCGAGGTCGGTACGGCAGAAGAAAGCTCGTGGACAGAATTCTTGCCTGAGCTGAGCCAAGGTCATGAAGTCTTCGTCAGGGATTTCCTCGAGCGCTGCGGCTTGCGCAATGTGCGCGTCATCGCCGAGAGTCCGTCCTACCATCGCGAAGTTCAGTGCTTGCTATTTGTCGCCGAGCCCCGTGAGCGGGCGAGACGAAGCTTCCAGAATCCGAAGTTCGGCTGAAGCCGGTTTAAGCGCTAGGACTTCTGCTCCTCGAGCCACAACGCCAGGTCTTCCAGGATCGCGCCGAAGTGAATCTCAGGCACGCGGAGCGCCATGGCGATGTCCTTCAGCTTCTTGCGCTCCTCTGCGGCGATGCGGCCGTCGGCGAGGAGCGTAAGATAGGCGGCGCGGATGATCTCCTCCTTGGTTTCGCGATCAAGCACAGGAGAAGCGGCGTAGAGCTCGGCAAGTAGGCCGTCTCGCGTGCTTTCTTGCGACACTTCGGCGATCTCTTCCCGCGTGATCGGCCTTTCCGCCTGGTCCTCATAGACCTGCTGAATGAGGCTGAGCTCACGGTCCTCAAGGCCGCCATCGGCGGACCCGACCGCGATCATCGCCTTCAAGATGAGTTCGGCCCGTAAATTTGCTGCCCGTTCTGGCACAATGTCCTCCTAGCCCGCTTTCGCGCCGATTGTGCCGAGGCGCCCTCGGTTTGCCAAGCTGGCATACGGCCTCTAAATCGGAATTCAATTGGGATCGATTTCCCTTTATGACGCGGGCGACGCCTCTTTCATTCCGTCAAAGCTCCGGTCAGCCAGTGACGCCGCTCAAAGTAATCTTCCTCGCCGATACGAGGCCAGGCCATTACCACCTCGCCGAAGGCGTGATTGCCGCGGTGAACCGCCTGCGGCCGGTCGAGGTGACGCGCATCGAAGTGAAGCGGAAATGGATCGTGCCCACGCGCTGGCTCCGCAGGCGCATCAACGCCCAGAGCTTCTATCCGCCGCGAATGTTGCGCATGGCCTACCGCATTCAGGCCGACGAGTTGCCGAAGGCAGACCTCGTGGTCTCCGCCGGCGGCGAGACGCAGATGCCGAATATCTGTGTCACTCGCTTTCTCTGCGTGCCCAATGTGTTTTGCGGCTCGCTGTTGCGCGGGCTTGGGCCTCAGAATTTCAGCCTGGTGATCTCATCCTACGACCGAGATGCGGGGAGCCCGCGGCACATGGTGCTGCTGAAACCTTCCGCCATCGATCCCGACGCATTGGGGCGTCCCGCCAAGGTGCCGCGCTATGGGCCTGATCGTCATCCAAAGCTTGCCGGCCTACTCATCGGCGGCAATGCTGGGCCGTTCCGCTATCGCCCAGTTGAATGGGAGAGGCTGTTGGAGTTTGCGAAGCGCTTATCGCAGGCGTGGGGCACGCGCTGGCTCGTCTCCACCTCGCGGCGCACGCCAGATCACGTCGCCGACAAGGTTGCCGGGCTTGCCAAGGATGAGAGCGTGATCGCGCGCTTCATCGACTATCGCAGCGCAGGCCCAGGCACGCTCCCTGAAGTCTTCGGTAAGGCTGAGGTGATCGTCTGCACCGAGGATTCGAGCACCATGGTATCGGAGGCGGTATCGGCGCGCCTGCCCGTGGTTGGCGTGGCGCCGGAAGCCCACCGCTTCACCGATGAGGAGTCCGCCTATCGCGCCTTTCTCGTGCGCAATAATTGGTGCCGCGTGCTTCCGATTGCGGCGCTGATGCCTGAGACCTTCGCCGCGGCGCTGTCCGAGATCGAGCCGATCAAGGAAAATCCGCTCGACGCCTTGGCCGCCAAGCTCAAAGAGCGCCTGCCTGCGCTGTTCTAACCGTTGAGTTGCGCTCCGCAATTCGCTAGAAGCTCAACCTAACTTCCAACACCAAACCCACGCCACCTCGGGAGACCATGGCCAGCCCGCAATATGTCTATGTCATGAATAAGCTGTCCAAGACCTATCCTGGCGGGAAGCAGGTATTAAAGGACATCACGCTCGCATTCCTGCCCGGCGCCAAGATCGGCGTGGTCGGCTTGAACGGTGCCGGTAAATCGACGTTGCTCCGCATCATGGCAGGGAACGAGAAGGAGTTTCTCGGTGAGGCCTGGGCCGCCGACGGCGTGAGCGTCGGCTTTCTGCCCCAGGAGCCGCAGCTCGATCCGGCTAAGGACGTGACCGGCAATGTCATGGAGGGCGTGACGGAGAAGAAGGCGAAGCTCGACCGCTACAATGAGCTCGCCATGAACTATTCCGACGAGACCGCCGACGAGATGGCGAAGCTGCAGGACGAGATCGACGCCGGCAACCTCTGGGATCTCGATGCGCAGGTCGAGCAAGCCATGGACGCGCTCCGCTGCCCGCCCGGCGACGCTAAGGTTGATACGCTGTCGGGCGGCGAGAAGCGGCGCGTTGCGCTTTGCCGCCTGCTGCTCGCTAAACCCGACATCCTCCTGCTCGACGAGCCGACCAACCATCTCGACGCCGAAAGCGTGGCGTGGCTCGAGCATCATTTGCGCGATTATCCAGGCACCGTGGTCATGGTCACCCACGACCGCTACTTCCTCGACAACATCACCGAATGGACCCTCGAGCTCGATCGCGGCGCCGGCATTCCGTATCACGGCAGCTATTCCTCCTGGCTTGAGCAGAAGCAGAAGCGTCTCGAGGTGGAAGGCAGGCAGGACGCGGCCAAAGAGCGGACGCTCGCCCGCGAGCTCGACTGGATCAGGGCGAGCCCAAAGGCGCGCCAGGCGAAATCCAAGGCGCGCATCAAGGCCTATGACGAGCTTGTGGCGGAGGCCGGCCGCGACACCAACGGCAAGGCGCAGATCACCATTCCGCCGGGACCGCGCCTCGGCAACGTCGTCATCGAAGCAGACCATATCGGCAAAGGCTTCGGCGACCGCCTCCTCGTCGACGATCTCTCCTTCAAGCTTCCGCCCGGCGGCATCGTTGGTGTCATCGGTCCGAACGGCGCCGGAAAGAGCACGCTGTTCCGCCTGATTGTGGGGCAGGAGACCCCGGACAATGGCAGCATCCGCGTCGGCGACACGGTGAAGCTCGGCTATGTCGATCAATCGCGCGATACGCTCGATGGCAAGAAGACGGTGTTCGAGGAGATCTCCGGCGGCAGCGACGTGATCAAGCTCGGGGCGAGAGAGGTGCCGTCGCGCGCCTATGTCGGCTGGTTCAATTTCAAGGGGCCGGACCAGCAGAAGAAGGTCGGCCAGCTCTCAGGCGGAGAGCGCAACCGCGTTCATCTCGCCAAGATGCTGAAATCAGGGGCGAACCTGATCCTGCTCGATGAGCCGACCAACGATCTCGACGTGGAGACGTTATCGTCGCTGGAAGCCGCCCTCGAAGACTTCCCCGGCTGCGCCGTGATCATCAGCCACGATCGCTTCTTCCTCGACCGCATCGCCACCCACATCCTCTCTTTCGAGGGCGACAGCCACGTGGAGTGGTTCGAAGGCAATTTCGAATTCTACGAGGAGGACAAGAAGCGCCGCCTCGGCGAGGACGCTGTTCTACCGAAGCGCATCAAATACAAGAAGTTCGCTCGGGCGTGACGACAGGCTCGAGCTTTTCCGCGGCTTGCTCAATCGCATCCCAGGTCTCCTTGCCGACGATGCCGTCAACCGTGAGCTTTTGTCGCCTTGAAAACGCATGATGGCAAGTTCGGTCGCCGCGCCGAAATCCCGATCGATGGCGAGGGGAAATTTGAGCTTGCTCAGCATCGCCTGCAGGTCGCCGACCGCGTCTCCGGTTGAACCGCGCCGGGCACGGATCGGACACAGCGCCGGTCAGGATGCCCTCGATGCGGACAAGCGCCTCTTTGGCCTTGCGAATGTAGCTGCTCCGGTCTTCCAAACCGTTGAAACCACCGTTGATCCTTTCGTCGTGGCGCGGATATCGTCCGATCGCAATCGGATTGAGCTTGCGCCGCTTCCAATATACGCAGGCGATCTTCAGCGACAAAGCCGACTGCTGCCATGGCCGGATTGTTCTCAAGATCAACTCCGAGCGCCTTGCCGTATTCGGCATAGTTCGCAGGCCGCGCCCCTTATAGCGGCGGCCATCACCCTTTTTAACGTTGCCTTGCGGCCTTCATAGTCAGCGCCGCTGGCAAATTCCTCCGTCGTGCCGCCTCGCAAGGCTACAACCAGATGCATACGTGGAGATAAAATACACGTAAGGGTGGGTAAAGCGAGAGCGCCACAATCCAGGGCGCGAGGTCAGGTCAACTCTTGCTAACCGGAGTCGAAACGCATAAACATATCTTTATGTCAGGTGTCGACCGAGCCCAGCCCCATTCCGAAAATCTGTCCCGTGCCCATGCGTTGAGCGGACTTCGCGCCGCGGGCGAGGCCACGCGGCTGCGTATCCTGGCGCTCCTCGCCGGCAGCGAGCTCAACGTCAAGGACCTGACCCAGATCCTGGGGCAGAGCCAACCGCGCATCAGCCGTCACCTGAAGCTGATGGCCGAGGCCGGGCTGATCACGCGCTTCCGCGAGGGGAGCTGGGTGTTCTTCCGCCTGGCCGAGTCAGGCAGCGAAGCAGCACTTGCGTCCGCCATCGTGGCGAGTCTCGATGCCGCCGATCCCGTCTTCGCCCGCGACCGCGCGCGCTCTTTGGCCGTCAAGAAGGCGAGGGAAGACGCTGCGCAAAGCTATTTCCGCGAGCATGCCGGCGAGTGGGACAGGATCCGCGCTCTGCACGTCGCCGAAAGCCAAGTTGAGGCGGCGGTTGACGAGGCGCTCGGGCCGGGGCCCTTCACGCTGCTGGTCGATCTCGGCACCGGGACGGGGCGCATGCTCGAGCTGTTTGCGCCGCGTGCCGCCCGCGCGCTCGGCTTCGATCTCAGCCACGACATGCTGACCTACGCGCGCATGAAACTCGACCGCGCCGGGCTCGCCCACGCGCAAGCGCGTCACGGCGATCTCTACAATGTGCCGCTTCCCGATGGCGCTGCCGATGCCGTGATCCTGCATCAGGTGCTGCACTTCCTCGACGACCCGGCTGCCGCGGTCGCGGAAGCCGCAAGGCTGCTCAAACCAGGCGGCAGGCTGCTCGTGGTCGACTTCGCTCCGCATGAGCTCGAATTCCTGCGCGAGCAATCCGCGCATCGTCGGCTCGGCTTTGCTTCCGATCAGCTCAAGCGCTGGCTGAAAGAGTCTGGCCTGAGCGTTGAGCGGCAGCGCGACCTTGCGCCAGCCGCAAGCGGCGCGCCGGAGAAGCTCACCGTCTCGCTATGGGTCGCGACCAAGCCGGCCACTCCCCGAGAGAAAAAGAAGCGCACAGTGGAGTACGCTGCGTGATGCTTGTTGCCCCCGACCGCAAGAGCCGGTTCCTCGGCCATGGCGACATCGACGTGTCGTTCGAGTTCTTCCCGCCGCGGACAGCGGCCATGGAAGAAACTCTGTGGCGCTCAATCCGGCGGCTCGAGCCGCTCAATCCCACCTTCATTTCGGTGACCTATGGCGCCGGCGGCTCGACCCGCGAGCGCACGCACGCAACCATCGCGCGCGTGCTGAAGGAGACAAAGCTCAAGCCAGCAGCCCATCTCACTTGCGTCGACGCGACGCGCGAAGAGGTCGACGCAGTCATCCGCGACTATTGGGATATCGGCGTGCGCCATATCGTGGCGCTCCGCGGCGATCCCGCCGGCGGCGTCGGCGCCCGCTACACGCCAACTCCTGGCGGCTACGTCAATGCCGCCGATCTCACGCGTGGCATCAAGGAGATCGCTCCCTTCGAAGTGTCGGTTGCCTGCTATCCGGAGAAACATCCTGAGTCGCCGTCGGTCGATGCCGATATCGACATGCTCTGGGCGAAAATCGACGCTGGCGCCACCCGCGCCATCTCCCAGTTCTTCTTCGATAACGAGGTGTTCTTCCACTATCTCGACCGCGTGCGCGATCGTGGCATCACCATCCCCATCGTGCCCGGCCTTATCCCGATCCATAATTTCAAGCAGGTGGGAGGCTTTGCTGAGAAGTCAGGCACAAGAGTGCCGGACTGGCTCGGCCACCGCTTCGAAGGCTTGGAGAACGATCAGGAGACGCGCTATCTCGTGGCTGCCGCGGTTGCCGCCGAACAGGTCATGGGCCTTGTCGACAGGGGCATCACCGAATTCCACTTCTACACGCTGAACCGCGCCGACCTGGTCTACGCCATCTGCCATCTCTTGGGCTTGCGCCCGGTCACGCCGGCCGTATCGAAAGTCGAGGCCGCGCAATGACCCGGGACGAACGCATCGCAGCGCTGAAAGCTGCCGCCAAAGAGCGCATCCTGATCCTCGACGGCGCCATGGGCACCATGATCCAGCGCTACAAGCTGGACGAGGCAGGCTATCGTGGCGAGCGCTTCAAGGATCATGGCCACGATCTCAAGGGCAACAACGACCTCCTAGTGCTGACGCAGCCAGAGATCATCAGCGAGATTCACAACGCTTATCTCGAAGCCGGCGCCGACCTCCTCGAGACCAACACCTTCAACGCGCAGGCCATCTCGCAGAGCGACTATGGGCTCGAAGCGATCGCCCATGAGATGAACGTCGCGGCGGCGAAGCTTGCGCGCGCCGCCGCCGATGCCTGGACCGCGAAGACGCCGGAGAAGCCGCGCTTCGTCGCCGGCGCCATCGGCCCAACCAACCGCACGGCGTCGCTGTCGCCAGACGTGAACAATCCTGGCTTCCGCAATGTGAGCTTCGATGCGCTGGTCGATGCCTATTCGACGCAGGCGCGCGGTCTGATCGAGGGCGGCGTGGACGCCTTCCTTATCGAGACCATCTTCGACACGCTGAACGCCAAGGCCGCGGGCTTTGCCGTCGAGCAGGTGTACGACGAAATGGGCGTGGAACTTCCCATGATGCTGTCCGACACCATCACCGATCTTTCGGGGCGGAATCTCTCCGGTCAGACGCCTGAAGCCTTCTGGTATTCGCTGAAGCATTTGCGGCCGTTCTCGGTGGGGCTCAATTGCTCCTTCGGCGCCGAGCAGCTTCGCCCTTCGGTTGATGAGATTTCCCGTGTCGCCGACACGCTGGTCAGCGTCTATCCCAACGCCGGGCTTCCCAATGAGATGGGCGAATATGACGAAACGCCGAAGCACATGGCAGGGCTACTCGAGGAGTGGGCGCGCGACGGGCTGATCAACATCGTCGGGGGGTGCTGCGGCACGACGCCCGAGCATATCCGCGCCATCGCCGCTGCTGTCTCGAAGTACCCGCCGCGCCGCGTGCCGGAGGTCGAGCACAAGATGCGCCTTTCCGGCCTCGAGCCCTTCGTGCATGGGTGAAAGTGAATGAGTAACGCGGCGCAGAATTTCGTCATGGTCGGCGAGCGGACTAACGTCACCGGGTCCGCCAAATTCCGCAAGCTGATCGAGGCCAACGACTATCCGGCCGCGCTCGAAGTCGCGCGCCAGCAGGTCGAGAACGGCGCCAACATGCTCGACGTCAACATGGACGAGGGCATGCTCGATTCCGAAGCCGCCATGGCCACCTTCCTCAATCTGCTCGCCGCCGAGCCGGATATCTCGCGCGTGCCGATCATGATCGACTCATCGAAATGGTCTGTGATCGAGGCTGGATTGAAATGCGTGCAAGGCAAGTCAGTGGTGAATTCGATTAGCCTGAAGGAGGGCGAGGGGCCTTTTCTCGACCACGCCAAGAAGGTTCGCCGCTACGGCGCCGCCGTGGTGGTGATGGCCTTCGACGAGCAAGGCCAGGCCGACACGGCTGAGCGGAAATTCGAAATCTGCAAGCGCGCCTACAAGCTCTTGACCGAGAAGGTTGGCTTCCCACCGGAAGACATCATCTTCGATCCCAACATCTTCGCCGTCGCCACCGGCATCGATGAACACAGCAACTACGGCCTAGCCTATATCGAGGCCACGCGCCGCATCAAGGCGGAGCTGCCTTACGTGCACGTCTCTGGCGGCGTCTCCAATCTCTCCTTCGCCTTTCGCGGCAATGAGCGGGTGCGCGAGGCGATGCATTCGGTTTTCCTCTATCATGCGATCCAGGCCGGCATGGATATGGGCATCGTCAATGCCGGCCAGCTTGCGCTTTACGACGACATCGATCCGGAGCTTCGGGAGCTGGTCGAGGACGTCATCCTCAACCGGCGCGAGGACGCCACCGACCAGCTGCTCGAAGCCGCCGAGAAATATCGCGGGGAGGGCGCGCAGAAGCGCGAGGTCGATCTTGCCTGGCGCGAGAAGCCGGTCGACGAGCGCCTGACCCATGCGCTCGTGCATGGCATTGCGACCTATATCGACGTGGATACCGAGGAGGCGCGGCAGCAGGCGAAGCGCCCGCTCCACGTCATCGAAGGCCCCCTGATGGCCGGCATGAGCGTGGTCGGCGATCTGTTCGGCTCAGGCAAGATGTTCCTGCCCCAAGTGGTGAAGTCCGCCCGGGTGATGAAGCAGGCGGTCGCCTATCTCATGCCCTTCATGGAGAAGGAGAAGGAGGAGCTTGGGCTCGCGCAAGGCGAGCCTGCCGGGCGCATCGTGCTCGCCACGGTGAAAGGCGATGTGCACGACATCGGCAAGAACATCGTCGGCGTCGTTCTCCAATGCAACAATTACGAGGTCATCGACTTGGGCGTGATGGTTCCGGCGCAGAAGATCCTGGACACCGCGCGCGAGCGGAAGGTCGACATCATCGGCCTGTCGGGCCTGATCACGCCGTCTCTCGACGAGATGTGCCACGTCGCGGCCGAGATGGAGCGCGAAGGCTTCGATCTGCCGCTCCTGATCGGCGGCGCCACCACGAGCCGCGTGCATACCGCGGTGAAGATCAGTCCGAATTATCACAGGAGCCAGGCCATCTACGTCACCGACGCAAGCCGCGCCGTCGGCGTCGTGTCGGGCCTGATGTCGCCGGAAGAGCGCCCGAAGGCGATCGCGCGGGTGCGCGCGGAATATGCGCGCATGGCGGAGTTGCATGCCCGAGGACGAGCCGAGAAGACCCGCACGTCGATCGTCGACGCCCGCGCCAATCGCTTGAAGCTCGATTGGAAAGCCTATCAGCCGCCGAAGCCTACCTTCCTCGGCACGGGCAACTTTCACAGCTACGATTTGGCCGAGCTTGCCGGCTACGTCGACTGGACGCCGTTCTTCCAGGCCTGGGAGCTGAAGGGCCAATACCCGCGCATTCTGCAAGACGATAAATATGGCGAGGCGGCGCGTAACCTCTTCGACGACGCGCAAGCCATGCTGAAGCAGCTGATCGCGGAGAAGTGGCTCAAGGCGAATGCGGTGGTCGGCTTCTGGCCGGCGAACAGCGTCGGCGACGACATCGAGCTCTACACCGATGAATCGCGCGCCAAGGTACTCGCCACGCTGCATACGCTGCGACAACAGATGGCGCGCGATGGCGACAAAGCCAATCTCGCGCTCGCCGACTTCGTTGCGCCGAAGGACTCAGGTGTTGCCGATCATATTGGCGGCTTTGCCGTCACCGCCGGCATCGGCGAGGAGGACGTTGCGCGGCGGTTCGAGCAC
Source organism: uncultured Alphaproteobacteria bacterium (assembly GCA_963827365.1). Lineage (GTDB taxonomy): Bacteria > Pseudomonadota > Alphaproteobacteria > Rhizobiales > Methyloligellaceae > Methyloceanibacter. Next base: position 27,870 of record CAWHAX010000029.1, on the reverse strand, counting down.
GCTAACGACGACTACTCCAAGATCATGGTCAAGGCGCTCGCCGACCGGCTGGCGGAAGCCTTCGCCGAGGCCTTGCATCAGAAGGTGCGCCGCGAGCTTTGGGCCTATGCGCCTGGTGAGAAGCTCACCAATGACCAGCTCATCGCCGAAGACTATGCCGGCATTCGTCCGGCACCCGGCTATCCCGCGCAGCCGGACCACACCGAGAAGCGGACACTGTTCAGGCTGCTCGATGCAGAGAAAGCCACGGGCCTCAAGTTGACAGAGAGCTGTGCCATGTGGCCCGCCGCCGCCGTCTCAGGACTATATTTCTCGCATCCCGAGAGCCGTTATTTCGGCATCGGCAAGATCGGCCGCGACCAGGTGCAGGATTACGCCGCCCGCAAAGGCTGGACGATCGATGAGGCCGAACGCTGGCTCGGACCAATCCTCAACTACGATCCGAAGCGGATCGCCGATGCTGCTGAGTGATGATGGCTGATTGGGGGAAGCGCTAGATCATTCCGAGGATGATCGCGGCGACGAACCCGAATGACACCAAAGCCAAAATGGCCGTCACGGTACCGGTAAGCTCCATGGGAAGCCTCCTTTCCGATCGATGCGGGACCCTTGGCTCTAAGGGGCGATTTTAAGGCTTCTTGTTTGCCCCCGCCAGGGCTCTTTTCTCCGCAACGAATTCCCAGTTTCCCTCGCTAACCTGCACCCAACGCAGGTCGGACAAAGGCGGTTCCCGGCTCAAGATGAAATAGTGGCGGCTCTTGCGGACCTCGGGCGAAAGCGTGGTAAATTGAGGCAAGCGCGGGTTCGCGCATTTTTTGCCGTATCGGCAACACAATGCCGGCGCTGTCTTCAGCTTAAGGATCAACCGGCGTTGCCGGAATTGATTTAACGGGAGGAAACAAAATGAGAGTTGCCGGCTCTGTCGCCTTTGGCGCGCTCGTTTTGCTCTGCACTGTTCCGGCGCAGGCGCTTACCATCTCCAACATCGATTCCAAACCCTACAAACTCACAGTGATCGCCGGCGGCTCATCTAGTGAGTTGACTGTGGAGCCGGAGAAGCAGATCGACGCGGCGTGCAGCAGCGGTTGCAAGGTCAAGCTCGAGAATGGCGATGAGTACGAATTGAAGGGCGGCGAGACCGTCTCGATCGAGGACGGTGTGTTGTTTGTCGATCATTCGCCAGACGCCGACGTGAAGGACATCCCCGACATCGATCCCGACGCGCCGCCGCCGGAAGAGAGCGCCGAGTAGCCTTCGCATTACGGCTCAGGGCCGAGCGGAAATTTGCGCAGCAGAATTTCGTCGTAGCCGTCGGCGACGAGGCCCGGTAGCGTCGCCGCGCGGGCGAAGCCGTGGCGTTCGTAAAATCGCAAGGCACGTGCGTTGAACGACGAGGCGCAGACCCAGAGGTTGCGCGACCTGTGCTTCAGGCCTGCGGTCTCGAACCAGGCCATGGTACTCGACCCGATGCCTTGGCTCTGCACTTCAGGCAAAAGCGCGAGCAGCTCGAGATAAGGTCCCTTGAGCCAGGGATGGCGCACCGACACGACGCCGGCTTCCTCACCCTGCACGCTCACCACATAACGCGCGACGCCTGCGTCGGGGCTCGCCAGAAACGCTGCAAGCTTGTCGGCCGGATAATTCATCACCGACCACGGCTCCATCGCCACGATGCCGGCAGCAAGGCTCGCGCAGGAGCGTTGATCGAGCGGCAAGAGGCGCGCGGGCACGCCGCCCGCGGCCTCAAGCTCAATTGGAGCGGCCGAAAACGGAGAAGAGGTCATGGTTGCCGCGCCGGGGAGAGGTCCTGGCAACACGCGTCATGTCGCCGGGATTATTCTGATAGCAGCGCGCCGCTATCACCGGCTTGCCTGCTTTGAGCAACTCGCTCACCGTGACGAAACTGTAGCCCTGCTCCGTCAGTTCCGGCAGCGCGATGGCAAGTGCCGCGGCAGTGTTGCGGCCGTACCCATTGGCATGAGCCACGACGATGGCGCCGGGATGCGCCCTGGTGAGGATGGTGTTGGCGATGGTATTGGCGGAGACGTCCGGGTCCGGATCGCCGGTCACCAAATCCCATTGCACGGCGATGAGCCCGGCATCGGCTGTCGCCGCAAGCGCCTTGTCGTTGCAGCGGCCGTAAGGGAAACGGAACAGCGTGAGCCGCTCTTGTGGTCGTCGTGGCGCCCCGACGAAGCATTGACGCGCCGTGAGCGCTGTCGTGGCGCGAGCATAGGCGGCTTCGGTCAGTGTGATCTCCTCGGCGAGCGTCTGCTCCTTGGCGTGGGACAGGTCGAGATGCCGCAAGCCATGGCTGCCGATCTCGAACAGCGGATCGGCGATCAACTGCTGCGCGCGCTCGGGATGGGTCTCCATCCATTTGCCACCGGCGAAGAATGTCGCCTTGATGCCTTGCGCGCGCAGGAAATCGACCACGCGGCCGTCATACCCCGACACATAACCGTTCTCCTCGCAGAGATCGAAGGTGAGCGCGATCAGCTTCTCTCCCGGCGGCAGCGTGACGCCGCGGATCGAGCCGCGAAGCTCTGTCGCGATCGGTGTCGCGGGCGGCAGCGTCACCTGCTTGAGAGGTCCGAGGTCGAGCGACTGACGCGAATGGACATGCTTCAGCTCAGCCTCGGTCCCGACGAGCGCATGAGGCGTCCAGCATTGCTGTGGCGCTTGCGCCTCTTCCGCCAAGGCGGATGCGCCGCCGGCAAGCGCCAAGAGAGCAAGAACAATGACAGAAGCCCGACTCACCAAGCACCCTCGTATGGCCTTTGGCCAGCTAGACCATGAGGGTGTGGCGGGTCAATGACCTGCACCAAAGCACACCTCGCGGCCGACAAAAATGTCGACTGGCTGACCATCAGGAATCAGGCGGAAAGCGTGCTGAGCGACGTACGGCGCATCAGGGCACATCCGCTTGTGCCGGCTTCGGTGCCCGTCTACGGTTATATCTACGACGTGAAAAACGGCCGGCTCGTCGAGGTGCCAGAGGCATCGAAGGCGGGCCGGGCCGCTTAACCAAGAAAAGCGTAAGGGTTGGGTGTGTCCCACCCAATTTCGGGAGGAGCGTCATGAATAGGTTCAGGACCCTTGTCGTCACTGCGCTCGTGGCCGGCTTGACCATCGTCATGGCAAGCCTTGCGAGCTTCGCGGCGAGCGAATTCGAAGGAACTTGGGCAGTCAAGGATACCAAGGGCAAGGCATTCGAGATAACGCTCGCCGCCGACGGCGCGGCGACGGCAACGCTGCCCGAGGCCGCCACCGGAACTTGGAAGGAAGAAGGCGCCTCCGCGGTGATCACTTGGAAGTCAGGTTGGGTCACCAAGATAACCAAAGAGGGCGACAAGTTCGTGAAGACTGCCTTCAAGAAAGGTGCGGCACTCGACGGGCCGCCAACCAACAGCTCCGACGCCGTAAAGAAATAGCGCTCAAGCCTGCTTGATCATCGCGGATTCGAAAGCCCGCGATGATCGACAGGTAGCTGACGTGGCACGATCACGGTCAAGGCGCCCTTGACGATCACCAGCAGATGCATGACTTCTCCAGTCTCGAGCCCCTAAGACGGACTCGCTGCCTGGCGTTGAGGTTCCGCAAATTCGGGAAGTCGCGGGGACGCCTAGTCCTGGGCGGAAGTCTTGGCGATGTTGTCCGCGCGCTCGATGCCGGTCGGGTAGTAAGCGCCAGTCGGCTTGGTGCCGAAGGTCATCATCGTCTCGCGCGCAGCCTCGATGGCCTCTGGCTCATGTGTGGCCTTGAGCAGCTTGACCGCGCACGTGTCGGCATCGAGCTCCATCTGCTTAAGTTGCGGCCGGATGTAGTAGAAGGGCTGCGGCCCCAACTGACCGATCCCGTCGTAGAGCTTTCGCACATGGCCGAGCGTATGGTGGCAGCATTCATGCGCCATCAGGAAATGCCCGTAGGCCGGGCTGCGGGATAGTGTGGTGGGGTCGACCACGATCAGGGGCCGCCCCCTGGAATCCAACATGGAGGTCGCCTGCTCCGGAAAATCCGGCAGGAGACGGGTCGAGATGGCACAATAGGGATTGTCGACGCTCGGCAGCCGCGCTCTCCGTGTCGGATCGCTACCGGCATTGACGGCGCCGCTCAACAGTCCGAGCCCTAGCAATGCCATCCCCGCAAAGATCGACAGTCGAATGATGGAATGCCTCCAATCTCTTAAGTCTTGGCAAGTCTAGCGCCGCCGCCGTGGCTGGGCCAAAGCCCTTTTTCCGCCTCCGCCATCCTTAACGCAATCGTGATTGGCTGGGATGAGGCCGATGCGGCCCGGGCCTCTCTGGCTCAGTCCTTGCGCCCGAACTAACATCGCCGCTGTGCCGCCGCCGATTCGGCTCTGCCCCGACGAAACGCCTAAAGGCCCGAGCGCATGACGCGCCAACGACTCCTGCTGATCGTGCTCCTCACCTGGGCGCTTGCGATGATCGTTCCGGATGTCTTGCGCGTCGTGCAGCCACTGGGCTCGTTCGGCTTCTATGCCGACAATGACGGCATGATCTACGAGGTCGTCGCCCCCTTCGACGAGGAGCACCAGTCTCCGGCCTGGCATGCAGGCATACGCGAGGGCGACAAGCTCGCGCTCAGCAAGCTTCGCTGCTTTCCCTACGACCCCACCACCTGCGGCAAAGCGCTGATGGTGCTTGGTGGACATCAGTACGTTCTAAAAGGACAGCAGGCGACGTTGAATCTGAAGGCGACCGGCGACCGCCCAGCGCGGCAGATCACTCTGATCGCAGCGCAGGTGCCGGCCAACCCGTTCGAGCGCTTCATCGTCCTCATGGATCAGATCGCTGGAATTCTGGTGGTGGTCGCCGCCGCATGGCTCGTGTGGACGCGACCAGGGCGCATGAGCTGGGGCTTCTTTCTCTACGTCATGTGGTTCAATCCCGGTCAGTACTACGCCTTCTACGCGCTCCTTGCGGAATGGCCGTTGGTCATGCTCGGGCAGAACATTGCCGGCGCCATCGCCGAGGCCGTCGGCTATACCGGGCTCCTCCAGTTCGTCCTGCGCGTACCCGACGACGAGCCTGACCGCAAATGGCGATGGCTCGAACGCCTCCTGCCGGTCGTGGCGGTCGTGCTGGCGATCTTGATGCTGCTCACTTACGGCAACCTGACCGGATACCGCACCGAGACGGGGACGCGCTTTGCCATACTCGCCGGCTTCGCCGTGGCCGTGTTCGCTGTCGGTATCCTGCTCGAACGGACGCGGCGCAAACCGCCGGAGGACTTTCAGCGCATGCGCTGGGTGGTGTGGGGATGCCTGATCGGGCTCCCAGCCTTTCTCTTCGCCGAACTCGCCTCGAGCACCACGATCTTCGAGACGAGGTTGGAGAACTTCACGCCATCGGAAGATGTCATCGGCCTACTCTATCTCGTGAACGGCATCCTCTGTTTGTTCGTGTTCGAGGCGGTGCGGCGGGAACGTGTGGTGAGCGTGTCGATTCCGCTCCGCCGCGTCACCATTCTCGGCCTCACCCTCAGCGTCCCCGCACTATTGCTGCATCACGAGGTCGAGTACATGCAGGAGCATCTCGCCATCCCGAACTGGGCGTGGATCGTGATCGGCGCCGGTGCGCTCTACCTCATAAGCCGCCTACACGAGGGCGCGACGCACCTCACCGACCGCTATTTCAACCGCGACCTTGACCATGCGGAGCGGAGCATTGCCGCTGCGATCCTGAAGGCGAAGGAACCCTTGGAGGTCGACCAGATTCTGGCCGACCGGCCATACCGGGCCCTGAAGCTGTCCTCCGCCGCATCCTTCCGCCGCAATGGCGCCGAGTTCAGACGCGACAGCGACGGACATGGCTGGGGTGAGAAGACGACCCGAACGCTGTTGCCCGGTGCTCCGATGCTCGCGCCCTTGGCGAAGGGAGCGCCGTTCCCGGTAGAAGAGGAATACGAGACCGAACCCGGACTGCCCTCCGGGTTCAGCCGCCCGGTGCTCGCGGTCCCGGCGGCAAATCCGCTCCGCTGCTTTGCGCTCGCGCTGTACGGACCACACGCCTCCGGCGCCGACCTCGACGCCAATGAGCGTGCGATGCTGAGGCGCATCGCCCAGAGCGCCGCCGCCGTCTATGCCGAGATCGAGAACGACGAATTGCGGCGGCAAATCTCGGCCCTTGAGCGGAAGCTATCCAGGCCGTCCAAGATCACTACGGGCTCCGCGAAGCGTCGAAAGCGAGCCCCTGATTCCTGATTGCTCCTCGCGTGGCGAGAGGGCTTGCCGGGGCTCGGCCGAGCCCTCATTTCTATGTGGTCCCGCACCAAGACAGGGAGTTGCGAGAAAAGGAGGTTCGTGTGGCTGGCAGACGACATAGCTGGGATGGCGAAGCCGATCGGCTCAATCCACTGAGATTCTTGCTTCTGTTGGGGTGCGTTGGCGGCATCGTCGCGCTGATCTGGTGGGCATACGAAGCTGGCCATATCAAGCACGTGGAGGATGTGCCGCCGCCTATCACGGCGCCGACGGCGTCTTCCGCGCCCGCGTCGCAATAGGGGTCGAACGCGGTTCGAATTTGACAGCAAGGATCGGAGTGCGGGCGGCCGAGGAGGGGCGTATCTCGGGGCCAACGCCAAACCATCCTCAAGGACTTTCATAATGATCCGTACTCTCGAAAAGCCGCTGCCAGCTTCGTCCCGCGACGAGGCCCGCTGGGAGGCTGTCGTCGCCCGCGACGCCTCCTTCGAAGGCCAGTTCTACATTGCGGTGAAAACCACCGGCGTCTATTGCCGCCCTGGTTGTCCCGCACGTCTCCCCAAGCGTACCAATGTGCGCTTCTTCGACACGCGGGACGAGGCAGAGCGGGCAGGCTTTCGCCCCTGCAAGCGCTGCAAGCCCGACCAGCCTTCGCTCGGCGAGCTTCACGCTGGAAAGATCGCGCAAGCCTGCCGGCTGATCGAGACCGCCGACGAGGCGCCGAAGCTCGACGATCTTGCCGCCGCCGTGGGCTTGAGCCCCTATCACTTTCACCGCATCTTCAAGCTGGCGCTCGGTGTCACGCCGAAGGGCTACGCCACGGCGCATCGGGGGAACCGCGTGCGCGAGGGTCTGGGAAGAAGCGCAACCGTGACCGAGGCGATCTATGATGCCGGCTTCAACTCCAACGGCCGCTTCTACGCCAATGCCTCGGAGGTTCTCGGCATGACGCCCACTGACTTTCGCTCGGGCGGCGCCGGGCAGGCGATACGCTACGCAATTGGCACGTGCTCACTTGGCTCGGTGCTGGTTGCCGCGAGCGAGAAGGGGGTCTGTGCAATTCTGTTTGGCGACGAGCCGGAAAGCTTGGGGAAGGAGCTGCAAGTCATGTTCTCACGGGCACGGCTCATCGGCGGAGACAAGGCGTTCGAGGAGCTCACTGCCAAGGTCCTCGCCTTTGTCGAAGACCCCGCCAATGGCCTCGATCTGCCTCTGGATGTGCGGGGCACCGCCTTCCAGCATCGCGTTTGGGAGGCGCTCCGCCGTATCCCGGTCGGCTCGACGGCGAGCTATGCAGAGATCGCCAAAAAGATCGGGGCGCCACAAGCGGTGCGCGCCGTGGCGCGCGCTTGCGCCACGAACCGCATCGCCGTGGCGATTCCCTGCCACCGCGTGGTGCGCAGCGACGGCGGTCTCTCCGGCTACAGGGGAGGGGTGGAGCGCAAGCGCGCTCTCCTGGATAAAGAGGCCGGCATCGGACCACGCGCGGGGCGTAAGCGCCTGATTTAAGGACCAAATGCCTCACTGCCTCCTGCTGATGTGCTTCATCGTCGGCATCGAGCCGATCCACGATTGGCATGCCGTGTTCATCCTCGCCGTGGTGACTCTGTCGAACGTAATCTCCATCACCATCGGAGGACTGGGCGTGCGCGAGGGGTTGGCCGCAGCACTCTCGCCGAGCGTTGGCCTCGGCGCCCGAGGTCGCCGCGGCGGCGTTCTTTCCGTCGTTCTTCTCGACCAGGCTGATCCCCGGTATCATCGGGCTCGCGTGGACCGCCGCGAGTACGAAGCGCCATTCGCCTTCGACTCAAGGCAGCGTGGCTTAGACGCTTGCGAACGGCACGCCAGGAAACCGAGATCGATGGGCATGAGCATCAAGGCGGCGAACGTCAAATTGAAGCGGGCCTATGAGCGTCCCGCTGATGATGACGGCGTTCGTATCTTGGTTGATCGACTATGGCCGCGTGGGGTTAGAAAGGCGGACGCGGCCATCGATCGATGGGTGAAGGAGGTCGCGCCCAGTACCGCTTTGCGGAAATGGTTCGGGCACGACCCGGCCCGCTGGGAGGGATTTCGCCAGCGTTACGTCGAAGAGCTGCGCGTGCATCCGGAAGAGCTCGAGAGGCTTCGGGCACTGGCACGAAAAGGCACGATCACACTCGTCTATTCGGCGCATGACGAGCTGCACAACGATGCCGTCGTGCTTCGGCAACGTCTTCTGGGACGTTAGGCTGCAGCGACCTCCTGCTCCATCGCCAGCTCGGCCTCCAGGCTTTCGAGGTCGCGGAAAATCGTCGCGACCGCGAGTACGCGCCCGCTGCGCTTGAAACTCAAGCTACAGTCTTTGCCGGCGATATTGCCGTCGATCGCGAGGTCGTCCCATTGCTCGGCATGGCCGACATAGTTGATCGAGACGTCATAGTGCTGGCTCCAGAAGAAGGGGACGGCGTTAAATTTCTCGCGGTAACCGAGTATGTTGAGCGCCGCTGTTTGCCCTTGGCGCTCGGCAACAACCCAATGCTCGACGCGTATTGTCTGGCCGCTATAGGGATCGGGCCAGCGCGCGATATCGCCGGCGGCGAAAATCGTTGGCTCGCTGGTTTCGAGATAGGCGTTCACGGTGACGCCGCGATCGACGGTCAGCCCGGCAGCCTCGGCAAGCGCGAGCCGTGGGCGAACGCCGATGCCGGCGACCACGAGATCAGCCTCGAGCGTGCCGCCGCTCTTGAGCTGCACGTGGTTGCCGTCGATGGCGGTCGCCATGTCCTCGAGGTGGAAAACCACGCCGTGCTCCTCGTGCAGCGCGCGGATGAAATCGCCCATTTGCGGGCCGAGAACCCTCTCCATGGGTCGCTTGTCCGGCGCCACCGCATGGACCTCCAATCCGCGCGCGCGGAGCGACGCCGCGACCTCTAGCCCGATAAAGCTCGCACCCATGACGACCGCCGTTCGCGCCGTCTTGGTATTCTCGATGATCGATTTGCAGTCGGCGAACGAGCGCAGCGTGTGCACGTGCGGCTGGTCGGCGCCTGGGATGGTGAGACGAACCGGCTCGGCGCCGGTTGCTAGCAGCAGCCGGTCGTAGGCAACCGTGCTCCCGTCGGCGAGCTGGACCTTCCGCCCCTGCACGTCGATTCCGGCGACCTTCGTCTTGAGCCGTAGATCGATGCCCTTCTTGGCATAGAAGCTCTCTGACCGCAGGGGGAGCCAATCTTCTCGAGCATTTCCGGCGAGATAGTCCTTAGAGAGGTTCGGCCGGTCGACCGGAGGAGCATCGTCATCGCTCAGCATAACGATGCTCCCCTGGTAATGCACGCGCCGGAGCATCTCGGCTGCGGCGAAGCCGGTGGCGCCTCCGCCGACGATCACGATCCGGTCCGGTGCTGCCGCAGGCTTGCCCCGCGGCTCCGGTTTCGGTTGCGCGCGTTTTTCTCCAACGAAAATCCGCCCGTCGCGCTGCTCGACGGACCAGCACGCGACTGGGCTCAAGGCGGGCGCGCGCAAGGCCTCACCGCTGCGCAGGTCGAAACAGGCGTGGTGCCAGGGACAGCGCACGGTATCGGCAACCACGAGCCCGTCGCCCAACGGGCCGTTGTAGTGCGTGCAATGAGCTCCGACCGCGAAGATCTCGTTTCCGCTGCGTACGAGCAGGATGGGTTCACCCCCGGCATGGCCGACGAGCTTGCCGCCGTCGGCGAGGGTGGCGAACGCAACGCCTTGGGCGAGATCAGGGCCGGTAGGCTGGGCTGCAGCTTCCGCCATCAGGTTCTCCCTTGGCCTCGGCTTTATAACAATACCGGCTGCCAACCGTTCCGGCACCAACGATTTCCGCCGAGCCGAATCAGCCTTTGCCCTTGGTGCGGGTGTTTCCGTGGGGTGCGTTCCGCTCCAGAAACTCGATCATCAATCCCGCCACGTCGATACCGGTCGCCTTTTCCAGCCCCTCGATGCCGGGGGAGGAGTTCACCTCGACCACGAGAGGACCGCCCTTGGAGCGGAGCATGTCGACGCCGCACACGTTGAGGCCAAGCGTGCGCGCGGCGCGCACCGCCATGGTGCGCTCCTGCGGACTGATGCGCACCTTCTCGCCCAATCCGCCTCGATGCAGGTTCGAGCGGAATTCGCCCGCCGGTCCCTCTCGCTTCATTGCAGCAACGACGCGGTCGCCAATGACAAGGGCACGGATGTCGGTCGCGTCGGCCTCCTTGATGAATTGCTGCACCAGGATGTTGACGTTCGCGCCCTGAAAAGCCTCGATCACCGACTTCGCCGACTTCACGGTCTCGCCGAGCACCACGCCGATGCCCTGCGTGCCTTCAAGAAGCTTGATCACTACCGGCGCGCCGCCGACGAGGTCGATGATATCCTCGGCCTGCTTTGGATCGTTCGTATAGGCGGTGACGGGCAGCCCGATGCCCCTACGGGCGAGCAATTGCAGACAGCGAAGCTTGTCGCGGCTCCTGCCGATGGCAACCGACTCGTTCAACGGATAAACGCCCATCACCTCGAATTGGCGGAGTACGGCAAGTCCGTAAAAGGTGATCGAGGCGCCGATACGCGGAATCACCGCGTCGAAATCCTCAAGCCGCCGCTTGCGGTAATAGAGCATCGGCTTGTGCGAGGTGATGTTGATGGAGACGCGCAGCGTGTTAAACACCTCGATGTCGTGGCCGCGCGTGCGCGCCGCCTCGACGATGCGCCGATGGCTGTAGAGATGCGGATTGCGCGCGAGCAACGCGATCTTCATTGGTCTATTCGTCCCGGGGGATAAGGGTCTAGGACAGCGCCTTGCTCGGCTCAAGCGCGACCCATGCGAGCCATTGGCGGAGCCGCGGCGGACGGTGCCCGGCGAGGAAAGAACGTCCCGGCTCGATCAACGCCCTGCCTTCGAGTGCCGTGCGTCCGAGCAGCATGCGGAAGCCCATCTGGTCGCGGTTGGCAAGCGCAAGCTCGATCGGCCAGGCGCGGTCGCCAAGCATCATGCGGGTCTGGATGATGTAGCGGCGCTCAACCAGGCCGCCGGAATTGCGCACGGCGCGCTCGTCGACCGCCTTCGCCTCGCATTTGATCTTCACCGAGCTTGAGCGCTGGAGGGGATGCACATCGAAGCGCACCCAGAGCGCGCCAGAGCGCCGGAAAGGCTCGATGGCGAAGGCGTGCAGCGCGCTCGTCCGGGCGCCGGTATCGATCTTGGCCTTAATGGCGGCGACGCCGAGATCGGTCAGCCGCACCCATTCGCGCCAGCCTACCCGCAACGTTTTGTCCGCGTTTCCGCGCCGGTCCATCATGACATTGAAATGCTCTTGTGCATCGAGGCACACTGTAAGGCTCTGAAGGCTCTTCTGCCAATGGGTTCGCTTGCGCACCGACCATCAGGTCTTCACTATAGGAGGCACTCCCGGTCGCCGGAGGGCTATGAGGGCAGGCCATGGGCAAGAACCAGCACGTAGTGATGCATGACGATCGCTGGGCGGTGAAGGAGGAGGGCGCGGCCACGCCGATCGCCACCTTCAAGACGCAGGGGCAAGCCTGGGAGAAGGCCAAGGCCATTGCGAGGCGCGAGCGGTCGGAAGCCGTGCTGCACGGCAAGGACGGCCGCATCCGCGAGCGCAACACCTACGGCGCCTGACCCGCGCAGCTCTAAGGGCTGAAAATCAGCGCGATATAGACCACGAAGAGCAGGAGATGCACCGTCCCCTGCAGCACATTGGTGCGCGCGCCACCGAAGGTGAGCGCACTTACGAACAGCGTGAGCACGAGGAGCGCCGCATCGACGCGGTCGAGCCCAAGATGCACCTCCTGTCCGGTGATAAGCCCAATCCCGAGCACCGCCGGGATAGTGAGTCCGATCGTGGCGAGCGCAGAGCCAAGGCAGACATTCACTGCCCGCTGAAGCTGATTGGCGAGCGCTGCGTGGAACGCCGTCAGGCCTTCTGGCGACAGCACCAATATGGCGATGAGGATGCCGCCGAGAGGCGCCGGGGCTCCAAGATGCTCGATACCGAAATCGACGATAATGGCGAGGTAGGAGGAGAGCGCCACGATGGGTGCGAGCGTGAGCACCAGCATCAGCACGTGGAATCGCAGCGAGCCGACATTGCGCACGCTATGCGCCACGAGATAGGCGGTCGCCTCGCCCTTGCCGTTAACCGGCTCGGCGAAGAAGGCGCGGTGGCGCATGGTCTGAATGGCGAGGAAGATGGCGTAGAACAGAATGGTGATCGCGGCGAAGAGGCCGGCCTGGAACGGCGACAGGCTCGGGTCCGGCTCGGTCTTGGTGAGGTCAGGCATGATCAGCGCGAACACGGCGAGCGAGGCGATGACCACGAGGAAGGCGCGCGCGCCTTCGAGATTGTATTCCTGCTCCCAGTAGCGCAGCGCGCCCATCAACAGCGCCGTGCCCACCATGCCGTTCAGCACGATCATCAGGGTGGCGAACATGGCGTCGCGGGCGAGGGTCGGGTTATTCTCGCCATGCAGGATGATCGCCGCCATGAGCGAGACTTCGATGACGATCACCGAGATGGTGAGCACCAGCGTGCCGTAGGGCTCGCCGAGATGGCGGGCAATTGTGTCGGCATGGCGCACCACGCCGAAGGCGCAACCAAGCATGGTCCCGAAGATCCACAGGAAGGTGAAGAATGTGACCGGGTAGTTATGCAAGTCGCTGAAGAGTTGCGGCGCGAAGACGTAGACAACGGCCGTTGTCAGCAACCCGGCAAGCGTCGGCGCGAGCGACGAAAGACTGTACCAGCCTCGCTTACGCGCCGACAAAGGCTCGCCAACTGCTTCGCGCTGATTCATGGGGCCCTCATTCCGCCAACTCGTGTCCCGATTTCAGATCATCGTTACGCGGCGCGGCTGAGGCGATTTGCGGCTCAGGCGTCAATTGGCCGCGAGGCGCTTCGTCCCAAAAAGGGGCACGCCGCAACGGACCGCGTCTCAGGGTCGCGGCTGTTATGGCGGCATTAGGCGCTTTCATGTAAAAGCCCTTCACATGGGCTCAGACGACCGGCGCTGGCGAAGGCCGCGCTCCTATCATCACGGCAATCTGAAAGAGGTCTTGCTCGAGGCGGCCCGCAAGCTGATCGAGCAATATGGACCTGCCGGCTTCAGCCTAACCGAGGCGGCGAGGCTCGCCGGTGTGAGTCCCGCCGCGCCCTACCGGCATTTCCGCGACCGCGATGCGCTCCTTGCCGAGCTCGCCCGCAACGGCTTCGAGCGCTTTGCCGCGCGGCTGGACCTCGCTTGGAACAACGGCATACCGACGCCGCTCTCGGCCTTCGAGGATCTCGGCCGCGCCTATCTCGCCTTCGCCCGCGAGGAGCCAGCGAGCTACGCGGTGATGTTCGAGGCAGGGCTCGATCCAGGCCATGACGAGCAGCTGAAAGCCGCAGCGGATCGCGCCTTCGATGTGCTGCAGCGTGCCGCGGCGGCGCTCTGCCGGGCGCTCCCTCCCAACCGCAGGCCACCGCTCAGGCTGATGAGCCTGCATGTCTGGGCATTGTCTCACGGAGTCGCCGATCTGTTCGTCGAAGCGCGCCCGGGCGCGACGAAGCTGCCGCTTACGTCTGAGGAGATTCTCGAATCGGCGATGCTCGTCTATTTGAAGGGGCTCGGCATCTTGCAGCCGGACGGCGAGGCGCGAAGCTAACGGGGCCACGCGTCCTACTGCCCGACATAGAGCCTGTCGAGGATGCCGCCGTCGGCGAGATGCTCTTCGGTGACCTTCTTCCAACCGCCGAACACGTCCTCAACCGTGACGAGACGAACCTCGCCGAAGTCCGATGCATGCTTCGCCGCCACGGCCTTGTGGATTGGCCGGTTGAAATGCGCGGCGATGATCTCCTGCGCTTCGGGCGTGTAGAGGTATTGCAGATAGGTCTCGGCGAGCTTCCGGCTGCCGCGCTGATCGACCACCTTGTCGACCACCGATACGGGAAAGTCTGCGCGCAGACTGACGCTCGGTAGAATGAGATCCACTTTGTTCTGGCCGTATTGGCGGCCGATGCTTTGCACCTCAGCCTCGAACGTGACGAGCACATCGCCGATGTCGCGCTCGACGAAGGTGGTGGTCGCTGCGCGGCCGCCGGTGTCGAACACCGGCACATTGGCGAAGAGCTTGCGCACGAAGTCCTGCGCCTTCTCCTGATCGGCCTTGAAGGCTTCGGCATGCGACTGATTGATGGTGATGTCGGTGCCGGTGTCGGCCTTGTATTTGGCGTTAAAGGCCTTGTTGATGTCCGCATAGAGTTCGCGCGACACGTCATAGGAGACATTGAGGATGTCGGTCGGCCCTTCAGCGTTGGCCGGGCTGAACCAAAGGATCGCGGCGGCGGCGGCGATGGCAAGAAGCTTCGTCACGGTCGGCCCCTCAAATGCGCTGCATGTCTGCTCACCCTGGCGTACAGGATCGAATTCGCCGTGGCAAGCTAACACATTGAAAAAACAGTCCTATTTCAATCTGAGGCACGGCCTTGGAATTCCATGTCGCGCGCCGGTCGAGCCGCGACAATGTCATTCCCGAATCCGGTCCGACAATTTTCGGTCGGGTCGTTGTCCTGGCCTGCTGCCGATAACATTTTGTGTCGTCTCTTGACTCTGGACAGGCCGGTCCCACCTATGTGAATGTGAATAACATTCACACCGAGGAAGGTGCGCATGACATGCAACAGGTAGTGACGACCTTGGACGATTACGGGAAGCCCGCGTGGATCATCGCCACGGTTCTGGGCTTCATCATCTGGTGGCCGATTGGCCTTGGGCTCTTGGCCTATCTGATCTGGAGTGGACGCATGGGTTGCGGAAACAAACTGCAGTGGAAGCAGCACTTTATGCAGGAGGCAAAGCGCTTCGGCGGCGGGTTTGGCGGTTTCGGTCCGCTCCGCACGACCGGCAACGCGGCCTTCGACGCGTACCGCGAGGAGACCTTGCGGCGCCTTGAGGAGGAGGCTGACGAGTTCCAGACCTTCCTCGACCGTCTACGCAAAGCCCGCGACAAGGCCGAGTTCGATCAGTTCATGACCGAACGCGGACAGGGTCCGAAGCCCGCGAGCGCCTAACCACCGGCAAGTAGTAGTAGAGAGGCAACGCGTAAGAGGGCGCGGGAGCAATCACGCGCCCTTTCTATTTATCCGGCGAGCCGAAGCCGCCGCCAGTCGGTGTCTGGATGATGATGGCCTCGCCCGGCTCGAGCGTCACTTGCGCGCATCCCTCAAGGCTCTCCATGCGCCCGTCCTTGCGCTGAACGGAATTCGCGCCGGCCTCACCGGGCTCGCCGCCATTCGTCCCGAACGGCCGCATGCGGCGGAAGCCTGACAGGATCGCGCATTCCATGCGTTCCAAGAATCGAATGACCCGAAGCGTCCCGTCGCCTGCGCGCCATCTCCCTTTGCCGCCGGACCCGCGCCTGATCTCGAAGCGGTCGAGCAGAACGGGGTATCGAAGCTCGAGAACCTCCGGGTCCGTGAGCCGCGAATTGGTCATGTGCGTCTGCACCGCTGCCGCTCCGTCGAAGCCTGGGCCTGCCGGCGCGCCTGAGCAGATCGTCTCGTAATATTGCGCGCGTGCATTGCCGAAGGTGAGGTTGTTCATGGTGCCTTGCGCCGAGCCCAAACGCCCAAGCGCGCCGTAGAGGCAATTCACGATGGTCTGGCTCGTCTCGACATTGCCGGCGGCGACCGCGGCGGGGTAGCGCGGGCTCAGCATCGAGCCTTCCGGAACGACAATCTCGATGTGTCGGAGGCAGCCTGCGTTGAGCGGAATGTCGTCATCGACCAACGTGCGGAAAACATAAAGCACGCAGGCCCGCGTGATCGGCTCGGGCGCATTGAAGATATCCGGCTGCTGTCCGCTCGTGCCGGTGAAATCGACGATGGCCTTGCCGCGCGCGCGGTCGATATCGATCGCCACTTTGATGCGCGCGCCGGTGTCGGTCTCGACTTCGAAGCTTGCGGGCTCGAGCTCGTCAATCACCCGCGCCACGCTCGCCGCGGCATTGTCCTGCACGTGGCCCATATAGGCCTGCACCATGCCGAGCCCGTATTGCGCCACCATCTTACCGAGCTCGTCCACGCCCTTGGCGTTGGCGGCGGCCTGTGCCTTCAGGTCGGCGATGTTCTGCGCCGGGTCGCGGGCGGGGTAGGGGCCTTGCGTGAGAAGCTGGAGCACCGCGTCCTCGCGGAAGCGGCCGTCCTCGACCAGCTTGAAGGGGTCGATATAGACTCCTTCCTCCTCGATGCGCGTGGCCTTTGGGCTCATCGAGCCTGGCGCGATGCCGCCGATATCGGCGTGATGCCCGCGCGCAGCTACGAAGAACAGGATCTCCGCGCCGCCCTCCGCGAACACTGGCGTGACCACGGTGATGTCGGGAAGATGCGTGCCGCCATTATAGGGCGCGTTCAGCATCCAAACATCGCCGGGCTTTAGGCGCGAGCCGACTTCGCGCCGCACCGTCTCAACGCTCCGGTCCATCGAGCCGAGATGTACCGGGATATGCGGGGCGTTGGCGACGAGGCGGCCGTCGCCGTCGAAGATGGCGCAGGAGAAGTCGAGCCGCTCCTTGATGTTCACCGAGCGCGCGGTGTTTTGCAGCGCATAGCCCATCTGCTCCGCAATCGCGGTAAAGCGCTTGTTGAACACTTCAAGCAGCACGGGATCGACGTTGGTGCCGAGCTCAGTCCGCGTTTCGCGTTTGCTCGCGCGGGTGAGCAGGAGATGGTTCTTCGCCGTGACCTCCGCCTGCCAGTCTGGCTCGACCACCACCGTTTGATGCGGCTCGATGATCAGGGCAGGTCCAGCGATGCAATGGCTGGGCTCGAGACCGGCGCGCAAGAACACAGGCGCGTTGTACCAAGCTCCAGCGGTGTAGAGCCTCGTCGTCGTCTGCGGTTCTGGAGGCTGGTCGATTGAGAGCGGCATGTCCGGCTCATGCGGATGGTCGCCGCCGCCAAGCGCCTCGACCTCGATCGCCTCGATCTCGATGGCCTTGTCCGGGCTCGTAAAGCCGAAGCGCTGGCGGTGCATCGCCTCGAACGCGCTCTTTAACTCGGCGAGGGTACCGAGCGGCACGCGCAGTGCACTGTCGGTGCCGAGATATCGGAGATGTGCAAGGACGCTAATGCGGATACCGGCGCGCGCAACACCCTGACCTTCGAGCTCCGCCTTGGCATCGTCGGCGAGAGGCGCAGCCAAGGCTTCCGTGGCGGCCAAGCCCTCCGCGTCGAGCAGGCGCAAGACCGCGCGGCTCCGCGTCGCCTTCAGCTCGGCAAGCCCCATGCCATAGGCCGAGAGCACGCCGGACAGCGGATGCAACAGCACGCTGCCAATACCGAGCGCATCGGCAACGAGGCAGGCGTGCTGACCGCCCGCGCCGCCGAAGGAATTGAGCACATAGTCGGTGACGTCGTAGCCGCGCTGCACCGAGATGCTCAGGATCGCGTTCGACATGTTCTCGACCGCGATGCGGATGAAGCCGTCCGCGACCTGCGCAGCCTCGCGGCCATCGCCGATCTCGGCGGCAAGCGCGGCGAAGCGTTCGCGCAGCACCTCCGCATCGAGCGGCTGGTCTTGAGTTGGCCCGAAGATCTTTGGGAAGAACTCAGGAACGAGCTTGCCAACCATCACATTGGCGTCGGTGACGGTGAGCGGTCCGCCGCGGCGATAGCAGGCGGGACCAGGATTGGCGCCCGCGGAATCAGGACCGACGCGGAAGCGCGCGCCGTCATAAAAGAGGATCGATCCACCGCCCGCCGCGACGGTATGGATCAGCATCATCGGCGCGCGGACTTGCACGCCGGCGACGACACTTTCAAAGGTCCGCTCATAGACTCCGTCGAAATGGCAGACATCCGTCGAGGTGCCGCCCATGTCGAAGCCGATCACGCGGGTGAAGCCTGCGAGCCGCGCCGTCTCCACCGCGCCGACCACGCCGCCGGCCGGCCCCGATAGAATGGCGTCCTTCCCCTCGAACAGATGCGCCGAGGTCAGCCCCCCCGAGGATTGCATGAACAGCAGCTTCGTCTTGCTTACCTTGGATGAAAGTGCGGCAGCAACTCGGTTCACATCTCTTCGAAGCAGCGGCGAAAGGTAAGCGTCGACCACAGTGGTGTCGCCGCGCCCGACGAATTTCACCAGCGGGCTCACCTCACGGCTCACCGAGATCTGCGCGAAGCCCACGTCGTGGGCGAGGCGCGCGGCCTCACGCTCATGGTCCGGATGCGCATAAGCATGCATGAACACGATGGCGACAGCGTCGATGCCGTCGGCGCGCGCGGCGTCGAGCGCGGCGCGCGTGGCGGCAAGGTCTAGCGGCGTCTCCACGCTGCCGTCGGCGCGCAGGCGCTCCGGCACCTCGGCGACGCTTGCATAGAGCATCGACGGCTTCTCGATCTTGCGCGCGAAGATCTTTGGCCGCGCCTGGTAGCCGATCTCGAGCGCGTCGCGGAACCCTTCGCTGACCAGCAACAGGACGCGATCGCCCTTGCGCTCCAGCAGCGCATTGGTGGCGACCGTCGTGCCCATCTTGACGCTGTGGATCAGCTCGGTCGGGAGCTTTGCGCCGCGCGCAACGCCAAGCAGATCGCCAATCCCTGCGGTCGCCGCGTCGGCATAGGCTTCTGGATTTTCCGAGAGGACCTTGTGGGTAAGCAACCTGCCGTCAGGCGCCCGCGCCACGATGTCGGTGAAAGTGCCGCCGCGGTCGATGCAAAACTGCCAGGTGCCCAATGTCATCCGAGCCGCATCAGCCCCGCCGCATATTGCTTCCAGCGGCGCACATAGACGCTGGCCGCACGTGCCGTCATCGCCCGCGTCTTATCGTCGGCCTCGCGCACGAGCTTGGCCGGCGCGCCGACGATCACCGAATTGTCGGGAAACTCCTTGCCCTCGGTGATCAACGCGCCCGCGCCGACCAGCGAGTTGGCGCCGATCTTCGCGCCGTTGAGGATGATAGCCCCCATCCCAATCAAGCTCGCATCGCCGACTTTGCAGCCATGCAGAATGACGTTGTGGCCGATGACGCAATCCTTGCCGATGCTGAGCGGAAAGCCTGGGTCGGTGTGCAGCGTGGCATTGTCCTGAATCTGCGAGCGCGCCCCGATGTCGATCCACTCGTTGTCGCCGCGCAGGACCGAGCCCCACCAAATGCTCACATCGGAATGAAGCCTCACGCGCCCGATCACCGCGGCGGTCTCGGCGACCCAATAAAGGCCGTCGGCCGGAAGCTCCGGCGCCTCTCCGTCGAGCGCGTAAATGGCCATGATCACTCCTTCTGTCGCTGCCAGACGTGTGGATAACCTTCATCTGCGGTGTTGTCATGCCCGCGAAGGCGGGCATCCAGTAAACACAAATTGCGCAAGAGGTAACGCGACGGCTGACGAACGGGGAGACAGCGAAGCGAAAGTACCGGCTGAGCAATCAGGCCTCGCGGCCACGCTCGACCGCACCTTCGGCCTCAACGCCGCAGGCTCGACCGTTCCGACCGAGCTCAGGGCCGGCCTCGCGACCTTGAGCCTGTTCCTGGCGCCGCTCGCCCAGACCGTGCCGCCTTACGCCACGGCGCCGGCGCTCCTCTTCGTTGCCTGCCTGATGGCGACGAGCCTAGGCGCCATCCAATGGGACGAGCTAACCGAATACATCCCTGCGCTCACCATCGCGCTCATGATTCCCTGAGCTACTCCATCGCCACCGGGATCGGGCTCGGCTTCATCGCCTATGTTGCGCTGAAGCTAATGTCGGGTCGCGAGCGTGAGATCAACGGCGCATCGGCGGTGATCGCAGGCGCCTTCCTGCTCAAGCTGATCTTCGCCTGATGCGCTAAATCTCTACCTCGATGTCCGTCCCCGTGACCCGCACGTTATAGCGTGCGACGTCGTCATAGGCTGGGGCGCAGAGGACCCCTCCCGTACGGATATCGAATCTTGCCCCATGCCAGGGGCAGGTCACTTCGTGACCCTCAATGTCGCCCTCGGCCAAGGGGCCTTCCTCATGCGTGCAGGCGTTCTCGAGGGCAAAGTACGTGCCCTCGATGTTGAACAAGGCAATTTCCTTGCCCTTGATGTTGACCAGTCGAGCGTGGCCAGGCGCGATTTCGTTCGCGCGTGCAACCTTTACAAACTCGCCCATGCACTGTCCTCAGTCGTGGGCGCTGAAACAACCGTGCCGCGCCGTTGCCATGAGGGAGGCGAATTGTGCGTGGCTCATATGTACCAGCGTCTCATGATCTCCGCCCTCCAGATAGACATCCGGCTGATCCTCAATGCTGTCGTCGATCACGGTATCGAGCCCATAGCATTCACCGGCTGGAGGAATTGCACCGGGCACGCAGTCATCGAACAATTCCTCGATCTCGTACTCGGCCGCCAGATCGACATCCGAGCCGAGTTGTCTCCTGAGATCCCCTAGAAGTATGTGGTGCGACGCCGGCAGTATGGCCAGGAAATAGCCATACTCATCGCGAAGCACGACGGACTTGGCAACACGGTCGCCCGAGATCCGGCACGCCTCAGCAGTACGCATCGATGACTTCGTTGGTGCGTGTGCAACGATGTCATACAGGACGTTCTTGGTAGCTAGGTATTTTTGAAACGTGGGGGAAATGGCCATGTTCGACCCTCCTCTGCGACGGTCAAGCCTCGCACATGGTGAGGGCCGCAGCCGCCGCCTCACCATGCGCGGCTGCTCGAAATACACTCACCAATAATACGCCCATCGCCTTCCTGCCACAATGGCGGTCGGATGACAGGCGTCGCATGGATCTAGCTTTCCAGCGATCCGGGCTCAGCTTCATCGCCTATGTTGCGCTGAAGCAAATATCGGGTCGCGTGCGTGAGATGAACGGCGCATCAGCGGTGATCGCAGGGGCTCAAGCTGGTCTTCGCCTGACACGGGTTGGTAGAGCAGCGGAAGGGCGCACGAGCTTCAGCTCGCCACCGGTCCTTTCATCTCATTCAGCGTATCGCGAATGCGGCGCCAATCCTCAGCTTCGCTTCTATCGCCGCGCTTCTCGCATTCGAGCACCCTTTGGGCTGCAATCAATTGGGCTTTGTCGCCGTGCTCCCTCAGAAGCTGGCTCGCATAGTCATGCACCTGTGAAGCCTGCATCGGGATGTCTCCTCGTTTTCATGGTCCGGGGTTACCGAGCATGATGGGCAACGGGAAACCTGGAGTTCGGGTTCCCAGCAATTCGCGTGATGGCTCATACTAGGCTTTTTCGCCGCGACAGAGGAGACGTTGGTGCCGCGTTTCCTTTCGCTCTAGACCTTGAGACGGTCACAGTCGGCGGCTAGGCTACGCGGCGAATACGGGGGAATGCGATGCGACGCGAGATACTGAGCCTATTCGCGGGATTGGGGTTTTGCTTGACGGCAGGGGCTGCCGCATGGGCTGGACCGCTGATCGGCAAGCCTCACGAACTTGATCTCGTGGTGCCGGCATGGAGCCTCACCGGCGAGTGCTACCCCATCGACTTCAGCGGCATCGACATCGAATATTATGCCGACCGCGGCGTCTATCAGCTCACCGTCACCGGCGTGAAGCCCTACACCAATATGGAGGTCTCGCTCAGCCACGAGGCCTATAACGGCCGCCCGGCCTATTGGCGCACCGTGGTGGTCGGCTGCGTCAAGAACGGCCTCGTGATGCCGCTTGCCTCGCCCTATTACGTGTCCATGAACCTCGACAAATTCGTTGGCTCACAAGGTATCGAGATCGTAGGGGCCTCGCGAAAGGTCCGCCGCGCCGTCCCCAGGTCTTGAGGGGAGGGCGGCGCTTCGCCGCCCTTGTCCGCCGTCGCGCCCTCGGCTATTAGGTCGCCCATGGACACGGAAACCAACCCTCGTTCCCGCCACGGCGGAGAGCACCCAGTCTCGATCTTCATCACCTCGCTCAGCGCCGCGATCGTGGTCGCCGGCGGGTTCGGCATCATCATCGAGGCGTTCATCGTCGCCGGCGCCGACCTGTTCCTGCTCGGTCAGACATTCGTGCTTGTCGGCAGCATTATCACCGGGCTGATCACCCTGTGGCTGTTCGCTTGGACGTTCACGCGCTCCATCCATGTCGAGCGGCGCCTTGCCGCCGGGCTCGAAATCGACGAGCCAAAGCTTTCAATTCTCGCCAATCTCCACAATTCAGGGCCGGTTCCGTCGCGGTCCTAACGCCTCCTTGGCAGGGCGATAATCCACATGCGGGGCACGGCAAAAGACCTTATGCTTTAGCCGGTAATTCGTTGGGGGGTCTCACGATGTCGATTTGGGGAAAGTTGGCCGGCGCCGCGGCAGGGCTCGCAATCGGCGGACCAATCGGCGCTCTGCTCGGCGGTGTCGCCGGGCACTACGTCATCGACCGCGATCAGGAACAAGACGGGCCTGCCGAGAACCAGGTGGCTTTCACCGTCGGTGTGATCGCGCTCGGCGCCAAGATGGCCAAGGCTGACGGCGTCGTCACCATGGACGAAGTCAACGCCTTCAAGGAAGTGTTCAAAGTACCGGAAGGCGAGATGAAGAACGTGGCGCGCGTGTTCAATCTCGCCAAGCAGGACGTCGCCGGCTACGAGGCCTATGCCGAGCAGCTCGCTGCCATGTTCAAGGGCAATCGCAAGCTGCTCGAGGACGTGCTCGAGGGTCTCTTCCACATTTCCAAGGCCGACGATTCGCTTCATCCGCGCGAGGAGAAATTCCTGCACGAGGTCGCCAAGCGCTTCGGCATCAGCGACACCGAGTTCGCCTATATCAAGGCGCGCCATGTCACTGCGGCCAAGCGCAATCCTTACGACGTGCTCGGCATCGAGCCTTCGATCAGCAACGATGGCCTGAAGAGCCACTACCGCAAGCTCGTGGCCGACAATCACCCGGACAAGTTGATTGCCCGCGGCGTGCCGAAGGAATTCGTCGCCATTGCCACCGAGAAGATCGCGGTGATCAATGAGGCCTATGGCCAGATTGCGAAGGAACGCGGGATTTAGCTTTTGCGGTTCGAACCACCTTGGCGTCATTCCCTCGAAAGCGGGAATCCAGTAGTCACTGACACCTGCCATTCTTCGGCGGCATTGTTTACTGGATTGCCCGGTCAAGCCGGGCAATGACACCGAATTGGACTATATGCATTCCATGACCGCAGCCCCCGACAGCGCGCTCGCCACGCTTTGGTGCCCGGCGCCGAACCGCGAGCCGCGGCGCGACGGCCGCGTCGCCGACCTGCTCGTGCTGCACTACACCGGCATGGAGTCCGCTGAGGCGGCGCTCGACTGGCTGACGCGGGAAGAGTCGAAGGTCTCCTGCCACTATCTCGTCGATGAAGAGGGGCGCATCGCGCAGATGGTGCGCGAGTCCGAACGCGCCTGGCATGCCGGGCAGAGCCTGTGGGCCGGAGAAACCGATCTCAATTCCTGCTCGATCGGCATCGAGATCCACAATCCGGGCCACGAGTTCGGCTACGTCGAGTTTCCAGATGCGCAGATGCAGGCGGTCGAGGCGCTTTGCCTCGATATCTTGAGCCGCCATCCCATTCGTCCTGAGCGCGTGGTCGCGCACTCTGATATCGCGCCGGGACGAAAGCGCGATCCTGGCGAGAAATTCGATTGGGCGCGTCTGGCGCGAGCCGGCGTCGGTCGCTGGGTCGCCCCGGCGCCGCTTGGCGAGGATCAGGGCTTGGGCCCGGGCGATGAAGGTCCCGACGTGCTCAAGCTCCAGCAGGATCTTGCCGCTCTCGGGTACGGCATAGAGCTTACCAGCACCTACGGCACGGGGCTTGAGAAAGTGGTCGAGGCATTTCAGCGCCACTTCCGCCAAGAGCGCGTCAACGGCTACGCCGACGCCTCGACGCGCGACACGCTCGCACGGCTCATCGCAGCAAAGCAAAGCCGGGTGGCGTGAAGGACCGCTCCTTGGCAGAGCGGTCCTTCAGAAATCGCTCGCTACTGCTTCTTGCTTGAATAGTAGGCTTGCGCCTTGGCGAGATTGCCCGCTGGATCCTTCATGAAGATCGTCTTGGCTTCCTCATTGCCGAAGCAATACATCTTGCCCTGGATCGTCGCATTGATGGAGCAATCGGTCTTGATGTTTTTGCCGAGCGCGAGGCCCATGGTGCACATGTTGTCGTATTCGCCGGTCGCGGCGAAGGCGGCCGTCGCGACGCCGAGCAGCATGGCGCCGGCCAGCGCAGATTTGAGGATGGATCTGGTCATGGTCTTCTCCTTGGTTGTTGTCGGATCTTCTTCGGGTCTCGGCTTCTTGTGCGCGGTCGCCTGGCGCTGCCGAAACGGAATGCGCGATCTCTATCACCGTTATGAATCAATCCTGGGTCAGGCCGTGACACATTATCGTTACCTAACAGGCGGAAAGCGTGGAGGAATCGGGCAACGATCACGCAGACGGGATTGGACAGCGGCGACTTCAGTCACATAGGAATGGCGATAACCCCAACGAGTGCGGGCATTCGAGGCAAGCACTTGGGCAAAATTCAAAATTCCTTAAGGAGAAACGCCATGACTAGGGCCCCCATCCTGTCCGCCGTGGCGGCAGCTCTGCTGCTCGGCTTCGCCACTGTGGCCCCAGCGGCGGCGGCGGACGCCCCGAGTTCCCCAGCGCCGGCTGCCACACCGGCGCCGTCCGCTCCGGCCAAGGGTGAATTCGACAATTCTTGCGCCATGGGCCTCGCTGAAGGCCAGACGGTGAAGACCGATTGCTCGGTCAATTGGACCGCACCCGACGGCAAGGTCTATTGCTTCTCGTCGGAGAACTCGAGGGCGACCTTCCTCAAGAACGCCGAAGCGAACATCAAGAAGGCGCAAGACTTCCGCGCGTCGAAGGCGGCCGCAGCGGCAAACGGCAAGACCAAGAATTTCACCGAGGAGGACGTCAACGCCGCGGTTAAGACGGTGGTCGATGAGCGCAGCAAGGACGGCGCGTTTGTGTTCCGCGATCCAAAGCTCAATGCCGATCTCAACCTCATCTTCGAGCAGATCAAGATCGTGCGCGGCATGGAAGGCTATGGCTGGTTCGCCAACACCATCTTCCACGACAAGGACAATCCCAAGAAGCAATACGCCATCGACTTCTGGTTCAAGCCTGAAGGGCAAGACCTCAAATTGATGGACATCCGCGTGCAGAAAGGCCCGAAGCAAGACGGCGACAGCTACTACATGATCACCCGCATGCCGGTCGCTTGGTGGTGGCTGCCTGTTCAGGAACATCCCGGCGACATGGAAGTGACGCGCGGCTGGCACGTGATGAGCGCCATCCACAATTACATCGCCAACCACAAGGACAAGGACGGCAACCTCGTGGTCAAGGACGACAAGTCAGGCGAGAGCGTGCCGCTCGAATTCGTGGAGATTCACCAGCCGGTACGGCACCTCAAGAAGGACGGGCAGTATTTCGTGTGCACCGACTTCCGCAAGCCGGGCAGCCAGGACGAATATTACGACATCGATTTCTGGGTGGATCAGAAGAGCGGCAAGCTCGAAGTCAAGGACGTGAAGATGCACAAGGTCCCGGTGCAGGAAGACGGCGTGTGGACCCAGGTGCCCCGCTACACCTTCGACAACGATACATTCGACGTCACCAATTGATTGCGACTCACCGAGGCGGAGCCGGTCCTGATCGGACCGTTCCGCCTCGGTGCTTGTTTGATCTCCGGGCTAGGCGGCGAAGCCGCCATCCACATTGAGCGATGTGCCAGTGATGTAGCCGGCTGCGGGACTGGCCAAGAATGCCACCGCGGCGGCGACCTCCTCGGGCTTGCCATAACGGCCGAGCGCCGTTCCCGTTCTCAACAGCTCCTCAAGCGGGCCGTCCTTGGGAGCCATGTCGGTGTGGATCGGTCCCGGCTGCACATTGTTGACGGTAATGCCCTTGAGCCCGAGATCCCGCGCCCAGCCTCGCGTATAGGCGGCGACCGCGGCCTTCGTCGCCGAGTAGTCGGCGACCCCTGCCCAAGGCGACTGATCGCCCGCGACCGAGCCGATGGTGATGATCCTTCCGCCTTCGCGAAGGAAGGGGACGGCGGCGCGGACCGCGGCGGTGACGCCGCCGATATTCACAGCCAAGAGACGCTCGAGCGCAGCAACGTCGGTGGCGGAGTCATTGATGGCGCCGCCGGCGTACACGCCAGCATTGTTGACGAGAATATCTAGGCGGCCAAACTCCTTGGCGACCGTACGCACCAAATCTTCGACCTGCTTGGTGTCGGCCTGATCGGCCTTGAACGCGGCAGCGCGCACGCCCTTGCTCTTGAGCTCGTTGACGACGGCCTCGGCCTTGTCAGCGGAGGCGGCGTAGCTGACGGCGACGTCGGCGCCCTGATCGGCAAGTTCCTTGGCGATGGCCGCGCCGATGCCGCGCGAGCCGCCGGTGACGAGCGCCACCTTGCCGGCGAGCGGCTTGGCGTTTGCGGCCTGGAAGTCCTTGGAGGCGAGTGGCTTGGACATGATCAGCTCCTTAAGTGTTATGTAGTGAATGCTACATATCTAGGAGCTGGACGCCGTCTGTCAAGGTACTTATATAACGAGTGATAAAAAAGTAAGGAGATCAAGCCGTGGCAATGGGACGCCCCCGTGCCTTCGATAGAGACAAGGCTCTCGACCAGGCACTGCATTTGTTCTGGGAGAAGGGCTATGAGGGCACGTCGATCGCCGACCTGACCGGGGCCATGGGTATCAACCCGCCAAGCCTCTACGCCGCCTTCGGCAACAAGGAGGCCTTGTTCCGCGCGGCGCTCGATCGCTATGAGAACTTCCGCGACCAGATCATGGAGGAGGCTTTCGCGGCGCCCACCGCGCGCGAAGCCATGACCCGGCTTCTCGAGGGCACTGCCGACCGCCTGAGCGACAAGGACAAGCCGAAAGGCTGCCTCATGGTGCAGGGCGCGCTCTCCGGGAGTGAGGAATGCGCGTCGGTCAAACACGACCTCGCCGCGCGCCGCGCCGGCGGCGAGGTGCTCATCCGCGAGCGCCTGAAGCGCGCCAAGTGGGAAGGGGACTTGCCAGAAGACGCCGATCCGGCGGCGCTCGCCCGCTTCGTGTCCACGGTGCTGCAAGGCATGTCGGTTCAGGCTTCAGGCGGCGCGACCCGCAAGGAGCTCCGCGCCATCGCCGACATGGCGTTAAGAGCTTGGCCTGCATGATCTTTAGGCGAGCTTGACGCCAAGCGCGCCAAGGCCCTTATTACCTTCGTCAGCAGGCCGGATGGCCGCCCTGCCAGTTGCCAGCGTATCGGCAGGCAGGGAGGAAAGTCCGGGCTCCTTGGAAGCACGGTGCCGGATAACCTCCGGCGGGGGCGACCCCAGGGAAAGTGCCACAGAAAGCAAACCGCCCTCCTAGGCCAAGGCTTCGGATGGTAAGGGTGAAAGGGTGCGGTAAGAGCGCACCGCGGTCCTGGTAACAGGACCGGCACGGCAAACCCCACCGGGAGCAAGACCGAATAGGGGCGGCGCGGCGGCTTCAAAACCGCCAGTCTCGTTTCCAGATGAGCCGCCCGGGTTGATCGCAAGAGGCGCCTGGCGACAGGCGCCCGAGATGAATGGCCGTCGCCGCGCCCCCATGCAGGGCGCGGTACAGAACCCGGCTTATAGGCCTGGTGACATGCCTATGGCTGGCGCGTGGAGAGGCCTCCACGCGCCAGTCTCCAAACCCTTCCGACAATTCATGC
>CAWHAX010000028.1:0-72436 GCA_963827365.1 uncultured Alphaproteobacteria bacterium | reverse complement strand
AGGAGGTCAATATCTCAGCATGCCGCCGCTCATCTTTGAGGACCTCATCATTGTCGGGCCCTCAGGAGCCGATTTCGGTGCCGAAGAACTGGATCGGCGCCTTCAACCTGAGAACGGCGAACCGGTCTGGAAGTTCAATCTTGTCCCTGATCCGGGTGAGCTTGGCGCAGAGACTTCGAACACGGAGTCGCTGAACATGGCGGTGGCAGCTTGTGGACACCGCTTTCGCTCGACGTAAAGGCCGGCATCGTCTATCTGCCGGTCGGCAACCCCGCGCCCGACTTCTATGGCGAAATCCGGCCTGGTGCCAATCTCTACACGAACTCGCTCGTGGCGCTCGACGTCAAGACCGGCAAGCTTCTCTGGTACAAGCAGTTTATTCCCCACGACGTGCACGACGCCGACCTCAGCCAGGTGAGCCCTCTGTTCGAGACCACCGTCGCGGAAAGAAGCGCAAGGTGATCAGCGTCAGCGGCAAGGATGGCCTGCTCAGATTGCTCGACCGGGAAAGTCACGAGCAATTCTACGAGGTGCCGATCACCACGCGGGAAAATGTCGACGCACTTCCGACGGTGGAAGGCGTCATCGTTGCCCTGGTCTCCTAGGCGGTATGTAGTTGAACGGGCCGGCCTATGATCCCGGAAGCAACAGCCTGTTCGTGCCGGCGATCGATTGGTGCGGCTTCTTCAGTAAAGCGCCGAAGGACCCGCCGGTCATGCAGGGCATGCATTATTACGGCGGCGCCGTCGCCTCGGACCCGCGTGAAAAGTCCAAGGGCTGGCTGACAGCGTTCGACGCTTCGACCGGCAAGGAGCGCTGGAAATACGGCTCGCCCACGCCGCTCGTGGCCAGCGTCACCGCGACCTCAGGTGGGGTTCTCTTCACCGGCGACCTCAACAACGACTTTCTCGTCTTGGATACCAAGACCGGAGACGTGCTCTACCGCTTCAACACCGGCGGCAGCATTGGCGGCGGCGTGGTCAGCTATGCGCTCGACGGCAAGCAATATGTCGCGGCGACTTCGGGAACCGTCTCGGCGTTCTTTGGCGGATCAGGACTGCCGGCAGTGGTCGTCTTCGCCGCGGGGCGTAGCGCTGCGCCGGTGGCGATGAAGCCTGTGGATCCGGACCAGGCGCCGGTTGCGGCAGTGGACCGCTTCAGCGAGAAGGCAGCGCATCTGCAGGTGCGTACGGCAGACAACAAAATTCCCGGGCC
Organism: uncultured Alphaproteobacteria bacterium; assembly: GCA_963827365.1. Classification (GTDB taxonomy): domain Bacteria; phylum Pseudomonadota; class Alphaproteobacteria; order Rhizobiales; family Methyloligellaceae; genus Methyloceanibacter. The sequence goes on along the minus strand of CAWHAX010000028.1, from coordinate 71,221 downwards.
GAACGAGCCTGTCGATTTCGACACCGGACCGTTCATCACGCAAGGGCTGTCGCCCACCACCAGTAAGCCCGTGCGCTATTACAATTTCGACGTACAGGGCACAGCGTCGGCGCCGCTCTATGTGCTCTATCGCGAAGGCGAGGAGAAGCCGGTAGAAGGCCAGCTCGATATCATCGACACGCTGCCGGGCGAGAAAGGCTACAACGACTTCCGCCAGGTGTGGAAGGTGACAGTGCCGAAGGACTACGTTGCAAATTCGATCACCGATGCGGGCACGCTGCGCGACGCCGGCTACCAGATGCAACAGACGGACACGTTGCGGAACATGCCGGTGGTGCCCGACAAGTCGAAAGCGAGCATGCGCCTAAACGGCGCAAGCCCCGAGCTGCATCGCGCCTGGTATGGAGGCGAGGTTGCGAAGTTTTTCAGCTTCGATGAAGCGCCCTTGGCGGCGGCGGGAGGCAACGTTCCACTGTCGCCGATCTACGTGACCTTTAACATCAATCCAGACCAACCCAACGGCGGACCTGGTTCCGGATTCCGCACCGAGCCCAACTCTCCGCAAACTCACAACGTCCCGTTCACGCTGCCAGGCGATGTGGGATACTCACCGTTGTGGCTGGTTTCGGTTTACGACAACGCCGATTTTCCGTCGGTGCACGACCGGGCAACTGCGCTCAAGGCCAAGGTGCTCGCTCCTGGGGTCGCGACAGTCAACTGCCCGATCGTTTTCATCGCGCCTTGAGCACAGGCGCTCCAAAAAATGTCCGCTTTGGGTCATTAGCGGACATTAGAGCGCAGATCAGGGATGTCCGCTTTCCCCCCAAGAGCGGACATGCTCATCGTCGGCATCAATGTCTGCTATGTGCCAATTTCGGAAATTTGCACCTGATCGATGTCTGCCGGTGAATGTTTTACGAGCTAATCCTCTTGGCGGCGCCGTGGCGTTACGACGTCCAGAACCCAATTTTCGGAACCGTGCGGTAAAGTCCGAAACCGGCACCGATGGCAACCGCAAGGCAGGCGAACCCAAATCCACAACGGCCGTAAATAAGGTAGCCGGTCGCGAACAGCGAAGCGTAAACAGCGACACAGCCGAGGAACCAGGCGATGAGCCCGGCGGACACGCTGCCGGGCGCTGCTTCCACCTCGCCGATATCGACACCGCCGCGCCAGCCAAAGGCTGCCGGCCTGATCTTGTCGTAGAAGGCCTGCAAGGTCACCCGGTCGGTCGGCGGCGTCGCGAAGGTGACGAGAAGCCATCCCAAGGTGGTGATCAAGACGCCGGCGACCAGCGCGAGCGACGGATGCAGCGGCGGAAAGCCCAACAGCCGAACATGGACGAATTGGAAATAGAGCGCGACCAGGAAGGAAATCGCCATAGCGGCGATCTCGCCCCAGGCATTGATCCGCCACCAATACCAGCGCAGCAGGAAGATGAGCCCGGTGCCGGCGCCGATCTGCAATAAGATCTGGAACGCTTGCATGGCGTTGTGCAGCGCGAGTGCGACGAGGCAGGCAAGCAGCGTCAGCGCCACGGTGACGGCGCGGCCGACCGCGACGTAATGGGCATCCGTCGCATTGGGCTTGAGGAAGCGTTTGTAGACGTCGTCGACCACGTAGGACGCGCCCCAATTGAGATGGGTGGAGATGGTCGACATATAGGCTGCGGCGAGCGAGGCCACGATCAGCCCGAGCACACCATGCGGCACAAATAGTAGCATCGCCGAATAAGCGAGGTCGTTGCGCATGAACGAGGGGTCGACATAAGGAAAGCGCTTAGCGAGATCGCTCAAGCTCGGATAGACGATGAGCGAGGCGAGCGCGACCAGGATCCACGGCCAGGGGCGGAGCGCGTAATGGGCGATGTTGAACCACAGCGTCGCGGCCATGGCGTCCTTCTCGGTGCGCGCCGCGAGCATGCGCTGGGCGATATAGCCGCCTCCGCCGGGCTCCGACCCTGGGTACCAGGTGCTCCACCATTGCACGGCAAGCGGGATCAGAAGCACCGTCATGACTTGCGCTGGGTCTGAGAAATCCGGCAGGAGCGACAGCTTGCCCGCGACGTTGGGATGTGTGACGAGCCCGCTTAGTCCGCCGACCTCCGGCAGCGTCACGGCGTAATAGGCAGCGGCGACCGAGCCGATCATCGCCAGCACGAATTGGAACAGGTCGGTAACCAGCACGCCCCATAGCCCCGAGGTGGTGGCGTAGACCATGGTCAAAAGCGCGGCGAGCGCGACGGTGGTGTAGGGGTCGAGCCCGAGCAGGGCACCCGCAATCTTGATGGCGGCGAGCGTCACCGTGGCCATGATCACGATGTTGAAGAACACGCCGAGATAGACGGCGCGGAAGCCGCGCAGGAACCTTGCCGGCGCGCCAGAGTAGCGGAGCTCGTAGAAATTGATGTCGGTGAGCGCACCGCTCCGCCGCCACAGCTTGGCGTAGAAAAATACTGTCAGCATGCCGGTGATCAGGAACGCCCACCACAGCCAGTTCGTGCTGACGCCGCCGGTACGCACGAGGTCGGTGACAAGGTTCGGCGTGTCGGCAGAGAAGGTGGTGGCCACCATCGAGGTGCCGAGCAGCCACCATGGCGCCGTCCGCCCGGAAAGGAAATATTGTTCGAGGCTGCGTCCCGCGCGGCGGGCGAAGCGCAGGCCGATGGCGAGCGACAGCACGGCGTAAGCCGCCACCACGACCCAGTCGATCAGCTTGAGCTGCATGGCTGCTGGCTGCCACTGTTCACATGAGCAGACATCGCGTCACGTCCGCGTCATGTCCGTTATTCCCCTCAAACTGAGCGGCAGAAGCTGAAGATCAGAGGTATGCTGAATTTTTCTCATGTTCGGTGGAGGTGGAGCTAGGCGATGACACCCTCATCGGCAATGGCGCAAAGGACACGCTGATCGGCGGTTTGGGTAACGATATTCTCAGCGGCGGCAGCGGCAACGAAACTCTCGTGTTCCTTCCCGGTTTTGGTAATGACACCGTGACCGATTTCCAAATCGGCACTGCCAAGAATCACGACACGCTCGACCTCAGCGGGCTTGACTTCAATAGTCTGCAGGACGTTTGGGATCACACCACGGACGTCGGATCAAACGCCGTCATTACCTCCGGTACGGACACGATTACTTTAGAGGCCGTAACGTTGGCTCAGCTTCAGTCACACTCGTTCGACCTGCTGGTATAACCGATATGCGCCAATGCCTTGAAGAAACTGAGTAGCAAGAGCACTCACAGCTCCCGTCTCCCTTAGGCCCGAGCTGCTGGCTCAAGCTCGACATTGAGGCAAGCGAATACGTAGTACTCCCCGCTATTCTGGAAGCGGGTCCCTTTCCCCGATGGATCAGCATTGAAATCCACAATTACAAAACGGATGGCCGCAAGCTGACGCAACTGCTCACGCGAAATGGGTATGTGGTGCGCGGAGAACTGGAATCTCAAGCGAACGAAGTCTCAATTTACGCTTTCCGGCCATCTGCCGTGACGTGATCGCTTCGGGTCTCGGCTGGCTTCAATGCACCAAGCGCCCAGGTCGCCAAGCAACTTGCCGGTGGCAAGCGACCTCGCGTCGCCGGCGATGGAGCCAGCAATCTAAGCGGGTAGCATGGTGTGGGTGCCGGGGTGTACCCGGATTAGGATCCATAACCCTCCCCCATGCGTGGGTCCCGGCGAGCAAGATGCGGTGTGAGTTCACCACACAATCGTGCGCAAGATTGTCGAGCCTGATGCGAAATAGCTGCTGGGTTCATGACGCGGCATTGCACGATTTAGTGCCCCACTGAGAGCTGTTTGCTTCCGATAATTATCGTGCAACGATGGAGGGGTCGGATGCCGGATATACCGTGGATTAGATACTATAGCCCTCCCCCATAGCGTACGTGAGTGACAGGGGGCGCGATTGGACGAAGCTCGCAAGCCAAAAATCGACCAACTTTTGAGGGGCTAATCCCTGACTTGTGTGTCCCACTTCCGGGCCGATTTTTTACCGCGTTTGGGCGCACTCGGGGGGTTAGTGGTCAGATGCACCAATCAGCTTTCCTGAGACATTGCCGCTTGCTAAGCGTTGCTGCTCTGGGAGCGATGCTCGCTTTTCCTGCGAGCGCCCAGACCGGCCCCGAGTTCCCAAACTCCAAGCACCGGCTCACCCGGCTCCGAGTCCCAAACTCCGAGCACCGGCTCACCCGGCTCCGAGTCTCAAACTCCAAGCACCGGCTCACCCGGCTCCGAGTCCCAAACTCCGAGCACCGCCACACCGGGCACCGAGACCCAGTCCGAGTCACCGGGTACGCCTACTGGCTCCAATTCGGCGGTCCCGAAGGCTAATCCGGCGTCCACGACCATCCAGCCACGCAAGGCAGCGGTTCCCGATATTCTTATCGCAATTAACAAGCCAACGCAGCGCATGACCGTCACAGTCAATGGTCACGTGCGCTACCGCTGGCGCGTCTCGACCGGCGCCACCAAATATTCGACGCCGCCCGGCTCCTATAAGGCGTTCCGTATGGAGCGGATGCATTATTCGCGGGAGTGGGACAATGCCGGGATGCCGCATTCGATTTTCTTTAGTTCGCGCGGCCACGCCATTCACGGCTCGAACCATCCCGGTCTCGGCACGCCGGCGTCGCATGGCTGCGTGCGGCTCTCGCTCGGCAATGCTGCCACCCTGTTCGCGCTCGTCTCCGCGCGCGGTGTGAGCAACACCAAGATCGTGGTGAGAGGGCCGGATCCACGCGGCTACCATGCCGCCACTCAGATCCCGCAGCGCCGCCAGCCCGCGCGGCCGGTTGGGCTTTTTGGGGGATTCTTCCGTTAATGGGAAACCGCTCCTAGGCTCTTCTCCTATAGTGCGAATCGTGGGGAAAACAGGGGATGATCACGAAAACCGCAATGACCATCCTAGCAGCTTCGCTAGCAGCCACCCTGGCAATTCCAGCCACCGTGATGGCCGAGGGCGAGTGCCAGCAGGATCGGCAGAAGTTTTGCAAGAACGAGACGAGGGCAAACATTGGGGCTTGCCTCGATCAGCACACGGACGAGTTGAGCGAAGCTTGCAAGGCCATGCGGGAGGCTCGGGCGCTTGCGTCGCCTGCGAGTCCAGAGACGAGCACGAACACGCAGACCGAGGGTAATCTACCAGATGCTGAATCCAAGCCTGGCGAAGTAGCCGAACAGCCCGAGTCCACCGAAGCGGCCAAGCAGCCAAATCCAAGCGAGGCGGCCTCGCAGCCAAAGTCCGATGGACTTGCCGCTCAGACGGGCTCGACGCCCGAAGCTGCGAAGTCAGCCGCCAGTCCTGAGCCCGCTCAAAGCGGATCCCAGATTACGATCAACATCGACAAGTCGCGTCAGCAGATGACGGTGTTGGTCGATGGCATCGAGAAATATTCTTGGCCGGTCTCAACCGGTAAGTATGGATATTCAACGCCGTCGGGAACGTTTACGCCCACGTCCATGAATGAGGTCTGGTACAGCAAACAGTGGGACAACGCCCCCATGCCTCATTCGATCTTCTTCATAAAGGATGGGCATGCCATTCACGGCAGTCATGAAGTGAAGTCCCTCGGCAAACCCTTGTCGCACGGTTGCGTGCGCATTTCGCCGGACAATGCCGTCATTCTCTATGACCTGGTCAAGACGAACGGCATGGAAAATACCAAGGTCGTTCTTGCCGGCGTCACGCCGGGCGATGAGTCAAACGTGCCGGATGAGCCGGCCTATTCTTATGGCGTGCCTCCCTGGCGGCCCGGGCCTGGCTACTTTGCGCCGCCGCCTCCGAGACGAGGTCTTTTCGGTGGGTGGTTCCGCGGGCCTTATGGCAGTCCGCAGGGCTATTATCGGCCCCCGCGCGGTTACTACCGAGGATATTAGGACCTCAAGCAAAAACCTAAATCGTTGGGTTCCTGAAATTCCCCTGAACGGCCCGATAATCCTTTGCCCGAGAACGCGGTGGGAAGAGCCTAGCTCGTCAGCACCCGGTGCTGCGTGATTCGGTGCCTCACTGACGAGCGGTTGCTTCCGATAAGGGACATTCTCGGAGCAAAAGCAAACACCGCTCCCGGTGCCTGACCCCAGTCCAGAAGCTGTGACGAGGAACGGCTGCGCCTAGCTTTGCAACGCCCTTCGTTGAACGGCAGCGGTGGGTCGTGGAATCTTGAACTTGGCCCTGCACGACCACGTACCACGCAAAAAGCGGTTAGTTTTTCGCAATGCCGCATGAATTTGAGGCGAGCCTGTGCCAAGTTGACGAATCGAGAGGGGGGCTCTCGGATACGCGCTTTGATCAGAATGCTCGCCGCTGCGGTGGCGCTTGCCATGAGCACCGGCACCGCGTTCGCCATAATGGTCAAGACCAACACCGACGTTGCGCTTCGGATGGCGCCCAACGCGCGAGCCGAGCTTATTCTCAATCTTTCCGAAGGCACGCTGGTGAATGTCGGCCGCTGCTCGCGTGGCTGGTGCGGGGTGGCCTGGAACAAATATGATGGCTATGTGCGGGCGAGCGCACTCCAATTCCATAGCACTCCGGCAGGTGGTCCACCCGCAATTCCCGTCTATCCTCCCTATCCCTATAAAGCGGGCCACTACCCGACGGCAGACGCCTACTACGACCTGCCACCCTATGCGGCCACCAACCCAAGCTTCTATCGCTGGCGCCATTTTCTGACGGCACAGGAACGAAACCGCTATCGCTACATGCCCCACATATTTCGTGGCCCTAGCGGCTATCTGGAACGTTTCCCGACTGTCAGCAGCTCCGAGACCCCGGAGCCGGCGAGCGAACCAATGTCACCGAAGTCGCCGCCCAAGGAGGAGCCCAGTCCGGCTGGTCCAGCTCGAACCCTGGAACCGAATGACAAAAAGGGAGAAGCAGGGTCCTCGGGTGGATCGCCCAGCCCCCAAGCAAACTCAGACAAATCCGAGTTAACTCCCGGGCTACAATCTCCTGTATCAGGATCTGACGTCGGCACCACCAACATACCAGTTCCGTCGGCCCCTCCCGTACCTGCGGCCGAGGATGCTATCGTGGCGCGTGTGAACGATGCCGAAATTGTGCAGTCCGACCTTGATTCGGCGGCCTCGGAGTGGGGAGCCCGGTTGGCCGGTTTGTCTCAGGAAAACCGCGGCCTGGTGCTCCTACAATTCAATATCGAAAATCAGCTTATGGCGGAGGATGCTGAGAAGCAAAACCTCGCCGCGGGACGAAGCTTCGAGGGTTGGTCTACTTACCAACGAAGGCGCGCGCTCCGGGATATGTACTTTGACAAGAACATCCGTGGTTCCGTCTCAGACCAAGCGATCAAGGATCTCTATAACGAGAAAATCGCCAAAATCGAGCGGGAATCTGAGGTGCGCGCCCGACACATCCTAGTCCCGACTGAGGCTGAGGCCAAGAAAGTCGCGGAACGGCTCAAGAATGGCGAGGACTTTGTCGCCGTCGCCAAAGAGGTGTCTAAAGACCCGGGTTCCGACGGAAGCGAGCTTGGCTTCATCCGGCGCGGTCAGCTGCTACTACAACCTGTTGAAGACGCTGTCTTTACTCTCAAGGTGGGCCAAATCTCGGAACCCGTTTGGACTGAACAGGGCTGGTACGTCTTTAAGCTCGAGGAAAAACGCCAACAGCCACCGCCCACGTGGGACACCCTCAGAGATCAGCTCGAGCAACAGAAGCTCCGGGAGGTTGTGTCGCGATTGAGACGAGGGGCGAAAATCGAGGTGCTCGACACCAAGCTCAATAGGGCGGTGGAACCCTCCTCCCAATGAATGGGGGCTAACTCTGGGGCTCTAGCTCACCGATCCCGAAAGCCTGAATCACCAAGGCCGCTGTGGTGAGTACACGGGAGAGCTCCGCGAGGCGATTGAGGGCGGGACCGCGTAAGGAATCCAAAATCTTCGCACGACTGGTCGCAGCTCCATCTACCTGGACGTCGATGGACGCCATTATTGGACCATGGGTGCTCCAGTCGAGGAGACGATCATAATCAACCGCGCATCTCAATTGCTCCGCCGTAGCGACGACCTGAGCTCAACGAGCGGTCATCTCGCGATCACGACGCCATGTGCGCCGCCATCTCACTGATGGGTCAATGCAGCGTGTTCGTGCGCAATCGCGAGCAGTTCGCGCAGCCGCCGTTCAACCTGAAAATCGACGAGGCCTTCGTTGCGCGGCTGACCGATTTCATCAGCACATTAGCCTTGAAGGGTCTGGCGCAAGACGCGCTCACGTCAACCGCGTGAGCGCCTTCACAACTGAGGAGGCGAGACTAACTTGCCTGGTAGCATGACGGCGCTACCGATTTTTCAGCCTCCCCCTTCTTCATCGGTATCGTGCGCTGTTTACCAATCGCTTCGGGGCGCTTGGGAAGGCTCACTTTCAAAACACCATTGTTGAAGCTCGCTTCAACCTTGTCCTCATCCATCAAAATTTAGGGAGCCACGAAGGCATCCACGACCGCATCCATTCTGTCCAGCTTCTCGGTTTTAACGGCTCGCCAAGCTTCCCCGAGACTCGCTCCTGCCACTCAGGAGAGACCCTCCTGGGGGGTCTCTCTTCGACGGGACCGACAGGGGGTGGCTGACTTCCCATAATCCGCGAGGAGTGGGGCTTAGTGACTAGGCCGTGTACTCATAAATCGCGATTGGTAAGCAGCGGTTGGTCACTGGCCGCTTTGCCCCCAAAAGCGGACATTCGTCAGCGCATTGAGCATGTCTGCTTTGTGCCAATAGCAGACATCGGATTGCACCGGCACCCATCAGTTTATCCCTCTTGCGAGGAGTGTTGGTGGCTTCCTAGATCTGCCTGTAAGGCTGCCATAGGAGGTAACCATGACCAACGATCCCGACAGATCCAGCAGAAAAGACCTTGCACCCCGTTATTCAGACCCCTTCAGCGCCCTCAGAGCGGAGATGGATAGCTTGTTTGACAGCTTCATGGGTGGGCTCCCAGCTTTCTCTGGCATGTTCGGCACCAGCGGAGGCCGAGGCTTTACGCTCACCCCACATATTGACGTAAGGGAGACCGATAAGGAAATCGTAGTTGAGGCCGAACTTCCTGGGATCAACGAGAAGGATATCTCGCTCGCCCTCCAGGACGGCGTCTTGACGATCCGAGGTGAGAAGAAGCACGAGCATGATGAGGAGAAGGAGAATTATCGCATGATGGAGCGCCGCTACGGCAGCTTCCAACGTTCACTTCGCCTCCCAGATACCGTTGATGAGGACAAAGTTGAGGCTAGCTTCGACAACGGCGTATTGAAAATAAAGGTCCCCAAGCGTCCCGAAGCAATCGGCAAACAGCGAACGATACCAATTACAAAGCGATAGAAGGTGGTGGCAAATCGAAGCTTCCTGCGAGGACGTGTGATCGGGAGTAACGACCACACACGGCACGCGCGGCGATGTTAGCTCTTTTTTGATGTCACCACGTATTCATGAGCGACTTGGTGCGATATGTGCAACCGCCCAGGCTTAGGTTGCTTCATGAGCGACCCGACTGTGGCGCATGCCGTATAGGAAATAGACGACTAGGCCGAGGATCAGCCAGAACTCCAAGCCTGAGCCACGTGTCGCCGGGCAATCCTAGCATCAGCAGCACCGCCGAGAGCGCTCCCGCAGGTGCGACGAAATAGATCGCCGGCGCCCTGAAGGGCCGCTCGATGTCTGGTTGCGAGATGCGCAGCGCAAGCACGCCGAGACAGACGATGGCGAATGCGAACAGCGTGCCGATGCTCACCAGTTCACCGACAAGGCCAATCGGCAGCAGCCCCGCCAGAATCGAGACGATGATGCCGACGGTAATGGTGCTGACGTAAGGCGTGCGGAAGCGCGGATGAATCTTGGCGCCGAACGGCGGCAGCAGCCCGTCGCGTGACATGGAATAAAAGATGCGCGGCTGGCCGATCAGCAGCACGAGGATGACCGAGGTTAGGCCCAATATCGCGCCAAGCTTGATGATGGGCGACAGCCAGGTAAGGCCGATCGCGTCGACGCCAACGGCGATCGGGTCCGGCACGTTCAACTTGTCGTAGGGCATAATGCCGGTGATGACGAAGCTCACCAGCACATAGAGCAGCGTGCAAACGCCAAGCGATCCGAGGATACCGATCGGCATGTCGCGCTGAGGGTTGATGGCCTCCTGCGAAGCGGTCGAGACCGCATCGAAGCCGATATAGGCGAAGAACACGACTGCGGCGCCGCGCAGAACACCGCTCCAGCCGAAAATGCCGGGCCCTTGATTTGGCGGGATGAAGGCGCCTTCTGGGTTGCCTGCTGTCACCCAATTCTGCGTGCTGACGAAGGCAATGCCCGCCGCGATAAAGACAACCACGATCGCCACCTTGATGACGACGATGACGTTGTTGACCCTGCTCAATTCACGAATGCCAATGACCAGAAGGGCCGAGATCGCCACGATGATGAGCATGGCCGGAACGTTCAGGACGGCGCCGGTGCGGCTCCAGACGCCTGCTGCCGCGTCATAGGCGAGCGGCGAGGTTGCAAATTGGTCCGAGATCGGGATGCCCAGGTCGCGCAGAAAGCTCACGACGTAGCCCGACCAGCCGATGGCGACTGTCGTCGCGCCAAGCGCATATTCGAGGATCAGGTCCCAGCCGATCATCCAGGCGATGAATTCGCCCATGGTCGCATAGGCATAGGTGTAGGCGCTCCCCGCGATTGGGACGGTGGACGCCATTTCCGCGTAGCAAAGACCCGCAAACGCGCAGGCAATGCCGCCAAATACGAAGGAGAGCGCAATGGCAGGACCGGCGTTGGTGGCTGCGGCATGACCGGTGAGCACGAAAATGCCGGCGCCTATGATGCAACCGATGCCGAGCGAGACGAGGCTCCACATTGAAAGCGTGCGCTTCAATGGCACGCCGCCGTGGGCGACCAAAGCCTGCACCTCGGTCTCCTCGGCCTCCGCCTTGAGTTGGGCGATCGATTTTCTGATCAGGATATTCGGCACCTCTCACCCTCGCCTTCCTGCTCCTGTTTAACGCCGGATGATTCGACATTCAGATCGCCTCGGCAAGACGCCGCGGCGCATCATCGAAACCGAGATTGTGATCTTGGGCGAAATGGACCATGTCCGCTCGGACCGCGGCTGATCGCCGAGGTGGGGGTTGTTCCCCCAAACCACGGCTGCCTGCGGAATTTTCGCGAGTTTCTCGTTAGTCATTACCGTTGTGAGCACGCTTGCGCTGCTTGGCGCGACTCTTGCCTTGTTGATCAACACCGAGCCGACGGCCTCGCGGTAGCTATCGCTATGCCGCAATCTTCTCCTCGCTTGGCTGCGGCGGTCGTGGGTCATCGGTCAGCTCGGTTCCTTTTGTTCGGCGGGAACGACGATAGTGACGCCCGGCTCTTGGCGAAGCGATCCACGCCCAGCGAAGGTTGCCTTCGCCGCTCAGGGCAAAGGGCCCCGCGCCGACATCGGGCAGTCGAGGGTCTTTTCGAGAGCCACGATCAGGTCCTCCTCCGTCTCGGCGGCGATATAGAGCCCGCCATTTCTGTCGGCGAGGCATTTTGCGTCGACGAGGCTTTGCTCACCCGTCCAAGAGAAATTCGGGGGTCGATAGCCGATGACGTGGATGGTCAGCTGCTCAGCAGCCGCATGGAGCTCTTTGCCGACGTCGCAAGGCGACCCTCCGCACGTCTCTTCGCCGTCAGTCACCACAACGATGACGCCAGACTTCGCGCGGAAGTCGAGCACATCGGCCGCCTGTTCTACGGCAGATGTCAGCGGCGTGGGTCCCGCCGGCGTCAAAGCATTCACGGCGCGCATGATAATGCCCGCGGCGTTGGGCGTCGGCTTGAGATCGAGGTGGACGTTGCACTGTTGGTAGGGACCTGGGCCATAAGTGATGAGACCCACGCGGCGAAATCGGGTGGCGCTCGGCAAAACCTTGGCGAGGGCGGATCGCACTTTGTCGATCCGGGTGACCGGGGTCGCGACGCCTAGCCCCACGCTTCCGGACATCGAGCCGGAGGCATCGAACACGAGCATGGCGTCCTCGTTGCAAGGAGGCGGTTTCGGCTCCTCCGCGCGGGCGGCGTTGCAAGTGATAATCCAGGCAAAGGTGATTGCGGCGAGCCGAATGGAAACAAAGACCACACTCACATCAGGTTCCCCAGCGAATTGATCGCACGCGACGCCTCTTTCCTTAAACGCTGCCGCTTTGGCACGCTCCCCTACTTCAACATTAAATTGTTGGACTGCCTCAACCAAGTTCCGGCTCAGGCGTTCAAAGCCGCAGAAACGCGATGGAGGAAACCATGTGTGACTATTCACTGGAGACTTATCGCAGCCGACCGGCCCAAGTCGGCGAGAGATATGAGACCCACCGGTTCCCAACTTCCAGCATCGGTTTCATTGCCCCCGGCGATCCTTCCACCGCCGTGTGCATGGCGTGTGACACCAAGTTGGGACTCGAAGACATCCCCGAGAAGGTTCAAAGGGCTTATTTCGTGTCGCCGAAGGAAGAGGTAGTTTTCAGCCGCTTAGAGAAGGGGCCACATCACGATGGCGTGCGCTTTGCCAATGGTGCGGAAGTCACGCTGCAAGAGCTTGGTCCCGGAGTGAAGGGTTACCTTTTCGACGCTTTGCTGTCGCCGAGCTGGCATCTGGAAACTGTCGAGACGGTGTAACTACCGCCCGACTAGTGCGAAATTTAAACGCCTCCTGCTGGGTCGCTTGACGACGATGAGCCCGGCAAGCAGTGGCCAGAGCGGCCTTGGCACAGGCAAGCCACATGGCAACCTTGGGGATGATTCCGGCGTTTAAAACACGCCAACTCGATCCCTCAACGCTCATTCACGGCCATGGCAACGAAAAAGATCGAGGCGCCGGTCGTCCTTTCCACGGACGAGGTGAGAGCCGGCGTCACCGGGCATCACGTCCGCTATGTTCTTGCCTTCGGACTTCTGGGGAGTCTGATCGCCTTTCTGATCATCGGCCTCTATTACGGCCTTGGTGGGCTGACGCAGGCGATTGCCGAGTTGTTCGGAGGCGAGGGAACGCTCGCGCGGCGGCTTGTCGTGATCCTGGTTCCATTGGCGCTTGCTGCGGTCGCGACCGTACTTGCGCTCGGCCTGTGGAACATGGTTTGGGGACGGAGCGCGATCACCAGCCAAGCGCTGATGCGCTGGCGCGTCGCCCTGCAATTCATCGCGCTCTGCCTGGTGATGGCCGCTCTCTATCTCTCGGTTAAATAGGAGGTCGTTTAGGGGGCGCCGGCAAGCGGCAAGCCTCTTGCGTGGTACTCGTCGCGCCCCCTTGAAAGTGACCTAGGCCCACCCAAATTCCATAGTGCCGACAGGCCCTTATGGTCATCGGCGAAGTCCAAGGGCGCCAGCTCATTGGGCGCCCCCTATCCATGTTGCTCACCGGAGGATGTGGCTATGGGGACCTTCGATTCAACCAGCTTTCGACCAGCGGAGCCGTGATCTGGCGATCAGACCGATCATCAGCTCAAGTGACGGCCCCTGTACGTCCTCAAATCCTTCGCGAGCAAACATGCATGACTAAGGAGAAAGGAAATGGCCTACAGCATTGGGACACGTGAAGCCAAAGAAACTGCGATTGACCTCGTGAACGTCGTACTCGGCCTTTGCCTGGTATTTGCCCCCTGGGCGCTTGGCTTCACGAGTGAGATGGCGGCGACTAGAAATGCCTGGATCGTCGGAGCAGCGATTGCGCTCATTGCCCTCGGCGCTCTCTTTGCGTTCAGAGAGTGGGAGGAGTGGGTCAACCTCGCGCTCGGCGTTTGGGCAATCCTTGCGCCCTGGTTGCTCGGCTTCGCTACAGTGGCAGCTGCCTTGTATGCGCACGTTATTATTGGCTTGATCGTCGGTGTGCTGGCAGCTCTCGATCTGTGGATGATCCGCAACCGCCCCGTCTTGCGAGCGTAGCGAGGACATAGTCGCAATCGCGAAAGAACGCTCGCGGGATTCACGGGCAGAAGTCCGACCGCGCTCGATTGCGCGGTGGGATAAATGTCGACTTTCAGGAGGTGCCGTCTGGAGCGGGCAGTTCGACTACCTCGGAACGTGCCGGTCGCGATCCTAATGCGAGACGCATTCAGCTAGCTCTTTCCTCGCCTTGCCGTTCTCCGGCAACCCGGGGAGATCATTTCACTGAACCCAAGAGGAGGCTAGTCCATGCCCAAAATCACTGGCGTATGTGTGGGTGAGTCGCTCGTCGGCGAAGGCAACGAGGTGGCTCACGTAGATTTGCTGATTGGTCCGCGAGGCAGCGCCGTCGAGACGGCCTACTGTATCGGGCTGACCAACAACAAGGACGGCTTCACCACGCTGCTCGCGTTGGTCGCGCCGAACCTTATGTGCAAACCCCCAACGATTCTCTACAACAAGGTGACCATCAAGGATGCGCGGCAGGCGGTGCAGATGTTCGGCCCGGCGCAGCATGCTGTGGCTATGGCGGTCGCCGATTCGGTGGCGGAAGGCGTAATTCCCGCCAACGAAGCCGACGACCTGTTCATCACAGTCGGCGTGTTCATCCACTGGGAAGCCAAGGACAACCAGAAGATCCAGGACTTCAACTATCGCGCCACCAAGGAAGCCATTGCCCGCGCGGTGAAGGGCGAGCCGAAGTCTTCCGAGGTCACCGCGAAGAAGGACTCGGCTCACCATCCGTTTGCCGCCAGCTGAAGACGAGAATGACCAGGTCGGGACCCGGCAACCATCGGGCCCGGTTCGGCGGTTGCTTCAGAGGCTGGGTTTTTGATGGATAGAGCATTTCGCTCTAAGAGTGAATCGCCGCCTAGCCCCCGTGCCGGGACTTTCTGGTCGCCGGCTTGGGTGCAGGCGCAGATTCAGCCTCGCCCGATGCTTTGACGGGCTGCTCATTGAGCTGCGCCGTACCGTCAAGGGGGAATTTTGAGTAGAGCTCCGAATTGTGCGCCTCCAGAGCAGCCACGATGAGCGCTGCATTTTTCGGGGCGTTCCAGCCCAGGCACCGACAAATCACCCGCGGCGGATGGCGCTTGCCGTCTAGGACAAGCCATTCACCACTTTCTTCACCCCTCGCCTCAAAGAATTGTCGCTGTTCCATGCTGCTTATAACACCCGGCGCGGGCTATTGCTCCGCTGCCCCACGGACGCCCATCCGCTCCACGCCAGGATAGTCCCGAGCAGTAAAATATGAAAAGCGTCGAGCCGCCGCTCTCGGTAAGGGCGGTCCCCCGCTCGCCATCTGGAACCTCCGATGATCATTCAATCGGGCCATTTCCCTGGCCCTATTGCGCCGACCGTCTTGCAAGGTGTTTGCTTTTTCCATGCAGGCGGTGCAGCCAATCGTCGTTGATCCAATAAGTCCCGGCGGGGTCAACTCCCCGCACGGCTTGATCCTGTTCGACGGGGTATGCGTCCTGTGCTCGCGCGCTTGCCGCTTCGTAAGCAAACATGATCGCAGTGGCTATTTTCGCTTCGTTCCGATCCAGTTGGCCGAGGGACGTCCGCTCGCGGAGCAGCTCGGCATCGATCCTCAGCGTCCGGATTCCTTTGCCTTTGTGGCGAAGGGCCAGGCCTACATAAAATCCGAAGCCGCCCTGCGCATTGCGCGCGAGCTTCCGGGCTGGCAGTGGACATGGGTTCTCCACCTCATCCCAATGGTGATCCGGGACGAGGTCTATGACTTGGTCGCGCGCAACCGCTATCGCTGGTTCGGCCGTCGTGAGGCTTGCGTCCTGCCGAATTCGGATCGTTCGTGGCCATTGTGAACCGCCCTGAGATCGGACCTGTGTCTGCTTCTTATCGATATGGCGCGTCGAGCGAGAGGTTCCTCGCGATCGCCCGCTCCCAGCGGTCGCCGTTCGCGAGCAGGCGTTCCTTGTCGTAGTAGAGCTCCTCGGGGGTCTCAGTCGCGAACTCGTAATTCGGTCCCAGGACGATGGCGTCAACAGGGCAGGCTTCTTGGCAGAAGCCGCAGTAGATGCATTTCATCATATCGACGTCAAAGCGGGTGGTCCGGCGCGTGCCGTCGTCACGTCGCGGCCCTGCCTCAATGGTGATGGCCTGCGCAGGGCAGATCGCCTCACACAACTTGCAGGCGATGCAGCGTTCCTCCCCATTCGGATAACGCCGCAGCGCAAGCTCACCGCGAAAGCGGGGCGAAAGCGCTCCCTTCTCGAATGGGTAGTTCAGCGTCACCTTCGGCTTGAAGAAGTAGCGCATCGCCAGAAAGAACGCGGAGATGAACTCCGTCAAAAAGATCGACCGGCCCGCTCGACCGAGCCTCCAGCGTGACCAGTTTGGCCACGCGCTCGAGAGTCTCGCGCTCCGCCGGGTCTGCGACCTGTCCAGCTCCTTCAAGATACGTTGTCCAGCTCTCAATCACCTGTGCCAGGGTTCGGCGATAGCAATTTCACCTTGTCAGGTTTGCCTTCCCAGTCCTTTGCATCCGGCGGCGGCTCACGCTTAACAGTGATGTTCGGCCAGACCTGAGAGTATTTGGCATTGATATCGAGCCACTTTTCGAATCCGGGCTCGGTGTCTGGCTTGATTGCGTCAACCGGGCATTCCGGTTCGCAAACGCCGCAATCGATGCAT
This sequence comes from uncultured Alphaproteobacteria bacterium, assembly GCA_963827365.1. Taxonomy (GTDB): domain Bacteria; phylum Pseudomonadota; class Alphaproteobacteria; order Rhizobiales; family Methyloligellaceae; genus Methyloceanibacter. Next base: position 54,646 of record CAWHAX010000028.1, on the reverse strand, counting down.
TCGTCGGGATGAATGACGAGCATGTTCTCGCCCTCATAGAAGCAGTCCACAGGACACACCTCGACACAGTCCATGTACTTACAGTTGAATACAGCTTTCATTGACGATGTAGGTCAACTGAGCCTCCTTGCGGACGTCGCCCGTTCAAGGCGATTTCGTCGAATCCTTATGTGCACCCACTCCCGATCAACGGCCTCCAGTGAGGACTGTGAGGCGGGTGACGCGTGTCGCCGCGTCGGTTCAAACGGCGAACATACATGATAGCGGCCTCTGGCCGCTCAGCTTTGACCTTTAAAGCCGCAATGAGCGCGTCTTCGGCACCAACGACAATTCGTTCAGCCTTTCCTTTCGCCATGACGCCGACCGTGAATTGCCAAGACATTTTGGGCCTTCCTCGAGCCAAGTTAGGCTACGAACGAGCGCTCACCGGCATCGACCCTTGCGTGCGCGCTCGGTCTTCTTTGTGCCTGGGTGTTGTCGCGTGCCGCTTATGTCGATGAGCTTGTCGCTCGACGCCCTCGGTTCCACGCATCCAGTGCGCCAAAGGGAGTGGGGCGGACGCAGGTCTAATGGGCATCACAGGCTATATGATCCGCCCCACGGCGCGCTTCATGTATTGGCATAAGTCAACAATGGCGCGCCCATTACAGGTGGCAATTCGGTTACCCCCGCACAAGTGTGGCCGACGCTTTCGCCCTCGAAATGTGATTACTTCGCGAAACGCCATATCTTTCTAGAACCAAAAAGTTAGTCACTCACAGCCTCATATCTTCTGTGAAATTCGTCTGAGTCCAGTATGTGTAGATTGTCACTCCTATCTTTAACAACCCACTGCCCTGGCTTTACCCACACTAAACCGGAATTAGTATGAAGCTGAAGAATAGCATTCTCTCTGACTGTAGCCATATTTTTCAACCAATCTGGAAATGGATATTTGAAATCCATAGTTTCCAAGGCTGCTTCATAATGGAATGCCTCAACGGTTGCTAGCTTTCCGCGATAGAGTGTCATTTGCTAACCGTTCATATCGTAGTTGTAGTCATCAACAGGAAGTCTAGATACTTGTGCTCACGTCGAACATCGCGATTCGAGTTCTGCTTTCAAGGAGTGCCACGACGACCTGGATCTGCAAGGCATTACCACTAAACCCTCAGAAGCAGCCGCTGATTTATCCTGACGGCATGTGTGGCGCTCCACATCTCCATGACTTAGCGGCCGTGTCGGCCGGCATCAGGTGATCTGGACTCCTCAAAAAACCTTGATTTTCAGGATCCTTAGCACCATTTCCAGCTCGTGAGGCTGTTCGGCTAAGAGGCTGAGGCGCTGGCGCGCCAGTCCCCCCGAAGATCTCAATCGGCAAAGCGCTGCTAAGCACTCTGGCTCTTCCTGGCCAGGGGTGTCCCGCTCTTGCCCCGCTCGGGTGCGCCCCGAGAGGAATCTGATCAAATGGATTCGATGCGGATCTATCAATTTGAAGTGGAGTACGACGGCTCCGCCGTTGAGCGTCCGGCCGACGCCGCCACTTTCCGGCGCGCCAAAGTAACTGGGGTCGATTCAGGTCACGAGCTTCACTCGGACAGGCCCGACGTGCCCATGCGCTGGGATGGCGCAGCCGCCACCGGCAGTAGCGCGAATCAGGTCGACGATGCGCCGCGCTCGCGTGACCCTGTCGATGCGTACTTCCGTAACCTCGACAATGCCAAGTTGCTCTCCCGCAGTGAGGAGCTCGCACTTGCCAAGCGGATCGATGAGGCGCAGCGGGCCTTGCTGATCTGCCTCTGCCGAATTCCTCTGATCGTCGAACGGGTTGGTGCCTGGGGAGACGAATTGCGCGAGGGTCGCCTTCGCTTGAGTCATTTGCTCGATGTCGTTCCCTCGGATGAGGTCGAAGCTACCGACGACAACCTCCTCGGCGATGATGGTAGCCTCGACGTAAGCGTCGAAGCGGTGGACCTCGTCCCACGGCTGGAACTCGTCGCTGCCCTGAGTGCCGAGATCGCAGCTCTTGCTCGGAAGCGCATCGCGGCGCTCGCCCGTGGCAAGGAGCTTTCACGGCGCGAGCGCAGGCGGCTTGACGAACTTCTGTCGCGCGCCGTGGCGGATATTGCGGACCTGCATCTGCAGCAGGACCGGATTTCGGATCTTGTGGCAGAGGTCGACATCGACGCCCGGAGTCTATGCCGGGCGGAGCGAGAGCTGTTGCGGCTGGCCGAAGGCTGCGGCATCGCACGCGCGGAGGCGATTGACCGCCTCTTTGGGCGCGAGCTCGATCCGGACTGGATCGGCGAGGCCACATCTCTATCCAACCGAGGCTGGTGCGCTCTTATCCAAACGCATGCGCAGCGTCTGGTCGAGCTTCGTGCAGACTTTGAGGCTGTAGCCCGGCGGCTGGGCTTGCCGCTGTCTGAGCTGCGTCTTGCCCTTACAGAGATCTACCATGCGCGGCGAGAGCAGAAGCGGCTGCGCGAGGAGATGGTGCGTGCGAATCTCCGTCTCGTGGTTGCCATCGCCAAGAAGTATCGAGGTCACAGCTCATTGGAGCTTTCCGATCTTATCCAGGAAGGCAATCTCGGTCTCATACGTGCAGTCGAGAAGTACAACTATCGGCATGGCGTCAAGCTCTCGACTTATGCCGTTTGGTGGATCCGGCAGTCGATCACGCGCGCCATAGCCGACCAGGGCCGCATGATTCGCGTCCCCGAGCACATGGCGAAAACCGCAAGGAAGGTTCATCGCGAGCGGAGCAAACTTCATCAACAGCATGGGCGCGAGCCAGGGTCCGACGAGATTGCTGCACGCTCGGGCATTGCAAAGGCTCGAGTCGAGCAGGCGCTGTCGCTGGTGCAAGACCCCACTTCGCTTGATATCCCAATCGGCGCGGATGGCGATGCCACCTTGGCCGATCTCATCGAGGCGCCGGAAGCTGACAATCCTCATACCGCGGCGGAGGCTGCCGCGCTTCGAGACTGCGTGGCGGAGGTCCTCGCTGAGCTGACGCCCCGCGAGGAGCGCATTTTGCGGATGCGGTTCGGGATCCGAATGCATGACCACACGCTCGAACAGGTAAGCAAGGCGTTCGGCGTGACCCGCGAACGTATTCGCCAGATCGAAGCGAAGGCATTGCAGAGGCTGGGCCACTCGGCCAGGGCGCGCAAGCTGCTGATCTTCACACAACGCTGATCCGAAGTGTGGCCAGGCACTGACGCCCCCCAACTCGTGGGATTGTCTGCTTCTGGCACTTAACAGACCAACTCCCTCGCTGCTGCGATGTCCGCTCATGACCCAAAGCGGACATACTAGGTCCTGAGAATCTACACCGAAAATTCGATCAACCTAAGTTAAGCCGTGTACTCATAGAATGTCTGCTTAACCCGCAATAACGGACCTGCGGGGAGCTCGCTGAAGGAGTCCGCTGTGTGCCACAGACAGTATTAGCTATGGGCTTCTGTAGCCGCCTACTCGGAAAGCGGTGCGGATCAGGACCAGGCAATGAGGAGCCCGACGACAGCATTGATACTGGCGGCGATCAGAGACATCACGAAGCTCAAGCTCAGCGTCGAAATGCTCGGCGTGAAAATTGTTGCAAGCCTTTTTCGGTGCCGAGCGCGTTCTTCGATGTGCAGCAATCTGATGCCGCAGTGCGACAGCCGTGCAGCCTTGCTGCGAATCCCCGGAGTCTCACTGATCTGCGGTAGCTAAAGCGGCGAGCAGTGTTCTTGACGCTCCACGGTCGTGAAGGCCCAGGCACCGTAGCCCACCACCCGTCGCTTCTCACCGCTCGTATCGCCAGAATTACGTAAATCGAGGCGCGTCACCGTCCAGCTGCACCTCGAAGCGGCACAGAGTGCGCCATTCAGCGCGCTGAAACCGCAAGCATCATTCGGGCCAAGGGTGGTGTAGTCGAGCCGCTCAATTGTCCCTGCCGTGGCAAGGTCGCGCCGCTCCGCAGTTGCGTAGTCGAGGTAGTGGGAGAGGTCGGTGCTCACGACGAGCAGAGTTCGCTTGCCAAGCACTGTCTCGATGACCCGTGCCACCTGTTCCGGAGAAGCTGCGCCAACGAGCAATGGGACAATGGTGAAGTCTTCAAGCACGCGCTGAAGAAACGGCAGTTCGACCTCGAGTGCGTGCTCGGGCGCATGTGGGGTGTCGTCGAGAGTGACGAGCCCGGCATCTCGCAGAGACTCCACCGCGCCGACATCGACCGCGACATCGCCCAACGGCGTGGCGAAGGCGCTGCAAGACGGCGCAACGATGCCGCGCAACGGCACGTAATGTGGAGGGCCGATCAGCAAGATGCGGTTGGGCCCATCATTCGAGTGGGCGAGGAGCGAAAAGGCCTTGCCCGCTATTGGCCCTGAATAGACATAGCCTGCATGCGGCGTCACCAACCCGCACAGGCCGCTCAGTTCTCTTCTTTTCGTCGCTTGTGAGAGCAATGCCTCGACGGTGCGCTTCAGCTCTCGGGCTCCGCTCGGGTAGAAGCCTCCGGCAACTGCCGGGCGGCGAACCTCGCTCTGTAGCTTGGCGAACATGAGAAGCGTTGACTCCTCTCAAGGCCTACCCATCTTCATCCTATGGAGAACGTCTACACAAGTGACGGAGTGCCCGGCCGCTATTGGCATGCCCTCGCCGACGGCCGCATCCAATGCGATCTCTGTCCGCGAGAATGCAAGCTGCACGAAGGCCAGCGCGGCCTGTGCTTCGTGCGGGCGCGGGCCGGTGACCAGATGGTCCTCACGACCTACGGCCGCTCGTCAGGTTTCTGTCTCGATCCAATCGAAAAGAAGCCCCTGAACCACTTCCTGCCCGGCACAGCTGTTCTGTCCTTCGGCACTGCCGGCTGCAACCTCACCTGCAAGTTCTGTCAGAACTGGGATATCTCTAAGGCCCGCGACTTGGATCGACTGCAGCAGCAGGCTTCGCCGCAAGCTATCGCCCAGGCGGCTTGCGCGGCGGGCGCCCGCTCAGTGGCATTCACCTACAACGATCCGGTGATCTTTCTCGAGTATGCGGTCGATGTTGCGGCCGCCTGCCGGGAAGTCGGACTGCGGACTGTCGCCGTGACCGCGGGCTACATCGGCAAGGTTGCGCGACCAGAGTTCTTCGCTGCGATGGATGCCGCCAATATTGATCTTAAGGCATTCACCGAGAGCTTCTACAAGCAACTTTGCACAGGCTCGCTTGACGCTGTTCTCGACACGCTCGTCTACGTCAAACACGAGACCAAGACCTGGCTCGAGATCACCACCTTGCTTATTCCAGGCAAGAACGACTCGTCCGATGAGGTGAGTGCACTTTGCGAATGGGTGGCGACGCGGCTTGGGCCCGACGTGCCATTGCATTTCACGGCCTTCCATCCCGATTGGAAGATGCTGGATGTTCCGCACACTCCGCCTTCCACTCTCAAACGTGCCCGCGACATCGCGCTAAGGACCGGGCTGAGCTACGTCTATACAGGGAACGTGCATGATGAGGCGGACCAGAGCACCTATTGTCATGGTTGTGGAGCGCGGCTGATCGGCCGCGACTGGTACACCATCACGGCATGGGACCTTGGTCTCGGCGGTCGCTGCGCAACCTGTGGCGAAACCTGTCCAGGCATGTTCGAGGCCCTGCCCGGGAGCTGGGGAGCAAGGCGCGAGCCCGTACTTATCGCCGCGGCATAACGGTATTCGTTCCGTCAATCCGGTGTCTCTCCGCTCCTCGTCAGTTTGTTTTCGGCCCGATCTTGACAAGCGGGTCACGTACTAGGCTTGCCCGCGCGTGTCAGCCCTGGATCGATGGTTTTTGCAACCTTACCCGTCCTACTTTTTGTCTGGTTGCCGGGGGCACGGCAGTAAAAGGACACTTCGTATATGGTCCACCGCGGCATCTGGTTCGGGATTTTGGTAGCGGCAATTCTCACGCTTGGGGCAACGATTGCACCGGGTTTCTACAGCACCGCCATTCTGGGTTCAGGTTTCCTGGCGCAGCTTCTCTGTTCCGGCACCTTCGTTTCGCACCGCGATCCGCAAGCTATAGTAACCGAGGACATGAGCGGACCCGGTTACGAGCTTCTCTCCTTCTTTCAGTGGCAGGTCGAGCGCAATCGCAAGCGCGCTACCGCGTCCATGTTTGGGCTCGGCCATAGAGTGGCAATTTTCCGCGAGGGGCTTGGCTGCACACTCATCGTGGACACAACGGAGGACGATTTACGCGCGCAAGCCGGCGGAGGCTTTCCTGCACCGTCTGCTTCGGATCCCGAGGCGCTTTGGCCCGAAGGTGAGCGAGCCGACCTCCAAGCGCCACCCCAGGACATCGACCGCGTAGCACTCGGGGCGGCGGTCGAGGCTGCGTTCGCCGAACCCGATCCCATTCATCCGCGGCGCACCCGTGCCCTTGTCGTCGTACATGGCGGCCGCATCGTAGCCGAACGCTATGCGCCCGGCTTCGATGCAATGATGCCCCTGATCGGCTGGTCGATGGCCAAAATGGCGATGAATGCACTGGTGGGAATTGCCGTGCGGAACGGGAAGCTGGCCCTTACCGAGAAGGCGTTATTGCCGGAGTGGCGGGGGGACGGCGACGCCCGCCGCGACATCACACTCGATCAGCTTCTGCGCATGACAAGCGGCCTTATTTTCAATGAGGATTACGAGGATTACTCAAGCGACGCGATCCAAATGCTGTTCGTGAAGGGCGATAAGGCGGCCTTTTCCGCTTCGAAGCTGCTGCAATACTCCCCGGGCTCTCATTGGTCATATTCAGGGGGCTCGTCGAATATCATCGCCCGCATATTGCGACAGCGTTTTGCCGAGAACCGCGACTATTTGCGCTTTCCCCGCGAGCAACTGTTCGAACCTCTGGGTATGCGCAGTGCGGTGCTGGAGCCGGATGAGTCTGGCACGTTTGTCGGTTCCAGCTTCTTGTATGCCTCTGCACGAGACTGGGCGCGGCTTGGCCTCCTGTACTTGCATGACGGTCTTTGGCAGGGTCGGCGTCTGCTGCCGGAAGGCTGGGTCTCCTATAGCCTAACCCCAACACAAGCCGCCCCCGACGCTCGCTATGGAGCCCATACCTGGCTCAAGCTGCCTCAGTCGCCTGGACTTGAACCTCCTATGCCTGAGGATTCTTATTACATGTTGGGCCACGACCAGCAGATTGTAGCGATCGTGCCTTCGCGTAATCTAGTCATCGTCCGTTTGGGGCTTTCGCGAACGGTAAGCTCTTGGGAGCATGCGCGCGACCTCGCGCCTATCGTGCAAGCGATGCCGAGTCCCGTCGCGCCTGCCGACTAACCACTTTTCACTTGGTGCGACGGTGGCCTAGCGAAATTCCGAGCGCATAAGCCTTTTGTCTCAAAGCCGCTGGCGTGCGCTTCAGCGCTCTGGAAACTGTCTTCACCGGCGTTTTGTTTTTTGAGTGCTTCTTCAGTTCCTTCACCTCATTACGCGTCCACTCACGACGGATAACGCGCTTCGTTCTAGCGACAGCCATACTTCCCTCCGATTATCACCAGCGGCCGCGACGATAGGCCAGCCTGAGAATCAAAAGCAAGACTACGGCGCCGATGGTCGCTCCAATAATCGCCGGAACGATCCCAGATCCAAGGCGGATGCCTAAATGAGGCAGCAACCAGCTTCCGATCAAGGCTCCCACGATGCCGATGGCAATGTCGGCGATTAGACCAAAGCCGGTGCCTCGGACGATCTGTCCCGCAAGCCAGCCGGCTATCAGTCCGACCAGCAAAATGATGAGAAGAGCTTCCCCTGACATGCCATCTCCCGTGTCTGCAAATCGATCAACTCACGACGAGCTTAATCTATCCGCTTGAAAGCGGGCTTCCAATTTAGATGACCACCAATCGGGCTCGGAGACTCACCTCCTGGCCCTTTTTTCTTAGGGACTGAGGTAAGGAAATGCTGAAGAAGGTCGAGACCAAATGTAAGCGATGCAAAAATATGCGCCTATCTCCGCAGCCGTGCGCACCACACGTGGCTCTGTGAATGATACCCTATGCTGTTGCGCTAGTTGAGCGGTGAAAAGGGTTACTTATCACCGGTAACCGACCCGGGGGTGGGCAACTGTTCCACGCCCCCGGGGGAGTAGCTGCGGGAGGTAATGCAATCCTCACGGCCGGACTTCCTCCAACTTGAGGACCCAAATCGCGAAAGGGGGCATCTCTAAATGAGAAGCTCCGACCGAAAGGAAGAATGTTAGTTAGCTCGGTGGAGTAAGGTTCATCACCACATGTCCCCTTCTCGCGCACAGTGCAGGAAAAACTAGCCGCCGCGCCAGCGCGAGTGGCAATCGGAACTCGCAGCTTCAAGCGCGCGTTCTTGTAATTGTAGGCTGGAGGTCACTGCCATGAACCTGCTACTCGGACTAATTCTCGGCGTATTGCTCACGATTGGTACGGCATTCGTGGCGGACGCATTCTCCACTTCAGAAGTGGTGTCAGATGCATGCTCCAAGCAATCGTGAACTGGGACGTTGCCAAGGAGCGACTTCACGAAACGACCTCCGCAGTTGCGACCGGCTGGGAACGCCTCAAGGGTGGCGTTAAGAGCTTGGAGTAGGCGGGTAGACCACCTAAATTCTAGTTGTGAACTCTGAGTATCGAAGGAAGCAAGAAGCCAAGGAGAAGGCCGCGAAATCGCTTCAGCAAACCAAGAAGCGACTAGGGATCGGTCGGCCCAAAAGCGCTCGTGGCGTTCCTCCCAATCGGCTTGTTGCGACGACATGGGAGCGAAAGCCAAAAATCCCGCCCGCTCCCATGCGATGCGAAAGCTCTGCGTAAAGTCGGTGGCCGAGGTCACCAACGGCAAGAGGCCACGGAGAGACAATGATAGAGCCGTGAGGCAGACTTCGCCCGGACGTGGTGGACGATGAGATTATCGTCTCGCTGCCAGGCACGAGTTACAGCGTGACATATTTCAAACGCGCAAATTCGCCCCAGCTTCTCGCAAAGAACATCCCGCATCGAGATGATTTACAAACGCCGATAGCTCTGTCGGATTTTCTCAGCCGTGCATGGCGAGTGGCAAACGACAAGGCGCGCGAGTTGGGCTGGATCGTGTAGCGACTTGTCTCTTCTAATCCAACAGCAGGTGGTCAATCTGCTTCTTGGCCTCTGCCAAGGCATCGTCCCTTGAAGGGAATTGCGGGGATGCTCCCCGAGAAAGAATAGGAAGCTCGGGAGAAGCGGGTGCTGCCATAAAGCGCCACGAGAGTACTTCGCTGCGGAAGTGGATGAGATAACCCCGATAGTTGACCATGGCGAACTCCCCCGCTGCTCAGCAGCGGGCACTTATGGACTCGTCTTGCCAACTCGTTGCGAGGGGGCCAAGCCCTGATCTTAGCTCAGCGAAGCGCCACCTGCTGTGACTCCACTACAACATGCCGAAGGAAATGGACTGGCGAAGCCCGCGCATTGCGAGCTGTTTGCTTCCGATAATTGATCTTATCGGAAGTCAAGCAAGCCCCTACGACGACGGCCCTTGCCCCACCAATTATTGACGAGAAGAGGCAGCGCCTCTCTGGGCAACGACTGATTTGAACGGGAGGGGTGGAGGCACCGGATACACCATAGATTAGGATCCATAGCCACCCCCCATGCGTGGGTCCCCGCGCGGGGAGCGGTGTCGGAAGGGAACCACCACCGAACCAACTCGAATAAAGAAAGCCCGGTCCTTGAGGGGCACCCGCAAGACCGGGCTGAAAAGACGAGACTAGGCGGAGAGTTGGGGTTACTCCGCCAATGGTTTCAAATAAAGAAGGAGCCTTACCGTTCCCCCCATCAATTGCGGAGCAGCGTTTCTCTGTCTGGGTGATGCTTAAACGACACATTAAGCCCTAGATAAGTAGCCCCACCCCGGGCCCGCCACTAGCGCCACACCCTCCCCAGGTAACGTTTCAAAAAGTGGATTGCCTCTTTGCCAAAGAGCGCAACGGCAGCGATCTTGGTGAGTAGAGGAGTAGCCCCCAACGTCGCGATGAGCGCCGTTTTAAAATGTGGAGTCAAAATCGGACCCAACGACGATGGGTATCAGTAGCCACGCACTGTAACCAGCCGCGATCAACGCAGCGGCTAGACCTACCTTCCATCCGAGCTTCTTCCAGTTTGTCTTGCGCCGAGTGTGACGGGTCGTGTTCGCAGCGGCCATGTCCTAAAGCCATCCCCCGGAGAGCCATGTGCGGCGGCCCGAAGCCTACATTATCCTCGGGTCAATAGCTCAGGCAGCTTAGCGAAGTTGCTCGCCAACCGCCTTGCCTCGTCCATTGTCAGCACCCCGGCTGTTCCCGCGTCATTATCGTTCTCACGGGCATAGAAGTAGGCGAGCGACTGCCCGCTGGCGTCAACCACTTTGAAACCTCCCGGCAATTGTTGCACGGTCCAGGGTGGAGGGAACCGACGCATTGGCAGGGCCTAGGACGCTAGACCTCTTACCGTTGCATGACGCAAACTCTTGCTGCCCGCTAAATGCTTCACCCGCACCGCAAGCTCGGGTCGGCACCATTTTACGTCCAATAGCCGTGTTGACTTGAACGCTGCCCAGGATGTCGTGAGCCGGTCCACCTTGGCGAAAAACTTGTCACGTTCGCTGCCACCGAGAGCGCCGGCCAAGACGGTAGAGGAGTGGCTTGCCACCATCGACAAGCCGATGCTGGTTAGCCGTCCGTTAGCCCATAATGATCAGGCACATGCTAAACCACTAAATACTAAAGACAATACTGATGACGTCACGTCATAGCTTATGATGGCACATCACAGGCCAGGCGTTAGCGGGCCCCATCGATAGCCCCCGGGGGCATCAAAATTCAGGGCGGGGCTGTTCAAGACTGGTGGGAGGAAAGGGCGGGCAACTGTCGTTGCGTGACGTGTCGAAGGAGTTAGCCGCTCGTGGCTTTTTCAACGAGCTTGGTAAGCCTTACGCTGCGAAGTTTGTGGCGAGCATGTTGCGGTAGCAGTGAATTGTGAAGGCTGACTTATCACCGGCATAAAGACCGGTGATGGGTCCCATCCGAGGCCACCGGGGGGCATCAAAATTGGGGGCGGGGGGTGATTGTAGCTAGGCGTAGGAGTCCCGCTGGGCCTCGAAGCTATCCGTCATTCTTTTGAATTGGGTTCCCATTTTCGCGCGCTTTCATACGCTTGCGTGCTTGTGGTGAACGGCCCAACTCCTTCGTCGTCAGCTGGACGACCTTTAAAACGCGGTCGCCAAAACCAGCCATTGTGTTCCCAGAACACCTCAACGCTTCTCCGACTCTCACCGTCCACGTCGCGGAATAGGTGATAGCCTTGATAGCGTCCTGCCATCGTTTCTGGCTCCCGGTGCCGGTAAGCGACGACCGACTGCAAGAAAACCCCGAAGCGGGGGTAAACAACACGGGGTTGAGGGAGCGACACTTCCCGCTTGGGCAGTCCTCTAGCAGTAGCACAACTTCTGTGACCTGTCCGCAAGTGACGAAAAGGGAAGAGCGACGCCAGATAGCGGAAAGCCCCAGCAAAGAGGTAGGCACCGAAGCTGCCCCAAAAATTGAGCCCGCCGAAATTTAGGGCGCTCCTGGTCCATGAGTCGCCACTTCGAGGCAATCATTGCGTCACATCGAGGTGTCAGACTCACCGTTATGGAAGTCCAGACCTCGCGCATCCATCGAACCTGGCTCGATAAGCTCTCGCTTTGGCAACGCGCCTACCGGACCAAGATTATCGACGAACACCGTGAGGTGGTTGGTCGAGGGCCCACGCCTAAAGCATCCCGAGTGGATGCGGAGCGACGATGGCTCGCTGAGCTGCCGGCCGAAGACAAATAATCAGCGTCGAACGGTTATCAATGCCTGCGCCGACGAAAGCCGACGGGCATAGCGGAAAGCTCCCGCGGCGGGCTCGTATCCCTCAGCTCACGACGCGCCGGGACACCATCCCAGCTTTGTTGCTCCTAGGCCACAGCGGGCATGATATCTGATCGCGTGCGGAAACCAGCGCGATCGACCAGCGTTGGCGTAAGTGCGTCAATGATGAGCATCGGGCATGATCGCTAAGATTTGAGACGTTACCGTGTTTGTGGGATTGGTGCTCTATGTCGTGTCTATTGCGAGCTTTGTTCGGATAGAGCGAGCAGACAAGTACGACATAGGCTTGGAACCTTGAAGACACGCTCGCCAACTGTGTTGCACAGTCTACTCAGACGGCGGGATCGATGGATATCCTAGCGTTTTTGATATTGGTACTTCTGCTCGTTGGGATCGGTCGCATGGTTTTAGCGACGCTAGCGATTTAAAAGAACACGCGTGAGGTAGCAGACTATTTTAAATGGCTTCGCGAACGACAGGAGTTGCAAGCCGCCACCAAACAGAAGCCGATCATGAGGCCGGGAGTGGCTCGCGCGGTCTAGGCTTGCTGACATACTTGCTCGGAGATAAAGGCCGAGCACTTTGCACGTTAAAGGAGCGCCGACCGAAGCCGACGCCTTGTTTTCGACCTCAGCTTTTGGCGAGTAACGCTGGCAGCTTGGCGATGTTGCTCGCTATACGGAACGCCAGTCTCGGGTCAATCGCCTTCACACCGAACAGGATGTCCAAGCGACGGCTCAACGGCAATTGCCACGATTCCCACGCTGGCAGGCACTGGCACTGGTACTCAGCTGCAAGTTCCCTACACCGTACAGCTTGGCATCCGAGCCACGAGCGCAAGCACGGGCTTCAAGATCACGACCGGCGCTGCCGTGTCGTGCCTCGCGGTCGGTAGGTTCTCAAACTAATTTGAACTTGGCGCGAGAGGGTTGTTTCCTCCCTTGAGCCTTCTTGCTGCCCTGTATGCCGTCCCTGGCTGTTGATTGAACGGGGCTAGGGCGGTTCTTACGGAGGCCACTCGGTTTTTCCTCCTAACAGCCGGGTGGTCTCCGCTTTTTATTTCTTGAGCTGTTGCCCCGCCCAATAGCTCTCAAGACGGGAGAGGGAATTGGAGCAATCCGGTTGTCTCTCCTTTTTTGCTTAGTAGCAAACTCGCTGCTCGCCGAATCCGCAACGGGTGCGGCCAGTGCGGTGAGGAAAAGGGGAGAGGCCCGTGTGGACACCGAACCTCTCCCCGGTTCCAGTATGGGGGAACCTGTGATGGCAAGGAAATCCATCACACCACTTACCTAAGAGCCACTTCCCCTAAGACAACCCTCCAATACCGAGCTTCTTGGTCGTCGCGCCTTCTAGATTATGTTCGCGTTTTGTTCTAAACTGTCACGATGGGTTCGCCTTTCGACCTTCCGTATTCCGTCGAGCTTTGGGACGACGCGGACTCACACGTCGAGGAGCTGATCGCTCTTACCGGTGATTACCGGGTCGCGCGGGCTGCGTTCGATGAGGCGGTAAAGTGCCGGCCCGGAAGGATCGTGACGCTCCGCCAGAAAGCACGATTGCTGGCAGATAGTCGAAGGGAAGCGAGATGAACAGAGTTTACATCAGTGAACGCGGAAACGATAAAAACGACGGTCGCACCCCAGAGACGCCCGTCTACTCATGGGAGCGCGCGCTGAAACTTTGCGACGGGAACACCGAAGCTCACTTGATGGACGGCCCAACGCTGGAGCAACTCAATTTGGAAATTGAGAGACGCGCACATAAACCCCTTAGGGGGAGTTGAGGCCGCCGCGACCGGGCAAAAAGAAACCCCGGCTCGTTGCGGGAGCCGGGGTCTCACAGGTCGTCTCAGAGGTGCGATGTTGGTCCCGGCTGGGGGAGCCAACCTCAATAATGTACCATCACATCAGGCTGCTAAGTGTGACTGTCCTGCAATAGCCAGAGACAAAACAGCGAGAGCGTGCCCCGGATGCGGAACACCCGATCTTATCGTGCATTAAATCGCGGCTGGACAATTGCCTGAACCGTCCAGCAATCAGCCTCCGGGGGGAAGGCTGGGAGAAGCCCGGTTGGCGTGGCCGCTGCCGGGTTTCTCGTAGAAGGAACCTCACTCAGCTTCGCGAGTTTGTTGGCCATAGGCCGCGATCCCTAAGCGGTATCCCTTCTCGCTGCGGCCTATTGAGGGAGCCACCTCAAGCGAAGCCCCGGTATCCCACCCGGGGCTTCTGCTTATCTACACAATCCAACCAAGCTCTCGCGCCTTGGTGTTCGCTGCCCGCCACGCCTGGGCGATCAACACATGGTCATCGGTATCGGTGCGGCGCTTGAGAATAAGCTCCGGCTGATGTTTTGGCTTGGTGAAGATGGCGACAAACTGTGTGGTAGGCTGCGTGACGATGATCAGATCGCCACGGACTTCGATCTGAATTTCAGTGTCGGTCCATCGCTTAACAAGGAGTGCTTCGGCGGCGTCCGGTGTTTTAGCTCGCTCAATGATTTCCTCTTGGCCACGGTAAGCGCGGGCTTCGTAGGCTTGTTCCCATAATGTGAGCCTTTCAACCCAAGTGCGCCTCACGCGTCGGATTCGAGTTTCCATAGAGTAACCGCTAACGGTGCGACGGCCATCAGGTGCTCATCGATTAGCACCACCACTTCGCTCCCCGCTGTAATTTGCGGGCAACATCACAAAGAAAAAGCGCCGACCGACTTGGAACCTTCCGTACATCGGTGCGTTTGCCGGTTGGGTCTCGCGCGGGGGTTATCAACATGGCGGGTCGCTATCAGGGCTTTCACAGCCTCAATACCGGAAATATTGAAATTTTTTGGCGAGCCGACGGCTGGTGCTGGTGGTCGAGGGTTCCCGGCTGTCCGTCGGAGAGTGCACCCGTTGGACCATTCCTAACGAGCACAGATGCCTATCTTAATGCGAATGGGGGGGCTTGCTTAATTCCGCGCCCCGCGAGGGTTGATAAAGTCGCCTAACTCTGAGTCAGAAGACTCAGGAGTCTTCGACTGGATTGTTTAGCTGTAAAAAAGGCGCCGACCGAAGCTGACGCTCCTCAAACGGTAGGCCGAGCGGTTTGTCGTTCGAGCGCGAACCAACGCTCCTCAAACCCCCTTAGTAGATCGTCCTGCAGGTGCGTTTCCGAGTTGCTATTGCATGGCTTCATCGCCGCTCTTTGCGATGTTTGCGCCATCGCCGCTCTTTGCGATGCTTCCGGCGTAGCTCCTCGGCCAAGTATCTCGCCTCGCTGATCGAAAATCTTGGTCTCATACGCATGCTGCCGAAACGACAGCTTTTCGAGCCAAGTTCGGTGGACGCGCCTGGTACGACTTTCCGTAGCCGTAATGCACGCATCTTCGGGCGATGGTGTGTGCAGTAGCCAATCCCATGGGCGATGGTGCCGCAATCTGCCATAGGCGCTATACGGCCACCACGGGAGCGCAGCAGCCAAAATGATAACCAAGCTGAGAAACAGGGCGGGATTCATGGTTAGTCCCTCAAGAGTTTGATTAGCGAACGTAATGAGGGGCGGCTGGTTCCAAGTATCTTAGCGGGGCTCGACCAATCAGAGCTTGCCCGCCTCGCCAAGGTTCACGTCACCACGATAGTAAGACTGGAAGCCTTTGAGGCGCATCAGGTGCGTGGGCAGTCTGGCACCATCACGGCGGTGGTGAACGCGCTGGCTAAGGCCGGGATTGAGTTGGGGGAGAATGGCAGCATCTACCCGAGGCCGAAGGGCAGACGCTAAAAGAAGAAGCCCGGACTGGCCGACGCCAGGGCTTCTTCCGCTCGTTCAGGGATGAGACGATGATGATGGGATGGCGCGCCCATCACCACGGTCTGATTATAGTAGCGACAACTTTGGTCAACAAGCCTATGCGACGAAGCCCCGGAGCTACCGGGGCTTCTAGGTCGCTTTCGCGTTCAGATAGGCTGCTAGCTAAGCCTATCCCACCTGGCATATTAAACGTGCGGCAGTCACAATCGTTCCGAAGCGTCACAAGCAGCCACGGCAAGTGGCGGCTGTTCTGTTTGATTGGCACGAACCCGAGATAGGTGGGTTAGTGGGTCGGGAACTGCGAACTCTCGATACGGTGCGCCACATTATAATGTCGTCGCGAAATCTACAGAAAGTTGCCCCAGATGTTGCCCCAGAGGCTTTCTAGGACAAACTACTTTTGGCTAAGTCCTTGAGAAATTTGGCTCCCCGGGCCGGATTCGAACCAGCGACCCAGCGGTTAACAGCCGCTTGCTCTACCTGCTGAGCTACCGGGGAGCAGAGCGCGCATATGAAGCGCAGCTAGGGGCGTCATAGCAAAGTACGTTAGCGCTTGCCAGCGCTTTACGGACGCCGGCGCACACGGCCAGACGGCGGCAAAAGGGCAGGTTGCGGCACATCCCTATCGTCCTTATGTGGGAATGACCCGCAGAAAGAGCGAGCATGGCCGCCAAGATCCGTTTCGCCAATCGTCATTTCCACCTGCCGCAGTCGAAGCCGATCCGCATCGGCCTCGGCATCCTGCTCGTCGCCTTCGGGCTCGTCGGCTTCCTTCCCGTCGTCGGCTTCTGGATGATCCCGCTCGGGCTGCTCGTGCTCTCGGTGGATATCCCCATCGTGCGGCGCTGGCGTCGTCAGCTTGCCGTGTGGTGGCATCGCGACCGCAAGGAGAACGGCGAGAACGCGCCGAATGGAACGAACGCTCCGGCGAACGATCCCCGAGGACGAAGGTCGAGTGATGTTGCGAGTTGAGAGGTGGAGGCCACGCCCGGAATCGAACCGGGGTGCACGGATTTGCAGTCCGCTGCGTCACCACTCCGCCACGTGGCCAGGTTAGGGGGTGATCGAGCCCTGTAACTAGGTGCCCTTTGGCATGCGCGTCAATAAGGCTTTGCGGTCGGCCGGGGGCGCTTATGGTTGGCGTCTCGAGGGAGTGAGGAGGAAGTGATGATCGATTTTGAAGCGGCGCGGGCGACCATGGTCGAATCGCAGCTCCGCACCGACAGGGTGACTGACCGGCGCATCTTGGCGGCGTTCGCCGCGCTGCCGCGCGAGAGTTTCGTGCCCGCGGCCAAGCGTGATCTCGCCTATAGCGACGCCGCGCTCGAGGTCTGGCCGTCGCTCGACGGCGGCCCTGCACGCTATCTTCTTCCGCCCGTCGTGCTCGCGCGGCTGATCCAGCTTGCATCGGTCGAGGCGAAAGACAGCGTGCTCGATATTGGCTGCGCCGCCGGCTACTCGACTGCCATCCTTTCCCATCTCGCACAGGTCGTAACCGCGGTCGAAGCCGAGCCAGAGCTTGCCGCTACGGCGCGCGAGACCCTCCAGGCGCTGGGTTTGAACGATGTGGCAGTCGTCCACGGCGAGCACGCGCGGGGCGCCCCAAACGCCGGCCCTTTCGACGTGATTCTTCTCAACGGCAGCGTGCCCGAGGTTCCGGAATCCCTCTTGGCGCAGCTCAAGGATGGCGGCAGGCTCGTTGCCGTCGTCGCAAACGGACCGCAAGGCCCTCCCCGCCAGAGCAAGGCCTGTCTTTTCGTCAAAGTGGATGGAGAGGCGAGCGGCTTGCCACATTTCGACGCCAACGCCAAGCCATTGCCAGGCTTCAACTTTTCCACAGCCTTCACGTTCTAGCCGTTCCCCGTCCCGTCGCCGACTGTTGCTGTGATCCCACACTGCGCGGGGCATTTGTGTGGAAACTGGCCTCTCCGGTTACCTCCCTCTTTTGGGTGCTCTATGTTTCGAAGGGCAGTCGGAGGCGGGGCGATTCCTTTGACTGCGGAGGCTTAAAAAAAGTGACAGGCGTCCAGAGCAGGCATCGTAAGTCCTGCGCGGAAGGCTCCTGGCGGCGTGGCGGGGCGGCGGCCCTCGCGTGTCTAGCCATGGGAGCCATTTTCTGCGCGCACCCTGTCGCGGCCGAAACGCTGCAAGAGGCGCTTTCGAACGCCTATCTCATCAACCCGGTGCTGAGCTCCGAGCGCGCCAGACTACGCGCCACCGACGAGCAGGTTTCCGTCGCCAAATCCGGCTTGCGCCCTAACATTAGCGCCTCCGGCGACGCTGCATTCCAGAATCAGGAATCCGACATTGTCGGTGGTAGCCGGCAGCAGGTTCAACAAAAGGTTCAACAGTGCGATGAGGCGACCCAATTGACTGAGCCGGCCTTCTGCGCCTCGCTCGCTGCACAACAACAGCAACAGCAACAGCAGTCGTTAGGTAACATCGAAAGCGAGTTATCGAGCGACGGCGTCACGCATCCGCGTGGCTATTCCGTTCAACTCAGCCAGCCCATCTTCGAGGGCTTCCAGAACATCAACGCCATCCGCCAGGCCAAGGCCACCGTGCAGGCCGGCCGTGAAGGCCTTCGCGCCGTCGAGCAGACCACGCTTCTCAACGCCGTCACCGCCTATGTTGACGTGGTGCGTGATCAGGCGGTGGTGCGCTTGCGCGATTCCAACGTCGAGGTGCTGACCGAGCAGCTCCGCCAGACCAAGGACCGCTTCAATGTGGGCGAGGTGACGCGCACCGACGTTGCCCAGGCCGAGGCGCGCCGGTCAGACGCCATCACCCAGCTCTATGCCGCGCAAGCCAACCTCAAGACGAGCCGCGCCACCTACGAGCAGATCATCGGCCATCCGCCCTCGAACCTCGTTCACCCGCCATCGATCGTGCATCTGCTTCCGAGCCAGCTTGAAGACGCCATGACCTTGGGCGATGGACAGAACCCCTTCATCCTGAACGCGGTCTATCAGGAGGAGGCCTCGCTCTATAACGTGAACCAGATCATGGGCGAGCTGTTGCCGCAAGTCACGCTCGACGCGCAGTACGAGCAGCGCTTCGGACTGAGCAACACGCTGAAGGAGCAGCAGGTCACCACCGTCATGGGGCGGGTGAACGTGCCGCTTTATCAGGGTGGCGGGGTCGCCGCGCGCATCCGCCAAGCCAAGGAGACCACCAATCAGCTCAAGAAGGAAGTAGAGGACGCGCGGCTCCGCATCCACGCCGAGGTGATCTCGAATTGGGGCCTGCTCCAATCCACCGCATCGCAGATTACGTCGGCGCAGGATGCGCTCGAAGCCAACCGCATCGCGCTCGAAGGCGTGCGCGAGGAGGAGAAGGTCGGTCAGCGCACTACGCTCGATGTGCTCAACGCCGAGCTCGAATATCTCGGCTCGCAGATCCAGCTCGTCACCGCCAAGCGCGACCGCGTGGTGGCCGAATACGCGATCTATGCCTCAATTGGCCGACTAGATGCACAAAGTCTAGGTTTATCGGTACCTTACTACGACCCGCTTGAGCACTATGAGATTATCAAGAACAAGTGGTTTGGGCTCAGGCCGCCCGCTCCGCCGGCCCCCGACGAATGATTGGAACGGCGGTTAAGGTTACAATCATAAATATCCGCCCGAACCAGTCCGAGACTTGTACGTTAACCGTGTGTTAAGCTGCAAAGGCTTGAGGGCCACCCAGGTATGACCGCGGGGTGGGAGCGGGGCAATGGCGGCAAGGAATTTCAGCGATGAGCAGCACGGAACGGGCTCCCGAACCGACGATGGAGGAGATTCTGGCCTCCATCCGTCGGATCATCTCTGATGACGAAGCGAATTCGACACAGCAGCGCGCAACAAGTTCAGAGTATGCGGAGCAGGTCCGGGTCGAGGATGCCGAGTATGAGGCAGCCGATACGCAGATGATTGCCGACATCGAGCGGGCGCTGGGCAATGTCTCAGTCGCCGCTGAGCCGGCGCCGGTCGATGACGATCCCGATGACATCCTTGAGCTGACCGAACCGGGCGGCGCCTCGCCCGAGGACGTGATGATGGCCGACGAGCCGATCACCGTCTTGGAAGAGGTCGTGCTCGAGACCGAGGTCTACGGGGAACCGCGGCCGAAGCTCGATTTCGGCGCGGCCTTTCCGCCGTCCGAGCCGCCGACTGAGATGGCCGAGAGTTTGACTGAGGCGGTTGAGAGCTTTGCCGAATCCGCGCCGGCCTATGACGCGCCGGCCTATGAACTGCCTGAGCCAGCCTACGAAGAGCCGGCATCGACCTACGAAGAGCCCGCGCCGACCAGCGTGGAAGAGACCGTGACTATCGCCGAGACGCAGGCGAGCGAACCGCCGGTGGCGCCCCAGCCAGCACCTTCTCTCGACGATCCGACCACGGCGCTCGAACGCGCCATTGCAGCGCTGAGAGCGGGCGACCTCGCGGCCTTCGCTCGCGAGGCGCAAGCTGGCTCGGAGGCGCCCGATCCAGTCTATGTGCCGCCGGCGCCGATCTATGCGACGCCGGAACCTGAGGCACCGTCCTTCGCCGAGCCTGCCATCGAGCCGGAAGTGCCGAGCTTCGAGCCTGAGCCAGAGCCGGAAGTCGTGGTGATGGAGGAAGAGGAGGCGGTCGTCCTCGCCGAGCCTGAGACCACGTTCGAGCCAAGCACGCCGTCATGGCAGGCCGAAGGGCCGTCCTGGTCCGACGTGGCAAGTGCCGCAGAACGGCAGCCCGAGCCGGAGCCGGAGCCTGAATTTGAACCTGAGCCCGAGCCGGCGCCCTGGCGGAGCGAGGGCATGTCCTGGCGCGGCGCGCCGCCCGCGAACGAATTCGAACTCAACCCGGCCCGCGTCAATGGCGGCAGGGACCATGAGCCGCACGATTACGCCGGGCCCGCGTCGTCGAAATCGCTCGAGGACAGCGTCAAGGAGATGCTGAGGCCGATGCTCAAGCAATGGCTCGACGAGAACATGCAACGCGTGCTCACCGCCGCGCTTCGCGAGGAGCTTGAGAATTCCGACATGCGGCGGGGCAGCTAGGCACGTACTCCGTCATTCCGGCGCAAGCCGAAATCCTGCGCGCGAAGCGCAGGAGAAGACTGGACCCCGGCCTTCGCCGGTATGACGCTGTTGCACCTCTCATTGACAGCGCCGAAGCCTAAATCGTAGGACGCGGGGCCGCACCGCTTCGCGAGGCTAAAGGCGCCGATGCTCGACAAGTCCTATCAGCCCTCTGCTATCGAAGAGCCGACCTACCGCCTCTGGGAGAAGGCTGGAGCGTTTGCGGCAGGCCAGCCCGGCCGCGAGAGCGCGCGTCCCTTCGCCATCGTCATCCCTCCGCCGAACGTGACCGGCTCGCTGCATATGGGTCACGCGCTCAACAACACACTGCAGGACCTGCTCGCCCGCTTCGAGCGCATGCGCGGCCGCGACGTGCTGTGGCAGCCTGGGACGGATCATGCCGGCATCGCCACGCAGATGGTGGTCGAGCGGCAATTGATGGAGCGCCAGGAGCCGAACCGCCGCGACCTCGGCAGGGAGGAATTCGTCCGCCGCGTGTGGCAATGGAAGGACGAGTCCGACGGGCTGATCATCAATCAGCTGAAGCGGCTCGGCGCCTCCTGCGACTGGTCGCGCGAGCGCTTCACCATGGACGAGGGGATGTCCCGCGCCGTGCGTAAGGTGTTCATCGATCTTTACCGCGCGGGGCTGATCTACAAGGACAAGCGCCTCGTCAAT
This sequence comes from uncultured Alphaproteobacteria bacterium, assembly GCA_963827365.1. Taxonomy (GTDB): domain Bacteria; phylum Pseudomonadota; class Alphaproteobacteria; order Rhizobiales; family Methyloligellaceae; genus Methyloceanibacter. The sequence goes on along the minus strand of CAWHAX010000028.1, from coordinate 33,304 downwards.
TGGGACCCGAAGCTGCTCACCGCCATCTCCGACCTCGAAGTCGAGCAGGTCGAGGTGAAGGGCAGCCTCTGGCATCTGCGCTATCCGCTTGAGGACCGCGCCTTCGACCCCGACGATGCATCGACCTACATTGTTGTCGCCACCACGCGGCCTGAGACCATGCTCGGCGATACCGCCGTCGCCGTGCATCCCGACGACGAGCGCTACAAAGCGCTCGTCGGCAAGAACGTGATCCTGCCGCTGGTCGGCCGCCGCATCCCCATCGTCGCCGACGAATATTCGGATCCCCAGAAGGGCTCGGGCGCGGTGAAGATCACGCCGGCGCACGACTTCAACGACTTCGAGGTCGGGAAGCGCCACGCGCTGCCGCAGGTGAGCATCCTCAATCCGGAAGCAAAGCTTCTGCTCGATGGCAATCCGGACTTCACCCAGGGTGTTGCGCCGAGTCCGCAACTGACTCTGACGATTCAAGAATTGCACGGGCTGGACCGCTTCGCCGCGCGCAAGGCCATCGTTGCGCGGCTGGTAGAGCAGGGTCTGGTCGAAAAGATCGAGCCTTGCGTGCACACCGTTCCGCACGGCGACCGCTCGAACGTGGTCATCGAGCCGTTCCTCACCGACCAATGGTATGTCGACGCCAAGACCTTGGCGAAGCCCGCCATCGATGCCGTGAAGCGCGGCCGCACCGTGTTCGTCCCCAAGAACTGGGAGAACACCTACTTCCATTGGATGGAGAACATCCAACCTTGGTGCATCTCTCGCCAGCTGTGGTGGGGCCATCAGATCCCGGCCTGGTATGGGCCGGATGGCAAGGTGTTCGTTGCCGAGGAAGAGGCGCAAGCAGCCGCGCTCGCCAAGGAAGAGTACGGCAGAACCGTCGCGCTCATCCGCGACGAAGATGTCCTCGACACCTGGTTCTCCTCCGCCCTATGGCCGTTCTCAACGCTCGGCTGGCCAGACGAAACGCCGGAGGTGAAGCGTTACTACCCGACCGACGTTCTCGTTACCGGCTTTGACATCATCTTCTTCTGGGTCGCCCGCATGATGATGATGGGCCTGCACGTCATGGAGGAGGTGCCGTTCCGCGACGTCTACATCCATGCGCTGGTCCGCGACGAGAAGGGCCAGAAGATGTCGAAGTCGAAAGGCAACGTCATCGACCCGCTCGAGCTGATCGACGCCTATGGCGCCGACGCGCTCCGCTTCACGCTCTCGGCCATGGCAGCGCAGGGCCGCGACATCAAGCTCAGCGCCTCACGCGTCGAGGGTTACCGCAATTTCGCGACCAAGCTGTGGAACGCTGCGCGCTTCGCCGAGATCAACGCCTGCGTACCCGTGAAAGGCTTCGATCCCGCGAGCGCCAAGCAGACCATCAACCGCTGGATCGCCGTCGAGAACGAGCGGGCGCTCGCCACCGTCACCGAGGCGCTCGAAGCCTATCGCTTCAACGAAGCCGCCGGCGCCATCTACACCTTCATTTGGCACAAGTTCTGCGACTGGTATCTCGAGCTGATCAAGCCGATCCTGTCGGGGTCCGATCAGGACGCCGCCGCGGAGACGCGCGCCATGACAGCCTGGGTGCTCGACCGCGCGCTCAAGCTGCTTCACCCCTTCATGCCCTTCGTCACCGAGGAGCTGTGGGCGAAGCTGGCGCCAGAAGGCGAGGGGAGGGAGAGCCTCCTCATACTCGCCCCCTGGCCGAAACAACAGGGCCTGGAGAACGCCGAGGCTGACGCCGAGATCGGCTGGCTCATCAGGCTCATCTCGGAGGTGCGCTCGGTGCGCTCGGAGATGAATGTCCCGGCCGGCGCCAAGGTGCCGCTCGTCATCTCCGGCGCAAGCGACGGGACGACGGCGCGGGCGAAGCGCCACGAGGAGACCATCCTCCGCCATGCCCGGATCGATGCTATGAGCTTCGACAAGGTTCCCGCCGGCGCCGTCCAGATCGTGCTCGACGAGGCGACGCTCGCGCTTCCGCTTGCCGGCATCATCGACGTCGCAGCCGAGTTGAAACGCCTCAAACGCGAAATCGACAAGGTTGGGTCTGAAATCCGCCAGCTTGATGCCAAACTCGCCAACGAGAAGTTCGTCGCCCGTGCCCCTGAGCATGTGGTCGAGGAGCAACGCGAACGTAAAGCTGATGCTGAGGCAACTGCCGCAAGGCTTGAGCAGGCCTTGAAACGGCTGGAAGCAGCACTTTAATTCTCCCCTTGGCTTTCGCGGTTAGCGAAATCTTCAGCCCTGTAACTCAAATACCACAGACTGCGGTATTTTCGCCTCGTTTGCGCCATAAAACTTTGAGAGATCAGCATTTGTACGAGGAGCGTCGGCCTGGGTAGCGTTGCAAGACTCGCGCGGGGCGAGGACCGGCGGCGGAGGTCGATACCAGTGAGTAGCGGTGGCGGGGAACCACTGGCTTCTCTTGCACCTCATCCGGGCCGTTGAGAATGGACGCCAAGACGTTCGATAAGTCGCGTTTGCCCAGTCGGCATGTCACCGAGGGTCCCGCCCGGGCGCCCCATCGTTCGTACTATTACGCCATGGGTCTGTCGCGCGAGCAGATCCACCAGCCCTTCGTCGGCGTTGCCACCTGCTGGAACGAAGCAGCCCCTTGCAACATCGCGCTGATGCGCCAGGCGCAGGCCGTGAAGCAGGGCGTGTCGGCGGCAAACGGCACGCCGCGCGAATTCTGCACCATCACCGTCACCGACGGCATCGCCATGGGGCACCAGGGCATGAAGTCCTCGCTGCCCTCGCGCGAGGTCATCGCCGATTCCGTCGAACTCACCATGCGCGGCCATTGCTACGACGCGCTGATCGGCATGGCCGGCTGCGACAAGTCTCTGCCAGGCATGATGATGGCCATGTGCCGGCTCAACGTGCCGTCGATCTTCATCTACGGCGGCTCCATCCTTCCAGGTTCCTATCGCGGCCGTCCCGTCACAGTGCAGGACCTGTTCGAGGCTGTCGGCCAGTTCTCCGTCGGCAAGATGTCCGCCGACGATCTGGAAGAGCTCGAGCAGGTGGCGTGTCCCTCTGCCGGCGCTTGCGGCGCGCAGTTCACCGCCAACACCATGGCGACCGTCTCCGAGGCCATCGGCCTCGCGCTGCCCTATTCGGCCGGCGCGCCCGCGCCTTACGAGATCCGCGACCGCTTCTGCATGGCGGCGGGCGAGAAGGTCATGGACCTGATCGCCCTCAACGTCCGCCCGCGCGACATTATCACCCGCAAAGCGCTGGAGAATGCCGCTGCTGTGGTGGCTGCGACCGGCGGCTCGACCAATGCCGCGCTGCATCTCCCGGCCATCGCCCATGAATGCGGCATCGATTTCGACCTGTTCGCCGTTGCCGAGGTGCTGAAGCGCACGCCGTACATCGCCGATCTGAAGCCGTCCGGCCGCTACGTCGCCAAGGACATGTTCGAGGCTGGCGGCATTCCCATCCTGATGAAGACGCTGCTCGAGCATGGCTATCTGCACGGCGATTGCCTGACCGTGACCGGTCGCACCATCGCCGACAATCTCGCCAAAGTGCGCTGGAACCCCGATCAGAACGTCGTGCGTCCGGCGAACAATCCTATTTCGCCGACCGGCGGTGTCGTCGGCTTGCGCGGCTCGCTCGCGCCTGACGGTGCCATCGTCAAGGTGGCCGGTATGACCGGACTGAAATTCCGCGGGCCTGCGCGCTGCTTCGACTGCGAGGAGGATGCCTTCGCCGCGGTGAGCGCGCGCAACTATAAGGAAGGCGACGTCATCGTCATTCGTTACGAGGGCCCGAAGGGCGGCCCCGGCATGCGCGAGATGCTGTCGACCACGGCTGCGCTTTACGGCCAGGGCATGGGCGACAAGCTCGCGCTGATCACCGATGGACGCTTCTCTGGCGCCACGCGCGGCTTCTGCGTCGGCCATGTCGGCCCCGAGGCAGCCCTCGGCGGTCCGATCGCGCTGCTTCGCGACGGCGACACGATTGTGCTCGACGCCGAGAAGGGGACGCTCGATGTCGAGCTGAACCAAAGCGAGCTCGCGGAGCGGAAGAAAGAGTGGAAGGCGCGGCCGATTCCGTTTCGGAGCGGCGCTCTGTGGAAATATGCGAACGAGGTTGGTCCGGCGCGAACTGGCGCCGTTACCCACCCCGGCGGTAGCGTGGAAGTGGCGTGCTATGCAGATGTGTAAGCAAGGCATATTCGCCGCCCTGGCGGCTGGTCTGATGCTGATCCCCGTTGCGGTCGGAAGTGCGGGCGAACAGCCGACTTTCGTATCGGCAACCGACGCCTATCGCGCCGGCATCGCCGAGCTCAAGGCCGGAGACACCGAGGCTGCGCTGCCAGCGCTCGAATACGCGGCGGAGCACGGCGTGCTCGGCGCCCAGCTCAAGCTTGCCCGCATCTACGCCTCGGGCAATGGCGTGAACAAGGATAGTGGCAGGGCCTTCTATTTCTATCGGCAGATCGCCAACCAGCGTGCCGACATCTCGCCCTTGAGCCCGGTGTCGAAATATGTCGCCGAGGCCTTCGTCGCGCTCGGCGAATATTACGTCGACGGCATTCCCTCGGCACAGGTGCCGGAGGATCCGGTCCGTGCGGCCAATCTCTTCCGCCACGCGGCAAGCTATTTCGGCGATGCCGACGCCCAGTATCAGCTCGCGCGTCTTTATCTCGATGGTGAAGGCGTTGAAAAGAATGTAGGGCTCGCCATCAATTGGCTCGCGACCGCCGCCAAGAAGCAGCATGTCGAAGCGCAGGCGACGCTCGGCGAGCTTCTGTGGCGCGGCAGCGACGATGTCCGGCAGCGGCGCGCCCGCGGGCTTGCGCTCATCATGCTTGCGCATGAGAACGCCAAGGCGAGCGGCAAAGAGCCGAAATGGATCGAGGAGCTGTATGTCGAGACGCAAGGCGCGACGAGCGCTGCCATGCGCGAGGAAGCACAGAACCTGATGCCAGGGCTCGGCGGCCACGCGCTTGAGGAGACGGCGACGGTCAAAGTGAGCCCTGCCGACGAATTGCTGCTTCAGGCTTCTGGTGGAACTGCGCCGTCGACGTCGCCGGGCGCATCCGCCGCGGCAGGCACCGTGACCTCCGACGCCAATCCCCAAGCCACGCCGTCACCGGACAAGATGGGCGTTCCCATCGGCTTCGGTGACATGGGCTCGGGCCCCGACGGCTTCAAACCCTAAACATTGAGCTCAAGCACCACCGGCACGTGATCCGACGGCTTCTCCCAGCCGCGCGGCGCGGGGTCGATCTCGCATTTGACCAGCCGGTCCGCTGCCTGAGGCGACAGCAGCATGTGGTCGATGCGAAGCCCATGGTTCTTCTGCCAGGCGCCCGCCTGGTAATCCCAGAAGGTGTAGTGGTGTGGCTCATCGTGACAGGCGCGATAGGCGTCGGTCAGGCCGAGATTGGTGAGCGCCCGGAAATGCGCCCGCGTCTCCGGGCGGAACAGCGCGTCGTCGACCCAGGCTGCCGGGGCGTAGACATCCTCGGGTGAGGGGATGACGTTGAAGTCGCCGGCGACGATCATCGGCTCTTCCAGCTCCAGCAGCGACTTCACGCGCTCCCGGAGCCTGCTCATCCAGGCGAGCTTGTAGGCGAATTTCTCGGTGCCGTAGGGATTGCCGTTCGGCAGGTAGATATTGACCAGTCTCAACACGCCGGATGGAACCGACACCACTGCCTCGAGATAGCGCGCCTGCACATCGTCAGGGTCGCCGGCGAGCCCCGGCTGAACCTCATCGAACGGGAGCTTCGACAGGAGCGCCACGCCATTGAAGCCCTTCTGCCCATGCACGGCGATGTTGTAGCCGAGCTCCTCGAACTCGAGCCGCGGGAAGGCGTCGTCGACGCATTTGGTCTCTTGCAGAAGCGCGATGTCGGGGGAGGCAGCCTTGAACCAGGTCCGCGCCGAGTCGATCCGCGCCTTGATGCCGTTGACGTTCCAGGTGGCGATTTTCATGGGGTACGAGAATTGCTGAACACGCTATCAATCTGGTTGGGTCATTTAACCCAAAACACGTCGTCATGCCTGGCCTTGTGCCGGGCATCCACGAATTTCCGACCGGTCGAGCGATAAACGCGTGATTGGCCGGGACGAGCCCGGCCATGACGATTGAAGGGATAGCTACCGCAGCTAGATCGAGAAGCTGGTGCCGCAGCCGCAAGAGGCGCTGACATTCGGGTTGTTGATCTTGAACTGAGCCCCGATCAGCTCGTCGACGAAATCGATCTCGGAGCCGCGCACGAAGCCAAGCGAGATCGGGTCGACAACCACGCGCGCGCCGTCGCGCTCGATGATGAGATCGTCGGGTGCCCAGTCCTGCACCAGATCGAAGCGGTATTGGAAGCCAGAGCAGCCGCCGCCCTCGACGCTGACGCGCATCAGCGGCGCATGCTCTGCTTGCAGAATCTGGGCGATGCGCTTCGCGGCGCGTTCGCTCAAGGTAATGGACGGTTCGCTCATCTTGGGTATAGCTAGCCTCCGTGCCGGCCGGCTCGCCATGGGCCCGCTTTCGCGCACGGTATAGAGAAACATAGGGTGGCGGCAGGGCTTGTCAATCGACCGTAGCCGCAAAGCCGACAGGCATTTGGCGCCTTATGCCACGGATGAGCGCCAAAGCCGGGGCCGCCTCGTGCCGGAACCGCCCAGCCCGACGCGGACGCTCTATGCCCGCGACCGCGACCGCATCCTGCATTCGACCGCCTTCCGCAGGCTAACCCACAAGACCCAGGTCTTTATCTATCACGAGGGCGATCACTACCGGACGAGGCTCACCCATAGTCTCGAAGTGGCGCAGGTCGCACGCTCCATGGCGCGCACCCTCCATGTCGATGAAGATTTGACCGATGCGCTTGCCCTTGCCCACGACCTCGGCCATCCGCCTTTCGGCCATGCCGGAGAGAGGGCGCTCAACCGCGCCACGGCGGAGGAGGGCGGTTTCGACCACAACGCCCAATCCTTGCGCGTGGTCACCGAGCTTGAGCGGAAATATGCCCGCTTCGATGGGCTCAACCTCGCCTGGGAGTTGCTCGAGGGCCTGGTCAAGCACAACGGTCCGCTGCTCTTGCGCGAGGGGAACCGCCCCATCCCGCAACCGATCGTCGATTATTGCGTGCGGCAGGATCTGGCGCTCGACACTTACGCTTCGGTCGAGGCGCAGCTTGCGGCGCTCGCCGACGACATCGCCTACAACAATCATGACGTCGATGACGGCTATCGCGCCGGCCTGTTTACCTTCGCCGAGCTTGCCGAAGTGCCGCTTGCCGGCCGCGCGCTTGGAGAGGTGCGCGCAGCCTATCCAGGCCTTGAAGGAACCCGCGCGCTCTACGAGACGACGCGGCGGCTCATCACCGCGCTGATCGATGACGCCGTCGCCGAGACGCGCCGGCGGCTGGAGCGGCTGTCGCCGATCAGCGCCGACGATGTGCGTCACTCCGGTCACCCGGTCGTCGCCTTCTCCGCATCCATGACCAAAGACCTCGATGCCTTGCGAGCGTTTCTCGCTGCCCGCGTCTACCGCCACCCCCGGGTCGAGCGCGTCATGGACGGCGCCGAGCGCATCGTCACCGATCTCTTTGGACGCTATCGCGACGACCTTCAGGCGCTGCCGCCGGAATGGGGGGAGCAGGCGCCGACGCAGCACTATGTCCGCTATGTGTGCGATTTCATCGCCGGCATGACCGACCGCTACGCGCTCGCAGAGCACCGGCGGCTGTTTGACGCCACTCCCGAATTGCGTTAGTCGCGCCACACTGTTCCTGGAGAAATCATGGACGTTTTTGCAGGATTTCACGGCCGGGTCTTGGCCGCCGTTCAGCAGCTCAAGCATGACGGCGTCGTACCGCACGAGGCCAGCGTCGAGGCCATTGCGCTCGAGCCTCCGAAGGATTCCGCGCATGGCGACCTCGCCACCAACGCCGCCATGGTATTGGCCAAGCCCGCGGGACTTCCGCCACGCGCACTTGCCGAGCGCATCGTGCCGCTGCTCTCCTCCGATCCCTACATCGACAAGGTCGAGATCGCCGGCCCTGGCTTCATCAATCTCACGCTTAGCTTGCGCTTCTGGCCGACAGTGCTCCGCATGGTGCTGGAGCAGGGCGATGGCTACGGCAAGAGCGCCATCGACAAGAGCCAAGTGGTCAACGTCGAATATGTCTCGGCCAATCCGACTGGCCCGATGCATGTCGGTCATTGCCGCGGCGCTGTGTTCGGCGATGCGCTCGCGAGCCTGCTCGCCTTCACCGGCTTCGACGTCACGCGCGAATATTATCTGAATGACGCAGGATCGCAGGTCGATGCGCTCGCCCGCTCAGCCTATCTCCGCTATCGCGAAGCGCTCGGTGAGGACATCGGCGAGCTCCCCGAAGGCCTCTATCCGGGCGACTATTTGAAACCCGTCGGCAAGCTGCTCGTCGAGCAGCATGGCCGCGAGCTCCTTGCGCTGCCGGAAAGCGAGTGGCTGCCCATCGTGCGCGACGCATCCTTGCGGGCGATGCTCGCCATGATCGAGGGCGACCTCGCCGAGCTCGGCATCCGCCACGACGTGTTCTTCTCCGAGCGCTCGCTGATCGACGGCCCGCACGATCAGGTCGCCGAGACCATCGCAGATCTCAAATCCAAGGGCCTCGTCTACCAAGGCCGCCTGCCGCCGCCGAAGGGCAAGGTCGATGAAGAGTGGGAGGACCGCAAGCAGCTCCTGTTCCGATCCACCGAATTCGGCGACGACATGGACCGGCCCCTGGTCAAGTCCGACGGCGGCTACACCTATTTCGCTTCTGACGTAGCGTATCACCGCGACAAGTTCCGGCGCGGCTTCGCCACCATGATCGACGTGTGGGGCGCGGACCATAGCGGCCATGTGAAACGCATGAAGGCGGCGCTTGCGGCGCTCACCGGCGGCAAGGCCGATCTCGACATCAAGCTCTGTCAGCTAGTCCGCTTGTTTCGCGGCGGTGAGCCTGTCAAGATGTCCAAGCGTGCCGGGACGTTCGTTACGCTCCGGGACGTCGTGGACGAAGTGGGCCCAGGCCCGGTTCGCTTCATGATGCTTTTCCGGAAGAATGACGCGCCGCTCGACTTCGATTTCGTCAAGGTCACCGAGCAGTCGCGCGACAATCCGGTGTTCTACGTTCAGTACGCCCATGCAAGGGCGAGTTCGGTACTGCGTAACGTGAGGGACGTCTTCCCCGACCTAGATCTTGGGGGTGGTGCCTTGGCGCAGAGCGACTTGGACCGGCTGACCGATCCTGCCGAACTGGCGTTGATCCGCAAGATCGCCCAGTTCCCCGGCCTGGTCGAATCGGCGGCAAAAACCCATGAGCCGCACCGCATCGCGTTTTATCTCTATGATATTGCTGGGGAGTTTCATGGCCTTTGGAACCGAGGCAAAAACTCGCCACAATTACGATTTATTTACGAAACGGATCGAGAGTTTACACGCGCTCGCGTGGCGCTCGTTGCTGCCACCAAGCAAGTATTGGCGTCGGGTTTGGGCATTCTCGGCGTCACGGCAATGCACGAGATGCATTGAGGGAAAACGGGGCGGGGGAGATGGTTCGGGGGAAGTACCATGTCCGTGCACGATGAGGGGTACGGGGACAACGTCCGTCCCACCCTTGAGTTTGAGTCCGATTTCGCCAACCGTTTTAGGAGCGTCGACGCCGAGGGCGATAAGTCCTGGGCCAGCGACGCACACGCAGCTCATAGGAGCGAGGATTCCCTTATGACTTCGGGACCAGACCGACCGGGCCAACCAATTCCGGGACAGCGCTCGATTTTCGGAACCGGCCGTGGGCCGGTTTTTGCGCAGATGCCCGCCTACAAGCCGGTCACGAGAGGATCGGAGCCGCAGCCTCAGGCGCCGGAGCCGGCCCAACCTGACTTTGGAGCCTATGCAAGGCAGGGCGTAGAGCCCGGGGTATCGGGCTATGCGAACCATAATGGCGCTTCATCCTACCAAACCCCGAGCGCTCAGCCGCGAAGCTACACCACGCCGGATTTCCCGAATCCCTTCCCGCCCCAGCAGACCTATCAATCCCAGCCGCAGACCTATCAGCCCCAGCCGCAGCAGAATTACAAGCCGCAGCAGAGTCAGCCGCAGCCCCAACAGTCCTACCCGGGCAGCTACCAGCCGCAGCCGCCCGGCCAGAGCTACCAGCCGCAGCCTCAAGCCCAGCCGAACCCAATTCCGGCCCAGCCGTCGTACCAGCCCGAGCCCTCGCACTCCTTCCAGGATGCCGGCTTCCCGGACCGGATCTTCCCGGCCGAAGCCACGCAGCACGCTGGTCATGCCGAGCAGCGATACGACGACACGAATTATGCGAACGCGAGCTATGGCGACGCATCCTTCCAAGATGCGAGCTTCCCCGACGCCTCTTTTCCGGACGCAAGTTTCCCCGAGGAGAAGGCCGAGCAGAATAACGCTCAAGCGCCCGCTCATCACGACGCCTTTGGCGTGCATGACTCCCTGCATCGTGACGATGCGGCCGCTCCCTACGGCACCGAATCCGATCCGGAGTCGTTCGCCGATCAATCAGGACACGATTATCAGGCCGGGCACGATTATCTCTCGCCGGCCGCGCATACCACGCCGTCGGGCGGCCCGCGTCCTCTGCCGTCGCATCAGGCCCTGCAAGCCTTCGATGCCGTATACGATCAGCCGCCGCAGATCGCGCTAGGCCGCACGCAATATCCTAACCAGATGCCGCCGCAGAATGCGCCTCAGGACTTCTATGAGAGCGACCAGGGCGACGCCGACTTCCTCGATGAAAGCCAGTTCATGACTCCTGGCGAGGCCGAGGCTAAGCCAGCGCGAAAGTTCAACTTGAGGAGCCGCAGCATCTACATGGTCGGCAGCGCCTTGCTCGGTGCCATTGCGCTGGGCGGTGCTCTCGCCTTTGCCTATAAGCAGAGCGGCGGCGCCATGGGTGGAGGTCAGACGCCCGTCGTCCAGGCCGACAGCCGCCCCGTGAAAGAGGCGCCACAACAGGCTGGAGGCAAGGAATTCCCCCATAAGAACAAGCTGATATACGAACGCCTTCAGAATGGTGATCAGCCTGAGGCCGAGCGCATCGTGCCGCGGCAGGAAGAGCTTGCCATGCCGGCGATGCCCGGCGGCACAGTTCCTGCTCCCGCTGGTGCTGCGCCGATGCCGCCGCCCGCCGTGGCTTCGGTCGACGATCCAGATGGCGGCCCGCGCCGGGTGAAGACCCTGGTCGTACGCCCTGACGGCACCATGGCGGAGGCCGCGGCTCCCCCGCCGGCACCGGCGCCACATCAGGCCGCAGCAGCGGGAGCCCCGCCGGCGGCGCCCCAGCAGGTAGCCTTCGCCGAACCTCCGATGCCAGCCCCGCCAATGCCGCAGGCAGCGCCCATTCCTGCGCCTGCAGCAGCGCCAGCTCCGGCGCCAGTTGCCAAGGCCGCTCCGGCCCCTGCTGCAGCGCCCGCTCCCGTCGCCGCCGATCCGCAACCCGTGGCGGCAATTCCTCCGCAGCCGAAAGTGGCAGCCGCGGAAGCGGCGCCGGCACCGGCGAAGCCGACCAAATTCGTGGTGCAGGTGGGTTCGAAGCAGAATCAGACCGAGGCGCTCGCCACCTTCGCCGACATGCAGCAGAAATACCCGACGCTGCTCGCAAGCTACCGGCCCATGGTGCAGAAGGCCGACCTTGGCTCGAAGGGCGTCTGGTATCGCTTGCGCATCGGACCGATCGTCGACAAGACGGCCGCTACCAAGCTCTGCGGCCAGCTCAAGTCGCAAGGTCACCCCGATTGCCTGGTGATGGCCGCGCAATAGGCGCCGGCGCCGCTTGACCGCGGGCCGATCGGCAGTTAGCCCGGCGTGGTGAACTTCAACGCCTTCATCTCCGGCTTCGCTGGTACGTCGCTCAGCGACCAAGAGCGCGCCTTCTTTGCCGAGACTCGCCCTTGCGGGCTGATCCTCTTTGCCCGCAATTGCGAGTCCATCCCGCAGCTTCGCAAGGTCGCTGCCGACTACCGCGACTCGGTTGAAAGCGACGAGGCGCTTGTGCTCATCGACCAGGAGGGCGGGCGCGTGCAGCGGCTAAAGCCGCCGCGATGGCGCCAGATGCCGCCGGCAAGGATCTATGGCGATCTCTATGTGTTCGATCCGGAGGCTGCGCGGGCAGCTGCCTTTGCCAGCGCCCGGCTGATTGCCGATGAGCTTCGCAACGCCGGCATTACCGTCAACTGCACGCCAGTGCTCGACGTGCCTGAGGCCGGCGCGCACGATATCATCGGCGACCGCGCCTTCAGCTTCGACCCCGACATTGTGAGCGACCTCGGCCGCGCCGTGGTCGAGGGCACGCTTGCTGGCGGCGTGCTGCCGGTGATCAAGCACGTGCCGGGCCACGGGCGGGCGCGGGCCGATAGCCACCTGGCGCTGCCCGAGATCCATGCCTCGCCCGAGGAGCTGATCGCGGTCGATTTCCGGCCCTTCATGGCGCTCCGCCACGCGCCGCTCGCCATGACTGCCCATGTTCTTTTGCCGGCCTTCGATGAGGAGCGACCGGCAAGCGTCTCGCCCGTTATAATGAGTGAAGTGATTCGTGAGCTGATCGGACTGACGGGCTTGGTGATGAGCGACGATATCGGCATGGAGGCCCTTGGTGGACCGATGGCCGAGCGGGCCGCGGCGGTGATTGCCGCCGGCTGCGACGTCGCACTTCACTGTAGCGGCAAGTTCGACGAGATGCGTGAGGTCGCTCGGGTCGTGCCGCCGCTTGACGGGATGAGCGCCGAGCGGTTTGCCAGCGCCATCGCCGAGCTTGGCGAGCCGCAAGCCTTCGATGCCGATCAGGCGCTTAGCCTCGTGAGCGAAGCCGCGGGCAGGAGCGGAAGCGTCGCGTGAGTTGGAATAGCGGCGGGGAAACATGAACGCGACTGAAAACTCCGACGACGACGCGCCGGAAGAGCGCGATGACGTCTCTGACTGGGAGCAAAACGACGGCCAGGCGCCGAGCGCCGGCGAGACTCTCGTCGTGGACGTCGAGGGCTTCGAGGGACCGCTCGATCTTCTACTCGCGCTTGCCCGCACGCAGAAGGTCGACCTCGCCAGGATCTCGGTCTTGGCGCTGGCACAGCAATATCTCGACTTCATCAATGAGGCGCGCCGCCTGCGCCTAGAGATCGCCGCCGATTATCTCGTCATGGCGGCGTGGCTCGCCTTTCTCAAATCGAAGCTGCTCCTGCCCGCCGAGCAGGACGCCGACGGCGAGCCGACCGGCGAAGAGCTCGCCCAGCTTCTTGCCTTCCGGCTGAAGCGCCTCGACGCTATGCGCGAGGCCGCGGCGCAGTTGATGACCCGCAAGCGCCTCGGCCGCGATGTCTTTGCGCGGGGGATGCCGGAGCCGCTTCGCATCTCGCGCAAGAGCACCTATCAGGCCGATCTCTACGATCTGCTCAAGGCCTATGCTCAACAGCGGCAGCGCACCGCGGTGCGCACCTGGCAGGTTCGCCAGCGCACCGTGTGGTCGCTGAAAGAGGCGCGGGAGGAGCTTGAGCGCCTGCTCGGCATGACCTGCGACTGGGCGCCGCTCGATCAGCTTCTTGCCGAATTCCTTGTTGGACCGGAACTGCGCAAGACGGCATTGGCGAGCGGCTTCACCGCAACTTTGGAAATGACCCGCGAAGGTGCGCTCGAGATCAGGCAGGCGAGGCTATTCGCGCCGCTACTCGTCCGCCGCCGCGGGGCCGAGGCCGCTTCAACGGGCTGACGACAACAAAAGAGGTCAATGAATGACTGCCAATAATCTAGAGAGGGTGATGCCGCTGGAGGCCGTGGAGGAGAAGCGCGAGCGCCGCGGTTCTCTGCTGTTGCCCTTTCCCTCGAAGACCATGATGGCACGCCCGTCAGCCGACCGGCAGGAGAAGCTGCGCATCCTTGAGGCGTTGCTGTTCGCGGCGCCCGAGCCCCTCGATCAGGCCGAGCTTGCCGAGCATTTCGCCGAAGGCGAAGACATCGCGACGTTGCTCGCAGAGCTGCAAAGCACCTATGCCACCCGCGGCGTCAATCTTGTGCGCGTCGCCGGCAAATGGGCCTTCCGCACCGCCGAGGACCTTGCCTTCCTGCTCGAGCGCGAGGCGGTCGAGCAGCGCCGACTGTCGCGCGCGGCGCTCGAGACGCTCGCCATCATCGCCTACCACCAGCCCGTCACCCGCGCCGAGATCGAGGAGATCAGGGGCGTGAGCACCTCCAAAGGCACGCTCGACGTGCTGCTCGAGACCGGCTGGATCAAGCTCCGGGGCCGCAGGCGCGCGCCTGGCCGCCCGGTGACCTACGGCACGACCGAGCAGTTCCTTGGCCATTTCGGCTTCGACTCGATCCAGGACCTTCCTGGCCTCTCCGAGCTGAAGGGGGCTGGGCTGCTCGACTCCAATCTGCCTCCTGGATTTGCCATGCCCAATCCTGACAACGCGGCGGCATTGCGCGAGGACGAGGATCCGCTCGAGGACGAGCCTCCGATGGAGGACGAGGAGGGGGAGCCCTCCGAGTAAAGGCTGAGGCAAGCCGGCAGTTGCCTACGGGTCGCCAAACAGCGTAGACAGCCCCGGTGTTTGGTTTCCTCTCCAACAGAAACGAACGGCGCTCACACCCGGGCCATGAACGGGGCAGGGCGCGCGTCGCCTTCGCCGCAGAGCTTGTTTTCTCTGATGTGTCCAAGCGCTATGGCGAGAGCCTTGCGCTCGATCACGTCTCGCTCGATGTGCCGCCGGGGAAAGTCCTCTGCCTGCTTGGCCCTTCCGGCTGCGGCAAGACCACGCTCCTCAGGATCGCTGCCGGCGTCGAGCGCCCAACCTCTGGTCGCGTGCTGCTCGACGGCCAGGAGGTGGCTGGGCCGGACAATTTTGTTCCGCCGGAGAAGCGCGGCGTCGGCCTGATGTTTCAGGACTTCGCGCTCTTCCCCCATCTCTCCATCCTGCAAAATGTCGCCTTCGGGCTGCGATGGATGAACCGAGCCGAGGCGAAGGCAGAGGCGCTTGCCGCACTCGCCCGCGTCGGGCTCGACCATTACGCCAACGAATACCCGCACATCCTCTCCGGCGGAGAGCAGCAGCGCGTTGCGCTCGCCCGCGCCATCGCGCCGCGTCCGAGTGTGCTCCTCATGGACGAGCCGTTCTCCGGCCTCGATCCGCGCCTGCGGGAGCGCATGCGCGAGGATACGCTCGCCATCCTGCATGAGACGCGCGCGACCTGCATCGTCGTCACCCACGACGCCGAGGAGGCCATGCGCATGGGCGACAATGTCGTGCTGTTGCGCAAGGGCCGCGTGGTGCAGTCGGGCAGCGCCCTCGACCTCTACCGCGCGCCTAAGGACATCCTCGCCGCGCGCACCTTCTCCGACCTGAACGAAGTGCCGGCCCGTGTCGAGAGTGGCATGGCCAAGACGGTGCTTGGCGACTTCCCGGCACAAGGCGTCGCCGAGGGCAGGGAGGCCATTGCCTGCGTGCGGCATTCGGGCGTGCGGCTCCGTCCCGCAGGCGAGGGCATTCCGGCGCGGGTGATCGACCAACGCTTTCTCGGCGATGTGGCGATGGTGGAAGTTGCCGTGCAGGGCCTCGAGGAGCCGCTGTTCGCCCGCGTGCGGGAAACCGACGCACCCCCGGTGGGCAGCGAGATCGGTGTGCGTGTGGAGGCCGGCGGCGTGCTGGTGTTCGAGGCCGGTAACAATAACGGCACGAACGGCGCGATATAGCGCCTTCGCCCGCATAGCTCGGAGCCTTGCGAGCGCCCGCGCTTTGCTGCCATTATGGAGCGACTGGGGCGCGAAGCCTTGAAGGAGATGGAGACCGTCGCATGGGATTGAGTTGGTGGCACATCCTCCTGGTGCTCCTCGTCTTCGTGCTTTTGTTCGGCACGGGCAAGATCTCGGGGCTCATGGGCGACCTCGCCAAGGGCATCAAGAGCTTCAAGAAGGAGATGACCGAGGAGGGCGCCGAGGCTGAAGCTGAGCCGGAGCCCGCGGCCAAGGTTATCGAGCACAAACCTACCAAGTCCGCGGCGAAGCCCAAGACCCCGCGGGCGGCGAAGGCACCGAAATCAAGCTAGCCGCGCTTTACGCGGGCCGCCTCGGGCGCCTGCCTAGCACCACGCGCCAAACTCGGGCCTCGAGCGGAATCCATGTTCGATATTGGTTGGTCTGAACTTCTGGTCATCGGCGTCGTCGCCATCGTCGTGGTCGGGCCAAAGGAGTTGCCGCGCCTGATGCGCACTTTCGGCCATTACACCGGCAAGCTCAGGGCGATGGCGAGCGACTTTCAGCGCCAGTTCGAGGACGCGGTGCGCGACAGCGAGATCGACGAGGTGCGAAAGGCCATGCAGGATTTTCATGCGCAGGCGTCCGACGTGAATCTGCGCGGAACCGTCGATAAGCCGCTGATGATGCCGACGCCCTCGGAGCCGACGCCGGCAACCGCGCCTGTGGCGATTGCGCCTCCACCCGAGCCCACGCCCAAAGCCAAGCCGAAACCTCGCGCCAAGAAGCCAAAGACTGGGTCGACGAAGCCTCCTTCGCCCAAACCTGCGTCGCCCAAGAAGCCGCGCGCCAAGAAGGCCGAAGAGGGCGCGCCGTGAGCAAAGAGGATGAGGTGGCGATCGAGGCGACCAAGGCGCCCTTGATGGAGCATCTCGTCGAGCTCCGCCGGCGGCTAATCTGGTCGCTCGCCGCCATCTCCGTCGCCTTCGCGCTCTGCTTCTATTTCTCGCGTGACCTCTACAATCTCCTGCTCTGGCCCTACCGGCTCGCCGCCGGGGTCGATACGCCGATCGAGATGATCTACACGGCGCCGCAGGAGTTCTTCTTCACCGAGATGAAGCTCGCGCTGTTCGGCGCCGTGTTCATCGCCTTCCCGGTGATCGCCTCGCAGATCTACATGTTCGTGGCGCCGGGGCTCTATCGCAGAGAGCGCAAGGCCTTCCTGCCGTTCCTCATCGCCACGCCGATCCTGTTCCTGCTTGGCGCGGCGCTCGTCTATTTCGTGGTGATGCCGCTCGCCATGACCTTCTTCCTGTCGATGCAGCAGACCGGCGACAGCAAGGTGCACATCCAGCTCACCGCCAAGGTCAGCGAATATCTTTCGCTGATCATGACGCTGATCCTAGCCTTCGGCATTTGCTTCCAGTTGCCGGTGCTGCTGACTCTGTTAGGCCGTGCCGGGCTCGTCACCGCCGACCAGCTCAAGGCCAAGCGCCGCATCGCCATCCTTATCGCCTTCATCGTTGCCGCCGTGCTGACCCCGCCTGACCCGATCAGCCAGATCTCGCTCGCCATACCCACTGTGCTTCTCTACGAGCTGTCGATCTACGCCGTGCGGCTCGCCGAGAAGAAGCACGCGGCTTCGACCGCGGCGAAGCCTGCCGCCAAACCCGCCGGCAAACCGGCCTGATGACCCCAACCCTCTCCCCGCACGATAGGCGGCTGCGCGCCAGCGTACTCTTCGCCGTCGCGGCGGAGAGCCTGTTCATCGTCTTCCTCACCGTGTTCCTGTTCAATCACGCCAACCCCAAGGGCGACGGCATGGAGATGGTGGCGGTCGGTGCGGCCATGATGTTCATCTTCTTTCCGCTTAGCCTTCCGGCTTACGCGCTCGCAAGCCAAGGGCGATATCTGATCGCCGCCGCCGTTCTCGCAGGCCTCGCCGCCATTCTCTCCTTCCTGTTCTGGCTGCAAATTCTCGACGAGCTCGGCATTCAAACGGCGCCGTGGGGAGCCACGTAGGCGGGTCATGTCGAAGACCGACACATTGATCCTGATTGCGCTCACCTGGGCGGTGGCGGCTTACATCATCGCGCCGAAGCTGTGGGCGATGTACTTTCGCCGCCACCCCGACTTCACGAATCTCGATCGCTGCACCAAGACCGGCGACGGTCATCCCGGCGATCCCATCAACATCGTGCTTGCCGGCGACGAGGCGGAATTGCAGCGCGCCATGACGGCGTGCGGCTGGGTCGAGGCAAAGCCGATCACGGTTGAGAGCAGCGTGCAGATCGCCGCCGACACAGTGCTGCATCGTGCCGACGACGCCGCCCCGGTGAGCAATCTCTTCCTGTTCGGCCGCAAGCAGGACTTCGCCTTCGAGCAGCCGATCAAGGGCGGTCCAGGCAAGCGGCATCATGTACGCTTCTGGCGTTGGGACGATCTCTATGAAGACCGCCCGGCCTGGTTCGGCGCGGCGACGTTCGACAGGAGTGTGGGGCTCAGCCACACCACCGGCCAGGTCACCCATCACATCGCGCCGGACATCGATGCCGAGCGCGACCGCCTGGTCGCCGAGCTTCGAGAGGCGGGGTTAGCGCAGTCGGTCGACTGGAACGACGACTTCCACCCCGAGCGCAAAGGCAAGAACGGCGGCGGCGATCCCTGGCACACCGACGGCCGCCTCGCCATCGTGACCTTGCGCTGAGGCCGGTTAGAGCGGCAAGACCGTCATTTGTTCTCGGCGGTGTTGATAGGTGCTCCGCGGTCTAGGCGAGCTTGGCAAGCGCGGCGTGAGATCGCTCGTTTGAGCATGCCGCATTGCGTGACACTAGGCTTGTAATCTCCTTTTGCGTTTCCAGGGGGGAAGCCCAATCTGGGCCCCTCAGTCTCGGCGCGCGACGGGATGGCGACGAGTCGCTTCTTGCGCACCTCAGCGCTGCTGGGTGCCGAGGAAGCGGTCGAACACCTCTTGCAGGCTGTCGATCTGACTCTGGTCGATGTCCCTGCCGGTCTCGATCCGATCTCCGAACACCGCCGAACCCAAACCTGATGCTTGGCCGGGCAATTGCAGTTTGCCGCCTTTGCCGCCGAGCATTTCTCGCAGGATCTGGCCGAGGATATCGCCTCCAGGAGTTTGCGTCTGGCCGGGACCGCTGGGCTTCGATGTCCCGGGGATATCGATCTCGTACGGGCCGACGATGACCGGTTTGACGCGTCCTTCTCGAATGCCCTTCTCCAACTCACGCAGGATCTGACCGAGGACATCGCCTCCAGGCGTCGTGCCATCGCCAGAGTCGGTTGGAACAGGAGCTGGACGGTCGCTCGGCCTCGGAGCCTGCGGGACTTGTTGCGGCGTGTTGGCGACGTCTTTCTTAGGTTCGCCGAGAATGTCGCCGATGGGAGGGATGCCCCAGGGAGTCGACCCCGAGCCCGCTCCCGGCCGACCGGTCGCCTCCGGTTGTCCCTGTTGGAAGATCTGCCGCAGGATGTCGATCAACCCGCCGCCTTGTTCTGGCGCTGGTGCCGGAGCTGGCTGCGGCGCTTGCGGCGCAGCCCGTCCTGAACCGCTGCGCATCAGGCCGGAAATGATCATGCCGACGATCACCGGCAAGAGCTTCTTCAGGATGGCCGAGGTCACGCCCGAAAGATTTTGCGCCTGAGCGGCAATTGCGCGGCTTGCCTCCGGCGAGCCGAACATCTGGGAGAGTGCCGCGTTCCCTGCTGCAAATCCTTCCGGGGAGAATGCGACGCGCGGATCGTCATAGAAGGCGTAGAGGTCTGGCCGCTGTGCCATGAGGGCAAGGAGGTTGCCGAGCCCTTCGGGAGTATCGGTCGAGCGCTTGAGACCCATCGATATTGCGGGAAGAAGCGCCGCCACCGCGGCCTCGGTCTGCTCCTGTGTGAGCCCGTATGCGCGGCCGATCTCGGCCATCGCTTCGCCATTCTGAGCCTCTGCGAGGATTTCATACAGATTGGGCATGGTCCTACTCCTAACCAGCGCGCCACGATGCCTCGATCGTATCCCGGGAGGCGAGGCGCTACACT
The DNA here is from genome assembly GCA_963827365.1 of uncultured Alphaproteobacteria bacterium. Taxonomy (GTDB): domain Bacteria; phylum Pseudomonadota; class Alphaproteobacteria; order Rhizobiales; family Methyloligellaceae; genus Methyloceanibacter. Next base: position 13,554 of record CAWHAX010000028.1, on the reverse strand, counting down.
TCACAATGCTCGTGTGCCCGCACGAGTGGCTAACAAGGTGGAGTTGCTTTTGACTGAGAAACTCAGCGTTTAGTGGAGCTCAGGCGTCTGCTGGACTAGGGATGCAGACCAAATCAAAAAAGGAAGCCCCGACGAGATGCGGGGCTTCCTCGGTTCCTAGCGTGAGGGCTATTGGACATTCTTGCGGTCCACCTGGGCCGCAAGGGCCTTCGCTTCCTCGGCAAGGGCGCGCTCGTTGGCAGCAGCCAACAGCCTCGCCGCCTCCCTGATCTTCTTACAGGCGATCACGATTTGCTCCATTGTCTGCACTCCTCTCGGGTCGAGCACGGCATGGCGACGCGCTCCCAAGACGTCTAGCGCTCCGCCCGGATTGGCGCTGTGGCGAATGCCACAGTTTGTGCGCTCAGCAGGCGGAAGTAGGACGGTTCGCGGAGACCCCAAGACCTGCGGGATCCGGGCGTTCCGCGGTCCCTGACCTCTCGCGCACGATGACAAGGGGGTTGGCGAGCCTTATAGGGAAGCCTCGATTCCGACCGGTAGGACCTAAGCCTTGCTCGACATCAAATGGATTCGCGAGAACCAGGACGCCTTCGTCAAAGGGCTGGCCGACCGCGGCTCCCCGGAACCCCGCGAAACACTGAATCAAATTCTGAAGCTGGACGAGCAACGCCGGGCAACGATTCAGAAATTGCAGGAGGCGCAAGCCCGCCGCAACGCTGCTTCGAGCGGTATCGGCCAGGCCAAGGCCGCCAAGGACGAGGCCCGCGCCAAGGCGCTGATGGAAGAGGTCGCTGAGCTCAAGGTCGCGATCCGCGACGGCGAGGCGAAGGAGCGCGAAGACGACAAAGCGTTCCAGGACTACCTCGCCGCTATTCCCAATGTGCCTGCCGACGACGTTCCGGTCGGCGACGAGAGCGTCAACAAGGAACTGCGCAAGGTCGGCGCGCCGCCGATGTTCGATTTCCAGCCCAAGCAGCATTTCGAGTTGGGCGAGGCGCTCGGCCTCATGGATTTCGAGACCGCGGCGAAGCTTTCAGGCTCGCGCTTCGTCGTCTTGAAGGGTCCTTTGGCGAGACTCGAACGCGCGCTGTCTCAGCTCATGCTCGACCTGCACACGAGCGAGCATGGCTATACCGAAGTGAACCCGCCACTGCTCGTCCACGACGACGCAATGTTCGGAACCGCGCAACTGCCGAAATTTGAGGACGATCAGTTCGAAACATTGCGAACCATCAATCCAGAGATCGGCAAGCTCAATTTATTGCGGCGAGAGGCCGAATTGACGCTTCCAGACATTGAACTCCAACCACCCGACGCAAGCGGCAAAAGTCCAATCGAGCTTTTACAGGAGGTGATGGAGAGGTTAGGCCGGATCCGCAAAAGAACTGACCGCATCAATGCAGGTCTAACGGATATCGCTGAGTTTTTGGAAAACAAAGAAACCCATTGGCTCATCCCGACCGCCGAAGTTCCGCTGACCAATCTCGTGCGCGAGGACATCACCGACGAGGCCAAGCTTCCCATCCGAGTCACCGCTGGCACGCCGTGCTTCCGCGCCGAGGCTGGCGCCGCCGGCAAGGACACCCGCGGCATGATCCGCCAGCATCAATTCTCCAAAGTCGAACTTGTCTCCATCACCACGCCCGAGCAATCGAAAGACGAGCACGAGCGCATGACGCAATGCGCCGAGGAAGTGCTGAAGCGGCTCGGTATTCCCTATCGGGTCATGGTTCTCTCCACCGGCGACATGGGCTTCGCTTCGCAGAAGACCTACGACCTCGAGGTCTGGCTGCCGGGGCAGGGGGCCTATCGCGAGATTTCCTCCTGCTCCAACTGCGGCGACTTCCAGGCCCGCCGCATGAACGCCCGCTTCCGGTCTGCCGGCGCCAAGGACACGCGCTTCGTGCACACGCTGAACGGCTCCGGCGTCGCCGTCGGCCGCGCCCTGATCGCGGTGATGGAGAACTACCAGGACGCCGACGGCTCGATCCGCATCCCCGACGCGCTCAAACCTTACATGGGCGGCCTCGAACGGATATCTGCGAAGTCCTGATGCGCGTCCTGATCACCAATGACGACGGCATCGAGGCGCCGGGCCTCGACGTGCTCGAGCACATCGCCAATGAGATCAGCAAGGATGTGTGGGTCGTGGCGCCTGAGACCGACCAATCCGGCGCCTCGCATTCGCTCACCCTCGCCGAGCCCTTGCGCATGCGCGAGCTCGGCAAGCGCCGCTATGCGGTGAAGGGCACGCCCACGGACTGCGTCATCATGGGCGTGCGCTTCCTGCTCAAGGACAAGCCGCCGGCCCTCGTTCTGTCCGGCGTCAATCGCGGGCAGAACCTCGCCGACGACGTGAACTATTCCGGCACCGTGGCGGGCGCTATCGAGGGCGTGCTCCTCGGCGTGCCGTCGATGGCCCTCAGCCTCGCCATCGGCCAGAACGAGACCGGCCAGCCTCTCTGGGACACGCCGATGCGCCACGGCGCCGAGCTCATGCGCAATCTGTTGAAACAGGGCTGGCCGGAAGGCGTGGTGCTCAATGTCAATTTCCCCGACTGCGAGCCTGACGCGGTCAAAGGCATGGCGGTGACGAGCCAGGGCCAGCGCAATCCAGACCTTCTGCGCATCGAGGATCGGCTCGATACCCGCGGCAAGCCCTATTACTGGGTCGGGCTTGAGCGCCGCCGGGGCAAGCCGCCGAAGGGCACCGACCTCTGGGCGGTTCAGTCCGGCCGCATCTCGGTAACCCCGCTCCAGCTCGACTTCACCGACGAGGAGACGCGGGCGAAGCTCGCCACGGCGCTCGGCAATAGGCCTTCCGCTCGCTGACCCAGAGGTTCAGAATCGTTGCCTATGTCAATGATTCAGCACGCAAAGAGGATCGCTCGCCATGGCGAGTGAGCCGGACCAGTTCAACCTGATCATGCAGCTCAGGCGCCGCGGCATCCGTGACACGCGCGTATTGCGCGCCATAGAGCTTGTGCCGCGCGAGCTGTTCGTGGACCCAGCCTTCGCCGGGCACGCTTATCAGGACATCGCCCTTCCCATCGAATGCGGCCAGACCATCTCGCAGCCTTACGTGGTCGCCTTCATGACCGAGAAGCTTGCGCTCGAGGCGAGCCACAAGGTGCTGGAGATCGGCACCGGGTCCGGATACCAGGCAGCAGTCCTCTCCCACCTCTGCGACCACGTCTTCACCGTCGAGCGCTGGCGCGAATTGCAGAAGGCTGCCGACCGGCGCTTCGCCAAGCTCGGCATTACCAATGTCACCACCATCATCGGCGACGGCTGGATCGGCTGGCCGCCGCAGGCGCCCTATGACCGCATCATCGTCACGGCGGCGGCGCCGGAAGCCCCCAAAGCCCTCGTCGATCAATTGAAGCCCGGAGGGCGGATGATCATCCCGTTGGGCGAAACGCGCGACACGCAGTCTCTTGTGCAGATCGACAAGAGCGAGACTGGCATGACCAAGGAGGAGCCCCTGTTGCGGGTCCGTTTCGTGCCCCTCCTGCACGGCCGGGTGAAGCCGGAGGAACGCGCGTAACGACCCGGCAGCGGAGCCGGTTGACGCTTTTTCGTTCAACCCGGGATCGTCATTAGCGGCTTGTTTACCGTTCGCGAGCTTAACTCGGGCTCTCGGTCTGTAATGCGTTTCGAGGGGTACGGGGGTATGCAAGCGCGCGTGTTGTGGCCAGCGATTGGCCGTTGCGCTTTGGTGGCCGCTTCATTGTCGTCACTGACGTTCCTTGGCGGCTGTAGCTCCGGCGTCTCCCGGTTTGACTTTCCGTCCTTCGGGTTGTCGCGCTCCTCCGAGCCTGAGCCACTCGCCGATCCGAACGCCACCGCCTCTCTGCCGCCAGTTCCACAGGAATCGATCTACGCGCAGCGCGGGCAGGGCAACTATCAAAGTCCCTATCAGAACGGGTCGTACTCGCGTTCTACCCTGCCACCGCCGAACGGCTATCCGAACGGGTCCTACGCGCAGTCGAGCACGCAGCCGGCCCTGCAGGCCTATAACCAGCCAACGCCGGCCGCTTATGCGCCGCCGACCCAGCTCAAGCCGCAAAAAGTCAACTACGCGGCGCCTGAGCCCGCGTCCAGGTCGAGCCTCAGCAAGGCTCGCGCCGCGTCAGGGACGGAAGAGACCTACAAGGTACAGGCTGGCGATACGCCGAGCAGCATTGCGGCGAAGACCGGCGTCAACGTAAAGGCGCTCATTGCCCGCAACGACCTGAAGCCGCCGCGCCTGAAGGTCGGCCAGGTGCTGTATCTGCCCAAGGGCGGGAAGGCGCCTGCACCCGCCGCTGTCGCGGCAGCGCCAAAGAAATCAGCCGCGCCCGCAGTTCAAGTGGTCAAGACCACCGCGATTGCGCCGCCGGCCAACAAGCCTCAAGCCGCGGCGAAGTCGCAGACTGCTGCTGCCGCCGACGAGGACGTGGTCGGCGGGCAGAACCCGCAAGTGGCGAGCACCCAGCAGCTTCCCGCGCCCGAGCCCATGACGGGCAACAGCTTCCGCTGGCCGGTGCAGGGCCGCATCATCTCCGAGTTCGGCACCAAGCCCGATGGCGGGCACAATGACGGCATCAACGTCGCTGTGCCTGCAGGTACTTCGGTGAAGGCCGCCGAGAACGGCGTCGTCGCCTATGCCGGAGACGAGCTCAAAGGCTACGGCAATCTCGTGCTGATCCGGCATTCCAACAACTGGGTGTCGGCGTATGCGCATAACGAGGAGATCTTGGTCAAGCGCGGCGATCAGGTCCGTCGCGGCCAGGTCATCGCCAAGGCTGGGCGCACTGGTCAGGTCAACCAGCCGCAGCTTCACTTCGAGCTGCGCAAGGGCTCCCGTCCGGTCGATCCGACCAAGTTCATGACGCACTCAACGGCGAACGCCGACTAGCGTTGGCCTTCGAGCCGCACGCCAAGGCGCCCGGCCACATCCTGAATGTATTGAAAGGCGACCCGGCCCGAGCGCGCGCCGCGCCCGGTCGCCCAGGCGAGCGCCTCGCGGGTCAGCACCTCGTCTTCGATGGGCAGGCGATAATGCGCGGCATAGCCCCGCACCATGTCGAGATACTCATCCTGGCTGCAATTGTGGAAGCCGATCCACAGTCCGAAGCGGTCCGAGAGCGACACCGTCTCGTCGATGCCCTCCGATGGATTGATGGCGGTCGAGCGCTCGTTCTCCAGCATCTCGCGCGGCATCAGATGCCGGCGGCTCGAGGTGGCGTAGAATATTACATGCTCGGGCCTTCCTTCGACGCCGCCCTCGAGCACAGCCTTGAGCGACTTGTAGGAGGTGTCGCGTGTCTCGAAGGACAGGTCGTCGCAAAACAGGATGAAGCGTTTGCCCTTGGTCTCGTGGAGATGCGCAAGCAAGCGCGGCAGCGTGCCGATATCCTCGCGGTGGATCTCGACGAGGTTGAGGCTCCCCGCTGTCGCCGATCCCTCGCGGCTTACCGCCGCATGCACCGCCTTGACCAGAGAACTCTTGCCGGTGCCGCGCGCGCCCCAGAGCAGCGCATTGTTGGCGGGAAGGCCTTGCGCAAACCGCACGGTGTTGTCGAACAGCACGTCGCGCATGCGGTCGATGCCTTTGAGCAGCGAAAGAGGCACGCGATTGACCGCCGCGACCGGCAAAAAGGCCTCGGGATCGGCCTGCCAGATAAAAGCCTCGGCGCGGTCGAAATCGGGCTTCCGCGGGGAGGGGGGCGCAAGCCGCTCCAAGGCCCTGGCAATCCGCTCGACAAGGCCCGAAATTGGTTCCTGGAAGTTCATGGCCGCTTGGTTTAAGGCTCTCCGCGGCCCGTTGCAAAGCCGAGGCAGGCCGCTATAGTCGCGGCACTTTCGTCATGCCAATCCACTCAATTGGACTGTAAGAGCCTTGAAGGGCGATAGAGGCGGCCAGCACTAAGCCAAGCCCAGGGTAGGAAGCAATGATCGACGCCGTATACGCTCAAGCCGCTCCAAGCGCGTTCGACGCGCTGAATAGCTTGATCGTCCCGACCGTGCTAATCATCGGCATCATGTATTTCCTGATGATCCGGCCGCAGCAGAGGCGGCTGAAAGAGCATCAGGCGATGATCGCCGCCATCAGACGCGGCGACACCGTGGTCACCTCCGGAGGCATCATCGGCAAGGTGACCAAGGTCGATGACAACGAATTGCAGGTCGAGATCGCCGACGGCGTTCGCATCAAGCTCGTGCGCGGGACGGTCTCCGAGGTCCGCACCAAGCGCGAAGCGCAGGCGGCCCCCAAGTCGAAGGCGGCGACGGAAGGTGACAACTAAGTTTCGCTCGGGTCTAAGCGCTTAAGCCCCCGCAAGCCCAATCTGGAGTTGATAAGCGGCAATGCTGCATTTTCCCCAATGGAAGCTGATTGTGGTGTTCGGCGTGGTACTCGCCGGCCTGATCTTTGCCCTTCCCAACGTCTTCCCGCGCACAACAATGGAGACCATGCCCGGCTGGCTTCCGCACAAGCAGGTCAGTCTCGGCCTCGATCTGCAAGGCGGCGCCCATCTCCTCTATCAGCTCGACGAGGAGGAGATGATCGAGGACTGGCTCAACAAGCTGCGCGACGACGTGCGCGAGACGCTGCGCAAGGATCGCACCCCCTATACCGATCTCACCCAGAACCTTACCACGCGCACCGTGTCGGTGAAGATCCGCGAGGCTGCCGACTTCGAAAAGGCTTACGAGGACTTGCGTAAGCTGTCCGTGCCGGTGAGCAACACCTTCGGACTGACCGGGGCCCATACCCTCGATGTGAGCCGCAGCGGCGATAACGGCGTGTTGCTCAAGGCCACCGATGCCGGGCTCACCCAGCGCATGGACTCGGCGATCCAGGCTTCGATCGAGACCATCCGCCGCCGCGTCGACGCCTTCGGCACGACCGAGCCGAGTATCCAGCGCCAGGGCCGCAACCGCGTGCTCGTGCAGGTTCCCGGCATCAGCGACGTCGAGCGCCTGAAGCGCCTGATCGGCGAGACCGGCAAGCTCGAATTCAGGATGGTCGACGCAAGCGCGAGTGTGCAGCAGGAGGTGGAAAGCAAGCAGGTCCCCGTCGACGACGAGTTGCTCTATTCGAAGGACGACCCGCCGCAGCCATATGTGATCAAGAAGCAGGTTCTGGTGAGCGGCGAGAACCTGGTCGACGCCCAGCCAGGCTTCGATCAGCGCACCAATGAGCCGATCGTGACCTTCCGCTTCGACGCCACCGGCGCCAAGCGCTTCGCGAGAGCGACGCAAGAGAACGTAGGCCTCCCCTTCGCCATCATCCTTGACGGCAAGGTGGTCTCAGCGCCGGTCATCCGCGAGCCCATTCTCGGCGGCTCGGGCCAGATCAGCGGCAACTTCACCGTGGCCGAGGCAAGCGACCTTGCCGTGACGCTGAGGTCTGGCGCTCTGCCGGCAAAGCTCACCGTGATCGAGGAGCGCACCGTCGGCGCCAGCCTCGGCGCGGATTCGATCGCGCAGGGCAAACGGGCGACGCTGCTCGGACTTCTTCTGGTGGTGATCTTCATGTTCGTGGCCTACGGTCTTTTCGGCGTGTTCGCCAATATCGCCCTTCTCGTCAACATCGCGATCATCTTCAGCGTGCTGTCGTTGATCGGCTCGACCCTGACCCTTCCTGGGATCGCCGGCATCGTGCTCACTATGGGTATCGCGGTCGACGCCAACGTGCTCATCAACGAGCGCATCCGCGAGGAGGTACACTCCGGCAAGTCGCCGGTTGCCGCCATTGAAGCCGGATACAGGAGGGCGATGACCACCATCATCGACTTAAACATGACCACGCTCATCTCGACCCTCGTGTTGTTCTGGCTCGGGTCGGGCGCTGTGCGCGGTTTCGCGGTGACGCTGACCATCGGCATTCTCGCCTCGATGTTCACCGCCGTCACCGTTACACGGCTGATGGTGTCTTACTGGCTGCGCTGGGTGCGGCCGGTCGCGCTCCCGATCTAGGAAAGTCCGAAGATGTTCACAGGCATTCATTTCATCCCCCCGGACACCAAGATCGGCTTCGTCCGCCTGCGCACCATCACCTGGGTGATCTCCGCCCTATTGACCATTGTGCCGCTGTTGCTTGTGTGGAAGGTCGGCCTAAATTTCGGCATCGACTTCCAGGGCGGGACGCTCATCGAAATTCAGACCAAGGAGAGCGTCGCCGACCTTGGCGACATCCGCACCAAAGTGCATGGGCTCGATCTCGGCGAGGTGCAAGTTCAGGAGTTTGGCGCGCCGAATGCCGTGCTGATCCGCATCGCTGCCCAGCCCACCGAGAAGGAGCAGCAGGACTTCATCTCCAAGGTGAAGCAGGTGCTTGGCGACCAGATCGACTATCGCCGCATCGAGGTGGTGGGACCTACGGTCTCGAGCGAGCTGATCGCCGGCGGCACGGTCGCCGTCGTTATCGCCATGATCGGCATTCTGCTCTACATCTGGTTCCGTTTCGAATGGCAGTTCGCCGTCGCCGCCATCGCCTCGCTCGTCCACGACGTGACCGGCACGATCGGACTTTATTCGTTGCTTCAGCTTGAATTCAATCTGTCGAGCATCGCCGCCATACTCACTATCATCGGCTATTCGCTCAACGACAAGGTCGTGATCTTCGACCGGATTCGCGAGAATTTGCGCAAATACCGCAAGATGCCGCTCACCGAGCTCCTCGACCTGTCGGTCAACGAGACGCTGTCACGAACCGTGCTCACCCACGTCACCACCTTCCTCGCCATGATGCCGTTTGTGCTGGTCGGGGGCGAGGCGATCTTTGGCTTCGCGCTCGCCATGGTGTGGGGCATCGTCATCGGCGCCTATTCGTCGATCTATGTTGCCGCACCGCTGCAACTGATCCTCGGCGTCAAGCGCGACGGCGGCATGACTGCAGCACCAACCAAGACGAAGGCGGAAGCCCGGGCGCGCGCCTAAGTGGGGCTTGCAAAGCCTTCTCTTGGCGCATGATCTTTCCCGAAAAGTCTGCAGCTTTTTGGGATCAGGATGTACAATAAGAAGGCGTTGGAGGAACGCGAAAGAGAGGATGCGGTCAGGACCGTCGCGCGCGATGGGGATCCGGACCGCTATGCGAGCGCGCTGTTCGCGCCGCGGCCTGCGCGCGAGCCGCTCTTCGCTCTTTATGCCCTCAATGTCGAGCTTGCCCGCGCCGCCGAGCAGGTGAGCGAGCCCCAGCTCGGCGAAATTCGCCTGCAATGGTGGCGCGAGGCGCTCGATCGCGCGGCTGCGGGGGAAGACACCGGGAACCCCATTGCCGACGCGGTGGGCAGCGTCGCCCGGCGCTACGCGCTGTCTGGCGATAGCCTCGCAGGCCTGATCGATGCGCGGAGCTTCGATGTGTCGGTGAAGATCATGCCCGACACTGCTGCGCTCGACGACTATCTCGGCAAGACCGCTGGTGCGCTCTTCCGTTTGGCGGCGGAGGTGACGGCGCCACACAGGGCTGCCGAGATCGAGCCTTCGGTGAGGGCCTCCGGCATCGCCTACGGCCTCACCGGCCTGATGCGGGCGCTGCCGGTCCACGCATCGCGGGGACGCGTCGATCTGCCGGCCGAGACTTTACTTCGCCACGGCACTTCGCCCGAGCAAGTCCTCGCCGGACAGGCGAGCAAGGGGCTCGCCGAGGTGCTGGCTGAGTTCCGCGAGACGGCGCGGGTGGCGCTGAAATCGGCGAGGGCGCATGTGACTGCGCTGCCGCGCGAGGCGCGAAAAGTCTTCCTGCCGCTCGCGCTGGTCGAGCCCTATCTCTCTGCCTTGCGAAAGGTTGACCCACTGCGCCAGGTCGCCGAAATCAACCCGCTCTACCGGCTCTGGCGGCTAAGCACCTGCCGTTTTCCCCCTTCGGCGTAACAGAAGGACCATCCATGACAGAGGCAACACGACGCTGGTCCTGGCGGAGCTGGCTTCCGGACATGAGCGCAGCCGTTTCGCGCTTCCCCCTCGGAGTGCTGCTTGCCGGCTTCCTAACGATCTACAAGCTCTGGTCCGGCGATCGCATTGAGCCCGACGACAAGATCCTCGGAACGCTTGCCGCGTCGTTTCTTTGGGTGGTCGCGGTCGATCTGTTCGTGGAGTTCCAAGGCCGATCCCAGAGAGCGCGAGGAATTGCCTGGATCGCCGGTATCGCCGTCATCGCGCTGCTGTTCCACTTCAAATGGGAGGCATGGCTTTTCCCACCGCTTCTATATGGCTCTTTGGTGTTTGCAGTCGGCCTGGCGGGGCAACTCCGGAGGGGAGAGCGCAACGCCGCTTTCTGGCTGTTCAACCATCGGCTCTGGCTCGCCGCCGGGCTTGGGCTGATCGGCGCCGTCCTGTTCGGCGGCGGCCTCTCCATCATCCTCGAAACCTTGAACTTCCTGTTTGGGCTTGAGCTTCCGGAGAAATGGCACGAGCGCATCTGGACCATTGCGCTCGGCTTCTTGGCGCCGGTGAGCTGGCTCGCGCTCGCCCCGCAGAACTTCGCCGACCGGATCAGCGGCGAGGAGACGGAGTTCACCACCCGCGCCGTCGCCACCGTCGTCAGGTTCGTGCTGGTGCCCCTGCTCCTTGTCTACACTGCCATCCTCTATGTCTATGCCCTCAAGATCGGACTTGCCGGGACGCTGCCCAAGGGAACGCTCGGCAGTCTCGTCGTCGGCTATTTGCTCGCCGGCGCTGCAACCCTGCTTCTGACCTATCCCATTCACGATGGCGGCGTCCTGGTGCGGATGTTCTGGCGCTATTGGGTCTGGCTCACGGTCCTGCCGGTCCTGCTCCTGTTTATCGCGGTCTATACCCGCATCGCCGCCTACGGCCTCACCGAGCCGCGTTACGCGGTCGTGCTCATCGGCGTTTGGGCGCTGATCCTTGCCATATGGCGCATGGTGAGGCGAAGCGAGAATTTCGATCTCCGTGTGATTCCGGGGTTGCTTGCGATCTTGCTGCTTGCGGCGTCGTTTGGGCCTTGGGGCATCGTCGGCGCATCGGTGCGGAGCCAGACGATCGAACTCGCGGGCATCTTGCGTGAAAAAGGGATGCTCGCCGATGGCAAGTTCGTGCGTCCTGCCAAGGGAAGCGAATCGCCGCTCGGCACGAGCGCCGCGCGCGTGCGCCAGATCGAATACTACCTGAACACGCGGCACGCGCTCCGGAGGCTCGCACCCTGGTTCGAGGGCGAGCAGCAAAATCCGTTCGCCCAAGGCAAATCGCCGGAAGTGACGGTACGCGAGCTTCTCGAAGCGCTGTCGCTTCCGCCCCACCTGTCGCGGTCCGCCGGCTCAACCTTCACGTATTATGCGGATGCACCTGAAGCCATATCGCTTGCCTCCCGCGGCCACGTGATCGGGCCGGTCGTGTTCGAGAGCCACGGACCGATCCCAGGCGCAATCCCGCCGCAAACTGTGAGGGTCGATGGCCTCGGCACCGTCCGGCTGGAAGTTGCCAGGAACAGCCTCACCGCGGGCATCGAGAACGGACCCGAGTTGCGCTTCGACCTCACCGAGGCGGCCAACAGGCTTTCCGGGGTCGTCGCCACCGAGCGCCGCCCCCTGCCGATCGAGGCTGTAAACGGGCCGCTGTCGGGCACGGTCCTGATCGAAAATCTCAACGGCACCTTTGACGGTGCCGATCTCGACCTATCGCTCTTGCGTTTCTGGCTCGTGCTCAAGCGCGCGAACTAACAGCGGCGCCTCGTGGAAGGAAGTTGCCGCGGTCGCCACTTCGCCCCAGTGATGCTCATGTCACGGAAATTGCGCGATCCGACCGGCTTTACGCTTGAGTGTCGCTGGCATAGATCCATAAGTCGCATACGCTGCGCCCGCGCTGGAGTCGCCATGTGGTCTCGCCTGCTCGCCTGCCTCCTGCTTCTGCTGCCCGCACAGGCCCTCGCCGGCGCCAAGGAGAAGGTCGCGGCGCTTGCTCCATCGGGACTGGTGCTCGTGATCGACGCCGAGGGCAAAGAGCTGATCGCTCAGAATGCCGATAAACCCTTCGTTCCGGCCTCGGTCACCAAGATCGTGACCGCATGGCTGGCGATGGAAGTCTTGGGCGGCAACTACCGCTTCGAGACCAAGTTCTACCTGGACAACAATCGGGTGCTGTATGTGCGCGGCGGCGGCGATCCCTTCCTGATCTCCGAGGAGCTGGAGCCGCTCGGGCGGGAACTGGTCGCCGCCATCGGCAAGGAGCCGATCGCCGGCATCGTGCTCGATGCGAGCTACTACCCTTCCGATCTCCGCATCCCGGGCATCGAGGACACCAATGAGGCTTATGACGCGCTGAACTCGGCGCTGGCGGTGAACTTCAACACGATCGCCGCCGTGCGCAAGGGCAAGACGGTCCGCTCCGCCGAGGAACAGACGCCGATCACGCCGCTGGCGATCAGAGAGTTCCGGGCGCGGGGTCCCCAGGGCCGCGGCCGCATCAGCCTGAGCAAGAACCCCGCGGTGAGCCTGCAATATGCCGGCGAGCTGATCGCCGCGTTCATCGAGCAGGCGGGCGGCAGCGTGAAGGGCAAGATTACGACCGGATCCGTGCCCGAGGAGCTGAAGCCGGTCTACGTTCACAAGTCGCGTCCCCTTTCAGAGATCCTTGTCCAGCTGCTCATCGCCTCGAATAACTACATCGCCAACCAGGTCTTCCTGGAGATCGGCGGCACCCTCGGCGGGTCCGTCAGCCTCGAGAAGTCGCTGAAAGTGGCGAACACGATGCTCGCCGCGAACGGCCTCGCCGAGGACATCCATCTCGAGGAGGGCTCGGGCATCAGCCGCGGCAACCGCTTCACGGCCCGCGGCCTCGCCAAGGTGCTCGACCTTTTCGCGCCACACGCCGAGCTGCTTCACGGCCACGACGGCGGCTTGAACAAGACCGGCACGATGTCCGGCGTCAGCACGCTCGCGGGCTATGCCGACACCTCAAAACACGGGCGGGTGCGCTTCGTGATCTCGCTCAAGAGCGGCGGCTCTATGCGCTTCCGGCTGCTCAAGGCCATCGAGGCGGGGCTGTAGCGGGAGTTTCGCCCTCGGGGTCGATATTCCTCACGCGCTCATCGTGATCGCGTTCAGAGTCGGTCCATGCGCTTCCGACTGCTCCGGGCGATCGAGGCGGAGCTGTAGCCGGAGGTTCGCCCCGGCCGATATTCTTCACGCGCTGAAAAAAGTCTACGGTGCTCGCTTTGGGTCATTGGCGGACATGAGCGCGGCCATGGGCCGGTCCGCTGGCCATAAGCAGACGTTGTGCAAAGCAGGAGCTGCGAGGGGAACGACGAGGAGCATGGGACTGAACGACGTCGTCGAACTCGAGTTCGACCTAACACCCCCCAGCAAAGACGAGTTTCAAGGCTTGGTTGCCGATCTCAGCGAGGACGAACGGCACGTGCTCCTCGAGCACGGCACAGAAGCGCCCTTCTGCGGGGTTTTCCTCGAGGAGAAACGTAAAGGGATATTCACCTGCCGTCTGTGCGGACTGCCGCTGTTCAAGGCCAGCGCGAAGTTCGAAAGCGGCACCGGCTGGCCGAGCTTGACTACCCCCTTTTCAGAGCACCACCTCCGATACATTCGCGACACC
>CAWHAX010000027.1:0-96745 GCA_963827365.1 uncultured Alphaproteobacteria bacterium | reverse complement strand
TTTGGCATGAATTCCCCCCTCTGTCCGTACATAGCTGTGTACGCCTGCTTGCGCTTAGGTGCAATAGGCTGCGACAGGGAGAGGCGCTATGCGTTGAGTTTCTGGCTTTTTCTGTGGTGGGGGCCGACAGACAGGGCCATTCGCAAAGGTACTAAAACGCCTAGAAGGCGGTCGAGGCGCCAAAGCGGAACAATTCCGTCCGGTCGTAGGAGGCCTTGAGCAGGGCTTGGGCGAGGTCGGCGCGGAGCGGACCGAGCGGCGATTGCCAGATAATGCTTACGCCGGAGGACATGCGGACGTCGGCGGTGTCGTTGATGAAGCTGCCCTCGTCGTCGACAGCCGCAAGAGCAAGGCCGCTCGCTTCCCACAACGAACCGGCGTCGATAAACACGGCGCCCTGCATACCAAGATTGTCAGGAATGAAGGGAAGCGGGAAGCGGAGCTCGGCGGTCGTCGCCCAGAAGGCCTGGCCGCCCAGCGGGTCCTTGGTGCAATCACCAATCCGCTTGCCGGTTGCTGCATTTTCGCAGGCGTCGCGGGGACCGATACCGGCGCGCTCGAAGCCTCTGATGGTTTCGCCGCCCTTGAAAAAGAGGTCGGTCATGCGGACGTCCTCGCCACCCCATCCCGAGATGTAGCCCGCCAGGGCGCGCCCAACCAAGGTGATCTTGGGCGTGACCGGATAGTAGCCGCGGCCGTCAACGACGGAGCGGAAGTAGTTCACGTCGCCGCCGACGCCGGCCAGATCCTCCGAGAAGGATGCGAACACGCCGCTCGTTGGCGATTGCGGAAGGTTGCGCGTATCGTAGGCGACCGTGAAGCCGACGCTCGACACGATGGACTCGCCTTCGGCCGCCTTCACCGCCAGCGAGGCGTTGTCGGCGACGTCGTAAATCTCCTCTCGCTCCAACCGGTAGCGCAGACCGAGCTGGGTGTTGAAGGCGATCGGGAATCCCATCCTGAGATTGCCGCCGGTGTTGCGCTCGCGATAGGAGGCCACGTTGGTGAAGTCGACCTCCTTGTGGAAGAGGTCGAAGCCCGCAGCGAGGTTGCGATCGAGGAAATGCGGCTCTGTGAAGCTGAAATCGACTTGAGCGCGCTCAAGGCTTCCGGAGAAACCAAGCCTGACATACTGGCCTTTGCCCATCAGATTGCGCTCTGCGATGCTGATGTCGCCGATCACGCCTTCGCTGGTGGAGTAGCCCGCGCCGAAGGACAATTCGCCGGTGGGCTGCTCTTGGACCCTGACGACGACGACCACGCGGTCGGGAGCGCTGCCGGGCTCGGTCTCGATTTCCACGGTCTTGAAGTAGCCGAGCGAGCGCAGGCGGCGGCGGGCGGCCTCCACGAGCAGCCGGTTGAATGCATCGCCCTCGGCGAGGCTGAACTCGCGACGAATTACGTCGTCATGGGTGCGGAAGTTGCCGACGATGTTGATGCGCTCGATATAAACGCGTGGCCCTTCCTCGATCATGTAGGTGATGTTGATGCGCCGGTTTATCTCGTCGCGGTCGTAGCGGGGTTTCACTTGCGCAAAGGCATAGCCTTGTTGCGAGGCGCCGATGGTCAGGGCCTCCGCCGTCTTCTCGACTCTCTGCGCGTTATAGACGCGGCCTGACTTCGTCGCGATGGAGCCCCGCAATATGCGTGGGTCGAGCGAGGGCAGCGTGGTTTCGATGTCGATATCGCCGAACCGGTACTTCGGGCCCTCGTCGATGGTGAAAGTGATGAAGAAGCCGCGGCCGTCACGGTCGAGATCGGCGGTTGCCGATATGATCCGCGCGTCGGCATAGCCGTTCTTCATGTAGAACTGGCGCAGCAATTCGCGGTCGAGATTGAGACGGTCCGGATCGTAGATGTTGGTGTTCTTGAGGAAGCTCAGGAGCGTCGTCCGCGTCGTACTGATCACGTAGCGGAGCTGCGAATCGCTGAAGGCGGTGTTGCCGATGAAATTGATGGCGCGAACCTTGGTGGTCGGGCCCTCATTGATTTCGAAGACAACGTCGATGCGGTTGTTCTCAAGCTTGATGATTTTCGGATCGACTTGCGCCGCGTAGAGGCCCTGGCGGCGGTAGACGTCGAGAATGCGCTGTACGTCCGCTTGAACGCGCGCGCGCGTGTAGACGGTGCGGGGCTTGAGCTGGACTTCGGCAGTCAGCGCGTCGTCCTCGACCTCGCTGTTGCCTTCGAAGGCGACCCTGGAGACGATCGGGTTCTCGACCACGACGATAACGACCGTACCGCCCTCTCGCCTGATGCGAACATCCTGGAACAAGCCGGTGGCAAACAAGGCTTTTAGGGATTCGTCGACTCTCGCCAGGTCGTAAGGATCGCCGACATTGAAAGTGAGATAGGTTTTGACGGTTTCAGGCTCAACGCGCTTGTTGCCTTCGACGCGGATGGCGCCGACATTTCCCGCCGATTGGGCATGGGCGGCAAGCTCTCCCAGGCTCGCGCTCATGCCGATTGACAGCACGACCGCGCCTCCTGCGAGCAGGACTGCGCACAGCCCTCTAGCCAACCACGACCGCCGCACCATCACTGGTGTCGTCCCCTCAACACCGATCCCCCGTGGACGCAGAGCCCAGGATCGAAAGTGGCCAGTTTTTGTGGCCGATTTTGGTCCGTACCCCCACGGGGGGGCGTTAAGAAACCACGCGTTTGCGTTGTGGTACTAACTGCCCGGCAGCTTACAAAAACTTCAAGTGAATCAAGTCGTTCCAGGTCGCGAAGATCATTAGCATAAGTACGAAGGCAAGGCCAATGCGGAAACCAATTTCCTGTGTGCTTTCGCTCAAAGGTTTGCCGCGGATCGCCTCGATTCCATAGAACAGCAAATGACCACCATCGAGCATGGGAATCGGGAAGAGATTGATCAGCCCGATACTCACCGAAATGATGGCGGCGAGATTGAGCAGAGCGAAGAATCCCGCCGTCGCCACCTGCCCCGACACTTGCGCGATTCGGATGGGCCCGCCAAGCTGGTCGGCGGCTTCGCGGCCAGTAATCACGTCATAGAGATAGCCGAGCGAGCGGGAGATCACGAAGTAGCATTCCTTGACCGCCATGACGAAGGCGGTCAGCGGATCGTGCCGCTTCAAGGTCCAGTCATCGGGTGACGCGCTCCGCTGAATGCCGAGAAGCCCAATCCGCATCGTGTTGCCGAAATTGTCGGTGATCTCTTTGAGCTCTGGCGCGGCCGTCAGCTCGACGGGCTTGCCTTCGCGCTCGACGCTAAAATGCAGCTCCTGGTTCGGGCTCATGCCGACGATGCGCTGCATCTGGCCGAAGTTCTCGATGGTCGTGCCATCGATCTTGACCACGAGGTCGCCAGGCTTGAAGCCTGCGCGCTCTGCCGCGCTGCCTGGGTTGACAATATCCACCTTGGCGGCCGTGCTCCGCTCGCCGAAGAAGGTGAAGATGGCGGTGAAGATGACGATAGCGAGCAGGAAATTGGCGATCGGCCCTGCGGCCACGATCGCGGCGCGGGCGCCAAGCGACTTGCCCTGGAAACTGTGCTTGCGCTCTTCCTCGGTCATGCCTTCGAGGGGCCTCTGACCTGCGCTCGCCGCGTTCTCATCGTCGATGAATTTTACATAGCCGCCGAGCGGGATCCAGGACAGCCGCCAGCGCGTACCGTGGCGATCGTTGAAGCCGACGATCTCAGGCCCGAATCCAATCGAGAATGTCTTGACCGCGACGCCGCACCAGCGGGCCACCAGGAAGTGGCCAAGCTCGTGGAAGAACACCACGATGGTGAGCACGAACAGGAAGGGAAGCAGATAAGACAGCACCGTGTCGCCGAAGCCTGAAAGCTTGAGTATCGTGTCCATAGGTTATCCCAGATGCTGAGGGCTTCCTAGCGGGCCTCGGCCGGTTGTGCAAACGTGCGGAGAAGCGAGAGCGCGATGGCCCTTGCTTCCGCGTCGATGGTAAGGACGTCGTCGACTCTGTCGGGCGAGAGCCCCACTAGATTGGCCGAGCGATCGAGAGTCGATTCGACGAGACGGCCGATAGCAAGGAAGCCGATGCGGCCGTCGAGAAATGCCTCAACCGCGATCTCGTTGGCGGCGTTGAGCACGGTGCTGGCGCTGCCGCCTGCGGCGAGCACGTCGCGCGCCAAGCGGAGCGCCGGGAAGCGGGTCTCGTCCGGCGCCTCGAAGGTGAGTGTGCTGATGGACGCGAGATCGAGCCGCGCGGTCGGCGCCTGCATGCGATTGGGCCAGGCAAGGCTGTAGGCGATCGGCGTGCGCATGTCGGGGCAGCTCATCTGCGCCAGAACCGAGCCGTCGCGATAATAGACAAGGCAGTGCACGATGGACTGAGGATGGATCAGCACATTGAGACGATCGGCGCCGACCGAGAAGAGATGATGCGCCTCGATGAGCTCAAGCGCCTTGTTCATCAGCGTCGCCGAATTGATGGTGACCTTCGGGCCCATGGACCAGTTGGGATGGGCGAGCGCCTGCTTCGGCGTGACACCAGCCATGTCGGTCAGGCTCCAAGACCTGAAGGGACCGCCTGAGGCAGTCAGACAGATGCGCTCGATGGACTCAGGTGCGCTCCCGCCCATCACCTGCATGGCGGCAGAATGCTCGGAGTCGACCGGAAGTAGCGAGGTCTCGTAGAGGGCAACCTCGCGCATGAAGATGCGTCCAGCCGATACGAGACATTCCTTATTGGCAAGCGCGGTGCAGGTGCCCTGCCGCACCGCGGCGAGAGTCGGCTTGAGGCCTGCCGCGCCCACGATAGCCGCCATCACCCAATCTGCCGGGCGGCTTGCGGCATCGACCAGCGCATCTGCGCCGGCCGCGGCCTCGATGCCGGTGCCGGCAAGCCTGGCGCGGAGGTCGGCGTAACAACTCTCATCGGCGATGACGGCAAGCTCCGCCCTGTGCTGCACGGCGAGTTCGGCGAGACGCGCGGCGTTGCGGCCGCCGGTCAATGCAACCACTGTGTACGACGATGGATCGCGGCCGACGAGATCGAGGGTGTTCTCGCCGATAGAGCCGGTGGCGCCGAGCACCGAGATGCGGCGGCGCTGCGTCCCGGGCGACGTGAGCCTGACGGCTTCGGAATGAGCGGCGAGAACGGTCATAGGCAACGCCTCACCAGATGAGCAGGCCGCGTCCGGGATTGCCCGGATCGCGCATTGCGATCAATGCCGCCGCGATTGCGGCGATGAGAAGGCCGTCGATCCGGTCGAGCAATCCGCCATGGCCAGGGATGAGATTGCTCATGTCCTTGGCGCCGAACCGGCGCTTGACCGCGCTCTCGCTCAAATCGCCGATCTGGCAGGCCGCGGCGATCACTACGCTGACAATCGCCAAGCGCCATGAAGAGGTGTCCTTGAGAAAGAAGGCGAAAGCAAAGCCTACGACAGCAGGCGCCAATGTCCCGACAATAAGCCCACTCCAAGTCTTTTGCGGCGAAATTTTCGGGGCGAGCTTCGGCCCCCCGATTAACCGCCCGCCGGCATAGGAGGCAGAGTCCGTGGTCCAGGCCACGACCAGGAGATAAAGGAGTGCCATGGCACCAAGCTCCGGATCTGCCCTCAGCCAAACCATGGCAGAGGCCGGCAGCACCGAATAGGCAATGCCGAGCACCGACCAGCCCAGTGTGGCGGATGACAAGCCAAGGAGCACCGTCCCGGCCAACGCGACGACGGTGGCAATCACAGCAAGACCAGGTCGCGACACGGCGATGGTCACGGCGACGACGGCGACTGACCCGGCCTGGATCAAAGCGATTCCGTCGAAGCCGGCCTTGCGCACGAGCCGTCCCCACTCCCAGGCGACGGTTACGCCGGCGGCGATGACTAGGGCCACAAAGGTCCACACGCTCACCAGCACCGAACCAAGCGCAAGCACCGCCATGACCACTGCCGATGCGAGACGCGTCGTCATCTCGGATTTCTTGGGGTGAGCTCGCGGCTCGGCGCCACTCGGCGCGACTTCAAGCGGTGTCACGCGGTCGATCTCGCCTTGAGGCCGCCGAAGCGGCGCGTGCGCCGCTGATATTCGGCAATCGCGGCGTCGAGGGTTTCGCGTGAGAAGTCCGGCCAATAGGTGTCGACGAACACGAATTCACTATAGGCGAGCTGCCAGAGAAGGAAATTGCTCAGGCGCAACTCGCCACTGGTGCGGATCAGCAAATCGGGATCAGGCATATCCGCGGTGTCGAGATAGGAGCCGAACCGCTCCGGCGTGATGTCGGAGGCGTCGAGCGATCCTTCGGCAACGGCCGCGGCGATGCGCGCGGCGGCGCGGGCGATCTCGTCACGGGAGCCATAGTTGAAGGCGATGGTGAGGTTGAGCGTCGTATTGTCCTTGGTCACCGCTGCGGCGTCGTCGATGAGACGCAGGATGTCGTCGTCGAGGCCGATGCGCGTGCCGATGATCCTGATCTTCACGCCGTTCTTATGCAGATCGGCGAGGTCGCGCCTGACGAAGCGGCGCATCAGGCCGAACAGATCGTGGATCTCCTGCTTTGGCCGCGACCAGTTCTCCGAAGAGAAGCTGAACAGAGTCAAATGGGTGATGCCGAGCTCGAGCGCGGCCTTCACCGTGCGGCGCACGCTCTCCACGCCCTGGCGATGACCTTCGGCGCGCGGCAAGCCCCGCTCGCCTGCCCAGCGGCCATTGCCGTCCATGATGATGGCGATGTGCCGAGGCGCCGTCGTCTCGGTGGTCGACCAGGCAAGATCCTCAACTGCAAGCGTCACGGTCTCAATGCTCCAATAAGGGTGAGCGGCATGTTGCTCTTCGCGCCGTCTCGCCAGCTAAACCTGCATGATCTCGGCTTCCTTGCTGGCAAGCGCTTCGTCGATCTCCTTGATCACCTTGTCGGTCAATTCCTGCACCTTGGTGGACAACGCATGGTGCTCGTCCTTGCCGATATCGCCGTCCTTCTCCATGCGCTTCAGGTGCTCCATGCCGTCGCGCCGGACGTTGCGCACGGCGATGCGTGCCTGCTCGGTATATTTATGCGCGACCTTCGCGATCTCGTGGCGGCGCTCTTCATTCAGCTCGGGGATCGGAAGGCGCAGGAGCTGCCCCTCGACCACCGGGTTCAATCCGAGATCGGATTCGCGGATGGCGCGCTCCACCGCGCTGACCTGAGAGCGGTCCCACACCTGCACGGTGATCAGCCTCGATTCCGGCACGTTGACGGTGGCGAGCTGGTTGAGTGGCATTTGGCTGCCATAGGCATTTACCATGATCGGATCTAGCAAGCTCATATTGGCACGGCCGGTACGCAGGCCGCCAAACTCCTGCTTGAGCACAGTCAGAGCGCCGCGCATGCGCCGCTCGGTGTCCTTAAGGTCGAAGCCAGACATGTCGCGTCTCCTCCGCGCACGGTTGAAATCCGCGCTTGAGTAAGCTTGTCCTCCCGCCGATCACGCGCCTCCGAACGGCGCCAATTCGGCCAGCTAGTATATCGTGGTCGAGGATCCCTTCCCTTGCAACACCGCAGCCAAGCCGCCTTGTTCCTTGATGGAGAACACAATTATCGGAATCCGATTGTCCCGGGCAAGGGCGATTGCCGCCCCGTCCATGATTTTCAGATCCTGCCGCAGCACATCGGCATAGCTTAGAGCGTCGTAGCGGCGCGCCTTTGAGTTCTTGGCAGGGTCGGAGTCATAGACGCCGTCGACCTGGGTCGCCTTGAAGATCGCGTCGCAGCCCAATTCAGCCGCCCGCAGCGCCGCGGTGGTGTCGGTGGTGAAGAACGGATTGCCCGTGCCGCCGACCAAAACCAGCAGGTGACCATCAGCCAAATGAGCAAGAGCGCGGGCCCTGATGAACGGCTCACAGATGCTGATAATGGGAATTGCCGACATCACCCGCGCCGACCGGCCCTTGGCTTCGAGCGCCTGCCCTAGCGCCAGGCCGTTCAGCACAGTGGCGAGCATGCCCATGTAGTCGCCGCTCACTCGGTCCATGCCGTCGGTGGCGGCAGCGAGGCCGCGATAGATGTTGCCGCCGCCGACCACGAGGCAAAGCTCGATGCCGAGGCCTGCGGCTTCGCACACGTCGCCTGCAACGCGGTTCAGAACGTCCACGTCGATACCGTAGCCGTTCTTTCCCACGAGGGCTTCGCCGGATAGCTTGACGAGGACCCTGCGGTAGCCTGGCGATCGGCCCGTGCGCGGTTGTGCCATGAGCCGATCCCCCGCCGCCCCTTAAGAGCCGGACGCCGCAGCGGCGAATTCCGCCGCAAAATCGCTGTCGGGCCTGTCGATCCCCTCGCCAAGGGCGAAGCGATGGAAGCCAACGATCTTGATCGGCGCGCCGGCGCTCTGCTCGGTCGCGGCAAGCGCCTTGGCGACGGTTGTCTCCGGGTCGTGGACGAAGGCCTGCGACAGCAGCACGACCTCCTCGTAGAATTTGCGTAAGCGGCCCTCGACCATCTTCTCGATGACGGGCATGGGCTTGCCTGACTCCTTCGCCTGCTCGGTCAGGACCGCGCGCTCGCGCTCGACGAAGACCGGATCGAGACCGGAAACATCGACGCTTTGCGGGTTAGCGGCGGCGATATGCATCGCCACCTGCTTGCCGAAGCTCTTGAGCTTGGTGGCGTCGCCGGTCGACTCGAGCGCGACGATCACGCCGATCTTACCGAGGCCTGGCGAGATCGTGTTGTGCATATAGCTTGCGACCGCGCCGTTCTTCACGCCGAGATAGGCGCTCCGGCGCAGCGTCATGTTCTCGCCGATCGAGCCGATCATCCCTTTCAGGTGATCGGCGACAGTGATCTTCGCCGCCGCCATAAGGAGCTTTGGCGAGCTTATCGAGATCGCCCTTTGCTTTCAGCGCGTCGGCGGCGATGGTGCGCACCATCTCCTGGAACTTGTCGTTGCGGGCGACGAAGTCGGTCTCCGAGTTGACCTCGACAAGCGCCGCCTGAGTGTCCTCAGCGGCAAGGCCGATCAGCCCTTCGGCCGCTACGCGGCCAGCCTTCTTGGCGGCCTTGGCGAGACCTTTGGTGCGCAGCCAATCGACCGCGGCCTCCATGTCGCCGGAGGTCTCGTTGAGCGCTGCTTTGCAATCCATCATGCCCGCGCCGGTCTTCTCGCGCAGGTTTTTCACCATCGTTGCACTAATCGCTGTCATGCCATCCTCTATTGGGCTGGAGCCCGCTTTACCCCGGCCCCAATCTCGATCGTCACACTACTCAGGCTTTGCTTCGGCGCTCGGCCTCGGTCCCCTCGGGGGCGCGTTTCGCCTGCGACGGACCCTTGCCATTGCCGCCTCTTGCGTCGGCTCGCCCCGGCCTACGCCGCTGGGGCCTGCGTTCGCCGTCAGACGACGGCTTCTCCGTGCCCTCACCGCTCTCGTCGCCCTCATCGAGTACCTGCTCGCCGCGCGGCGCTTCGGAGGCACCGAGATCGATACCAGCCGAACCTTGCGCGCGCTCGATGCCGTCGATGGCGGCGCGGGCGACCAGGTCGCAATAAAGCGTGATGGCGCGGCCCGCGTCGTCATTGCCGGGGATGGGATGACTGATCCCATCCGGATCGCAGTTCGAATCGACCACGGCGACGATCGGCATGCCGAGCTTGCGCGCTTCGGCAATAGCGATCGCCTCCTTATTGGTGTCGATCACGAACATCAAATCAGGCGGCGCGCCCATGTCCTTGATGCCGCCGAGCGCACGTTCGAGCTTCTCCTTCTCGCGAGTGAGCTGAAGCAGCTCCTTCTTGGTCAGGCCTTGCGTCTCGCCGGCGAGCAGCTCTTCCAGCGATTTGAGCCTGCGGATCGAATTGGAGATGGTGCGCCAGTTGGTGAGCGTGCCGCCGAGCCAGCGGTGGTTCACGTAATACTGGGCGCAGGACCGCGCCGCTTCCGCCACGGCCTCGGAGGCCTGCCGCTTGGTGCCGACAAAGAGCACGCGGCCGCCTTTGGCCACGGTATCGGCCACGGCGAGCAGTGCCTGATGGAACAGCGGTACGGTCTGGGTCAGGTCGATGATGTGAATGTTGTTGCGGGAGCCGTAGATGAACGGTGCCATCTTTGGGTTCCAGCGGTGGGTCTGGTGACCAAAATGCACGCCAGCCTCAAGCAGTTGGCGCATGGATACATTAGGCAGTGCCATGGGACTGCATTCTCCTTTTTCCGGTTCTGCCGCCGCGGGATGATGAGACCGGTTGCCCGGTCACCGGAGCGAGCGTGAGAACCCTTGAATGGGCCTCGCGGCGCTAAGGTCCCGCGTGTGAGATGGTGCGGTTTATAGGGATGCCACCCCCTCTTGGCAAGGGCGGGAGGCCGATTTTGGCGGTTAGAGGGCGCTGACCGCCGCCACGCCTTGCACGAGCTTGAGCGCGCTTCGCTGCTTCGGGGTGGCATCGATGCCTTGCGGCAGCACGAATTCGACCTCGCGCCCGGCATCGTCGAGGCGGAGAACGAGCCTGAGCTCGCCCTGCCCTCCCCGTCCGCCGACCTGCTCGGCGATGGAATTGAGCGCGCGGGTGCCCTCGAGATAAATCTTGATACCGCTATGGCGCGCCTCCGCCACAGCCTCAAGCGAGGAGATGCGTCGGGCGCGCACCTTCACGGTCTCGCCGTCGGCCTCGGCCTCGACGTCGAGCAGCACGGCGCTGCCAGGTTTAAGCAGCTCGCGCGACCCGGCCAACGCCTCCGAGAACACCACAGCCTCGAACTGGCCGGTTGGATCGGAGAAGGCGACGAAGGCATAGGCGTTGCCGCTCTTGCCTTGACGCTCGCGCGCGGACAGCACCGTGCCGGCGAGCGTGCCGACGACGCGCCGGGTGCGGGCCTTGGCAGCGAAGTCGACCCAGGTCTCGGCGCCGAGCGCTTCGAGCACCTCCTGGTAGTCGTCGAGCGGGTGACCAGTGAGGAAGAAACCGACCGCCTCGAATTCGTGCGACAGCCGGTCGGTCGGCGCCCAAGGCTTGGCGGGGCGAAGCTCGATCGGCGGCGGCGTGCGCGCCGCACTAGCGAAGAGATCGTTCTGGCCGCCGGTCTCGTCCTCCAGCGAGCGGGAGCCGGCGGCCATGATGCGATCGACATTGGCGAGCGCGGTGGCGCGGTCGATGCCAAGCTCGTCGAAGGCGCCGGCTGAGGCGAGCGTCTCGAGCGCGCGCTTGTTGACGAGGCGCGGATTGATGGCGCGGGCGAAGGCCGAAACATCCTTGAAGCGTCCGCGCTTCTCCCGCTCGGCGCAGATATGGTCGACGGCCTGGCGCCCGACATTCCTGAGCGCCGCGAGCGAATAGCGGATGCGCGGTTTCGCTCGGCATGAAGCCAGCCTCGGAATGATTGACCGAGGGCGGCTCGATGCGAATGCCCATGCGGCGCGCTTCCTGGGCGAAGCCATTGAGCTTGTCGGTGTTGCCGATGTCGAGGGTCATCGAGGCGGCGAGGAACTCGACCGGATGATTGGCCTTCAGATAGGCGGTCTGATAGGCGACCAGCGCGTAGGCCGCGGCGTGCGATTTGTTGAAGCCGTAGCCCGCGAACTTGGCCACGAGCTCGAAGATGAACTCGGCGCGGCCGCGGTCGACGCCCTTGCCGACGGCGCCCTCGATGAAGCGGTCCCGCTGCTGCGCCATCTCCTCCTTGATCTTCTTGCCCATGGCGCGGCGGAGCAGATCGGCTTCGCCGAGCGAGTAGCCGGCCAGGACCTGCGCGATCTGCATCACCTGCTCCTGGTAGATGATCACGCCATAGGTCTCTTTCAGGATCGGCTCGGAGCAGCGGATGCAGATAATCCGGCTGCTCGCGCCCGTGCTTGCGGTTGATGTAGTGTCGGATGTTGTCCATCGGGCCGGGCCGATAGAGCGCGACGATGGCGATGATGTCCTCGAAGCGGTCGGGCTTCAGCTTGCGCAAGGCATCGCGCATGCCGGCACCTTCGAGCTGGAACACGCCGACCGTATCGCCGCGCGCCAGGAGCTCGTAACTCGCAGCGTCGTCGAGCGGCAGCCGCGCCGGGATCGAGCGTCACGCCCCTGCGCGCAAGCAGCTCGCGCGCGTTCTCGATCACGGTGAGCGTCTTCAGGCCGAGGAAGTCGAACTTCACGAGCCCCGCGGCCTCGCCCATTTCATGTTGAACTGGGTGGCGGGCAGCTGGGCGCGCGGATCGCGGTAGAGCGGCACCAGCTCCTCAGCGGCCGGTCGGCGATGACCATGCCGGCGGCATGGGTCGAGGCGTGGCGGTATAGCCCCTCGAGCTGCTGGCCGATATCGAGCAGCCGCGCCACCATCGGCTCGGCGTCGCGCGCCTCCTGCAGCTTGGCTCGCCGTCGATGGCTTGCGGCAGCGTGACGGGGTTGGCCGGGTTGTTCGGCACCAGCTTGCACAGCCGGTCGACCTGGCCATAGGGCATCTGCAGCACGCGGCCGACGTCGCGCAGCACCGCGCGCGCCTGCAGCTTGCCGAAGGTGATGATCTGCGCGACGCGGTCGTCGCCGTAGCTCTCGCGCACATAGGCGATCACCTCGTCGCGGCGGTCCTGGCAGAAATCGATGTCGAAGTCCGGCATCGACACGCGCTCGGGATTCAGGAAGCGCTCGAACAGCAGCCCGAAGCGCATGGGATCGAGATCGGTGATGGTCAGCGCCCAGGCGACGAGCGAGCCCGCACCGGAGCCGCGTCCCGGCCCGACGGGGATCCCCTTCGCCTTCGCCCATTTGATGAAGTCGGCGACGATCAGGAAGTAGCCGGATACTTCATGCCGATGATGACGTCGATCTCGTAGGCGAGACGCTCCGCGTATTCCTCGGCGTCGAAGCCCGGCGCCGTGCCCTGCTGCCTCAAGCCGTCCTGGCGAGGCCTGCCTCGACTGGCGGCGCAGCTCCGCGGCTTCGGTCTCGCCTTGCGCCTCGGCGCGGCGTGCCGCCGAGGAACTGCGGCAGGATCGGCGCGGCTCCCGCGGCCGGAAGGCGCAGCGGCGCGCGATCTCGATGGTGTTCTCGATCGCCTCGGGCAGATCGGCGAACAGCTCCGCCATCTGCCGCTCGCTCTTGAAATAATGCTCCGGGCTCAGGCGGCGCCTTTGGTCCTCGCCGACATAGCTCCTTCGGCAATGCACATGCAGCGCGTCATGCGCCTCGTAATCGTCGGGGCTTGCGAAATAAGGCTCGTTGGTGGCGACGATCGGCAGGTGGTTGTCGTAGGCAAGGTCGAGCAGGAGCGGCTCGATGGTCCGCTCCTGTGCCAAGCCGTGCCGCTGAAGCTCGACATAGAGCCGGTCGCCGAAGTGCCTTTCAGCTGCTTGAGGGCTGTTCGGCGAATCGGAAATCGTTGGCCGCGATGGCGCGGTCGATCACGCCGTCAGGGCCGCCGGTCAGCGCGATCAGCCCCTCGTGGAGCGCAAGGTGAGCGATGGTGACCAGCGCCTCGCCGCTGTCGGCGCCGTAGCGGTAGGCCTCGGTCGAGAGCTTGATCAGATTGGCGTAGCCGCTCGCATCCTTGGCGAGCAGCGCGATGCGGCCGTGATTGATGCGCTTCACCAGCTCGCCGCTGTCCGGGCGCGCCTCGGGCTCGGCCGCGAAACTCAACGAGAGCGTGCAGCCGATGATCGGCTGGATCCCGGCCTGCGCAGCTTTTCGGAGAATTCGAGCGCGCCGAACAGATTGTTGGTGTCGGTCAGCGCGAGCGCCGGCATGCGCTCTTCGGCGGCAAGGCTCGACGAGCTTCGGAATGGGCAGCGCGCCTTCGAGCAGCGAATAGGCCGAATGCACCTTAAGATGCACGAAGGTTCGCCGTTCTCAGTCAAGGATCGTGTCTCCGTTTCGATTCGCGCGCGTCATAGCCTGCGGGACTTGCGGTCGGCTGGGCAACTGCCGTCCAGAGATATCCCGCTTATACCAACGAAGTTTGTTCCGCTTTTGTTCTAGCGTCAAGACGACCGTGAATTGCGTGCAATTCGTTGCTCAACACCGGCAAGCCTCGGTGACCTGCACCACAGAAACCTGCTCCTCGACCAGCAGGCCGTCCTCGACGCGCAATATGCGGTCCATGCGGCGGCAAGCTCCAGATTGTGGGTCGCGATCAGCGCGGCCACCCCGGACTGGCGCATGAGGTTCAGGAGCTGCTCGAACACGTGCTCGGCGGTCTGCGGGTCGAGGTTGCCGGTCGGCTCGTCGGCGAGAAGGAGCCGCGGCCCGTTGGCGAGGGCGCGGGCGATGGCGGTGCGCTGCTGCTCGCCGCCGGAAAGCTCCGCCGGACGATGATCGACGCGTTCGGCAATGCCGAGCGAGTCAGGAGTTGCCTGCGCGCGCTCCTCGGCCTCGGCCCGGACAGCCCCAGGATCAGCTGCGGCATCACGACGTTCTCGAGTGCGGAGAACTCCGGCAGCAGCTGATGGAACTGGTAGACGAAGCCGATCTCCGTGCGGCGCATGCGCGTGCGCTCGCTGTCGCCGAGCCTGACGCAATCGCCGCCGTTGACGATGACGCGGCCGCCGTCGGGGCGTTCGAGCAGGCCTGCGATGTGCAGGAGCGTCGATTTTCCGGCGCCCGAGGGACCCACCAGCGCCACGGCCTCGCCGGCATAAAGCGAGGCGGTCGCGCCCTTGAGCACCTCGATGTCGCGCGAGCCTTGGGCGTAAGAGCGCTGCAGGTCCTGAAGGTGGAGCGCCGGCGCTGATCTGACCTCCCCAAGGCCTTGCCCCTACTCGTAGCGCAAGGCTTCGACGGGATCGAGGCGGGAGGCTCTCCAGGAGGGATAGAGCGTCGCGAGGACCGACAGCACCAGCGCCATGACCACCACCGATGCCGTTTCGCGGATGTCCATCTCGGCGGGAAGTTGCGTCAGGTAATAGACGCTCGGGTCGAAAACAGATCGGTATCGGTGATCCAGGCGACGACGGCGCGGATCTTCTCGATGTTGATGCAGAAGACAACGCCGAGCACGAGGCCGGCGAGCGTGCCGACGATGCCGATCGATGCGCCGGTGATGAGGAAGATGCGCATCACCGCGCCGCGCGTCGCGCCCATGGTGCGCAGAATGGCGATGTCGCGGCCTTTGTCCTTCACCAGCATCATCAGGCCGGAGATGATGTTGAGCGCCGCGACGAGCACGATCAGCGAGAGGATGATGAACATGACGTTGCGCTCGACCTCGAGCACGGTGAAGAATGTCTCGTTGCGCTGCCGCCAGTCGCTGACATGGATCGTCGAGCCCCCGGCCTCGATGATCTTCGTCCAATCGCGCCCACCTCGTCCGGCGTGTCGACCACGATTTCGAGCACGTCGACCTGTCGGGCTTGGAGAAATATCGCTGCGCCTCGGCAAGCGGCATGAAGATCATGATGCGGTCGTATTCGGACATGCCGATCTCGAACATGGCGACGATGATAGGCTTGATGCGGGGCGCCGTGCCGAACGGTGTCGATGCGCCGCGCGGGGTGAGCAGGCTGACCTGATCGCCGAGCTTGACGCGGAGATGTTGGCAAGCCGCGTGCCGATGGCGATGCCGGTCTTTGCCCTCGAAGCCGTCGAGCGTGCCGGCGCGAATGTTGCCGGCGACGGCCTTCAGCGGCTTCAGGTCGCCCTCGCGCATGCCGCGCACGAGCGCACCGGTCGCGATGAGGGGTGGAGACCATCACCTGACCCTCGATCACGGCAGCGGTTTTGACGCCGGGCACGGCGCGGACTTTGCCGGCGATAGCGTCGTAATCGTCGAAGTTGGGATCGATCTTGTGGACGATGACGTGGCCGTTGAGGCCGAGGATCTTGTTGAACAGATCGTGGCGGAAGCCGTTCATCACCGCCATGACGATGATCAGCGTCGCGACGCCGAGCATGATGCCGAGGAAGGAAAAGCCGGCGATGACGGAGATGAAGCCTTCCTTGCGCCGCGCGCGCAGATAGCGGAGCGCCAGCATCCATTCGAAAGGGGAGAAGGCGCCGGTACCCTTGCCGCTCATGCCGCTGCCCTGCCCGGTTCCGTGGCGGAGGCGGCGAGGCGATTGAGCGCCGCATCGAAGCCGAGCGTCTGTCTTACGCCGGTCGCCCGTTCCTTCAGCTCCACCTCGCCGGCCTTCACCCCTTTCGGTCCGACGATGAGCTGCCAAGGGAGCCCAATAAGGTCCATGGCCGCGAACTTGGCGCCGGGCCCTCGTCACGGTCGTCATAAAGGACGCTCACCCCGGCCTTTTCGAGCTTCACATAGAAATCCTCGCAGACCTTGTCGGTCTCGGCATCGCCGCTCTTGACGTTGATCAGGCCAACGTCGAACGGAGCCACGCTCGCCGGCCATATGATCCCTGCATCGTCGTGCGAGGCCTCGATGATGCCGCCGACCAGCCGCGACACGCCGATGCCGTAGGAGCCCATCTGCACCGTCAGCAAGCCTCCGTCGGGGCCCTGTACCTTGCATCCCATGGAGTTGGAGTACTTGGTGCCGAAGAAGAAAATATGGCCGACCTTGATGCCGCGGGCGGTGACGCGGTCGGTTTCCGGCACTTCGCTCGCGAAACGGGCGGCGTCGTGCTTCTCGCTGGTGGCGGCATATTTGCCTGTCCAGGTCTTGATGACCGGCGAGAGGTCGCTCTCATAGTCGAGATCGGCGCCCAGCGGATCGAGCTTGACAAGGTCTTGGTGGCAATAGACCTCGCTCTCGCCAGTGTCGGCGAGGATGATGAACTCGTAGCTCATGTCGCCGCCGATGGGGCCGGATTCGGCGGCCATGGGAATCGATTTCAGCCCCATGCGGTTGAAGGTCCGCAAATAGGAAACGAACATCTTGTTGTATGAAACGCGCGTTCCTCGACCGTGAGGTCGAACGAATAGAGTCCTTCATCAGGAACTCGCGCCCGCGCATCACGCCGAAGCGCGGCCTGATCTCGTCGCGGAATTTCCACTGGATGTGATAGAGGATGCGCGGCAGCTCCTTGTAGGATTTCACGCCGTCGCGGAAGATCTGGGTGATCAGCTCCTCGTTGGTCGGGCCGTAGAGCATCTCGCGCTCATGCCGGTCGCTGATGCGCAGCATCTCCTTGCCATAGACCTCGTAGCGGCCGCTTTCCTTCCAGATTTCCGCCGGCTGGATGGTCGGCATGAGCAGCTCAAGCGCTCCGGCGCGGTCCTGCTCCTCGCGCACGATGCGCTCGATCTTGCGTAAGACCCTGAAGCCAAGGGGCAGCCAGGAATAGATGCCGGCGCTCGATTGCCGGACGAGGCCGGCGCGCAGCATCAGCTTGTGGGAGACGATCTCGGCTTCCTTCGGGTCATCGCGCAACAGGGGCAGGAAGTAGCGGCTGAGGCGCATGTAGGCCCTTCTCGTGCTTCAATTGGCGGGGCGAAACCGTTCCGGCGCTATAGCTTACTTTGCCGAGGGTTAGCAATCGTGGGCCGAGCGGCGCGCGCCAGCTACCTGAGCGTGCGATTCGTGCGGACCGTCACCCGAACACTGCGGACGCTGGACGTGGCGGCGGCGCCACGAATTTCGCGGAGTGACTAATTTTGAGGCGGTCTGCCTAGAGGAAGCGGGGTCGGCGGCATGAATTTACGTCAAACGATCACAATGATGGTGACAATTTGGCGCGGCCTTGCTAGTGTCCCGGCACAACGTGATGAGAGTTCGGGACCGGCAAAATGATCTCGGAGTTATGCGTTGAGATTGGACCAGGTCCAAGTCTTGGGAGGAAGTAGCTCCAGGCGCGCTAATAGCGAGTAGGCAGGCGCAGCCGCTCATTTGCCAGAACACACTCGATGGTCAGGATTGACGACGAGCCTCTTTGGCCGGTGAGATAAGGAGTATTGAGACGACAAAGAAAGCAAGGTCTCGCGGCCTTGCTTTCTTTTTTGTGCTCGCCCCCGAGCCTTCCCGGTCAGCGCACCGGTTCGTAGCGCGGCAGGAAGGGAATCTGGTCGAGCGTGATCACGCGATGGACGATGATCACATAGACCATCGCGAACACCACGCTCGCGACCACCGTGGTGGCGAGCATCTTCGGCAGCAATTTCGGCATATGCGGCGCGCTTTCGGTTGTGCCGGGGGCAACCTCGCCCTCCTCCTCCTGCGTGCGCACGCCGATCGGCAGCATGGCGAACAGCACGACCCACCAGATGATGGCGTAAATGGCGAGGGCGAAGCTGAGCGTCATGGCCTAGGCCTGCTCGAGCTCCACTAGCGTGCCGCAAAAGTCCTTGGGATGGAGGAAGAGCACCGGCTTGCCATGGGCCCCGATCTTGGGGTCGCCCTGGCCGAGCACGCGGGCGCCGTCGGCGACGAGCCGGTCGCGGGCGGCGACGATGTCGGGGACCTCGTAGCAGAGATGATGGATGCCGCCGTTCGGATTCCGCTGGAGGAAGGCCGAGATGGGCGATTTGTCGCCGAGCGCGCCCAGCAGCTCGACCTTGGTGTTGGGCAGCTCGATGAACACCGTGGTGACGCCGTGCTCGGGCTGATCGACCGCCGGCGAGACCTTGGCTCCCAGCGTGTCGCGATAGACCTTGGCCGCAGCCTCAAGATCCGGAACGGCAATGGCAACGTGGTTCAAACGTCCGATCATCGGACAACTCTCCCTAACTTCACTTCGTCTGCAATCTATCTAATGCGCTGTCGCGCGTCCCGCTACTTCGGCTTTGAGCGGGGTTAGATCACCGTCAGCAGGACGGAGCAGACCGGCTTCTTGCCCCAGGCCTGATTGACGGCGGCGCGCACGCCGCGGCGGACGGCCTCGCTGACCAAGGCCTGGTCCTTCCGGCGCGGACGGGGAATCGACTCGATGGTGCCGATGGCGGCTTCGCGGACGATGGTCTCGAAGGCGGTGCCATTCCTGTCCGTGCCGGGAATCCCGGACAGCGCAACTTCCGGATCGGCGAGCAGCGCGCCCTTGTCCGACAGCACCAGCGACACCGATACGGTACCGGCAAAGCTCAGCTTCCGCCGCTCACGCACCTGCCCATCCTCAGAGCGGGTGATGATGGCGCCGTCGCGGTAGAGACGGCCGGTCGGCACGTCGTCGATAATGGCGGCCGGCGCCGGCGCAAGCCGCACCATGTCGCCGTTTCGCGCCCTGATGACCTCCGGCACGCCGAGCTGTTCGGCAAGCCGCGCATGGGCCTCGAGGTGCCGCCCCTCGCCATGCATCGGGACGGCAATCTTCGGCTTCACCCAGCGATAGAGTTGCTCGAGCTCGCCTCGGCGCGGATGGCCCGACACATGCACCGGCGCATCGCTATCGGTGATCACCTCGACGCCGAGATCGGAGAGGCCGTTCTGCACGCGCCCGACCGCCTTCTCATTGCCGGGGATGGTGCGTGAGGAAAAGATCACGCGGTCGCCGGCGTCGAGATCGACATTGGGATGCTCGTTTTGCGCGATCCGCGCCATGGCGGCGCGCGCCTCGCCCTGGCTTCCGGTGCAGAGCGCCACGACCTTGCGGGGCGGGATCTTCTCGAACTCGCTTTCTTCGTGAACGGGAAGGTCGGGATCGAGATAACCGGTTTCCTGCGCCGCCTCGATGACGCGGTACATGGCGCGGCCGACCACGATGAGCTTGCGGCCTGCGGCGCGCGCGGCGTTGGCGACGGAACGGATGCGGGCGACGTTGGAGGCAAAGGTGGTGACGGCCACCCGCTTCGGCGCCTCGGCGATGAGGCGTTCGAGCACGACCGCGACATCGGCCTCCGAGGCTGACACGCCCTCGCGGATCGCGTTCGTCGAATCGCAGATCATCGCGGTGACGCCCTCCTCGCCGAGCGCCTTGAGGCGCGCGGTGTCGGTGGCTGGGCTGGTCAGCGGCGCCTCGTCGAGCTTCCAGTCGCCGGTATGGAGCGCGGTGCCGAGCTCGGTCTTGATCATGACCGCGGAGGGCTCGGGGATCGAGTGCGACATGGTGATGAGCTCAACGTCGAACGGCCCGATCTTGTAGCGATGGCCGAGCGGTATGACGTGCAGCGGGAAATCATGGAGGAGCCCGGCCTCGCCGAGCTTCGACTTGAGCATCGAGGCGGTGAAGGGCGTGGCATAGACGGGAACGCCGCCGAGCCTTGGCCACAGATCGACCACGGCGCCGAAATGATCCTCATGCGCGTGGGTCAGGAGCAGCCCCTTGAGGTTCGGGCGCTCGGCCTCGAGGAAGGTGATGTCGGGAAGGATCACGTCGATCCCAGGCTCGGTGTCGCCGCCAAAGGTGATCCCTAAGTCGACGATGAGCCACTCGCGGTCGTCGGGAGGCCCGTAGCCGTAGAGATAGAGGTTCATGCCGATCTCCCCCACGCCGCCAATGGGGACGAACACGAACTCAGGCCTTTGTCGGTCGGAACGGCGGGACATGCTCTAGGCTAAGGGCTTGGGGATTGACTACGAAGTGGCGAAAAACACATCGCCGGCAGCGATGCGGCGCTCGGCACCATCGCTCATCAGGAGCCTGAGCGCACCCCCTGAATTGAGCCCTGCATACGTTCCTTCCGCCTCTTCGCCATGAAGCCGCACCCGCAACGGGCGCCCGGTCGGCCCTGCCCGGTCGAGCCAGGCGCGCCGAACCGTTTGGAACGCCACGCCCTCGGCCCAGCGGGACAGCCAGGCGTCGGTGACGGCGGCAAGCGTCTCGAAGGAAGCGGCCGGCGTCGCCGTACCGCCATGGGCTGCGAGGCTCGTCGCCGGCTGCTCGAGGTCTGGCGGGAAGGTCGCGAGATTGAAGCCGGTGCCGATCACCACCTTGCAGCGGTTCGGCGCCGTCTCGCTCGTGCTTTCGAGCAGCATGCCCGCGACCTTGCCGCCTTTGAGCAGAACGTCGTTCGGCCATTTCAACAGAAGCTCCGAGCGGGCCTCCTTAGGCAGAAGCTTGGCAGCGGTGTCGTAGGCGACAACGCCGGCAAGAAGCGCGAGCTGCGCGGCGGTCGAGAGCGGGCAGTTGAGGCCGATCAGAAGGCTCGCGAAGAGATTGCCGTGCTGGGACTGCCATTGACGGCCGTTGCGGCCGCGCCCAGCAGATTGCCGCAGCGACCAGATCCACAGAGGCCCCGGCTCACCCGCCTCGCCGCGGCGGCGCGCCTCGGCGTTGGTGGAATTGACCGTCTCCAGGCGAAGCAGCCGGTATCCAGCGGGAAGCTTCGGCGATGAGGAAGCGAAAGGCGGCATCAGAACAGGGATTTGGCGGCGGCCTCGGCGACAGTCACAAGCGGTGCCGGATAGACGAAATAGAACAGAATGAAAAGGCCGGATCCTCCGAGCACGGCGGCAAGGAGCCCAGGCATCGGCTCGAACCGCTCGGCTGGAGCGTCGAAATACATGATCTTGACGATGCGGAGATAGTAATAGGCGCCGACCACGCTGATCAGCACGCCGATGACGGCAAGCGCATAGAGGCCGGCGTTGATGGCGGCGAGGAACACGTAGAATTTGGCGAAGAAGCCGGCGAGCGGCGGGATGCCGGCGAGCGAGAACAGCAGCATGGCGAGCAGGAAGGCCATCATCGGGCTCGTGTTCGACAGGCCAGCGAGCTGGTCGATGTCCTCGACCATCCTCCCGTTCCGCCGCATGGCGAGGATGCAGGCGAAGGTGCCGAGCGTCATGGCGAGGTAGATGGCGAGATAGATGATCACGCCCTGCACGCCTTCGACCGTTCCGGCGGCGAGGCCGACCAGCGCGTAGCCCATATGCCCGATCGAGCTATAGGCCATCAGCCGCTTGATGTTGCGCTGGCCGATTGCCGCGAAAGCGCCGAGCGCCATCGAGGCGATGGCGAGGAAGGTGACGATCTGTTGCCACTCCGGCGTGACCGAGGGGAAGGCGGCAAACAGCGTGCGCACGGTGAGCGCCATGGCGGCGATCTTCGGCGCCGCGGCAAAGAAGGCGGTGACCGGCGTCGGCGCGCCCTCGTAGACGTCGGGCGTCCACATATGGAAGGGCACGGCCGAGATCTTGAAGGCAAAGCCGGCGATCAAGAACACGAGGCCGAAGATCAGGCCGAGATTGGTGCCGGAGGGCTGCACGGCAGCGGCGATGTCGGTGAAGAGCGTCGAGCCGGTGAAGCCGTAGATCAGCGACGCGCCATAAAGCAGCATGCCCGAGGAGAGCGCGCCGAGGACGAAATATTTGATGCCGGCCTCGCTCGATCGCGCCGAGCGGCGGTCGAAGGCGGCGACGACGTAGAGCGCGAGGCTCTGCAGCTCGAGCCCGACATAGAGCGCGATGAGATCGTTGGCCGAGATCATCATCAGCATGCCGATGGTGGCGAGCAGCACCAGAACGGGGAACTCGAATTTGCAGCCGCCCCTGCCCCGCGCCGAAAATCGATCGACATGATGAGCGTGACCGCGGCGCCGATGAGCGTGAGCAGCTTCATGACGCGGGCGAAGGGATCGACGATGAAGCTGCCGCCGAACAGCGTGGCCGTTCCGCTCGCCGCGCAACACGAAGAAGCCGGCGAGCGCGAGGACGAGCACCGCGAGCCAGAGGATCAGTTCGGCCGCTCCTTGCGGGTGGCGACGCCGACCATCAGCAGCACCATGGCGCCGACCGCGAGGATCAGCTCGGGCAGCGCGACGAAATTGCAGGGTTGACGACAGGGCTTCCTCCTAGGGCGCCAGCGCAATGCGCGCCTGCTCGGCGGCGGCAAGCGCGGTCTGATAGTTCTTCACCAGGGCTTCGACCGAGGCCGCGGTCGCGTCGAGGATTGGCGCCGGATAGAAGCCGAACAGGATGGTGAGCACGACCAGCGGCGCCATGATCGCGATCTCGCGCAGGTGAGATCGGTGATGTATTTCAGCGCGGGCTTCTCCAGCTCGCCGAAGATGACCCGGCGATAGAGACAGAGCGCATAGGCGGCCGACAGGATCACGCCGGTGGTGGCGAGGAACGCGACCCAGGTGTTGGCCGAAGGCGCCGATCAGCGTCAGGAACTCGCCGATGAACCCGCTGGTGCCGGGCAGGCCGACGTTGGCCAGGGTGAACACCATGAAGCAGCCGGCATATAGCGGCATGCGCTCGACCAGCCCGCCATAGGCCGCGATCTCGCGGGTGTGCATGCGGTCGTAGATCACGCCGACGCAAAGGAACAGCGCGGCCGAGACGATGCCGTGCGACAGCATCTGGAACATGGCGCCCTGCACCCCCTGCTGGTGAGGGCGAACATGCCCATGGTGACGAAGCCCATGTGCGCGACCGACGAATAGGCGATGAGCTTCTTGATGTCCTCCTGCACCAGCGCGACCAGCGAGGTGTAGATGATGGCGACGACCGACAGCGCGAAGACGAGCGGCGCGAACTCGGCGCGAGGCGTTCGGGAACATCGGCAGCGAGAAACGCAGGAAGCCGTAGCCGCCCATCTTCAGGAGGATGCCGGCAAGGATGACCGAGCCCGCGGTCGGCGCCTCGACGTGGGCGTCGGGCAGCCA
This sequence comes from uncultured Alphaproteobacteria bacterium, assembly GCA_963827365.1. Lineage (GTDB taxonomy): Bacteria > Pseudomonadota > Alphaproteobacteria > Rhizobiales > Methyloligellaceae > Methyloceanibacter. The sequence continues at coordinate 73,425 of CAWHAX010000027.1, read as the reverse complement.
GGTATGCACCGGCCACATCGGCATCTTCACCGCGAAGGAGGCGAAGAAGGCGAGCCACAGCCAGGTCTGCATCTACGGCGGGAACCGTGGTGCAGCAGCGTCGGGATGTCGGTCGTGCCGGCTTGCCAGTACATCGCCATCATGGCGAGCAGCATCAGCACCGAGCCGAGCAGCGTGTAGAGGAAGAACTTGAAGCTCGCGTAGACGCGCCGCTTGCCGCCCCAGACGCCGATGATGATGAACATCGGGATGAGGCCGCCCTCGAAGAACAGGTAGAACAGCACGAGATCGAGCGCGCAGAAGACGCCGATCATCAGCGTCTCGAGCACCAGGAAGGCGATCATGTATTCCTTGACGCGCGCCTTGATCGACTCCCAGCTGCCGAGGATGCAGAGCGGCATCAGGAAGGTCGTCAGGATGACGAACAGCATCGAAATGCCGTCGACGCCCATCTTGTACTTGAGGGCCCGAGCCAGGCGTGCTCCTCGACGAACTGGAAGCGCGGTGGTCGGATCGAAATTGGCCACAGCAGCAGCGAGAGCGACGAAGGTGACGAGCGTCGTCCACAGCGCGATCCAGCGGGCGTTGCGGGAGGCCGTTCGTCGTCGCCGCGCAAGAGCGACGATCAGCAGCGCGCCGACGAGCGGCAGGAAGGTGACGGTGGAGAGAATCGGCCAGGGTTGCTCATTTCAGCAGCCTCCCCCGGCAAAGATGAAATAGGTGATGAGCAGCGCGACCCCGATCAGCATCGCGAAGGCGTAGTGGTAGATGTAGCCGGTCTGCAGCTTGACGACGCGGTCGGTGACGTCGAGACGCGCGCCGCGACGCCGTCAGGGCCGATGCCGTCGATGATCGCGCCGTCGCCGCCTTCCACAGGAAGTGGCCGAGCCGCATGGCCGGGCGCACGAAGATCGAAGTCGTAGAGCTCGTCGAAGTACCACTTGTTGAGCAGGAACAGGTAGAGCGGCGGAAGCGCTCGGCGAGGCCGAAGCGGCACGAGCGGGCGGGATGTAGAAGAACCAGGCGATCGCGAAGCCGGCAGCATGGCGAGCGACGGCGTAGCATCACCAGTAGCGGCACCTCGTGCATGCGTCGTGCCATGGGTGACGAGCGAGCCGCCCCAGAATTCGGCTCTGGTCCGCGCCGATGAAGATCGATGAAAATGCGCGCCGGCGCAGCAGCGCGCCGAGCGCACAGAACAGCATGAGCGGCATGCCCATGGTCCATCGGCGGCTCATGGCGCGTGCGCGCATGCTCGTCGTGGCTGTCGGCTCGCGCGGCTTGCCGTAGAACGTCAGGAAGATCAGGCGCCAGGAATAGAAGGCCGTCAGCAGCGCGGCGATGGCCGAGCAGCACGAAGGCGTAGCTGCCGATCGGCGTGTGCGCGGCGTAGGCCGCCTCGATGATCGGCGTCCTTGGAATACGAAGCCCGAGATGAACGGGAAAGCCGGTGAGCGACAGCGTGCCGATCAGCATCATCGCGCCAGGTGAAGGGCAGCTCTTTGCGCAAGGCCGCCCATCCCGCGCATGTCCTGCTCGTGATGCATGGCGTGGATCACCGAGCCGGCGCCGAGGAACAGCAGCGCCTTGAAGAAGGCGTGGGTGAAGAGGTGGAAGATGCCGGCGCCGTAGGCGCCGACGCCGCAGGCCGACGAACATGTAGCCGAGCTGCGAGCAGGTCGAATAGGCGATGACGCGCTTGATGTCGTTCTGCACGAGGCCGACGGTCGCGGCGAAGAAGGCGGTGATGGCGCCGATCAACGTCACGACGTCCAGCGCGACCGGCGCCAGCTCGAACAGCGGCGACAGCCGCGCCACCATGAACACGCCGGCGGTCACCATGGTGGCGGCATGGATCAGCGCCGAGACCGGCGTCGGGCCTTCCATGGCGTCCGGCAGCCAGGTGTGCAGCAGGAACTGCGCCGACTTGCCCATCGCGCCCATGAACAGCAGCAGGCAGAGCATGGTCAGGATGTCGACCTGCATGGCCGAGAAACAGGAAGGTCTTGCCGACCTGGTCCGGGCGCGGCGGCGAAGATCGCGTCGAAGTGCACGGCTGCCGAACACGGAGAAGACGGCGAAGATGCCGAGCGCGAAGCCGAAATCGCCGACGCGGTTGACGACGAAGGCCTTGATCGCGGCGGCATTGGCGGAGGGCTTCTGGTACCAGAAGCCGATCAGCAGGTAGGAGGCGAGGCCGACGCCCTCCCAGCCGAAGAACATCTGCAGGAGGTTGTCGGTCGTCACCAGCGCCAGCATGGCGAAGGTGAACAGCGAGAGATAGGCGAAGAAGCGCGGCCGCTGTCGTCCTCGTGCATGTAGCCGATGGAATAGAGGTGCACGAGCGACGAGACCGTGTTCACCACCACCAGCATGACGGCCGTCAGCGTGTCGATCCGCAGCGCCCAGGCGTCGAGTCGCCGGACTGATCCAGCGCAGCAGCTCGATGCGCGCCTCGTGCCCGAAGCCGACTTGACAGAAGGCGACCCAGGACAGCAGCGCGCGTGATCAGCACGAGGCTCGTGGTGATGACCTCGCTCGCGCGCGCGCCGATGAGCCGGCCGAACAGGCCCGCGATCAGCGCGCCGAGCAGCGGCAGGAAGACGATGGCGGGATAGATCAGCTCCCGCGCTCAGCCCTTCATCATGTTGATGTCTTCGACCGCGATGGAGCCGCGGTTGCGGAAGTAGACGACCAGGATCGCGAGACCGATGGCGGCTTCGGCGGCCGCGACCGTCAGAACGAACAGCGCGAAAACCTGGCCGACCAGTCGCCGTGAAAGGCGGAAAAGGCGACGAGGTTGATGTTGACCGCGAGCAGCATCAGCTCGATCGACATCAGGATGACGATGACGTTCTTGCGGTTGAGGAAGATGCCGAAGATGCCGAGGGTGAACAGGATCGCGGCGACCATCAGATAGTGGCCGAGACCGATGGTCATCGACAGCCCCCTCCCCGTCTCGACGCTCGACCATTCGACCGCCGGTCTTGCGGCGTGCGCGCGACCTGGCGCGCGATCGACTGGCGCTTGACGTCCGCGCTTGGCGCAGCGTCAGCACGATGGCGCCGATCATCGCGACGAGCAGGATGAGGCCCGCGGCCTGGAAAGATAGACGTATTGGGTATAGAGGACCGGCCGAGCGCCTCGGTGTTGCTGATTGCGGAGCCGGCGGCGTCGGCGCCGGCGCGGCGATCTCAGGCGCGCCGCACCCAGGCGCACGAGAACGAAGATCAGCTCGGCACAGCACGATGCCGATGAGGGCGCCGATCGGCAGATATTTGATGAAGCCGGCTCAAGCTCGGCGAAATCGACGTCGAGCATCATCACGACGAACAGGAACAGCACCGCACCGCGCCGACGTAGACGACGACCAGGATCATCGCCAGGAACTCGGCGCCGAGCAGCACGAACAGGCCCGCGGCGTTGAAGAAGGCCAGGATCAGGAACAGCACCGCGTGCACGGGATTCTTCGCGACGATCACCATGAAGGCCGCGCCGACGCACATCGCCGGCGAACAGATAGAAGAAGAGCGCCGCAGGTCATCGGCGCTTGCCCGAATCGTCTCGTCATGCCGTGCTCGTCCGGCCATCACGGTTCGCGCTTGATGCCCGGCAAGGCGGGCATGACGGGCTTGAGTGCAAGCCCCTCACCGATAGGGCGCGTCGAGCGCGATGTTCTTGGCGATCTCGCGCTCCCAGCGGTCGCCGTTCGCGAGCAGCCGCTCCTTGTCGTAGTAGAGCTCCTCGCGCGTCTCGGTCGGCGAACTCGAAGTTCGGCCCCTCGACGATGGCATCCACCGGGCAGGCCTCCTGGCACAGGCCGCAGTAGATGCACTTCACCATGTCGATGTCGTAGCGGGTCGTGCGGCGCGTGCCGTCGTTGCGCGCGGGCCGGCCTCGATGGTGATCGCCTGCGCCGGGCAGATCGCCTCGCAGAGCTTGCAGGCGATGCAGCGCTCCTCGCCGTTGGGATAGCGGCGCAGCGCATGCTCGCCGCGGAAGCGGGGCGACAGCGGGCCGTTCTCGAAGGGATAGTTCAGCGTCGCCTTCGGCCTGAAGAAGTAGCGCATGCGAGCAGAAGGCCGAGACGAACTCCTTCAGGAGCAGCGAGCTTTGGCCGTGTCCGTAAAGCGCTTTACCATGCGATCTCCTCTCACGTGCGCAATGCTGCCAAAGCTTAAGCACGGCCGCGACGATCACGACCATGGCCAGCGACAGCGGCAGGAACACCTTCCAGCCCAGCCGCATCAGTTGGTCGTAGCGGTAGCGCGGCACGATCGCCTTCACCATGGCGAACATGAAGAAGACGAAGCAAACCTTGAGCACGAACCAGATGACGCCCGGCATCCAGGTGAAGGGCGAGATCGGGAACGGCGGCAGCCAGCCGCCGAGGAACAGCATCGGTGGCCAGCGCGCACATCAGGACGATGGCGACATACTCGCCCAGCATGAACAGCAGGTAGGGCGTGGAGGAATATTCGACCTGAAGCCGGCCACCAGCTCGGACTCGGCTTCGGGCAGATCGAACGGCGGCCGGTTGGTCTCGGCCAGCGCCGAGATGAAGAAGACGACGAACATCGGGAAGCAGCGGCAGCCAGTACCAGTCGAAGCAGTGCCGAAGCGCGCTGTCCTGCGCCTTGACGATGTCGGTCAGGTTGAGCGAGCCGACGCAGCAGCATCACGGTGATGATCACGAAGCCGATCGAGACCTCGTAGGAGACCATCTGCGCGGCCGAGCGCAGCGCGCCAGGAAGGGATACTTCGAGTTCGACGCCCAGCCGCCCATGATGATGCCGTAGACGCCGCAAGCGAGGAGATGGCGAACAGGTAGAGGATGCCGACGTTGATGTCGGAGACCACCCAGCCGTCGGCCGACGGGAATGACCGCCCAGGCCGCCAGCGCCAGGACGGCGGTGACCAGCGGCGCCAGCAGGAAGACGCCCTTGTCGGCGCCGGCCGGGATGATCGGCTCCTTGAACACGAATTTCAGCAGGTCGGCGAAGGACTGCAGCAGGCCGAAGGGCCCCACCACGTTCGGCCCGCGCCGCATCTGCACCGCCGGCCCAGACCTTGCGGTCGCATAGAGCAGGAAGGCGACGATGACCAGCAGGACGACGAGCAGCAGCAGGCTCTGGCCGACGATGAGCGGCGATGCGGCAGGCCATAGCTCGACCAGAACTCAGCCATCGGTGCCGGTCGCCCCTGTCGCTGCTTGCCGCATGCAGCGCGCTCAGCTCGGCCATGATCGGCGGAGGCGCGCGCGATCGGATTGGTCAGATAGAAGTCGGTGATCGCCTCGCCGAACGGCTCCTCGCCGGTCTTGCCGCCTTGCGCTGCGAGCGTCTCGATGGCGCGGCTGTCGGCGGGAAGCGATCTGGTCGATGCGGCGCGAGATGCGGGCAGGCGGCGTACATCTTGGCGCGCAGCGCAGTGACGCTGTCGTAGGGCAGCGTCTGGCCGAGCACGCCCGACAGCGCGCGCACGATCGCCCAGTCCTCCTTCGCCTCGCCCGGCGGGAACACGGCGCGGGCGGTCATCTGCGCGCGGCCCTCGGTGTTGACGTAGGTCGCGTTCTTCTCGGTGTAGGCCGCGCCGGGCAGGATCACGTCGGCGCGGTGCGCGCCGCGGTCGCCGTGGCTGCCCTGATAGATGACGAAGGCCTTGCCGAGCCGGCCGTATCGATCTCGTCGGCGCCCAGCAGGTAGAGCGACGTCGATCTCGCCCTTGTCCGCGCCACGAGGATCGCGTCGACGTCCCTGCCGCCCTTGCCCGGCACGAAGCCGAGGTCGAGGCCGGCGACGCGGGACGCCGCGGTGTGCAGCACGTTGAACCCGTTCCAGCCGCGTCCGCTTGCCCGCGCCCATGGCGATCGCGGCCTTGGCGGCGAGCGACAGCACGGCGGCGCCGTCGGGCCGCGCGAGCGCCGCCTGGCCCGACGATCACCATCGGCCGCTTGGCGTCCTTCAGCGTGTCGACAAAGTCGTGCTTGCCGCTCGGCGAGCTTGGCGAGGGTCTCGGGCCCGGCGCCGAGATAGTCATAAGGATAGGTCAGGTCGGCCTGCGTCGCCGATCACGCCGATCGGCAGCGCGCCTGCTCTGCCGCCAGCGCTTGCGGATGCGGGCATTGAGCACCGGCGCCTCGAGGCGCGGGTTGGTGCCGACCAGCAGGATCGCGTCGGCCTGCTCGATGCCCTCGATCGTCGAGTTGAACAGATAGCTGGCGCGACCGAGCGCGGGATCGAGCTTGGCGCCGTCCTGCCGGCAATCGATGATTGGGCGAGCCGAGCTGCCGGCGAGCAGCTTCAGCGCGAACATCTCCTCGGCCGCGGCGAGATCGCCGGCGATGGCGCCGATGCGCTCGCCGTCGAGCCCGCTTGCAGCTTGCTCGGCAATGGCGCGGAAGGCCTCGTCCCAGGTCGACGGCTCGAGCCGTCCGTTCGCGCGAGATAGGGCCGGTCGAGGCGCTGCACGCGCAAGCCGTCCCACACATGCCGCGTCTTGTCGGAGATCCATTCCTCGTTGATGGCGTCGTTGTTGCGCGGCAGGACGCGCATCACCTCGCGCCCGCGGCTGTCGACGCGGATCGCCGAGCCCAGCGCATCCATGACGTCGATCGACTTTCGGTCTTCTTCAGCTCCCAGGGCCGCGCCATGAAGGCCTAGGGCTGGAGGTGAGCGCGCCGACCGGGCAGAGGTCGACCACGTTGGCGGACAGCTCCGACATCATGCCGTGCTCGAGATAGGTGGTGATCTCCATGTCCTCGCCGCGGCCGATGGCGCCGAGCTCCTCGACGCCGGCGACCTCGGTCATGAAGCGGACGCAGCGCGTGCAATGGATGCAGCGGGTCATGATAGGTCTTGATCAGCGGCCCGAGATATTTCTCCTCGACCGCGCGCTTGTTGTCGGCGAAGCGGCTGGCGTCGAAGCCATAGGCCATGGCCTGGTCCTGCAGATCGCATTCCCCGCCCTGGTCGCAGATCGGGCAATCGAGCGGGTGATTGATCAGCAGAAACTCCATCACGCCTTCGCGCGCCTTCTTCACCATCGGCGAGTCGGTGATGATGGTCGGCGGCGTGCCGTCGCGGCCGGGCCGGAGATCGTTGACGCCCATGGCGCAGGACGCGACCGGCTTCGGCATGCCGGCGACCTCGACCAGGCACATGCGGCAGTTGCCGGCGATCGACAGGCGCTCGTGATAGCAGAAGCGCGGGATCTCGACGCCGGCGAGATCGCAGGCCTGGATCAGCGTGATACCGTTCGGCACGTCGTGCTCTTTGTTATCGATGATGAGCTTAGGCACGCTTCTTCACCCTTTTCTCTGGAGAGTCGATCCGGGCGAGCTTCGGCGGCGGCGGAACCTTGTAGGGGTTGGCCAGCGCATCCTTCAGGAACACCTGGAATGGCGGCGTGTATTGCTCGAGATAGCCCGAACTCTGGAAGTATTGCGACAGGAGATAATCGCGGTGCGGGTTCAATTGGAAGCGGACGGCAATGTCCCATTCCTTGGTCGGCGATACGTCTAGGATCGCTTCGCTCGCATTGAGGATCGTGTCGACATAAAGCTCGTATTTCTGAAATGTCTCGATGCTGCCGTCGATGGTGCGGGCCTCGTAGTCGAACTCGGCGAGTTTGAGCGTGGGATCCGAGAGCTTGGGGTTGTCGAAAGCAAGATGAAGCGTCTCGTTCCAAAGCTGATGCGCGTTGGCGCGGCGCTCGGCACGCTTCCCCTCGTCGATCTGGAGATGCGCGTAAATCAGCGCGGCGATGGCGGCGGCGGCCATCACCACATTGGCGATTGTCACGGCGTTGTCCCAGAACCAGATCATGGCGGTTACTCCGCCGCCACGGGGACAGAGGGCGCGAGCGGCTTTGCGGCCTGTGCGTCGATGCGCTCTTCGATGACGTGGCGGAAATGGCGGATCAGCCCCTGAACTGGCCAGGCCGCGGCATCGCCAAGGGCGCAAATGGTGTGGCCTTCGACCTGATGGCTCACATCGAGCAGCATGTCGATCTCGCGCTTCTCAGCTTGGCCTTTGGCCATGCGCTCGAGCACCCGCCACATCCACCCGGTCCCCTCGCGGCAGGGCGTGCATTGCCCGCAGGATTCATGCTTGTAGAAATATGACAGCCTGGCGATGGCGCGGATGATGTCGGTCGATTTGTCCATGACGATCACCGCGGCGGTGCCGAGCCCGCTCTTCAAATCGCGAAGCGAGTCGAAATCCATGGGCAGGTCGTCGCATTGGCTTGCCGGGATGCAGGGCACCGACGAGCCGCCGGGAATGACGGCAAGGAGATTGTCCCAGCCGCCGCGCACGCCGCCGGCGTGCCGGTCGATCAGCTCGCGCAAGGGCACGCCCATCTCCTCCTCGACATTGCAGGGCGTGTTCACATGGCCGGAGAGGCAGAAGAGCTTGGTGCCGGAGTTGTTGGGCTTGCCGAGGGCTGCGAACCAGGTGGCGCCGCGCCGCATGATCGCCGGCACCACCGCGATCGACTTGACATTGTTGACGGTAGTCGGCGCGCCATAAAGGCCGACATTGGCGGGGAACGGAGGCTTCAGCCGCGGCTGGCCCTTCTTGCCTTCGAGGCTTTCGAGCAGCGCCGTCTCCTCGCCGCAGATATAGGCCCCTGCCCCGTGATGCAGATAGAGGTCGAAATCCCAGCCGTTGACGTTGTTCTTGCCGATGAGCTTTGCGTCATAGGCCTCGTCGATCGCGGCTTGCAGTACCTCGCGCTCGCGGATGAACTCGCCGCGGATATAGATGTAGGAGGCATGCGCGCGCATGGCGAAGCCCGCGAGCAGCGCGCCTTCGATCAGGAGCTGCGGATCGTGGCGCATGATGTCCCGGTCCTTGCAGGTGCCGGGCTCAGATTCGTCGGCATTGATGACGAGGTAGTTCGGCCGCCCGTCAGATTGCTTCGGCATGAACGACCATTTCAGCCCGGTGGGGAAGCCTGCGCCGCCGCGGCCGCGCAAGCCCGAAGCCTTCACCTCCTCGATGACGGCGTCGTGCCCGCGCTCGATCATGGCCCTGGTGCCGTCCCAGGCACCGCGCGCCCGCGCCGCCTTGAGCCGCCAGTCATGGAAGCCGTAGAGGTTGGTGAAGATGCGGTCGGAGTCTTTCAGCATTACTTTCGTCTTTTGCCGGAGCTGTCACGGAGCGGAGGCTTCGGTACGGCTGCCTCGCGCTGGTTTGCCGCGGCGCTAGGCTTCTTTGCCTCACTGTCGGTCAGGGCGAGTTCGAGATCGTCGGCCTCGGCCTTGGCTGCCGGATGTGCGGCATAGAGCTTTGGATCGATCAAGGTGGTGGCGCCGCCGAACGGCTCCGACGAATGGCGGCCATCCTGCGGGCCCGGCTTCACTTTCCGGCCCTCGCGCAAATTCACCAGGATCTTCTCGAAGCTCGCAGGCGTCAGGTCCTCGTAATAGTCCTTGTTGATCTGCACCATCGGCGCGTTGACGCAAGCGCCGAGGCATTCGACCTCGACCCAGGAGAACATCCCATCATGGGTGACGTGGCCGGGCTCGCCGATCATTTTGCGGCAGGTGTCCTTCAGCGCTTCGGCGCCGCGCAGCCAGCAGGGCGTGGTGCCGCAGAGCTGCACGTAGTAGCGGCCGACCGGCGCGAGATTGAACATGGTATAGAAGGTCGCGATCTCGTAGACGCGGATGTAGGCCATGTCGAGCATGTCGGCGATGTAGCGGAGCGCGGGCTCGGGCAGCCAGCCGCCGCATTGCTCCTGCGCGCGCCACAAGAGCGGCAGCACGGCGGAGGCCTCGCGGCCTTGCGGATATTTCTTGAGCTGGTCCTTCGCCCAATCGAGGTTCTTGGGCGTGAAGGCGAAGGTCTCGGGCTGCTCGGCGGCGAGGCGGCGGACGCTCATGAGTTCGCTTCTTCTTTTCTATTCACGTTGTGCAAGAGCGTGACCGGCATCGCCTAACGGAACACGGTGCAGGAGGCGATATCGGTCAGGCTCTCCTTCACATATGCCTTGAGCGTGTAATAGCAAACCGCGATCGCCGTTTCTTTTTGCAGGGTCAGGATGATGGCATCTGGCGACACCTTGCCGAGCTGGCGGGTCACCGCATCGGCCGGAACGAGCACCGTGGTCCGGATCAGAAAGCCTTCGGCGAGAAAATCCTTCATCTTTACGCCGGACTGGATCTCGCCGGCGCCGGCAGGAGGCGCGTCCTCGGCCCGTGCATCTGGCGGGTGGCGCCTCATCGGGTTTGCCCTCGTCCTTGGGCTCGGCGGCGTCCGCGTCGTCCTTCGGCTCGGAGGCCTCGGGTGCGCCGCTCTTCTCGGCAGGGAGCGGCGACCGCGGGGAGAGCGAGGCACAGGAGGGCAACGGCGCAAACGGCGCCAAAGGTAAACAAGCCATTGGAAACTGTCCTCATATTCCCCTCCGCGCTCAGCGTCGCCTATCGGTCGATCTCGCCGAACACGATATCGATCGATCCTAACACCGCCGAGACATCGGCCAGCATATGGCCGCGGCAGAGGAAATCCATGGCCTGCAGATGCGCAAAGCTCGGCGCCCTGATCTTGCAGCGATAGGGCCGGTTGGTGCCGTCGGCGACGAGATAGACGCCGAACTCGCCCTTCGGCGCTTCGACCGCCGCATACACCTCGCCGGCAGGCACGTGATAGCCCTCGGTGTAGAGCTTGAAGTGATGGATCAGAGCCTCCATCGAGCTTTTCATCACGGCGCGCTTCGGCGGCACCATCTTGTGGTTCTCCACCGTAACCGGCCCAAGCTCGGTGGTCAGCCTCTCGCAGCATTGCTTCATGATGCGCACCGACTGGCGCATCTCCTCCATGCGCACGAGGTAGCGGTCGTAGCAATCACCGTTCTTGCCGATGGGGATGTCGAATTCAGCTCAGCGTAGCACTCGTAGGGTTGGCTCTTGCGCAAGTCCCAGCGGGCGCCGGAGCCGCGCACCATCACGCCGGAGAAGCCATAGGCCCAGGCGTCGTCAAGCTTCACCACGCCGATGTCGACATTGCGCTGCTTGAAGATGCGGTTGTCGGTGAGCAGGCCCTCGATGTCGTCGCAGACTTTGAGGAACGGATCGCAGAAGGCGTAGATGTCGGCAACCAGGTCAGGCGGCAGATCCTGGTGCACGCCGCCCGGACGGACATAGGCCGCATGCATGCGGCTACCGCTCGCCCGCTCGTAAAACACCATCAGCTTCTCGCGCTCCTCGAAGCCCCAGAGCGGCGGCGTCAGCGCGCCGACATCCATGGCTTGCGTGGTGACGTTGAGAAGATGCGAGAGCAGCCGGCCGATCTCCGAATAGAGCACGCGGATAAGCTGGGCGCGCATTGGCACGGTGACACCGACGAGCTTTTCCACCGCGAGCGAGAAGGCGTGCTCCTGGTTCATCGGCGCGACGTAATCCAGGCGGTCGAAATAGGGCAGAGCCTGGAGATAAGTCTTGTACTCGATCAGTTTCTCGGTGCCGCGATGGAGCAGCCCGATATGGGGATCGACGCGCTCGACGATCTCGCCGTCGAGTTCGAGCACGAGCCGCAACACACCGTGGGCGGCCGGATGCTGTGGCCCGAAATTGATGGTGAACTTCCGGTTCTCGGTGTCAGCTGGCCTCTTCTTTTCGGTCTCGTCTTGGTCTCAGCCATCACGCATCCACCTTGGGTAAAGCCCTCGCGGTCTTGGCGGCGACGGATTTGTTGAACCGGTCCCAGGTGACGATGAACCGCTCATGGATGCCGGAACCGATCTCGTCGATGCCGTCATGCGCCTTGATCGCGAATTTGGCGCGAGGCCCTTTCACCTCGACGCATTCTGCCTCTACTGTGATGGTGAAGCCGACCGGCGTCGCGGCCTTGTGCGACACGTCGATATGGACGCCAAGGCTCCCTTCGCCAGTGTCGAGATGCGGCGCCAGCAACTGCACGCAAGTCCATTCCATGAGGCCGACCATGAAGCCCGTGGCGAAGACTTCCGGCATGGCGGCGAGTTCAGGCGACTCGTCATAGAGATGCGGCACCGTCTTGGCGACAGGCACTTTGTAGAAGAAGCGGTGAATGAGGCCTGGCTTGAGCGTCGGCTTCATGGATTGGCTTCCCCATCGGGACGCTTGGCCTCGCCTGCCTTCTCGTCGCCGGGAATGGCGGTATCCATGCCCTCCCAGGGGCTCAGGAAATCAAAGCTGCGGTATTCCTGCATCAGCTTCACCGGCTCGTAGACCACGCGCTTTAGCTCATCGTCGTAGCGAAGCTCGACGAAGCCGGTAAGCGGGAAGTCCTTGCGCAAAGGATGACCTTCGAAGCCATAATCGGTCAGCAGCCGCCGCAAATCCGGGTGGCCGGAGAACAGGATGCCGTAGAGGTCGTAGGCCTCGCGCTCGAACCAGTTCGCGGCCGGAAAGACGGAGACCGCGCTCGGCACCGGCGTCGCCTCGTCGGTCTTAACCCGCACGCGGAGCCGGTGGTTAAGCCAGGGGCTCAGCAAATGATAGACTACATCGAAGCGGCGCTCGCGCTCAGGGTAATCGACGCCGCAGATGTCGATCAGGCACCCGAAGCGACATTGCGGATCGTCGCGAAGAAACTCGAGCGTGGGGATAAGCTTCTCGTGATCGACCTCAATGGTGAGCTCGCCAAGCACCACCTGGCTCGAGACAAGAGCGGGTCCAAGGCGATCTGCAAGATAAGCGCCTAGCTCGTTAAGGGCGTCGTCCATCAATCATCCAGGACTGGAAAGGCTTCAGCGCTCGATCGTGCCGGTCCGCCTGATCTTCTTCTGTAGAAGCAGCACGCCGTAGACCAGCGCTTCGGCGCTTGGCGGACAGCCGGGCACGTAGATATCCACGGGCACGATGCGATCGCAGCCGCGCACCACGGAATAGGAATAATGATAATAGCCGCCGCCATTGGCGCAGGAGCCCATGGAGATGACATAGCGGGGCTCCGGCATCTGGTCATAGACCTTGCGGAGCGCCGGCGCCATCTTGTTGCACAACGTTCCGGCGACGATCATCACGTCGGACTGGCGCGGGCTTGCGCGCGGCGCAAAGCCGAAGCGCTCGAGGTCGTAGCGGGGCATCGAGGCCTGCATCATCTCGATGGCGCAGCAGGCAAGGCCGAAGGTCATCCACATCAGCGAGCCTGTGCGCGCCCAGTTGATCAGGTCGTCGGCAGTGGTTAGCAGGAAGCCCTTGTCGGCGAGCGCGTCAGAGAACTCGCCGAAGCTCACTTGCGCCGGCGTAACGAGGCCGCCACCCCTGCCCTCCTTGGGCTGCTCAAAATTGATCTCGGGGCCTAATCCCATTCGAGTGCGCCTTTCCGCCACTCATAGATGAAGCCGACGGTGAGGATGGCGAGGAACACCATCATCGCCCAGAATCCGAAGAGGCCAACGTCGTCAAAGGCCACCGCCCAGGGAAACAAAAACGCGATTTCAAGATCGAAGATAATGAACAACAGCGACACCAGGTAGAAGCGCACGTCGAATTTCATGCGGGCGTCATCGAAGGCGTCGAAGCCGCATTCATAAGCCGACACCTTCTCCGGATCGGGCTTGTGCGGGGCGATGACGAAAGGCACCACGAGCAGCGCCGTGCTGATCACAAAGGCGATGCCGATGAAGATCACGAGCGGCAGATAGGCCTGGAGGAGCTGGCTCATGGCATTCATTGGCGCTTTCGAAGCGCGGGTTCGCCCGTTATTGAGCCCCGTTTTGGCTTAGCGCAGGGAGGGTGGGATGGCAAGCGCAGCCAGTGTCGCAAACTGGTCATTTGCCTAGAGAAAAGGCGGGAGCATCGCTGCCCCGCCCGCATCAAAACCTCGCCTGGTGGCGCCTAGGCGCGCTTGGCAGACTTCATGCCTCGCTCGGCGTATTTGCCGCTCCGCTTGCCGCTCTTGGCGTATTTGGAGCCGCCGATGCATTTGTGCCAGCGGACTGACGCACCGTTGTCGATATGGATGTGGTGCATGCCGCATGAATAGGTTCCGATGCCGCCTCGGTGGTTCTACTGATGAATGGCGGGAGTGACGGGACTCGAACCCGCGACCTTCGGCGTGACAGGCCGACGCTCTAACCAACTGAGCTACACCCCCTTCCGCCGGCCGCCTAGCGCGGCCGTGGGGTAATCCGTGAGAGGCATGTACGGGTTGGGATTCGCCAAGTCAAGGCGCGGGTCCGAGTTCCCGACACTCGCCTCGATCGTTGTGACAGTGGCGGCCGCCCCTCACTCCTTCGCTGCGTCGTCGGCGGCATTCCGCTCAAGATTGGCAAGGGCTTCCTTGGCGCTTGGATCGCCGGGGTCCGCGGCCTCGGTCAGCCAACCGCTTTGCCTCGCCAGGGTCGTAGCCCAGGCCGTGATCGCCCTCGTAATAGGAATTGGCGAGGACGAGCATCGCCCGGGTCGAGCCGACCGCGGCGGCGCGGCGCAGCGTGCGGACACCCTCGGTCTCGTCTTTCGGCACGCCTTTGCCAAAAAGCTGCGCCATGCCGTACAGCATCATGCCTGAAGCGTTTCCACCTTCCGCAGCCTTACGCATCAACTCCGTTGCTTCGGGGGCCGGTCGAGATGAAGGCAAGCGCAAGCATGGCGTCGCTGTTGCCCTGCGCCGCGAGCTGCTTGAGCAGCGGCTTTGCCTGCTCGTTCTTGCGTCCGGCGATATAGGCAAATGCGGCCGCGAGCTTGAGGCGCGCATCGTCGGGGTGCAGCCGCAGCGCTTCCTTGCAGACTGGAATGGCCTGGAAGGCGTCGATGGACTGGAAGGGCGCCGACCATTCCCGGGGGCCGCTGCTGGCGAACAGGTCGACGGCGAGCTTCTGGCAGGCCGTCTGTAGGGCCGCGTCATCCGCGGCGGATCGCGGGTCGGCCGCGAGCGCAGCAAAGACCGGCAGGATGACAAGCAGGGACGTGACGCTAAAGGCAGCAGTGACGCGCCGCATTCTTACCTCCAGGAGTTGTTGGCTCTGACACATAGCGGATTGATGGCGAGTTGGGACAGGCTTACCCGGCACGCCTTGGCAGAAGCAAGCCGGCAGCTTTGACCAGGAGGTGGTGGAAATATTTCAGCGTGCCGCGGTGAATACCCCGGATCTCGCCGCCGACGAGAAAAAATCCTGAAGCAGCTCCTCGACCTTCCGGCGGTTCGCCTCAGAGTGGTATTCAAGGTCACCTCGAAATCGAAGGAGGTCATGCGGCCGAGGATGTCAATCTCCGAGCCTTCGGTGTCGATCTTCACGATTTGCGCCTTGGGCAGCACGCTCGGTGCCCGCGTCTCGACCTCGACGGACGCGTCGATTGCTCGCCGACATCGTAGAAGCTCGCTTCCCCGCAATTGTTACGGCCGAGATAGAGCCGCTTGAGGCTCGGATCGCCGATCGCAAAATTGTTCAAGCTCACCGACTTTCCGTCAAGTTGGCCGAGATTCTTCTTCAGCAGGGCGAAATTGTCGGGGAGCGGCTCGTAGCAATGGACGTGGGCCCCTGGCCAGCGATTGAGCGCCCAGGCCGCGAAACTCCCGACATTGGCGCCGATGTCCAGAATAACGGGCCGCGTCGCCCCGCCCAGGAACCTTCTGGACGTGGCGACGCATGGTTGCTGGACACTCGATATTCATCTCGCCCGTGCTCCCTGACGTATGGTGGGCGGTGACAGTCTCGAACTGCCGACCTCCTGGGTGTAAACCAGGCGCTCTTCCAGCTGAGCTAACCGCCCTGCCAAGAGCGAGATAAGGAAGCTTGCCGCTCGTTGCCTAGCGGAAACAAATAGGCGGAGCCCGCTTAAGCGCGGAGCTCCGCCCAAAAAAACATCAACGGCTTCGAGGTTAGCTGTTGCAGGCCTCTTTGAGGGCTTTGCCCGCGCGGAATTTCGGCACACGCGAGGCTGGGATTTTTACCTCGGCACCGGTGCGCGGATTGCGTCCGGTCGAAGCCTTGCGCTGCGCGACCTGAAAATTCCCAAAGCCCACGATCCGGACGGTGTCGCCGCCCTTCAAAGCCTTCTCGATATTCTTGAACGTCGCGTCCACGGCCTTCTCGGCCGCATCCTTCGACAGATCAGATTCCTTCGCCACCTGGGCGACAAGTTCAGCTTTGTTCACGGGTGTTCATCCTTTCGCTCGGCCTAACTTGCGGAGGTCAATCCCCCACGGCCTGTCTGGGTACGCTCCAATTCACAAACAAGTGGTGTATGACTGAGCCAAAAAACGCGGAAAATCAACAAAAATGGTCCGACTCAAGTCATCGAGCCGGACCATGAAAATGGGGCAAATCAACGGCAAAAAGCGCCGTTTTCCGCCAATTTAATGAGCCGTAACGCCGGCCGGGGTCTCTTCCTTGGGCGGCACGATCTTGCCGGCCTCCTCGCCCTCTTCCTCCCAGGCAATCGGCTGCGGAGGCCGGACAAAGGCGATTTTCACCACCTCGTCCATGCGGGAAACGGTCCGGATATCGAGCACGTTCTTGAGCTCGTCGGGGATCTCTGTGAGATCTTTGGCATTCTCGTCGGGAATGATCACCGTCTTGATGCCAGCCCGCAGAGCAGCAAGCAGCTTCTCTTTCAGACCGCCAATAGGCAGCACCCTGCCACGGAGCGTGATCTCGCCGGTCATGGCTACGTCGCGCTTCACCGGGATCCCGGTCATCATCGAGACGATCGCCGTCACCATTGCGACGCCAGCGGACGGGCCGTCCTTCGGAGTTGCACCCTCGGGCACGTGCACGTGGATGTCGCGCTTCTCGAAGAGCGGCGGCTTGATGCCGAACTCGACCGCGCGCGAGCGCACATAGGCGTTCGCCGCCTGGATCAACTCCTTCATCACGTCGCGCAGATTACCGGTGACGGTCATCTTGCCTTTGCCGGGCATCATTACGCCTTCGACCGTGAGCAGCTCGCCGCCGACCTCGGTCCAAGCAAGACCCGTGACAACGCCGACCTGATCCTCGAGCTCAGCCTCGCCGTAGCGATATTTCTGCACCCCGAGATAGTCCTCGAGGTTCTTGAGCGTGACGTGGACCGACTTCTTCTTGGTGGTCAGGAGCTCCTTGACCGACTTCCGGGACATCTTGGCGATCTCGCGCTCAAGATTGCGGACGCCAGCCTCACGCGTGTAGCGCCGGATGATCTCCTTCAACGCATCATCGTCGAGGCTCCACTCCGAGGCCTCCAATCCGTGCGCCTTGGTCTGGGCGGGGATCAGGTGCCGGCGCGCAATCTGGATCTTCTCATCCTCGGTGTAACCGGCGATACGAATAATCTCCATGCGGTCCATCAGGGCCGGCGGAATGTTGAGCGTGTTCGCCGTGGTGACGAACATCACGTTCGACAGGTCGTAATCCACCTCGAGATAGTGGTCGTTGAAGGTGTGGTTCTGTTCGGGATCCAGCACTTCGAGCAAAGCCGAAGCCGGATCGCCGCGGAAATCCGCGCCCATCTTGTCGATCTCGTCGAGCAGAAAGAGCGGGTTGATCTTCTTCGCCTTCCGCATTGACTGGATGACCTTGCCCGGCATTGAGCCGATATAGGTGCGCCGGTGGCCCCTGATCTCGGCCTCGTCGCGTACGCCGCCCAAGCTCATGCGCACGAATTCCCGGCCAGTGGCGCGCGCGATCGACTTGCCGAGCGAGGTCTTGCCGACGCCGGGAGGACCGACCAGGCAAAGGATCGGACCCTTCAACATGTTGGTCCGGTTCTGCACGGCGAGATACTCGACGATGCGGTCCTTGACCTTCTCAAGCCCATAATGGTCCTGGTCGAGGATCACTTGTGCCTCGTCCAAGTCACGCTTGATCTTGCCCTTGACGCCCCACGGGATCGACAACAGCCAGTCGAGGTAGTTGCGCACAACCGTGGCTTCGGCCGACATTGGGCTCATCTGGCGGAGCTTCTTCAGCTCGCCGAGAGCCTTCTCGCGCGCCTCCTTCGAGAGCTTGGTCTTCTCGATCTTCTGCTCGATCTCGGCGAGGTCGTCGCGGCCTTCCTCGCTGTCGCCAAGCTCCTTCTGGATCGCCTTCATCTGTTCGTTAAGGTAATACTCGCGCTGCGTCTTCTCCATCTGACGCTTGACGCGGCTCCTAATCTTCTTCTCGACCTGAAGCACGGAGATCTCGCTCTCCATGAGCGTGAACACGCGCTCCAGCCGCTCGGAGATCGTGGTGACCTCAAGCAGCTGCTGCTTCTCCGCGATCTTGATTGCGAGGTGCGAGGCGATGGTGTCGGCGAGCTTCGAGTAATCCTCGATCTGCGCCGCGGTGCCGAGCACTTCGGGAGAGATCTTCTTGTTGAGCTTCACGTAGCTCTCGAACTGGGACACGACCGAGCGGGCAAGCGCCTCGATCTCGTCCTCGGTGCCGAGCGTCTCCTCGACGCGGGTCACCTCGGCTTCGAAATAGCTCTCATTCTCGGTGTAGCGGGTGATGGCGGCGCGCACGGTGCCTTCGACCAGCACCTTCACGGTGCCGTCGGGCAGCTTCAACAGCTGAAGCACGGAGGCGAGCGTGCCCATGGTGTAGATGCCGTCGGTCGACGGCTCGTCGTCGCTTGCGTTCTTTTGCGCGACCAGCAGGATCTGCTTGTCGGTGCGCATCACTTCTTCGAGAGCCGCAATCGATTTCTCGCGGCCGACAAAGAGCGGCACGATCATGTAGGGGAATACGACAATGTCGCGGAGCGGCAAGACCGGATAGCGCTCCGGGCCCTCTGCGTCGGTGCTTTGCGGCTTTGATTCGGTCATGTGAGTCCCATTGTTCTAAGCAAATGGCGCGCCAGCCGCTCCATTCGCAACTCTTTTTCCCCTCCCCCTGCATTTGGCAGCCCGCTTCTGCCCCGGTCATCTCCTCCCAATTATCTCGGTAAAACATCGCGGCGGCCTACGGCATTGCGGCCCGCCATTCGTAAGTGGCGACCCTACGGGCCACCTTCAATGGCCCCCCTTTGTACCAGACGCAGCGTGGATTCCCAGCCATTCTGCGTGGGATTCGGCCGGTCCAGCAAGCAAGAAAGCGGCGTTATCCGCTTAGGCGCTCGTGCCGAGTTCTTCGTGCCGGTCGGAGTAGATGCGCAAGGGCCTGGCCTTGCCCTCGATGACCTCGGAGCTGATCACGATTTCCTCCACGCCCCTCAGGCTCGGCAGCTCGAACATAGTGTCGAGCAGGACGCCCTCCATGATGGAGCGAAGGCCGCGCGCCCCGGTTTTCCGGTCGATCGCCTTCTTGGCGATGGTGCGCATGGCTTCCTCGGCGAAGGTGAGCTGGACATCCTCCATCTCGAACAGCCGCTGATACTGCCTGACCAAGGCATTCTTGGGCTCGGTCAGGATGCGCATCAGAGCTTCCTCGTCGAGATCGTCGAGGGTCGCGATCACTGGAACGCGGCCGATGAACTCTGGGATGAGGCCGAATTTCAGCAGATCCTCGGGCTCCACTCCCTTCAGCACATCGCCGGTGCGGCGCTCGTCGACGGCTTCGACCTTGGCGCCGAAGCCGATCGAGGTCGACCGGCCGCGCGCGGCGATGATCTTCTCGAGACCAGCGAAGGCGCCGCCGCAGACGAACAGGATGTTGGTTGTGTCGACCTGGAGGAACTCCTGCTGCGGGTGCTTGCGGCCGCCTTGCGGCGGCACGGACGCGATTGTCCCTTCCATAATCTTGAGCAGGGCTTGCTGCACGCCCTCGCCAGACACGTCGCGGGTGATCGACGGATTGTCGGACTTCCGACTAATTTTGTCGACTTCGTCGATATAGACGATGCCCCGCTGGGCGCGTTCGACATTGTAGTCGGCGGCCTGGAGCAGCTTCAGAATGATGTTCTCCACGTCCTCGCCGACGTAGCCAGCCTCGGTGAGTGTGGTGGCGTCGGCCATGGTGAAGGGCACGTCGAGGATACGCGCGAGCGTCTGCGCCAGCAGCGTTTTGCCGCACCCGGTCGGGCCGATCAGCAGGATGTTCGACTTCGCGAGCTCGACGTCGGAATTCTTGCTCGAGTGATTGAGCCGCTTGTAGTGGTTGTGCACCGCGACCGACAGCACGCGCTTGGCGTAGTCCTGCCCAATCACATAATCGTCGAGGACTGCGCAAATCTCCATCGGCGTGGGCACGCCGTCTCGCGATTTGACAAGGCTAGACTTGTTCTCCTCGCGGATGATGTCCATGCAGAGCTCGACGCATTCATCGCAGATGAAGACCGTCGGGCCGGCGATGAGCTTGCGGACCTCATGCTGGCTCTTTCCGCAAAAGGAGCAATACAGGGTGTTTTTCGAATCGCTTCCGCTCACCTTGCTCATCTATCTATCCAATATCCTCTGACCGAAAAATTGTGGCAAATCAGGCCACAACGCCCGGCTCTTCCTACGTTATGCAAGTGAGGGTCATCCTCCTGGCGACGCGGTCGAAGGATAATCTCAGCATGCTAGGGTGCCACTGATCAAGGATTGATTAATCCGTGCCGTCAGGGGCGTGGCGAAGGCCTGGCTGAACTAATGCACGGGCCGTGCCGCGCACGCCCGGACACTTGTGGGTTAGGCCTAAAAGAGGCCGAAGCGGTTCCTCGTCGGCAGGAACTCGCTCCTAGGATACCGGCACCAGCCGCTCGAGCTTTTCCTCGCTTGCATGGCGCTTGGTAATGACCTCATCGACGATGCCAAAGGCGCGGGCGTCCTCCGCCGACATGAAGTAGTCGCGGTCAAGCGTGCGCTCGATGGTCTCGTAATCCTTGCCGGTGTGCTTCACGTACACGTCGTTGAGCCGTCGCTTCATCTTGATGATGTCCTCGGCGTGGCGCTCGATGTCGCTCGCCTGGCCCTGGAAACCGCCGGAGGGCTGATGCAGCATGATACGGGCGTTGGGAAGCGAGTAGCGCATCCCCTTCTCGCCTGCCGCGAGCAGGAGCGAGCCCATGGAGGCAGCCTGGCCGATGCAGAGCGTCGCCACGGCCGGGCGAATGAACTGCATCGTGTCGTAGATCGCCATGCCGGAGGTGACCACACCGCCTGGCGAGTTGATGTACATGGAGATCTCTTTCTTCGGATTCTCTGCCTCGAGGAACAGAAGCTGGGCGGTGATCAGCGAAGCGAGATGATCCTCGATCGGGCCGGTGACGAAGACGATGCGCTCCTTCAAGAGGCGTGAATAAATGTCGTAGGCGCGCTCGCCGCGGTTGGTCTGCTCGACCACCATTGGCACGAGCGTATTCATGTAGGTGTTGGCCGGATCGTTCATTGCCGTCTCTAAGGGTTTGGTGGGATGGAGACCCCTCGTCGGGCCTCATGAGCCTCCATCGGCGCTCGCGCTACTACATATGGAGCCGGAGGCGCAAGTGTAAGGGGTCTCCACCCCCGACTTTCGTCCCCCGCTGCGGACAAAGCTTCATTTCTTGCTCTTCTTCTTGCCGCGGCGATGATCGTGGTCGTGATCAAGATCTTGGTGATGATGGTCATAATCGTGGTCGTGGTGATGGTGGTCGTGATCATGGTCGTGGTCGTGGTCGTGATCATGATGGTGATGACCGGCGCCCTCGGGGTCCGCGTACAACTCTTCGGCGGTCACCGCCTTCTCCTTCACGCTGGCAAGCTCGGCGATGAAGTCGATCACCTTGTCCTCGAAGATCGGCGCCCTGATCTCGGCAAGCGCCTGCGGGTTGTTGCGGTAGAAATCATAGACCTTCCGCTCCTGTCCCGGAAATTGCCGCACGCGCTCGAGAAGCGCTCGGTTCACCTCGTCGTCGGTAACCTCGATCTTGTTGCGGGTCCCGACATCGGACAGGATCAGGCCGAGGCGGACGCGCCGCGCGGCGATATCCTGGTACTCGGCTTTCGCCTTCTCCTCGGTCGTGCCTTCGTCCTCGAAGCTCCGCTTTGATTGCTCGAGGTCGCTCGTGACTTGCCGCCAGATCGCCTGGAACTCATTGTCGACCAGCGTCGGCGGCAGCTCGAAATCGTAGCCTGTGTTCAGCTTGTCGAGCAGAGCCCGCTTCAGCTTCAGCCGCGATGCGGCGTTGCGATCCTGCTCCAGCCGCGCATTCACCGTCTCGCGCAGCTTCTCTAGTGACTCAAGGCCAAGGGCCTTGGCGAAATCGTCGTCGATCTTCGGCTGCTCGGGGCTTGCGACTTCCTTCACCGTCACGTCGAAGCGCGCCGTCTTACCCGCGAGCCTCGCTTCGGGATAGTTTTCCGGAAAGGTCGCCTCGACCGCGCGCTTCTCGCCAACCTTGGCGCCGGTGAGACCTCCCTCGAAGCCGGGGATGAAGTTGCGGCTGCCGAGTATAACCGGTGCATCTTCGGCGCTACCGCCGGCGAAAGCCTCGCCGTCGATCGAGCCCTTGAAGTCGATGATGAGACGGTCGCCTTCCTCAGCCGCACCGTCTTTCGCCTTGTAAAGCGGATTGGCATTGCTCAGGCGCTCGAGCGCCTTGTCGATATCCTCAGACGCGACGGCAGCGACAGGTTTCTCCACCGCGATCTTGCCGAAATCCATGCTGTCGAATTTGGGCAGCACCTCGAAGGACATGGTGTAGGCGAGATCGGCGCTGCCCGAGAAGATCTGCTCGATTTCCTTCTCGCCTTCAGGCAACGCGATATTGGGTTGGAAGGCCGGGCGCTCCTGCCGCTGCGAGATGGCTTCGCGGCTCGTCTCGGTGACGGCCTGCTGCACAACTTCCGCCATGACCGAGCGGCCGTACACCTTGCGCAAATGCGCCTTCGGCACATGACCGGGCCTGAAACCCTTGATCTTCACCTGGTTCTGGAGATCGTCGAGGCGCGCCGACAGGCGCCGCTCGAGCTCGTCCGCGCCAACGACCACTTTCAACTCGCGGCGGAGGCCTTCTGTCGTCACTTCGGTAATGTTCATTACGCCCTAATCCGTTGTCTTGCGTCTTGCCTGCGGCCTATTTCGCTGGTGCGGGCGGAGGGACTCGAACCCCCATGGCCGAAGCCACCAGAACCTAAATCTGGCGTGTCTACCAATTCCACCACGCCCGCTCTACCCGCCAATGGGAGGGGTCTATAACACAGCTCTCGCCCCGTGGAGCAAGGGGATGCACAGGCCGGGCCCCGCTTCTAGCGCCTATCGCCGCGAGTGTCCCTTCGGCTATGATTTGGCCCAATTGCTCACCTAATGCCTCCAAGCCGATGGAAGGTCTGTTCTAACGGAGAGCCTTATGCCCGCTCCGCATGTCGGTTTGCGCGAATTTGCCCGTATTCTCATCATAAGCCTGCCGCTCGTGGCGAACGCCGCCGACGATCCTTCCGAGATCGGCGTCGTCGACAAGGTCGAGAACGAGGCGAACATCGTCTCAGGCGACAACGCGACCGCCGTCATCATCGGAACGCCTGTCCATATGCGGGACGAGCTGCGCACCGGTGCGCAAGGCCGCCTCAAGATCAGGTTTCGCGACGAGACGGTGCTGACGCTTGGCGAGAAGGCGAGCGTCGTCATCGACCGCTATGTGTACGACCCCGACAGGCAAGTCGGCGAAACCATATTGCAAGCGACTAAGGGCGCCTTTCGATGCGCGTCCGGCCGCATCAAGGCGATGAAGCAGAGTAAGATCGCCGTCTCAACTCCGGTCGCCGATATCGGCGTTCGCGGCACCGAGTTCTGGGGCGGCCCGATCGAAGGACAATATGGGGTGTTGCTGCTCGAAGGTGTAGTCACTGTGTCTAACCAGGCGGGCAGTGTGACGCTGTCTGCGCAGGGGCAAGGCACGGACATCCCTTCGCCGCTCGATCCTCCTGGCGCGGTCAAGCCCTGGGCCGCCGACAAGATTGCCCGCGCCGTCGCCTCCGTGGCACTGCTTTAGCGAGGACGAGGCGTATCGAGGCAAAGCAATGCGCTCAAACGGCGAGGCTTGAAAATCCATCACCTTGCGGGGCCGACCCCGGCTCTTTAGGTTGCCGCGTCGACTCTTAGAAACGGAAATTCCCTTGGCTTACCGTGACGGCATCACCGAGGCGATCGGCAACACCCCGCTGATCAAGCTCAAGCGCGCATCGGAAGAAACCGGCTGTACCATTCTCGGCAAGGCCGAGTTCATGAATCCCGGACAGTCGGTGAAGGACCGCGCGGCGCTGTTCATCATCCGCGACGCGCTCAACTCAGGCCGCCTCCAGCCAGGCGGCACCGTGGTCGAAGGCACTGCCGGCAATACTGGCATCGGGCTTGCGCTCGTCGGCAATGCGCTCGGGCTGAAGACGGTCATCGTCATCCCTGAGACGCAGTCGGACGAGAAGAAGCAGATGCTGCGGCTTGCCGGCGCCGAGCTGATCGAAGTTCCCGCAGTTCCCTACAAGGACGCGAACAACTACGTGAAATATTCCGGGCGGCTCGCCGCAGAGCTTGCCGCCACCGCGCCGCACGGCGCGATCTGGGCGAACCAATTCGACAATGTTGCCAACCGCCACGGCCATATCGAGACGACGGCGGCCGAGATCTGGAACGACACGCAAGGCAAGGTCGACGGCTTCATCTGCGCGGTGGGCACCGGCGGCACGCTCGCCGGCGTCTCAATGGGGCTGAAAGCGAAGAACAAGGACATCACCGTCGGGATCGCCGATCCGATGGGTGCCTCGCTCTACAATTACTACAAGCACGGAGAGCTCAAGTCGGAAGGAAGCTCGATCACCGAAGGCATCGGCCAGGGCCGCATCACCGCCAATCTCGAAGGTGCGGTGATCGACGAGGCCTATCAGATCCCGGACGCCGAGGCGCTGCCGGTCGTATTCAATTTGCTCAGAGAGGAGGGGTTGTGCCTCGGCGGATCGAGCGGCATCAATGTCGCCGGAGCCATCAAGCTTGCCCGCGACATGGGACCGGGACACACGATCGTCACGGTCCTTTGCGACTACGGCACCCGCTACCAAAGTCGGCTATTCAACCCGACATTCCTACGTGAGAAGGGGCTGCCGGTTCCCGCTTGGCTCGATCGCCGCCAAGCCCCGGCTCCAACCGCCTTCGTCTAGATTAGGATTGGAAATGACCGAACGCTCAAAGTCCTGGTTGACCGAGACCGTCGAGCTCGCGGCCGAGCTCGACGCGCCAGACCTCGTCATCATCGACGCCTCCTGGCACATGCCTGGCGAGAACAGAAACGCGCGCGCCGAATATCTCGAGGAGCATATTCCTGGCGCGATCTTCTTCGACATCGACGAGATCGCGGACACCAAGAGCAACCTGCCGCACATGCTTCCATCGCCGGAGAAATTCTCCTCGCGCATGCGGAGCATGGGCATCGGCGACGGGTCGCGCATCGTTGTTTATGATTCCGTGGGGCTGTTCAGCGCCGCGCGGGTGTGGTGGACCTTCCGCGTCATGGGCGTCGAGGACGTGACCGTGCTGAATGGCGGCCTGCCGAAATGGAAACGCGAGGGCCTGCCGCTAGAGAGCGGCGAGCCGCGGCTTCGCTCCACGCGCCACT
The DNA here is from genome assembly GCA_963827365.1 of uncultured Alphaproteobacteria bacterium. GTDB lineage: Bacteria > Pseudomonadota > Alphaproteobacteria > Rhizobiales > Methyloligellaceae > Methyloceanibacter. Next base: position 48,029 of record CAWHAX010000027.1, on the reverse strand, counting down.
TCACCTCGCGCCGCAATGCCGATCTCGTGCGCGACGTCTCCGACATGAAGGCACTGATCAAGGATCGTTCGGCGGAGATCGTCGATGCTCGCTCGGCTGAGCGATTTTCCGGACAGGCGCCAGAGCCGCGGCCGGGCTTGCGCTCGGGGCATATTCCGGGCGCGCACAATCTTCCTTATGGGCGGTTGATGAAGCAGGACGGAACGCTGAAGAGCCGCGCCCAAATCGAGGCGCAGTTCAACGAGGCCGGCGTCGATCTCGGGAAGCCCGTTGTGGCGAGCTGCGGCTCAGGCATCACGGCTGCCGTGCTCGCCCTTGCGCTCGCAGAGATCGGGCATCGCCGCACGGCTGTCTATGACGGGAGCTGGACGGAATGGGGTGGGGATCAAAGCCTTCCCATCGAGACGGGCTAGGCTAAAGCGATGCCAGCCCCCTTCCCGGCTTTCGGTCAATGAGCAAGCGGCGGCCAAATCAAAAACCAGGCACGCGGCTTGCCCATGCCGGGCGCGACCCTGAGCGCTTCCACGGCTTCGTCAACACGCCGATTTATCGCGGCTCGACCGTCCTGTTTCCGACCGCGGCCGCGCTCGAAGCCAACGATCAGGAATACACCTATGGACGGCTCGGTACGCCAACGGTCAAGGCGCTCGCCGAGGCCATCGCCGAGCTTGAGGGCGGTCATGCTACGCTGCTCACGCCGTCAGGGCTCTCCGCCATCGCCACGACTTTCCTCGCTCTTCTTTCGGCGGCAGACCACGTGCTCGTCACCGACAGTGTCTACCGGCCGACGCGGCGGTTCTGCGACAGTGTGCTGAAGCGCCTAGGCATAGAGACCACCTATTACGACCCGCGGGTCGGTGCCGGAATCAAGAAGCTGCTCAAGCCCAACACCAAGATGGTCTTCACCGAGTTGCCGGGGTCGCAGACCTTCGAGGTGCAGGACATCCCGGCCATCGCCAAAGCGGCGCATGCGGCTGGCGCCATGGTGGTGTTGGACAATACCTGGGCGACGCCTCTCTACTTCAAGCCCTTCGCCCAAGGGGCCGACGTGTCCATTCAGGCGGCGACCAAGTATATCGTCGGCCACGCCGATGCCATGCTCGGCACCATCACCGCGAACGAAGCCGTCTGGCCGAAGGTGGCGCATACCCATGACGAGCTTGGCCTCTGTCCCGGACCCGAGGACGTCTATCTTGGCTTGCGCGGCCTGCGGAGCCTCGGCGTGCGGCTGGCACGTCATCAGGCATCCGGACTGGCGCTGGCGGAATGGTTGGCGCGCCGGCCGGAGGTCGCCCGCGTGATCCACCCAGCACTTCCCTCCGATGCCGGCCACGCCATCTGGAAGCGCGACTTCACCGGCGCCTCGGGCCTGTTCGCCGTGGTGCTGAAGCCGGCATCGAAAAAGGCGGTTGCGGCGATGCTCGATGGACTCAAGCTCTTCGGCTTGGGGTATAGCTGGGGCGGGTTCGAGAGCCTGGTAATCCCCTTCGACCCTTCGACTTACCGCACGGCGACGCATTGGGACGCCGAGGGTCCGGCCCTTCGCCTGCATGTAGGGCTCGAGGAGGTGGATGATCTCAAGGCCGACCTCGAAGCCGGTTTTGCCCAACTCGCGACAAATTCTTAAGCATCAAATTGCATCTTAGAGCGGTTTCGCGGGTGGAGAACGCGACCGATGCGTCGTTTGTGGCTGTTTCCGATCCTTTTGCTGGCGGGTTGCGCGGGAGACCCACCCGCCCCGCCACAACTTCAGTCCTCGGTCCAGGTCTTTCCGCGGGTGAGCCTGACCCAGCAACAAATCCAGCTCGTCTATTCCGGCGTGCAGCGGGTGCTCAGCGATCCCAACTCTGCCCGCTTCAGCGACATCAACGCTGGCCGGCAGCCTGACGGCACGCTCTACGTTTGCGGATTGGTCGACACCAGGAGCGTCTCGGGCAACTACACCGGCAATCAGCCCTTCGTCGGCACATTGGACGGGCGCGGGTTCACGCCAACCACCATCGGGGGCTCGCCGGAGCAGCAGCATTCGATCCGCGCGTATTGCGCGCAGCAGTTGGCGCTCAACTAGCCTTACGAGCGGTGGTCGAGACGGAGCGTGAGGCAGCAGGCCGAGCCGCCGCTCTTCAGGAATGCGTGGAGCGGCGTAGCGAGCACGGTGAAGCCGCGCTCCTCGATCCTCGCGCGCAGCGTATCGGTACAGCTCGACAGCACCAGGCAGTGATCGAACGACAGGGCGTTTGCCGAGAACTGCGATGCCTCGGCACGGTCGAGCGCAATGCGCTGGGTGGGCGCGACGCGCTCCTCGATGGCGCCTCTCGCGGCTGTCGAGAAGGCTTGCGGATAGTAGATGACATCGCCGGTTGGAAGTGCGCAGAACGCGGTGTCGAGGTGATAGAAGCTCGGGTCGGCCAATTCGAGTGCCACGCATTCGACAGCGAAATAATCCGCGACAACATCCGCAGCCGCGCGATCGGAACGAGGCCCGCAGCCCATCCAGAACTGGCCGCGATAGGAATCCCAGATGCAGTCGCCGGCGCCCTCCTGAATGATGTCGCCGGGCAACGCTTCAACCGCATCGAGCCCGGCCTGCTCTTGGAGCGCATCGGCGAACACAGGTTCCTCGGGCTTTCTCTCAGGGTGGCGGAAGCGCGACAGAAGCGCCTTGCCGTCAAGCACGATGGCGGCATTGGCGGTGAAGACGAGGTCTGGGAGATCGGGCTTGGGATCGACGCACTCGATGGTCGCGCCCTTGTCGAGGAGGGCTGCGTGCAGCGCCGCCCATTCCCGATGCGCCGCCTCGCCGAGATCGGAGCCTTCAGCAGCCCAGCCTTGCGGATCCATCCACGGATTAATGCTATAGCTCACCGCGTAATATTGCGGGCGGCACATCAGGAAGCGCGGCCGCGCCGCGGAATTTGCAAGCCCCGTCGCCATTCGCTCCCCTCGTTGCGAATGAGCCTCAAGGTTAGCGCGGGCGGCGCCTCTAAGCTAGGCGGCTCGGTCACCGATGCTTAGGCCTATCAAGAGGAATTTTGCGGCCCTACTCCAATTTGTAGGCAACGAGTGCGTTGTCCAACATCATAGCGATCAGGATCGTCTTGGTCTCGGGGAGAAAGGTCAGGTCCCGGCCGTCCCCTGGTGAAGATCGAGAAGCCGCACCACATTTCCTTGCTCATCCACCCGGTAGAGCGGTCCGGAGGCCCAATCGGTGACGAGATAGACGCCGGGCTCGATGGGCTCGACGCCGTCGAGATTGCCGAAGGCGAGCCCGATGCCGGGAGGCCGGTCGGCGAGTTAGTCCGGTCGGTCAGCCAGTTGCGCTCTGGTGGTTATCGGCGGCTATGGCGGTCCCGGAAGGATTCGAACCTTCAACCCTCTGCTTAGAAGGCAGATGCTCTATCCCTTGAGCTACGGGACCATGCCTCGCACGCTCGGGTCTTATAGTCCGAATAGTTGAAAAAACTAATGCGTCCAGAGGCCGATGCGGCCGAATTTGAAGTTCTCCGCATAGGATTTCGGCTTGATCTCGGACTTCTGCGGCTCGTCGATGCGGAAGGCGATGCCGTGGCGCGTGGCGTAGGCAACGGCCTCCTCGAGCGCCGCGAACTGCATGCGGATCTGCGATCTCGTGTCGTCCGAGCTCGTCCAGCCCATCAGCGGCTCGATCTGCCGTGGGCTCGCGGGCTCGTAATCGAGCACCCATTCGCGAGTGCCGGCGCGGCCCTGCTGCATGGCAGTCTTGGCCGGCTGATAGATACGGGCAACCATGTCGCGCCTCGTCGTTCGCGTGATCCGAGCGGAAAGTGGTCGGGGCAGCAAGATTCGAACTTGCGACCCCCTGCTCCCAAAGCAGGTGCGCTACCAGACTGCGCTATGCCCCGAACTGCCGCTCAGGCTTCAGCACATACATAGTTCGCAAGGAGGGGGCAAGCTAGGGGGAGGTGGGCGGTGGGAGACCTATGGTTTCGGCGCCTTGAGCAGACCTGAAAAGGCCACCTCGTCCCCGGTCTTCAGCCCGATCTTGGCGGCAGTGCCGGCGTTCACCTCGAGCACGCCCTGCACCGTACCGTCTGAGGAAATGATGTCGGTGGAGAACGGCTCGGTGCGGCTCTCGATGCGGTGCACCTTGCCGTCGGTGCCGATGAAGATCATGTCGAGCGACAAGATCGTGTTCCGCATCCACATGGTTATCGGCTGTGGCGGATCGTATAGGAACAGCATGCCGGCATTGTTCGGGAGCTCGCGGCGATACATGAGACCGAGCGCCCGCTCGCCATTGGTGCTGGCGATCTCGATATTGAAGCTGTGCGGACCGGAGTCCGTCTTGAGTACCAGCGTGCCGTTGCCGGCAGCGACGGCACTAGGCGGCGGCAGAAGCAGCATCAGCGCGAAGCCAGCTCCCGCCGCCAGGCGTCCCAATCGTCCGAACTGATCCAGGATTAGTGGGAGGACGGACCCGTCATGCTGTCGGGTTTCAGTTCCGCCGCCATCAGTCCTTTCGGACCGCGGCCATAGCGGACCAGCACGGTCTGTCCGGGGCGGAGCTCGGTGAAGCCGAACCTCCGCAGAGTCTCCATGTGCACGAAAATGTCCAAGGTCTGTGGGCCCCGGGTCAAGAACCCGAAACCGCGTAGACGATTGAACCATTTCACCATGGCGCTTTCCCAGTCGCTCTCCGGAACGACCGCAACATGCGTCCGTTGCGGCAATTGCGACGGGTGCACGGCCGTCGAATTGTCCATGGCGCGGATGCGAAAGGCTTGTAGGCCCTTGGGCCGGCGCAAGACCTCGCATACCACCCTGGCACCTTCGTAGGCGGTCTGAAATCCATCCCGCCTGAGACACGTCACGTGCAGCAAAATGTCTGGAAGATGATCTTCGTCTGGAACAATGAAACCATAACCCTTGGACGCGTCGAACCACTTGATCGATCCCGAGACCTCAAAGACATCAACTGTGGCTTCCTCGTCGCGTTGGGTAAGGCCTTCAATATGTGGCGGTTCTTTCGCCCCCATGCCGCATTCCCCCCGCTTCACTCATGAGCCCGGCGTGATACTCGACCCCACGCGAATCACCCGGCTGGCGCTCGCTCAAAACATAGCATCGCCGCCTTGGTAGGCCAGTGGAATTTTCCGCGTCATTTTCCCTTCTCCACAGTCCGGCCTGCACTTCGCGGTACGTCGCCGACGACACCCGCAAGCGGCTGAGCGGAAAGCGATTCTTGCGTGATTCAGAGGGAGGAGCGAGGATGCAGCGCTGCTCATGCGCCGTACGCTGAGGAATCGGGCAAGCGGCTCTACCGTCGAGCAAATTTTGCCTTTCCAGCATTGTTGCGCGAGCTGCTACTGAATCTGTGGACACCGTGCAACAATGGCATGCGAATCTGCATCGAAAGTTGCGAAGAGCAGGCATCTGCGTCACCCGCTTGTCACCACATGCATCTTGGCGCTAGGGATGACCGAGCCGTGTGACAGGCGCAATCCAGAGGTTTGTCATGAAGTATCTCCACACCATGGTGCGCATCAGCAACGTCGACCGCTCGCTCGATTTCTACTGCAACAAGCTCGGCTTCAGGGAAGTGCGGCGCATGGAGAGCCCTCAAGGGCGATTCACGCTGTTCTACCTCGCTGCTCCAGGTGACGATGACGAGGACGCTCAGCTTGAGCTGACCCATAATTGGGATCCGGAACCCTATGGCGAGGGGCGGAATTTCGGACACCTCGCTTACGAGGTCGACGACATCTACGCGACATGCGAGAGGCTGATGAAGAACGGTGTCACCATCAACCGGCCACCGCGCGACGGCCACATGGCCTTCATCCGCTCGCCGGACAACATCTCCATCGAGCTGTTGCAGAAGGGCAAGCCGCTGCCGAAGCAGGAGCCCTGGGCGTCGATGCAGAATGAAGGAAAGTGGTAGCCGGACATAAAGAGAGCCGCTGAACTGATGTTCAACCGGCTCGCTTAAGCGCATGCCCTAACTCTTAGAGCTTACGGGCAGTACCAGACCGGACCGACCACGACACAGCCCCAGGCCTGCCAGTTCGGGGGACGGTAGTAGTAGCGGCGTCCCCAATAGCGGCCACCATGGTAGTAACGGCCGTGCTTGTAGTTGTAGTGCTTGTTGTAGTGCTTGTAGTTGTAATGCTTGTAGTTCTTGTGGCCGCCGTAGTGCTTGCCTTTGCCGCCGTGGCCGTGCCCGACCTGGATTATGTCGGACTGGTTCAGCGCTGGTAGGTCGGCCTTTGGCGCCGCCGGGAGGGCCCACGCGGCCGAAACGAGCGCGAACGACAAAGCGGATGCGGAAAGGATTTGTTTGATCATGTGCGTTCCCTTTTGCTCCTTTGTTAGGCGCCATCGTCCAGTCGAAAGCAGTGTAACGGGGGAGAAACAGGCGCCTTGGTAAAATGCGCCGAACCTTGCGGGAGCCGCAGGATATCCGACACGGGATGGAGATAGGACACGGAAGGGGTTAATGAAGTTCCCCTTCTAATCATGCGAGTTGGTGCCCCCTAGGGGGATCGAACCCCTGTTTTCAGGTTGAAAACCTGACGTCCTGACCATTAGACGAAGGGGGCTTGGCAGCCTCAAGCACGCAAGCCTCGGCGGTCATATAGAAAGCTTTGCGGGCGCGGGCAAGCTAGCGCGAGCCTGAGGCTTCCGCGGCATCCTCGACAATCAGCTCGACCCCGTCCCGCCCGTTCCAGTTGTCGCGGCGGAGATGGCCGGCAAGATGCAGCGGTTTCCCCTCGCCGTTTCGCAGGAGCTTGGCAAGCGGCGTGTCGCCGACGCGGAAAGCGGCAGCTTCCAGGCGCGCGCCGTTTGCAGCGACGAGCGTGCAGCGGACGTGCTCGTCATTGACGATGCGCACCCGCGAGAGGCGATGAGTGGGAAAGACGAAGCGCGGTTCGGGATGTCCGGCGCCATAGGGCCCCGCCCGCTCGAGCAGCTCCATCAGCTCGACGTTGACTGCGCCTGACGACAGCGCGCCGTCAATGGCGAGCGGACGCGAGGCGGTGGCGGCTGCAACGGGAACGGCGAGGCGCTGGCCGAGCATGGCCTGCACATCGTCTTCCTTGCGACGGTCGAGCTTGAAGCCTGCCGCCATGGCGTGACCGCCGCCCTTGCTCAGGAGTCCGTCCTGCACGGCGTCTCTCACCACGCGGCCAAGATCGACGGACGCGATCGAGCGCGCCGAACCAGTGCCCTCTCCGTCTGGCTCCCAGGCGGTGACGAAGGTGGGGAGAGCGAAGCGTTCGGCGACGCGCCCGGCAACGAGGCCGAGCAGGCCCTTATGCCAGCCGTCGGCTGCGAGCCAAATGAAGGGCCTGCCGATCTCGATCGCGCTTTCGGCGAGAGCGAAGGCTTCGGCGAGCATGCGCTCCTCGATTACCTTCCGCTCGGTGTTGAGCGCTTCGAGCTTTGCAGCGATGACACGCGCCTCGCTCTCGTCGTCGGTAGCGAGCAACTTGGCGCCGAGGCCGGAGGCCCCCACCCTGCCGCCTGCGTTGATGCGCGGCCCGAGAATGTAGCCGAGCGTGTAGCAGGTCGGTGCCGCATCGATGCGCGCGACATCGGCAAGCGCACGCAAGCCGGCATTGCGCCTGTGCTGCAGGACCTTCAGCCCCTTGGCAACGAGCGCGCGGTTCACGCCCTTGAGAGGCACCACATCGCATACGGTCGCGAGTGCAACGAGATCGAGCAGGGCAAGAAGATCTGGCTCGGCATTCTGCGCATGGGCGGCGGAACTTCGGAGCGCACGCGCGGTGGCGACGAGGAAGAGGAACACCACGCCTGCCGCAGCCAAATGGCCATGGCCGGAGAGGTCGTCCTGCCGGTTGGGATTGAGCACGGCAAAGGCTTGCGGCAGCACCTCGTCGGCCTGGTGATGATCGACGACGATCACATCAACGCCGCGCGCGTTCGCAGCCTCGATGGCCGGGCTGGCGGCAGTCCCGCAATCGACGGTGATGATGAGGGTTGCCCCCTCCTCGGCGAGCGCCGTCATTGAGGCAGGCGTTGGCCCGTAGCCTTCGGTGAGGCGGTCGGGGATATAGGTCGCGGCCTCCTGCCCATGGGCGCGCAGGAAGCGCTGGATCAGCGCCACCGAGGCAGCACCATCGACATCGTAGTCGCCGAACACGGCGATTGGCTCAGAGGCGCGAATGGCGTGGGCGAAGCGCTCCGCGCCTCGCTCCATGTCCTGGAGACTTGCAGGGTCCGGCAGGAGGTGGCGGAGCGAGGGGTCGAGATAGTGCGACAGTGTGGATGCGTCGGCGCCACGCGCGGCGAGCAGCCGTCCGATCAGCTCCGGCAGTCCGTGGGCTTGAGCGATGGCGAGCGCCGTGGAGGCCCGCGCTGGATCGAGCCGCTCGACCCAGCGCAAGCCGCGCGCAGACCGCTCCACGCCGAGATACGCGGAAGAAGCCGCAAAGTCCGCTGTCTTGTAGGTGAGAGCAGCTGTCATACGCCGAGCACCTGCTAAGGTGGTAAAGTGCCGACTTTAAGCTGATTCGGCGCCTCTCCCAGCAAGCTCAGTCGCGGGCGCCCACATCGCGATATTCGGTCCTGATCCAGCGCACAGTGCCGGTCCGCGCACGCATCACCACGGAGTGGGTGAAGATGGTGTTGCGCGAGAGCCGAACACCTTCGAGCAGCGAGCCGTCGGTGATGCCGGTCGCGGCAAAACACACATCGCCCGAGGCCATGTCGCGCATCGTATATTTGCGATTGATGTCGACAATGCCGGCAGCGCGGGCGCGCTCGCGCTGATGCGCGTTGGTGGCGATCAGCCTCCCCTGAATCTGGCCGCCGATGCAGCACAGGGCAGCAGCGGCAAGCACGCCCTCAGGCGCCCCGCCAACGCCCATATAGATGTCGATGCCGGTGTCATGCGGCTCGGTGGTGTGGATGACGCCCGCGATATCGCCGTCGCCGATAAGCCGCACCGCGGCGCCGGCGGCACGGACCTGCTCGATCAGCTTACCATGACGCGGGCGATCGAGGATGCAGGCGGTAATCTCGGTGACCGGCACGCCCTTGGCCTTGGCGAGCGCGTTCAGATTGTCTGCTGGTGGTGCATCGAGATCGACGAGATCCTTGGCGTAGCCCGGTCCGATGGCGATCTTGTCCATATAGAGCGTCGGCACCTTGAGCAGGCTGCCGCGCTCGGCGATGGCGATGACCGCGAGCGCATTGGGCAGAGCCTTGGCGGCGAGTGTCGAGCCTTCGATGGGATCGACGGCGATATCGACCTCAAGCCCCCCGCCGCCAGCGCCGACCATCTCGCCGATATAGAGCAGCGGCGCTTCGCTTTCCTCGCCCTCTCCAACGACGATCACCCCGTGCAGCGGGAGCCGCGCGAGCTCGCGGTACATGGCGGTGATGGCGGCGGAATCGGCTGCGGCTTCGTCGCCCCGGCCACGCAGCCGCGCCGCGGCGATGGCGGTCGCTTCGGTCACCCGGACGATTTCGAGGCCAAGGGTACGATCGAGCTTGGGGCTCTCCAGATCGTCTGACACTCGGACCCTCCCCTGGCACTCAGCGGGACGTTCGTCTCCGCGCCACAATGGGTATCACAACGACCCTTGAAACCCGTTGTTTCTGCGGTAAATTGCCCGTATGTCGCACTCATGTCGCACGCCAGAGGGCAATCAAAATGGCAGTCAGAAAGCGTAGTTGGAAAAAGCCAAATGGCGAAATCGGCGAAGCTTGGGTAGTCGATTATAAGTCCAGCGGGAAGCGTCATATAAAGACATTTCCGACCCGTAAAGAGGCTGTCGCCTTCCGCGATACCACCGGAGTGGAAGTCAGGGAAGGTCGCCACGTTGCCGATAGCCTTTCCATCACCGTTGCAGATGCCGCCGCCATTTGGCTCAAGGCTTGCGAGACTTGGTCGCGGTGACAATCCCCCCGCAGAATTTTCGACGCTGCGAGCGTATCGCTCCAATCTCGGCACCATATCCTGCCCGCAATCGGCAAGGTGAAGCTGGCACACTTGACGCGGGCGAATGTCGCGGACGTTCCGCGATCATCTGCTCACCAAGCTATCGCGCCCGATGGCTAAGAAGGTTCTAACCTCATTTAAGGGCATCATGGCGGAAGCGGAAGTCACGCGGCTATGTCACCGGCAACGTGGCAAGCTCAGTCAGGATTGGGGCAACAAGGGCCGTCACAAGGAACCGGTGGCGATACCTACCAAGGCCGAAGTGAAATCCATCATGGCGAAGCTGGACGAGTTAGCAACGGACAAGCGGTGGCGGCGATGGCGCGTCCTGTTGGCTACTGCGATCAATAGCGGCTTCCGTGCAAGCGAACTTCGCGGCTTGCCGTGGGATGCGGTTGACCTGAAGGCTGGAACTATCACAGTCAAACAACGTGCCGACGAGCGTGGCGTGATTGGCTCGCCCAAGACGGTCGCCAGCCGACGCACGATTAGCATTCCCACTTTCTTGGTGACGATGCTGCGAGACTGGAAGATTGAATGCCCACCGGGGCCGCTGGTGTTCCCGACCACGTTGGGCACTGTCCAACTGCTTTCCGACATTCACACCGCGGGATGGCGTCCGCTACAGGTCGCAGCGAAGATCACTAAGGCCGATGGCTCGCCCCGGCTCAACTTCCATTGCCTGCGGCATTTCAGAGCCTCAATGCTGATCGAGGACGGAGCCAACCCGAAAGAGGTCATGGTCGAAATGGGTCATTCCAATATTGCGATGACCTATGACCTCTATGGGCATCTGTTCACAGATGAAGACGCCGACACTAGACGGGCAGAGAGGGCAGAGAGGCTTGCCAGTAAGCTAAGAAGCTAACGCCCCTGCGGGGCTTCCTCATGTCATCCTAGGTACTTAATCGCACCAAATACTTCCTTTTTTTGGACTCAGTGGTAGCGCAGATTTTGCGCAACGATTCGTGCGTGGGTGACGTGGGCAAGGAGAGGCCTCGGACGGGGGGAACTGTTCCGAGGCTTCTTCGTCTTCCGGCTTTCTTCAAATCCACTAATACAAGCTAGAAGCCCCGGTTCTCCCAGCTCCGGGGCTTCACTTAATCTCCGTCAGGTGAGATAATTAGGCCGTGGTGATGGTTCCCTGCCATCATCATGTCTTCTCACTGAACGAGCGGAAGAAGCCCGGGCATCCACCGTCTGGGCTTCTTCTACAGTGGCACCTCCTAACAAGAAATTGGCCTGTGATGACATTGCATCCTTATGCCATGGAAGCAGAGTCCACCCGCCCCTCCCGCATGGGGGAACGATGCGGGTCACCGGGCTGGCGGCGCTGACCGCCGCAGAGCTAGCGCCGCTAGGCTTTTGTCCCGTCCCGCCCGGAGCGGGAACCAAGAGCCGGAGGGCGTCGGCGCGGTCGGCGCCCTTTTTATCTCACAATCCCGAGTAGGATTTTCGTCGTTGGCTCGCCGCCAACATCTCTAACTGGAAGCCCCGGCGCTGTGACGCACCCTGCCGGGGCTTCTTTGTGTGATACGGCTTCATCATGGACATCCAGGTCAAGTTCGACGGTAAAGAGATAATCGTCACTAAGCCGGGTACTGATTTCATGGTGGCGTATCGCAATAGTGCCGATAGCCCGACGCTGAAGCTCACGCGTAGCTGGGTCGGTCCGCACATCACCTCCCCTGCGATCAGCGAGTTCCGCTCCCATGCTTTTAAGGCAGCGGTCAGCAAGGCGCGCGAACTAGGATGGATTGTGTAGATAAGCAGAAGCCCCGGGTCTGCGGGCCGGGGCTTCGCTAGAGATGCTCTCTCATTAATAGGCCGAAGCGTGTGGGGACACGCTGGAGTGGGGGCTTTGGCGGCCTACCTGAACTAAAAACTCTCCTAGAGCGGAAGTGGTTCCCAATAAGAAGCCCGACCGGCTCTCAGTACAGTCGGGCTTCTCTCAGCCTGGATGGGAGGCTGATTGCCGGACCGGCAAGGTGTCCAGCCCCCATTCAACCCGCTTTGGGGAAGGGTGTTCCTGGAACGCAATTCCCCAAAACACGTTCTTCTGTGGGGGCTAAGTCCAGCGTAAACGGAGAAAATCCCATGAAAATTCTCATCCCGACATTTGCTGTGGCTTTAGCACTAGCGTTCACTGCACCAGCTTTTGCGGGCGACGTGACCACGGCCAAGACCGAGGCCGATTGTCAGAAGGCCGGAGGCATGTGGGATTCCAAGATGAACATGTGCATGGAGAAGAAGCAGTATTAAAGACACACCATCTAACGCAGAAGCGGGGGCGTCGGCTTCCATCGGCGCTCTCGCCGTGATGCCAAGGGCTGATGCGGCAGCGAGGGCGAGCAAACATGCGGCATCGCCCTCATTTTGTATGGCAATCACCGAGGCTTTGGATCCCCGGAGACGCACCCGAAAGTGATCCTGTTTCCAACCGCCGATTTGTGGACGTACTTCAGCCCCTTCGCGTGGCAAAACTCGCCGGCCCGTGCGACTGCGGCCTCTATTGCAGTTTGGCCCGAAGACGAGCTGAAGACTCCCGACGAAGCAACTCGGCTGAGCCCAACGCCGTAAGTACCCGATCCGAGTTCCTGCACCTGACTTAACTCGTTGGAGGTCGCGCAACCTCCACTAAGGCCCGCAATTGTGAAGCCAAGAATGAGCAGCGCTCTCATAGGGCGTGTCCCGGTTCGTGCGTTCTTATTTTAAGTCTTGGAGCGACAAGCAACCAAGGGGCGTCGGGCTTCGGTCGGCGCCCTCACTTCGTCCACTTTAGTTGCTGAAGAGCACAGTAGCCACATTTGGCGCAATTGTGAGGCCGTTCCCCTGGGGCGAAGCGCCGCGTCGGAAGCCAAAGCTGAGGTGACCTAGACTGTAATTAGGTCGAAGTGACTAGGAGATATGATGACCAAGCAACTCAACACCGACCAGCTAGACCGCCTCGCTGAGATCAAAGAGGAGATCCTGGTTTTGCTGGGCGAGGCCCTGGACCTAGTCCGAGGCACGCCGGAGGAGCAGCGTGCCAACCACTGGTTCGCGACTTTCTGCACAGCGTTAGACAAGGACAATACGCAAAGCAACGACTCCACTATCACCATGCAGGAGACCATCGATGCCCTAAAGGAAGATGCAGACGCTTAGTTCGGCCCCTTCCTTATTTTTTCTGGGTCTTAGTGCTTATCGTTGTCGCTTAGATCGGACACCCGCTCGTCGTAGCCACGGCGGCTACTGTAGAACATCAGTGCCATTAGCCCGCATCCGACCACGAGCGTGAAGATAATTCCAAGACTCATGGCTGCGTACCCGTGGCCACTCATTTCTACGCCTGCCGTCTGCTGCCATGCCCAGACCGCCCAACCGACTACGAGGCCGAGGAATCCTAGCAGGAAAAAAAGAAGCAATGCGGTTTTCATCAAAAACCTAGAGGGCTCGTCTCGGCAGCAATGTGGATTGCCTAAAACCGGCGATTGATCGCTAGGAGGGCTAGCGCGGCTCTCCACGTCTTCTTTTATGGCGTGTAGCGGCGGCCTTGCTATTTGCCTGGGCGGCAGATCAGCGTCGGGTTTGCGCACTAACCTAAAAAGGCTGGCGAACGAGACGGCGTAAATCGCCACGCCTATGAAAGCGCCTAAATCCCTAACGTTACGCCACATGGGCCGGCTACACGATGTACCAACGCTAAACAGATGGGTAATCATGATCCCTCAGGCGGGATTACGCGAATCCAATTGCAGTACATTTGTGTACCAACAAGCAGAAACCCGATCGCAGGACCACGCATGGCTTGCCAGGCTCTCATCACGGGAAGTCCATATTGGTAGAGTCGCTATGCTTCATGGCGGGAAGATGCCAGCAAGTCAGCGGGGCATGTGAAGAGGCCCTACAGTGTATCTTTAACTCGGCCCTAACCTGTCTACGCTTCTATCCTCCGCATCGGGAGTGAATGCGTGGATTCCGTAGCTTGGAATATCGCAGCGGTTTTGTGGCCTCTAATTTTGCTGGCATTTCTTTGCCACCAAGCCGGCGAGAAAATTCGCTACTCAAACTTTTTGTTCGGACGAACCATGGGTTTGTCGCTTGTGGGAATAGGTTGGCTCGCCTATGCGCTGCTGGCATTTTTTATACTGATAAATTTTGTCGCTCCGGTAGCGGCGTGGGCATGGACTACATTTGTTAAATGATGCGTGTCGGCTCGGTTGGTGCCCTTGTCATCATGCCACTTCATGACGTTGCGCCAAAGACACGGCGCCAACTCGGGGGTTGTACTAATCGACAACCGTGCTGGTTCTCCGCAAGTGCCAGCTTCTCCAAATACTTTCCCAAGCCTCCACCTGGTCTCCCCAAAGGCCGGGGCTTCTGTTATGCCGGTACGCATGGCCCCCGAGGCGCAAGCTAATAGGTTTTGATGATGAGACGCTGCAGGCAGTCGAGCTACTCTCCCGCGACACGCTGTGCAGTAACTTGCCGATGAGGCATTCACCGACTTGCTGGCCCAAGCACACCGCGCACCCTGAAAGACGCCTTGAAACAAAGCTCGCAGCGCACGCCGGCCAATGAGAACAGAAAGTGGGGCGATTCCTAACGGCATGAAAAAGCGACAGCCAAAAGAGAGACCCGCTCGCTTCCGGCCCATCGGTGACCTCGACGTTGAGCTGTTGTATGCCGCTGCCGAGGCTCATCCTTCATGGCAAGTTATGCCGGACGGTGGTGGTATTGAACGCCACATGGGGAGCAAGGGACCGACGACGCCGCAAGAGCTACTCGAATGGTTTCGGAAAAAGGGCCGGCATTAGGGCACGGCTTCGGAGAGTTATCCATGCACCACATTGTAGGACTGTTGTCGGTGATGCTTACTTGTTTTGCACTAACTACCCTGCATGCAGCAGCAGCCTCGATCGAGGGATCATGGATCGGTTCCGGAACCGTCAGCCACCGGGGCAATGTCGATCGAGTGCAGTGTCGCGTGCGCTACACGAAAAGCTCCGAAAATAGCTACGCAACGTCATCGGTCTGTACAACCGAGAATGGCAGATACGAGGTTAGCGGCCATGTGACAAATATCGGCGGCAATCGCTACCAAGGTACTGTCACGTCGGGGAACGAAACGGGCAGAGTCATAATGGTCCATCGCGGAGACCAGCAGTCGGTGACCGTAACCAGTCCTAGCGGCTCAGCTAAGCTTACGTTGTCGCGACGCTAGTAGGTTACGGGGGAGGCTATGGATCCTAATCCACGGTATATCCGGCACCCCCACCCCGCGGCCTGAGGGTGTAACCACCTAACGCAAAAGGGCGTCCGCTTCGGTCGGCGCTCTTTCCTTTTGTGGCGTTGCGCGCAAGTGACAGCAGAATCCTGTGGTTATGTTAGTGAGGCACTACTGGCGACCTGCGGTAAAGTACCAGTGGACGGCCAAAGTGTTGCCTACGGGAGAGGGACAACTCCCCTAGCCTCGCAGCAGAGCGCCCAACGAAACTGGGACGCCAGAGTCGGTCGAGATGCAAACTAGCCCAATTCGTGTCTAACCGCTTCCTGACGAAACAGGACACCAGAGCTAACCGAGGATGAGGCACGCCGCATAGCGAGCGACATCGCCAAGCTGCCAGACTGCTACTCGGTAAAGGGCTGAAGCGTCGGCTTCGGTCGCTGCCTACCGGGCCACAACCTTCCCGGGCCGGAACTCGGTCTACTTGGGGCCGATGGAACCAGTGCTATTAATCACGTTTGGCAAGAAACGAAGGTAAGCTATAGTTTGCGCACACCATTTGCGCATACCATTTTCGCGCACCATTAATACTCAAACGTCCTGATAAATGCCCAAACGTCCTGAGCAGTTTCTCGCCATAGCGCATACATGCATCATTCTTGCTAAGACTGCGTCGGGTACTGAGGAGAAAAAAGAGTTTGCTGATGAGGCCACCAAATGGCTGAAGCTCGCAGAGGACTCTGAAAATCAACCATCTCAGGAATTAGCTGACGAGAGCAGAGATTAAAGGCGTCGGCTTCGGTCGGCGCATGTTCTTGTCGCTCACTGTCTCGGAACTCAGCAGCAAAGAGCATCGTTTACGCCTTAGACGGGATCGGCAGTTAGGCAACCGGAGTATGCAGATGAAAAAGATAAGCGTGTTTGGAGCGACTCTATTGGGAGCAGCAGTGCTGTGCGCGGCGCCTATATCGCTTCATCTATCCCAAGACAAAGGTATGTCTTTGTCCGTGGACAAGGCGCAAGCATTTATCCCTGCTGGTACACCCTGTAAGGAGGCGGCAAAGCTCGCATTCCCGACGGATAAGAAGGCCCGCCACGCCTTCAGGCGTGAGTGCAAGCAAGCCTGGAAGGCCCAGAAGAAGGCCGCCTAGCATAATCAGCAGATCGAGAGATTGCAAAGAAAGGGAGAGGGAACCGATCTGGTTCCCTCTCCCGTTTTGAGAGCCGTGGGGGCGGGGCAATACACAGCTCAACAATAAAAAGCGGAGACCGCCCGGTAGCTAGGATGAGAAACCGAGCGGCCTCCGGTCAAGAACCGTCCCGGCCGCGTTCAATCAAACAGCCAGGGGGCGTTACAAGGCAGCAAATAGGAAGGTAAGTAGGAGGACATGCCCCCCTCTCGCGCCAAGTTCAATCATCTCAGCAAGAATTGGCTGCATTGGTTTTAGCGGGCCAAGTTTAGTGGTCTATGCGTCGGTTCCCCCCCACCCTGGTCCATCGAAAAGATCCCCGGTGGACTTAAAGTCTGCGATGCCAATGGCCAGTCGCTCGCCTACCTCGATGCCCGTGAAAACGATAATGACGCGGGCACAGCAGGGGTGCTGACAATGGACGAGGCAAGGCGGTTGGCGAGCAACTTCGCCAAGCTGCCAATGCTACTCGCCGAGGAGCGCTAGGCCCCATGGAGGATGTGGTCGGTCTCGATAAGAGACTAGAGAACCCCAGCCGTGATCAGGCCTACCAGGACGAACGAGCCCAGGCAGAACAGCTTTAGCGCCATTATGTCTGCCTGGCGCTTCGTTGCTGGCTGGAACCTACAATAACCCGATGTTTGTGGAGCGGCCATTGTTCCCCCCGTTTAAGCTCCGCAATCTGTGATGCGGTTGCTCGAATAAAACGAGATGATTGGCCAATCGTTCCCTATCCTCCGCTAACGTACTTAGGCTTGTCCGCCTTGGCCTGACCGGAACCTTTAGTTCAACCGGTCCTGTCGAAAGGCTGCAGAGATTTGACCCGCCCCTCCGGGGAAAGGACGGGGGGAACAGCAGGGGTGCTGACAATGGACGAGGCAAGGCGGTTAGCGAGCAACTTCGCCAAGCTGCCAGCGTTACTCGCCAAAGGCTGAAGTCGAAAATAGGGCGTCGGCTTCGGTCGGCGCTCGTTTTGGTGTAAAACTCCCGGACATGTCGGACCTGAGTGATCTTTACGTCGAAGTTCATGGCGCGGAGATCATCGTCGCTACTTTCCCGAATCTGGGTGGCTGTGGCTCGACTTCACAGTGAACAAAGGTGGACCAATCAATTTAGGTGAAGCGGCAACCAATAATTCCTACGACGTTCGTAAAAGCACTGGGCTTCCGACCCCTTATTCAAGCAAGGAGAGACCGCAATGGCGTGGGACCGCGTAGAAGGAAACTGGAAGCAGTTTATGGGACTCGCCAAAGAGAAGTGGGGCAAACTCACCGATGATGACCTTACTGCCATCAACGGACGCCGCGACCAGCTTGAGGGCAAAATCCAAGAGCACTATGGGATTGCCAAGGAGCAGGTCCGCAAGGATGTCGATGACTGGCTTAGCCTGCTTCCTTAGTGGTTGCGCTATAGGGCACCGACCCGCCGGGCCCCCTGCATCGTTCCTCACCAGGATTTATAGCGTTAGCCCAGAGCGTGCTATCGCAATGAGAAATGGCGAATTGCTATTGGCCTAGGGATCCAATTCCATAGCTATTCAGCGCTTATTGAGTTGCTGCCGGACGATTGCGGAACAGTCGGAACGGGGGACGCTCGGGTGCCGCTGGCGCGGCTTGGACACGTCTTCGGTTAACCGTTGTCGGCTTGGTGTATCTCTGCTTCTTCGCGCCCTGCCGCTTTGTGCTCTTCTTTGTTACATTGGCATCCTTCGATTTCGCTGTTTTGGCCGCCTTGGTCGTTTTCGGCTTGGACACCACGACGGGAACCGCCCGCACCGTCGACGCTTTTCGCTCCGTCTTACCGCAAACATTCGCGCTCTCATCCCATCTCATGCCGGCTTTATCGCAGTCCGCCCGCGTCAGTGGTTGCGTAGGCGTTTCAGTTGTAGCGGCTTCCCGAGTGGTGAAGGGCATTGAGCCGGTGCCGCAAACATTTGAACTCTCATTCCAATGCATTGTGGCCGCCTCGCATGCGCTTCTAGTGAGTGGTTGACCGGGAGTTTCCACGGCGACACCTTCGCCGGCGGAGCTGGGAGATCCCGCCGCACTTGACCCGCAGACGTTTGCGTTATCATTCCAATTGAGAACCGCTTGGTCGCACGCTGCTCTGGTCAATGGCTGCAAAGTGCCAACGCCCGCAGGCTGCTCCGGCTCCGACGCAGAGTTTGAAACTTCTGAGTTAGAGTCGCAGACATTGGCGCTGTCGTTCCAATCCTGACCTGCCTTCTCGCAGTCAGCCCTTGTCAAAGGCTGCGCCGAAGTATCCTGAGCGCGAAGTGGAGAAGCGACTATCGTTGCGATGGCCAAGGCTATCGCGGCGGATATGACTTTCACTGGGTGGCCTCCCTATCGTTCGAGTGGATGCTTGTTATATAGCGGCGAGTGGCAATACAGCCGCGGTATGATATTTGCTTCTCTTGACCAAAAATAGTTCCGCGTAGGGCGCCAAACCCCACCTGAATTTTGACAATCGCCCAGAGGCGAAGTGGGTGCCTCTAAAAGCCCATCTCGAAGGCGAATGCGACGCGCGACCGCACTTCGGAACAACTCATAAAGTCACGAGTTGGCCTCTACGGATAGATGGCCTTCCCCCCGAGGCCTATGGCGCTCAGCCCCTCAGAGTGCACTATCCCAAGGAAGCCTCGGCCCCCAGGCATTATGCGGTCGGGGCTTCTGCTTATGCGGCCCAACTATCCTGCTGAGTTCGGAGGCCGAGGCGGTTGAGCTTAGCTTGTAGATGCCGTCGCCGCTCGGCCCCATCTAAGAGGCAAAGAAGAACTTGGAGTTTGTCAGGCAGCGGTCCTTGGGGATAATCAAACTCTGGACAAAGGTGTTGTCCCGTAAATAGAACGCGCTCACGGGCGAGGATGCGCATTAGCTCCTCCTCTTGTTGGACCCTTAGTGACAGATTTCAGGAAGGGACTTAGGCCCAACCAATGGCCCGTTGGTACGTTCCCGTACAAAAAATAAATAGGTGACGGCTCGAGGGAGGCGTACCCTCGCCCATCGTCTGCAACTGGCTCCCGGGCGCAGACGGCTGAGAGAGATTGATCGCGCTCTTGCCCCTCAATTGAGGAAAGAGCCGATGCCCTCCACCTCTCCTCCTATTCAAAATGACATTTTGGCCGCCCTATCCAAGACGGATCTTGCGCTTCTTGAGCCATCGCTTGAGCCTGTAGACCTTCCCTTGCGGCATGTTCTCGAACAGGCAAACAAATCCATCAAGCAGGTCTACTTTCTCCAAAATGGACTTGCTTCGGTTATCGCCACCAACACCCACCGTCAGCTCGAAGTTGGGTTGATTGGCCGCGATGGCATGACCGGCATTGCAGTGGTCCTTGGCAATGGTCGGTCGCCAAACCAAACCTTCATCCAAGTTGAGGGTGAAGGCCTGGTTATTTCTGCTGAGGCGTTGCGAGAAGCGATGGATCAAAGCCGCTCTTTGGAGCGCGCTCTTCTCAGTTTTGTGCATTCATTTCTCAACCAGACTACGCGCACCGCGCTGTCGAACGGCACGGCGACGCTAGAAGAACGTCTTGCTCGATGGCTACTGATGGCCAACGATCGCCTAGGCGGCGATAACGTGCCGCTCACCCATGAGTTCTTGTCCCTCATGCTCGGTGTGCGCCGAGCAGGAGTAACAGTCGCCCTCCACTATTTTGAGCAGCGAGGGATTATCCAATTAGGCCGCAAGCACATTGTTATTTTGGATCGCGAAGGACTCGCGAAGGCTGCGAACGGGACATATCACGAGCCTGATGAAGATTGACCCGCATGCTGTCGGTATCGAGTGCGTTCTAGGTTGGGCGATAAAGGTGTGTCCTAGGGGCCATGCAAATTAGCTAAGGCATGGCCAGGGTTGAGGCGCCGTGCGCCGCTATACGAGGAAGCAGTTCCCACCATGATTGGGGCGTCCCTCGACTCGATGCGGAACGTAAATTCGCATTTCCCGTTATTGTTGAATGGCCCCAATTCAAAACCGGACTCTGCTGCTCCATCAGCTGGCGGAATTAAAACGCCATTTAGAGGAAAATCGTGATCGTCTCGACCAGCAGCTTGCACGCGTCGCTGAGTTAAAAAAGTGCGGTCACGATATCAAGCAACCCCTCGCGCTATTTAAATCGATGCGTCTAAAGCGTGACCGTGATGAGCGCGCCTACAAACGGCTGTTAGCCGAACTCGGATTGTAGGCCAATGAGCACCGACGACCGAGACGTACAAATTCAGACGATTGAGACACATCTACGTCGACTCGGCCTCACCGAGAAGCAGATCTCCCTCCACGTCGCTCCGCTCAAAGCAAAGGGAGACAGGCCGCCGTCAATCAGGCGTAAGGTTGGGCGGTCGGGCAACATGATAACTTACTTCATGCGTCCGTCTCGAAAGCCCCTCTTCGTCTCCTAACGAGTTGCTTGGGTTGGTTCGCGGCTCAAGACGTGCGTGATGGATACCCTGCCATCACGGGTTCCCCCTAAACGCGGAACCGGGGAGAGGCTCGGTCTCCATCCATACGGGCCTCTCCCTTTCCTCACGTACTCCGCAACGCATGCAGCGCAGCCAAGTCCTTCACCGAAAGGCGAAGCAAATTACCGTGCGCGTCAGTGTCGGACGTGCCGGGGTTGTGCACATAGGAGCTGCGGGTAGGACCGTCATGCAGTGTCACATTGCCCTTGATGCCTCGGGCAAGCAGGGCTCGCGCAAGATCATGTTCGGGTCGCGGCTGTCGGTTACGATGATCTCGCCATCGAATACCACGTCATAGGCATACCAGTGTCTGTCGTTTGGCTTCTTCTTCGGATGCAAATAAGCCTTCAGCATTCATTGTTCCTTCAATGAAAATTTGCTCATTTGGCGTTGCTCCTCTTGTTGCGCCACGCCCGGTTAGCAATGGCCTTCACCGCCGCCACACCATTTCCCGGCGCGGCCATCTCTGCCTCGATGCAGGACTGATAGGATTCGCTCGTGTGGTGAGACCACTCGAAGTGCCCCATCGCGGCCATCACCGCGTCTTCCGCTTCCTCATAAGAAAGAGGGCCGGCAGGGGGCTGAGTTAGGGGAGACGTTGAGGGCTTACCCGCTTGTTCCCACTGTATGCTTTCTTCTTCTTTTTTGATTTCACTTAGGACCACTACGTAGGCCCCATCGCTAGATGGGGCACTTATGTGCACAGGGTTCCTCTTCTTACAGGGTTCCCCTTCTAAGGGTTTAGCCGCCACTTCTGGCGGTACATGTGCCGCCACTTCTGGCGGGACAGACGCCCCTTGTGCCGCCATAAACGTCTCAATTTCGTAACGGCTTTTGTTATTCTTCTCGAATGCCTCTATCTGGCGATAGGCAGCGAACAGCGGTGGCCAGTTGATGATGTAGGCATTGCTGGTCGTGCCCCGGTCAATGATGCGAATCAGGCCCTTGTCGTTGAGGGTGCTGATCGCACGTTCCACAGTCCTCGTGCGGCGGAAGGTCCAGCCCCAGATAAATTCCTGACTAGGCCAACACGCTCCTTTTGCCTTGCTTGCCCTGTCGATGAGGCAACCCAGTACGGAGTATTCCGCGCCATTGAGTCCTAGGCGGTAGAGTCCCTTCTTGGCTTGCCACTTGGGGCCAGGGGGCGGGTTATCGGGCAGGGGATCGCGGTGGCGCTTGTCGTGTATCGCCTCCACCATCATTTCGTGGTCGTGCTGTTCGTCCTTGCTCATGCGCCCCTCCCGTTAAGCACGTAGGTCTGGGCGCACATACCCTCAAACCGTCCCCGGTCGCGTATCATGAGCAGGCCGGAATTGATTAACTGCTCAGCCTCCCTCGACGGTACAGGGCGGCTACCCTTCTTGGTTGTCAGCCAATAAAAACGCTCGGCACCGAACTGCACATGCAACACGGCACCCTCGGACATGGCCTTGGCGGCCTGTTTTGCGGTCATGCGCCAGCCCTCCCGTTGGAGGCTTGCGCGGCTGAGTCTGCTGCGGTAGGTGATGGGTGCGCTTGTTTCTCAGCAGTCCGCCCGGTTCCCAAGGCTGCAACCTTGGGGCCGGGTTTTGCTTTGTCGGGTGGTGGCTCTGCCTCCTCACCGAGAAGCCGCGCGCGGATTTTGGATTTGCGCCCGTACCAGACGGACCCAATCTTGTATCCGGGCAATTGCCCCGTGCTTAGGAGGTAGGTGGTCTGGCGATAGTTCTTGCCGGTGAAGCTGGCAATCGCCTGCGCACCTGATAACAGGTCCGCGAAATCATCTTGTGACATTTGGAGGGACCATCCCCTTAACAGATTGGCGGGGGAGTTACCCTATCCCCACGTTTAAGGTGGGCATTTAGCGCGGCGCGAAAACCGGGTGCCCTGGATGGTGACGCGTGCATGTCATGATTTGCCGATTCGCGTCAAGCGCTGCCGAATTTATCCCCAACGGGACCATCCATGTCGCACTCATGTCGCACGGAGGTTTCCGCGTGGCTTGGAAATGGTTGGAAATGCTTGTCTCTATGTCGCACGATTTGGTGCAACATGAAGGCCTAAACTCAAACTAAGTTATTGATTGTATTAGGTCAAACAGGTGTCTGCACAGGGTATCACAACTTCTCTATGCGGATCATCTGGGGTTTGCCGTCCACGTGGCCGTCGCGCTCGATCGCGGCCAACGCCTTGCGAATGGCGGCTTCCGTGGTCTGATGGGTGATCATGACGACAGTGGTTGGCGAACCGACGTCCTGGCGGAGAGAGCCTGGCAACTCGGCCCGGCGGCGGCGCTGGACGATGCTTTCGAGCGAGATGCCCTGCTCTGCCATGCGGCTCGCGATGGCCGCAAAGGCGCCGGTCCGGTCATAGACCGAGAGCCTGATGTAGTAACCGCCCTCATGCCCGCGCATCTCGGCCTTCTTATAGGGGTTCAAGTCCTTCGCCTTGAGCACGAAGGGCGGCAGCACATGGCCGCGGGCGATATCGATGAGATCGCTCGCCACCGATGACGCGGTGGGCCCCGCGCCGGCGCCAGGTCCGATCAGTATGATGTCGCCGACGAAGTTGCTGTCGATGGCCACGCAGTTCGACACGCCATCGACCGAGGCGATCACCGTATGCTTCGGCACCATGGTCGGGTGCACGCGCTGCTCGATGCCGCTCTCGGTGCGCGAGGCGACGCCGAGAAGCTTGATGCGGTAGCCGAGATCGTCAGCGGCCTCGATATCCGCGGGCGTGATGGTCTCGATGCCTTCGATATAGACGGAGTCGAAAGCAGTGCGCGTGCCGAAGGCGAGCGTCGTTAGAAGCGCGAGCTTATGCGCAGTGTCGAAGCCGCCGATGTCGAAGGTTGGATCTGCCTCGGCATAGCCTTGCGCTTGCGCCTCCTCGAGCACATCGGCG
This sequence comes from uncultured Alphaproteobacteria bacterium, assembly GCA_963827365.1. GTDB lineage: Bacteria > Pseudomonadota > Alphaproteobacteria > Rhizobiales > Methyloligellaceae > Methyloceanibacter. The sequence continues at coordinate 24,335 of CAWHAX010000027.1, read as the reverse complement.
AAGCTCCGGCCCTCTTTCAGCATCAGGGTGAGGATGTAATTGCAGGTGCCGTTGAGGATGCCGTAGACGCGGCTGATGGTGTTGCCTTGCAGGCTCTCGCGCATCACCTTGACCACGGGAATGCCGCCGGCGACCGCGCCCTCGAAGTTCAACGCAACGCTATGCTTCTCGGCGAGCGCTGCGAGCGCAGGTCCATGATGGGCGAGCAGCGCCTTGTTGGCGGTGATGACGTGTTTGCCGGCGCGGAGCGCAGTCTCGACCAACTCCTTGGCAACGCCCTCTTCACCGCCGATCAGCTCAACGAAGACATCGATCCCGGGATCGCGGGCGAGTTCCACCGGGTCGGCGACGAAGCGGAAGCCGGAGATGTCGGAGCAGCGGTACTTGCGCCGGTCGCGCGCAGACACGGCCACGATCTCGACCGGCCGGCCGGTGGCTTTAGCAAGGGCTGGGCCTCGCTCGGCGAGAAGTCGCAGGACCCCGCCTCCGACTGTGCCGAGACCGGCGAGCCCGAGTTTCAGAGGCTCGGTCATTGAAGGATCAGAGCGTCCTCGTCGCCTTAGACGCAAGTGGAATGACATTGTGCAGGCTTTTCGCCGATTCGGCGAGGAATTTTCGGATGTTGCGCGCGGCCTGGCGGATGCGCTGCTCGTTTTCGACGAGCGCGATGCGGACGTAGCCCTCGCCATACTCGCCGAAGCCCACGCCAGGCGATACGGCGACCGAAGCCTGCTCGAGCAGCATCTTGGAAAATTCGAGCGAACCGATATGCGAGAACATCTCCGGTATCGGCGCCCAGGCGAACATGGTCGCGGCTGGCGACGGGATCGGCCAGCCCGAGCGCGAGAGCGAATCGACAAGGCAGTCGCGCCGGCGGCGATAGACACCGCGGATCTCGTCGATGCACTCCTGCGGTCCGTTCAGTGCAGCCGCGGCGGCGACCTGGATCGGCGTGAAGGCGCCGTAGTCGAGATAGGACTTCACCCGCGTCAGCGCACCGATCAGCCGCTCATTTCCGACGGCGAAGCCCATGCGCCAGCCGGGCATGGCATAGGTCTTAGAGAGCGTGGTGAACTCCACGGCGATATCCATGGCGCCGGGGACCTGAAGGATCGACGGCGGCGGCTCGCCTTCGAAATAGATCTCGGCATAGGCGAGGTCTGAGAGCACGATCAATTCGTGCTTCTTCGCAAAGCCCACCACCTCGCGATAGAAGTCGAGATCGGCAACGACCGCGGTCGGGTTGGCTGGATAGTTGAGGACGAGCGCTGAGGGCTTCGGCACCGAGTGCTTCACCGCCCTGCTCAGCGACGTCATGAACCCCGAATTGGTCGAGGCCGGCAGATGACGGATCACCCCGCCCGACATGATGAAGCCGAACTCGTGGATGGGATAGGTCGGGTTTGGCACGAGAATGACGTCGCCGGGTCCGGTGATGGCTTGCGCCATGTTGGCGAAGCCTTCCTTGGAGCCGAGCGTCGCGACAATCTGCGTCTCAGGGTTGAGCTTCACGCTGAAGCGGCGCTCGTAGTATGCGCCTTGCGCCCGCCGCAACCCCTGGATGCCACGCGAGGCCGAGTAACGGCTCGTGCGCGGGTCGCGGATGGTCTCGACCAGCTTCTGCACGATGTGATCCGGCGTTGGCATGTCGGGATTGCCCATGCCGAAATCGATGATGTCGTCGCCGCGGGCGCGCGCCTGCGCCTTGAGCCTGTTGACCTGCTCAAAGACGTAGGGCGGAAGCCGTCTGATTCTGTGGAAATCGCTGTTCACGCGTGCGTCCCGCTGTCCCCCGACGAGCAATCCCATGCCTAACGGGTGGGCATTTGAACCACAAAAGCGAGCCCCGGGGCAAGAAGCGCCCTGTTAAAGGCTGCACCCTAGTTTTGCGCCTTGGCCGGCTTGGTCGAGGCCGTGGTTTCGGCCGATGCGCCTTGCCGCCTCGATGTCTCGCCTTGCAGGTCGGCGATCGCCTCCTTCTGCTCGGATGGGCTCAGCGTTTTACCGAGCTGCTTGGTGGAGGTGGAAAAGCTCGAAGGCGACGGCGCGGCGGAGGTGAGAGAGTCGGAGCAACCGGCCAAAATGAGCACGGGAAGGGCAAATATCAGAAATGCCCGTTTTGACAGCAGCCGCAGCATGGCTTCAGCCAATCTTTTCCTTGTCTGATCTACAGCGATTGGAATTGCACGCCCCTTGCTATATTGCATAGCACAATGAGTTTAAGAGCGGGAGTTGCCGTGATCGCTCAGTTGCTCCGTTACCTTGGCATCATTGCGATTAACCGGGGGTAAAATAAGGGCGCGACCTTTCATGCAGGAAAAGAACAAGTCCGTGGCAGGGGCAGAGACCAAAGTCGAAGAGAGTCAAGTCGCGCAGTGGGACGTGCTCGCGCGGAACATGGTTCGTCTCTTCGACGAGGGCACGAAGGTGCTTGGCACTCTGGTCGAGCGACGCAACGGCTCCGGTCCGTACAGCATGGCAGCCGAGGCCAATGAAGCGACCAAGGCGCTTGGCGAGGTCGCGAGGCAATGGGTGAGCGAGCCAGGCAAGCTCGCCGCGGCGCAGAATGAGCTCTTCAAGGACTATGCAGAGCTCTGGGGACGCTCTGTGCGCCGCTTCCTCGGTGAAGAGGATGTCAAACCAGTGATCGAGCCTGCGCCTGGCGACAATCGCTTCAAGGACCCCGACTGGTCGAACAGCCAGTTTTTCGACTTCTGGAAGCAGGCTTATCTCCTCACCGCCCGCTGGGCCGAGGACGTCACCCGCAACACCGAGGGCGTCGACGACAAGACGCGGAAGCGCGCTCTGTTCTATCTCGAGCAGATGCTTGCGGCTTTCTCGCCGTCGAACTTCGCCTTCACCAACCCCGAGGTGGTGCGCGCGACGCTCGCCACCAACGCGGCAAATTTGGTGCAAGGCATGGCGCATCTTGCGCATGACCTCGAGCATTCCAAGGATCTATTGCGCATCAGCCAGACGGATCTGTCGGCGTTCGAGGTCGGACGCAATTTGGCGGTCACGCCAGGCAAGATCGTTTTTCAGAACAATCTTATCCAGCTCATCCAGTACAGCCCGGCGACGGCCGAGGTGTATGAGAGGCCGCTCCTCGTCGTGCCGCCATGGATCAACAAATATTACATCCTCGATCTCGTGCCGGAGAAAAGCTTCATCAAATGGGCGGTGGCGGAGGGCTTTACGGTGTTCACCGTCTCTTGGGTGAACCCGGACGCGAAGCTCGCGCAGAAGACCTTCGAAGACTACATGCGCGAGGGCATTCTTGCTGCTGTCGAGGCAGTCACTAAACAGACCGGGAAAAAGCAGATCAATGCGTTGGGTTATTGCGTCGGCGGCACGCTGCTTGCCTCTACGCTCGCCTACATGGCGGCGAAGAAAGACAACCGCATCGCCTCGGCGAGCTTCCTCGCCGCGCAGGTCGATTTCAGCGAGGCCGGCGACCTTCTCGTGTTCATCGACGATGCGCAGTTGAACTCGCTTGAGGAGATGATGGCCGAGCAAGGCTATCTGGACGGCTCGCGCATGGCGGCGGTGTTCAACATGCTGCGGCCCCGCGACCTGATCTGGCCTTATGTCGTCAACAACTACCTGCTCGGCAAGAAGCCCTTCCCCTTCGACCTCCTCTATTGGAACGCGGATTCGACGCGGCTGCCCGCCGCCAACCACGCCTTCTATCTGCGGGAGTTCTATCACCTGAACCGGCTGAGCAAGGGGGAGCTCACTCTCGGCGGCGTGAAGCTCGACCTCTCAAAAGTGAAGATCCCGATCTACGAGCTCTTCACCAAGGAAGATCACATCGCGCCCGCGAACTCGGTATTCATCGGCTCGAAGCTGTTCGGCGGTCCGGTGCGCCACGTCATGGCGGGCTCGGGACATATTGCGGGCGTGGTCAATCCGCCGGCGAAGAAGAAATACCAGTTCTGGTCGGGCGAGCCTGCTCCGACGCTTGGCGAATGGATGGCGAAGGCAACCCAGACGGCAGGCTCCTGGTGGCCTGACTGGGCCTCATGGCTTGCCGCTGTGTCCGGTCCAAAGGTGCCGGCGCGCGATCCCGCGGCCGGGCCGTTGAAGCCGATCGAGGACGCGCCAGGGTCTTTCGTGAAAGAGCGCCTCTAAAGGCAAGCGGCAAGCATGCAGCTCGACGGCCTGACTCTTTTTGGCTTGCTGTCGCTGAGCGCCATGCTTGTGTTCTATGCGCTCGAGCATCGCAGTCACTGGTACGTGCTTGCAATGGCTGGGGCGTGCATCGCCGCGTCAATCTATGGCTTCCTTCAGGGCGCTTGGCCCTTTGGTGTTCTGGAATTGATCTGGGCGGCCGTCGCATTCAAGCGATGGCTGTCGCTGCGGCAAGCGCCCCCGGCTCAAGCCTAAGCTACGGGAACAGCGGAAGCTGCTCCAACCCGAGCGTCTCGTCGAAGCCGTACATCAGGTTGAAGTTCTGCAGCGCCTGGCCGGCGGAGCCCTTTACCAGGTTGTCGATGGCCGAGATCACGATGGCCCGGCCGCGGAGGCGGTCGGCGAAGACGCCGATATGGCAGAAGTTCGAGCCGCGCACATGCTGGGTGGCAGGGATCATGCCTTCCTCCACCACATGCACGAAGGGGCTCGCAGCATACGCCTTGGCAAGCGCCTGCCTCAGAGCGCCGGCGTTGGCTTTGCCGGCACGCTCGACATAACACGTGCAAAGCTCGCCCCGGCTCATCGGCACGAGATGCGGCGTGAAGTTGACCGTGACGGCTGCTCCGGCGGCGACGCTCAGCTCCTGCTCGATCTCCGAGACGTGGCGGTGATTACCGATGCCGTAGGGCGAGAGCCCCTCGCCTGCCTCCGAGAACAGGATGTTCTGCTTGAGCGTGCGGCCAGCGCCTGAAACGCCAGACTTCGCATCGATGATCACGCCGTCGCTCTTGATCAGCTTCGCCTTGGTGAGCGGCAGCAGCGCGAGCAGCACGGCCGTGGGGTAGCAGCCGGGACAGGCAACAAGCCGCGCGGTCTTGATCTCCTGCGCGTAGTGCTCGGTCAGGCCATAGACCGCGCCTTTGAGAAGATGCGGCGCGCCGTGCTCGCCGCCGTACCATTCGGCGTAGACGGCAGGATCGCGCAAGCGAAAGTCCGCTGACATGTCGATCACCTTCACCCGCTCAGGCAGCTTAGCGATCTCGCTATGGGCGGTGGCATGCGGCAGCCCGCAAAAGGCGACGTCGATCGAGCCCCAATCCACCTCGTCGGAGGTGACGAGCGCCGGTAGGTCGAGGGTCGCGAGATGCGGGAAGACATGCGCGAGCGGCTGGCCGGCATGACCCCTGGCGATCAGCGCGGTCAGGACGATGTTGGGATGGCGGGCGGCGAGCCTGATCAGGTCGGCGCCGGTATAGCCAGAGGCGCCAAGCACCGCGGCCCGGATCTTGGTCTGTACAGCCATGGTCGAAACTTTCGGACGAACGCAAGGCGAGTTCCCTCGCCTGACGCGGGCTTAGCTGAATTCGAAGCTTTGTGAAAGCGACGGGATGCGCTCGCGGCGGCGATGCGCCAGCGAGCGTCCCAATCGGATAAAGCGGATAGCGTCGGCTAGCGCTTGGAGAACTGGAAGCTTCGTCGGGCCTTGGCCTTGCCGTACTTCTTGCGCTCGACGGTGCGGGCGTCTCGGGTCAGGAACCCGCCCTTCTTCAATACGCCACGGAGTTCCGGCTCGTAGCGGGTCAGGGCCTTTGAGATGCCGTGACGCACGGCGCCGGCTTGGCCCGACAGGCCGCCGCCGCTCACCGTGCAGATAATGTCGTACTGGCCCTCGCGCTTGGCGGTGACGAGCGGCTGCTTCAGGATCATTTGCAGCACGGGCCGCGCGAAATAGGCGACGTGGTCCTTGCCGTTGATGGTGATCTTGCCCGGGCCTTGCTTGACCCAGACGCGGGCGACGGCATCCTTGCGCTTGCCGGTGGCATAGGCGCGGCCCTTGGCGTCGAGCTTCTGCTCATAGACGCGGGTCTGGGATGCCGCGGTCGTGTCGCCCTTGAGCGGGCCGAGGTCCTCGAGTGTCCTTACCTCAGGATTGGCCATGGCTTTAGGCGCTCCTTACATTCTTGCTGTTGAGGGCGGCGATATCGACCTTGGTCGGGTTCTGCGCCTCGTGGGGATGTTCGGCACCGCTATAGATGCGGAGGTTCTTCATTTGCTGGCGGCCGAGAGGTCCGCGCGACAGCATCCGCTCAACGGCCTTGTGCAGCACGCGCTCGGGGTGCTTGCCCTCGAGAATCTTCGCCGCGGTTCGCTCCTTGATGCCGCCGGGATAGCCGGTGTGCCAGTAATAGACCTTGTCAGAGCGCTTGTTGCCGGTGAGCACGACCTTTTCGGCGTTGATGACAACGATATTGTCGCCGCAATCCATGTGCGGAGTGAAAGTCGGCTTGTGCTTGCCTCTGAGCCTTGTCGCGATCAGCGCCGCGAGTCGGCCCACGACGAGGCCATCGGCATCGATGAGGATCCAGGACTTCTCGATGTCCTTGGGTGTGGCAGAAAAAGTCTTCATGGCGTAACGCTCTCCGACCGGGTTGGCGGCTTCTAACGGCTGCGCGATTTGCGGTCAAGAAAGAAGCAGAAATATATAGCAACTTCCTACAATTATTTGTGTGGTATCATGCTACCACACTAATTCATGGCGCTTCTCCCATGAGAGAACACCACGGCGTGGCATCGCGAGACGGCTGACACTGGTCCAGCGTCCGCGCTCACTCTTTGCCCCATGCTCCGCCATTTCACACTTGCGCCTCGATGTCTCCAGCCATTCAAGGATCTCGAGGATTGGTCGGTTGTCGGCTCTTCCATCGCGATGAGCTATACTTATGCCCTGCAAGGCAAGAAGCCGGGCGAGTTGGCGAAGGCCATCAGCATGCATATTTCCGAGGTCAAGGAAGACCCCAAGCTCAACTCCGCGCAGAAGGAAGAGCAGATTGCGCGACTGGAGGATTTTGGGCAGAAGCTTGGTAGACTGGAGCCTCTGCCGGAGAATTACGCTCTGGTCGAGCAGATGAAGGACAAGGTGAAGCCGATCATGAATTTCGAATGATCGGCAGCCTCGCATGAGAGATATTGGAACAGGTTCGGACCTCTGACATCGCTACTGAACGGGACCCTGGCGCGCCGCTATTGCGTGCGGACCAGGGTCCGGTTGCGGTGCTCACGCTCAACCGGCCAGTGGCCCGAAACTGCCTCTCCGAGAATTTGCTCGCCGCGCTTCACGCGGCTATCACCGAGATCGGCGGCTCCGATGCCGTTCGGGCGATCGTCATCACCGGCGCAGGCTCCGCGTTTTCGTCGGGCCACGATCTCAAGGAGCTTTCATCGCATCGTACCGATCCTGATCGCGGCAAGGCCTATTTTGCCAAGATCATGGACGCCTGCTCGAGGATGATGCTGTCAATCGTCCGCTCGCCGAAGCCGGTGATCGCGGCGGTGAACGGTATCGCCACCGCGGCAGGCTGCCAGCTCGCCGCGACCTGCGATCTCGCCGTGGCGAGCCAAGACGCTCGCTTCGCCACGCCAGGCGTGAACATCGGTCTCTTCTGCTCGACGCCAATGGTCGCGCTCAGCCGCAACCTCTCGCGCAAGGCAGCCATGGAGATGCTGCTCATTGGCGACATGGTGGGGGCGAACGAGGCGAAGGAGCTTGGTCTCGTCAATCGCGTGGTGAGGCCCGACGAGACGGTGAACGTTGCGGTCGAGCTTGGCCGCAAGATTGCGGAGAAGCCGAAGGCCACGCTGAAGATAGGCAAGGATGCCTTCTATCGTCAGCTCGAGATGCCGCTTGAGGAAGCCTATGCCTACGCCTCGGCGGTGATGGTCGAGAACATGCTGCACGAGGAGGCAAAAGAGGGCATCGGCGCGTTCCTGGAGAAGCGGGAACCGCGCTGGCCGCGGTGAATTTTGGACCGCTTGCCCTAGTGTTGCCGTTCTACATCACCTATATTCCGCGTACCTGACACCCCTGCCCTGTCTCTTGCGATGCGCTCTATCGTTGAATCGCCGGTTCGGGTATGGACCCCGTCACCCTTTTCGGAAGCATTGGAGTGGATAGGCATGAAGCAGCTCGTCGCGTTCGTCATGATCGCTTTTTTGGTACCGGCCACCGCCACTGTGGCCTTCGCCAAAAACCCCTGCAAAGATGATAAGGCCAAGTTCTGCAAGGATGCGAAGGCAGCCGGCAAGAAGACCGCCGATTGTCTGAAGGAGCACAGCGCAGAGCTGACACCGGCCTGTAAGGAAGAGCTCGCCAAGCCGAAGGACCCTGACCGCGAAAAGAAGAAGGCCGAGAAGAAGGCCAAGAAGGCGGCAGAAGGCAAGACGGGTGACAAGCCCGCTGGTGACAAGCCGGCAGAGGCGAAGCCCACTGACAAGCCCACCGAAGGGGCTGCTCCTCCGCCAGCCGATCCGGCAGCACCTGGCAGCGGAGAGACCAAGCCGTAACAATTGTTCCCGCCGTGCCGCATCTTGCGGCACGGCGTTTCCGTCACTTCCCTATTTGCGAGCATGACTGGGCTCGCGGGCTCGCGTGAACCACGACAGCTACAGCGACGCCTATATCGGGGACATTCTCGCCAACTGCCGCACCTTTGCGTTCGTAGGCGCGAGCCCGACCGAGTCGCGGCCAAGCTACTTCGCCATGAAATATCTCATCGCCAAAGGCTATCGCGTCATCCCGGTCAATCCAGCGCATGCCGGCAAGGAACTGCTCGGGCAGAAGATCTTCGCCTCGCTTTCCGACATCGAGGAACCGGTCGACGTGGTCGATATGTTTCGCACGCCTGACGCCGCGCCAGGGATTGCCCGCGAGGCCATCGCCATCGGCGCCAAGGTGATGTGGATGCAGCTCGGCGTGCGCAACGACGAGGCGGCCTGCATCGCCGAGGATGCCGGATTGAAGGTGGTAATGAACCGCTGCCCCAAGATCGAATATGGCCGCCTCTCCGGCGAGATCGGCTGGGTCGGCGTCAACCGCCGCGTGATCGACAATCGCAAGCCGTTCCTGTTTAGCAAGGGCGGCACCATGAAGCATCGAGTCTGATGTCATGTTCGACCACTTGCGCGCCGCGATTGTCTTTGCCTTTTTGCTGGCCTCCCCACTCGGACCGGCACGTGCAGAGCCGCTCGACCCGACACCCGCCTTCATAATTGAATTGCAGACCGCGATCCGCAACGACGACAAGGACTGGCTGGCCGATCATCTTCATCTTCCCGTCAAATATTTCGGCAAGACGAAGCAGACGATCAGCAGCAAGGACTGGTTCCTCAAGCACTCTCCGATCGTCATCGGCCCTGAGTTGAAGGCCAATGTGCTGAAGCAAGACCCCAACAGCTATTTCAAGAATTATCAGGGCGTGATCGTCGGCGATGGCGGCCGCAATATCTGGCCCGACGACTTTGGCGACGAAGGCGTGGGCGTCCCCGCCCGCTTCGCGATCATCACCATCAACAACAGCGATTGAGTCCGGAGAAAAAACACGATGTTAGCCGACCGCAAGCCTGGCTTCAATACGCTCACCATCCATGCCGGCGCGCATCCGGACCCCGCGACCGGTGCCAGGACAACGCCGATCTACCAGACGACGTCCTATGTCTTCGAGAACGTCGATCATGCTGCGGCGCTCTTCAATTTAGAGACCTTCGGCAACATCTATACGCGCATCAACAACCCAACCCAGGCCGTGCTCGAGGAGCGCATCGCGGCCTTGGAGGGCGGCACGGCGGCGCTTGCCGTGGCCTCGGGGCATGCAGCACAAGCGATCGTGTTTCATGCCCTGATGGAGCCAGGCGATGAGTTCGTCGCCGCGCGCCAGCTTTATGGCGGGTCGATCAACCAGTTCACCCAGTCCTTCAAAAAGTTCGACTGGAACGTACGTTTCGCCGATACCGATAATGCCGAAAGCTTTCGCGCGGCGCTCTCTCCGAAGACCAAAGCGATCTTTGTCGAGTTGATCGCCAATCCTGGCGGCATCATCACGGACATTGCCGCCATCTCGGCAGTTGCCAAGGAGGCTGGCGTTCCGCTCATCGTCGACAATACGCTCGCCACGCCCTATCTGGTGCTGCCCATCGAGCACGGCGCCGATATCATCGTTCATTCGCTGACCAAGTTTCTCGGCGGTCACGGCAACTCGATCGGCGGCGCCATCGTCGATTGCGGAACCTTCGACTGGTTCAAGAGCGGGCGTTATCCGACGCTGACGGAGCCCTCGCCCTCCTATCACGGCGTCACTTTCGCCGAGACTTTCGGCAATTTCGCCTTCGCGATCGCCTGCCGCGCTTTTTCGTTGCGCGATCTTGGGCCGGCCATCTCGCCGTTCAACGCCTTCCTCATTCTCACCGGTATCGAGACGCTGCCACTGCGCATGCAGCGACACTGCGACAACACACTGGCCGTTGCCGAGTGGCTGTCGAAGCATGACCAGGTGGCCTGGGTGAATTACGCCGGGCTGCCCGGCAGCAAATTCAACGCGATGGCCAAGCGCTATTGCCCGAAGGGCGCCGGTGCTGTGTTTACCTTCGGCCTCAAGGGCGGCTATCCGGCAGGCGTCAAGCTCGTGAGCAACGTCAAGCTGTTCAGCCATCTCGCCAATATCGGCGATACGCGGAGCCTGATCATTCATCCCGCCTCGACCACGCATCGCCAGCTCACCGACGAGGGGCGGTTGCGCGCGGGCGCTGGGCCTGACGTGGTGCGGTTGTCGATTGGGCTTGAGGACGTCGGCGACATCATCGCCGACCTTGATCAGGCGCTCGCCGCGGCTTGAGTTCTCCCCGCCGGAGCCCTTCGCTCCAGGCTCAGCCACAGATGATAGAGCGCCGCGGCGAACAGCACCATGGCGCCGGCCTGGTGCGCGAGGCCGAGCCCGATCGGAACGCCGAGCAGCAGCGTCCACACCCCGATCGTCGCTTGCAGCAACGCAAGGCACATCAGGATGAAGCCGCTGGTGATGAGCTCAGGCGCCCCGCGTCGAGCCGCGAGCCAGCCCGATTGCAGGATGGTGGCGAGTACCACGGCATAGCCCAGCATGCGGTGATCGAACTGCACCGTGAGCGGGTTCTCGAACAGATTGAGATACCAAGGTGAGGCTTCGCCGAGGCCACTCGGCACGAAGGCGCCATTGATCAGCGGCCAGGTGTTGTAGCCGAAGCCCGCATCGATTCCAGCGACAAGTCCGCCCGCCAGGATCTGGAGATAGATCAGGGCGAGCACCACGCCGGCAACCCACGCCGCCGCGGACGTGCTCGATCGCGTCGCTCCTTTGCGTTCACGCCCGAGGTCGAAGATGAGCCATAGCGTGTAGCCGAGGATGGCGACGGCAACGCCGAGATGCGCGGTCAGCCGGTACTGGCTCACATCGCCGCGGGCGACGAGGCCGCTCTTCACCATGTACCAGCCGAGCGCGCCTTGTAGTCCGCCGAGCACGAACAGTCCAAGCAGCCGCGGCAGGAGCGCGCGCGGTATGTATCCGGCGAACCAGAAGGCGACGAAGGGAACAAGGAAGGCGACGCCGATCAGGCGGCCGAGGAAGCGATGTCCCCATTCCCACCAATAGATGGTCTTGAACTCATCGAGGCTCATGCCTCGCTTCTGCTCGAGATATTCGGGGATCTTTTGGTACGCGTCGAAGGCCTCCTGCCACGCGCTGTCCGACAGCGGCGGGATGGCGCCGGTGACCGGCTTCCATTCGGTGATGGAGAGTCCTGAATCGGTGAGCCGTGTGGCGCCGCCCACCAGGATCATTGCCACGATGAGAAGCGCGAGCGTGCCGAGCCACAGGCGCAGGACCCTCACGTGGCGCGCCGTCCATGTGGGCTGGCCCGCGCGGGATGTGCCCAGGCTCTCTGCTGCCGTCGAAGACATGCAGGTCTGATAGCTGGCGGGGCCTGCAAACTCAATCTGTTCCCGCCAGCCCCATTGCCGCAGTGGAACGCATGATTCGAAGCGGCGTTTTCGATAGTATTGAAGGGCGAGGAGATCAGCCGTGAAGACATTGGCGCTCACAATCACTTTCGTGCTCGGATTGGCGCTCCCTGGTGGCGGCGCCCTCGCCCATCATGGGTGGGCCTGGACGACAGGCAAGAACGTGGATCTTGCCGGTGTCATCAAAAAGGTCAGCCTCGGCAATCCGCATGGAATTCTCCACGTTGACATTGACGGAGAGGTCTGGACCGTCGAGGTCGGCCAACCGTGGCGCAACGAACGCGCCGGTTTGAAGGACGGTGACCTGGCTGAAGGTGTCAAAATCCGGATGATCGGCGAGCCATCGGCCGATCCTGCGGAGAAGCGGCTGAAAGTTGAGCTCCTTTTTCTCGGTGACCGGAAATACGTGCTGTATCCCGATCGCGACTAGCGCCAAATGGAACATCTTCTGGCGATGCTGGAGGCGACGGCTCCGGCACAATATTTTCGCACCTCGCGCTGGGCCTACGCTGGTGTCAGCGGCGCGCACGTGCTCGGCATCGCCCTTCTTGTCGGCTCTATCGCATCGCTCAATCTGCGGCTTCTCGGCTTTTGGCCGGCGACGCCGCTGCGGGCGCTCGGGCGCGTGCTTGTTCCCGTCGCGGCAACGGGACTTGCGCTCGCGGTCGTGACCGGCGCCCTGTTGTTCTCCGTGCGCGCAACGGAATATGCGGAGGTAGCGTTCCTTCAGGTCAAAGTCGTGCTCGTCGCCCTCGGGATCCTATCGGCGGTTTTGATCCACAGGACCTATGGGTTCACGCTTGAAGGCGCGAGCCAGGAACGGCGGAGCTGGCACGCCGTTATTTCCATCGCATGCTGGCTTGGCGCGCTTGCATGCGGGCGTCTCATCGCCTTCGCGGTGGACTGAGCCGTCGAAAGCACACTCAAACGCAGGATGACTCCATGAGATCCATCATTTTTGGGCTCGCCGTCGCCATGTTGCATTGGGCCGCGCAGGCCGGCGAAACCGTGACCTATACCGTCGGAGAGGAACAGTTCGAAGGCTATCGCGCCGCGGCCAAAGACCAGTCAAAGGGATTGGTGCTGATCATCCATGATTGGGACGGTCTTACGGATTATGAAATGAAGCGCGCGGACATGCTTGCCGGGCTGGGCTATGACGCGTTCGCCCTGGATCTTTTCGGCAGGGGAAACCGTCCGGTCGAGACCGCTGCCAAGAAGAAAAAGACAGGCCAGCTATACGATGATCGAGAGCGGATGCGCACTCTCATCCTCGCGGGGCTGCAAGAAGCGCGCAAGGGCGGCAATGCCAAGACCGTGGTGATGGGTTATTGCTTCGGCGGCGCCGCGGCGCTTGAGCTCGCCCGCTCGGGAAAAGTGGAAGGCATTGCCGGCTATGTCTCTTTCCATGGCGGCCTCGCAACGCCCCAAGGCCAAACCTATCCTTCCAGCACGCCGCCTATTCTGATCGCGCATGGTGGGGCGGATGCTTCAGTCAGCATGGAACACGTGGCGGCGCTGTCAAAGGAGTTGGAGAGCGCCGGCGTTCCCTACGAAATCCAGATCTACTCTGGAGCGCCGCACGGCTTTACCCATTTCGGATCGGACAGGTACCAGAAGCGCGCCGACGAACTATCGTGGGATGCGTTTCTGGATTTCCTCGCGATGAATCTTGCCGGCTAGGCGGCGCCGGGCGTCCTTTACCAGCGAGCCTGGTTGGCGGGTCTCTCTTCGGACTTGGGCTCCGCTGGTTCTGCCCTGCGGCCGCGGCCGATCATTGCGAGAAGCGGGTCGTAGGTATCGATCGGCGACAGGGTCGTGAACCGGTCCTGGACCAGGGTGTGGTTCTCAAAGGCGCTGAGCGCCATCAGGTTGCCGACAGCGGCGAATTTTAAAGACATCGAATCTCTCCAAGTGCGTTTCCTCGGCTCAAGACCATCTTGCGCAGGAACAGGTTATGAGGGTGCCCTCGGTTATGCTGTGACTATTGCCACGCTCCCATGCAGGTACGAAGAAATTGTGTGCGGTTCTTCGAAGGTCAAGCCCCCCGACTCTCGTTTCTATTAAGTAATTGAATTACGCGGGTTAGTTTTGCGTAGGTCCACTTTGGGCCTATGCGGGATCAGAAAAGTATTCTTGTGTTGCTGTAGCAACAGTCTGAAGTTGGCAGAGACCGTGATTCGTAGCATGGCTGCGGCGGTCGGTCTTGACGCCTATTGGGGCATGGACAGCCGCCTCGCCGACACCGTCTAAACCATCCGCTATCACGGCGCTGTGGCTGGTGTCGGGCGAGACAAGGACGCCCGTTACCAATTAAACAAAGGACATGAGTTCCTTCGCCTTCGCGCTCCTCGCGCGCCAGCTCAACCGGCCGTTCGGGCAATCTAAAGCAGCAGCTTGCTCGCCTGGTCGGCATCGTCATCGTGCTGATCCTCGTGGCGCTGATCACGCGCTATTGCGGGATCGAGCAGGACATCCATTTCATGATCAAGGATCAGGTTCAGGCTATCGACGGCGACACGCTGAAGTCGGCGAACGCCGAGGTTCGGCTTTACGGCATCGACGCACCTGAGCTTTACCAGACCTGCACCGGCGCAGACGGTAAGCCGTGGGACTGCGGCCGTGCGGCGCAAGCGAAGCTGAAATCGCTGGTCGCGCGCAGGGCCGTCGATTGCACGCCGAAATCCCGCGACAAATTCGATCGCACTGTCGCCGTCTGCTACACCAGTGCCGTGCCTGATCTCGGCGAGGCTTTGGTGCGCGAAGGACTTGCGGTGAATTTCGGGGTGGGCGATGCGCCTGGCCCCTATTCTGCTGCAGAGGCCGACGCTCAAGCGGCCAAGCGCGGGGTGTGGCGCGGGTTGTTCGACAAGCCGTTCGATTGGCGCCAAGCGAAGCCGCGCGAAGGAGACTAGGAAAGGCCGATGGATCTCTCGCATATCCCGGTCGGCGCCAACCCGCCGCACGAGGTCAACGTCATCATAGAAATTCCGCAAGGCGGCGCGCCGGTCAAATACGAGGTCGATAAGGTCTCAGGCGCCATGTATGTCGACCGCTTCCTGCACACGGCGATGTTCTATCCGGCGAATTACGGCTTCATCCCGCACACGTTGTCGGAGGACGGCGATCCGGTCGATTGCATGGTGATCGCGCCGACGCCGGTGGCGCCTGGCGCCGTGGTTCGCGCGCGGCCGATCGGCGCGCTGCTCATGGAGGACGAGAAGGGCGTTGACGAGAAGATCATCGCCGTGCCCGTCGACAAGCTGCATCCCTACTACATGCGGGTTGCGAGCTACCGCGACCTGCCAGAGATCCTGATGGAGCAGATCGGCCACTTCTTTCAGCACTACAAGGATCTCGAACAGGGCAAATGGGTGAAGGTGCTGCGCTGGGTGGAGCCGGCGGAGGCCATCGACCTAATCCGCGCCGGCATCGAGCGGGCCGGACCGCGCGGCTAGATGAGCGTGCGCAGCCGCAAGCTGATAGGCACACTGGTGCTGCTCGTGTTCCTTGCCGTGTACGCGCTGGTGGTCGCGAGCATCGGCGCTGGCCGTATCACTACGGCACCTCCCCTCACCCAGCTCGCCTTCTTCTTCGTCGCTGGCCTTGCCTGGGTGGTGCCGGCAGGCTTGCTGATCCGCTGGATGCAGCGGCCTTGAGCCGAACCGCGATCAGGCGGCGCTGACCTGCTGGAAGCGATTGCGGAAGGCGAAGGTCGCGCCCGAGAGATAGAGCGCCGTACAGGCGAGCGACTGGTAGTCGCCGGCGAGCGGGACACGCGGCAGCGCCGTCAGGAAGCGCCGATGCGCCGGGAACAGCATCCCCCTTCGCGTCGTCACTGCGGTCTTGAAGCCTGCCTCCTTCGCGAGGGCGAAGTCGCGGGCGCGTGCCGCTGTCTCATCGCCATAGGGGAAGCTGAAATGCACCGGCCTGCGCCCGAGCCTGTCTTCGATGATATCGGCAGACCCTGCCATCTCCGACAGCGCCTTCTTGGGCGCGAGCTTGGAGATTTCGTAATGGGCCTTTGATCGGGCGCCGATGGCGATCAGCGGATCGGCGGCGAGCGCGGCGATCTCGTCCCAGCCCAACATCAGATCGTGGCAGGTGGCAGACATGTCGATGTCGTAACTATCGGCGAGCGCGCGGATGACCTGGCGCTGCCGCGCCTCGTCGACGCTGCGCAGCCATTCATAGATTTGCTCGAAGCCGCGCTGCTTCTCCTGCCCCGTTGCCGTCGGGATACGCCACAAGCCGCCTTGCCGGCAAAGCTCGATCTCGCGTGCCCGCGCGATGACCTCCTCTAGCGCGAGCCACCACAGCTCGCCCCAGCCAGAGGCATAGTCGGTGGCGACATAGACGGTGAGTGGCAGCGAGCGCCGTTGGAACAAGGGATAGGCGTGGTGGAGCGTGTCGCGATAGGCCTGGTCGAAGGTGAAGCAGACGAAGCGGCGCTCGTCGTCTTCGCGCAAGCGACGTGCGGCCTCATCGAGCGTGACCACGTCGAGCCCTTCCTCGTCGACCCGATCGAGCATGGCCTCGAGAAATTCGGGGGCGACTTCGAGGCCGCGGTTCGGTGCGAAGTCCTTCTCTTGCGGTGGCCGCACCTGGTTCAGCGTGAAGATGACGCCGGCGCCCTGCGTGTAGGGTGCAAGCAGGCGATGCGCGCCAGAGTGGTAAAGCCCGGACATGGCGGCCCTGGTCATGGCGCTCTTCATTCCGATCATGCAGACCTCCTCAAGAACCAACGTCGCTCTGTACTCTGTTCATGCAGCATCACCGTGCAGGCGAAACCGGCGAGCTCGGCCGAAACCTGCTCCGCGCTTCTGCTCTTGCCTTCGCCAGAGGCGTGCACGGCGAGCACCGTTCGCAGGCGCCCGGCGAGCACGGGTTGATAGTTGAAAGCCGTCTCACGATCGGCGTGCAGCACCATAAAGTGGTAGACCTGCGCCAAGGCCTCGAAGATGCGGGCGAGGCGCTCGGGCTTCGCCTCCTGCTTCGCTGCGGCCTGCCCTGCTGGGATCACCTGAAGCGGCGTCTCGTCGTCGACATGGACGATTTCGTCGAAGCCGGCGCTGCCGGCGGCGAGCTCGGCAAAGCCAGGGCTGCGCCGGATGCCGAGCTTTGGCCCGATGGCGCCGTGGGTCAGGTCGACCAGGACGCACAATCTCTGGTCCGCGCTTTGCTCCCGGGCGATGCGAATGGCTTCATGGGATGCGTCGATCTCTGTTCTCGCTGCCATGACGAGAATGGCGCGCGGAGCATCGGGCGCCGCCCGGCTGCGGAGATGAGCGAGCACATCGTCAATTGAACTGAGTGTGGATTTCGCCCTGCCGTTGGCTGGAACCGGCGCGATCGGCTCGCTCCGGCGCGAGGCTTCGGCAAGGGCGCGGCTGCGCAAGACGACGCTGCGCTGCAGATAGCTGCGGAGGTCGTTTGCCGCGCCGCCCGCCACATGCCCCGGCATTGTTTCGTTGGCCGCAAGCGCGCCGCGCTTCGGCAGATCGAACGGCTTCATGGGTTCCCCGGCAGGCTCTTTCGGAAGACCGAACCCCTCGCCTGCGGGGACCATTAGAGCGCCCGCCCGTAACTAAGTTGTTAAAGACCGCCCCGCTTCGGCACGCTTCGCAAGATTAGCAGGAGTGGTGCTATTTACGGGGCGGGACTGTTCTTCTAGCCTCAAGGGAACCGTCACCCCAAGACTGCCACCGTCTCTCAATCGTGACCCCCTCTCTTCGCATTCTCCATTGCTTGAGGGCGCCGATCGGAGGTCTCTTCCGGCACGTCCACGATTTGGTGAAGGGTCAATCCGAGCTCGGGCTTGAGGTCGGCGTCATTTGCGATTCCGAGACCGGCGGCGTGCCTGCCGGCCGCGCGCTCGAACAGCTTGCGGATTTTTGCACGCTTGGCGTGACCCGCGTCCCCATGACCCGCCAGATCAGGCCTTCAGACTTCAAGAGCTACCGCCAGGTGAAGCGGCTTGCCGCGCGCCTCGAGGCCAACGTCCTGCACGGTCATGGCGCCAAGGGCGGGGCTTATGCGCGGCTCGCGGCCCGAGGGCTGAAACGCAAGAAAAAAAGCGTTGGAGCGTTCTACACGCCGCATGGCGGAAGCCTGCACCATGCGCCGACCACGCTGACCGGACGCATCTATGTCAAGGCGGAGCAGAGGCTTGCGCCGCTCACCGACGGCCTCATCTTCGAAAGCCTTTTTGCAGCGCGCCGCTTCAGCGAGTTCATCGGTCCGCCGACCTGCCCGGTATGCATCGTGCCGAACGGGCTCTATCCGCATGAGTTCTACGAGCCGCGCCTGGCCGACGATGCCGCGGACTTCGTCTTTGTCGGCGAGCTCAGGCCGCTCAAAGGCGTCGACATCATGCTCGCCGCGCTCGCGGCCCAGCGCACCGTCTATCCGGCAACCGCGGTCATCGTGGGTACGGGCCCGGACGAGGCGGAGTTCAAGCGGCTGGCACAGAAGCTCGGCATCGAGGACAAAGTGAGCTTTGCCGGCTCGGTCCCGGCACGGACCGCCTTTGCCCGCGGTCGCTGCGTGGTGGTGCCGTCGCGGGCGGAGTCCTTCCCCTATGTCGTGCTGGAGGCTGCGGCGGCGCAGATGCCGCTGATCGCGACCGAAGTCGGCGGCATCCCCGAGATCGTTGAAGGCACCGATACGCCGCTTATCAGGCCCGGCGACATCGCGGCGCTGGCGCAGCAGATGCGGGCGTTTCTCGCTCACCCGAAACCGTTTCTCGGCCGCGCCATCCAACTGCAACGCCACGTGGCAAACCGCCTTACCGTCGAGCGCATGACGGGCGACATCGTGGACTTTTATATCTCGACGCTGGGCGGCAAGGCTGCGACCGAAGCCGCCGCCGCGAATGCGTAGTCCTTAGTGGACGCCTAGCCGTGACGGACATCGCTGTCGTCATCGTGCCGAGGTTCGAACAGCAGTACGATTGCCCCAACGAGCAGGATCGAGCCGACCATGATCGCGGGGATGGCGACGAGATTGCCCTCAAAGGGCGGCAGGTTCAGAAGCCAGTTCATATTGGCACCCATGCGGTTGTCTGCTCACCCTGAAGCTGAAACGCGTGGGCACGATTGAGTGTTCGAGTGCCGCGTCGCGACAAAGAAGCCCTTTTTAGCAAAATCAAAGCCTTGGGATAGGCAGTTTCACCTCACGCCTGAGGGCGGTTTCGCGCCGACGTGCGAACGCTCGGAAAGCTCGGACCGCAACCTTTTCGAAGCGATAAACACGCTCCGTCCTTGAATGTGTCAGGGCGACTACTTAGTTCTGCGTGAGACGGTGGGGGCACCGTTTTGGACGTAGCGCCATGAAGCGGCCCCTTTTGTCTGCGTGCATCGTCGGCGTCGTGTTCGCCGGCCACACCAACTCCCCCCAAGGCCAGTTCGGGAGCGAGCCACCGAAGGTGGCCGTCGCCGCACCTCCCGTTTCCGGAGGTGTCTCGAGCCGAGCAAAGTCCCAATATCCGGACCTCCAGCAGGTCGCGCTTCGCTCTTCAGCGGTGGGCGCGCTTCAGGCCGACGGCACCCCCGTGGCCAGCATCGACGATCTCTTTGCGCCGGCGCTGCCTCAGGCCGCCAAGCCGGAAGAGGATGCCAAAGCCAGCGACGCCAGGCTCGTCGACCGAAGCGCCATATGGGTGGTTGTCACCCGCGGGGCCTGGATGCATAGCGGCCCGTCGGTCTCGACACCGGTGGTCGGCCATCAGTCTCCAGGCAAGGAGATGCACCTCCTCGACTCCTCGCAAGGCTGGTACCAGGTTTTTGACCCCGAGACAGGGAAGAGCGGCTGGGTATATGCCAAATACTATGTTGAGCCGATCGACCGCCCTGGACAGAAGCGCGTAGCGGTGGTGCAAGAGCCGCAAGCCCCGATCAACGCGGCCCCCGTGGTCTCAGCAGCCCCATCGAAGGCCGTGCGTCGCGTGCTGCAGCAGCCGCGGTTCCTCGCCCCTCCGGAGGTCCAGCCGCAGAGAGCCGTGTCTCGCGCGCGTCCCTCGGGTGATGGCGTGGCAAGCCTGCTCGACCGCGCCTTCCGGCGGTAGCCGGCCTGAGATTTCTTCCTGTGGTGGGAAATGGTCGGAGCGGGGAGATTTGAACTCCCGACCCCCGGTCCCCCAGACCGGTGCGCTAACCGAGCTGCGCTACGCTCCGACGTTGTTACTCAATACATTGCTGGCGGCACCCTTGGCAACAAACCGTGAATTGTCGCCCAAATGTCGCCCACCCCGCTCCCTAGTTGAGCAGTATCCTAAGCTCGCTGCACGCAGTCTTGAGCCACTCCTTGCGCTCCTCCTTGCCGGCCACTCATACGCTCGATAGCGCCGACGAGCTGCCACAGCGCGGCCTCGTACTCGTCCGCCTGCTCGTCCGCCTGCTCGCAGGCTCGGGCTAGTTCCACCGCAAAGGTGGGAAACGGCACTATGTTGTCAGTCATTTCAGCACTCCCTTACCGAGCAGAATTCTTTGACGAGATCGGGGTACTTGTGCCGCGCATGTGCGGCGGCTTCGTAGGTCGCTCAGGGTCCCGAACGGCCCGTAGCCGCCCTCCACGAGCCTCTCGTTAATGAAGGCAAGCTCCTTCTCGGGCGCGAGGCCACACTCCGCGCAGGTATCCCACAGGCCAGCCGCCGCAACGTCGCGCTCAATGGCTTGCCTTAGCTCTTGCTCCTCGAAGTCTACGTGATCGGTCTTTGTCATTTCAGCATCCCCTCTATTGCTTTTGCGGCGGCAGCGTCCGAGCCTTCAATCAAGTGCCCGTAAACGTCTAAAGTCATGGCAGCTTTGCTGTGGCCGAGTCGGCGCGAGATCGTGAGGATATCCACACCGCCACGAATCAAGGCGCTTGCATGGCAATGGCGCAGGCTGTGGAACGCAACGCGGGGCAGCTTCCTCGCCTTGCAGGTTTGCCGCCAGGAGCGGCTAATACTTGTCCCCAAAAGCGGACACGCTCATCGTCGGCATCGATGTCTGCTATGTGCCAATAGCGGACATGCGGGACAGCCGAGCTAAGCATCCGTGCACGAGAACAACCTTCCTCAGCCTAGGGAAGACCAGAACGAGATTCGCAGGATGGCGGTCGCTTCGAAGACGTTCCGTTCGCTGGATCAACAAGCCGCCCATCCAGATAGGTCGCAAGCACCTTCGTATCGCCAATAGTATCGGGATCGACTGAGAAGATGTCGCGGTCAAGCACGACCAGGTCTGCGCGCTTGCCGACTTCCAGGCTGCCTGTGGTCTTATCCTGCTTCATGGCATAGGCGGCGTTGATGGTGTAGGCGTCGACCGCCGTGGTGAGCGGAATCCGCTCTTCGATATTGAGCGGCTTTTGTCCCTTTCTGCCAATTCGCGTAACGGCGGTCTGAAAGGCGCAGAACGGATTGTACGAGGAGACGTCCCAGTCGCTGCCGCCGATGATGGTCGCGCCGGCCTTTTGCAGACTGCCGGCAGGATAGACGTAGCGGTAGCGATCCGGCCCGAGATAGGGCTCGAGCGGCCCTTCGGTCGCGGGCTCGCGTTTGGCCCATTCGAGTTGAAAGTCGGCGAGCACGCCGAGCTCCTCGAAGCGCGGGAAGTCTGCGGGATCGACGAGCTGCATATGGGCGATCTGGTGGCGGTTGTCCCTCTCTCCATTTGCGGCGCGCGCAGCAGCAAAGGCGTCGAGGCTCGCACGCACGGCGCGGTCGCCGATGGCGTGGATGTGCACAGTGAGGCCGGCGGCGTCGAGCTTCTGGACCAGCCCCGCGAAACGCTGCGGATCGAAATAGAGCTCGCCTTCATGCTTGGTCGGTTTGCCGTCGGCATCGAGGTAGGGGGAGAGCATCGCCGCCGTCTGCGCCGGATATTCCATCACACCGTCGGCGAACACCTTGACCAGGCCAGAGCGGAGGAAGTCCGGATCGACGTCGCCGTCCTTACTGGCCTTCACAAGACGCGACACTGCCTCGTCGCTGTCGTCGCTCGGGTCGGCGACGTAAATCGCCGTGCGAACGCGCATGGGGAGCCTACCGGTATCGTACAGAGTTCGCCACACCGCGGCCTCTGCCGGCGTCACAAAGGCATCCATCAACGCGGTAATGCCGGAGGCCGACATCTTCTTTAGCTCGGCCGCGGTCAGCGCCACCTTTTCCTCCAGCGCCGGCGACGGAATCTTCTCATCGACAAAGATTGAGGCGCGGTCGGCGAAGTAGCCGGTCGGCGCGCCCGTGGCGTCGCGGGCGATCTTGCCTCCCGGTATGTCCGGTGTTTCAGCCGTGACGCCAAGCAATGCAAGGCCCCGGCTGTTGACCCAGACCGTATGCCCGTCATTTCCCCAGAGCGCGACCGGCCTTTTCGTCTCAATGCCGTCGAGATCGTTGGCGGTCGCCGAGAAGCCGTAATTGTCGAGCTGCGCTGCTTCGAACCAGTCGTCGGCGCCGCCCTGATCCTTCCCGACGCAATCCTGGACGACCGGCTTCAGCGCGTCCATCGTCGCCTTCACGCCGGCAAGGCTGCATTTGGCGCCGTTGAGGGCACCGATGATTGGGTGGATGTGGGTATCGATGAACCCCGGAAGCACCAGCTTCCCGCCGAGACCGATGACCTTGGTCCCGCTTCCGATCAGCGGCGTCATGTCCTTGTCGTCGCCGACGGCGACGATGGTGTTGCCTTTGAAGGCGACCGCCTGTTTGATCGAGCGCTCCTTGTCGGCCGTGTAGATCTTCCCATTCCGGAGGACCACATCCGCCTTTTCATCCTTGGCGGCCCGGACATCGTCAAGCCAGAGACAGGAAACAAGGCCAACGATGACCGATAGAATTTGAACTCTTAGGAACAAGCGTCCCGGCGTCATTCTTGTCTCCCCATCCCGCCCGCCCCACTGAACCCGTCATTGAAGCTTAGGCGCTTTGTGTGGCGGCCGTATTTTACCACCATTGCTGCCTGTACATCTGCCGACTAAAGTTGACCCTGGTGCCAAAGCCGGACATCCGAGCGGACATGTGGACCAGCAAAACCGGCGCTCGGCGTAGCCCCCGTGAACTGACATTCGTCCCCACCGGGACCAGCCAGGCCCCGACTTCCGCTTTTGGTCATTAGCCGACGTAACGGCCCGTTCGCGTCATGTCCGCTTTGCCCCCGAAAGCGGACATTCGTCAGCGCGAGTGGCACGTCTGCTATGTGCCAATAGCAGACATGGCGGAGCATCTAACCAAGGCGCGAAGCGCGTCCTGGGGCCATGATCGCTTCAATTAAGTGGGGTCCTTTATGCGTCAGGGCCCTCTCCAATTCCCGTGCGAGGGCCGCGGCACTATCCACGGCGACCGACGGCACGCCGAAGCCTTCGCCGATCTTCACCCAGTTTAGGAGAGGATTATCCAAGCGCAGCATGGAGCGGGCCATCGGGCTCGTTTGCGCCACGCCTGCCCGCAGTAACTCCAGTTCTAGAATTTCGTAGCTTCGGTTTGAGCCAATGATTGTTACCACATCCAGATTTTCGCGTGCCTGGGTCCAGAACGCCTGTACCGAATAGGCGGCGCATCCGTCTGATTGGAAGTTGATCACTTTGCGCGTGGGACAGGCGATGGCAGCGCCCGTTGCGGCGCTCGGGCCTTGACCAATGGCGCCGCCGGTTAGCATCAGGTGGGTAAATCGAGGTGAGTGTTTCGACGCATCGAAATAGGGCACGCCAACAGCCAGCACCTCGTCCATGACGATGCAACCTGCCGGCTGCAAACGTGCGATGACAGCGCTTACAGCTTGAGCATCAAGGGCACCTTTCGGCATCGCCCGGGGCTCACCTGACACCTGATCGATGATGTTCGGCGCATTCACTTCCGACGCCAACGCCGCAAGCGCGCCCAAACTGTCTTCTTGGGGCCCGGACAAAATGACGGTCTGCTCCTCCGTGGTGAGATAGCTTGGCACAGGCGGATGACCAAAGAAGGCGACAGGCCGCCTGGTGCCGGCAACGATGACTCGCTCATAACGCCGGGTTAGCTCTAGCGCCTCATCGGGGAAGTAGGGCAGCTTCGTCGGGCTAGGCAGATCGCCACCACGTTCCATGCGTGCAAAGAAGGTATCGCACAGTAAGTCGGCGCCACCGATGGCGGCGATCCTGCCCGCGAACATGATGCCGGGTTCCAATAACGCATCTCCGCCCAAGAGTAGGGCTGACTTACCCGATTTCAATGCCTTCGCTGCTTCGAGGATCGGTCTTGCCGAAAAGGTCTTGCTCGCGGGAACGCGGCGGACGGGAATGCCGTCATTGGCTTCGCCAATTTGGGCATCATGCGGCACGATCAACGTGGCGATGCGGCCTCCGTTCGTCATCGCAGCCTCGATTGCGTCAGCCAGGTCGAAGGCGACTGTGGTGGCTCCGA